>NZ_AUXS01000064.1 GCF_001625565.1 Pseudoalteromonas luteoviolacea NCIMB 1944
TATTTAAATTCAAACGGTAACCCCTTTGGCATGTGCTTTCGTGGGTTGCCTGCAAATCGCATGAGTGACTTTGGCTGTTTACCTACTTTTGCTGTCTCAATACGCTTTTTAATGCTGGTGTGGTCTGACTCTTCTGGCGTCTCTGCCATTTTTGCTCTGACTGGATTTAAATCAACATACGCTAAACATGCTGCCAACGCGGCTTCATCTAACAAAGCTTGTGATTTAAAACGCCCTTCCCAAAAACGGCCTGTGCAGCCATCTTCTTTATTGGCTTTACGTGCGATATCTTCATTGAGTGTGCGCATAAACCAGCTTATATCAGCTAGTCTCGTTCGGTATTTGTCTATTAACTCTGACAGTAAACAACGCTCTGAGTTGGTCAGTGGCTCGCCATTGATAAACTTATGAGTCAACCAAGTCCCTTTAAACTGTTTATGCCAACGAATTAGAATGGCTTTATCGTTTAGTCGTTTCGCTTTTTTATCATCTAGTCGTTTCGCTTTTTTATCATCAACATACAAAACAATATGCGTATGGTTACTCATCACGGCATAGGCACATACATCGATACAAAACACTTTAGCAAGTTGCAATAGCTTCTCTTCAACCCACCCCCTTCTGTGTTCATAAGACTTGCCAGTGGACTTATCCTCTCCACACAAATATGCGCGCCTTACGCATCGTGATATGCAGTGATAGTACTTGGTGTCTACCAAGCTAACTTGCCTTTTGCGTGCGATTGCCATAAATAAAGCCGCCTAAACTTTAACCTTGATTAAAGCATAGGCGCCTTTTGAATTTATGTAAAAATATAAATGGGTGTCATGTTTATTTTTTACTGACTTACCTGTTCCTATCAAGCGATATATACATCTGTATATCACACTCCCTGCGGACCACGAGGTCGATGGATACGACCACGCTGGTCAAACCGATGTGACCAAAAAATCGGAGACATATGACCAGAAACAGAAAAGCCCCGGCGGGTGCCTGGGGCTTTAGATTGGGTGTCTTTTATATTTCCCTATCAACTGAATTTTTAATTATAATAAACAAAGATAAATGAATATATAACATGTATGGTAGATTACCTTTATCTTCAAGCAATTCATATGGCAACCCAAAAGGATTAACAAGAGGGCTTAAAAAGCACCACAAGGGTGTAAAAAGTCGTTTATAGCTTTGTATATCCCCTTTATTACACCAAGCAGGAAGCAATGCAATAAAACTTTCTATTTTATAGCTATCAGACTGTTTTCTAGTCACAAAACCAAATGTTATCTTTAAGTCATTTTCAATATCCAAAGAAAGGAAAAGCTGATTATTTGATGACATTTTTTGATCATAATAAAACCCTTTTAGCGAGTCAACATTACTAACAAAACTCTTAGCTAGAGCCTTAAGCCCCTTTATATCTTTATAAGCTTCATTCTGATGAAAGAATGACTTTGCTTCCTCCTCAAACTTTAAGATATAATGAGAATAAACAGAGCTTCTCCACTCTTGGAAACCTTTAAAGTCCTGCCTTGACCAGAGCTTAAAGTACAAATCAACTTCATTCGATGCAAGGTCATTAATATTTCCTGACTCATCAAACTTTTCCCTACACTGAGAGAGTAGTGAATCAAGGTAGTCAGACTTGTATTCACCCTTACCAATTTCTACTTTGGAGGCTTCCGACAATTGCATATAATAATCATTCCATTTGACAGAAACATTATTACTTACCAACTTGAGTTTCACTTGTTCTTCAAGTTCATTTATCGCACAAATACCAAGAGATTCCAATTCATCCCTAAAATTTTGCTTATTCTTTAAAAGTGAAATCAGAAGAACATTGAAAGATTCCTCACTTAAAAAACAGGACATGCATTAACCTCTTTATTTTGATGGCCCAATATAGTCGACTTAGCTGTTTGATCAATTGCATAATAATACGCAAGCGCTTGTTCATTTGTTAACTTTGTAACATCATACAAAACCAACCCATTCGTATATGGGTACAACCCAATATGATAAGCAGCACCATCAAAAAACATTATATTTGCATCAAAGTACTCACCTACTAAATCTATACTATTTCCGATTTTTAATCCGCTAGCGTCTGCATAGCCATTGATTTGTGAAACAGCTTTATTATAAGCCGTTCCTCCCCCATAAGACATTGGCTTAATCTCCCATACCTGAGAAGTTCTTGGGTCAACAATATCAGGCCTACCTCCCCCAAAAAATGAGCGAGCGAAGCCAGCTCCTTCTACCGAGTATCCCATTTGATTAAACTGCCTATTTACATGAGAGTGGACAGCCGTGCCAAAGTTCATAGCTTTTACAGGTCTAGCACCATGATACCAATCGGGATCAACATACAACCCCCAAGTATCCGAAGATTGAATTGGATTTCCTAGCACATACCCATATGTATTCACCCCACCGGCCAAACCAATAGGATCAGACTGGATATAACGCCCAAGACTCGGATCATAATCTCTAAAATAATTGTAACTGTAGCCAGATTCAACATCATGATATTGGCCTGGGAATCCAAAGCCTTGCTCTGCCACCGTGACTTTGTAGCTTTGCCCAAATGGCAGTGTATTACTTCGCCATGTTAATTTACCAGAGATATCAGTTTGCACCATCGGTGACCCTAAATGATCATTGTGCACGTAGTCAACCACATGAGAACTGCCCATATACCTGATACTCGCAACACGTTGCTTGTTCAAATATATGTATTCTACAAGTGGCTCTCCCTGCGCATTGGATTCCGCTATGAGTAAATTATTTTGATCAAAGTGGTAATGTGTCGTGGTTTTCTCACCGTTGGAAGCAGTCTGAACCTTAGCAACTCGCTGCCCTTTTGCGTTGTATACATACTGTACTTGTGAACCATCTCTAAAAGTAATTTCACTTAACCGATTTGCTGCGTTATAAACAAGTGACTTGCCATTCAAGGTATCCACCGTTGTCTGGCCATTAACATTGTACTCAAACACCCGTTCAGGTTTGCTAATCGGCAAAACTTGCTCAAGTTGATTACTGTTGAGTGCATATTGGTAACTTTCGTCTTCCAGCAACTCACTGTATTTTGACAACCATCTGCGATTAAGCCTATTACCAACTTGGTCATAATCGTAGCTCAGTTGGCCATATTCACCTGAAGCAAAAGTTAACCTGCCCTGATTATCGTATTCAAAATACTCAGAAAGGACATCATCTTTAACATTAAGAATGTTGGTAATTTGGTTTGCTTCGTCATATACATAATGGCGATTTAGCAAGGTATTTAATCCGTTTTTAAGTAGGATCTCTTCCATTCGCCCATCTGTATCATAAGTGTTTTGCTGCATAATACCGTTTCCATAAGAGATCAATTCAGGCTCCGAAAACGGAAGGTAGTCTACATTTTCAACCAAGGTGGTTGTGTTGCCTGCAAGTGAATTACTAAAGAGTGTATTGACCCGTCCAGCCTCATCATAGCCATAGCTAACAACCATACCACTTGGATAAACCTGAGAATCTAACAGCCCATTATCTTTATAGTTAAAGCCTTGGCTATATTGTCTGCCTTCGATTTGGTAGGTTTTCGAAGTTAGATAGCCTTGTCCGTTGTACTGGTATTGGCTATCGCCACTGTTATCGAGAATGCGTGTTACTTTTCCTATTGCACCCGATACCGCTGGAGGCTGCGCGCTATCGAAAAGCTGCTCATCATACTGATAAAATATATCTTCATTAGCAGCACCAACAAAGTGGACATGAGTGACCCGTCCAATTGCATCATATTCATAGCTAACCACCTGTCCTGAGTTGTCAACTTTTTCGATGACTAAGCCCGCAGCGTTATGTTTATAGACAGTAGTGCCCGTATCTGGGCTCACTTGCCTAACTTTCTCACCAAACCCATTATATTGGTATTCGGTTGTTAAACCTCGTTGATCCGTGAAATGAGTGAGCTGATCTTCAAGATCATAGGTTTGATAAAAAATTCCACCATCTGCATCTGTTATTTGGACTAACCTATTTAAAGCATCAAACGCGTGCTGTGTCGTGTTACCTAAACCATTTGTTGTTGCTGTCACTTGCCCATTTCCATTGTACTGATAGGAAACTTGGGAGTTCACTCCAACTGATGTAATTAATTGGCTCAGTTCATTGAACTGTTGTCGCTGTTGCTTTACTAGCTCACCACTGTGACTAAACACATTCGTCTTAATTGGGTTGCCTTCAAGGTCTCTGACATATTCAACCTTTTCACCTAGGTGATTGCCAATGGTTTTGACTCGATAAGCTTCATCATAGGTATATGTTGTTGCACCGCCGTTAGGATATACAATACGCTTGACCAGGCCTTGCTCTAGATTGTCACCACTATTGGCATACTCATAGAATGTGGTAGCTTTTACAACTTTGGCATCAACAGATGTAACTTTTGTTTTGCTACTGACCCAGCCACTCTCGTTATAAGTAAGCTCAGTCATAGAACCATTCGCGTGAGTAATTACTAAAGGACGCCCGGATGGATTGTGTTTAGTCACTTCAGTTTTATGTCCTAGGGCATTCGTTACTGAAATCTGGTTACCCAACTCATCATATTCGTACGTCGTAACGTCAGCAACATCCGTACGCGGTCCATCGACTTCAACAACTAAACCTCTTGAGTTGTAATCATAGTGAGTCGTACGACTCGGAAATACTTCCATCAGATTTTGCAACCAGCTTTGCTCTGCAGTCAAATCGAATGTTGTATGACTCAACAGTAAACCTGAATCCGAATATTCAAACACTTGCTTAGCTTTCTCTGTTTGGATTAATTTCTTTATCGGGTACAAATCATGCCATTCCGTTAAAGTCGTTCGTTCAATATCTATCCCTAACGCTTCCGTCCTGCTGATCTCCAAATCTCTGTCATTGTACGAATATGTGGTTACTACGCCGTTCCAGTCTGTACTTTTTATGACATTTCCACGGCTATCATATTCATATTGCTGATTAGTAGACAGACAACTGGTACCACCATCTCCAGCTACATTTAATGGCTGATTACTCTCATTGAATGTATAGGTCGTTTTAAAACCTAGCGAGTTTGTAACAATACTCTGGTTGTTGGGCAAAAACCTGATGTTTACTTTCTCAATGTCACTGCCTAACGCGCTGGAAACAGCTCTTCCATTATCATCATATCTCACTCTATGAAGAATATTCCCTTTTTCATTACTTATATGAGTAATGGCAGATCTATACTCATAGTTTCCGTAATGATATTTTTTGTAGCCACGTTCGCCATCCCGGCTGGCTGGTCGCAACGCTTTTACTAACGTTCGATTAGCCAAGTTGTACTCATATTCAAACGTACCTTCAGGTGTTTCTAACTTAGTCAGTAAACCTGCAAGATTATATTCTAGGTGGACTTCTACACCCATACTGTCTGTTACTGAAGTCAACATACCTTTGTTGTTGTACTTCAAAAACTGTTGATACAAGCCTACCTCGTGAACTTCAATCAAAAGCCCATGTTCATTAAAGATCTCTGTTGTTCCGTCAGCTAACGTTAATACCCAACCGCGATCGATTTGCTGTAAATGCTCTGAGCTATTTGCTGTATTCTCATAAGAATCATGTTTGCTATTTTTGCGACTAAAGGTTCGCTCTCTCTTATTTAAACCCAAGTACCTAACAAGCTGCTTATTGCCTTTGATGAACTCAAGCTTTCTGTCAAAATTATGGCTCCAACCTATTCCCAGGCTAGATTTAGTCTTAGAGTAACTAAAGTAATATCGCTCGAACTTAAGTCGGCTATTTCCTGCCGCTTGATAGTCTCGCATAGTGAAGTACTTTTCACCTGTGGAAATATTAATCGGATTAGCAGAACAAACAGAGCCGGTTCTTCCATTGCTGTTGCCCTTCGAACCTTGAGCTCTCCAATCCGCCCTTAACGCCGCAGAAAAAGCAGCATTAAACGCGCCATTGGCAAACTTTCCGCCGGTCACTTTTGAAACTGTACCTCCAACAATAGCACCGACTAAAACCTGACCAACTGGATTCCGAATTCCTCTACCAACTCCACCTGCGGCAGCGCCTAATCCTGCGGAAAAGAAGCCATGACCAAAATTTCCCCCCATTAGCTTAGAAGTCGCACCACCAATCATTGCACTAGCAGCAATCGCTCCAATACCTTCTCCACCTGGCATGGCAGCAGCTGAGAAGCCTGCCAATAAGCCTTTATTCAGGCTGCCTGTAACAGCAAATGTCGAAGCCGCACTGTAAGCTGCCGAGCACCAAGCCTGACACCCTAGAATAAAGTTTAACCCTATATTAATCATACTATTAAGCCAAGATACTTGGCTAATTGACCGAAGTAACTGCCAAGTTCCAGTTGCCTTCATCGCTCCTTTTAATAACTTCTTAAACCAATACCCACTCGGATCTGTATAACTCAACGGATTATTCAACACATAACTGTATCGGTTATAGTTCTGCAAATTACTCGGCGCTTGCACAAATGGATCCGCCTGCATAAACCTACCAGTATCTACATCGTAGATCCGACCATTCATATGAATGATGCGGCTGTCATCACCTATTTTTACCGGTTCATGACCCGTGTAGCCTCTAAAGTTATCTGACACCACGTCAAATATTCTTTGCGCACTGGTAAAGTTGAGCGCATCTGTTTCATTTATCGCACCATGTGACTTTTGCGCTCCAAATACATCGTATGAATACCGGGCTAGTAACTCGTAATTTCTGTTCGTCACCGCAATTATTGACCCTTGGTGGTCCGTAAACATCCATTGCAGCGCACTGTTACCGTTCATAAAGTACTTTTGTTGAGCGTCGTTGCCAATGTAGCGTTTGACAAAAGCAGTGTCGCCACCTTCTGTCGAGCGAACCGTCAGCTCTAGTGCACCCACGTAGTATATGGTTTGGTTGTCATCCTCACGCTTGTAACGGCGGTTATTCACATCATAATTAAAGCGCACCAATTTGCCATTTACATTCAATTTGGCTGCTTTATTTCTGCCCGTATATGCAACGCTACGATATAACGCATTGTCTATATAAAGATTAGTCTGATTGCCATTTTTATCATAGCTGAATCGCTCTATTACTGTTCGCTCATCCACACTTTGGACATTTGGCTGGCCATCAGATTCGCGATCACCCGGTGGGCCGATATCAATAGGTGGCTCTACATCTATTGGCGGAATTATAATGGGGTTCACATTGCCACAACTATCTTCTATGTTGGCTGTGTTATATTGGCGGCTGGTAATGGCATGTTGTGGCGCTTCTCCTTCCCCATACGTTTGGGACCATTGACGGTAAACCCGATTACATACGCCATTGCTCTGCGTATAAGCTGTAAAGTCTGCCTTTTCAATTAAATTGCCACTGGCACTATAGCCAAACACTTTTTTACTCTGGATATGTGTCACCCGATTGAGCAAGTCATACTCATAGCTCTGCTCAGGCAGCATTAATTGCGCACGGCTTAGTAAATTACCAAGGCCATCAAAGTGATAAGAATCTGCTTGAATATAACTATAGTCTGTACTCGAAATAGTTTTCACCATGCCTTTACGGTCGTATGACACTGACATGAGCACATCGCCTTTTTTATAACCAGTCACTTGTCCACGGCTATTAAGGGTTTGAACCTTATAATAGCGTTGGCCATACTGGCCTTCACGCGCTTCATGCTTGGCGATAACTAGGCCATTCTTATAGGTGTTTCTAATACCCCTTGCATCAATAAACTGGCCACTTTCAAGTCTACGATAATCATCGAATTGTAAGCTCACCCGGCCAAATTCATCATAAGCAAATTGTTGGATCACACACAGAGAAGAAAGTGGGTCTGTTAAGTCTACTTTTTGGGTTTGCTTGTTACTCGTATCCTTCTTGATACGTAAATCATTTAAACGTGGATTAAACACGACTTCGCCGTCGCACTGTTGCGTTTCCAAGGCTGTCAATGTTGCAGCTGTGCGGCCAAAAGTATCGTAATAGTAATACTGTGACCATTCATCACCCTGTGTAGCAGACTGCAACTGATGCACGTTATGCTCTTGGTCACCAAAGAGCCAAGTGCTTTCACCTTCATAAACGATGTCATTTTGCTCAATGTAGGCTGACTCGGTCGCTTCTCTACTCGCTGCTGTATTACTGGGTGCGCTCTGCCACTGCCTTACTTTTCTTCCTAATAGGTCATAGCGTGAATTCGTAGCCACACCTCGTGCATCGGTTTGCTTTGTTAATTCGCCAAAGGCATTGTATTCATATGTCCAGTTGCCGCTATTTATATCCGAAACAGCGATCTTACGACCCAATAAATCATATGTCTGGTTGAGTAAAACAGCATCACCATCTGCCGATGAGCGCACGCTCAGTTGATTGCCTCGACTATCATAAGTGTATTTAAGCGTGTTCCCCATAGGATCAGTAACAGAATCAACTTGACCCAATACATTGTTCACGGTTACGGTTGTTTGCCTTCCTGTAGAGACACCCAAGCCACTCAGTTCGACTGTTTGAGTCAACTCATTTTGATAATACGTCGTTGTCACATAACTATCATGATCTGTCATTGACTGAACTCGATCAAACGCATCGTATCGGGTGCTCACACCTGCACTACCTGGTTGTTTTTGCTTCACCGCTCTGCCGTAGCGATCATATTCAACCTTTGTGTCTAACCAAGTACCAAGCACAGTCAAGGTACTGGTTTTGTATACCCGCCCTAACCTATCTAGGAACTGCTTTTCTACCAGCTCACCATTGACTATTTTGTTTGACTGGACGACACAAATATCACTGTCATAGCAGGTTGATAAATAGCGGTAGCTCTGTGCACCTGACGCACTATATGTACCAACCTTTCCTCCAAATACGTCGTAAAGCGTTTTAATTACCACGCCATCTACTGTCTTAACTGTTGTAGCCTGTCCAAAAGCATTTCGATCTATTACTTCACTCCCCTTAGTCCATAAATCTTTCTTATCCTTATTCACTTTTTGCTTGGTGGTAAGACGATACCTGCCTTCTGATGTATATGTAGTTTCAGTTTCTCTGGTTTTTCTGTCGTCCCCTTCACAACCAGAATTTGTCGTCATTGTGCTTACTTGATTGCCGCGCGAATCATATTTATAGTGCGTTGTCAGCTCTAACTCACAACCCATACCTTGTGCAATGATCTCATTTTCAAGCATATATGCATTGTCGTGGTTCGCCTCGTAATAAGTAAAATTGGTCTTCAGAGTATGGTCACTCCCAACAGCAGAATGGGTTACTGTCGATTGTGACAGACGACCTAGTTTTTTATCGTTATCACTTTGACCATATACGTTACTTGTAAAAACACTAGATATAGATGAATTGATATCCAAGCTATCTATATCTTGCCAAGTTTGATGATTAGAGTAATCTGAGTTTAAACGCGAAGGGCTGCCAGATAATCGATTCACTCGAATTGTAGTTACGTTACCAAAGGTATCTTGTGTTGTCTCTGTGCTCGAGCACTGGTTAGCACCAATATCCGGACTCATATTTAAATTGAGTATGCTGTTACACTCTTTCGCAATCTGATTGTAAACATGGTAGGCAGTACCCGAGCTATAATTGCTAGGTTGTATGGCATAAGTGTTGACCGCACTGCTGATCACTGTGCCATCATATGCTTTGATAGTTCTGGCCGGCATGCCCGTTAACGGAAATGCTTGGTGATAACGTGTCGTCGTGGTAAATCTATGTCCGCTTTTCACGTGCGTAGTGGTTAATGATTTAAAACCTAACATACCGCGACCACCAAATTGCACTTGCGCACCTTCATAAGAGTACGCTATAGAGCTTGTGAGTGTGTCATTTGCAGAGCTAGGGCTGTCAGTCTCCACTGCTGCAACCAATGCCATTGCCCCGCCATTGATAGAGGAAACTTTTAAACCCTGATGCTCAAAAGCGCTATAATCCTGCTTATCTTCTGCAAAATCAGACTGTTCATTCGCTGAAGAAAACGGTTTGTACACACTCTCATCAGACATTAATGCGTAGCGTATGCGGGTTTTATTTCCATACCCTTGAGTAACCTTTGATAGTGTTCCTTCATATGGTGACTGCTCCAAATTGTATTTCACCAATACACGGTTACCGGTTTTGAACAACAAGTCAGGCACGCCATCTTGGTTGTAATCGCTAAAGAAAGCATAATCGCCTTGCTCGAAGTGCACATCTGGCGTATTAAAAGTATTTTGCCAGTGAGCCTTTACAAATTTTTCTTCATCTTGTTGCCATACGAACTGGGTCCAGAAAGAAGAGTTAGAAGCGGAAAGCTCTGTTGGGAAGTAGAGCTCAATTTGGCCATCTTTATTGACATCCATGACCAATGGGGCAATTTTACTACTGATCTTGCCATCATGTTCAGGCAGTGTTTTCGCCCAAGCGAAGTGCTTATCCTCAAACCAAATTCGTTCACTTGACTTGTTTAGCGCAACTCTCCACCCCTTTAGATTATCGCTACTTAATTCCGTTTTTAAATAGATAAAATCAACCAACCCATCACCATTGACATCGGCTGGAGTCAGATGCTCTATATCCTTAGCCGTACCTTGGCTGAAAATACCCGAGTCAAACGGGTTTAAAAAGCCAGTATGTGACAACCCTTGATTTAGATGAATATAAATGTGGCTCGCTTTATCTTCATCACAATTGGCGTTAGAGCAAGACAGTGAAATGATGTCTGCCAATCCATCAAAGTTAGCATCCATGGCATACCACTGTTTATTTTTTTTGGCCAATTGAAACTGGTGATCTGAAAGGTTTGAATATACCTTATTGGGCAGTAAAAACTCGTCTGCGTTTGGGTCAAACAAAGCGACGAAAATGTCATTGTTATCACTGAACTCCCCATGCCATTTATTAATTCTTGGCAGTGTCACTTCTTTTTGTTGGAAGATAAGATCAGCATAGCCATCCCCATTAAAATCAGCAAACTGACTATTTTTAACAAATGGCCCATAGCTGTCTGACAATGGCAACGACGTTAAATCGATACTACTTGTATTTACGGTTGCACTGGTCCAATAATCGTCATTGGCTGTCTGACTACCGTTGTAGCTGCTCTGCAGGCTGATCCACAATGACTGTTTGCCATCTCCATTGGCATCCACCACTTGCACATTGACCGACTCTGCATTGTCAAAACGATAAATATCCCGACACGCGACTCTGTTAGGCTCTTCAAATGTACTACCTTCCCAGAAACACAATGCGTAACGTTTGTCTCCAATCTTTTCAAGTGTTGCCACTTCTGCTGTACCGTCGCCTTGGGTATCAATTAAGGTCATCGCAGCCAGTTTATTGCTACCAGCTGTTGAAAAAATCTCCGAGTGTGATTTGTAACTTAATTCATCCGCAAAAGGCGTGTAATCAAAATAAATCGGTCGCTTACAAACTTTATTGCGGCACTCAGCAACCTTATTCAGTAAACGTATACCTTTACTCTGCTCACTAAATGTGGGCGAATATTCACGCAACACAAATCCGTCGTGGTTTTTGACAATAATGTCATCTAGATAAGCCGCTTGTTCTATTTTAACGCCATCAATGTAACTCGAGTGGTATACATCAGTACGAGAATAAAGAAACTCGACGGTATTACCACTGTACTCTATTTTGCTTAATACCTTCTCGTTCTTTCCTAAAGAACCATCTCTTGTGTACACGTATTTGATTGACGTTGCGTCCTTTTGAAGGTTGTCCGTCGCCTTTTCAAGTAACCAAGTCAGCGTATGCTTTTGTTCATCTTCATCTGTAATACTCACTTCACTGTTGGCGGTGCCGCCAAAATATTTGTAAGAACCATCTTTGCCTCTTACGACAAACATGTTTGAGTCCGTTTCTGGGCTGGTGGTCAAAATGATAACTTGATGGCTTTTGATTTCGGTTTCAAAAGTAGCAAGGGTATCGAAACCTTCAATATACTCATTATCGTCACGCCTTATCAGACGCTGACCATCTAAGCAGTATCGATCTTCATCACTTAGGGTCAACCCTTTAAATTGACCATCATGCGCTTTAGTTTGGCGACACCGACTGATACTTGAGGCCGCATTTAAGCTCCACCCAAGTGCAATGTTTGTACGTGATGTCTGAGAATTATAGTCGAGACTGACTGACGGTTTTACCCCAGTAATGCCTGCCGGTAATTCAATGGGAATAGTGTAGGTCGCCGAACCAGACTCACTGACTCTGAAACTGCCCAGCGTTGGGGATAGGCGCGCATGCTCCAACAGCACCTCCATGCTAGGCGCATCGTTTTCTGCCTGCTCAAAGGGAATAGAAATACTCAGTGGCGCCGTTTGCGTGCTGTCGTATATTACTTCACTCACTTCATTAGAAAAGTTGTTGCTGCAGTGAAGTACTCTTGGGTTGTTTTTTAAGACGACGCGTACACATGCTTTTACTTTAAATCGATATTCCCCATTTTCATATTGCTTTGCCCAATAAGTGGTGTCTCCAAAAACGGGGCCATCTAATGCACTTTTTGCCGCAATGACTTCAGCACGATAGTAATTCTGATTATGCTTCGACACATACAATTCATACACTTCAGCCAATCCAGTTGAAGACACCGTAAGTTCAATGGTCTCAGTTCCTTGTTTTATGAGTGACAATGATGGAGCACTCAGGCCATCGCTCGGATCGACAGGATTCGTACCAAGTTCAATTTCCACTTGATTGCTCAGACCATCTGCATCAGAGTCATAGTCATAATCGCAGCTGTGTGATAGTAAACAAAAATCATAAAAGTAATACAGTAAGCTATACGCTGCCGTGTTGTACTGCTCTCTAGCGGCTCCTGCGCGCAATAACTCAACAAAGACTTCTGCACGAGTAGATCCATTTTGTAACCGCTCGACCCAATACGCCGGACTATTCCCTCCAAGTACGTCGTTACCAGTCAGTTCACCAATAAAGTATTTAAACAATGTGTTGATAAAATTAATATCATCAGTATTGGCCAATTCAGGGTTTGCATTTATAAGCGCACTGATGATCTCGTTGAATGAATAACCTATCTCATAAAGGTAAGCCAGCAAGCTGAGTTGCTCTTTGCTTGGGGAGCGCTGCAACAGTATCAGCATCGCTTTTGTCAATCCGACTACTTTTGTATGCTCTTGATTTGGTTGCCAGTGACTATTTTCCCATTCGTCAATGTGCTCTCTAAATGCGTCATACAATATACCTAGCTCTTGCCACTTTATGGCATTGGCAGAGAGCAGCCGCCTATCAATAACATGCAGCTCACCATCTGCAGTTTTGACGTAGATTTGCCCGCCAGCTGCAACATCGACTTGGTGATTGACTCCCGAAGGAAAATTATACTGCCACTGCACTTGACCAGACTCTTTATCTAGTGAATACAGACTGCTATCCATCGAGCCTACATACAAATTTCCGTCCTGATCTAACTGGGCGGGCGCCACGATGGGACCTTTAGATGTAAATAACCAGTCCTGCACTTTCCTCAGCGACCCGTTATGCTCATTAGGCCTATGTCGCAATTTGTAAAATTGATGATTTTCCGAGCCAAAATAAATATGATCGTTTATAGATACGCTTTCGACCAATGGCCGGGCAGTCACTTTGGCTGGTATATCAGCGCGGCCACTGTTGTGGGTTTCAGGTTCGAATAGCCACAACTTAGTCAATGTATTTCCGTGTGTACTGTAACCTGCGAGTCCTGTCTCTCTGCCGACATAGAGATAACCGTTGTCGCTAATGGTCATTTGACTATCTAGCAGATCAGGTTGCCCGTCAACATCTGTAGAATCAACAACATAGATACTCTCCAAAATCTTGCCATTTTTACTGACGCCATTGGAGACATACACGTTTAGTCCACCCGGTTGTAATCCGGTACATATTTTTTGGTCAGCCTTGGCTGTGACAACATGATTGCTAAAGCTGTTTTTTGTTATTTCAATCAGCTCCCCCGTTGCCCGGATCCTGACTGTTATTTTGCTGTCCCTGCCACCTAAAAACAAACCTGAAAAACTCAGGATCACTTCTTGGTCACAATTTGGCTTTAGCTTATCCAGTCCATCGATAGACCGTAATATTGGTGCCATATGTTCGATAGTTTTTTGTTGCCCTGCGGTACACAAATCCATCGCGTTACAAGCGACCAACTCATAAGTAACTCGCCCTTGTTCCAAAACTGACACAGGAAACTGCCTTGTAGTCAATTTTTCTGATTCGTAATTAGGGTTTTTGGTTTTATCACTTGGTAATCCTCGCCACGATATAACCTTGTAATAGCTGGTCACACCGTCACTGTTATCAGGCCATATTAGCGTGTACCGCCCTCCCATTTGCCTTGCTAGTTCATTGAATTTCGGGGGCATCGGATTTTGAATTGGGTGATCAATCTCAATGCTTTGCTCTTGTGTATCACCCTCAATTTTATGCGTGGGGTTTCTGTCATCGTAGTTAACCCCCGTCACTTTATAGGTCAAAAGTTGCCCATGCATTTGTGTAGATGTATAAAAAGTATCGGTTGTTGTAATTCCATTTACTTTTATTAGTCGAGTCTGGTGTGGGTTAGTACTGTCTCCTAAGTAGGCATTGACAATGAATTCTTTTGTATGATTGTAATCACTAACTGAAAGCTCATACCCGTTTTCAATTGCATTGATTTGAAGTTTTGGCCTGGTGGGTTTAGCTGGCGTTGGGTATTTAACCAAAATGTCATCTAATTTCTTTGTGATTGAGCTGCCTGTATTGTCCGTGAGTGTCAGCATTATTGCGTGATCTCCTGCTGACATTGCTTGCCAAGAGATGCTGACCTCTTGTGCTTCTTGCTCCGAGCTTGCTTGCGGTAAAGAAATATCCATGGATGGAGAAGTCGACACTGCTTGGCTCTCATTACTACTGGTGAGATGCAAAGCTGTTAATTTCTCGGATTGACTAGAAAAGGCAGCCACTTTAACTTTGGCCGTCACTACGTCACCAACCAAAAAAGCTTCCAGTGGATTATTCGGATCCTTAACAATCTTTGACGCCGCAAAATTAAACCTATCTCTAAAAACAAGTAAGTGATTTATCGCTGTTGACAAACCTAGGCCTTCTTTATCTTTTGCCTGCAACGAAATGTACCATTCGTTTGAATTGCTAATATCATAGTTTTCGGCAAGCTCTGCATAGGTGAAATCAGCCAAGCATTCCGTGTTTGCAGGCAAAGGGTCGGAGTATTGACACTTTTTAAGGAGTTTAGAGCACGCCGCAACCACTGGGGCTGATTGCCCTTTAGGGTTTAAACATATGTTAACGAGTTGCACTCCACTATCGTCACTGACGGTTGCTATTACATTGACGGGCTCATCTTTAAATACCGAATCAGGCAAAGCATTAAAGCGCGCATTGGGCGCATAATTAAAAATCACAGTTGCAGTACTAGACACAGCTTCATATGGCGCATCCTCATTTGGGCCATCCATGACACGCACAGTTATAGGAAAGCCACCATTATTTGAGCTTGGTGTTGCCGCTATAGGCAAATCGGTGCATGTAATTTCGCGCCTGGTGAGAGTACAGTTATTTGCCGACCTATAGCTTGAACCATTGATCGTAAAAGTGCTCAAAATCATTTGGTTATAGGTTTGACTATCTGCATCAGTGATCTTAAAAGATACCAGCGCATCTTCGCCAGGCTGTAGTTTGCGATTATTACTGATAATAATATCGGAAATAACCGGAGCTGAATTAGGCTCAATTATATTAAATGCGACCGTCTTAGACCGAGTATTATTGTATTTATCAGTGGCAATTGCGGTCCAAGAATGCCCACCTACTGGCAATGACCCTATAGAATAATTGATATTGCAATCGAGGCTGTGGGCTCCCCCACTGTGGCTGCATGTCTTCAATATGCGGTGATCTTTTTTAATGATTACATTTGTGAGATCACGACCAGAATCTCTTGCTGTGAATTTAACACTGAATGCTTCGTTCTTGAATTTATCATCATGTGATTTTTGAATGAAATAAGGTAGGGTCTTCTCTTTGTAGGTTACATCCATAGTGCAACTGTGTATGTGCTCGGCATAGTCACAATTGCGCTCTAGCTCTCGCTCACGACCAGCACTTGCGCAGTTTTTCGTAAAAGATACAACATCCACAGTTACTGTGTGCGTGCCAGTAGAAGGGAGATTTTTTAGCTCAATATAAGGCATGTAAGATTCATGACTCGTCAACTCAGCCCCACCTATCCAATTGGAACCTGAGTATGCAGTAGAGCCAACTTTGACCATGCCTATTCGGCTAAATCCGCGTTGATTCCTTTGTTCAGTAAATTCATCTCCTTCCATATTGGTCAGGCGGATATGAAGAGATTGACTAGAATTGTTTTCAAATGACAGATCTGTCGCATTTGTACATTTACCGGCAGTCGCAAAGGTTGAAACCCCTCCAATTGCTATGAGTGCAATAAACAAAAGTAATTTTTTAACCAGTATACTTTTCATTCTATAGTGCTCCTTTCCATAGAACCGTCATTGGTTTTAGTGCGTCCTGTTGACCAATTGCAAGTACGCCAAAACTTTGAAACTGTTGAGCATCCGATTTAGGGATTGCAACACCGAGAACCTCATTTTGCTCTTTTATCAATATTTGTGCGTCAAGCCCTGGGATCTTCTTTTTATTGAGAAATAACGAAGGGGTGCTGATGATGGGCTGAGTTAAATTATCCGCCAACGTGAAGCTTTGTGTTTTTGGTAACATGCTTTGCTGATCAAACACGCGGACGTCGCCATTGTAATAAAAAGCGTAAACTCCGCTGACTCTGCCGCCTCCTTCTGCTAAAGATTCCACAAACTTTGCTGTGTAATCGCCATCATTATTGATGATCAATGGGCTTGTTAGCAGTGCACTATGGTAATATTGAGAACAGGTCAAATTTTGCTTATCGAAAAGTCGAACTTTACAGACGCGTCCCATGCTTTGCGAGTTTGTCTCGTTGTAATACAGATAATTTTCAGTGATTTTTGGTGCACTATTGATAATGCCATCCAAAGTCAGCGACCATTCCTTTTGCCAAGAAACAGGCTTTCCTCTTATCTTATTTGCTCTGAAAAAATACAGCTCCCCATCATGGGTAGAAAAAACGAGGTGGTGCTCACTTTGCAATATCGTACGCTCCACTATATCCAGATTAAGATCAAGCAAAGGCTGAGTGTATTGGCTTTGACGCCCTTTTTTCAAAAATGGGTTTTCTCTTAATGTAGCGACATTGACATATGTCGATACCGATTCGCCATCAAAACCGGTTGCCGTCAAAGTAAAACGAGAGTCGCCTTGAATATTAAAAAGTTGAGAGCTTGCTCCTAAAGAAACAATTGATTTTGAGGTGTGTGAGCCATATTGTGAGTGCGTAATGACAGCACTGGTAGCTCCAGATAACTGCCAGCCAACCCGTACAGCACCTCCAGCAGGTACAACGCTTCCTTCTTCCGCATAAAATGCTTTAATTGCCAGCTCACCTGAAACATCAACATTGTCGATATCATTTGATGCGCATCCATACCTATGACAAGCAACAACTCTAAAGCTTCCTGAACCTCGATATCTATAAAAGCTTGTGGTTACATTCGAAGAGACAACCCGCCAATCACTGCCGTCAAACTTTAAGATCTTGTAGTATTCAGCCTGAGGCGAAGGTATCCAGGCAAGGCTTGTGTAGCCATTTTCTGCCTTACTAGACAACTTGATAACAGCATCTGGTTTAAGGTCAATCGGAGTAAAACGAGTTACGTTGCCAAGAAAAACAGGTGCATAGGCTTGCTCAAATTCTCCTTCAAAATTTGAATTTGCAAAATTGGAACATAAACTTACCAGTGAAACTATTAAATAAAATAACGCCTTCCTTTTAAACATACTTTTCATCATCCATATCCGTTGGTGGGTTAAATATCATGAGCTTACATACAAAAAACCATGTAAACACAAAATCAACCAAAGTAAATTTAAAGAAAAGACTAATTTAACAAATTAAAAACCTCAAGTGGACATTTAAAATAAATCCAAAACAGAAAAATAATACCCTAAAAAACTGGCGAAAAATAAACATATTAATAATGTGAAAAATAACACTCAAAAAAATAAGAGAAGAAATAAATGAGCGATTTTTCACCCTTAAAATCGTTGCAATTAAATAACGTACCCAAAAGAGGAAGTTGCGTTAAATTTAGAGCCCACTCATAAAGTAAATAGAACCCAAGCCTATTAGCTAACTATCATGGAAACAAAACATAGTCAAAACCAAGCTCACCACATAGCCTCTTCCCAAGATGGCTTTCCTATAACCTATAGACCCCAGGGATTTTTAACAACTCAGCCATTAGGTTTATGCTGCCAATTTTACTTTGCACACACGTTCCAGTAATAATTCAAAACGCTCGCTACGGCGAAATTTTATTAAGGTAAGTTTGGAAATATAAAACGAAGAGATTGGACAAAACCAGTTTAAAAAAAACAACAAAACACTTAATTAACAGCTACAAAAAACCCTAAAATATAAACAACAATAAATAAACAACTTTTCATGAGCACCTTTTTCAACCGCCGTAAAAACCAACACAATTAAAAAACATTAAATTAAACACGGACGTTAAAAACATTTAAACAACAACATTAAGAACAAGAACATGAATATAAAGAAATATTAATTCAATAAAAACCACAACAAGTTAAAATAGCACACCTTTAAATTCCGGCTAATAAAAATGGAAAATTATCACAATAAGCTGAAATTTACACCACAAAACCATCAAGGCATATACCATATAAACCAGGTTTTCAAATAAATTTTACGCTTTCACCTAAATTCATGTTTATATGCAATCAGACACACTGAGTCTGTCAGGCAAATAATTAGTCCAAATATGTGATGAGCACTTCCTCTACTCGGTAACATAAACTACACAAACGCCATAACCAATCATCTATATATTTATATAAAAAGTGGAAGTTCAACGTACTAAGTATGCAAGCACTAGACTGATTGGAAGTTTGTTTTGATTACTTCCAATACTCGATTATTTTTGACACTTTGTGACCCTTAAATTCGAATACCGATAAGTGCTTTACAATTTCACCTTCATATATTTCTTGCCTTTCTACGGATATGGCATTGTGCCCGGCAATCATCGCGGTAACCTTATACCTGTCATCTTTGCGCTGGTAATCACCTGCCTTAAGGAATTTAACATAATTACTATAAAGGTGCTGACGTGTATATGTTCCACCATATACTTCATGGATATACACAAAGTCTTCCGTGTAATGAGAAAACAGTGTGTCGACATCACTGATCTGTGAGCCCGACATCAAGATTTTATTTTGTAGTCCATTAATCAAGTTGACCGCTTTTTTTAATTCACTCGGCGTCAAGCTCACTGATTCAATGGCTTTGACGGATGAAAAGAAAGAACTTAATAAAATTAGTAACGCGTATGCTATCTTCATTTTGCTTCCTAACCTCTATTATTATGTGAAAAAAGCTAAACTAACGAATCGATTTCTTGTGCTAAGTAACATCAACTTTGACTGTCACATAGTTTGTGTTTGATAAAACAATACACCAAAAGTTTTTGGCAAAGATATAGACGAGCAAATTTGTCAGCCAAAAATCATAAAAACAACAAAATAAGTTTATTAATCATAATATTAGAATTGTAATTTTGATTCGTAAAAACCTGATTTGAGTTCAGAATTAGATAGCCTTGCTTTAACCAACTCACTTTTTCACTAACTTCGATGTGACATTTAACACGAGTACATGTACATACACATCGAACTACGTGTGCTGTCACGTCATGTACTTACCTGGCGTCGTTCCAATGATTTCTTTGAAATCACGGATCAGATGAGATTGATCGGTATATTCGAGCAGCGCAACAACGTCTTGAATATTAGCTTCTTTATTTTCTAGTACTTGCAACACATGGTGTAAGCGGTATTTTCTAATCAACCATTTCGGGCTCAAACCTATATATTTACCAAAAAGACGTTGAATAGAACGCTTTGAGAGATCTGCCTTGGCAGACAACTCTTCCACAGAAAATATAGTCCCGTCATTCTTAATTAGATTAAATATTTCAATTACTTGGGCTTGTGAGCGAGAGACAGGACTTCCATAATCACGCAGAAATGTATGTAATGCATCAACTATATCGGCATCACTGTGCATGAAGAACAGAGTCTGTAACTCTTTTTCAATTCCAGCACGAAACACTTCAGTCAATGTGCATTCTCTATCTAGATAATAATCAGGAGCGTTTTTAAGCAGTGGAGTAAGCATGCCAATATTAAACTTTGTGCCAATTACCCGTCCCTTACCACGCATTGTATATGTATATACTTTACTGACAGGCCCTAGCACCTTGATCCCGCCCTTCTCGATAACCAAGTGAAAATTTGGGTCCGGTAGGTTTTGCTGTATGTGTGTTGCGGTACTACACAAATCCCAGTCAACTATCCAAAACTGCTCTATTAAATCAGCTAAATATGGCTCAGGAAAGTACCTTCGCAAATCATAATTTTGCTTACTCGTTATGTGGTGTAAAACACCAGAAACTGCATTTGTATTTTCTTTCAATGGCTACTTTCCTTGTTAGAGGTTGGCGCGTTTATACAATATCAATTGTATAAAAACATGATAGTGTACGGGAAGTTTCACAATTAAGAAGAGATAAACTCATGGCGATCACAGGCACTTTTCAAATTAGTAATTGGCAAGAAAGCGTAACCACCAGCATGGAAAACAACTGCAAAATTAGCAATGCCGTCGTAGATCAAAGCTATAGCGGGGATATAATCGGTACTAGTCAGATACACTATCAACTTTACTACAATAGCGAAGGCAACGCGCGGTTTACAGGCTATGAAGTGCTCACTCTAACGGAAGACCAAAGTAAAAAGATCATTTTGCAACACGCAGGTAAATTCGAAGGCGGATCAGCATCAGCTCAGCTCGATGTTATTGATTGTAATTTTGACGATAACCTCATTGGTAAAACAGGTAACTTCATTTCCAAAGAAGGTGGTAAAGCAGATTATAGAATCGGCTAGCGATTAAACTGCACTCCGGTTGAGATACATACCTGTTCTCTCCTGATAGTACTTTTCGCTATTGAATAAAAACATGCTTAGCTCATCAATATCATTCAGAAATAGGCCATAAACAACATGGCCTAGGCAGCTGACTAAATTAAACACAAACATCAATATAAATTAGATCACTTACCGACTTTAGCGAGCGACAAATACAGATAGAGTCACCGTTGGGTCATTAACGCTTCTAAAATGTGTTCCCCAAATTCCATAGTAACAGCCATTTCTACTAGGATTGTATTTTCCCAAGAGATCAATTCTGTCGGCCTGAGATTGAATCCGACAATGATAAACTGGATTACCCTCATCATATGAACCTGGAGTGATGCCTTTTTTCATAATGTCGCTTTTGTTATATGGAGTCAGAAGCTTAAAGTACCCTTGCCCCTCGCGTAACAGGAAAAATTCAGAATTGCTGTACTCTCTTCCCTTCCATTCTACATAGCATTTTTTACCTACCAACTTACCAGGAACACGGCGTTCTGTTGTATCAGTACACAGTCCCATTTCTTTATTTACATTTGACTCAAAGCCACTAATGGTTTCGTGGTAAGGATCTAAAAAGTAACCGTCATCCCAAGATGTTGCATACACATACTTGCCTTTTACCGCAGCCGACGATTCATAAGATAAACACAATAAACAAACCAAAAGTGTTAGGGGTTTGACTAATTTCATTTGATTATTCCTTTAGTTAAATTGTTTTAGTATCCACGGCTACTGGTAAGTACGGAAAGCGTTACAGAGTTGTCATGCATACTTTTGTAGTTACCCCCTTCAAAACCATAGTAACAACCATTTCTGCTCGGTATATACTTACCTAGGAATACTTCCCCTGTGCCAGATATCTCTATTTTGCAATGATACACAGGATACCCTTCGTCAATTGTGCCGGGTGTCACACCAGTCTGAATAATCCTATCTTCAGATGCTCTTGTGAGCCTAGTAAATTGCATATAACCCGTGTCTCGAAGTACATAAAAATAATTGTTTGCATATTCTTGTCCAGCCCACTCCACGTAACACACGTTACCAACTAATTTACCTGGCACTTTTCTTGGTGATGTATCAGTGCAGACAGGTGAGAATTTTCTTTGCCCATATTCATATGAATATATCCAAACATACCTGCTCTCATCGATATACTTTAATTGCCACGAACTGGTTTTTAAGTACTCCCCTTGTACCGCTGCACTCGATGTGAATGAGGTGATCAAGGCGACTAAACCGATCAACATTGAACTAGGTTTCATGATTTCTCCTTATCTGTTTCTAAAAGTTTATTCGCTACAAGTAGACTCCTGTAGACGACATCAACCCTAGCGTCTCGCCTTGATAGGTGTAACAAATTCGTTAAAGTTATAAATTAAATAAAAATATCCATTAATAACATAACGTTATCACTAGTCATTCTAATTAGATTGAAGGAGCACCGCTTTTGAAATGTAAGTAAATGCAATTGCAGTACCTTTATGTACGGGTTACAACTTGGATTTAGCTATGACAACGCGCAAGGGCTGGTTACATTTATTTACCAATTTGATATCATTTCATTTCCATTAAGGCTAAGGAGAAGGGTTTGATTGCAGAAGCACTGAAAGCAATATACATAGTCACCACAGCTTTTATGCTGTTTGTAACGGTCGCGCTCTTTTTTATTCAGGGGACGATAAATTTAGGCCAAAAGGTCGCCCTTTGTATCTTCTGGTTGCTCGTCAGCACACCATTAATTGAGTACATTGGCATTGCGTTTAATTACATGCCGTATCCATTTATTGCGTTTACGCATTCATCCGTATTGTTCATTGGCCCAGCAATCTTCTACTATTACCGAATTTATTCACGCCATAAAATCGACTACGCAGTAGCAGTATTGCATATTCTTCCGTTCTTGATTTTTTATACCACTAGACTTGCAAACAGAGATTATATTCCCGATATTGCTGCTTTTATTTACTTCGCCCATATCGCTTTTTATCAAATTGTACTTGTTAAAATAGCATGGTTTAAAAAAGCTTCTGAAGCACATTGCCAATCCCCGTGCATGTTAGTGTCGTTCAAACCACTAGTGGCGTTTTTTTTAATTCTCTCATCCGCGTACGCTAGCCAAATAGCGATGTACCAACTTGGTGTTAGCTATCTGAGGTTAATTTGGGATATCACCAATACATTCACTTTTATTTATGTACTGTTGTTATCCAAAGGGTTTATTAAAGTAATAAAGTCAATGCAGAGTAAACCTCAGCGGCACTTGGAACTTACGAATGAAATCGCCAAAACCTACATCACTACACTGAAAGCATTGTTTGATAGAGAGCAAATTCATTTAAATAATGAACTCTCTCTCACTGATTTGGCCAATAAGCTATCGCTTTCAAAAAATCAGACATCTGAACTACTAAACGAACATCTAAACATAGGGTTTTACGCTTTAGTTAATAAATATAGGGTAGAAACAGCTGCCAACCTTATCAAAGCGGCTCCGGATCAAGTGTTGATGTCACAACTATACTTAGAGTCCGGCTTTAATAATAAAAATACATTTTATAAGGAGTTTAAAAAAGCTTTTAGTTTATCTCCCGGCGCATTTCGCGACAAATGCAGTAAATGATGAGCTTTGTAATACACAAATAAAAGGCACTATCACACAAAAGCATTCAATTCGCCTACTAATGCGCTCAAACGAGTTTAAATTTTTTAGCAATTAATGAATGTTTTTCCGCCGCCTGTAGCATATTGATTGCTGAGATTGTCACGGTGAAATATGATGAACAATATCTTACTAAAAAATAAACACGTCAATTTACAACCCATTCAGACCTGATGGCAGTAAATTACCCTATAAACTAAATAAAAAGTAGGACAATCATGTATAAATTATTTGGGCTACTGGTGGCCTTATGTAGCTTAAGCTCTGAGCTTGAAGCTCGAGAGTTTGAGCAAGGCCGCCAAATTACCGAAATGCCAGCGGTACTTACCTTTAAAGAACGTGTCAAACCGATCAATAATATGGTTTCAGATCGACTCGATAACCTCCTGCCTAAACTAATGCAAGAAGCTGACTTAGACATGTGGTTAGTGATAAACAGAGAGTACGGTGAAGACAAACTATTTTATACACTGGTTCCGCAACCGACCTTTGCCGCAAGACGCACAACCTTACTGGTATTTTCCAAAAATCCAGATGGCAGTGTTGAACGCTTTAGTGTTAGCCGCTACCCAATTGGTGAACTCTATCCAACAGTTTGGAAAGGCGGTAGTAAAGAGCAACAATGGCAAAGGCTAGCTGAAGTCATTACAAAACGTGATCCTAAGCGCATTGGGATAAACATAAGTGAAAACTGGGCACTCGCGGATGGTTTGAGCGTTGGACTACACAAGCAACTTCGCAAGTCTTTACCTAAAAAATATCAAAATCGTTTAGTCAGCGCTGAAAACCTAGTGCTCCGTTGGCTGGAGACAAGAAGCGAAAAAGAGCTCAATGTGTACCCTCAAGCGGTGACCATTGCTAGACGTGTTATTGCTGAAGCCTTTTCCAATAAAGTCATTACACCGGGTGTTACAACGACTACTGAGGTTGAATGGTATTTAAGAGAACGTTTCGAAGCGCTGCAATTGCGCCCTTGGTTTCAACCTTATGTCAACATTCAGCGTCGTGGTGACGATCCAGCAAAGGATGAAGTCTTTATGGGTAAATACAACCGTGTAATTTTACCTGGCGACATTATTCATACAGATGTAGGGATCTGTTATCTCAGTCTCTGTACTGACACGCAAGAAATGGGCTATGTATTAAAAATAAATGAAACAGACGTTCCCGCAGGATTGCAACAAGCAATGGCCATTGGTAATCAATGGCAAGACATTTTAACTAGCAACTTTAAATCTGGTTTAACTGGCAATCGAATCTTGGCCAACACGATAAAACAAAGTGAAGCCGCCAATATCATTAGTAGCACCTATACCCACCCTCTGGGGTTTGTTGGTCATGCTTCAGGCCCTACTATAGGAATGTGGGATAACCAGGGGCCAACGCCCATTCAAGGTGACTGGAAGCTTTTTCCAAATACCGTCTATGCCATTGAAGGCAATATCAAAACTCAGCTACCTGAGTGGGACAATCAGTGGATACAGATCAAATTAGAGCAAGATGCAGTATTCGATGGTAAAAAAGTATGGTATCTCGCTGGCAGACAAACACAGTGGCATATCATCAGGTAACGCCTTATGAGAAACCTGTTAAACATGCAAATGTCTAACAGGTTACTTTGAAGGCGTTGTAATAAGCGCAGCTTTACGTAACTTTTTCAGTTCCATTTGCGCTTATGTAACCCATAGACATAAGCTCTTTAATTAGACGATATAACGTGCCCTTCTCCTGCTCGTGAGGTGCAAGAACAGAACTCGCAGATCTTAAATGTTTTAGCGAGATCTGCACTAAGTGACTGTTATTTTCTGAATATACACCAGTGCTTATGATTTGGCTGATAATTTGAACAGCCAACTCTTTGATTAAAATTTCTCGCGGCATGCCTGTTTTTGTACAAGCGCCATATGTACCAGCTAAAAAGTGATGCCACTGAGTTGCAATGAAATTATCAAAGTTTGCATTAAACTGTGTGTCTAGACTCCAAAACTCCTCCGCTAACAGCGCCTCTTTCACAATATAAAATTGCTCCGAAAACGTTGTAAACGCAACTTTCTCTTCTTTGAACAAGTGACACTGTTTGAGCCAATTCGTATACGCTTTCGGATAAAACTCTATCTGTTCTCGTTCTTCGAATTTGCCAAAATATGAGGTACTCGCTAGCGTTACATCAAGCTTATAGGCTGGTAATGGCATCATTTTTCGAGATTGAAAGTTTCGAAGTTGCATGGCAGATGTATCGCTGCTGTGTAAAAGCTGGTTCTGAGTGTAAAAGTTCCCACTTAAGTAGGTGAATAGCGCCATGCTAAAACCACCTTTCTCATTATTCAGTTCCATATTCGCCTCTTTGTCTCCCACCCATTCCGTAATCTCTGGACACATGAGCAACACGTAGACGAAAATCTTCAAACAACTCTGTTTTGCCTTTTTCCTGCGCCTGTTTGTGTTCTAATTGCTCACGCCACCGCAAAATTGCTTGTTCATCTTGCCAAAAAGACAATGACAAGAAATAGCATGGATTCGAAACACTAATGAAGCGCTCAATAGAGATAAAACCTGGTTGCTTAGTTAACAGGGTTTTTAAACTCGCTGCGATATCTAGGTAAGTGTCTTTCCCCTGTGGTTTCAAAGTGACTTCAAAAATAACTGCTATCATTTATAAAACCTCTGAAAACTTGAGAGTTTCAACTACGCCGTTTAAAAAGTAGCGCTTTTCATGCAAAATGAATTTCTCTTGCTGCGCAAATTCCAAGTTTGCTTGGGCTTGCATGTCTGCTTTTAGCCGAATACGGTAAGCTTCATAATCGGCAAGACTACTAAAAGCAATCAGCCCGTAGGCACGTTTATTGTCACCTTCATACGGCGTAAAATATCCAATTAGCTCACCGCCTAGTCGCGGAATAATCGCGCCCCAATTTCTGGCATATTGGTTAAACTGTACCAACTTCGTTGGATCAAGTTCATATTCGATAAAACATGTCATGTACATTTGATTTGCTTCCTTTTTTGTTTTGAGGCAGTCTATCGCGCTCAAAATGTGATGCTTCGATGCACATCGAACTAAATGGAAATGATGGAACCTGATATCTCAATGATCGCGGGGTTAATAGCCGATCCTGCCCGATCCAAAATACTGACAGCACTTATGGGTGGCAAAGCTCTCACGGCCACGGAGCTATCTTTGGAGGCTGATGTCACACCGCAAACCACTAGCAGCCATTTAGCTAAATTACTCGACGGCGAGCTATTACAAGTCAGAAAGCAAGGTCGGCATAAATACTTTCAGTTAAAGGGGCCACATGTCGCCATAGTGCTGGAGCAACTATTGGTGCTTAGCGCAATATCAACTCCTAAAACTACTACTGGCCCAAAAGATCCGCGTTTAAAACATGCCAGAGTGTGTTACGACCATTTGGCCGGAGAGCTGGGAGTTCAGTTATATGACGCGCTGGCCAGTGCTGATATGCTTGAAGACTTTGGCGAACTAACGCGCCTGACTGAAAAAGGAAAAGCCTACTTTGTGAGCCTAGGTGTAGACTTTAAACAGTTTAAGAAAAACAGCCGCCCCGTATGTAAATCATGCTTGGATTGGAGTGAGCGCCGAAACCATATGGCGGGCCATTTAGGGAATTGGGTACTCAATTATATCTTTGAGAAAAATTGGGCAAAGCAAGATTTAGATGCGCGCTCGATTACTTTTACCAACAAAGGCCTTACGGCCTTTAAACGTGCTTTTTTGATAGAAGATTAAACTCCCCATACGAACCATAACCGTTCAATATTTCGAATTGGAGTTTTTCTTAACTAAGTTTACTCGTCAAACACAATCAGACCATTTCATGTAGAACAATCGAATATTATCTCTGTGAGATTGCTGACAATTGTTTGTAACTATAATAGTTTGAACACTTTTTTGTGTATCGATTTTCACGCATTGAGCTGTAATGCTACACCTTGCAACTAACTAATTCGCAGAACCTACAAATAAACAGAGATTTTCAACCGTTTTGTGATGCAAATTTAATGTTACCCGCGTATATTGCTCAGTTCTATTTATTTTGTATTAATCGATTTATGCGTACTTATTTATTCTTAGCCATCTTGGCACCGTTTTTTGCGTCTTCAGCGCCAATGAAATTAAAGTTTTTGGATGAATTTATTGTCCCAGCTGATCTGCGTGTGAATGGTGATAAAGTAGGTGGCCTGTCGAGCATTGAATACACAGGTGACCAATATTTACTGATTGTTGATGATGCTAAAAATCCGAGATACCTCGACGCCACCATCAATATTAAAGGTAAAAAAATTGAACATGTGCGTTTTGACAAGTCGACAGCGCTTGTTAAAAAAGGCTCAGAAGCTGGTGTGGTTGATCCTGAAAGCTTACGAATAATACCAAAGAGTAAAAGTCTAGTTTGGTGCAGTGAAGGCAGTGTTAGATATAAACATGCACCAGCAATATTCCTGCAAAATGAACAAGGGCTGGCGTCATTTGCGCTCCCTAAAATGTTTGAGATCCAAGACAATTCTGGTCCAAGACACAATGCTGTTTTTGAAGGTATTACAGTCGCTCCCTCAGGAGAAGGTGTCTGGGTATCGATGGAGGGGCCCTTAAAGCAAGATGGTAAAAAAGCCACAGTGCAGCATGGCAGTATGGTGCGCATTTCATACTTCGATTTTGCCTCTAAACAGATGCAATACCAATTTGCCTATTATCTCGAGCCTCTGGTCAATCGCGCCGAAGCTAAACCCGATGCATTTCGTACCACCGGCCTAGTTGAAATATTGCAAATCAGCAAACACCAATTTTTGACCATGGAGCGCTCATTCACAGCTGGAATTTCTGATGGTGGTAATAGCGTCAGTATTTACCTTGTAGATATGAAAGAAGCAACAGATATCAAAAACCTCGCCTCTCTACATAAGCAGCAATTCCGGCCAGCCAACAAGACCTTACTGTTAGATATGGAGACAATAAGGCAACAAATTGGCTCTAAGCATATTGATAACCTCGAAGGCATCACTTTCGGGCCTATGTTAGAAAACGGTAATCAAAGTTTATTGATGGTATCTGACAACAATTTTAATGTGCACGGTAAGCAGTTAAGTCAGATTTTATTGTTTGAAGTAATTACAGGCGGTAAAGCAGGTTAGCTATTTATGTGGCTAGTACATTAAACTTAGCCACCACATGCTCGCTGCCTTAAAACACAAAAGTAGCGAGCTCTGGCACTTATTTCAATTCCATCACTTTAATTTGATTGTCTATACCTGTGATATAGGTAATATCAAACAGCCTGTTATCTTTCAAAAGTACTTGAAACTGGAGTACATATTGGTCTGGGCAATCTCGTCCTAGATCTGTGTGTATCCATTTCATATTGACGTCTACTTGATAAATATCAGCAATGTCACTTGGACTGATGGCGTACATGGGTTGCAATGCTTCCACGATTTCATTTTTCGACTCAGTTAGGATCCCACCAATATCTGGACGGCAAGCAAGAGCAGGATTAATCGAACTACAAAACAAAAGGAAAATCACGAGGGAGCTAAAATATTGCTTCATGAAAATGACCTTTTATAAAAATAAACCTTACCTGTGCCATCACGAAAAGTAAGTTTAGCTGTTAAATTTGAGTTAGGCGCTAAAATTATGTTGAAACAAAACAGCTAACAAATCGCTATCGATTACACAGCCGAACCGCATAAATTAATTACAACATGTGTCATGTTTGGTTCCCGCACTAGCTTGATCTATTTATTAAATTTGCGATTTCACACTTTTCAGGAACGCGTTTTTGACGCTCATCCTTGGCTGAATTCTCTGCGATCAATTCAGACCTCTGTGGCAAATGTTCCGGCAACTTGATATCAGTGACAATCCCTAAGTTACTCAGCGCATTTAAAACCCACCATCCGGGGTCTGGCTCGTCTTTGTATAGACCTAACATAGCAGATCCGGGAAAAGCATGGTGATTATTGTGCCAAGCCTCCCCCATCGAAAGAAACCCGGCTAAACGGATATTATGTCCTTGTACCGCAGCTCCCTCGACTTTCCATGTACGTTCACCCTGATTATGAGCAAAGTAGCCAACTAGCCAATGACCACCAACCGAAATAACCACGCGCAGTGAAACCCCATACAGCACCCAACTCAACCCGCCAAGCCAATAAAGAGGCATTGCTAAGACCAATTGTTGGCAAAGCCAACTAGATTCCATAAATTGATAAAAACGGCTAGCCAACACGCGAGACTCGATGTTAAAAGTTGGTGGATGATCCAGCTTCAAATCACAATTTAATTGCCACCATCCGTCTTTCAGAATTTTTGACCCGTGCAGTAAAAAATCATGACACCGGTTTTGTCTTTGTGCCCAATCTCGCAGGTCATGCTGCTTCAACATACCGATGGGACCTGCCATCCCAACCAATACACCGAGATAAACAAAGGTATATTCCATCCATTTTGGACATTGATAAGAACGATGAATGAGCAATCTATGCATACCCAATGAATGACCAAAGCACAAGGTCACAGCGGTTAATACAAGAAAAACAGCCATCGCAGACCAAGAAAAATAAAATGGTGCGACAAATAGCGTTAGGCACAAATTGGCTAAAAACCAAATTGACTTTATTGGACTCCAAACAACAGTGCCTTTCCAAGCACTATCTGGGTGGGATGCTTTGACTCTATCGCTGTTCTTCATAGCTATTCCTTGGTTTTTCTCACACATTTATCAACTTAGGTAACCAAGTTACTTTATCTAAATATGGGGTATATAAACTTTTTGATTTAAACACACCTTCACTCAACTATGTTAACTCAATCAATTAACAGAACAAACCAAAAATAAAAGCTCAGTAGATGGGTATTCAATAAATTTATAAAATACAAGACTGGATAAGAAATCAACTACCCAGCAGTGTCAAACTTACATCTGGGTAGTTGAATATAAAAGGTGCTTAAAGCTTAAATGGTAATGACGAATGGTGTAGGTTTATCTTGACGTTACCTTCTTTATCTTTGATATAAGCAAATGAATACTCTACTTTAATCTCTTCACCTTTTTTATTAGTGAAATAGTAATTCCCCATAGATATTGCCGAATCACCATCTGTGATGATCCCTTCGTTTTCCCAACGTACTTTGACATATGGCGCCAATGCAAAACCTTTGTCTTCAGCCAAATCTTGGCCTACAAAGTAAGACAAAGCCTCTTTTTTAGTTCCTCTGAATTGGTCGACCGATGCCAAAGTTGGTTTAAACAACACTTGCCCATAATCAAACGCATAAAACCTATCCAAGTGTTTAATTGCAGCTTTTCTTGGGTCCTTTGCCTGGCCAATTTTCACAATCCCTTCACCCCAACCTTTTTGTGCAGCTTCTACTTCAACAGTAGAAATGGGTCCTGCATTTGCGTTTAGTGAAGCCAATGAAGCAATTGCTATTGAGGTTGCAGCTAACCTTCTCATATTTTTTCCCTTTAATCCAAAAGTTAATTTTTCTATAAATTACTGATCTAAATAGAAGTTCAATTAATTTAACAGAGTCGACTTGCTCTTTCGTGATGGATGCAAACGTTACAGCCTGACTTTTAAGGCCATCAACGAAAGGTCTAATTACTACATCAGCGTTACGTTATAAAAAAATTAAAGAATTGTAAATTTATAAAGTTTCAAGTGACTTTCTAACTCGCCAACCATCATGGTAGCGAAGTAGTCGATATTTTAAGAGAAGCTTCAATGGACTCTACTTTTTTCCGTATCAATGCTGTATTTGTGTATCCACTTTATCGTTGGGATTACATCAAATAGACGAAATGGGTAACAAAATCACCAGCAGGACAATTGAGTGAAATTGAAGAGGCTTAGATCTTATGCTTATACAAACATACTTCATAAGATCAGGATTTTATAAAACAACTAAGCGGTTTTGTTAAAAATGACGTTGGGTAACCCCTAATACTATTGATGAATTACACCTAATTTCTCAGCTAAAAACTCAAACAAAAAAAGTTAACGGCGATAATATGCAGGTTTTTTGGTATGTGCACCAGATATAATTACTCTTCAGTCTCCTCGGTTTTTGTTGTGTCCTCAGCCTTTTTTTCAGCGCCTTTGGTCATAAACAAATAGATTGCCTCTTCAACAGGCATCGCTTTAAAGTATAGAAAGCCCTGAACACATTCAATATGAGATTGCTTTACAACTTGCTCTTCGTCCGCAGTTTCCACCCCTTCAGCCACCAGCTTGAACCCCAGTTTAGAAATCATTTCAGACAAATTGGTATATAAAGAAATGGATTTACTGTTCAATTGATCAGGCAATAGACTTCGATCGAGCTTTATTGTTTCAATATTAAGCTTTGATAAAACAGACAAACAAGAGTAACCAGTGCCAAAGTCGTCCATAGCGCAGTCGATTTTATTCTTCTTAAGCGCATCAACAATCGTTACTGTCTTATTAAAATCTTCTATATAACTAGACTCCAATAACTCAACTTCGACTTGACCGGGAAATTTAGCAAATGCTTTGATAATACGTCTATACCCTCCTGTCAGGAGGTTTTGCGGTGAAATATTAAAACTAATTTTTGGTTTTAACCCATGCTTAGCAAATTGCTCAAGATCGATTTCTAGCTGATCAATCACATAATTATCAATAATATGTAATAGATTATGTTGCTCAAGAGTCTCTAAAAACCAAGGCCCAGATACAGTACCGTCTTTATTAGTCAGCCTAAGTAGAGCTTCAAAGCCAACGACTTGTTTGTTGTACGGGTTAATTTTGGGTTGATAAAACAGTGTCAATGCACCCTGGTTAAGCGCCTCAGTTACTTCCTTTAGGCTGTGTGCATTAATTTGCTCTTTTCTTTGTGTTGCACTGAAAGAGCCTTCGGCTCCTTCCTCAATCATACGGCCTGCTGTGTAGCGCTTCATTAACACATCTAGTGCTTTTCCAGACAAATTATTGTCTCGGTTAGCCTTCAAAAACGGAAAATATATTAAGGCGTTAATCAAAACCAGTGCAACTTGTAGTAGAATCCCTTTTACACTTTCAGTTAACAGCCAACCATTAATAAATATAGGCGTAAACCAAGGTATTTCTTCAATATATTGAATGGAAATAAAGCCACTATAAAAAGCAAAATAAGCGATCGATGCATTAACTAAAGGGCATAATAAAAATGGCAATAAGATGTAAGGGTTAAATACAATTGGCAATGCATAAATCATAACTTCACTAATGTTAAACATAGCCAAAGGTGATGAGATAATCGCTATACGCTTTTCATGTTGACCTTTTTTTAAAAACAAAGCAGCAACGATTAAGCCCCAAATACAGCCAGTTCCACCCAAAATAACAAACCCAGTAAAAAAGTTGTAGCTGATTAAGTCAGGAAGTACATAGTAACTGGTTAATTCGCTAGATACTAAAATATGGTAAGTATTATCCCCATGAACACCGATAAACCACAACAAGTGAGATATCAATAATTGCATAGAGAGTTTTTCAAATACATTCCAGTGTGGATTTAGGGATCTCAACCCTTCAACTATGGTTTCAGCAGCCAAATCAATATAAGGGAATAACAGCAGCACCACACTAGTCACAATTAAGTAGGGTAAAATTAGATTTAAATGCTTACGCAAAAATAAGCTAATTGAGCTTACGCCTACTAGGCGGAAAACTTTCAAGCGCTCTAAATAAGACAAAGAATAACAACACACCACAGGCATCAGCAAAGAATACAAAGCACCCATGCGGTGATTAATTGCTAAGTCACTACCAGAAATTGTAATGTAACCCGTTGTAGCCGTGAAACAAGTGAAAACTAAAATAGGGCTAGCAATAGTGTGAACTTTAAGGTTTTTTGATAGGTAGTAACTAAAGGACATCAAGGTGAGTACCGGGAAAATGCCCCATACTAGCGTGTTGAAGTCCTCTAAAAATTGATGCTCAACCCCCTTCATGGAGATATTGAGCCACTGATTGATCAGTGTGATAACAGAAGCAACTATGAAGAAAGGGATTAACGCAATATAGCCCTCTCGCAGCGAAAGTATCACTGTGTTAGAGGAAATTTTAAATGCATATTGGTTAAATTTATTCAGCAACGTTCTTGTCACAACTCAGTTTTTCTTTTTACATTACCCCAATAAAATTAGAATACAATCGCTTATTGCAATTTTTTACTGAAAATAATTCAACCTGATCAGGCGTATATATCAACACCTATTAGAGACTGGATTTCCGAGCGGCGGCTGTCATTTTGTAAGGCTGAATACGCTTGAACAGCTTTATTTGAGTTGAAGGAAGGTTGATCGTAAATAACCGAGTGCTTATCTTGTCGAAACTGCTCTGCCAGTTTTACACCTTGCGAGCTGAACTTGATATCACTGACTTTCTGAGTGTTTTCAGTTGGGCGCGAGTCGTTCTGAGCTTTTAAAACCTGAGACCTAAGCTGGTAAGTATCTCTATTTTGAACAACTTGATTAATTTGCATCACACGCGCCCATCATTGTGCCTAATTTAAGGATAGCTTTCTATTCTCTACCAGGCAACTTTTTCCAAGTTACAGTGTCTCTCACGTAGTGTGGCTGTGCATCTTGTGCCGAGACAGTATTCTCAGCAGCAAAAGCGATGTCTCCAAGTTCTAACATGTAAGCTGCATTTGGCAAAGAGATCGAGTCAATGGTAGACACATTGAGTCGCTTTGCATCATCAGCGTAAGTTTGCCAACCAGTTCCAACCCCAGAGACTCCATTAAAGTCACCAGTTATTGTATCTGGCTTGATTACAATTTCATTTTGTTTCGCTACAGCATTACCTTGCGTATCTTTGATAAAGTGTCCTAGGTAAATTTCCCCCATACGCGCATCAATTGCGCTGATCACTTCATTGCAACCTTTTTCCTTAATAGCTTCTTGTGCCATGGCTTGAAGCGTAGAGATACCAGAGAGTTTTAACCCCGCTGAATAAGCTAACCCCTGAGCAACAGCAACACCAATCCGCACACCAGTAAAGCTGCCTGGTCCACGGCCGTATACGATCCCATCTAGCTGTTGAAGCGTGCAATTTGCCTTAGACAATAGCGTATCTACAAGCGGAAGAATTTTCTGACTATGCTGTTGGGGACACACTTCAAAATGAGTAAACGTGTTGCCTTCGAAATGTAGGGCAAGACTTAAAGCTTCTGTTGAAGCGTCTATTGCTAGCAAATTATATTTCATGTTTATCGATGTTCTCTAAAAATTTCAATGCCTTCTCCAAGTCTCTAGTGCGAGTCATTGGCGGTAGACTTTTAATAAACGTTTCACCGTATTTTCTCGTAACTAAGCGATTATCGCAAATAATTAGCACACCTTTGTCAGCTCTATCACGAATTAATCGCCCGACCCCTTGCTTCAGGGCGATCACAGCTTGAGGCAGCTGAATATCATCAAAAGGTTCTTTTCCGCTCAATTCAGCGTCTTTCATTTTGGCTTGTAGCAAAGGATCATCAGGCGAAGTAAACGGCAATTTATCTATTACGACACAACTCAGTGCATCACCTCTGACATCAACGCCTTCCCAGAAAGAGGCTGTACCAAGCAACACCGCATTACCATGACGAATAAACTGCTCCAGAATAATTCGTTTCGACGACTGCCCTTGCATAAATACAGGGTACTCGGTCGCAGTGCTGATCCCTTCATACACTAGATGCATAACACGGTAACTGGTAAACAGTAAAAATGTGCGGCCTTGGGCTGCATTTATTACAGATTTTGCAACCTTCACCAATGAGTGTGGCATTAATTCGTCTTTGGTTTCAGGTAAATACCTTGGAAGGCAGAGTAGTGCTTGTTTTTGGTAATCAAACGGACTGTCGACGATTTTGTGAAAATCAGGCTCTAAGCCCAGACTAGAATTAAAGTGTTCTAAGCGATTATCCACTGACAAAGTAGCCGAAGTAAACACAAAGCCAGCTTCTGTTTTCTTGATTATTTCTCGAAATCGGTTTGACACATCCAGCGGCGTTATATGAATTGTGACAAAACGACGTGTTGTTTCAAACCAATAACTGTATCCTGTCTGCGCTACATCAAACGCCCGTTCCATCTGGCCTTTAAATGCCATAACGCGCTCAAATGGGTGTTCAATTTTGTCACTTCTATCAAGGCAAAGTTTCAATACTTTATATAAAAAGTCTAAATTACCAATAACTCTGTGAAGTGCCTCACAAATAACCTTGTCTTTAAGTGCTTCTCGCCAATCTCCGCGCGCGCCATCTCCACCAAAGACCAATCGCAGATCTGCAATACTGGTTGCTAACTTATTCAGCGTCTTGCCCAGCTGCAGCATGTCGGGCATATCACTTAGATAGATCACCCGAATGTCATTCACCAAATCATTAAGTTGTTTCGTACTGATCGACTCACCAAAATAGTCACTTGCAATTTCATTTACTTGATGCGCCTCATCAAAGACATAAGTATCTGCGGTGGGCATCAACTCAGCAAAACCAGAGTCTTTTACTGCCATATCCGCAAAAAACAAATGATGATTAATCACAACCAAATCCGCATCCATTGCTTTGAGCCTTGCTTTACGTATATAGCATTCAGCAAAATCTGGGCATTCTTTCCCTAGGCAATTATCCGCTGTCGAACTAACATAGGGCAGTACTTTGGCATCTTCTTCGATACCAACGCAATCTGCCAGATCGCCTGTTTGAGTCTCAGTTGCAAATTTTGCAACCATAGCAAGCTGGTGCATCACATCTGGATCGTCTGTTGGGACGTGCGCAACATGCTGATTAAGTCGGTATGTACATAGATAGTTAGCACGCCCCTTGAGCAACGCAGTTTTGCGCCCTTTTTCAAGTGCTTTTACAAGATTTGGTAAATCACGGTGATACAATTGCTCTTGAAGTGCTTTTGAGCCTGTAGAAATGATCACTTTCTTCTGGTTTATAAGAGCTGGAACAAGGTAAGCAAACGTCTTACCTGTACCTGTACCCGCCTCAACCACACACTGACCGCCATTTTTGACAATTTCATCAATTGCAATAGCCATTTCAATTTGAGGCCGTCTTGGCTGATAACCAGAAAAATGGCGAGCAAGCGGACCGGAGGACGAAAAGTACGGTTCTATAGACAAAGAAAAATATTACCTGACTAAATAAGTCAGGCAATTCTAATTTCAAATCAAAATGAGAGCAAGCCAACCCTGCACACTGTTCCGTATTTTATGCCTAGTTAAGCCCCTAAACACCGATATATATTCAGCTTTACTGCCTCAAAGCTTCCTTATTCATGCCCAAGTATCTAAATGAGATTCATCTTCTTCACTTTTCACTTCTTCCTTGTCTTCATCTTCAGGCAAGTCCCGTTGATGCTTAAGTTCACTATCGACATTATTTGCTTGAGACTTTCCCTTTATTTTCTCAGCTTTGTTATCCAATACACCGACGATCTTAAATGGACCATTGTGCGCAATTTTCAAGCGAACAATCGGAGCCATGAAAGGTTTAAATACATCCATATACACACCTCCTCCAAAGTAAACTACTGACCTACATACTTATTATCGGCTGATATAAATTATTCTTTATTTATTTTTAAAAAGTGCTTGCCAGCTTCGGTAATTTCATGATTATCTATAAAAAGTTAATCGAATTACAAAAAATTTTACATTACAGGTAAGAACATGTTTTTAAATCTGACAGCAGTACATCATCACCATCATACATCGGGATAGCCTGTCAGGTATTTCGCTGGTGGGTTATTCCTAAAAGGAACCTCCGGCGAATCACTCAACGTATTTAAAATTTATTTCGCCCTGAGGTTCCCTCGGGGTTTTTCGTTTTTGAATATTAGGAAATAAATTATGAATACAACTAATCGCTTACGTATCGCAATCCAAAAATCAGGCAGACTATCAAAAGACTGCCAATCCTTGTTAAAACAACTGGGCGTCAAGCTCAATCTACGTGAGCAACGCCTCATCGCTCACTCAACCAACATGCCAATCGACGTACTACGAGTGCGCGATGACGATATTCCGGGATTGGTAATGGATGGCGTATGTGATTTAGGTATTGTGGGTGAAAATGTACTTGTCGAAACACAAGCTGAACGCGAGCGAGTCGGTCAAGCCAACGCCGTAAAGAAGCTTTCTAAACTAGATTTTGGCTATTGTAGACTCGCACTTGCATGGCCACAGGAGCTAGGTCAACAATCTAAAGACTGGTTTAACGGCAAGCGCATTGCAACAACCTATCCTGAAATATTAAAACAGTACCTTGCCGACGAAAATATTGACGCAAGTGTTGTCATGTTAACGGGCTCCGTTGAAGTCGCACCACGTGCAGGCCTTGCTGATGCAATTTGCGACCTAGTTTCTACTGGCGCAACTTTAGAAGCCAATGGCTTAATGCAAGGTGATACCATTTTGGAGTCCAATGCTTGTTTAATTCAAAATGCAAACCTCAACGACGACAACAAACTTTCTCTGATCAACAAGTTACTCCCGCGTTTAAAAGGTGTTAGGCAGGCAAAAGAAAGTAAATACATCATGTTACACGCTCCGAAAGCAAAGCTGGAGGAAGTCTGCGCGCTGCTACCTGGTACAGGGCAACCTACTTTGCTCTCACTCGCTGGCAGTGAAGACTATGTGGCGCTGCACATGGTAAGCAGTGAAACGCTATTTTGGGAAACCATGGAAGAGTTAAAAGCACTAGGGGCCAACTCAATACTCGTCATGCCAATAGAAAAAATGATGGAGTAAACCATGCTCGTTTGGAATCAACTAGACCAACAAGCACAGCTGAAATTGCTCACTCGCCCTGCGGTTAGCGCAGGTGCGGGAGTGCAAATGGCTGTTGAAGGTATCATTGAGGAAGTGCGCCAAAAAGGCGATCAAGCTCTATTTAAAATGGCTGCGCAGTTTGATAATCGTCAATCGGATAGGTTGCGCGTAACTGAAGACGAAATCGCTCAAAGCGAACTTCAACTCAGCAACGAGTTAAAAAGTGCAATTGACCAAGCGTACGACAATATTCGTGCCTTCCACGAACTGCAACTGCCTGAATCGAAAATGCTTGAAACACAACCTGGCGTTGTATGTGAATTAAAATACCAGGCCATCGATGCTGTTGGAATTTATGTGCCTGGCGGAAGTGCACCACTGCCCTCTTCAGTGCTAATGCAAGGTGTATGTGCGCAGTTGAGTGGTTCAAAAACAGTCGTGCTCGCAACACCGGTTAAAGGGGATGAACGCATCCACCCTGCGATTTTATATGCAGCTAAAAAATGCGGTATCAAGATCATCGTTGAAAGTGGTGGTGCAGGCGTTATTGCCGCAATGGCACTGGGAACCGAGAGCGTCCCGAAAGTAGATAAAGTTTTTGGCCCGGGTAACGCATTTGTGACCATGGCAAAACAGCTATTGTCTCAGTCTGTGCCGGGATTCGCTATCGACATGCCTGCTGGGCCTTCTGAGGTGCTCGTTATTGCCGATGAAAATGCCAACCCAGCTTTTGCGGCAGCCGACTTATTGTCTCAAGCAGAACACGGTGCAGATTCTCAGGTATTACTCCTGAGTGATAGCCCAACATTTATTAATGAAGTTGACGCGGAAATCACTAGGCAGTTAGCAACGCTATCAAGGGCTGACATTGCCAAACAAGCAATGGGAAATAGCGCGCTGATACTCGTTGAATCAATCGAGCAAGCGTTTGAACTCTCGGCTGAATATGGCCCTGAACATTTAATTCTGCAAATACGAGATGCGCAATCTCAAGTTGACTTAGTTAAAAATGCAGGTTCAGTCTTTGTCGGTGACTATACACCAGAATCAGCAGGCGATTACGCATCGGGAACTAACCACGTACTACCAACGTATGGTTACAGTAAAACCTATTCCAGTTTAAATTTAATGGATTTTTTTAGAACCTACACGGTTCAATCCATTACCAAACAAGGTTTACTTGATTTAAGCAAAGCGATTTTACCTTTGGCTGAGGCCGAAGGGCTGGATGCGCACGCCAACGCCGTTGCAATTAGAATAAATGGTGAGAAATAACAATGTCTAATTCATTACTACCGCAAAATATTGCAAGCTTAAAAGCTTATAGCTCGGCTAAAAGTGAAAAGCTCACAGGCAACACTTGGCTTAACGCCAATGAAAGCCCGTTCAATAAATCAGTTGAATTGTCACTCGATGAATTAAATAGATACCCAGAGCCACAACCTGAAGCCGTGATCAATGCGTATAGTGATTATGCACAACTCTGTCCCTCACAGGTTCTGATGACCCGAGGTGCAGACGAAGGCATTGAACTGTTGATGCGCACATTTTGTGAACCAGCAAAAGACAGCATCGCCATTTTCACGCCAACTTATGGCATGTACAAGGTGTCTGCGGACACACAAAATATCGCCATTAACGAGCTTTCACAAGCGCAACTACAACAAGAGCAAGTCAATGAATTAAGCAAGCGTATTGGCAACGCCAAGTTGGTTTTTATTTGCAATCCAAATAACCCAACAGGAAGTTTAACGCCTGTAGATAAAGTAGCATCCCTGGCAAAAGCACTCGAGAACTCAGCATTAATTGTAGTGGACGAAGCGTATATTGAATTTTCGCCAGAACAAAGCGCCGTGTCTTTGCTACAAGACTTTAATAACGTCGTAGTACTTAGAACTCTGTCTAAAGCATTTGCACTAGCCGGGCTACGAACGGGCTTTTTACTTGCTAATGACGCAGTATTAAACCCGGTAAGAAAAGTCATTGCCCCCTACCCTGTTTCAACTGCGGTCGCAAAAATCGCTGAGCAAGCACTGACACCAGATGCGGTCACACAAATGCGCCGGCAGGTAAGTATTTTAAACAGCAACAAATCCAAATTGGAAGCGTGGTTAAGCAACTCCCCCCTTGTCACTCAATTATTATCTGGTGAGGGCAATTTCATCACCTTGCAACTGAGCGACAAGGCACTTATTGGTAAAGCGATGAAAGCCGGCACCATCATGCGACCATTTACACTATTTGGTGAAGACAACTGGCTCAGAATATCTATCGGCAGCGAGCAAGAATTAGAACAAGTCAAACTTTGGTTAGAGCAAAGCAAGTAAGGAAGTAAAATGAGTACGCCATATCTATTCATCGACCGCGATGGCACATTAATAGAAGAGCCAGTAACAGATAAACAAGTAGATAGCCTAGAAAAGCTAGCACTACTACCCAATGTTATTCCAGCTATGCTGGCGTTGCAAAGTGCGGGATACCGTCTGGTTATGGTGTCTAATCAAGATGGGTTAGGCACTGATAGTTTCCCCGAAGAGGATTTTGCCGCCCCGCACAATAAAATGATGGAAATCTTTTCATCACAAGGGATCAAGTTTGACGAAGTATTAATTTGCCCACACTTTGACGAAGACAACTGTAATTGCCGTAAACCAAAAACAGGCCTACTGACGTCAATTATGCGTTCCGGTAAAGTCGATTTATCTCGATCTTATGTCATTGGTGACCGCCACACAGATATCCAGCTCGCTGAAAATTTGTGTATTCAAGGTATTCTTTATGATGGTGATTGGAATAAAATCGTCACTGAGCTAACAACACAGAATCGCCAAGCAAGCGTAATAAGAAACACCAAAGAAACACAAATTTCTGTCACAGCAAATTTGGACCAAACAACTAACGGCGAGATAAATACAGGCCTTGGCTTTTTTGACCACATGCTCGACCAAATCCGTACTCACGCAAATATTGGCTTGGAAATAAAAGCGAAAGGTGACTTGCACATTGATGAACACCACTTGGTAGAGGATGTGGGTATTGCGCTTGGTCAAGTACTTCGTGAAGCATTGGGCACTAAGTCTCAAATCGCACGTTATGGTTTTGCCCTTCCTATGGATGAGTGTAAAGCAGAATGCCAACTTGATTTATCGGGTCGCGCATCTTTTGTACTCAACGCCGATTTTAGTCGAGATAACGTGGGTGATTTAGACGTACAAATGGTCGAGCACTTTTTTAAATCTTTGTCAGATAATGCGCAAGTAAGTCTGATTTTAAGCGTATCTGATGGCAACTGTCACCACCAAGTAGAAGGCCTATTCAAAGCATTTTCTCGTGCACTACGCATGGCAATAGCTAAAGACAAGTCACAACTCACAGCTAGCTCAAAGGGGTGTTTATGATCGCCATAATTAATACTGGATGCGCCAATATCAACTCTGTTCGTTTTGCCTTTGAACGCCTCGGAGTCACTCCCGAAGTACTATCAGACCCAAATCAGTTAAATCAGTTTGACCGCGCAGTGCTGCCAGGTGTTGGTCATGCCAATGTCGCAATGAAACGCCTAGTTGAACAAGGTTGGCAGCAAGCTGTTAATGAATATAACAAACCTCTGCTGGGCATTTGTCTCGGAATGCAGATGCTATGTGATGACAGCGAGGAAGGTAATGTCAATGGGCTTGGGATTATTGACGGCAGCGTCAAGGCGTTGCAAACAGGTAATTTAACGAGTCCACATATGGGTTGGAATAACATTAAAGTCACCAAAGAACACCCTTTGACCAAGGGTATCACAAATGACGATCAAGTTTACTTCGTGCACAGCTTTGCCCATGAGGTAAATAGTACGACGTTGGCAAGCTGCGAATACGGCCAACCCTTCTCAGCAATTATCGCTAGAGAAAACTACGCCGGTATGCAGTTTCACCCTGAAAAAAGCGCCAAAGTCGGTGCAAAACTTTTAACTAATTTTATGCAATGGCAAGTTTAATAAGGAACGAACATGATAATCCCTGCACTCGATGTTTTAGATAGCCAAATTGTTCGCCTTTATCAGGGCAAATATGATACGGCTCAATTTTATCCTTTTGACTTGCAGTCTCGCCTTCATCAGTATCAAGATGCTGGCGCCATAAAATTGCACCTAGTTGATTTAGAAGGTGCGCGAGACCCAAATAAAAAACAATGGCAACAAATTCAAAACGCCACCAGTGAATTAGACACTCCCTATCAAGTTGGCGGGGGGATCCGTGCATACGAAGACATTAAGCAGTGGCTCAAAGCCGGCGCAAATCAAGTGGTAATAGGATCTTTAGCAGTAGACCAAAAAGAGCAATTGGCCGAGTGGATCCAAGAGTTTGGTGCCGAGCGTTTCGTCATCGCATTGGATGTGAATAAAAGTACTGACGGCTGGTCTGTCGCGACTCACGGTTGGCTGAGTGACTCTAGCGTTTCCTTATTTGAGCTCATTGATTTCTATTTGAACCTTGGCGTATACGACTTTTTGTGCACGGATATTAGTAAAGATGGCACCATGACGGGCCCCTCTTTTGAATTGTATCAACAAATAGTTGCACACAGTCCAGCGGCAAAAGTACAAGCTTCTGGTGGCGTTAGCTCTTTGGAGGATATAAAACAACTCATCAAGATCGGCGTAAGCGGCATAATCCTTGGTAAGTCGTTATTAGATGACGCATTTACAGTTGAGGAGGCTATCGCATGTTATCGAAACGCATAATTCCATGTCTTGATGTCAAAAATGGTCAAGTCGTCAAAGGGGTGAGATTTAAACAGCATGAAGTCGTTGGTGACATCATCGAACTTGCTAAGTTATACAGCGAGCAAGGTGCCGATGAACTGGTATTTTATGAAATTAGTGCCAGTGTTGAGAAGCGATTGCTCGACTTAAACTGGGTCAGGGATATCGCCAAAAACATCGACATCCCTTTTTGTGTTGCCGGTGGGATTAAGTCGGTTGATGATGCTGCTAAAGTACTAGAACAAGGCGCTGATAAAATATCAATAAATAGCCCTGCAATTGCTAGGCCTGAGTTGATCAAAGAACTACATGACGAGTTTGGCAAGCAGTGTGTTGTGGTAGGCATTGACAGCTTCTTCGATGAGCAAAGTGGGGAGTACTTGGTGTATCAGTTAACAGGGGATCCAAATGCTGCCAGTCAAACTCGATACAAAACCCAAGAATGGATCCAGCGAGTCCAAGATTTAGGCGCAGGTGAAATCGTTTTAAACTGTATGAACCAAGATGGAGTACGCAAAGGCTATGATTTATCACAGCTGAGCCAAATGAGGGCCCTATGTGACATCCCCCTGATAGCGTCCGGTGGTGCTGGTAAGGAACAGGATTTTGTCGATGTATTTAACCAAGCCAATGTCGATGGCGCCTTAGCTGCAAGTGTCTTCCATAAACAAGTCATTGAGATACCAAAGCTAAAACAATATTTAAAAGATAATAAGGTAGCGACAAGATTATGAAATTAACACCAGAGAACCTCAGCACTGTCGACTTTGGTAAATCAGAGTTGATCCCTGCCATTGTGCAAGACTACGCAACAGGTGTGATCTTGATGCAAGGGTTTATGAACCTTGAAGCACTACAGGTGACCTTCGAGAAGAAGCTTGTCACATTTTACTCAAGATCTAAGTCTAGACTGTGGACCAAAGGCGAATCTTCGAACAATGTGCTTTCACTCGTTGAAGCACACACTGACTGTGATAAAGACAGTATCTTAATTTTAGCAACACCTGCTGGCCCAACTTGCCATTTAGGGACTGAGAGCTGTTTCGAAGGAGCAAAACCGGAACTTGCTTTTTTAGGTACTTTAGAAAAAGTCATCAGCGAGAGAAAAAACGCAGATCCGAACTCTAGCTATACAGCTTCATTATTTGCTAAAGACTTAAGCCGAAGCTGTCAAAAAGTCGGTGAGGAAGGTGTTGAAGTTGCTCTCGCGGCCATGAAACAGGATAAAGAGGAATTACTTAACGAATCTGCTGATTTAATTTACCACCTGTTAGTACTTTTACAACGAAGTGAGCTCAGTTTACCGCAAGTTGTCGAGACATTAGCCAAAAGGCATCGCTAAGCTATCTCATCCGAAATGACCATGGTATGCTTAGGAAAAATTTAAAAAGGAAGCTGCCATGGTTGTTCGCCACCTATTATATTCTATCGGGTTTATAACGTTAGTTGGGTGCAATACACTCCCCAGTGACGTAGAGAAAAAAGTTGAAAACATGACTGACTGTGAAAAGGTAAATGCACTGATCACAGGGGCTGGTGATGGCTTTTCAATACTAAAAGGTAGCGAAATAAACGGCAAACTAATGAAAAGCTGGCAACCTAAAGCACACTTAATTGAAGACAGCTGTCAGATCAACTTATATACCAGCGGTAACACCGCATATGAGTGCAATAAAGCGTTTTCAGGAAAAACGGCTGCATTAGTTAGATTTGAACAAGTAAACGAAAAGCTAAAAACATGTTTAAGCCCAGATTGGGAAGAAAAACAGCATTTTGGCAAAGAAAGTAGCCGTTCAACATTTACCAGCGACCTATCAGATACGAAAGTAGCCGTTAATTTTGGTACTACCTTGGACAAACAAAAACCATGGGCCGTCAGTTTGGAAATTGTCAAATAAACGACTTCATAATTGTATTGGTTTAGCAGTGAAAGTAGATAGCTCTATTAGAGTAAGCTTTGGTCTATCTACTTTTGGCTAAATGTGAAACCAATCAACCGATAATATGTCATTTCAACCCTATTAAACAACCATTCCATCAAATGTGCCTTGTTGGCATTCACAACTGCTCTCACCCCACACAATGCCAAATTAACTCTATCGTGCCTCAGGTCCTCGTCTGTCCCCTCCCCCCCAACTAGTCCATGAAGAGTAAACAGAAGTGCGGAGAATAATCATCAGATTGTATGCATTTGATGGACAACGTATCTCTTACAAATACTTTTGCTAAAACTCATTTTTTTTAAGTCCAATTTTGCTATCATTCGGCACTTAAAATTTGTGAAAACGATTATAGAAGGCAACTTCGAATGAAAAACGCTCAATACGACTATCTAATCGTCGGTGCTGGTTTATTTGGTGCTGTGTTTGCCCGAGAAGCTACGGATCAAGGGAAGAAAGTTTTAGTTATAGACAAACGAGACCATACCGGTGGCAATATTTATTGCGAAAACATCGAAGGCGTCAACGTTCATAAATATGGCGCACATATTTTCCACACCAGCAATCAAGAGGTGTGGGATTATGTAAATCGTTTTGTATCATTTAACCACTATGTCAACTCGCCTGTTGCTCGATATCAAGACAAGCTTTACAACCTACCTTTTAATATGAATACGTTTTATCAATTGTGGGGAGTAACTACACCTCAAGAAGCAAAAGATAAAATCGCGCAGGAAAGAGCGCCTTATGCTGATATTGATCCTCAAAACCTTGAAGAACAAGCTTTGTTCTTAGGCGGTCGCGATCTTTATGAAAAGCTCATCAAAGGGTACACAGAAAAGCAATGGGGACGCCCTGCTACGCAAATCCCTTCTTTTATAATTAGAAGACTGCCATTTAGATTTACCTTTGATAACAATTACTTTAATGACCTTTATCAAGGTATTCCAATTGGTGGTTACAATGCATTGACCGACGCATTACTTGAAGGTGTCGAAGTACGAACTGGTGTAAATTATTTCGACAATAGTGATGAATACAATCAATTAGCAGAGAAAGTACTTTATACAGGTAAAATCGACGAATTTTTCGATTGCCAATTTGGCAAGTTGGAATATAGAAGTTTGCATTTCGAAACTGAAGTACTTGAACAAGAGAATTACCAAGGCAACGCAGTAGTAAACTATACAGAGCGTGAAGTACCTTACACGCGTATTTTAGAGCACAAGCATTTTGAATTTGGTACTCAAGAAAAAACGGTCGTAACTAAAGAGTATCCACACGAATTTAGTAAGGACAACGAACCTTATTACCCAATTAATGATGAAACTAACAACACATTATTAGCCCGTTATCAAGAGCTTGCTAAAACGGAGCCATATGCCAATAAATTCATTTTTGGCGGCCGTCTTGCAAATTATAAATACTACGATATGGACGACACAATAGAAGCAGCTTTGGCACTAACCGATAAGGAACTAGCATAAATTATGAGTAACAAAGTTTATATTGCTCGAAACTACCGCTCAAAATTTGATGCCGCAGGTAAAGCTAAAATGGACTGTGAAACCATATTGGAAAATAACGGCTGGAAAAATATTGGGTTTAAGCAAACTTGGATTGCCAACTCTATTTTGGGCACTTTGATCAGTGCGCTAGGCGTTACTTGGGCTATTTTAAGGCTGAAATCTGGAAGCACCGTTTGTTTACAGTATCCATTCAATAAATTTTATGGCTATTGCTTGTGGGGTGCCAAACTAAAAAATAGTAAAGTACTTACGCTTGTTCACGATTTAAAGAGTTTAAAAGGTAAATATGGTCACTCCGATAAAGAAGTTAAACTACTGAAACAATCTGATCAGCTAATTGTCCACAACGACAAAATGGCGGCGTGGTTTCAAGAGCAAAACTTTAACTCTGAAATTACCAACATAGAAGCGTTTGACTATTTGCATACTGATAACCCAAATGCAAAACGTACTCAAACAGACTATGAAAATATTCGCGTTGTGTTTGCCGGTAATATGGGCCCGTTCGTCTATGAACTTGATGGCCTTGAGCGTGGCAACTTTAAGTTTGATTTATACGGTGTCGGATATGATGAAAAAAAGGTCAAAGACATCAACAACACTATCTTAGATTACAAAGGCTGCTTTCCATCAAACGAAGTCATTGATCATATTGATGGTGATTTTGGCCTTGTTTGGTATGGCAATACCCTAGATTCGTGTGACGGTGTTACCGGTAAGTATTTAATGTTCAACAACCCACACAAGCTGTCTCTGTATTTACTGTGCGATATGCCGATCATCATCTGGGATCAGGCTGCAATGGCTGACTTAGTTGAAAAAGAAGGTATCGGATTTAGCATCAGTTCTTTGAGAGATATAAAAGATCGCTTGGCTGAACTTACGCCGGCTGAAATTGAGCAAATGAAGAAAAATGTTCAGCGCGTTAAAGCCGATGTCCAATCTGGGCAGTTCTTAACAAAAGCACTAAATAGATTATCTTAATATATGAACTATATTTTATAATCATAGTAACCCCCACTTTTGTGGGGGGTTACTTATATGCATCCCTTGAATTTACCTCGCGTATTAAAATAGGTGATATCGGCTTTAACCCATCATAAAATGCCATATCAGCAGATATTCGCTCTTTTTATCACCATACTGTGCAATAAATAATAACTGTAATTTGTAAAACCAATTACAACAGTATCTAATTACAAAGCTCACATAGTTCAGGTTTTGCGAACATCTAGGGCGGATCAGTATAAGAAGAAAGACACCACCATCTTCACTGAAAATGTCCATTCAATATGTGCTTTCGTATTAACTATTCAATATATAACCAGCCCTTTTTTCCCTCAAATTAAAATACCCAAATAAGAAACACAGCGTAAACCTATAACAATTTAGAATAAACCTTTTGTTGAAAATATGTACATAAATGTTAAGTTGGATTTGCACTACTCGTTTTAAGGAAAAAAGCAATGAAACTAAAAATGAAAAAACATCACCTAAAGTCTCTGAATACTAATAACACATCACAGCAACTAGATAAGCAAATGACACCTCTTGTTGCTGGTGGTAAACCAGAACTTACCCACCCATTTGTATGTACATCTTTTGTAGGTTTTACTTGTTAAAATTAACTTTAAAAAGGAAATAGCTATGCTGAAATTAAATAAGAAAAAACTAAAAAACTTAACAGACGACAAACAGCAGTTAGATAACAAAATGACGCCATTTGTTGCTGGTGGTGTGACTACTAGCCGCTCATGGTGTTGGACTACTGGTCTATGTACTGACACTCAACTTTGCTAATTTTATCAGACGATAAACATGTTACTAATTAAAGGAGGTTATGCCTCCTTTATTTATAACGACCTTTCATCCCCTCCTGCTAAATCATGTACACCACACAAAATAAAGTCATCAGCTCCTTGATATAGGATTGATCATTCGACATGAAAATAGCGCCCGGCAATGCTCCAACAGCTAAGCTAACTAGCACCAGCCTCCACATAAGTTTATTCACATTAATCGGAAAGTAATTTTTTCAGAAGTACCGAAGAAAATTAGAAATCAAATAAAAAACATGGCTGAGATACGCACACTTGACTACAAGGCAACCAAACTTTAAGCGTCCTTTGAGCGTTTCGAATAGCTGCGAAATATGCATTAGACAACACATGTTATCTTAAATAAAAAGCTAAAAAGTGATAGCTCAACTGCTTGTAACTTCACCTACTTGAAACAAGTAGTTTTACAAAAAAACCTAAAAAAAATGAGAAATAGTAAAAATACCCCTCCAAAAATTTAATTTTTTACTAAGATATTTATGTGGTTGAACACAACATCACCAATCTTTGACTTTTTTTCAATTATTGTTAATTTGAGCTTAAGTTAGTGGAGATTTAATGGCATAGTGTCGTTACCAAAGTGGGTATTTACATTCTTTGAAATACCTGACGGATATAAAAATAAACAAAGAGCGTAAGGGAGAAATAATGTCCATCCAAGTAAATTTTGAACTCACTGATATCGATTTAGAACATTTCCGCACAATGATGCAATCAGCAATTGAGCGAAGCAGCCATTTAAGTGAAGAAGATATTATCAGTAAAGCTCGCGAGCTTGTGCAACAAATGGAAGGTACAAACGTCCCTGAGTTTGTTAGAACACGAATGATGTCACTGTCAGCGCTGATCGACGCGGTTCAAGATGACGAATGGCAAATGCCAGAAGATGAAAAGAAAGAAATCATGCTTTCTTTGGCTTATTTTGGTGAACCAGAAGATATTGTTCCAGACAATGTCCCAGTACTTGGATACATTGATGATGCAATTATGATTGAACTTGTACTGCAAGATCTATCATTAGACCTTAAAGCATATCGAGAATTCTGCGGTTTTAGAGCGACAGAGGAAGCCAGACGCGGAGAACACGCAAAAGTAAACAGAGAAAGTTGGCTGGCAAGCACACGAGCACAAATTCGCTCTTCTATGCGTAGAAATAGATCCGGCGCTAAGAGCTCACGTTTTTTCTCTCGCATCATGTAATATCCATTTGATAAAAATATAAAAAAAGGGAGCAAACTAGCTCCCTTTTTATATTTTATTTACTATTGGGATGTTCAACTCCAACCCACGCTTTATACAAGTTCGCTTGGCGGCTAGAAGGAGATTTTATTGCTCGAATGACTTTGTTTCGATTTGCTTTTTCGCCTAGCTGCAATTTCACTGTCATTAATTTATGTCGTCGAATAAAGTCCACTTCCACAATTTCACCCGGGCTAAACAAAGCTAAAGTACTCGCAAGATCTTTGCGAACGTGATGTTTGTTGAGGGCAACTAGTTTATCACCGGCGGTTAAACCAGCTTGCCAAGCGTTACCATCTCTCGCTACATGGGTCAATTCCAGCAGCTGGCCTGCACTTTTAGTGGTGCCATCAATACTTGCCACTTTCACCGTACCAGGCGGATAAACATGCTCCAATCCAACTTTTTCGAATAAGCTATCGAAATCAATAATCGCAGGATTATCAACATAGGTTTGCCACCAATTTGAATAATCGTTGCCACTTATTTCCTTAAGTATCCGTTTTACATCATCACTGTTAAATGAGTTGGGTAGCTTATGTTGCTTATATAGCTCACTATGTACATCTCGATAGCTAACTTTACCTTCACTTTTATCTATCAGGTCGATATCCAGCGCCAAAGAAACTAACGCCCCTTCTAAATAGATATTGGTGCTGTAATTTTTACCGTGATCTCCGCCTTGGTTTATCCATTTATCAAAACTGGTGTGTGCCACCGATTGCACTTCCCTGCCCGGTGTTTGCAAATGTCGATTAAGTGTTCTGTTCAGCGATTTGTAAAACTCTTTGTTGGTGGTGATCCCTGCACTAAGTAATAAGTAGTCTTCCAAATAGCTAGTTGACCCCTCAACAAGCCACAATAAATCGCTGTAATTAATATCAACATAGTCATATGGAACTAACCCTTCAGGTCGGTAGTTTTTTACATTCCATGTATGTATGAACTCGTGTGCTGCGGTGGAGATAAAGCCAATATAGTCATCTCTTGAAGCAAATTTATCGCGGTGCCTTTGAATGATGGTGGAATTTAGGTGCTCAGTTGCTCCCCTTGCTCCACTGGTTGCATGTACCATAAATACATATCTATCATATGGATAATCGTGCCAGATCAAACTTCCCGTTGTCACTAGCTTTTTTAAATCTCGGATCATTAAGTCAACGTCGTAATTTCCCTCTCCCCAAATCACCAATTCATAGTCTCTGCCTTCGACGCTAAACTTATGCAATTCATTGATACCAGTTTCTATTGGAGAGTCGAGCAACACATCGTAGTTCGCCGCTTTAAAGCTATGCTTGGAATTAGCAAAGTCCATACCCGATACCGAGCGCCAGTTATCCGGGACGTCTAGGTTTACGGTTACAGGCTCTTGTCGAAACGAATCACTGAACATAAAAAATCCAGAAGCATCGATAAACGCATGACTATCATCGATGTGCCTCGATCTAAGGGCTAATTCATTCGCATATACTTGATAAGATACAGATACTTCGGTGGGTTCATTTAAATGGACTCGCCAGGTATTTTTATCTGTTTTTTGCCATTTTAACTGCTTCCCACTTTCACTACTTGCTGCAAAAAAACGAATGCCATTGGCCATATCCAGTATCTCATAACGGCCAGTACGCCAGTCAGGCAGTTGAATATCAACATAAGATTGCGCAGATTTCGGAAAAGTAATTTCTACATTGCCTAAATGATGTTGTGGTTGTGTTATTGAGAGTTTGTACTCGACATCAGCGAAGGTAAATTGACTTAAAAGTGCCAAAGAGATCAGTGAGAGATTTTTTTTCATACTATAAAAAATTAAAGAGTTTTCTTAAAATTAGCAAAATTCCTTACACTTGAGTTAATAAATTCGTTGAACCTACATGATAAAAAGCCAAGTTGATAATTAAATTCTCCCACATTTTTCAGTAATTTGATGTAAACTTGCAATTGGATATAGTAAAAAAAGATGTTGGATTTTTGTGACTGATAAAACCGTACTCTTGGAAAAAAAACTCTCTCAAGCTATTTCAGCAAGAAAAACTCTTGAAGAAGCAAAAAAGACGCAAGTCTCGATGCTGTCTGACTTTGCGACAAGATTGTCTTTTAGCTGTAGAGGACAAGATGTAGCCCTAGACAATCAACTTGCGAAGTTTCGAAGTGCACTGAACAAGGGCATGGAAATAGAGCAACTTACTCCGTTGATTGAGACCACGATAGCTCAATTAAAACAGCAAGAAGCCGTTTATGAAGCTAATGAGCGAGCTTTAACAACCCATATTCAGTCTGCTGGAAAACAATTACAAAAACTAAAAGGTTTACCAGATGATACCAGACGCAAACTGAGACATGTGCTTGATCATGAACTTGGTGATATCAAAGCTGTTTCGGAATTTGTCCCTTTACTCGAAAAGATATTGCAGTTTTATATGCAAACACTGCAAGCGAAAGCAGCGCCAGAGTTTAGTTCATCAACTCGCAATCCAGAGCTGGCCATTGAACTGTTATCTCTAACGAACGAGCTGGTTTTTGAAGAGGACGTTTCGGAGCAGATAAAGCAAATCAAACAAAGCTTGTCCGCTGATGATTCGGTTGACTCACTGTTGGATAATTCAGTCAGCATTATTCGTATATTCGCCAAATCTATCGCCCGTGAACGTCAGTCTGCTCAAGGCTTTTTAGTCTCTTTGAACCAAACACTGGAAGAGCTTCATAAATCGATTGTCGAAACCACAAATCAGTCCAAGTCGGTCAATCACGAAGTCTCAGCATTAAACAAGCGTATTGAAGAAAAGATCTCAACTCTGAATCATCAAACACAACAAGCAACTTCTATCACTGAGTTAAAGCAGCTCGTAGACAATGAGTTAAAAGAGCTTAGTAAAGACTTGATTGAACGCGAAAGCATTGAACGCCGAGACAAAGAGGTTCTGCTTCAAAGCTTTGACAAAATTAATGACCGCATCAATTTACTCGAAACTAAAGTAACAAATTATAAAAAACGCTTAAACGAGCAAAAATTCAAAAGCCTGCTAGACGGCCTAACTAAATTGCCTAATCGAGCCGCTTTTGATGATAGGTACAACCAAGAATTTCATCTCTTTGAAGTTCACAACAGTGATGTCACACTCGTCGTTATTGATGTTGACCACTTTAAATCAATTAATGATAAATACGGGCACAGTGCCGGTGATAAAACATTGCAGGTGATAGCCAGAGCACTTAAAAAGTCAATTAGAAAAGCCGACTTTATTGCTCGCTATGGTGGCGAAGAGTTCGTGCTGCTTATGCCGGGTATGCCACTGAGCTCAGCGCAAAGCCCGCTTGAAAAAATACGTAATACCGTAAAAGCAATCCCATTTAGATTTAAAGAAAAAGAAGTACAAATTACGATTTCATTAGGTGCAACACAGCTTAAAAAAGGCGATACACCGCTTACAGCATTTGACCGTGCTGATAACGCACTGTATGACGCTAAAAACTCAGGCAGAGACAAACTTTGCATTAGAGAATAACAAGGAGAATGCCTATGCATGTACAGCTAAACCCAACTGGAGTTCTTAATTTATTATCACAATTAGAAGTCGACTTGTTACAACAGTCTTCAACTTTCGAAAGATATCAATTATTCCGAAACTGTGTGTTGGCTGTTCTAAACGTAGGCAGCCACACAGATTCAAGTTATGAGATCTACCGAAAGTTCGAGGATTTTAATGTTTCTCTGGTTGCGAGAGAGCGCGGCATAAAAATTGAACTGACCAATCCACCAGAGTCTGCATTTGTTGATGGCACAATTATCAATGGTATTCACGAGCATATCTTCTCAGTCATCCGAGATATTTTATTCATTTGTCAAAGACACCAAGATACGCTGATCGAGCCTAAAGAAATTACACACATGGTTTTCGATATGCTGCGAAACGCAGGCGCACTTGAAGTAAACACCGATCCCAATATGGTTGTTTGCTGGGGGGGCCACTCCATCAATGAGCAAGAATATAAGTATACTAAGGAAGTAGGCTATCAGCTCGGTCTTAGAGGGTTAAACATTTGTACAGGTTGTGGTCCTGGTGCAATGAAAGGACCAATGAAAGGCGCAACCATAGGGCATGCCAAACAGCGTATCACTAACAATCGATATTTGGGCCTAACAGAGCCAAGCATTATCGCCGCAGAGCCACCAAACCCTATTGTCAATGAACTGGTGATCTTGCCTGACATTGAAAAACGCCTCGAAGCGTTTGTCAGAACAGCGCACGCCATTATTATCTTTCCCGGTGGCGCAGGCACTTCAGAAGAATTGCTTTATCTACTTGGTATTTTGCTCCATCCAGAAAATGAAAAACAAGTCCTACCCGTTATTTTAACGGGGCCGGAGTCCAGTGCCGCTTACTTTGATGAAATATCTAAGTTTGTTGAGAAAACACTTGGTAGTGAAGCGCTTAACAAGTTTGAAGTCATTATCGATGATCCTGAACGTGTCGCAAAAACCATTAAGTCCGCAATGCCTAAAGTACGAGAGTACAGAAAGTCAGAGGGTGACGCATATTACTTTAACTGGACGCTTAAAATTGAAGAGCCGTTCCAGCAACCATTTGAACCAACCCATGAGAATATGTCATCTCTTGATTTACATTTAAGTCAACCTAAAGAAATACTAGCGGCAAATTTACGACGTGCTTTTTCTGGGATTGTGGCAGGTAACGTGAAAGACAATGGCGTTAAAGCAATAAAACAACATGGTCCATACGTGCTCTCTGGCGATAAATCACTCATGTCAGACATGGATAAACTATTGCAGGCTTTTGTAAACCAAGGTCGTATGAAGTTACCTGGCAGCAAATATGAGCCCTGCTACAAAATCCAGTCATAAAGCAAACTACGACCGTATAACTTAGATAGTTATTTAATTAAAACAAAAGCTTTTAGGGGCGATGAACTCTCATCGCCCCTCTGTTATAATCCTCGAAAGTACCAACAAAAATTTGTTTTATATACATTTATGGCCCAATTACTGCTGATTGACGCACTTAACTTAATTCGTCGTATATACGCTGTTGATTGTGAACAATCAGGGTTGACTGATGAGCAAATCATTCAAAGCTGTTATCAACGCGTAAAGAACGCAACCCGAAAACTACTTAAAACATCCCAAGCAAGTCACGCAATTGCAGTATTTGACGGGGACAAAAGCTGGCGTTATCACCTTTACACGGAATACAAAGCCACGAGAAAACCAATGCCACAGCAGTTAAAGGATAACCTTGAAATTGTTGCCCGAGGCTTTACTGAGCAAAATGTAAAAGCATATTTTCCAGTTCAAGATGAAGCAGATGATATATTGGCAACGCTGGCATATAAAGCGTCAAATCACGGCGTAGCGTCAACGATTGTATCTACCGACAAGGGTTTTTTACCGTTAATTGGTGAACACATTCAAGTCTATGATTACTTTAAACAACAAGGTATATCGTCTGAGGACGTGAGGTCCAAATTTTCCTTAGATAAAAATCAGCTTCATGATTTCTGGGGGTTAATGGGTGACAAAACCAATGATATTCCAGGAGTAAAAGGAGTTGGGAAAAAAACCGCTGTTGATGTATTGAGCCAATTCACTTCAGTAGAAAATGCACTGAACAGCCCTAGCCTTCATGGAACAATTAGAAAAAAAATAGAAACTGATATTGATAACTTTATTTTGAGCAAAGCACTAGTAGCCCTTAGAACCGACATTGAAGTTGGTTTTACTTTAAAAGAGCTGCGTCTCTGATCATTGCATTAATCACAAATTACTTGTTATGGATACACGCTTCGGATAGTCTTACCGAGCTGTATTTAGGTGACTTAAATGATAAAAAAAGTTCTACAATATATATTTCTGGGCCTCGCGGTTTACGCCGGGATTGTCTATCTTGTGATCAACTTTTATAAAGATGATCCAAGAGCGATGCTATGGAAAGACAGGGAAGCTTTTAACAAAAGGTTTATTAGCAAGCTCAAACCAGATACACGGATGGATTTAGATTCAGTGCTCGACAATTTAGGTAGCCCAGATCTCACCTATGTGAAATCAAACGATGATACAGTCTTTCAAATTGTCTATTACCGCACTCAATTGATGAAACCAGACGGCATAACAACACAAGATGAATGTACTGGTTTGTTATTTAAAAATGGTCAGCTAATTTTGTGGGGAGCTGGTGCAGTTGTAGCCTATGAGAAAGCGCTAAATAATGACGAATAAAGACATATCAAAACAACTCTTCGAATTGGTAAACAAAACAGAGCAAACACTTAGGCTTTACTATAACAAACAAAAATGGCCCAGTATCTTTCCAACCCTCGCAGAGCTTGCTCAGTTGTACACGCACACCTACCAAAGCGCCCCCAATGCACTGCATAGCTACCTAAACTTTAACTTTCAACAACTATCCCCAACGACAAATTTGGTGGTTAAAAAGTGCATTTTGGTATGTATTATCTCGCAGGGCCATGGCTATTCAAATAACATTCGTCAAGAATTACTTGTCGCTTGTTTGGCCAGCTTTTTGTGTGTAAAAAAAGAAAGTGACAAATTACTTAATGCACAACCCCTGACTGAACAGGGTAAGAAAATATGGAAAATAAGATATCAACTCGCAGTCAAAGTACTTGAACATGGTGGCTCGGTTAATAAACAGGCAACTCGCATGATGTCTCGACTTCAGCCGTACTGTGAAACCTTAAAGAGCAAACGCGTTGCGCCACTATACGACAACACTACTTTAGTTGTGGCCATTGCACAGATCATTGCAATGGCTTTGGTTAAAACTCCCACTAAGCCCAATACTTTGGCCTCTGTGGTGAAAAAACTCTACTTATCCAGTTATGACGAATTTACCCGCGACACCTTAAACAAACTGTCTATGCAATTCAGTCGCTTTGCTGTTGGTTGCACAACTGTATATCGCGGTCAAAAAGCGCTTCTTTTGCAAAGAAACGATAAGAACCAAGTGATTTGTACATTTGAAGGCAATAAGGTCGATCGCCTAGTCAAAACACAAAGCTCGTTTGAATTTGAGTACAGGACAATCTCCACAGCAGATAAACACCTCCTTTTCAAAGTGTGGGGACACATAGAATCGCAAGAAATCGCCGCAACAGAAGACTCGTTTGAAGCAACTTACACTGTAATAGACAAATTGAGTAGAAATAGTTTTGCTAGTTTTAGAGCTATTGAAAAAACAATTGAGCCGTTTCCATACATAGAGCAAGCACTTCAGCAAGCCGCGAAACAATATAATAGAGAAGCTCAAAAAGGTGCAAATATTCGACACTGTTTAACTATGGTCGGATTAAACACAGCGAGTTTGCTCTGTCAGCGCGTACTTATTGAGCAGGTTATTTCTCAGTTGCGTCACCCCTTCGCCCTTGATATATGGCATAAATATCAGCAGCTCGCACAGATCTTAGCAACTTTAACTAAACAAGCATATGGACAAGAATATGAGAGTATTCTCTCCCCTATCAGCGCGGTCGTCGCCTTCATGTTAAAGCATCATGATATTGATATAAAACGCTTCACTTGTGTCAGTGAACAAGCCGACTCATCAACACCTTATTCTCTGGCAAGATTATTTGGCTTTTTAGAATTCAATTCGACACAGCTGGACGACTATTTTTCCCACCACTTTGATAACAGCCCTCCACATGGCGCTTTCATGCAATCAGAAAGAGAAAAAGACAGTACTTTGAGTGAAGAGGCAAAAACGTTTGTTGCCATTAAAGTACTTGCAATGCAGTGGAGCAGCGCCCACTTTACACCTACAGCTTGGCAACATCATGTTTTGCAAAACCAAATAAAGAAATTTGGCTGGGATAGCGAAACGCAATTGAATGACGCCATCTTAGCGTTATCCTTACACAGCATGATTGAATAATATTTATTCTATAAATGCAGGATATAACAAACATAAACTAAATTTATGCCCTTTTATCATTCCTTGCTGGAATATCTATGAATAAATTGCTATAAAACGCGCTTAATTTTTCAAGCGAACACACACTTTTTATTTGATTGACTACAATAAATAGATCCTTCTTTTATGTGTGTACAATTTATTTTGATAAAGGAAAACTAAATGGCTAAGCAAACAGTTACCGTTATTCGCGGCGATGGTATTGGTCCAAGCATCATTGATTCTGCAATTGAGATTTTAAACGCAGCGGGCTGTGATTTTGAATACGAATATGTTGATGCAGGTCTTGCAGCACTAGAAAAAACTGGTGAACTGCTTCCACCTGAAACATTAGAAGCTATCGAGCGTAATAAGCTTACCCTGAAAGGCCCTTTAACAACACCTGTAGGTGAAGGTTTTACATCTATCAACGTTACTTTGCGTAAGCAGTTTGGCTTATACGCAAACGTGCGCCCAGTTAAGTCTTTTGAAGGTACTCAAGCACGCTACGACAACATTGACATCATTACTGTACGTGAAAACACACAGGGTATGTACTCTGGTCTTGGTCAAGTAACATCTGAAGATGGTACAGAAGCTGAAGCAATGTCGAAAATCACACGTGAAGGCGCTGAAAAAATCGTAACTTTCGCGTATGAGCTTGCACAACGTGAAGGCCGTAAGAAGGTAACGGCAGTTCATAAAGCGAACATCCTAAAATCAACTTCAGGTCTATTTCTAAAAGTGGCTCGTGAAGTCGGTGAGCGCTTCCCTGATATCGAGTCAGCTGAAATGATTGTAGATGCGACTTGTATGAAACTAGTTATGAACCCGGATGAGTTCGATGTTGTAGTTACAACTAACCTATTTGGTGACATCATTTCGGATCTATGTGCTGGCTTAGTTGGTGGTTTGGGTATGGCGCCTGGTGCAAATATCGGTGAAAATGCTGCGATTTTTGAAGCGGTACACGGTAGTGCACCTGACATTGCTGGTAAAAATCTAGCAAACCCAACATCTGTTATTCTTGCTTCTATCCAAATGCTTGAATACCTAGATATGGGTGAAACTGCTGAGCGTATCCGTAGCGCTGTTGCTGACGTTATCAAGTCTGGCGACCGTACTACTCGTGATCTTGGTGGCAGCCATGGCACCACTGACTTCACACAAGCTGTGATCGAACGTCTATAATAGATACACAAAAAGATAGCGCAAATTGCGCTATCTTTATTCTCCCCCAAAGGCTCTACGCAACATTCACTCTATACCTTGCCACTTAAAAGTTATTAAACTTCAACCTATTGACCTCATTTTTAACTCTACAAACAACAGTTCCTTAACATGCAATAAACCTCCTAATTATTTTAGCTTTGCAAATATTGCCACAGATACATTTATGCATTGCCCCCTATTTTTATAAATTGAAATATTACATTTCAAATTTATCAACGCCAAAAAGGGTTATATTATGCATATCTCCATCCTGGCTTCTTGACAGAAACATCGATTGCCCTTTAAATTAAAACTAGTTAAATAATTTAGTAGATTTGAAATGAATTTAGTTAAGCTTGCAAAATTGGTTCTCGTGGTGGTCTTAGTATTAAGTCCATAGGGGCCTGTGTGAGTATATGCTTTCATCGACCCCGCACAATGCGGGGTTTTTTTATGCCAAGATTTAACTTGGCTGAGGAATGAGGTAATGAATGAGCAATTTAATGGCTCCGAGTTAGTTGTAAAGGCGCTAAAAGATTTACAAGTACAATACATTTTTGGCTATCCAGGCGGATCTGTTTTGGATTTGTACGATGCTCTATTTGAGCAAAGTGATATAGAACACATTCTCGTCCGACACGAGCAAGCTGCAACTCATATGGCAGATGGATATGCTCGTGCTACAGGCCAAACAGGCGTGGTGCTCGCTACTTCTGGCCCTGGCGCAACTAATTGCATTACAGGTATCGCAACGGCCTACATGGACTCTATTCCAATGGTTGTACTTTCTGGGCAAGTGCCGTCAAACTTGATTGGTGATGACGCGTTTCAAGAGACCGACATCGTTGGCTGTTCAAGACCTATTGTCAAACATAGCTTTAATTGTCGAAATGCAGAAGATATCCCCGCAATTTTGGCCAAAGCCTTTTACTTAGCTAGCTCAGGAAGACCGGGACCGGTCGTTGTTGAGTTGCCAAAAGACGTCTTAATTCCACAAACTAAATTCAACTATGTTATGCCACCGCAACTTGATATGCGGACATATAACCCAAGTACTAAAGGCCATTCGAAGCAAATCAAAAAAGCGGTAGAGGCGATTTTACAAGCTAAGAAGCTGGTCATTTATTCAGGTGGTGGAATCGTCCTATCGAATACTTCTGACAAGCTGACTGAGCTAGTTGAAAAGCTCAACGCGCCAATTACAAACACTTTAATGGGTCTAGGTGGGATCAGTGGTAACCATCCTAACTTTATTGGCATGTTAGGAATGCATGGCTCCCTTGAAGCCAATAAAGCGATGGCTAACGCCGATACTATTTTAGCACTGGGTGCCAGATTTGATGACCGAGTGACAAATAATGTTAAGAAGTTTTGTCCCAATGCAAAAATTGTCCATGTAGATGTAGATCCAACTTCTATCTCTAAAACAATTCAAGCACATATCCCTGTAGTTGGCTGTTTAGATACAGTTCTAACACAGCTATTAAATGGTATTGATAACAGCAGTATTGCCATTGATCGCAGTGCTCAAGAAGCTTGGTGGAAAGACATTACTCAATGGCGAGAAAAGAAGTGTTTGGACTTTGAAACCTCTGAAGACAAGATCAAGCCTCAGACGGTGATTAAAAAGCTCTATGACATTACTCACGGCAATGCGTATGTTTCCTCCGATGTGGGCCAACACCAAATGTTTGCAGCACAATACTACCCATTTAAAAAACCTCGTCAGTGGATCAACTCTGGCGGACTTGGCACCATGGGGTTTGGATTACCTGCGGCTATGGGCGTAAAAGTTGCCTACCCGCAAGAAGAAGTCGTGTGCGTAACAGGTGACGGTTCTATTCAAATGAATATTCAAGAGCTTTCAACCTGCCTCCAATATGATTTAAATGTGAAAGTTGTATCATTAAATAACCGCTCACTAGGCATGGTTAGGCAGTGGCAAGATATGCTATATGATGGTCGTCATTCTAGCTCCTATATGGAGTCATTACCTGATTTCGTCGCACTAGCCGAAAGTTATGGCCATGTAGGGATCAGAGTAGATCACCCTGACGAGCTGGAACCAGCCCTAGAAAAAGCATTTTCAATACAAGATCGCTTAGTGTTCTTGGATATTCGAGTTGATGAGAGCGAACACGTATACCCGATGCAAATTAAACACGGTGCCGTTGACGAAATGTGGTTGAAAAAAGGAGTAAAGGTATAATGCGTAGAATATTAGCAATTCTATTAGAAAATGAACCAGGTTCACTGTCACGAATTGTTGGGCTTTTTTCTCAAAGGGCCTATAACATTGATAGTTTGACCGTTGGCACGACTGACGACAAGACACTTTCTCGCATTACTATTACCACTCATGGGGATGATCGAGTCGTAGAGCAGATCACGAAGCAAGTTAACAAACTCGTCGATGTGTTGAAAGTCTTTGACCTAACGGAAATCAACCACATAGAAAGAGAGCTGTTAATGGTCAAGGTGTTTACTCGAAATGAAGCGATGAGAGCGGCAGTTACTCGAGTAAGCGACGTGTTTGGAGCAGCCATTGTTGATATGGGAAAACAAAGCTACACACTTCAGCTGGCTAGCAGTACAGATAAAATTGAGAGCTTTTTGGATATGCTGCGCCACGAAAGTGACTTAATTGAACTCGTTCGTTCAGGAGCTGTTGGCATAGGTCGAGGTGATAAAGCGCTCAAGAGTTAAATAAGTCAGATTAATTATTTTGGGCCTTTGTGCCCATTAATTATAATCGCCTTACCGTTATTTATATATTCTAATTTTTATAACTTAAAAATAAAAAAGAGCCAAAAGGCTCTTTTTCAAATTTTTGGTCACGAGATAAATCTCACAGCCAATTATATTCGTCATTGAATTAAAGGTTTACTTGATCCTTTAAGCCTTTACCAGCTTTGAAGCTTGGGATATTTGCCGCTGGAATTTGGATTTCAGCACCTGTTTGTGGGTTACGGCCAGTGCGTGCTGCGCGCTCTTTTACAGAGAAAGTACCAAAACCAACTAGTGCTACTGAGTCACCTTCTTTTAGAGCTTCAGTTACAGCACTAGTTAAAGCGTCTAATGCACGGCCAGCTGCCGTCTTAGAGATATCAGCGTCGTTCGCGATCTTTTCAACTAGTTGAGCTTTGTTCATTTTAAAAATTCCTATATTTTTTTATTTTCTGCCGGAGCAAATTCTATGTTTATTCATTTTAAGCATGAGTGCAAGCCAAAATTCAACTATATTCGAAATTAATCTGACAAATTGTGCTTGTTTCGTATATATTTAGCTAAAAGGGGAACGATTTAGCTCATTACCTCATCATTCCTTCTTACAAAAGAACACGAGTCAAGCCACCTCAGCATCTCAAAACCAATAAGCCATATCGCACCATAAATAAACCAAAATAGCCACAAAGGCTCTAATGTAGACAATACTCCGACTTTCGACCCTGCATAATAACTGCCCGGTGTACACAACCAAACAATAGGTGCTCTGTATTTTATGGGTAGATAAAAAAGCTTGCTTAGAGACTCTCTAAACGAAAATAGTAAAGCGAGCCACAACAAAACTAGCCAAACAGGGAGCGTTTCATCTCCATAGTCGATGACACTGAAGTTCACAGCAACAAGTTCAATGGACAAGCCAACCCACAGCCCTATAAGCACAAACTTAGTATCTCTTGACTTGTGCGGGCTTAAAAAAAACATTAACGCTATCGCAATGCCAACCAGCAATAATGCATCAGACTGCAAGAAAAAAACTGCAAACCAAGCCAGCTGAAATAACGCAAAGTTAATAATGACAGAATGTTTTTTCATCATCGTTAAAATACCTAGGCTTTCTAGCAACAAGGTGCACGGCACTCGTTGCTCTTTGCTTAAAACCACCTTCACAGTAACAAAGATAAAACTCCCAAAGACGATAGAATCGCTGGTCAAACTTCTTATTATCCAACGATGGCCAAGCTTTATCGAATCGCTCGCGCCAATCGTACAAAGTTTTCGCATAATGCAAGCCGATATCTTTAACCGAGTGAACAACTAGATCTGTACTGCTGCATATTTGCTTGCTCATTTCTGTAATTGAAGGGAGACATCCACCAGGAAAAATATATTGTTGGATAAAATCAGAGTTTTTTAAATAGTGATGGTATCTTTGACATGCAATGGTTATAGCTTGGATCAACATGACACCATCTGGCTTTAACAATGCGCTGCACTTTTCAAAAAAGCCGGCCAAATAGTCATGCCCTACTGCCTCTATCATTTCGATTGAGACTAATTTGTCAAACTTACCACCAAGCTCCCTGTAATCGTCCTTAAGCAATGTTATCTGCTCTTGCAACCCAAGCTCATCTATTCTTTGACGCACATATGCATGTTGCTCTTCGGAGATTGTGGTCGTGGTAACCTTGCAACCGTAATTTTGTGCAGCGTATATCGCAAAGGCTCCCCACCCAGTGCCAATCTCAATGACGTGATCTGATTGTTTGAGGTCTACTTGCTCGCATATTTGTTTTAGTTTGTGTTGTTGCGCGACTTCAAGCGTTGCGTTGTGTGTTGGATAAACAGCACTAGAATAAAGCATTTCATCACTCAAAAACGCACTATACAAGTCGTTACCCAAATCGTAATGGGCAACTATGTTTTTCTTTGAACCCGCTTTAGTGTTGCGATTTTTAAAGTGTGTTACTTTGTTAAACAGCCCAGATATCAACGCAAACTTTTTCTCGAATTGGTCCAACACGTCTTGATTAACGACAAATATTTCTATGAGTTTGGTTAAATCTGAACAAGTCCAATGTCCCAAAATATATGACTCACCCGCCCCAACGCTACCGCCAAGAGCAAATTTGGCGTACATTTGTCCAGAGTGAACGTGTATTGTTGTTTTATCTGAGCTTTTTTCATTGCCAAATAAAAACTCTTGATCCGCGTCAATTAGCCTTATATGCCCCCACGTAATTTGTGCTAGTGCTTTTAACACTAATGTCTTGCACACTTTTACTAAAAAGCCGTCGCTGTTCTCGCTGCTAAATGATTGTGTCGTTTTTTCCATCTTACAAACTTCCGGGATGACTGATAAAAGGAACTCGCTTAATAAAAAGCTTTAACGCTTGCCAGTAAATGCCTTTCACAATTGAAAAAGTCATCGCTGGAAACTGCTTCAACAAATTACTAACAGCGTGTCTTTCTAGTGGCACTCGCTGCAGTCTTAATGTGGCGTCAAATAGGAGTTCACGCTCTTTTTTATTCTCGATGTGGACAAAGGCATGTTGCTCAGGTGCTTTTATATGCCAGTGGTATTCCATATCCAAGTTCATAAAAGGTGATACGTGAAAAGTCTTTTCAAAGTTCACTTTTTTTCCAAGTGGAACAAGATAATAGTGGCGCTCATTCCATGGTGTATTGCTCACCTCAGCGATCATGTGTGTATATTTGCCGTCTTCCTTGGAAAAAAAATAAAAATTAACAGGACTAAAGTAATAGCCAACGCAGCGAACCTGTCCCATTAAATATACTTTGCTACCAGAAGCATCAACGCCCAGTTCAAGGCTTTTATCTAACGCTCGCTGCTTTAAAGGTTCCTCACTTCCAACTAAATAGTCAGCCTGTTCAAATCGCAGTAATTTTTTCCCTCTGGTACCGAACATTGGATGAATATCATCCAATAGGTGCAACTCGTCCAAATCAAAACACATCATGTACATTGGATATTTAAAGTGATGGTCTGCGACAGTATAGCGGCGGTGCCTGACATCGCCTAAGTAGATGGCACTATTCAAAATTCAACTCCGAGCTGTTCAGCAACATCTACTGCGCTTTTGACACCATCTTCGTGAAAACCATTAAACCAATAAGCCCCGCAAAAATAAGTGCGATTAATTCCATCAATTTCCGACTTTCTTTTTTGTGCTCGGATGCTTTGCGTATTAAATACTGGGTGAAAATAAGTAAATTGATTAAGTATTTTATTCTTGTCTATCTGAGCATCATTATTTAACGTGACACAATATTGCTGTGCAGAAGATATCCCCTGAAGGATGTTCATTTGATATGTTACACTTGCAGGCCTTGTCTGGCTCTCATCTAGCGCATAATTCCAACTTGCCCAAGCTGCCCTTCGCTTTGGTAGCAACGATATATCGGTGTGAAGAACAACGCTATTTGGCGTATAAGGAATAGACCCTAATACATCAAGTTCGACATCAGATGCATCTTTCAGCAAAGCCAAAGCTTGATCAGAATGACAAGCAAAGACAACTTCATCAAAATGCTCGACGTTTCCATCGTCAAATGTTATCTCGACGTACCCATCTAGACGCGCAACCGACTTAATATGGGCGTTTAAATGTATTTTATCCTTGAATGACTCAGTCAAAGGCGCAATATATTGCTTTGACCCACCTGGGATAACATACCACTGAGGTCTGCCTGCTACGTCTAATAGCCCATGATTGTAGAAAAACTGAATGAAGAACTGAATTTCAAAATCTAGCATACCTTTTAAGCTGGTCGACCAAATCGCTGCACCCATAGGTAAAATATAGTGCTTTTTAAAAAACTCATCGAAGCCGTGTGCGTCTAGGAAGTCACCCAAATTCGTATGCTTCGAATAATCGCCACTATGATACAGTGCTTTAGATAATCGGTTAAATTTAACAATACTGTATAGAAACCCCCAAAATTTGGGCGAAAATATATTGCGCTTTTGAGCAAATAGTGAAAAAAACGTGTGTCCATTATATTCGAAGTCCCTACCTGCTGTTTTAACGCTAAAGCTCATTTGTGTCGGCTTGCGGCCAACCCCTATTTGGTCCAACAGCTTTTCGAACAAAGGATAAGTGCGGTCGTTAAAAACAATAAAGCCAGTATCAATACCCTTTAGCCCTTCCGGTGTCTCAACATCAACGGTTGCTGTGTGACCCCCAAGCCTATCTTCTTTTTCAAATAAGGTGATATTGTGTTTTTTGTTAAGTAAATAAGCCGCACTTAATCCTGAAATACCAGACCCAATTATTGCAATATTTTTCAACGTTTTATCCTTTTAGCGATTGGCGACCAAAGTTTGAATGGAAGAAGGGAGAAAAGCTTTAAAAACAAAGTAAAGCGTTTTGGAAAGTGGATTTCATCACAACGATTTAAAACCCCATTATAAATGCGTTCCGCAGCCTGTTCACAACTCACTAAACAAGGCATAGGGAAATCATTTTTATCGGTTAGTGGGGTCTCTACAAATCCAGGGTGTACCAAAGTGACATTTATATCTTGTAACTCTACTTGCATAACGCGCGTTAAATAGCTTAATGCCGCCTTAGATGCACCGTAGGCTTGCGCCCTTGGCAGCGGCAAAAAGCTCGCGCTAGAACTGACTATAACAAGTTGCCCATCTTTTTTAATCTTGGGTATAAATGCCTCTAAACAATACCCTGTGGAAATCAAGTTAGCGTGGATAACCCGTTCAAATAACGCCGAATCAAACTGATTTGCGTCATCTATATATTCACATACACCGGCATTTAAAATCACAATATCTAAGTTATCAAAACAGTTTGCAGCATCAAACACTTGCTGTTTCGACGTTATATCAAACTTAGATGTTTTAATACTTTGCTGTGAGAATGCAGCGAGTTTTGACTCATTTCGGCCACATGCGATAACATTGTGAGAAGACGAATAACGTTTTACCAACGCTTCACCAATACCCGATGTAGCCCCCGTTATCACTACCTGCTTTTGCTCAACTGTCATGATACAGCTCGCTTTTCAAGTGTTTTAATAACACTGCCAAGTAGTGGTATATTGCGATATAACAAGGCGCCCACATCAAAGTAGTCTCGGTGATTAATCACTTTCTCACCTTTAAAAGTAAGTTGGCTATGTCCTGCAACAGTAATGCACTTTTTATTATTGAGCTTGTTATGAGAAAAGTGCATATCCCAATATAAAAAACCTTTGTCTTCTATTACGTAGTGTTCTTTTATATCGAAGGAAATGGAGTTGACATTGGCGTACATGTTTTCAAAGTACTTTGTTAATTCCTCAATTCCTTCAACTCTATGTAGAGGATCAGAAAAGACGATACTTTCGTCATAAATATTTCGTAACAGACTTAAATTTTTGTCCGAGAGTTGATTATATATATCAACAAAGTTGCTAAGATGCTGTTCCATTCCTAAACCTTAAATGCATCAAGTGCTCTTGCTCTTGCTTCTTTATGCTCAACGATGGGTGCAATGTAGCAATCTCTCCCAACAGACCTTATATAATCATGCGGGAAGTGGATATATTTAGCAGGCACCCATTCTAATTCATGTACATATTTACGAATAAAAGTACCATCAGGATCAAATTTTTCGCTCTGTGTTATCGGGTTGAAAATTCTGAAATAAGGTTGTGCGTCACACCCTGTGCTCGCTGCCCACTGCCAACCGCCATTATTAGCTGCCAAATCGCCGTCAATTAGCCTATTCATAAAATAAGCTTCTCCTTTACGCCAGTCGATTAATAAGTGTTTTGTCAAAAAGCTCGCCACGATCATACGAAGTCGATTATGCATCCACCCAGTTTGATTTAGTTGCCGCATTGCCGCGTCCACTATTGGATAGCCTGTTTTACCCTCACACCATGCTGTGAAAGCGGTTTCGTCATCTAACCAAATAACGGCATCGTACTTCTCATTAAAGTTTTTTCCTTTGCATAATTTTGGAAACACAAACATTAAATGCCGGTAAAACTCTCTCCAAAGTAATTCATTTATATATACGAAAGCCGAAGTTTTTGTCCTTAATAATATGTCCGGAATTCGTTGCTGTATTCTCGCAATTAAATCCGTGACACAAATCATCCCCAGTGCCAAGTATGGGCTCAATCCCGACGTTCCTTTAATACTTGGAATATCTCTATACTCACTATATTCGTTTAATTTATTGTCTAAAAATAACTCTACAACTTTGGACAATGTCTCATCATCCACGGGCCATTTTTCAGATTGCCCGTCTGAATTTAAAACATCCGGCGAGTACCACTTTATGGGTTTATAGCTAGTTTGTAGATATTTTCCTAATGGGAAGGTGCGCTGTGAAAATCCTGCTAGCCAAGCTTTTTTAAACGGGGTAAATACTTTGAACATCTCACCACTTTTAGTAACTACGCTCCCAGGCTGACATAAAACATCTCCATCATACAAGTGAAACTCAGCGCCAGATTTAGAACACTGAGCATCTCGATTTAGTTCATTAATTTCATATTCCCTGTTTGCGTATACGTGCGTAAATCCATGCAAAGTAATGAACTCATTGAATTTGAACGGCAATTGTTTGAAGTCGCCGGCATCCACAACATGCAGCTTGATGCCAAGTTCAGCCAATTTCCTTCCCAAGTAGTCAAGTCGCCTCTTTAATAAGTCTATTTGGACTTCACTGGTTTTGTGAATTTGCCACTGTTTTTCACAGACAAAAAACAGCGCCTCGCTGGCGCCGTTGTTCACTGCATCTTGAAGTGCTTGGTTACTCGCTAATCTAAGATCGCGCCTAAACCAATAAAGTACTTTACTCAAATTGCAAACCTTAGTTTTAAATCGTGAGGATATGGGTCGAAATATACTTGCTGCTCCAAGTAGGCTTTGGGATGCACTCGCAAATGATGCTTCAAAAGCGTTAAGGGTACATTTAAAGGTACCAAGCCTGTTCGATATTCATCAATTGCCTCTACCATTTCAGCCTTTTCGACCTGAGACAATTCGTTTTTGAAGTAACCTTGAAGGTGCGCCAACGTATTTGCTTGCGCTTTGCGGCTAGCTGGCTTTTTCAACGCTTCCATGAGACCTAATATATACTCACCAGCGCCTTGCTCTATCGTATTGGCCTGCACTTCGGCAAGCAACCTGCCAAGCTTGCGATAAGCTTCATAATTGTGGCTCATCAGCAAGTATTTGTGCTTAGCGTGAAACTCCGTCAACTTGTGTTTACTCAGCTTCTGCTCTGTTAGCTCCTGCCAAGACTTGTATACATATACGCGCATTACAAAGTTTTCCCGTAAATGTACATCGTTCAATCGGCCGTTTTCTTCGCATGGCAATAGCGGATTGTGACGCATAATTTCTGCTGCAAATGCGCCTACCCCCTCTGCTGTCGCGCCAGTACCAGCGTCATTATAAACTTTAACGCGTTCCATACCACAGCTAGGACTTTTTGCGCAAAAAACGAAACCTGACAGCTCTTTGGCTTTTGTTTGGGCTATCTTTTTACCATATTCAGTTAATTTAGGACCTACATCTTGCGTCCCATCTGGGCGGCATACTTTAATGGTGTCGCCAAAACGTACTTGTCTTATCGTTTCGCGCGGTATTGGCATACCAATCGCAACTTCAGGGCAAAATTTCACGAACTCGACATGTTTACTGAATTCGTCCATACAAAAATTAGAGCGTTTGTGCCCCTTATCAAAACGAACCTTGTCTCCGCCAAGACAGGCACTTAATCCGATTTGTATCGGTGAATTAAATTGCATACTCGACTCCCATTTTAATAGATAAGATTACCAATTGGGTTTAGCAGTTTGCTAAGGCCTTTATTGAAGTGCAATGCACTGTCTACTAAAGTAAAGCACAAACAGCCTTCTTCTGTTTTAGGTGTATGGTTATGCCTGCCATCTAGCATAATAAAATCACCAGGTACATATGAACCACTTTCATCTTCGAAAGACCCATCTAGCAATAGAGTTAATTCAAACCCTGTGTGCGTGTGCTCAGGTATCTCCCCGCCGGGCCTTATGTGTAGTAAACTGCTCCGCAAAGGGCCTTCGTCCAACTCAAAACGAGCACGAGAAACCTTTCCTGCATTGATAAAACTGCCTAACTTTAAGGCCGCGATTGCTCTTGGCAATTGAACAGACTTATCCTGATAATCAAACATTTGAGGTTCTCTAGGGACCATCGCACTACTCATTTCTAGTTGTGTGATGTCATTTATCATCGCTTCAAATGCCAGATTTTCTTCTGCGCTCGTATCTGCTATATCTGAACAGTTACTTGCGTTGCTCTCAAACGCAGACTCAGCTTGCTTTGCTTCTAACGCGTCGAGTTCCAGTTTACATGCGTCACACAACTCTATGTGTGCGGCAATCGCTACACTTAATCCAACAGGAAGCTCACCAGCGACGTGCTTTTGCATCAACTGTTTTGATGGGTGATATTTAATCATGCTGCTCTCCCAACTCAACTTTTAACTTTTTAAGTGCCAAGCGTAACCGTGATTTGACGGTTCCAACAGGTATACCTAGATGCTGTGCTAATTGCTCTTGCGTCATATCCTCAAAATAGACACCGACTACAACGTCGCGCTGCGCCGCTGGCAGACTCTTGATTTTTTCTTTAAGTTGGTTTGTTTGTAAATGATCTTTGAAGCTTCTTTCGCAAACTTGCTCATCGTGGAAAAGAGGCCATATCTCTTCGCTAAGATTGTCCTCTTTGTTACTTTTTACTTTTCTCAAAGCGTCGAAAGATGCGTTTCTCATTATCGTATACACCCACGTGGTCGCTGCGCCTTTATCTTGGTGATAAAGCTTTGCTTTTCTCCATACCGACGTCATAGTGTCTTGAACGAGTTCCATCGCCATGGCCTCTGAACCAAACTGCTTAATGCCGAAACGCTTTATTTTCGGCGCAAAGTATGAAAATAGGTAAGCGTATGCTTTTTTATCTGCATTGTTTGCTACATTCACTAATGCTGCCGTTAGCTGCTCTGAAGGGGTTTCTTGCATCCCTACGCTTTTACCTTTTATTGTACGGCAATCGCTTGATTGCTCTAAACTAACCATAATTTAACGCTCTGAGTCAGTAACATATTAGTCTATACGAATGGCTTTGACATTCAGATCACCCTGTTTCATCAAAAATCTCAAAAAGAACATTGGCAACTGCTTGATAAGAGTGACAACTCTGTATTTTTTGCTTTTGGTCTAAAGTCAGAGGGAGCAACTCTAGCCATCTAGCAGCTACCCAAATTGGATCTGCATAGTTCTTTTTCTTGTACAAGTCGTTCAGCTCTGTGTTGATAACAAAAAGGTCTCTCAATAAATCAGCAAGACGTTCGTGATAAATGAAATTGCCGTCTTGCAAATCCCAAAGCGGTGCGTTTATTGGCTCGCACCAAGCATGTTTCAAGTTTAGATCATCAACCTCTGTATCTAAAATACTTACCCTGCTCCTTGCATACACATCTATTAACAGCTGCCCTGCTTGGTCTTGGGAAAAGTCTACAATTTCTACATAAACGCCCTCAGTCGACACTTTGGAAGAACGTGTTTTATCACTATGGCAAAGCACAAAGCCATTCCTCTCTTTCATCGCGACCTTTACCATGTGAAGATAGCGCGGCTCAAAAATACGTAATCGCGTATACCCTTGCGGCAAAATATATATAGATAAAGGGAAAAGTGCTCGTTTCATATTGACTTAGTCATGTTAATTTCTAAGTGTTTTTACGCCTCCTAGCTAAAATCCGATCAACTCAAAGTTTGAAATTTCCCGTCACATGTGCTTTTTAGAGATAACAATCAGCGCCAAAGGTATTTTTTAAGTGCAACACGCCCTGAAGTTACCGCAACGCCCTCAGCTTGTAGCTTTGTGCTTTGAGTCTGAAATTTGTCGCTATCAAGAGGAAACGAGATCTTGCCTTGGCTATTTATCACTCTATGCCAGGGGAGCGTGCTGTCCTTTGGCAATTTTTTCAGTAAATAGCCAACAGCTCTGGCATGTTTAGGCGCACCTGCCAGCTTTGCGATCTGCCCGTAAGTCGCTACCTGCCCCTGCGGAATTGCACCTATTAATGTATACACATTTTGTTTAAATTCATCGTTCACTGTATTGCTTACCTAACTCTTTAAACCCTGCCCATAGATACTGAGCCACCGAGCCTTGATGTGGCAAGTGCCGTCTAAATGCATGAATATCAACGGTAAACTGATCTTGCTTATCAGACACCCTGATTTGTTCCAAAAGCCCTTGCTCGAGCTCTTTTTCGCAATGATTTAGCGTCACGATCGCAAAACCCATGCCTTGTAAAAGAAACATTTTAATGGTTGCGATATCATCTAACTTCATAACACTGCGACTTTTAGAATACTCTAGGCGATCGCTGTCAAATTCAAAACCACTTTCTGTCATCGCTAAGCAGGGATATTGGTTTAACTCATCAAATGTTAGCTTGTTGGGTATCAACCCCTTTTTAGCGACTAACCCAAGAGTTACTTCACCAATTGCAACCGACTCCAAATCTCCCGTTGCATGGAACAAATTAAACCATGGGCCAACTCCAATATCAGATATCCCTTGATTGACTCTATCTAGAGCGACAAATCGCTTTCCGCTTGTGATCTCAAACGCTGTTGAAGGAAACTGTCTGAAGGTTTTTTTTATCAATTCATTGCAATTGTAGTCATAACTCATTGCCTCATAACAGATATTAAATTTAGGCTCATTCCCTTGCGCAAAGTCCGCGGCCATTGCTTTGAGATTCTCATGGTGTTCAATTAATTTAACAGCCTCTTTATAAAATCTCGCTCCCTGCTCTGTTAATTTAATGCGGTACTCTTCTCGCGTAACCAGTGGAAAGCCCAGTTCAGTGCTTAACCGTTTTAGGGCCTGAGTTACGGCTGGCTGTGTTTTGAACAATCGTTTGGCAGCATCATTAAGACTTTGAGAATGCGCCACAACGTGAAGTACTTCTAAATCTGACAACTTCATAAACTTTATTTATTAAAACCCTAATTATTTATAATTTTTATTTTAGTACTATTTTATATATCCTGCACTACATTATCTTAGGAGTCATACATTTCGGAGTAACTTAAGTGTTCAAACGCGTACTCGTATTATCATCCGCACTTTTACTTGGCGCCTGCCAAGATGAAGTTATCCAATCACCTACTGAAGACTTGGTTAGGCCTGTAAAATTGCATACAGTCAGTGATCCAGCTGCTGCAACTCTCAGGCACTTTCCTGCTGAAGTCGTTGCCAACCAAGGGTCATACCTTGCTTTTCGCGTTAATGGCGAATTGATCGACTTCCCAATCTTAGCTGGGCAAGAGGTTAAAAAAGGGCAATTACTGGCTAAATTAGATCCCGAAGATTTTGAGCTACAGTTTCAACAACGTAAAGCACAATACGAACTTGCAGCACTGCAATTGAATAGAATTGAATCTCTATTTAACAAATCTACTGCAAGTAAAGCCGAATACGATCAGGCCCTTGCAAATAAACAAGTAACTGAATCTGCATACCGAATAGCGCAAACAAATTTAGAAAATAGCGAGCTTCGAGCTCCTTTTGATGGCACAGTCGCAAAAGTATTTGTTAAAAACTTTGAAAATATAGTCGCAAAGCAAAACATCTTGAGGCTTGAGACGCGTGACCGTATGGATGTCGTGATTCAAGTACCTGAAAAACTAGTTGCCCGTGTTAATAAAGATCTAGATTATCATCCAACCGTTGTATTTGACGGGTTTCCTGATAAATCATATACACTTACTATCAAGGAGTGGGATACACAAGCAGATCCGGTAACTTTAACTTATAAAGTCGTATTTTCTTTACCGATCCCTGAAGACTTCAACCTGTTTGCGGGCATGACAGGCCACGTATATATTGACCCAAGCAAAGTGATGAATCTGCAAAAGAAAACGCTGTTAATTCCAAATGAAGCGGTGTTTTCTGTTCAAAATGAAAAAATCGACAACAACCATTATGTTTGGGTCTATAACTCTGAAACAAGCACTGTCACAAAGCGCCATATTAAGCTGGGTGAAATGCGAGAATCCAGCATTGAAGTTGTGTCTGGGTTAGAGGCGGGTGAGATTGTGGTTGCGGCTGGCGTACATTACCTTAAAGAAAACCTGAAAGTGAGACCTTGGACTAAAGAGCGAGGCTTATAATTATGAGCTTAGCAAGTTGGTCAATCGAAAATAAGGTCATTAGTGCGATGTTCGCTGTATTGCTATTTGCAGCGGGTGCCGTGTCTTACTTTGGCCTTGGGCAATTAGAAGACCCTGAATTTACACTTAAAAAAGCTATGGTGATAACCGTCTACCCAGGTGCATCACCACAACAAGTCGAAGAAGAAGTTACATACCCCATTGAAAATGCAATACAAAGTCTGCCATATGTCGATTACGTAACTTCAATTTCATCTCCTGGAAAGTCGCAAATTTCTGTTGAGATGAAAAGTACTTATCGTAAGGAAGATCTCAAACAAATATGGGATGAGCTAAGACGAAAAATTAATGACCTCAGCCCGCGCCTGCCTGCGGGTGTTCAGCCGCCAACAATAATGGATGACTTTGCCGATGTATATGGCATGTTGTATGGCGTAACAGGGGCCGGCTATACCTATGACGAGTTAAAAGATTATGTAGATTTTTTACGCCGCGAGTTAGTTTTAGTGGATGGTGTGAGCAAGGTAACAGTCGCTGGTGAGCAACAAGCCCAAGTGATCGTTGAAATATCCACACAGAAAATGTCGCAACTAGGTATTTCGCCGAATCATATTTTTTCACTGCTGCAAACTCAAAACACAGTGTCCAATGCGGGAAAAATACGAGTTGGTAACGAGTCTATACGCCTCCACCCTACAGGTGAGTTTTCTGATGTATCTGAGCTGGAAAACCTGCTCATTTCTCAGCCTGGCGCGAGAGAACTGATCTATCTAGGTGATGTCGCTACTGTTTCAAGAGAGTATCAAGAAGTACCAAATCATATTACTCGTTTTAACAACAACAGAGCCCTGTTGGTTGGTATTTCATTTACATCAGGTGTAAACGTGGTTGATGTCGGCATAGCTATCAATAAAAGGTTAGCTGAGCTCGAATACCAAAAACCATATGGTATTGAAATAAATAGTGTTTATAACCAACCAGCTGAAGTTAAAAAGTCAGTTGACGGATTTATCGTCAGCTTACTTGAAGCGGTCGCGATTGTTATCATAGTACTGCTCATTTTTATGGGCGTTAAAAGCGGTATTTTAATTGGTGGTATTTTACTGCTGACCGTGCTTGGCACATTTATCTTTATGAAATTGTTTGCAATTGATTTGCAACGTATCTCACTTGGCGCGCTTATTATCGCCCTCGGCATGCTAGTCGATAATGCAATCGTGATCACCGAAGGTATCCTGATAAACCTCAAGCGCGGTCAAACAAAAATTAAAGCGGCTGTAAATATTGTTGAGCAAACCAAGTGGCCACTGCTAGGTGCGACGGTAATTGGTATCACCGCGTTTGCACCGATAGGCTTAAGTTCCGATGCCAGCGGAGAGTTTGCAGGCTCTCTGTTTTGGGTTCTATTCATTTCACTGCTTTTAAGCTGGGTTACAGCCATCACGCTTACGCCATTTTTTGCGAATATGTTGTTCAAAGAAGAAATCAAAACCGGGGAAAGCACGCAACAAAGCGATCCGTACCAAGGCGCGATTTTTACAGCCTACAAAGCCTTGTTGGGCTTCAGTCTGCGTTACAGATGGACCACAGTCATCTTCATGGTCGCTTTATTAGGCAGTTCGGTTGTCGGATTCAAATCGGTTAAACAATCATTCTTCCCTGCATCGAATACGCCCATGTTTTATGTCGATTACTGGAATTACCAAGGCGCCGATATTCGTTCAACATCTGAAAATGTTAAGAAGCTTGAAGCTTTCTTAAAGCGCCATGATGCAGTTACAGATGTGACGGCAACTGTTGGCCAAGGTGCGCCAAGGTTTATGCTGACATACAGTCCAGAAAAGCAATATGACGCTTATGGTCAGCTCATTATTCGTGTTAAGACCCGCGAAGACGTCACTGACATGATTGCTAAAGTCCGCCACTTTAGTGCTGAAAATGAGTTAGATGGGCAATTAAAAATCAAACGCATGGAAATTGGCCCTTCTACCGATGCCAAAATTGAAGCTAGATTTTCTGGACCGGACCCTGTCGTATTGCGCCAACTGGCCAATGAAGCGAAATCTATCTTAGCGAAAGACACTGGTGCGCACAGCATTAAGGACGACTGGCGACAGCGTAGCAAGGTATTACAACCGGTCTTCAATGAGCAAAAAGCACGTCGATTAGGGATCAGTAAGTCTGATTTAGATCAGCTCCTGCTCACTAGTGTCTCTGGTAAGCAAGTTGGCTTATACCGAGACGGTACGCAAATGCTACCAATTGTTGCTCGCTCGCCAGAGGCGGAGCGATACAGTGTTGAAAGTTTGCAAGATCTACAGGTGTTTAGTCCGGTATTAAACGTGTATGTACCTGTGAGCCAGATTGTCGACAAATTTGAGGTTGTGTGGGAAGACAGTTTAATCATGCGCCGAGATAGAAAACGCACCATTACCGTTATGGCTGATCACGATGTTATTGGCAATGAAACGCCAGCCAAGCTCTTTGCACGCATTAAGGGAGATATTGAAGCAATAGAGCTCCCTGTCGGCTACAAAATGGAATGGGGTGGCGAGTATGAGTCTTCCTCCAAAGCACAGACTGCAATATTCGGTTCGTTACCTCTTGGCTATCTAAGTATGTTTATGATCACCGTATTACTATTTAATTCAATCAAAAAGCCTCTAGTAATATGGAGCACCGTGCCTCTGGCAATTATTGGTGTAACCGCAGGGTTAGTGGTATTCCAAGCCCCCTTTAGCTTTATGGCTCTATTAGGGTTGTTGAGCCTGTCAGGTATGTTAATTAAAAACGGGATTGTTTTAATGGATCAAATCAATCTTGAAGTAGATAGTGGAAAAGCGCCATATCAAGCCGTCTTTGATTCTGGCGTTAGCCGTGTGAGGCCTGTTTCAATGGCCGCAATCACCACCATACTTGGTATGATCCCACTGCTATTTGATGTGTTCTTTAAGTCTATGGCCGTAACAATCATGTTTGGGTTAGGGTTTGCTACAATTTTAACGCTCATCGTTATCCCTGTAGTTTATTGCTTAGTATTTAAAATTAAAGCACCTACAACAGCATAACTGAATCATGAAAATGGCCGCATTAGCGGCCATTTTTTTTGTTTAGAGAAAGTGTTCCTTTCACTCTTTCAGGCTTTTTGCCCGGTTTACGTTTTCCTTTTTCAGGTCGAGCTTGCCTAGTTTTATCTTTCGTTCGTTGATTGTCTGAATTACGCTTTGGAGCGAACTTTTCTTTTGAGCCAGCTCTTTTTTTGTCATCAACGGACGCTTCTTCTGTTTTTGATGATCCTTCAATCGATGCATTTATTTCAGCCATTTCAGCCTCACTTAAATGTCGCCATTCGCCAGCCCTTAGTCCATTCAGGTTGACATTCATGATCCTAACACGTTTAAGTGTCTGCACTTCATAGCCAAAATATTCACACATACGACGGATTTGTCTGTTCAAGCCTTGCGTTAATGTAATGGTGAATTTCTTGGCCCCTGTTTTCTTAACAAAGCATTTTTTTGTTACCGTACCAAGGATCGGCACTCCTGAGCGCATGCCATGTATAAACTTATCGTCGATGGCTTTATCAACCGTGACAATATACTCTTTCTCATGGTTATTTCCTGCGCGCAATATTTTGTTAACGATATCTCCTTCATTGGTAAGAAAGATCAATCCTTCTGAAGGCCTATCTAATCGGCCTATAGGGAAAATTCGCTCTGGATAATTTATCGCATTAACGATGTTGCTTTTTATCTTACGCTCAGTAGTACACGTAACACCAACGGGCTTGTTATAGGCGATATAAACACGCTTTGGTTTGGATTTTAACGGCTTGTTGTCAACCAAAATATTATCGGAATCAGTTACTTTCAACCCCATTTCAGCAACCTGCCCATTGACTGAAACTCTGCCATCACTGATGAGAGTATCGGCTTCTCTTCGGCTGCAAAACCCGGTCTCACTGATATACTTGTTTAATCGTTTTGGTGTATCCACGCCATTCTCAATGTTCTAAAAAAACATAATTGTATAACGATTCAAACATAAAATGAATCACATAGCTCAGACGTGACGCGCTTGAAACCCTTTTATGCTAAGTATCCAAGCACTATTTGATTGTTTCCGCTCTTTGGCGCAATTGATTTGGTGAAAAGTCGTACTCTTTAATCTTTGTATCTAAAATACTTAAACTCTTATAATTTACTTTTGACCAATCCGGGGTTGTGGATATCCACAAATACTCATTCACGTTTTCTTTGGTAATTGATGATAACTTAAAAGTAATTGCGCTGTTTGTAAGCCAATATGGGACGCCATGGTGAAAGTCAAATAAAGAGACAAGTGCCCATCCGCCCATCATAAAGTGCCCCCCGACAGAAGCACTCAATATATCCTCATCAATTAACGATAAACTATCAGATAGCCAATCAAAGCCGCCAATAGCCACCTTTTTGGAGCGGTCTTTGACCAACTGCCTAACCGCAGTTTGTGCACCCATTGCCATTAGATCTGATGCACTCCATATTAAGTGCGTTTCAGGGTAGCGTTTGAACAATCGCTTCGTTTTCGAATAAGCTTGCTCTTTAGACCAGCTGGCGTGCACAGTTTGTTGTAAATTGATTTTATGTTCTCGAAAATAAGCAGCCGCTCCCTGATTTCGCTTATCAGATTCACTGCCATAGTGGCCATTTATCGCCAACCCATTGACCTGACCTTTATGACCACCAGCAACAACACTGAGATGCAGTGCGCGTGCCAAATCATAGCCTGCTTGATAGTTATCAAAATATACTTCACCTAGCCAGTGTTCAAATCGCTTTTTGGGCAGGCCTATTTCTTCTTTTTCTAATCCCGTTATTGTTTGCTCAAGGGTAATGAACTTGATCCCATAGTTATTGAGCATAGTCAAAGTTTGTTCCGCTCCGCCGGGATACAGCATCAGAATGACGTAGTCTGGACTTGCCCGATAATCCAAATACTTTTTTAGCTCAGCCAACTGTATATGGCGATTACCATCCCCGTAAATTACATCAATATTTATGTCTAGCTGGGCAGCTGCCTCTTCCGTTATTTTTTGTACTTTTCCCCAAAAAGGTTCTCCTTCTAAGGATGGATTAACGAACAACACTGAAAAATTGTTCTTGGCCATAGACGTCCAAGACCACGTCATCACAAGTAACAGAAACACAACTTTAATCGACGACATTTATGACTCTCTTTTATTCAAATAACCCTGACAATTGGCAAACACTATCTCAGCAGGCCCTCTGATGGCGTTTCTTCGAAACCACCACACTAATGCTAATTGTAGAATAGCCAAACCAATAAAAAGCAAAAAATAGTCTGTTTGAGTGAAATTAGTTCTCCACATAGGGTAAGCAAATTGAAACAACCACACCCCTATCACTGACTGCAATAAATACAATGAGAGTGAGAATCGACCCACAGCCGATAATATAGAGCGCCGCTTTGAAATCTGCTCACTATGGTTCAGGCCAATACATACAAGAGCAATACTACATGGGATGGCGAACAGCCAATTAAATAGGTCAAAAATGAGGCTTTCGCTTTCTGTAAATGTCAAACGAGCCCAAACTGAGCCAAAGATTGAAAGTGGTATGAGCACCAAGAGGCTAAAAGGTGTCGACAAACCGCCATTCCCTTGCCAATAAGCACGGTAAACCAACACACCTATTACCATCAAACCAAATATATACCACAGAGTTATGGTCGGTAATAGCGCCAACATGCCTAAGTAATTATAAAAATTGAATTCCAGTAGTTCAAAGAAACCATATGGCGCCATATCAACATGAGTTGGTTCAGCAAAGTCTACGCCCCCACTTTGATAGATAAGCAGCATAAGAATAAAAATTGGTATTAATACGGCGCAAACAGCAAGCTTTACCAGTGTGGTGTTGTCTAATCGCAATACATATAAAAGTAATAAGCCAGATATTGAATAGTTTAATAAGATATCACCAGGCCACAAAACAAACCCATGAACACAACCAAATACGCCTAATACAAATAATCTGTTTCTCATTTTTGCAATGCACTGAGGGCCGTACTTTTCGTAAAATAAGCACAGTGACAAACCAAAAAGAATACTAAAAATAGTTCTAAATCGACCGTGAGCCAAAACGTCGACTGCAAAGCTTAAACTAGCTCCTAGCTTGTCACTGCTATCTGCTACAGAGCCAGATGTAAAATTAGCCATATATATCAAATTTGTAAGAGGCAAGCCTAATAGTGCCAAACCTCTTAACACATCAATAGACTCTACTCTGCTCATGAATAGACATGTTCACGATACATGTCTGCCCAACTCACAGCCTGAGCGTGAAATTCAGGCAAGTTTTCATCAGATATATTTAGCATTGTGCACGCCTCTTGCATCGCCCACCAGCTGCCACTCTCATATGCTTTTACTATATTTAATATATAGAACAGTGTATTAGGCTCACCTACTAGTGCATCTCTAAGTAGTTCAGGAAAAGGTAAACGCTCAACTACGACGTCCATTGGTTTATCTAAAATTGCATCAAGCAACGAAAACAACCCGGTTAAAAAGCTCATACTTGTAAGAGAAGGTGCAACCTGACGGCTCAATAATTCACAAAACCTTGAGCGAACAATACTCAATCGAGTGAGCTCTGTTGGTTTTGTCTCCGCTACATGCGCTGTCATTATTAAATTTACAAATTTAATAATGCGCTCATGGCCTAGATATACTAGTGCCTGCTTTAAAGATTCAATGCGGTTTTTAATTGGAAATACACCCGAATTAATTAGCCTGAGCAATTTGTAGGCAAGCGCAGTGTCTTGCGCAAACAACTCTGCAATTTTGGGTATATTCATATTGGGTTTTAATGCTTCTGCGTAAATCAGCATAACTATCGCATAGTTTATTTCAATATCATTTTGCGCAATCATCGTCGGCTTTGCGAAAAAGTATCCCTGAAAAAAGCTAAATCCCATGTTACGGGCAGTTATAAACTCTTCTTCAGTCTCTACTTTTTCAGCCAGCAGCTTTAAATTTTTTCGCTTTTTAAGCTGATTTACCAAGGGCTCAATTTGCTCTAGGGGTGTTTCAACTAAATCAAACTTAACAAGCCTAGCCAGTTTTAAGAATGGCTCCCACTCTTTTGAATAGTTGAAATCATCCAACGCTAAACGATAGTTACTATGGAAAAGTTGCCTCACTTTTTCATAATTTGCGCTAGTTGGTGGGATAGTTTCTAATAGCTCTAAGATAACATCATCAGCGGGTAAAAACTGTGCAAGCTCTTGATTTAAAGAGTCTTCTCCTATGTTTATGAGTGCTTTTTTTCCCGATGTCAGATAACGAGTACCAAGGTTTAGTTGGTTATCCATAATTAACTTTGCTGTAGCAGCGTTTTCAGCGACATTAGGAAAGCTGTTTTTGGTGCCATCACGAAACAATAGCTCATAAGCTACTACGTGCTTTTTGCGATTAAAAATGGCCTGTCGGGCCACAAACACTTTCAAATCATCGCTCCTAGCTATACTGTTAAATTAACAGCACTTTTGTTCTATTCTTTTTAATTATTTTAACCCGAAATTCCGATAAATAAAATAAAACTAAAACATTAAAGTACTAGATCACAACACTAGGATGAGTAGGTTACCCTACTCATATAAATTTTCCTTGTACTGAATTGCGCTTTGATCCCATGTAAACCTTCTTTGAGATGCGCATGTAGCAATCCTATTATACTCTTCTCTGTGGTGAATAAATACATCAATACAAGCTTTAAATCTATTTATTAGGTTATCAACTTGCTGTTGGATATTTTCTCCACAAAATACAAATCCGCTTTCATTGTCTGATACAGTATCAGCAAGCCCTCCGACAGAATTTACTAGGCAGGGTTGCCCGGCTCTCATCGCCAGCATTTGGCTAATACCACAGGGCTCAAACGAACTTGGCATTAAGAATAGATCACCCAACTCATACATCAAATCGCCAACATCATGCCCATACCCGTTTAAGTAAAGCACATTTTCATTGCGAGCCATAACTTGAGAAAATAAATATTCCAACTCATGGTCTCCAGAGCCAAGAATGATTATTCGACCCTGTTGTTCGTGTAGAGATTTAGCAATCTGATCCAGCGCCATTTCACTGCCAACCATTTGCTTTAGTAATAACACTTTCTGATCCGTTAATCGCCCAATACTGGTAACTAGAGGGCCAGTACAAGGGTTATTCCGCCACGCGAGGATCCGCTGATGGGCAATGTAATAGACACTTTTCAATTCAGATGTTTTTGCCATCCAATTGAAAATATTTGCCTCGGCACTGTTCATCAAGTCGCCCCAATTTGGATCCAGAGGCGTATGTTCGTACTCACAACCGTTCAAAATTCCGATAAGTTTATTTTGACTTGCAGCAATTTGCATATCATGTTCTAGACCTTCTCCCCCAAAAAAACCAGCCTGATGGTCGCTGCTTTTCTGTACTTCCTCACGGTAAGTCGGTGAAACTAGATGTACTTTATCGACAAGGCTAATCGCAGCCCTCATTGGGTTAAAACAATGGGGGTAAAGGTGGTCACAAATTTGCTGTCCGTCATAACTCATTGTTGGGAACCAAGCCTCTAGACTCGACTCATCTCCACTAAAAGGCCTTACTCCTTGCAAAGCGAGATTATGCACTGTGAAGACAGTTTTTATCTGTTTGAGAAGGTTAAACCTAGGACTAAATTGACGTAATACAGCGACACAAGCTGCGTGCCAATCATGCAAATGTAAGACATCTACATCACCAATAAACCCATGTTCAATCACTTCGCACACGGCTGCACTAAAAAATGCAAATTTGTTGGCGTCTGTGTGAAATGGCCTGTCTCTATCATTACAATAGATAGCCCCGCCATGCTCCGAGAAAAGAGAATGAGAGATAACATATTGTATAACCCCATCACTCTTTTCTACTTGCCACAAAACAGCTGTTTCAAGATGCTGTTTAAAAGGCACCGCAATGTCTGCGACAAACTGGCGCTCCATAGCAGCTTGGCCATAATCTGGCACAATAACGGATGTATTTATATTTATACGCGACAAAGCATAGGGGACGTCGCGAATAACATCAGCGACTCCCCCGACCTTGCAATTTGGCAACCTGTCATTTTCAGCTGCCACCATCACTACATGCATAACTCAACCTTAAGCGCTTTGCAAACTCGATTCTTTCGGCTTTTGACTTGCTTGCAAAGCTACAAGCATATCTCTTGTTACAAGAACAATACCTTTGTTAGAAACTCTAAAGCCATTACTGCGATCTTCCTCAGGATCAAAGCCTATCCTCATCCCCGTTGGTATTTCACAGCTTCGATCTATGATGGCATTTTTAATTCTACAATGGCGGTTTATTTTAACACCTGGGAGTACAACTGCACCTTCAATTTCACAATAAGAGTGAACATGAACATTTGAAAATAATAGAGATTTACGAACAACCGAGCCTGAAATTATACATCCACCTGATACCGTAGAGTCAACCGCCATGCCACGTCTATTTTCATCATCAAAAATAAATTTTGCAGGAGGAAGCTGCTCTTGATATGTCCAAATTGGCCAAGACGGGTCATAGAGATCAAGCTGGGGCTGAACCGAAACAAGCTCCATGTTTGCTTCCCAAAATGAGTCTATGGTCCCGACATCTCGCCAATATGGCTGACCTGGGTGACTGGGATCTCTAAATGGAAACGCATATACATTGTGCTCTTCAATAATCGACGGAATTATATCATGCCCAAAATCTCTTCCAGACCCTTCCCTTTGCGCATCTCTTTTCAATTGTTCAAACAAAAACTCTGTGTTGAATACATAATTGCCCATTGAAGCTAAACAAGTGCCCGGTTTGCCTGGAATAGAAGTCGGCTCAGCAGGCTTTTCATCAAAACGACGAACTCGTTTACCCTCATCGACAGTCATAACACCAAACGTGTTTGCCGCTTCATCACAATCTACTTCGATGCAGCAAACCGTCATATCAGCGCCCGTTTCAACATGTTTTGCGATCAGCGCACCATAATCCATCCGATAAACATGGTCGCCTGATAAAATCATCACATATTTAGGCAGTTCATGACGTATTATGTCCATGTTCTGAAACACCGCATCAGCCGTCCCACAATACCACTCATCACCATAACGTTGAGAAGCTGGCAAAATTTCAACAGACTCCCCTAACTCTTTTTTAAAGTGTCCCCACGCTCTATTTACATGCCTAATCAGTGAGTGAGACTTGTATTGTGTAGCAATACCTACCCGGCGGATCCCGGAGTTGATACAATTAGACAAAGGAAAATCAATTATTCTGTGCTTACCACCAAAGTATACCGCTGGCTTAGCACGCCAGTCGGTTAATTCGTGCAACCGACTGCCACGCCCACCCGCAAGGATCAGAGCATAGGTATCTCTTGTCAGGTTACTTATATAACGGTTTGCATAACTCGGCATTTCTTATCTCCATATTTATGTTCATGGCGGCTACTGCATTGGTTTTAATCGCCAAATCTCTTCGCTGTATTGAGAAATAGTACGGTCGCTAGAAAATGTCCCACTAGCTGCTGTATTTAGAATACTCATACGATTCCACAGTGTTTTATTTGTATAACTTTGCGCTGCTCGCTGCTGTGCTTCGAAATAGCTTTCAAAGTCTTGTGCGACCAACCAAGGATCATTTGGACAGGTAATCGAAGCGATAATATCGTTGAAAATATTGGGCTCAAATAAATTAAAATAACCGCTTTCAAGTAACTTCATAGTATTTTTGAGTGGCTCGAATCCCTCTATGATAGCTTTAGGATCGTAGTGCTGCCGTACTTGGTTAGCCTGCTCAGCGGTTACCCCAAACAAAAAGAAGTTATCATCGCCAACCTGTTCGCGTATCTCAATATTGGCACCATCCAAAGTCCCAATAGTGATGGCACCATTCATCATAAACTTCATGTTTCCGGTGCCGCTCGCTTCTTTACCTGCTGTAGATATTTGTTGTGAAAGATCCGTCGCAGCGCAAATGGTCTCCATCGCGGTTACGTTGTAGTTTGGTAAAAATGCAACCCTCAGATATGGTCTGGCTGCGCTGTCTTTGTTGACAACGTTTGCGACATTATTAATAAGCTTGATGATTAACTTGGCCATGTAATACCCAGGCGCAGCCTTACCACCAAACAAAACGCATCTTGGCACAATGTTTTTAACGTCACCTCGACGGATTTGATCATACAGCGCGATAACATGAAGTATATTGAGCAGCTGACGCTTATATTCATGAATGCGCTTTACTTGAACGTCAAACAACATGCTGGTGTCAAACTCCACATCGCATCTCGCTTTAACAAGTTCAGCTAACTTGGCTTTATTGCCCTGTTTTACTTTTTGCCACTGCGTATGAAATGCGGGTTTGTCGTAAAAGCGTCTAATTGCGCTTATGCCAGAAAAATCGGCTTGCCATCCGTCACCAATTTTTTCTGAAATTAAGTGCGCGAGATTAGGATTGCAATGTGCCAGCCACCGCCTAGGTGTCACGCCATTGGTTTTGTTGTTGAACTTTTTCGGCCACAAATTGTAAAAGGTATTGAACAAGCCTGATTTCAACAATTCAGTATGCAGCGCTGCAACGCCATTAACAGAAAAACTGCCAACAATCGCTAAATAAGCCATTCTAATTTGTGGCTCTGGTCCTTCTTCAATCAACGAAAGCTGTCTTTGCTTTTCAACATCACCTGGCCACATAAGTGCAACTTCAGCCAAGAAACGTGCATTAATTTCATAAATTATTTCCAGTACCCGAGGCAATAAACGACTAAATAAAGACACCGACCACTTTTCAAGTGCTTCTGGTAATAGAGTATGATTGGTATACGCCATCGTCGTCGTTGTTATTTTCCAAGCTTGATCCCACTCGAGCTCATATTCATCGAGCAGTAAACGCATCAATTCAGCTACCGCAACACTAGGGTGTGTATCATTGAGCTGAAACACATGATATTGCGCAAAATCACTAAAGTCGGTGCCGTGTTGCTCCGTCCACTGATGCAAAATATCTTGTAAACTCGCACTAGATAGAAAGTACTGCTGACGTAACCGCAATTCCTTACCATTTTCGCTGGCATCATTTGGGTAAAGCACCATGGTAATTTGCTCAGCTAAGTTTTTCTTTGCGACTGCCTCAGAATAACTGCCTGCATTGAATTCTTTTAAGTTGAACTCGTCTGTGGCCTCAGATTTCCACAACCTAAGAGTGTTAACTACGCCATTGCGATACCCAGGAATTGGTACATCAAACGGTACGGCCAATACATCTTGAGAGTTGACCCATTGATGATGAGTGCGGCCATGTTTGTCTGTATGTATTTCTACGTTGCCAAAAAACTTAACTACTTTTGCTTGCTCCGGAGCACTGAGCTCCCATGGATGCCCTTCTCGTAGCCAGTTATCGGGTTGCTCTATCTGCACGCCTTGGTCAATCGACTGGTTAAACATGCCGTACTCATAGCGAATACCATATCCAACAACCGGTAGCGCTAGCGAGGCACAACTGTCTAAAAAGCATGCCGCCAAACGCCCTAAACCACCATTGCCGAGTCCTGCATCATGTTCGGCTGACTCCAACTCTTCCAGCTCCGTGCCATATTCTTGCAAAGCTGATTGAACCTGCTCTTCTAAGTCTAAATTTAAAATTGCGTTGCCCAACGCACGTCCCATTAAAAACTCTAGTGACAGATAAGCTGCTTTTTTCGTTTTTTGTTGTGATAAATGCTGATTTGTCGCTCTGCACCGGGCAACCAGCCTATCTCTAATCGTCAACGCCAGCGCTTGAAACAGATAGTGTTTTGATTTACCAACTCGATCTCGACCGAGGGTATAATAGAAATGTCGATTTAAATCATCCGCCAATGCACTCTCGTTGAGTTTTGGCGCATCCTGCCAGTGTTTAACAATACACACATTAGACTTTTTATCAGCCATTCGTGTTTTCCTCTAAGTTTGACACAAGTACCCAAGCACTCTGTGCTGTGAGACAAATAGAGATAGGAAGCACATTTCGCTCTGACTGCGGCTCTGACGAAAAAACACATTCCCAGCAACTAGAAAAAGGTGGAGGTGGAAGTGTAATGGTGAAATGCTCAGTATCCGCATTTAATATCACCATCACCGCATTTGACTTGAGCTTGTCGGCAAGCACATACATCAGCGTTTTGTTATCTTCATCATGCCAGTCGCTTTCACTCATATCTTGTGATTCTTTATTGAGCCACTTGACTGAGAAACGTTCATCTGCAGCATGCACAAAAAAAGGATGCTCAAAGACGCTCAGTTTATTTCTTAGCTTTATTAATTGAGCAATAGGCTCTATTAGTGTCTGTTGGCTACCCACATTAGACCAGTTCAACCAACTCACTTCATTATCTTGGCAGTAGGCGTTATTGTTACCCTGTTGGCTATGATTAAGTTCAGTACCAGCCGCTATCATTGGAACACCTTTTGACATTAGCAAGGTGACAAGCGCATTAACTTGCATTTTGTAACGTGAAGCTAATATTTCTGGGTCGACAGTCTCGCCTTCATGCCCGCAATTAAATGAGTAATTTTCGCTGTGGCCATCTCGATTACCCTCACCATTGGCTTCATTATGTTTGCGCTCATAACTTACCCAGTCAGATAGACTGTACCCATCATGGCTAGTCAGGAAATTAATCGAGTTGAGCGGCCCGCGTTGATTGTGCTCAAATAAATCATTGGAGCCATGGATACGTTTAGCAAGCTCGGGGAGTGTTCCACTATCTCCACGCCAGAAGCGCCTTACTACATCTCTGTATTTATCATTCCATTCTCGCCAAGGGGCAGGAAACGCTCCAAGTTGATACCCTCCAGGGCCCACATCCCATGGCTCTGCTATGAGCTTTACCGTAGATAGAATAGGATCTTGGTGAATTGTTTGAAAAAATGAATGGCGGCTTGAAAAACCATCAGCGGTACGCGCTAATATCGTTGCTAAATCAAACCTAAAACCATCTACCCCCATAACTTCAACCCAATACCTAAGGCTATCCATTACGAGCTTTAATGTGATCGGATCATCAATATTAATGGTATTCCCACACCCGGTATCATTGATATAAACTGATTCAGGCGAGCTTAAAGTTCGATAATAACCATTATTATGAAGCCCTTTAAAAGAGAGCATAGGGCCATCTACTCCGCCCTCTGCCGTATGGTTATATACTACGTCTATGATCACTTCTATATTGTTGTCATGGAGTTGTTTAACCATGTCGGTGAATTCGGTAACATTGCCGCCTACGCAATACGCCTTATGAGGAACAAAAAAGCTCAGCGTATTATAGCCCCAATAATTTTGAAGCCCTTTAGTTGTTAGAAACTGCTCACTGACAAAAGCGTGGACAGGCAACAATTCAATGGCGGTTACACCTAAATGCTTTAAATGTTGCAAAAACTGTGGGTCAACTAACGCGGCAAATTTGCCTTTTTTTGCATTATCAATTGCAGGATGAAGCTGTGTAGTACCTTTGACATGACACTCGTAGATGAACGAGTTTTGCCAAGGTATATTCGGCTTTGTTCCGCTATATTGGCTTGTTTTAACCACTTTACTCTTAGGCATATCAATAGCATTGTCTAAAGTGTTGAACTCGCCTACCGGAAGGTGACAATAATGACGTTCACTCCAAGTAAAATCACCACTAAAATCTTTCGCATACGGATCAAGCAATAGCTTATTTATGTTGAAAAAAAGGCCTGAAGACAATTCATATTGCCCGTCAGTCCTATAGCCATAAAGTGCTCCTTCAATCAAAGACTCAACGAAAATGCTCCACACACCTCCCTCGTGGCTATGCATTTCAACACGATGCTGCTCACATCGCCCCGCGTCATCAAACAAACACAACAATACACTTCGTGCATGCGGTGCATACACAGCAAAATTAACGCCGTTCTCGCTCACAGTGCTACCCAATGGCAGCATTGAGCCTTTTTGGAAACTAAGCATAGTTATGCCGAAATATATTTCAAATACACAGAGCTCAGAGGAGGCACGGTGATTTCGATACTATGTTCAAGGCCGTGACTAGTGATCTCTTTACTTTGCACCAGCTGTTGTTTATGAGCGACGACCTTGACACCACTTCCATAAAATTGCTCATCATCTGAATTGAAGATAACTTGATAAACACCGCTTTTGGGTACACCTAAACGGAAATGATGAAACACTTCTGGTGTAAAATGACATACAACCACAACTAGCTCAGAATGTTGTTTACCGTACCTTACAAAACTCAATATGGATTGCTCATTATTATCACAGTCTATCCATCTAAAGCCCGCGGGAGAACCGTCAACCTCGAAAAGCGCAGGAGTAGAATGATAAACTTGATTCAACGATTTTACTGAGTTAAAAATGCCTTTGTGTGCTTCGCTTTGTAAAAGCGTCCAATCAAGCTGCCGATTATGATCCCACTCGTCTCTCGGCGCTAATTCACTCCCCATAAAGAGTAGTTTTTTGCCAGGGTGTGCAAACATAAAGCCATAATATGCACGAAGGTTTGCAAATTGCTGCCAATCATCTCCAGGCATTTTGCTCAATAAAGAGCCTTTTCCGTGCACTACTTCGTCATGGCTCAACGGCAGTATGTAATTTTCTGAAAATGCATAAGCCATTGAGAAAGTCATTTCGTGATGATGAAACTTTCGATGAATGGGATCACGTTGCATATAACCTAAGCTGTCATTCATCCAGCCCATGTTCCATTTATACCCAAACCCAAGTCCTCCATTGTCCACACTTTGAGTAACACCAGGCCACGCAGTTGACTCTTCTGCGACCATCATGGCATGTGCGTTATTTTTATAGCAGCTTGCATTACTTTGCTGTAAACAATCTATTGCCCCTAAATTCTCTCGACCACCATATTGATTTGCGATCCATTCACCATCATTGCGCGAATAATCCAAATACAACATGGATGCAACAGCATCTACTCTCAGTCCATCAAGCTGAAACTCAGAGATCCAATAATTAGCGTTCGAAAGCAGATAGCTTTTAACTTCTGGCCTATCATAGTTAAATACACAGGTATTCCAGTCTGGGTGAAAGCCTTGGCGTTTATCGGCGTGTTCATATAGATGCGTACCATCAAAGCGGTTAAGACCGTGGGGATCTGTTGGAAAGTGACCGGGCACCCAGTCCAATAATAACCCTATCTCCAGTCGCCTACAGGTTTCGCTGAAATGCAAAAAATCAGCCACAGAGCCAAAGCGACTAGAGGGAGCAAAAAGACCGACAGGTTGATAACCCCAAGAACCATCAAAAGGAAACTCACTAATTGGCATGAGCTGAATATGTGAAAAGCCCAACTCTTTGACGTAGGGCACTAAATCATCTGCGAGTTCTCGATAAGTTAAGTAACGTCCACCCTGTTCATCTCGCCTTTTCCACGACCCCAAATGCACTTCATATATTGAAATCGCCGCCTCGACATGATTGCGTAGCATCCGTGCAGCCGATTCATCACTTTCTATTGGATTAGTACAATATTTACTTTGCAAAATACTAGCGGTGCCTGGTGCTTGCTGCATTTTCTTTGCGTAGGGATCAGACTTTTCTAATATCTCCCCATTTACAGTCGTGATGGCATATTTATAGCATGTATCAGGTAATAGTCCTGGAACAAAGAGATCCCAAACTCCACTTGCTGGGTGAAATCTCATAAAATGCTGGCTTGGCTGCCAATAGTTAAACTCACCAATAACTGAGACACTTTTCGCATTTGGTGCCCAAACACTAAATTGAACACCTTGCACACCTTCATGATCAATGAACCTCGCACCAAAATGATCGTAACCATGCTCCAATGTCCCCTCATTAAACAAGTACATCGCTTTGTCATCTAATGCGCTGGAAAACCGATAGACATCGTCAAAGTAAAACTCGGTGTTTTCAAAAGTGACTTTTAATTTGTAATTTTTAACATCTAACTCCGCATCCAGCTGGATCGTAAATAGATCGCTATCCAAGTAACGCTCCATTTTCTTTGCGGTATTTTTAAAAATAACAGCGACAGAGTGGGCGCTGGGAATATAAACACGTAACACCGTATAGCGCTTTGGTCCAAATTTAACCGAATGTGGACCTAAAAAGCTGAAAGGATCTGAAAACGACCCCGCAGACAAAGCCCTTACCTGCTCGGTATAGTCCTCTATATTCTCTACATTTTTATTCACGGTGTTCATGATTGCTTCCTGATAGCATTAAGCTGCTGAATAAAGTTTTGATTAATAGTAAAAAGTTCAGACAACTCATGATTTAGTTTTCTGCGCCAGTTGGGATACTCTTTATGTGTGCCCGGAATATTTACTGGAAATTCTTGTAGGTCCAAATCGTCCAATTGTATTGCCAATAACCGACTTTCACTCTTGGCAAGTATAGACATAACGGCTTGATAGACGTCTTGGCTTGGAGAGTTAAGATCAATATTCGAAATTTGGTGTTGGGACACCCAATTGATCAGGCGTTCTTTTTCTGTGTCTCTGACGCACTTTAAGTGCTCATATTGAGGCGTATCAATGAGCTTGTAACTCAGCTTGATATCCAAATCTTTTCCATTCCACCAGCCATGAAACGGCGGCACATCATGATTAGCAACCATAATAAGCGCGTTTTTTCTCAGCTGCTCACTGGGCTTAAAGTCACCATTGTCTGTTTTTTCAAAATAGAAAAGTGTATTGCCAAATATTGCCGAGTCTTCTAACGCATGCGTCACTTCTGGAGGCACAACCCCTAGATCTTCACCAATCACAATGGCGCTATGCAAATGTGATTCAATTTTTAGCACAGCCAACAAATAATCAAATGGGTAATAAACATAGCAACCTAAATCCTGCCCTTCTTTGGTGAAGCACCACCATAGACGCCTTAGAGACATCACGTGATCGATACGCAACGCTCCAACCTGACTCAAATTTGACCTCACCAATGATTTAAAATACCTAAATTTATCTTGTTTGACCTTAACAGGGTTGAGCGCTGGCATACCCCAATTTTGGCCTTGCTCCGCCCAAGGGTCTGGCGGCGCGCCAATATTGGCATTTTGGCTAAAACTAGACTGGTAACTGGTGTATTCAAGCCCGCTTTCAGTGCACCCCACAGCTAAGTCATTGACTAAACCTATTTCCATTCCTTTATTAATACACAACGCTTGGCAGCTCGCTATTTGTTCGAACGCCAGCCACTGTAAAAACCAGTCGAATTGGCTTAGTTCAATCTCACCAAGCGTCGCTTTTTTGTCGGCGATGAAGTCTTGCAAGTGAGATTCTTGATAAGGTTTTTGTCGCCAACATTCATATAGCTGCCTGAACAGTTTATATTTCACATGCGACGTTTTTGTGTAATCAATAAATGTTTCTGACACCGATATACCTGACTGTAAATCAGCTTCCGATGTAAATAGTCGTACACACTCGCTTCCAACCCATTGCTCAAGGTCATCAAGCGCGATATACAAAGGATTGATTAAACAGCGGTGTGAAGGGCTGTAAGGACTCGCCTCCTCAGGGTGCTCACAAAAAAGCAAATGCAACGGATTTAGAAGAACAAAATCGCCTCCCTGTTGCGCAAATAACTCAATCAAGTGCTTTAAATCGGTAAAGTCACCAATCCCATAATTGCGATCACTTTTGAGCGTATAGAGTTGCAGTGAGATACCCAGTGGTTTTTTATCCGTATTTTCAACATAGGGGTTAAAGCATCTTTTCGGTACCGACCACACCTCTGAAGACACCTGTCCAAACGCGCCCTCTAAACTGAGGTTAAAATAGCCAATGGGCATTGTACCGAGGTCTATCTCTATCGCGATATACCGATTATCGTCATGAATGTAGTCACCTACTTCGGGATACTCATTGAGTCGTATAGTTGTATCAATACCTAACTCGGGAACCTTAATACTCATCCCAGTGTGTTTATGAGACTCATGAACTTTGATCACAAACTTTCCGTGTTCGCTAGTAGCTAACGTCACCTCTTCAACGACCCTAGTCCATGGCGCAATATCCAATTCGAAATTGATCTGCTCGACCTCGTCAAGGTTTTGCGGGTCAACACCGCAGCACTCAATGGCCGCTTGTCTTGTTATTTCATCAAAAACTACATAAGAACCATCATATTTGACGAAATCAAAACCAACTCCGTGGAGGTAATATAACTGTTGTAAACCATTCATTGGCATCTATGCCAATTTTTGTGTATCAACGATGCTGTTTTCACTGCCAAAACCATTGGCAGCATATCCATCAGCACTGTTATCGTTGTCCCATAAATTTCCATCTATCAAATATCTGAAGTGATATTTTCGATCAGTTGGTAGTCTGTGTTTAAGTTTAAAGCGCTTTTCTTTCTTATTGAATCTCATACTAATGGGTTGCCAATCGTTAAATTCGGCAACTAGTTCAACTTTTTTCGCTTCAGGGTGAGAGAATTCAAATGTGATTTCGGCTTCGTTTTTCGTTTTAAAAAAACGTTTTGTTAACATTTTTGGCTCCAAAAACCTAACTTGGTTGGTGTTCCTTGCCACAAAACTATGTCGTATAATATATCGCTACACGTACACATTTTGTGAGAATAGTTTAGTACATAAAATAATCTTGTACGCCTCACAGCAGTGCAATACAGCAAACTTTTGCACCAGAAAAATACATTTTTGGACAGAAAGCCCGTTTCTTTTTATTGCCCAATAGGACTGAGCAAATATTAGGCCAATGACTTAAAAAAGTAGATAAGAATCATTATCGTGTAAAGTGAAATATATTGATAATTGATCTTACTCAGTGAAAGTTAACTTATTGTCCCTAAAATAAATTGAAATAATTTTGATAATTGCACTTGTAAACAAAAGTGTGTAAAAGGTTGTCATCCCTGACGTCAATTTGATGTATACTACAGGGACATGAAGGATCCGTTTTTCGGTTAATTGTGGATTGTCTAAGTCATGCAGAATGTATTTAAAAATTTAGCTTATGCAGTAGTGGGTTTTGTAGTAATGGGAATTGCTGCAAATCTGACTTTTGCTAAACACGTCCTGAATGCACAATCTGGATTGTTATCCCTACAAACGCAAATCACTGACGCCAATAAAACTGAAGCAACCGCGCCTTGGTATCAGTTCATCTACTATGACCAAGAGTTTGTCAATTTAGAAAGCCAAACATTCGTTGTTATTGCAAAACAAAAGGCTGATTACACAATAGTACCCAGCTCTCGCGTGTTTAAATTAGTGTGGTCCTCCCCGACTTTACTTATGATTTTGGTACTTGCCATTCTGCTGGTTATTGCCCAAGCAAAGGGCAACCGCAGAGAAAAAGTACAACATGAAGCGCTCAAAGCCATCAACAATGACCTAAATGCATTATTAAAAGGCTTAGACATTAAACATAAAGAACTCCATTCCGGTGGGCCAGTTGCACAAATTTGCTATGCCGTTCAATCGCTGAGTGACAACCTTCAGCGAATTAAAATTCAATCTGACAGCCACGTTTATCAAGATAAATTAACCAAGCTCATCGACAGGCATGCCTACATTGAGCATATCAGTGAGCAACTAACAGTCGCTGACCAAAATAAATCTAAATGCGGCTTGTTGTTTATCGATTTAGATGGCTTTAAACAGGTTAATGACTCTTTTGGACACAGTTTCGGCGATGAAATTTTAATTCAAGTTTCGGGGCGTTTAGAGCAAGTTGTCAGGCAGTTTAAGCTCAATGATGCGCACCCTGTTCATGGACTCGACCAGAATTTATCTCGATTAGGCGGTGACGAATTTTCTATTTTTATCCCTAATTTAAGAGACACCAGCTTTTGCACCGAAGTTGCTCAGATGATACTGAGTGAGGTTGAGCGCGATTTTGTGCTTGGTAACAAGCTTGTCAAAATAAGTGCCAGTATCGGTATCGCAGTGTTTCCTGATAGTGCTTCAACCCCTAACGCACTTTTGCAAATGTCTGACGTCGCTATGTATCGTGCAAAAACAGATGGACGAGGCATTTTCCGCGTGTACTCTCCTGAAATGGGCAATAAGATCAGACGCTATCATTACCTGCTAGAAGAGTTAAGGCTTGCTATCGCCTCTCAAAATTTTCAATTGTCATTCCAACCGATTGTGCACGTTGAAGATTGTTCAATAGACTACTTTGAAGCGTTAACAAGGTGGCATCACCCTATTGAGGGAGTTATTCCCCCCTCAGAATTTATCCCCATCGCTGAAGAGTCTAATTTAATCTTAGAGCTTGGTGACTGGATCCTTCTAGAATCCTGTCGACAAATGTCTGCGTGGCACAACGCCGGTATGAAAAAGGTCAAAATATCCGTTAACGTATCGGGGATCCAATTAAAGCATCGACCAGTTTACGATTGGATTTTGGAAGCGCTAGAAAAGTCAGGGTTGCCAGCTACATCGCTCATGATTGAAATCACAGAGTCAACGCTTATCACTGCCAGTGATGAGATTATTGCTCAATTAGAGCGCTGTAGAAGTGCAGGAATTACCATTGCAATTGACGATTTTGGCACAGGCTTTAGTTCCTTAAGTACATTAGCTGATTTACCAATTGACGTTATTAAAATAGATAAACTATTTATTTCACAAGCAAAAGATAACCCAAAATACTTCAAGATACTCAACTCAATCAGCGAACTCGGTGCACAGCTAGGGCTAAAAATCGTCGCTGAGGGTGTGGAACAGCTCGACCAATTTGAGCTAGTAAAAAATATGGGAATTTGCTGTGTGCAAGGTTATCTAGTCAGCCGCCCAGAAACATCACGTAACGTCGGTGACAAAGTACTCAAAGGCAATGTCAATCATATTGCCTCAACCGGCACCAGTGTTTGGCTACCAAAAGCAAACTAGGTTTAGCACTAACGTTGAAACTTGGTTTCCAAAATTACAGCTGAATTAGTTCTCTCAACGCCATCTAAATTGCCTATCTCATCGAGCAGCTGACTAAGCTGCTCTAAGCTTTGCGCCTCCACGATTGCTATCATGTCATACTCGCCACTGATTGCATATAAAGCTGCGATATTTGCAAGTTGCTTCAGTGCGTTATTAGTTTTCGCAGTCAATTTTTGCTTTACTTTAATAGAGACATGAGCGGAAACAAGGTTCCCCAAATAATCCTGACCAAAGTCCACTTTGTAACCTTGAATAACACCGCTTTGTTCCAGCTTTTGTAGTCTTGATTGTACTGTAGTTCGTGACATGTCTAGCATTCTTGCTAGCTCAGAAATACTTGCCCGCGCATTACTACGTAGTACAGAAATCAGTCTCTCATCTTGTTTACTTATCATTTTGCTAAAAACCCATGTCATTTTGACGAACATTTTACTCATTTTAAATAAAATTACACTGCAAATTGTCATCACATCACGCAATAATGTCAGAATAAAAATAGGCACAGTTAAATGTGCACTTGAAGTTGAAGTTATAAGAGGACGAAGTCATGCAAGTGAATCGCGAATTATTTGATGAAGTAATGGTACCTAACTACAATCCATCAGCAGTTATACCAGTTAAAGGTAAGGGTGCTAGAGTTTGGGACCAAAACGGTGATGAATACATCGACTTCGCTGGCGGTATCGCAGTAAATTGCTTGGGCCACAGCCACCCTGCCCTAGTTAGTGCATTAAAAGAGCAAGGTGAAAAGATCTGGCATCTGTCAAATGTGATGACGAATGAACCTGCACTGCGTTTAGCGAAAAAGCTGACTGACGCAACGTTTGCTGACAAGGTTTACTTTGCAAACTCAGGCGCAGAAGCAAATGAAGCAGCTTTGAAATTAGCGCGTCGTTTTGCACTAGATAACTACAACGAAGAGAAAACACAAATTATTGCCTTCAACAAAGGCTTCCATGGTCGTACATTCTTCACTGTGACAGTAGGTGGACAAGCGGCCTATTCTGATGGCTTTGGTCCTAAGCCACAAGATATTACACATATTGACTATAACGACTTAGAAGCTTTCGCAAAGGTTATTTCTGATAAAACCTGTGCAGTTATGATGGAGCCTCTTCAAGGTGAAGGCGGAATTATCTCTCCAACTGCTGAATTTGTTCAAGGCGTAAGAGAGCTATGTGATAAACACAATGCGCTACTAATTTTTGATGAAGTTCAAACAGGTGTGGGTCGTACCGGTGATTTATACGCATACCAAGGTTTAAATGTAACACCTGATATCCTGACGACAGCAAAAGCGCTAGGTGGCGGCTTCCCAATTGGTGCAATGATCACGACAACAGAAATTGCCAAACATTTGAAAATTGGTACTCACGGCTCTACATACGGTGGTAACCCGCTGGCTTGTGCTGTTGCAGAAGCTGCTTTTGATACGGTAAATACACCAGAAGTATTAGAGGGCGTAAAAGAAAGAGAGCAAATGTTCCGCGACGGATTGAATGCCATCAACGAAAAATACAATGTATTCAGTGAAATCCGCGGTAAAGGCTTATTGCTAGGCGGCGTGTTAAAAGGTGATTACGAAGGCAAAGCACGCGACTTTTTAGTGGCAAGTGCAAAGCACGGTCTAATGACACTCGTTGCTGGTACAAACGTGGTGAGATTTACACCTTCACTTGTGATCACAGAAGAAGAAATCAAAGCGGGACTAGCACGCTTTGAACTTGCTGTGGCAGACGTGGTAAACGCTTAACCGTTAGGGCGACACGTCGCCCTCAAAGATATTTTTATGCAAGTACTTAGACCAATCAGCAGCAACGACTTTGCTGCTTTAAAAACCATCGCTGTGGAGTCTGGACACGGGTTTACCTCGTTGCCCGTTGATGACGAGCTGTTAGCGAGTAAAATCCAGCGCTCTCAAGAAAGCTTCGATAAAACACTCAGTGCCCCGTCTGATGAGGGTTACCTTTTTGTTCTTGAAGACCTTGAAACAGGTGAAATAAGTGGCACTACGGCGATTGAAGCGGCTGTAGGAATGCAAATACCTTTGTACCATTACCACCAAGGTAAAACAGTCCACCATTCAAGCACACTGAAGGTATACAATACCGTTGATATTTTATCAATGTGTAATGACTATACTGGCAGTTCAGAGATATGCACTCTGTTTTTGCGGGAGCAGTTCAGAAGAGGACTCGCCGGTCGTTTCTTGTCTCGGATCCGCTTTCTATTTATGGCAGAGCATACTGAGCGATTCAGCGACCGAGTCATAGCTGAAATGCGTGGTGTAAGTGATGAACATGGTCACAGCCCTTTTTGGCAGTGGCTACAAGAACACTTTTTCAGTATTGAATTTCCTCAAGCTGATCACTTAGTCGGCTTAGGAGACAAAGTGTTCATTTCAGAATTAATGCCTAAATACCCAATTTACGCTAATCTGCTCAGCCCTGAAGCGCAAGCTGTTATTGGCCATGTACACGAAAAAACCAAGCCCGCGCTACGCTTGCTTGAAAAAGAAGGTTTTGAACACAGAGGCTATGTCGACTTATTCGATGCAGGCCCCACTGTAGAAGCGCGACTGGAAAATATTCGTACAGTGCGCGAGACCCAAAATGGCACTCTGACTATATCTGAGCAAGTTACTGAGGGCGAAAACACTTGGGCACTGTCAAACGGCCGCTTAGAAACATTTAGAGCCACTTTTACTACGTCAGTAGTATGGAATGAACAATCAAAAACATTCACTGTTGACCCAAAAACTGCACAAGCACTGCAGTTAAAAGAGGGTGATAAAGTCAGTGGGTTTGTTTTATAACAATTAATTACGTCGTGCTTTGTCGTAACATTAACACGCGGCCAAGCCGCTATATTAAGGAATTGCCATTATGCACAACAATGTAGATAGCTTATTCGAACAATTATGGAGCAACTATTTAGAAGTGACTCCATCAGCTGTAAAAGTACACGAGCTATTGGGTTCAACGCAGCAAGATGACGTCATCAATGACCATATCGCGCTACGTACATTCAATCATGAAAAAATTGGTCTCGAAAAACTAGCTGCACATTTTAAAGCAGTTGGGTATAAAGAATGTGGCGAATACCACTTCGAAGCGAAAAAGCTGTATGCAAAGCACTATGAGCACAGCGATCCAAGTAAGCCGAAGGTATTTATCTCTGAGTTATTGCTTGAAAAATGTTCTGAAGAATTGCAAACAATCGTTGCAAAAATGATTGATGGAATTGATGAAAGTGCAGTCACTGCTGAAAACTTTTTATATTCAGGCACACACTGGCAAGTAAGCCATGAAACATACAAGAAGCTACTTGAAGAAAGTGAATACGCCGCTTGGATGTCTGCTTGGGGATATCGCGCAAACCACTTTACAGTAAGTATCAATTACCTTGCTAACTTTGAAACGATTGAAGCTGTAAACCAAGCATTGAAAGATGCTGGATTCCCTCTTAACACTTCAGGCGGAGAAATCAAAGGTTCTCCAGAAGTATTATTGGAGCAATCATCTACACTTGCAGATCACCACCCAGTTGAGTTTTCTGACGGCAAGTTTGAAATTCCTAGTTGCTTCTATGAGTTTGCGCTTCGTTACAACAAGCCAGATGGTGAGTTGTATACGGGATTCGTCGCGGCTTCAGCAGATAAAATCTTCGAAAGTACTAACGCAAGATAATCCTAATTGCGTTGATACCAAAAGAAGTAAAACTAACTTAAACACCCAAAGCAGCTCTTCGCTGCTTTTTTCTTGCCCAAAGTCTAGAATGAAGATAAATTGAACATCAAAGCTAAAATAAAATTTGAAGAATAAACAGGCATCAGCTGCGCCCACAAGGAGTGAGGTAAACGTGTACACAATTATCCCCCCACCACTCTCACAGGCTCCCTACGTTCTTAATCTTTGGCATACCTATTCACAAAACTTGGCCACTCAAACGCTTCATAGTGACGGGTGTATTTCTATTTTGTTTGTCATCTCTGGTAACTCAACTATTGATAATACAAGGCTGAGCAACTCGGCCTACCTGGTTGGGCCGCACACAAAATCTCTCCGGTGGCATTTTTCATCACAACGCCAGTATCTTCTCGGAGTAAGGTTAACCCCTTTGGGCGCAAAAAACTTCACAAAAACCCCTTTAAAAGAGCTAAAAAATCAATGTATTGAGCTTCAAGACGCAGTGCCAATATGTAAACATGTGATCGACGCTTTAATGAGTCAAAACCATCCTATCAATGAAAAAATTAAGATCTTATTACAGTGGTTAGAGGCACAATTCCAATCTGGCATGCATTGCCTTCCCGATGCATTTTTAAAAGTGAACAAACACATCAATATGTCACCAAGATCAATAAAATTCTCTGAGCTTTATGACACCCTAAACATAAGCAGCCGACGTGTTGAAAGAGCTTTTTGCCAAACAATGGGGATCAGCGCCAAAGAGCTGGCAACGCTGGTAGAGGTATCGCGGGCAAGAGACCTGATAAAGGCACACCCATCGACCCCGTTGACTGATATTGCACATCAACTTGACTATGCTGACCAGTCACATTTTATTCGGCAGTTTAAAAAAGTTATGAATATAACTCCCAAACAATACAGAAAGAGGACCTGAATTTGAAACCAAGTACTATTAACAACGTACAAATCAGCCCACCTCCTTCTTTGAAAGGTATCCATGAATACCCCGCCATTGGCGATAAAAAAGCGTATAAACAGGCACTAAAGTACTGGCAGACACAGCTCCTCCACATTCAACAAGCATACTATCATCAGGGGCATAGAGCCGTCATTGTACTAGAGGGTTGGGACGCAGCTGGCAAAGGGGGGGCGATCCGCAGGATCACAGAAAAATTAGACCCCAGAGGCTATCAAGTTTACCCTATCGCCGCACCAACTGAAGATGAGCAAGGAAGACATTATCTCTACCGCTTTTTTAATAAACTGCCGAGTCCCGGGACATTGGCCATTTTTGACCGCTCCTATTACGGCAGAGTATTAGTTGAACGTATAGAAGGTTTCGCTACAAGTGCACAATGGCAACGTGCATATCGTGAAATTAACGAATTTGAGCAACTTTTGCACGACGATAATATTAAAGTCATAAAACTGTTTTTACATATAAGTGGTGATGAACAACTTAAAAGATTTTCTGAGCGACTCAACAATCCATTCAAACAATGGAAACTGACCGAGGAAGATATCAGAAATAGACAAAAACGATGTGAGTATAAAACAGCAATTGAAGAAATGTTTAACAAAACGCATACCCTATGCGCGCCTTGGTCACTTGTTCTTGGTGACCATAAATGGTTCGCACGGATAGAAGTGTTAAAACAACTCACTGCTGCACTGACAGCCAATGTGCACGTTGAGCCACCCACGCTCGATCCAAAAATTGTGCAGCTCGCTGAGCAACAACTCGGAATAAAACAACAGAGGACATAACAATGAATCGTGAACAACAGCTCGTAGCCTATTTCGAGCACCATGACGGTACTGCACCATCCATTGACCTGAACAAGCATGAAAAAATGTCCGCCAGTGCTTTTCATTTTTTCCGAGGATCAGCCCCACTAATGTATCGCGATATTTTTGACGGTATGGTGGATTTTCCCAAATCAGCTTACGACATTCCCGTTACCAGTATTATGGGAGATTGCCACACAAGTAACTTTGGCTTTCTCAGCGAAGAAGGCTCCCACGGAGAGACACTCGTATTCACACCGAATGATTTTGACGATGCCTGTATCGGCCATGTTGTTTGGGATCTGTTTCGCTTCTTGGTAAGCCTAAACTTGGCACAACAGGCTGGTTTCGCGACAAAGGAATTGGCCGTTTCGCTCAATGAAAAACAAAAACCCGCGGTTTCTTCACAAGAGGTGCCGCAAGCCCAGCTTGCCTTTTTACAGCACTATATTGCCACATGTGAAGCATCGCTACGAAGCGAAAACAATAGCCAAAGTGCACTGACCGAGTTTGATAAAGACCATATCCTGCACAAACGCTGGCAAAAAGGACTGCAACGCCTTGTCGGCGGCTCTGCTTTCAATGTAAAAAGCAGTTTGGCAAAAGATGTTGATTTAACCTCAATACCTTTGCAATTTAAACCCGATCCCATGAAGTTTGAAGCAATTCACGCTGATATCAAAGCCAACCTGATCGCGCAGTTTAGACCCTATGTAGATGACGACATCATCGACTGTGTAGAAAGGTTAGATGCGGGAACAGGCAGCAACCATTTAAAACGTTATTATTTATTGGTAGGACCAAGTTCGCAGCAAGCACCTGAGTTCTATCAACCCGAGCTCTATCATATTGTCGAAGTCAAACAACAAGCCTTAGCTGCGCCTTTACACTACTTCAAAGATTTAAGCCCCGTCAATCGCCTAAATCACGCTCATTTGACGGTCAATTGCCAACGAAAAATGCAGCGTCGACCAGACTTAATTATCGATGATGCTCTTTGGCAAGGACTGCATTGGTTAGTCAGATCTCGTCATCACGCCCGCGTTGGCATTGATCCTGAGCATATTACTCTTGGAAAGCGCGCTGCCCACAAAAATGGCTTTGCGCAATATGCGCAAAGCTGCGCACAAGTGCTGGCCTATGCACATATGAGGGGCGATAGGCGCTCAACAAGCTTTCAGCAAAGTTGTGTAAATGTACTCCCAGATCTGATTGAGGCGCTAGTAGAGCAAGCCAACCTGTATGCCAACCAAGTTAATCATGACTGGGCTTTATTCAAATCACTCAGACAGTAACTGTTTGGGGATATCTAGTATTAGCCCATCATCTGCTAGGACCAGCACGCCTTTGTAATAGGAGTGCGCTTCATTTTCCAGGTTTTCAAGTAAACCAGGGCCGTGGTAGCGCACACTAAAATGAGTCAAAACAAGTAAAGGGACTTGTGCCTGCTCTGCAAACTCAGCTATCCGTTTCGCGTCGCTATGGCCGGTATGATGGCCCACTTTTTTTAAGTCTTTGTGTGTGAACGTTGCTTCATGGACAATCGCATCAACACCTTCAACATAAGGTTTCAGCAAGCTTGGTTTTTCATTATCTCCACATACAATTACTTTTCTAGGCAGCCAACTTGGAAATGCATAGCGCTGCGACTGTAACACCCTCCCCTGATACTCAACATCTAACCCTTTTTGCAGTTGATTAAAGTGCTTACCAGTTGCGACTCCGTCCTGTTGCAGCAAATTGATCCTGAGCTTTTTCGGGATCTGTGTTTCCGTCACTTTAAATCCATAACTCGGCACTCGATGCTTTAACTCCATCACCTCAAGTTCACAGTAGCTGAACTTGAGCACCGAACAGGCTTCTTCTATCGCAATGGTTTTAAAGTCAAACGGTAAGGCCAAATCAGTTAAAGAAAACGTCGCGTGCAAAAACTCAATGACTTTCTTCGGTGCAACCAAATAAACCGTGTCTGTTCTGCCTGACATTGCCATAGACGCGAGCAAGCCAGGCAACCCATAGCAGTGATCTCCATGCACGTGACTAATACAAATGACGCCCAGATGATAAAGGGTAAGCTTTGATCTCAATATTTGATGTTGTGTGCCTTCTCCGCAATCAACTAGCAGCCACTGTTTTGACTTCTCAAATTTGACTGCTGTGGCAGAAACATTGCGATACGTAGTCGGACTGCCTGAAGACGTCCCCAAAAACTCCAATTGCATAACCAGCTAAAATCCATAATGATAAATACTACAACACCTAGTTTAAGTGATGTTAGACAATAGCTAAAGGAATAAACCATGTCCAAACAGCCCGCTTTTCAAATTCTTGTCGTTGATATACAAGAGAGTTTTCAGCCCCATATAGCGAACTATCAACATATTGTAGAAACGGCGCACAAGTTGCTTAGCGCCGCTGAACTGTTGGCAATTCCAGCTGTTGTATTTGAACAATACCCGAAAGGACTTGGCCATACAGATAGCTCATTACTGCAATTCAATTTGGACCGATATGAAAAAACGACATTTAGCGCCGTAAGGGGCTCTGAACCTAACCCAACCATCAATATGGACCCAAATGTGACTAAGGTTGTTATCGGACTTGAGTCACATGTTTGTGTATACCAAACAGTATGTGATTTATTGACGCTAGCCCAACCGGTTATTGTTATCGCCGATGCAGTAGGCTCTAGAAATACACAGCACAAACAGTGGGCGATTGAGCAACTTAGATATCAAGGTGCCGTCATTATGAGCTTAGAAACCTTACTGTTTGATATATTGAAAGATGCAAAACACCCTCAGTTTAAGGCCGTTTCGAAACTGATCCGTTAACCTGTTCTGCGAGTAGTATTAAGCAATAGACCCTATAAGTTGGTGCAATATGAAAAACGAACTAAGTAGTAATCTTGTCTTAAAGGTATATGAGTATATCCAACAACATGGAGAAGATTATGAACAGGGAAAACAGTGTGAGGGGCTCACAGCTTTCTCAGATCCCGATGGTTATACTATCTATCTTCAAGGCAGCGGCGTACTCTTACGTTTTGGTTTTCACAATACCTATCAGTTCGACTATGATAAGGAGTCGCAAAAGGCCGATTTTATGAAAAAGTTACATTACATAGCGGCGATGCTTGATGACTAGAAATAAAAACCGAGTAAGTAGCCAATCATCACAAGAGTACATAGCGCAAGTCGTCACCTCTCTTCAACAGGATCCCGCGCTACTTGAAATCGTTAAAGCCAATTGCGACTACTATCAACAGCAACAGTTTTTAAAAAAAGGATTGAAACGTGCGATAGAGCACCTTGAGTGGGTGCTTGCTGCTGATGACGATATTACGCGTATTTGCCAACAAATTATGGCAGATGACCATATTGGCACAAAATTTAGGCAATATCCTTTGCTATTCAAAGGCGTAATTCTCGCAAGCAAAAACAAATAAATCATTCAGCACAGTCATGCCAACATGAATAGTTCGATATTTATGCAACCAAAACCAAGTACTTACTAACTATATAAACATACATTGTCCTTCATCAGTAATACTTGTAATTTTATCTCATTTTCACCTTGAGTTAACTTTTATAAATGACCACTGAATGAAAAAGTGATATGGTATGCCGCATTTTTTGGAACCGAGAAAACTTGCTATGTCGAATGCAGTAGAGACTAAAGCGAATAAAAGCTCTCAATCGCCAGAACAACAAAGCGGCCTATTTAATCGCTTTTTGGCAACGGTTGAGTTTTTAGGGAATATGCTTCCCCACCCGATCACTCTTTTTGCCATGCTATGTATTGTAATCGTAGTATTCAGTGGTATCGCTGATTGGATGGGTTTGAGCGCAATTGACCCTCGTCCAGAGGGAGCTAAAGGGCGTGACGCTGATGGTGTCATTGAAGTCGTAAGCTTATTGAGCGCTGAAGGCTTACAAAGAATCATGACCGGCCTTGTCACCAACTTCACTGGATTCGCACCACTTGGTACGGTACTTGTTGCCCTATTAGGTGTAAGTGTTGCTGAGCACTCGGGTATGCTTTCCGCTGCTATGCGCGGAATGGTCATGGGCGCGTCAAAACGACTAGTGACATTTATGGTTGTGTTTGCAGCTATTTTGTCAAATACAGCTTCAGAGCTGGGCTATGTTGTACTGATACCACTTGCGGCAATGATCTTCCACAGCCTAGGTAGACACCCGTTAGCAGGTTTAGCAGCCGCGTTTGCTGGGGTATCTGGCGGATACAGCGCCAATCTATTACTCGGGACAATAGACCCTCTTCTTGCAGGTATCACAACACCTGCTGCGCAAATGATCGATCCAACCTACCACGTTGGCCCTGAAGCAAACTGGTACTTCATGATGATTTCTGTTTTCTTGATTGCCATTGTAGGCACGCTTGTTACAGAAAAAATTGTTGAACCTAGGCTTGGTAAATACAACCCAGATGAAGCGAGTATTGACCTATCTGAGAACAACATTGAGCACCTAACTGCACTTGAGAAAAAAGGCTTAAAATGGGCGGGCGTGTCACTGCTTGTAGTTTGCAGTATTTTAGCCTTAACCATTGTTCCTGAAGACGGTATTCTTCGTCACCCTGAGACTGGTGCTGTTGCAGGCTCTCCATTCCTAAAAGGCATTGTTGTTCTTATTTTCGTTACTTTTGCTATCCCAGGTTTTGTATACGGCCGCGTTGTTGGTACGATGAAATCAGACCGCGATGTGATTGATGCCATGAGTAAAAGCATGAGCTCTATGGGTATGTATATTGTACTTGTATTTTTCGCTGCACAATTTGTTGCCTTCTTCAAGTGGACCAACCTTGGTACTATTTTGGCGATAAATGGTGCCGCTTTATTGCAAGCGCTAAATTTGACAGGTCCAGAAGTTTTCATTCTGTTCATTATGATGTGTGCAATGGTCAACCTATGTCTAGGTTCTTCTTCTGCACAGTGGGCTGTAACCGCACCTATATTTGTGCCGATGCTTATGCTTGTTGGCTATGCACCGGAAACAATCCAAGCAGCATACCGTATCGGTGACTCAGTAACTAACCTGATCACACCTATGATGAGTTACTTTGGCCTTATTTTAGCTGTTGCAACTAAATACAAAAAAGATATGGGTATCGGCACCTTAGTCGCAACTATGTTACCTTACAGCATGTTCTTCTTTGTCGGCTGGGTTGCTCTGTTTTATATATGGGTATTTGGTTTTGGTCTTCCTGTAGGGCCGAACTCTCCGATTTATTACACGCCTTAAAGCAGTAATTGAGAGCATTTTTGCAAGCCAAAAATGCTCTCGTCTCAAAATTAATTCAAACCTACCTCATTAATTACTTTTTTCATTATTTCTTTAAAAAACTTTTAAATTGGTGCAGTGCATTTCCTAATTAAGGTAAAATCATTAACGGCAGAGAAATCCAAGGTTAATCCTGTTAACTTACTTTAGACAATTTAAATTTTTGAATAAAAATACGTCATGCTATTTGTTATTATTCAAATGCTGTCCTAAAGTCCTAAAGGAATAACCGTAAAAGGAGCTTTCTCACCAATAAAAAACTTGATGATAAGGCCAGTTATGTACACTTTGTTTTATTACCCTCGTAATGCCAGTCTCGCTCCACATTTTGTTTTAGAAGCACTAAAAGTTCCATATCAATTAGAAATTGTCGACCGTAAGAAAAATGCACAAAAATCAGCGCAATATTTAAGTCTAAACCCGACCGGAAGGATCCCAACGCTTGTCGATGACGAATTTGTGTTGTTTGAAAGTGGCGCTATTTGTCTATACCTTGCAGAAAAGCACCCTGAAGGACAATTAATCCCATCGGACCCGATACAAAAAGGAGTTTTTTATCAATGGCTAATGTACTTCACTACGACGATACAGTCGGAATTAATGATTTACTTTTATCCTGAGCGTCATACCCAAAGCGCACTCATGTATGACGACATCATTAAAACTCAACAAACTCGCTTAGCTGATATGTTTGCTATTGTAAACCGTCATTTATCGGGAAAAAGCTATGTCGTCAACGAGCAATTTACAATATGTGACTGCTACTTGTTTATGCTGTGTATATGGGCGGATGAATTAAACACGCCACCATTACAATTTGAACATTTAGCAAAATACCTGCGCGGAATGGCAAAACACCCTGTTATAAAAAAGGTCTGCGAAGCCGAGCAAACAGACTTGAGCCCATACAAATAAGATTTTAATTTTAAAACTCAAGCAAATTAAGTTTGGGCGATACAATACTAGAGTCAATTTTACATAATATATGTTTATTTTTAATTGGCTTTAATTATCCGTACGTGCCAAAGCCATAGATTTATTCTTAAATCTATGGCTTTGGCAGCAACACGCTTTATCTCTTTCCTTACAACCCGTATTATATTCACTCTCTTTATCTACCGATCCCTTTATGCATCACCTTTTAGAACAATATAATCAGCTTGTTAAGAACAACCAATTATCCTATGACCCCAAGCAACAAGACGCCATTGACGAGCTAGATAGATTGTCGGAGCAAATTCGAATAAGTGGCAAAACTAAAGGGATCTATTTATTCGGCCCTGTTGGCCGTGGCAAGTCAATGTTGATGGATATGTTTTATGGATCCCTATCCATAGATAAAAAGCAAAGGCTGCATTTTCATCATTTCATGCATAAAATCCACCAGCAGCTGGCTGATATTCAAGGAAAGAAAGATCCATTAAAGGTAATTGCAAAGCAGTGGGCAAAGCATACAAAGGTGTTATGTTTTGACGAGTTCTTCGTAAAAGACATTGGTGATGCGATGATATTAGCGGGTCTTTTAGATGCGTTTTTTAAAGCGGGTATTATTTTTGTTACAACATCGAATTCCCACCCTACCGATCTATACAAAAATGGGTTACAGAGAAATCGTTTCGAGCCAACCATAGAACTCTTGCTAACTCATTGTCATGTAGTGAGTGTATCTGGAGAACACGATCACAGATTTAACAATGGTTTTTCTGCCCAGTTTTACTTTGAAAATGACACTGCAGGCTTTCAATCTCTGTTTAACACTATAGGCGGATCTTACAAATCCACAAACATAGACATATTAAATAGGCCAGTCAGTATTTTGGGACATGCACACAATGCGTTGCTAATTGATTTTATGTCTCTATGTACCTCGCCCAGAGCAACTTCAGATTACATCGAACTCGCCACTGACTATGACGCAATTTTTGTACAGAACATTCCTAAAATGGGTTCATCCCCTGCTCTTCAAAGCGTTACTCAAGGCATTGAAGAGGGCTACATAAGAGCAAAACCCCTACTTGAATCTCGTAACCTTGATGACGAGGCTAGACGCTTTATCGCACTCGTAGATGAATTTTATGACCGAAAAAAGCTGGTTGTTATTTCATCAAGCTTTTCATTACAAACCCTTTATGCAGGAGAGCTACTCGCTTTCGAATTTGAACGCACTCGAAGTCGACTAGCCGAAATGCAGTCATGGCGATTGCCGACAATCATTTAACCTTGTTGTTAAATTCAAGGTGTTGGCTCAGAAAAAGCGTCACTTGTCGTACTTTCTCTATCCACTTTTTGATAGCGATATAATTATTAGTCCACATTGATGCAACGAATGCTGGTTCTTTACAAAATTAGTATTTGGCTAAACACTTCTAAGGTCCCCACCAACAAATTAGCACTATACCACTAATCCATAATACAGGAACCACCCTTTTAACCTAAATAAGATGCAACTTTTATCTGTATTATCAAATTCCGTAGATAAAATATGGACAAACTATTGTATACAATATATGTTATACATGAATTATCGATGACACACCGTCTCAAATAGAGGTGAAAACTCGCCTGAAGTGTCTATTGCTAATTGAAAAAACAACAATAAATCAGCATCAATAAGGAAAACTATGGACCTCTCTAAGTTCAAACTAAATCAGTTTAAAAAATCATTCATTGCATTAAGTGTTAGCTCTGTATTACCACTGGTCCCTTCTGCTGCAATCGCAGCGGATGAGTCAGCCGATGAGATTGAACGCGTTCAAATTACAGGTTCGCGTATCCAGCGTACCGATTTGGAAAGTGCGCTTCCTGTTACCGTTATCTCTTCTGTCGACATAGCAAAAACCGGTTTAAATGATATTGCAGGTGTTTTACGTCAAAGCGTCTTCAACAGTGCAGGTAGCAATATCAATACAGGTAACTCAACAGATGCAAACCATTCTGGTTCTGGGCTACGTGGCCTCGGTGCCAACAGAACATTAACCCTGATCAACGGCCGCCAAGTAGCACCGTCGTCTGCTTTGTACGGAAGTAGTACAAACTTAAATATGATCCCAATTGAAGCGGTAGAGCGAATTGAGATCTTACGAGATGGGGCGTCAGCAATATATGGCTCCAACGCAATAGCTGGGGTTGTAAATATCATCTTGAAAAAAGATTACGATGGCTTAGGGTTTAAACTGCATGGTGCTGATACTTCGCGTGGTGGTGGTAGCGAAAACGGTTTTTCAATGAGTTTTGGTCAAGTAACCGATAAGTCTTCAGTCACTCTTATATATGAACACCAATATCAAGAAGGTTTAAAAGGTGGTGAACGTGACCATATTGACGGAAAAGTAAACCCAAGAAGAATGTCAACCACAACCCCATGGGGTAACTGGCGTACCCATGAGGCTGATGGAGAGTTTGGACCATGGAATCCAGGGAAGGAATGCCCACAAGAAAATATTCGAGATGAAGGCGAAGATGGCAAGCGCTGTACTTTCGACTTTTACGAAGGCAAACTATACTATCCAGAGCGTAAAAAAGACTCTATTTTTACCCACTTTACGTACAATATCTCGGAAGAGTTGGAATGGTACGCGCAATCTCTAATCTTACGTGATGTTACAGACACGGCGGCGAGTTCAATTTGGATGACTGCCGACATGGCAGCAGACAACCCTAACAACCCAACTTTTGGTACTGGGAACGCAAAAGATGTTCAAGTTACGCACCGCATGGTTGGTGATGCAGATCGTGCCGTACAATTTGATACGACATTAATCGACTTTAATACTGGTTTTGAATGGGTAACTGATGCTGGCGCATTGGCCATAAACATTGGGCTGAGCCGTGAAAAATTCCACCAAGTAACAAAGCATTACGCTTTCAAAGATCGATTCCAAGACGCGGTACATGACGGTGAATACAACCCGTTAGTTCCCGGTGGCAATGCAACACGCCAAACACTAGATAATATTCGTCATACGGCTTATCGCAGCGGTGAAACAACGTCAAACGGCATATCAATAAGCTGGGCGGGCTTGTCAGGCATGGAATTGGCCGGTGGTGAAATTGGCTACGCTATTGGTGCCGAGTACAGAAAAACCGAGTTGGCAGATGAAATGGATGCGCAATCTAACGCAGGCCTCGAAAATGGAAATGTTGTCAGTTCATTTGGTGGTGACGTAATTGGTGAGCGAGATTATAAAGCTGCATATGTAGAAGTCGAATTGCCTGTACTTGATGAACTCGTTGTTAAAGTCGCAAGCCGTTATGATGAATACAGCTTACCTGATGCGGGCGAGTTATCAAGCAGCATCAACGTTCGTTATGAAGCGTCTGATGATCTTGTATTGCGTGGTGGTTTCAGCCAAGGCTTCCGAGTGGCGGGTTTGAACCGTCTGGTCGGAGACGCCGCGACTGGGTATTATAACTTAACGGACTGCCCTGACTCGACTTGCGATACACAAAACATCCCAGCGACAGCAATCGGTACTCCAAACCTAAAACCAGAGACTTCAGAGCAGTTTTCTGTCGGTGCGGTCTGGAATCTTGCTCAGTATACCGCAGTCACTGTTGACTATTGGAATATTGAAATCACAGATCAGATTTCTAGAATTGAGCCACAAGATGTAATCGATTTAAGCCATGCTAATGCGCTTGATGGTTACAACCCAGAGCAGATATATGTGAATCGAGACGCTGATGGGAAACTTACCTCCGTTGGTTATGGTTATATCAACATGGTTGGTGCAGAAACTTCGGGTATTGATATTGCGTTCAATACACGTTTCGACTTTGAAGATATGGGTGAGATCAGATACACCTTAGATGGTAGTTATACCTTTAACTACGACAGCCGAGCTAACCCAAATCAACCAGAGTACGATCGTGTCGGCTATGTCAGCAGAGCACAATACCGTGTCAACTCTCAAGTTACATATATTCTTGACGAGTTTAGTGCAAATATTGCCGTAAGATATCTTGATCGTTTCAAAGGCGTGACCAACGAAGACGAAGTAGCAGGCCGAGAGTATGACGATTACGCTTCGGCGACAGAAGTGGACCTTGGTTTTAACTATCAAACCGACAGCTACGGTAGCTTTACAATTGGTGCGCGTAATATCTTCGACAGAGTACCTGAAGTAAGACTTGAAAGGTTTGTCGGATTTAACACCACCAACCACAACATATATGGTAGAACGCTCTTTGCTGATTACACAATTCAGTTTTAAGTAGTACTACCTGCCAATTCTCCCAACAAGCAGCCACATGTTTTTAGTTGGCTGCTTTTTAGATCTGTTTTATAAGCAAACCAATTTTTGTGCCCTCTGTGCATCTCTTTCACTAAGCCAAATCTTCCAAATTAAGAGGCGTATTTTGTAAAATTGGCTTGATGCAACTGTCCTGCGCAGATAAGCTAGATAGGGAAAATAATGACGTATGCGCCAGTTTAATATTTGGTATTCGGGAAGGTGGGGCTTAGATCTACTTTTGGGCGGTAAGCTTAGCGTCATCTAAAAACAAAAGCGAGCTAACTAGCTCGCTTTAATATATATCAAACAGTTAGAAGCTATTTGTCCAACTTAAGTTTGACGCCTTTTAAGCGACTTCTAACAGAGCTAATTTTGCTGCGGTTTTTTACTCGCGCTTCTCCACTCGCTTGGTTACTAGGTCTATTTGTTCGAGCTTTGCGTCTTTGATGACTTGGTTTTTTGCTCAGGTTATCAATCAAGTTATCTCGACTTGCAACTTCATAACCCGGTAAATAGTAACGTTTAATCTTTTGACCAATTAACGCTTCAATGTGCAGTAAAAACTGCTCTTCTTCTCGGCTTACAAACGAAATTGCCTGACCACTATTGCCTGCGCGACCTGTACGGCCAATCCTGTGAACATAATCTTCTGGTAAGTAAGGCAGGTCATAATTCACCACTCGAGGAAGCCCTTCGATATCAATACCACGTGCAGCAACTTCGGTAGCAACCAGCACACGTACTTTGCCTTCCTTAAATTCTCGAAGTGCACGGCGCCTTGCACCTTGCTTTTTATCTCCATGACAAACTGTCGCCGCGATACCATCAAGCTCAAGCTCTTCTACAATAGTATCTGCGTCATCTTTCATGTTTACAAACACAAGGACTTGCTGCCAGTTTTTCTTGCCTATTAACTCTGATAACAGCTCTTTTTTGCGCTGTTGTTCAACCGGATAAACAACGTGACGGACCGTTTCTGCTGTAGTATTTTCAGGTGCTGTTTGAACAAGTTTAGGCTCTTTTAAAACCTTTTTAGCAAATTGTTTTACTGCCGATGGGAAAGTTGCAGAAAACAGCAACAACTGTTTATCTTCCTTCGCCAAAGATATCACACGCTGCATCTCATCAATAAAGCCCATATCTAGCATGCGGTCGGCTTCATCTAGCACCAAATGCTCTATATTCGCTAAATCAACACTCCCCAATCTGACCAGATCAAGTAATCTCCCTGGCGTTGCGGCAATAATATCAGCGCCTTGAGATAATCGTTGCGATTGCCCTTCAACATTAACACCGCCAAACACAGCGACAGTACGCAGCTCTGTGTGCTTTGTAAATGACTCACAATTATTGGCAATTTGCTCAGCAAGCTCTCGGGTAGGTGCTAGAAATAATGCACGAGGTGATTTAGATGGCGTCCCTTTTAAAAGGTTATGGATAACAGGCAAGGCAAACGCTGCGGTTTTTCCTGTACCAGTTTGTGCCGTTGCCAGCACATCATGACCTTTTCTGATCACAGGGATGGCCGCCTGTTGGATCGGGGTGAGTTCTTCAAAGCCAATCTCATCTAAGGCTTTTAACAACGGCTCTGGAAAACTAAAAGATTTAAAATTCATAACGACAAACCTGCGACCAATACTGAAGGGCCGCAGATTATACGTCAATTCTCAGCATTAACAAAGCTTAAGTAGCGTCTCATCGACTAAATTGGCTTTTCCGCCAACAATATACTGCTCATCGAGTGCATTTATGAGCTGCTGACCCTCTAATTGCTGAGATTTAGTCAGTGGCACATAGGGCAGTCTAAATACTGGGTTAACTGCACCAGTCATAATCAGTGCAGTGTTAATTGCAATTGGGTTTGGTTCACAAAACAGCCAGCTCATGAGAGGTTGTAACTCTTTGTTAAGCGACTCATTAGGGCTATCCATAAGCTGTCTAAATAGTCGAGGTACTAAGTTTGACGTGACAGATATCACACCATGGGATTGAAACTTATGGCGACCGTCATGGGCTTCATCATCATTTCCTGACCAACAAGCAATTCCCTGTGCTTCATAATGAGCAATACGCTCGTTACCCGCACATTCCTTAACACCGATAAAGTGCCTATGTTTAGCCAAAGGCTCCATAATATCTGGCGTTAAATCTTGTCCAGTTCTACCCGGTACATTGTAAATAAACGCAGGTCCAATTTCTAAAACACGCTCAAAGTGTTCTACCACACCGGCATCCGATGTTCGGCCATAATATGGGTTGATCTGTAACGCAGCATCCATACCAGAAGCGAAACCATACTCGGTCGCTTTGATAGCTTCCCTCGTATTGTTACTTCCGGTATTACCAACAATAATAAGCTTGTCTGAAAACTTGTTAACACTGTGGGCGATCAGCATTAAGTGCTCTTCCCAAGTCATTAACTGACCTTCACCCGTTGTACCGCCAACAATGATACCATCAACACCCGCTGCGATTTGGGTTTCTACTAAAGCATCATATGCCTGAAGATCAATTTCACCTGACATTTGATATGGAGTTTTGATCGCCGTGATTAAACTGGCTTGTTTTATCGTTTGTATACTTCGCATGCAATTTCTAGCTAATTGTTTATATACGACATGTTTTAACACAATTGACCTTGTATGCCGAGGGTAAAAAGCACAGTTTTATAAAATTTCTTGCTTATAAACCAAAAATCATACAAACTCAAAATAACTGTATAAATAACCAGTGTTAAAAATGAGATTAACTGATTATCTAAAATCTAACTTTTACGATGCCCATGAGCTTTGTAGTTTGCTGAAGATCTCACAAGAACAGCTTCAACGGTGGCAAGAAAGTAGTATCTTCCCTAACGCCAGTTACAGCATAGATAACCTAATCAAGTGCAGCTCTTACCTTGGGTTATATGAATGTGTTGAAGTAACCGATTATTACCCCAGAGCAGCGCTAGATTGGGGACAAATGTTGATAAAACATGAGGTGCAGCAATCTAGTCATGCCTATGAATTATTTCAAAACAAATACATCACTACTTTGAAAACCTGTGCAGACAGAGGCGTTGTAAGTGATGATGATAAATTTGGCGATGACCTAATTGAACATATTCAGCAAGTTTGGCAACAGTATTTATGCAGTAAATATGGCGTGATAAGTCAAAATGGTGCAGTTGAAGAGGTTGTGTATATTGACCTCGGACGCGCTTTGGTCGATACACTAACAGACGATAGGACGAGCAACAGTGTACCTCCCGAAAATAGAGCTTTACTACATGAAGCCCTTAAGTTATTGAATAGAGCTTTGAGCCATAATGCATCTCACGAAAAGCATAATTCATTAAGATATCAATATATTGAGAGTGTTATGCAAAAATATGATTTATCTACACGCTAGCCTAATTAAATCAAATCGATTTCTGGTCGCCTTTTTTGATAATTATTTATCCAGATAGATAAAAGCCACCTAATGGACATTAAGTGGCTTTTATGAAATGAGTATGTATAAAACGAGTTTTACCTAATTAACCTCACCATTTTGAGCAGATACTAACCGCTCAAAATGTGCTCTAAGTATTTCAAACCCTTTTAACACTCTTAGTTTATCTTCGCACAAACCGTCATACCAAGAATCAAATTTTTCGTCATCCTCTTGCTCACTTAAAACCTGATATTGGGCCAGCAGTTCCACTATGTCACTGTGTTCGCAAGTTAACTCATCCAATTGCTGAGCTAGCGACGAATGATCCTCATTTTGCAGCTGTGCAATGACACTGTTGTCTAATTGTTGTGATTCTTCGCTCACAGTGTTGTCCTCTTTCTCAATCTCGACTCTAGTTATAACAGTCTGATATTGAAGATCCAGTAACAATTTGCTTATTCGTATAATCATTAGACAAAAGTGTAAAAAAAATTTCAGACAAGCAATTGAAAACCATTCTCAAATAGAATAGTATTTGTGACGTTATCACATTTCGTAAGGTTTAATTTTACTATGAAAGCAAATATCCACCCGGATTATCAAGCTGTTGCATTTCATGACACGGCAGTAGACAAATACTTCATCGTTGGTTCAACAATCAAGTCTGATAGAACGGTTGAAATCGATGGCGTTGAGTACCCATACGTGCCAATTGATGTTTCAAGTGCATCTCACCCGTTCTATACAGGTAAGCAGAAAATCGTTGCAAGCGATGGCCGTGTTGCTAAGTTCAACCGCCGTTTCAAAAACCTTTCTGCTACAACTAAGTAAGTATTGGTTTTTAGTTTACATCGCTATTTTGCGTAGCGATGTAAACTCACCTAAAAGGTGTTTAAACATATTAAGGAGCATAAGTTGAAAGTTCTAAGTTCATTAAAGAGCGCGAAAAATAGACCAGGTTGTCAAGTAGTTAAGCGCCGTGGACGTGTTTACGTTATCTGTAAAACAAACCCAAGATTTAAAGCTGTTCAAGGCAAAAAGAAAAAGCGTTAATCGCTAAAAAGTATTTATGAGTGCTTTGCACAAAAAGTGCTCATCACAGTTTCACTCCCCCCCTTCTAGTTCTCATTTATTTAATGTTTGATCTGCAACTGCTTAAAAAAAGCGACTCTCGCCGCTTTTTAAAATTACCGTGCTTTAGCGCTTACGCCTTCTAAGAAGTGCAAGCGGTGCACTCAGTAAAGTCAGCCAGCCAAATGAACCCGAATCACCATCTTGGTCATCGTCGTCATCTCCCCTGACATCAATGAGGTTAACTCTCACCTCGGTATACTCAGATACATTACCGAACGTATCCTGAGCCCGTACACCAAATCTAATTACACTTTGGAATTCATAATCCAACTCACCTTGAACAATGATATCGCCATTACCAGCAATGCTAAATGGCGCACTGCCTATGATCATGAATGAGTCAACAGGTGAAGTATCTGCATCGGGATCCATAAACTCTAAACGGCCTATGATAGTCCCTAAAGCAGCATTTTCTCTCACTTCAAAAATCTGACCGCCAGGGATATTAGGTGTTCGGTCAGGCACATCTTCGTCATTAGGGTCATCCACAACATCAATTTTCACTTCGACAAAGTTAGATTCATTCCCATCTGAATCAACGGCTTTGACGACGAAAACGAATGCTTGATGAACTTCATAATCAACTAAACCAGTGACCTTAATACTGCCGTCTGCATCTATCTCAAATGGTACATCACCCAAAATTGTGAATGATTCTATCGGAGAATCATCAGGATCTGGGTCTTCAAACTCGAGCATGCCAACAACCGTACCGACTTCCGAGTTTTCAGTAACCTCAAAACTCTGTTCGTCTTTAATGACGGGTGCGACATCGTCATCACCCAGCTCATCCAATACCTCAACATTTACTTCAGTATAATCAGATGTGTTGCCCATTGAGTCCATAGCACGTACGAAGAAGCTGTATTCACTTTGCATTTCAAAATCCAGCTCAGTAGTGACAATCACTTCACCTGTAGGATTGATCATAAATGGTACTTCATCCAAGATCATAAAGCTTTCCACTGGTGATACATCCGGATCTGGATCGGTAAACATTAACATCCCGATAGACGCGCCAGCTTCATTATTTTCCATTACTTCAAATGATTGGCCTTGATCTATCACTGGATCTCTGTCGGGTGGAACTGAAATAGCCATATTAAACATTTGTTGACTTTCAAGTTCGCCATCACTTACCGTCAAAGTCATCTCGTCATCAAATGATGTATAAGGCCTTCCTGATAACACGCCGTCAATAAACGACATGCCCGGCACCGAAGGTTCTAAAGTCAGTGTAAGATCACTTCCCTCAATATCTTCAACTTTATCGTTAAAGTCTAAAACAGTCAGCTCACCAATGAATAACTCAACGTCTTCAATAGGAGAGATCACTGGTGCATCATTAACTGCATTGATAGTAATTGTGACTGCAAATTGCCCGTCTGGCAGTGGGTCATTGTTTGGTGCTGTTTGACTATCAGTCATGCCCTGGAATACAAAGTTGTCTTCGCCAACGTAGTTTTCATTTGGCATGTACATCACATTTGCATAGTCTTGCGCTAATACTTCGGCACCCTGTTCCAGTGCGTTCTCACCATTAAGCAACATACCATTGCTTGGCACCTGAATTATTTCAACTGAATCGAATGCATTAGATAAATTGTCTGCAAAGGCAGAGCCTACTGCCACTTTCATATCTTCGTCAGTAGTAAATTCTCTGTCTGATTGCGTTGAAATTGGCACTTTGTAAGCGCTGCGACCATGCGTAAAGGCAAACAGCTCATTCCCTTTAATCGCAAGTTTAGCGATATTTGTATTCGCTAACCCTAGACCATCAGCCATCCAATTTTGGCCACCGTCAGTTGATACAAACACCCCTAAATCTGTTCCGACAAATAGCCTCTGGGTATTATTCGGATCTACTGCAATTGTCATTGCAGGAATATTTGGCAGACCGGTGTCACTGGCTTGCCAGTTTTGCCCACCATCCGTTGTTTTCCATACGTGTGTCGCATCAAAATTGGAGACAGTTGCATAAATAATTTGGTTGTCTGTCGGGTCAAATGCAACTGAGCTTATCGTTACCCCTGACTGAACGGTTGCGGTTGTCCAACTCGAAGTAGTTGTAGCTTGATCTGCTTGGTATGACACGTAAATAGCGCCATTATCTGTTCCTGCTGCGACCGCGGTTTCCGTATTTGGTGCAATTCCAATTGAATATACAGAACCATCCAATGCCGCAGATGCAGCTGACCAATTTGCGGCTTGGTCATCTGTTCTCCATAATTGACTACCACCTATCCATAAGACTTGTGGGTTTGATGGCGCCATTTCAAAACGGGTTATAAATGGAAAACCATTGTCACCAGTAATACCATTGACAGCACTGCTAAAGCTTTGTCCGCCATCTGTAGACTTTTGTAAAGATAGACGCGTAAATTCACCAAACATAATATCAGCATTGGTCGGATCGATGGCCGTCCATCCACCATCACCGCCAAGAATTTCTACCCAGCTATTAAAACCATTATCCACCCCGACCAAAGTACCGTTATCTTGAGTTCCGCCAAAGTAACTTGTGCCATTGGGCTTGACCGTACCATGATAAAACTGAGTAACTGCATATCCATTATTAAGCGTTGACCAGCTTACTCTCTGCGTTGGATCTGCCGTTGAATTACCGCACACTTCGCTTACCGTTAATCGACCAGACAACGCATTGTCTGTTTTTTGGATCCCGCCATCATTGGCAACAAACATGGTGGTATTCGTTGTACCGTTGTAATCTGGATGAAAAACAATTTCATGTTGATCCGCATGTGCATACTGTGGGTTTGTGGGGTTTAGCCACCAAATACTGGTCGGTACGAATGTTTGGGCACCATCGTCAGAGCGAAAGACATCTATACCACCTGTCCACACTACGTCTGGGTTAAGCGGGTCGACCGCGATAATATTGTCATACCAACCCTGATTGAAAAACTGCGGCGTGCCACCGGTACATTGATCTAACAATCCAAAATAGGTATTGCTGAGCAACAAGCGAGTAAACGAATCTGCAGTATTTTTGGTTACTGTTTGGGTCCAATTCACCCCCATATCTGTGGACTTGTAAACAGAGTCCATCCCATGATCATTGCGATTGGCAGCCAGCGCATAAATAATATTGTTATCTGATGGCGCGACAGCAATAGTAGTTCGGCCTTGTTCGGTGCCAGCAATGACTTGAGACCAAGTCTCTGCGGCATCAGAGCTGCGATGAACTCCGCCAGCATTAAAAGAACCACAAGCCGTCAAAAGTACATCCGTGCCTGACTGGGATAACACAGTTAAATCAGTACAGCCTACAGAGGTACCTTGAGGCACAAATTTGGTTTCCCAAGAAGTACCACCATCTGTCGACTTATGCACACCCGTTCTCGTTGCGGCGTAAATAGTATTCGACTCATTTTGACTAAATTTAATCTTATTTACATACTGAAAATTAGTATTGCTCGCAGTGCTTGAAATCTGTGTCCAAGTCATCCCGGCATCTTCTGATTTAAATAACCCGTCGCCGCGCAATGCATCGAAATTAAACAGGCCTTCACCTGTGCCAGCATAGAGAATATCAGCATTACTTGGATCAAACGTTAAGGTCGTTACTGCAAGGTTTGTCGCCAGATCGCTAAGTGGCTGCCACGACGCACCCGCATCGGTTGTTTTCCATACCCCACCAGCGACACCTGCTGTATACATAATATCGTGATTTGTAGGGTGAATGATGAGAGTCCGAGTTCGACCGCCAATATTTCCCGGACCTAATTCCTGCCACTGACCAAGCTCTTGATTTTGTCCGTCAGGTGCGTTTAAGTTGGGCTGAATTTCTGAAAGCAATGCATTATTTGCTATTGAAAACTGCGGCATCTGTTTAATTTGCTTTAATGCGTCAGAATACTTTTCAACAGGCAGCGAGGTGGCACCAACCGGCAGCCTTTGTTGAACATAAAATTCTTGTGCCTCTTTTGGTTTGTCGTAGCGCTTTGGCGATTGCGACTTTTTCTGTGCTTTCTTTTCTAAAAATTCCGCTTTACGCTCATAAGGTGTCAAAGCTTGATCTTGCAGTGCAATGTAAGACACACCGCCAAGCGCAATGGCGACAGCAATACTCACAGGGTGGAGAAGTCTCATTGGTTTATCCCTTTTCACTTTTTAATGTTTAGAGTGCCTATCAATCTAGGGATCGAGACTTCTTAAATATGACTACAGACAATTTGAATGACAACGCACCAAGCGTTTCACCCTAGCACGCGCAGAGTACGCTTTGTTATCTCTACACTTAACATCGTTCTCTTTTAGATAGGTATCCGACTAGAGTGTAGTAACAAACGCACATTAAACATAAAAAGTTTTTAAAGAGAGGAGAAAAAAGCAAAGGTTTGAGGATATAAGTTAAATAGACACACTCTAGTGTGCCGGTTTGTAAGTTCAGTGACTTACTCTATTTTAAAGGACTGCGCTAATATAAATATCAAACCGGACACTACCGTCTATTTGCCAAATAGCAGGTCCCAAAAACTCGGAGGCTCGTGTAACTGGTGATATTCCTCACGAAGCGAATTAATTTCTTTGAGTGCATTGCGTGCTCGGTCTGGTTGGCCATTGTTAGCCATCACTATGGCACTCTTAGCAACAGCGATAGTTTTATTCAGGCCATCAATTGATTGAGCCTTTTTTTCCGCCTGAAAATTCTCGCTTTTTGCCTGCTCGACCAACGAAATAAAGCGTTCTAAATGGCTAATCATTTGTCCTTTATTCTCAGCCTTTATCGCAAGTTTATACTCGTGACCCATTTTTTTCATGAGCTGGTTGAGATCGCTCGACTCTGCATATACTGAAAAGCCCAAAAACACTGCTATAACCAAAACAAACTTCATGACGCCCCCTTAAAGTTTGCGCTAGTATATATAAATAAACTTTGCAAACAAGACCAAATATACGTAATGGGAAAATTGACTTTAAGCTGTAGAAAAGTATTTGTATTCATTACTTTATTTTGCATAAGCTACCTACATCCAATCAGTGCTGTCGCGGCTCAAGACGCAGCCCGCTTAAAAGTGACATTTGTAAACCCAGGCTCAAGTGGCGTAAATCCAACAGGTAATTTTTGGCTTAACGTCTCTAAAGTAATGAGTGCCGTCGCACAAGATACCAATATTGACCTCACTATTTTATACGCAGAGCGAAATCATATTCTGATGAAAGAGCTTACCAAACAAGCGCTTGAGTCTGATGCTGATTACCTTATTTTGGTTGATGAGAAGCGTGTAATCACAGAAGCACTGCTTGACTCACCCAAAGTCCACCCGAATATTTTGTTTTTATTGAACAGCCCTAATCAGCTAGAAATAAACAGACTGAGCGCAAAAGGTTTTGGCATAAAAGCAGCCATCCTACCTGATAATTATCAAGCCGGAAAAGAGCTTGCACGAGAGTTAGTAAAAACGGTTCAAAAAGATTTAACGGCCACCGAATCATTTTCCATGCTAGCGTTTCTAGGCGATATCGCCACAAACGCAGCCCTAGAGAGAGAACAAGGGCTATTGAGTTACACAAACCGTATTTCAAATGTAAATATTGTAGATAAAGTTGATGCCCATTGGTCTCAGCAAAGAGCCCATGAACTAGCAAGAGGATTGTTAAGGCGACATAGAAATGTCGAACTAATTTGGTGCGCGAATGATGCGATTGCATTTGGCGTTAATCAAGCAGCAATAGAACTTGGTATCAGGGATAAAATCAAAATTGGCGGAGTCAATTGGGACAGTGGTCACGAGGATAAATTAGATGTATCCATTGGTGGTCATGTCTTCCTTGGAGGCTACCTACTTATTGAGCTTAAAAAATACCAGCGTGGATTAGTGAAGTATATCGGTACCCAAAAAGTAGCTATCTTTCGCCCCTATAGCAGTACTTTCGAACCAGTTTACAAAGCCATACATGAAGATAACCTAAATCAAATAGACTTTTCACAATTTGTTGACGGAAAGAAAAGTTACACTATTATGACTTTAAACAAAGAATTAAATTTTTGACCTTTTTTTGACCAAAAATTAGATTCTTTAATTACCACAAAACATTAAATTGAAATTACAATCCCAATTAAGTTTTTATTATAAATTTATTAACCTCGTCGCTTTTTAGCGTATTTTTTGCACTGTTGACAGCTTCTCAAATACCTGTTTTAGTTAAATTGGTTAACAACATGTAACTAGGACAAACAAAATGAAACATAACATTCTAACAAGCACGAAACACACATTACTTGCCCTTGGCGTTGCGTCTGCGCTTGGTGCTACAACTGCACATGCAGCTGCATCTGAACGTATGATTGTCACATTAAAACAAGAATCGATGGCAAATGCGCTACCAGTTGCGTTATCACAAGCTGAGATGGCTGATTTTAAATCTCAGTCTCTTGAATTGTTCGCAAATGACATCAATGCACAAGCGATTAAAACACTACCTAATATCAACGCAGTTGTTATGGAATTAACTCCTGAGCAGCTTAAACAACTTGAGGCTGATGGTAATGTTGCCACTGTTGAAGTTGACCCTAAACGTTTCGTTCCTGAAGCGATTGATGCAAGCATAGCTCCTTTTGCTGAGTCAACACCCTACGGTATTACTATGGTTCAAGCTCAACTAGTCAGCGATGCAGCAGCAGCTAACCGTAAAGTATGTATCATGGACACAGGTTACCACCGTGACCATGAAGACCTTGTAAGTGTTGGTGTGACAGGTGATGACGGCTATGGTTCAAACGATACGGGCCTTTGGCACAATGATGGACACGGTCACGGTACTCACGTTGCAGGTACTATTGCAGCATTAGGCGGCAATGGCACAGGCGTTGTAGGTGTGAATGCATCTGGCAACCTAAAACTACATATTGTTAAAGTTTTCAATGACTCTGGTCGTTGGGCTTATGGTTCTGACCTCATTGAAGCAATCAATCAGTGTGAAGCTGCTGGCGCTAACGTAACAAGCATGAGCCTTGGCGGAAGTGGCAGCTCAACAGCGGAAAGAAATGCATTTGACCAAAGCTACCAGCGCGGCATGCTACACATTGCAGCAGCGGGTAATGGTGGTAACAGTGCTCTGAGCTATCCAGCTTCCTATGACAACGTTGTTTCTGTTGCTGCTGTTGACAGCTCAGAAAACAAAGCGTCTTTCTCACAGTATAACAGCCAAGTTGAAATTGCAGGTCCAGGTGTTGGCGTAAACTCAACATGGAACAATGGTGGCTACAGAAGCATCAGTGGTACATCCATGGCAACGCCTCACGTATCAGGTGTTGCAGCACTAGTTTGGAGTAACTTCCCACAGTGTTCTAACGCTCAAATTCGTGCAGCCTTAAATGCAACAGCAAAAGACAAAGGCGCTGCGGGTCGCGATACATCATATGGTCACGGTATCGTTCAAGCAAAAGCTGCGTATGATTACTTGGCACAAAGCTGTGGTGGTGGCGTTGATCCTGCACCTGTTGCAAACTTCACATTCTCTACTTCAGGCCTAACTGCAACATTCACAAATGGCTCAACTGCTGGTACGTATAACTGGACATTTGGCGACGGAAACTCAAGTTCACAGAGCTCACCAAGCCACACTTATGCTCAAGCTGGTGCGTATAACGTAACACTTAAAGTTACGAACGCTGCTGGCGACTTTGATACAGTTGTTAAGCAAGTAACTGTTGAAGATGCAGTAACACCTCCTGGATGTTCTGGTCTAAGTGCTTGGAGTGCGTCAACGTTCTATCGTGTTGGTGACCGAGTGTCGTATAAAGGCTATGAGTACAAATCGACTTGGTGGTCACGTGGTGCTCAACCAGACATCTTCAGCAATGTTTGGAACAAAGTAGGTAAATGTAATTAATTCATAACCTATTGCGAGAATAAAATACTCGTACACAATATAACCCCAACACAGGTCCACTGAGTTGGGGTTAGTTTTTCTTTAAATACGTAAACTCCGATTAAACCAGCCCCGATTATGCCAATTGCTCTTTTAAGCGCTTCTAAAATACCTGGTTGAATAGATTGCAAAGCAATGAATTGCAATGTCACAGCCAAAGAAAAACACAAAGCGGCTAATATCCACATTGCTTTATGCTTGTTAAGTTTATCAAGCGCCAATGTAGGCCTAAACAAAATCGAATTAAGTACTAACACGATAAATGTGACATACAGAATATGAAAATCCACCGGGCTATGCTGCAAAGCTTGCTTGTCAAAAACAATACATAGACCCCAACAAAATGACGTTACCAAGATATACCCCACTCCTGGCTCTTGAACTGACAGCCTACCTCCTTGCAGTATGAATGACGCCAGTACCAGTACCCCGACCGCAACAGCTTCTGTTAGACTTAACGCTTCTCTCATCCAAATCCAAGCCGCAGAACCTGCGATCACAGGTGTCAAACATAACATAGGTAACATAACAGCCACCTTGCCTAACGCCAAAGCCCGGATAAAACACACACTCCCCACGCCAGCCAATACGCCACTGATTGTTGCCGGATAGAAATAGTCAAACTGAGGCAGTGCTCGGCTGAAAGATAACCAATAAGCAAAGTATGCTGGCAACACAGTCGCGCTAAATACAACAGACATTGCTGGAGCAGAAAAGAATGCTGACAATCGCTTCCTAGCATAGTCAAATCCAACCCAACAAAAGGCACTTAATAGGGCAAATTCCATACTTATGACTAACTTATAATTTGCTAAGCGCAAGTTGTGTTTGGGTTTTCATATACTGATTGATCTTAGGGTGCTCGGGTTTCCAACCAGCCAAAAAACGATGAAAGTCGGCCCATATAAAACACCAACTTTCTCGCCACTCACTTTCCAATAGTTCTATATCTATTGAAGCGTTTTGATTTTTAATCAGCTCTTTTAATTCCGAAAAATAAATATCCAAAAAATATGCTGCATGGGAGCTGAGCTGCTCAGCATTTAGCACTGTTGTGAATAGCAACATGACATCTGCGAGTCCTGTCCCAATGCCCGTATGTTGAAAATCGTAACCCATCACTGAACTATCATTGAACGCAAAGTTTGCAAGTTTAGCATCGCCATGGATCAGCGTTTTAAAACTCACCGCATCGAGCTTTTCATTAATTGCATGAGCCGCACGCTTTAGCGGCGAGTCTGGCATTTTTTCAAATTCGTCAGGTCGAGTTTTCAAATGCCAGTAATTACCATAACCCAACAAACCAAATGAAGACTCACCTCCGCCAACTCGCATCCAATTTGCATGAAAACCCGCTAGCCATTTAAGAGTGCGTTCAATATCACCATGACTCGCCTCGGCTATATTATGAAAACCATGTTGCTCGAAGTCTTCCAGTAACGTAACAAAAGTCCCATCAAATTCATGTAACTCAATTACCTTAGGTGTGTAACACGGCAAAGGTAGGCTTACGGCATAATACGTGTAAAAATACTGTTCTTTAACATAACTACGCACTTTTCTTTGCAACGAGAAGGGAGTTTGCCGAATATTTACATGCTTCAGATCATCAGGTACCTTGCTCAGCTTAACCGCATATTTACAAGAACCAAATTGGAATTTGTCCAAAAAACCACAGCCATTCCAAAGAGCCTGAGCACTTCGTTCGTGTGTTTGGAGAGAATTAAGGTAGTGTGAGTAAAGAGAATGCTGCATAAAAAAACCGTTCGCTTTTTTATGCAGTTTATATGATACACCCAATTATATAAATAATTGGGTGTATGTTCTTAGTATTTATTGATTAACGACAGACTTAACTGAATCGACTTCCTTCGAGTCTTGGATTAAATTTAAATCAAAATCAAACTCATCCACTCGAATCGCTTTTTCACGCTTGCGATTATAATCGACCAACTTAACATATTCTTGCTCATTGATGATATTCGCGACAAAGGCATTGTTTAACGTATCTGCGAAGCTAACACCCGACTTAATTTCACGCTTTTTAAGTGACTTCTTCACTTTCGCTAACGACTCTAAACACCCCATCTTCGCTTTATAAGCCTGTTCATTGATATCATGTCCATCACCTTCAGTCGGCTTAACTAAATGCGTAAGTTGCTGTTTAAAATCAGTGTCTAATTGTGCAGCTTTTGCTAGCTTTCTGATCATATCGTCACTAATTTTTGGCATACGGTGCGAAAAGTTCATTGTCGCAATACGCATAAAACGTCTTGCTGCTTTGCTTGGGAAGTTATCCAAAAACTTATGAAGTGCCTTTTCTGCTTCCATCAATGCATACCGTGTCGCATAGTGAAAATAAGGTGCAGCTTGCGCCCTATCTTGCTGAGACACTTTTTGCTCATAGTATCGAATTGAAGCCATCGCAGCGTACACAAAGCTCATCACATCGCCAAGTCTTGCTGATAGTAATTCAGCTTGCTTTAGCTTGCCACCAAGAACAAGTAACGAGAAGTCTGCATAAACGGCAAGTTTAGAAGCCAACTGCTGCGCTGCTTTTTCATATTGGACGACTTCAGGCAAAGTGGATGAACCTGACGCCAAAAATGGGAATGCACCGAGTTTAAATGCACGAAGCCCGTTACCAACACTATAGCCGACCGTTTTTCTTAAAATTTTATTGAATTCTTTGTCTGCATTCGCCTCTTCGCTATGAATAGACTCGACCATTGTTTGCAAATAGGGGTGACATCGCATAACACCTTGACCAAATATCATTAAGTTACGAGTCAAAATATTCGCGCCTTCGACTGTAATCGCGATAGGTTGTGCAACATACCCGCTTGCCAATGTATTTTGTGGGCCCGTTTGGATTGCCTTACCCGCGAGGATATCCATAGCAGAGTCAAGTACATCACGACCCAACTCCGTCATATGATACTTTGCAATAGCAGTGACAACAGACGGTTTTAGGCCCATGCCTAAGCCTTCAGTTGTTAAAACTCGCATTGATTCTTGCAAAAATGCTTTGCCAGCGATATCCGCTAGCTTTTCTTGGATCCCTTCAAACTGGCCAATTGCCAAGCCGAATTGCTCTCGTACAGCAGCGTATTCAGATGCCGACTTCAATGCAACTTGGCTCGTTGAGACGCCCAGTGCCGGCAACGAAATGCCTCGACCAGCTCCCAAACAACTTACTAGCATTTGCCAACCACGGCCGATATTTTCTTGTCCGCCAATGATGAATTCCATCGGAATAAATACTTTGTTCCCCCGCGTTGTACCATTGTAGAACCGGATCCCCATAGGATCATGGCGATTGCCAAGCTCTACACCAGGGTGAGATTTCGGGATCAAAGCACAGGTGATACCCAAAGATTCCTTGCCTCCAAGTAAGCCATTTGGATCAAACACTTTAAAGGCCAAACCGAGCACCGTTGCTATCGGAGCAAGTGTGATATATCGCTTATCCCAGGTCACTTCAAGACCAAGTACCTCTTTGCCTTCAAACATGCCTTTTGTAACAATGCCTTGATCAGGAATACCACCCGCGTCAGAGCCTGCTTCCGGGCTTGTCAAAGCGAAACATGGAATGTCACGCCCATTAGCAAGTCTTGGTAAATAATGTGCCTGCTGCTCAGCCGTTCCATAATGCAGTAACAATTCACCCGGACCTAATGAATTTGGAACCATCACAGTAACAGCCACAGCTGAAGATTTGGTTGCAATCGTACCAACAATGGTGGAGTTGGCGTAGGGGCTAAACTCTAGACCACCATATTGCTTTGGAATAATAAGGGAGAAAAAGCGCTCTTTTTTCAGAAACTCTAAAATATGTTCAGGTAAGTGCTTTGAATTTTGGATGTGATTCTCATCAATCATCGCCATTAATTCTTTAACAGGACCGTCTAGAAACGCCTGTTCGTCAGCCGACAATTTCGCTTCGGTCACAGCACGTAAAGCGGAAAAATCTGGTTTTCCTTGATAGATAGAGCCTTCTAGCCATACATCCCCCGCATCTAAAGCTTCTTGCTCAGTAACTGAGATGCTTGGCAAAATTTTTCTTAGTTGTGTTCTTAAACTCATAATTAACTCATCCGACCAGATAGATATACCTACATTACGTCATAAAAATCAATTTAGATCAATTGCTCAAATGAAAAAATTAACGATATTTTTACTACTCGCTGAGTTTTTTCTTTAAAACCTACTGATAATTAATAGCTTACACGTGTGCGCTGAAATAATATTTTTTGTCTTCAGGAAGGTAAAATTTGCGATAAAGCATTGCGGATGCTAAAAGTTGGCACAACTTGCTTGCGTTATAGTCATAAGTGTTTGAGGACAAATCGAGATTTCTAGCCCTCTTTTGCCACCACTGACATAAATTTGCTCATGCTGTTTCGCACTGTCATGCAATATCACCGGAATTTTACGCTTATGAGCGAATGGGCTTATCCCACCAAGCAAATACCCTGTAGCACTTTGCGCGCGATTTTTATCAGCCATTTGCGCTTTTTTACCTGACACAGATTTCGCAAAAGACTTCAAATCTACTTGTTGTGTAGCTGGTGTGATGCCTATAAACAAGTCTCCATCTACATCAATCACTAGGGTTTTAAATACCTTACACTCTTCAAGATTTAGCTTGCTAGCGGCTTCTTGTGCATAATTTGGCGATTTTGGATCATGCTTAAATTTTAAGACCTCAAACTGGACTTTACTTTTGGTCAACAAGTTAATTGCAGGTGTCATATTAAATCCTTACTAATTATGGCTTTACTAAAAAATAACGAGTATTCAATCGAGCCTTAGTGCTAAAACATCTACACGTTATTTGCAATTTATTATCCAAGATATTTTTATTATAAATTGTACTAAATTATGCTCGACAATACTGGATTGTCGACTAAAGTAGTATATACCAGCAGATTCAATCTGCGTTGGTAGTTAGAAGCGAAAACTTGCTGTAACAGCGATGTTGAATTGTGCCATTTATAAGTAGGTGCGTCGCATGTATACAAGCTTAGCGCAAGGTATCGGTGTCACTTTGAGTATTTTGACCGTCATTTTCGTTTTACACAGTGAATACAATGCTTGGTCGAACAAGCTAGCGTGTAATGAAAAGTGCGAGCTATTAGGGTGTCATTCAGGAACACTGATTTCAGGAGAAAGCCGACCGGATTTAGTTTGTCGGTGCAACGATGATATGGATTATCTCGTAATATTAGACTGAGAGTAAAACGGCGCCATCGGCGCCGTTTTGATTTATTCTGACAGACTAACCAAATTACTTGGTCAAATCATCAAAAAATTTCTTTACGCCATCAAAGAAGCCTTGTGCTTTAGGGCGGTTCTTACTGTCACCGCTCATGCTTTCTTCAAGCTCTTTTAATAACTCTTTTTGACGCTCATTCAGGTTAACAGGCGTTTCAATTACAACTTTACAGATTAAATCGCCAACAGAGCCACTGCGTACTGACTTCACGCCTTTACCGCGCATTCGGAACATCTTTCCAGTTTGGCTCTCTGAAGGGATTTTAAGATTTGCTCTGCCATCTAAGGTCGGAACTTCAATCTCACCGCCAAGCGCTGCGGTAGTGAAGCTAATTGGTACTTCACAGTATAGATTGTTACCATCACGAACAAAGATTGGGTGCTCTCTCACGGTTACCTGAACATACAAGTCGCCTGCTGGCGCGCCATGCATACCGGCTTCACCTTCGCCAGATAAACGAATACGATCACCCGTATCAACACCTGCCGGAATTTTAACCGATAGCGTTTTAGTCTTTTCTACGCGACCTTGACCATGACAGCTGTCACATGGATCAGAAATAACCTGGCCTGTACCTTGACAAGTAGGGCACGTCTGCTGAACAGCGAAGAAACCTTGACGCATTTGAACTTGCCCCGCGCCGTGACATGTTGAACATGTCTTCGGTTTAGAACCTGCTTTAGCACCACTGCCATCACATGGTTTACAACTTACCCAAGTAGGCACCTTAATCTCTACGTCTTTACCCTTAACGGCCTCTTCTAGCGTTAAGTCTAAGCTGTAGCGTAAATCGGCTCCACGTTGCTGTCTCGATTGACGACGGCCACCACCGCCACCAAAAATATCACCGAATACGTCCCCGAAAATATCGCCAAAGTCGGCTCCGCCACCGAATCCGCCATGGCCTCCACCACCGTTTTGTTCAAACGCTGCATGGCCGTATTGATCATACATCTGGCGTTTCTGACTATCCGTTAGGACCTCGTACGCTTCTTTTACTTCTTTAAACTTAGCTTCTAAAGCTTCATCACCCGCTGTACGATCTGGATGATACTTCATTGCTAGGCGCTTATAGGCCTTTTTTATATCACGTTCACCGGCGTCTTTTGATACACCTAATACTTCGTAATAATCACGTTTGGACATAGTTATCACACTACTCTTACAAGACAACTCTCCGAAACCTACGTTCGGTTGTGAGCCAAAATTTAAAAACACGAAGGGCGCGTCAAGCGAAGTCGCCGCGCGCCCTTAACAGTCAACAATTACTTGTTGTCTTTAACTTCTTCAAACTCAGCATCAACAACATCATCGTCTGCTTTCGCTGAACTTTGTTGTGCACCTGCATCAGGACCTGGTTGCTGTGCCTGCGCATTTGCTTGTGCGATTTCCATTAGCTTTTGAGATTTCTCTGCAAGCGCTTGAGTCTTCGCATCGATGTCTTCTTTGCTGTCGCCTTTAATAGCTGCTTCAAGTTCAGTTAAAGCACCTTCAATTGCAGTCTTGTCGTCAGCTGGAAGTGCATCACCCGCCTCTTCAACTTGCTTGCGAGTAGCATGAACAAGTGCATCAGCTTGGTTACGTGCGCCAACTAGCTCTTCGAACTTTTTGTCTTCTTCAGCATTTGCTTCTGCATCACGTACCATTTTTTCTACTTCATCGTCACTTAGACCAGAAGAAGCTTGGATAGTGATTTTCTGCTCTTTGCCCGTATCTTTGTCTTTTGCAGATACGTGTAGGATACCGTCCGCATCAACATCGAAAGTTACTTCGATTTGTGGTGCACCACGCTGAGCTGGGCGAATGCCTTCTAGGTTAAACTGACCAAGTGACTTGTTATCAGTTGAACGCTTGCGCTCACCTTGTAGTACATGGATAGTTACCGCAGACTGATTGTCTTCAGCTGTTGAGAACACCTGTGACTTCTTAGTCGGGATAGTTGTGTTCTTCTCGATAAGCGCCGTCATTACTTGACCCATTGTCTCAATACCTAGAGATAATGGAATAACGTCTAGAAGAAGTACATCTTTAACGTCACCAGAAAGTACACCACCTTGAACAGCTGCACCTAGTGCTACCGCTTCATCAGGGTTAACGTCCTTACGAGCTTCTTTACCAAAGAATTCAGCAACTTTTGACTGAACTAGTGGCATACGTGTTTGACCACCAACTAGAATGATATCATTTACGTCGCTTACAGACAGGTCTGCATCAGCTAGTGCGCGCTTAAGCGGCTCAATTGACTGATTTACTAAGTCTTCAACTAAAGACTCAAGCTTAGCACGTGTTAGTTTAACGTTCATGTGCTTAGGACCAGTTGCATCAGCAGTTACGTATGGAAGATTAACTTCTGTTTGCTGTGCAGATGAAAGTTCGATTTTCGCTTTCTCAGCCGCTTCTTTAACACGTTGCATCGCTAGCGGATCTGCTTTTAGGTCGATGCCTTGCTCTTTTTTGAACTCTTCAACTAGGTAGTTGATAACTCGGTTATCAAAGTCTTCACCACCTAAGTGCGTGTCACCGTTTGTTGCTAGTACTTCAAACGTGTGTTCGCCGTCTACTTCGTCAATTTCAATGATTGAGATATCAAAAGTACCACCACCAAGGTCATATACCGCAACAACGTTGTCACCTTGCTTTTTGTCCATACCGTAAGCAAGTGCAGCAGCTGTTGGCTCATTGATGATACGTTTAACGTCTAGACCTGCAATGCGGCCAGCATCTTTTGTTGCTTGACGCTGAGAGTCGTTAAAGTATGCAGGAACTGTAATTACTGCTTCAGTAACTTCTTCACCTAGGAAGTCTTCTGCAGTCTTTTTCATTTTCTTAAGAACTTCTGCAGAAATCTGTGGTGCAGCGCGTTTTTCGCCGCGTACTTCAACCCATGCGTCACCATTGTCAGCTTTAACAATGTTGAATGGCATGATGCTGATATCACGTTGTACTTCTTCATCTTCAAAGCGACGACCAATTAGTCGCTTAATTGCATATAGCGTATTTGTAGGGTTAGTAACTGCTTGACGCTTTGCCGGTTGACCTACTAGCGTTTCGCCTTCTTCTGTAAATGCAATAATCGACGGGGTAGTACGATCGCCTTCCGCGTTTTCGATAACGCGCGTATTCTCACCATCTAAAACTGCTACACAAGAGTTAGTAGTACCTAAATCGATTCCAATAATTTTACCCATGTGAATCTTCTCCGACCTCAAAAAATTCGTTGTTCTGTTAGATGACTTGATAAATAGGGGCGGCAATTTCTAATTCAACCTTAAAGTAGAAAAAAATTTCATTTTTTTTCAATTTTTTTTATTTTTAGGATGAACAGAGCAAAAAGCAGTCAAAAAATCTGTATTTATCCATTTAGAGCATATATTCTAATTGGGTAAAAATAACACATGGACTCACTATGGATTTTCATACCTTAATTTCGTCTTCTCAACTACAGGCACAAGAAAGCACCTTAAGCGTTCCTAACACTTGGAGCCAAGGCCGAACCGTTTTTGGTGGGTTGAGTGCTGCGCTGATGCTACAACAAATGTATTTAAAGCTTGACGATGCATCGAGAAAACTGCTTTCTTTCAATTGTAATTTCGTCGCGCCACTCATCACTGAAACACCATTTACGATTAACACCACGATATTAAGGCATGGTAAAAACGTTACGCAGATTGAATCCAGAATTATGCAAAGTGATACTGTATGCCTCGTTGCCCTTGCCTGTTTCGGTACGCAACGGCAATCTAAAATACAAGTAGAATCAACTCAACAACCCCGCATACTCAATCAAGAGATAGTTAGCAGTCAAACGATTAAGTATGTTGAAGGTGTGTTTCCAGCGTTTATTCAAAATATCGATCTCAATATTCAAGCAGGAGCGATGCCCTTTAGTGGCTCTGACTCAACTGAAATTCATGGTTGGATGAAGTTTAAACAGGTCCCTAAGAGCTTATCTCCTGAATTAAGTATCTTAGCGTTAGCAGACGCATGGCCACCAACTTTACTGCAACTGTGCGATAAACCGTCTCCTGCAAGTAGCGTGTCTTGGTATGTAGAGTTTCTACAACCTTTAACCATGAATATATCTGATTGGTTTGGTTATGAGGCAATCACACATCAGGCAAATAGCGGATACGGTATTGAAGATGCAAAAATTTTCTCTAGCAGCGGAGAGTTAGTGGCACTTAGCCGACAAACTGTCGCCGTATTTGATAGTTGATATTCTTTAAATGCTGGAACACAATAGAGGTATATATCTCTACTGTGATTTTATATTGTGATAACTGCTTGCCAACATTGTGATTATTTAGTGTCTATCGCACACATGGACAAGCATCAAAGAGCCATATGTCCGCATTGTGGTAACACGTTGGCTCACTGTCAAGTTAACTACAACCAGAGCATAAATGCGTTTGGTTTGTCATCAATACTTTTTTTGATAGTGAGCCTGCATCCTCATTTTATCTCTTATGCACAACATGGTTTAAAACAATCCATTAGCTTGATCGAAGCAATCTCGCTCCTCGCTACCAACTTTAGTACGCTGTTGGCCGGGCTACTCGCCTTTACTATTTTGCTGATGCCTTTGCTTGCATTAGTGTTAATTATGTTGGCTCACTCCCCGCTTTGGAAAAACTTAAATCCACACAATGCACGCGTCATAGTACGAATTTTGATGCTATTAAAGCCGCTTAATCTTGCAGATATTTTTCTTGTGGCTGTACTGATCAGTGCTTTCAAATTGACTGAATTTGCAGAGATTGAGGTTGGACTTGGTTTTTGGTCTTATATTCTCTTTGTTTTGTGTTTTATTGAAACACTATCCTTACTCAGTAAAGAACAACTCTGGGAAAGAGAGCAAATAACTTATTGTCCAGATGAACAAACTTGTGCACCCAGAGCACAACAGCAATCCTTAAAGAAATGTCATGTTTGTGGCCAGCTTAGTAATGCAACACATTGCCCTAGATGCACATCAAAGCTAAAGTACCGAAAAACAAATTCGCTAGAAAAAAGCGCGGCATGGATGTTGACTGCCATGGTTTTACTGATCCCTGCTTTGGCGCTTCCAATTATGGATACCATCAATCTTGGACTGCATACCAAGGCAACTATCTACAGCGGTGTCGAAGTTATGTGGCATGCGGGCTCCTACCCTGTGGCAATTCTTATTTTTGTCGCCAGTATTTGTATTCCCATCATTAAAGGGGTCGCGCTCTTTTATTTACTTTATCAAGTTAAAGCATGCACTCAGCCTAAATTGGCAAGTAAGTTGTATAGAGCACTTGAATTTATGGGGAAATGGTCGATGATCGATGTGTTCGTCGTTATTTTGTTGGTTTCTCTAGTGCAACTTGGTACTGTGTTAAGTGTTGAACCTCAATCAGGTATTGTGTTTTTCACTGCTATGGTATTATGCCAAATAATCTCTGTAAATCATTTCGACCCTAGGCTATTGTGGGATAACTTGAATAAACATGAATGAGAAAGCTTATATAGAATCCAAACCAAAATTTTCTGTAATTTGGATTGTTCCTATCATCGCTGTTTTAATCACCGGATGGATGCTCTATCAACACCAATCTAATAAAGGCCATACGATTTTTCTAAAAATGGATAATGCTGACGGCATCATTGCAGGGAAAACTGAGGTGAAAGTCAGAAGTGTGCAAGTTGGCATTGTTGAGTCTCTCAAATTACAAATAGAGCAAAACGCAGTTATTGCAACCATACGCATATTTAAAGACTATGATACTTTGCTCACAGAAGACGCCAAATTTTGGACCGTAAAACCACGGGTCGATGAAACCGGGATATCAGGCTTAAACACATTGCTTTCAGGTGTTTATATCGAGCTTTTACCTGGAGAACAAAGTAACTTAGCCAACCTCTTTACAATGCAGAATCAGCCTGCGCTCATTGCACCCGATATTGAAGGTGTCAGATACAAACTCAAAGCAGCAAACGCCGAGGTTCTGGACGTTGGAACTGGCATATTTTTTAGAAATTACAAAATTGGACAAGTTGAAACCGCCAGTTTTAACGAAAAGACACTGGAAATGGACTACGGAATTTTCGTTAATTCCCCCTATGATGAACTCATCTCTAACAATGTTATTTTTTGGGTTAACTCAGGCGTAGAAGTTGACTTATCTACCGAAGGGATCAAAGTTTCTACTGGTTCTTTGTCAAAATTGATCAAAGGCGGGATCTCTGTTGATTACCCGCCAAACTCTGTCGCTGACTCTATTGCACAGCAATACACTCAATATAAGTTACATAAAAACTTTGCGGTTGCACTGGAGAGGCGATTTGACTTATTTGATCTATACCTTGTTGAATTTGAACAATCCATTAAGGGGTTGAAGCCTGGCGCACCTGTCGAATATCGAGGAATGCGTATTGGTACCGTGGAGCAAGTGCCAGCGCAACTAGTTCGAGATGGACAGCCTTTATACTTCCAACAAAATAATACGTCGATTCCGGTGTTAATAAAGGTAGAATACGGCAGAATCTATGAGGTAGATGAGCAGGCCAAGCAATACTGGCAAGGAAACATAGAAAAATGGATTGAAAATGGGCTACGAGCATCGCTAAAAAGTGGTAATTTATTAACCGGTGCGGTATATATAGAATTAGATTTTTATAGTGCAGCCAAGCCGGAATCAATTGCCAAACACTCTGTATATCCTGTGTTACCCAGTGTACCGAGTGGATTTACGGCTTTATCCGAACAAGTTATGGCATTGCTTAATAAACTAAATAGTTTGCCGTTAGATGCAGCCTTGGGTGAAGCCAAAGACACGCTCACCGCATATAAACAATTGGGTGCTGAAACTGAGCAACTTATAAAAGATTTAAACAACAAAAAAGTACCAGAAAAAGTGGAAAAGAATTTAACTCAATTACAGGGCACGTTGACTCAGCTAACCGCAAGCTTGAAACAATTTGAAAAAACCCTGTCGACCTATCAACAAGGCTCTGGTGTAATGGATCAGTTGACCGATACACTGAGTGAGCTAGAAAGCTTGTCCAACACCTTAAAACCAGTAACTAAAGGCCTAAATGAGCAACCTAACATGCTGATTTTCGATAAAAACGCGTCCGAAGATCCCGTACCGAGGAAGCGTTAATGAAATCGTCATTACAAATTTGCTTGTTAGCTTTACTAATGATGGGTTGTAGTAGTAACTCAGATGGTCACAAATACTATAAGTTCTCTGATCAGGCTCAGTCGGTCGAAAAACAAATTGGCGCGCCAGAGACACCTATTTACTTGGATCAGGTAGCTATTTTAGGCGTTTCCAACCAACAAGCATTTGTTCAGTTTACTCAACCCAATACGGTTAATATTGCAAGCTTTCACTTCTGGGCTGAACACCCAGAAAACATGCTGACACAGTTAACCCTGAGCTATTTAAATAAACGAGGCTTGACGATAATTCCTAGGACGTTGGCAGGCGATTTAAATACAACCCGTTACAGTTTAAAGCTTGTTGTAGATGAGTATGCAGGTCACTATGAAAAAGGCGCTATTCTCAGCGGCAATTGGTATTTTTACAAGTTGCAAGCTGGCAATACCCAATTGATTCAAACAAAACGATTTTCATTTGAAAACCAGCTTCAGGACGATGGTTTCGATGCATTAGTAGCAGCTCATAAAAGCAACTGGCTGCTACTGTTAAATGATGTTGAGCAAATACTTACTGCCCAACTCAACAAAAGTAGTAAGTAAACAAACAATCAGCTTTGTTAGGCGACTGGCTAAAAATCTTCCCGTTGCCTTCAAAGCCTAGCCTCTTTAATAATTTTTTGCTGTTGTGATTTTCAACATCTGTTATAGCATGAAGCTTGGCTATGTTGAGGTGTTCACTTGCAATAGCAATAAGCTGTTCACATGTCTCAAAAGCTAACCCTCTACCTGTATAATCATCTAAAAATGCATATCCTAAATCAGGCTCTTGTAGATAAGGACGCTGGTAAAAACCCGCAATCCCAATGGCCTCACCTGATTGCAAATAAACAATATACGGAGCGCATAGTCCTTCTTTATAGGGAGATAAAAAAGAGCGTTCAATATACTCGATTGCGGTATGGTGGTTGTTTACCTTTTTGTCACCAATATACTCGATAAAACTCTGCTGATTGAGCAACTTAATAATAAAATCAGCATCATCAAGAGTCGCTTTTCTAATTTCACACCGTTTAGACACTGTTATTATATTTCCAGGCATCACAAACTCCCCCGCCACATATTTTTGTTTTTCTATTTTAAGGCTGTAAAAACCAATATAGAGCCGTGCTCTATATTGGTTTTGTTACCACAGCATCGAAGGTGCCGTAGTAGCAAGTAAACGAGAGTCTACTCGTAGCTGACTTTTTTATACAAGTCCTCTAGAGAGCTTATCTTCTTTTGATTAGGCAAGTCAGCAAATGGCTTTTCAGAAAACTTATTGCCTCTCAATTGAATATTTAACCTTGGTGCCTTTGCATTTAACAATGTATGACTTAAATAAGACTTAAGATCTTCCATTGTGACCTGCTCAGCCGCAGTAATTAATTGCTCTTTTGAGTCAAATGACAATTCATTTTTATACCAGTCCGTCAGAATAGGCTGCGCTTCTTCTGCTAAGTTTTTAGGTTCCTCTTTTAGGTTAGCCAATGTTGATGCTTTGATTTGTTCAAACTCTTCCGCGGTTAAGTTGTCCAGCTCTTTTGCATATTCCAACTTAAATGCGTCAAAACGTGCTTGCATCGACTTGACATCTTTGACCGGCGTTTGAATAAAGAGCGCAATTGCCGAATGTTCATCAATACTAGTCGCTATAGCTCCCACAGCATAGGCCAACTGCTCTTCAGTACGTAGTGTATTGAAAGCTTTTTGTCTTAAGTGCGACTTCAATATTAATGCTGCGGCTTTCTGTGCGTAACCAGGCTCCGGATGTACCACAACATCAATAACTGCGACATCAGCTACATCAGTATCTTTTTGTAAGACGATCACTTCACCTTGTTTTGGCTGCCAAAAACCAGCCCTAACATAATCAACCTGACTTACTTCGTTACCTATATGGGCCTCTAGGCCAGATACAACATTAGTGATATCTTGCTTATTGTAGTTACCATAGCCAAATACACGCACTAAGTTATTACTGAGTAATTCACTCTGTGCTTTTTTAAAGCCATCGGTAGTCATATTTTTAGCAGCCTTAATCAAAGCCTCCGTATCGAAACTACCTTCGCGAGTAACTTGCCTGTATGCTCCAAAAACTTGATAGTATGGGATTTGCTTTTCTTTATTTTGCAAAGTACGAACATATCGATCAATTGCTTGCTCGAGTTGTTTTTGGTTTGGAGTTACGGCCAGTCCTTCGAGCGCTTTTTCTATCAATACTGGCTGCTTATCCGTAAAGCCTGAAACCGACATCACCAAGCCGTTAGCGTAGCTAAGCTCCAAACCCATTCCTGCAACGTGTGCTTCAGTTATCAACTTCGCTTTTTCAATCTCATAGAGATCAGCCCAAAGGTTTGCAGCAACTTGGGCATTGATATCGTTAATTGGCAAAGCACTGTTTAAGACTATTTCTAATTTCCCTTTTGGCTGCTCGCCAAAACGTTTGCTCGGCTTAAGCCACGCATGTATACGCTTACCCTCATATACCTTTTCAACCACTTTAGATTCGGAGTTTTTGAGCTCAAAGTTTTCCGGTAGCAATCGGTTGACACTCGGTAACGCTAAAGCAAACTGACTGGGTTTAGACCAAGATTTAACTTCACTTTCCCCAATGGGCTCAACCTTATATTCTCCATCATAAAAGTGAAGCTTGCTGTCAACGGGCTCATCTTTACTTATGTACCAAACACGCATGGTATCGGAGTTAAGCTGCTTTAGGACCTGATTTACTGCTTTTGGATCAAACTGAGCAAAATGATAGTTTGCATTAATCGCATGTGTTAATGGATAGTCTTGCATATTGGCAGCTAATGTACTTACATATGAAAACTCATCACTCTTTTCTAAGAATCTAAATTGATTATTCAATGATGTTCTGATCTCTTCGAAGTACTTGCTATCAACTCCCTGCTCTTTAATCAAGTTTATGTACTGCATAATTGTTGCAACAATGGTTTCGCGTTGCTGCATTCCTTGATCAGTCAATTGAACATCAATTGTTAATGCACCGTAATTACCATAGTGATTTGGCGACGCGTTTGCCGTCAACGAAGAGATAAGCCCCTGCTCTTTCAATACTTGAGCTGGACTGCCTTGCATTTCATTGCTCAATAAATAGCTAACAAAATAGTTAGGTTTGACGGCAAAGTCAGACATATTATTTTCAATTATAAACTCGACATTAAGCGCTTTGACATCTTGATTCGGTCGATAATGAATGCGTTTTTTGCCTACTTCGCTAAAGTCTATCTTTTTAGTTACTTCTGGCTCAGGGATATTTTTATTTTTAATGGTACTAAAATGTTTTATCGCTTTTTGTTCCATCTCAGCCAATGGCATATTTGAAACCATCGCGAGTTTCATAATGTTCGAAGAATAATATTTATTGTAGAAAGCGACTGTTTCTTGATGCAGGCTACTATTCTCCTTGTCACCGAGCGTTTCCAAATTACCTATCAAAAATCGGTTAGACGGATGGTCACCTAAAAGCTGCCTAGCCAACTTGAACTGCCCAAAAAAGTCCATTTCTCTGCGCATCGACCACTCGGCATTTACAGCGTTTTTCTCTTTATCTGTATACTCAGGGTAGAGTTTTGCCGACTTAAAAAAGTCTGAAAAGCGGTCCAGTGCCTCGTCGTAAGCATCATTGTTTATTTTAACCATGTAGTTGGTCACATCTAACCAAGTATACGCATTATTGGCGCCGCCATTATTTTGCACAAACTCCGCATACCCATCTGGATCTGGAAACTTTTCTGTGCCTAAAAACAACATGTGCTCTAAATAGTGTGCCATTCCTTGCTGAGACATAGGATCATGAAGCAAACCAACACCAACGCTGAGAGCAGCAGCTGATTTTTCAGCACTAGGATCAGAAACAAGCACAACCTCAATGCCATTCTCTAGAGTAAGTACTTTGTAAGCACGGTCGTCATTGGGGCTCACCACAAGCTGTTCAGAAATAAGTTGTACAGGTTGGTTGTTGAAAGTCGTCGTCGAGCACGCTGTCAAAATGCCAAGCGAGATAGCGCCTAGTGCCATTAGTTTTTTCATAAAGTTCCCAATATAAATTGCATATTTGCCGAGTAGCAGTACTTAAAGCAAATAGCCTTAGATTATCTTTTTGAATGTATTGTCATATACTGATAGTAATGTCCGATATGCACAAGCACAAGCCAAAAAAAAGTGTAACCGATTGTTAAATATAGACAAGCTAACGCTATTAAAAGTTCTTCAGTAAGAATCTTTTTATCACTATTTAATAACTTAGCCCATTCAATGAACAGAAAAGTTAATTTTTATGATTAAAAGTGTTTTTTTTGAATCAAAAACACTCTACACTGCGTGCAAATTGCTCAGTTCTCAAACTGGTGCTACAAGGCAAGTATATAAAAATCAACAGGGGCTAAAAAATGAATGAAGAGCAAATTTGTGATTTTGGCATTCATGCAGGCGAACCATATAGCAAACTGCCCGCATGCTTTTTAAATTGGATGGTTGAAACCAACCATAAAAAACGGAATTTTGCGAAAAGCGAACTCAATAGAAGAGAAGAGGCTGTGCTCAGTTCTCGCAATACTTCAAACCCCACAACTTTGTAATGCCATTTTCGTGTAATTGCTTTAAACTACGCGCATAAATAAGTTCAGATTTTTATAATAATTTATGCGCATAATTATTTCTTTGTTTTTGCTTTGTTTTTTAGCTGCCTGCCAATTACTGACAGTAAAAGACAATGCACAATATTTAACAGTCCTACATACCAATGACAACCATGGTCGATTTTGGCACAACGAAAATGGTGAATACGGTATGGCTGCACGAAAAACCCTTATCGACCAATTACGCAACGACGCAGTAAAACAAGGGCATAGTGTTATTTTGCTGTCCGGGGGTGATATAAACACAGGCGTTCCGGAGTCGGATTTACAAGTAGCTGAACCCGATTTTAAAGGGATGAGCATTATTGGTTACGATGCAATGGCCATTGGCAATCACGAGTTTGACAACCCATTGAGCGTACTAGACAAGCAGATAAAATGGTCTAATTTCCCTTTGCTCTCAGCCAACATTATTGATAAAAAAACCAATAAACCAGCTTACCAGTCTTACACTATTATCCAAAAAGGGCAGCTAAAAATAGCTGTTGTAGGATTGACCACTGTCGATACTGCAAAAATCGCCAATCCACAGTATATCGGCCACTTGGACTTTATCACGCCGGCGGTTGCTACACAGCCTCTGGTAGATATGATCAAATCGACGTATCAACCTGACGTCGTTGTTGCAGTAACGCACATGGGTCATTATCACGATGCCAAGCACGGAATCAATGCTCCTGGTGACGTCACTTTAGCCAGAGATTTGAAACCAAACACCTTAGATATGATCATAGGAGGTCACTCTCAGGAGCCGATCTGTGTAGATGAAATGGGTAAGCAAGATGCTTCTTTTTCACCAGGTAAAGCTTGCTGGCCAGACAAGCAAAATGGTACTTGGATTATGCAGGCCCATGAATGGGGCAAATATGTGGGCAAGGCGGTCTTTAAGATTGAGAATGGCAACAAAGAACTACTTAGTTACGAACTAGTTCCCGTCAATTTAAAAGATGACCAAGGTAACTTCATCACCAATGAAATTGAGAAGGATACAAGCCTATATAATTTCTTACTCCCCTTTCAAGAAAAAGGCGCGGAAAAACTTGCTGGGGCAGTTGGTAATGTAGATGCCTTCCTAGATGGCCGCAGAGACACAGTTAGATTTACCCAGAGTAAATTGGCCGACCTTATCATCAATGCACAAACTGAAGCTGTAGGAGCAGACTTTGGCATCATCAGCGGTGGCGGTATCCGTGCAAGCATAAAAAAAGGCGATGTAAACTACAAAGATATTTTGAAAGTCCATCCATTTAGAAATCGCGTTGCTTATATTGACTGGCAAGGGCCTGAATTAGTGGACTATATCAGTGTCGTAGGAAGCTTTCCGGCAGATGCAGGTGCTTACCTACAGTATCATAAAATCGACTTTAGTATTGAAAATGGCCTTGCCAAGATAAAGACAATTAATGGCAAGCCATTTGATATTAATGGAATTTATAGAATGAGCATCAATAGTTACAATGCAGCTGGAGGAGATGGCTACCCGGTTATTACCGAAAAGGAAAGCTATCAAAATACCGACAGCACAGATGCGCAAGTATTGAGAGCTTATATCGAAAAATATTCACCAATAAAGACAGGTAACCTTTGACCTGAAATTTAAATAACAGATGAGAGCATAAAGCGACCCGCTGAATGCTCTCCTCTTACCTTTACTTACCTACTACCTCTATATCTTCTTCATTTATTTTCGTTAGAGCGTAACTATGCAGCTTTGATCGAGATCCCTCACCATGAGCTTTAGGCGGATAATACTTAGCTTTTAATTCAGGTGTTGCAGACAACAGCTCATCAAGTGCCGCCCGAATTTCACTGAGCGTTTTTTCAAGGCTATTCGAAAAGTTCGGTCTTTTTCGAATTGTGTGCCCGAGTGAAACTAGGCGGTGAAAATACTTATCAGCCATATCCAATAGCTCTTCAGGTAAGTCTTTGTTTTGATTTAGTGACGCTTCAGGATACGTCATACAATACTCAAGCAATGCTAGGTAAAAGCACAAGGGTTTATTTGCTAACTGTACCGTTAGCTCTTTATTAGAAGTAAGATGTAGCGTTTTGGAATATAAATCAATTTTAAGAATTTCCAGAGTAGGTAAAACAACCTTTTTCTCTTCACGGACCTGCTGTTTATACTTCCTTCTCGAAATATTTTTTAAAAGCGCAAAGTTAAACATTGCAAATACCAGCGGAAATATAAGCAAAGAGTAATTGTGACTGTAGTCTGCCTTTAATAATAAGTATGTTCTATTACCTGGAGCTACAAGCTGCTCAACACTCTCCCCTTTAGCTGGCGATATGGGTTTATTTGAGATAGCGATGAGCGTTACACGGCTGTTTTGCTGTGATAAATGTTGGTTCACACCCTCAATATACAGCTCTAATGCTTCTGGATCTCCTGAATAATTCAGCATAGCATCTGCTAATGGTAGTCTGTGCCTATCTAGCGAAACTCTAAGTTTAATTTCTTGTAGGTCATGATATACGACATCATCAATTGTATATTTGGACATCGTAATAAAAACGAATAGAAAAAATATTAGGTAGACAGAGAACACTAACGCTTTTTTTAATTCCTTCATTCGCGCTCACCTAAAAACTCATAAGGAAACGTATTACATTGCCAATATTCATTAATACTATCAAAGTAGCTTGAACCTGTGTCTTGGGCTACTTGATGCAATAGGCTTTGCAATGAACAAGCAAGCTCAGTGTTGTCGCTAACCATTTTCAAATACCACTTGCTTCCACTTATATTACTCCCTGTCGGAGTTATATAATTTTTTGAGAAATGAGCTTCGTCTGCTTCATTCCAATATGTCGCTATAATATCTAACTCTCCCGACGAAAGTTTGTCGCGTAAAATTTTGTGAGATGTAACATACTGTATGTTTAGCGCATCTATATCTATATCTAATGCTTTGAAGGTTTGCTTTGGCATAATATGCCCGGAGCGGCTAGTTGGATAGTCTAATAGGCCAATTTTTTTATCTAAAAAGTAGGCTTTTTCCAGCTTAGGCTTCTCTCTATTAGATATAAAAAATGCAGTGTACTCGGGATAGCCAATAACAGCTTTATAACTGTAAGTGGATTCAGCCATCAAAGCCTTCATCACATTGTCTTTTGATAACGTCAAATCTGCTAGACCTTTGGCTATGAAATCAATTTGCTCTGCTAAGTTGCCACTCCAATATACATTTACTAAGCCAAATTGTTTTGCTAACACAGGATCTGAGCATAGTTTTTGTGCTAATGCGTCTGCTAATTTTTTTACCGGGACATGCACATTGAATGACTGTGTATTTGATACTGAGCGAGTTTGGCATTGAATATGTTTTTCAAGCAAATTAGGAAGCACTACCACAGAAGGGCTATTGAGCGCCTTTGCCAAGTAAAAACATGCCAAAACAGATAGAAACAAAACTGTAACAATGGTTGTATTATTGCTTAATTTAAGATTGTATTTCACATCAATTAGATTCTTTTATTTCCTACAGGCTTATTAGATCAACTTTCTTTACTTATTGCAACAGGTAATTTTACTAATAAGACGTAAGGCATTGATTTAAATACTTTATTAATAGGAAATTATGAATACTCTTGACTCCTTTTATTTTCGTTAAAAACCCGGACAATTGACCTCATTAGAATACTTGGTAATTATCTGATTTACATTTAGGCGAGTAAGTGATGTTTAGAGGTTCAATTAAAGTTTTTGCACTCTCCCTTGGCTTGGTGAGTAGCTCCGCTATTGCTTGGGGTCAAAACGGGCACAGAGTGATCGGTGAGTTGGCTCAGAGCTATTTAACGCCCGCTACTGCATCTCATATTCAATTGATCCTTGGTGACGACACATTAGCAGAAGTATCCACTTGGCCGGATGAAATGCGCTCTGACTCGGCACACTTTTGGAAAAAGCAATCAGGTAAATGGCATTACATCAATATTGATAAACCTGAGCACATGCATCGCCACAGCAACCCTGAGATCTCAAACAAAGAAGAAGTAAAACACATTCTTGATGGTATCAATTTCACAGCAAATGTACTTAAAGATTCTTCCTCAGACTTAAAAGACAAGCAATTTGCTTTAAAGTTCCTTGTACATTTAGTTGGCGACGCACACCAACCTTTCCATGCTGGACGAGCCGAAGATTTAGGCGGAAATAAAATTGATGTAGAATTTTTTGGAAAGTCTACTAATCTTCATAAAGTTTTTGACACGGAGCTAGTGGAATACCAAAAGTTATCTTTCACAGAATTTACTCGCTTCATTACTACCTCAGACAAACAGTTAATCGCTAACTATTTAAACAGCACACCTTCTGATTGGTTATTGGAATCCAATAAAATTGCTGAGGACATATACGAAAGCAATGAAACTGAAATAAGTTGGGGTTATATATATAAACATACACCGACAATTAAAATACGCCTTCAACAAGGCGGATATAGATTGGCTGGGTTGCTAAACCAAATTTTTGACAATAACTCAAAGCCTTTAGTTAATGCGCTTGCTAATAAATAAAAGCTTTGAAAAATGATATTTAAACTAACTGATAAACCTAATAACACGGGAAACAACATAATGAAAAACGTTCGCTTAACTAAAGTAGCTGGTGCTTTAGTCTTAGCCCTAGGCGTGTCTGCTTCAGCTTTTGCTTCTGAAACATCTTCATCGATGCGAGGTAAAGTAACTACTCCTGAAGGCAATGCCGCCGCAAACGTTAAAGTAACTGTCATTCACGAACCTACTGGTACTGTTAGCCAGTTTGTAACTAACGACTCTGGTGCATTCATTGCAAAAGGTCTTCGTGTAGGCGGTCCATACAAGGTTATCCTTGATTCTGACGCTTACCGCGACTCTGAGCTAAACAACATTTATTTAGACTTAGGCCAAACTCGTCGTGTAACTTCTCAGTTAGAGCCAAAGAAAATTGAAACTATCTCAATTTCAGGTTACAAAATTGTTCAGCAAGCAGGTGGTTCTTCAAGCGTATTTGGTGAAGAAACAATTAGAAACATGCCAAGTTTCAACAACGACCTGAAAGACGTGGCTCGTTTGAATCCACTAGCTTCTGTAAACGGCGCAGGTGAATTGACCATCGCTGGTAACAACCCAAAAACAAATAGCTTCACAGTTGACGGTATCGGTCAAAATGATGATTTCGGTCTAAGCTCTGGAGGCTACCCTACTCAGCAGCCACCAGTTGCACTAGATGCTATTGAGCAGGTTTCTGTAGACGCAGCACCATTCTCTGCTAAAAAAGGTAACTTCGGTGGTGGTCAAATTAACGCTGTTACAAAGTCAGGTTCGAATGATTATACCTTCACAGGCTTTTACGAGTTCTCGAACCCGAGCCTAGCTGGTAAATTAGACTCAATCAACGAGATTGCTGGTGAGCGAGATGAAGCTGGCCACCGTACATACGAAACGGTTTCTGATGACTCTATCCTGAACGAAAACCGTTATGGTTTTAGTACAGGTGGTGCGATCTTAAAAGATGAGCTTTTCTACTTTGTAAACTACAACTCATGGACTCAAACTAAAGAGCTTTCTTACGGTTGGGAAGGTGCTGGCACAACTCATGAGCACGATATCGCTCAAGCAGATTTTGATCGCTTCAACAGCATTTTACAAAACACGTATGGCTTAGATGGTGCCCTAGGTGGTGATCCAGAAAGTACAAACGATGCTCTACTTGTGAAATTAAGCTGGAACATCAATGATGCACACCGTGCTGATTTCACTTACCAGTGGCAAGATGACAATCAAGATCGTGAATACTCTGAAGGTGGTGATGAGGTTTTACTTGCTTCTCGTCGCTTCACTGAAGAGAAGTCATTCAATAACTTCTCTACAAAAGTTTATTCAGATTGGACTGACAGCTTCTCAACTGAAATTGGCTTCGCTTATAAAGATGTTAAAAGCGAAAGTATGAATAACTCAGACTTAGGTACTGTTGAAGTTCACATTGATGGTGGTCGTTCACCAAGCTTTAACTTTGGTCGCGATGAATTCCGTCACGCGAACATTTCTGAGACTGAAACGGCAACATTCACTTTTGATGGTACTTACTTCTACGGTGACCATGAAATTAACTTCGGTGCTCAATTAGAAAGCTTACGTCTGTATAACTTATTTGGCGCGAACACCAAGGGTTCTTGGACATTTAACTCTCTAGATGATTTCGCCTCTGGTACACTAGACGAATTCTCTTACCGTAATGCATATACAAATAATGTGAATGACTTGGCATACGACGCGACTCGTAAGCAAATAGCTCTATATATTGAAGACAAGTTCTACCCAACTGACGATTTAGAATTAAATGTTGGCCTACGTTATGAGCGTTTATCTTCAAGCGATAAGCCTACTTTGAATGCTGCATTTACTGAAACGTACGGTTTCTCTAACCAAGAAAACTTAGACGGCATCGACATTATCCTTCCTCGTATTGGCTTTAAGTACTATGCAACTGAAGCACTAACAATCAATGGTGGTATCGGCCGCTTCCAAGGCGGTATTCCAAATGTTTGGTATAACAACCCTTACCAAAATGATGGTCTAACATACGTTACAGCTTCTAATACAGCTGTTGACCAATATGTAGAAGTTAACAACAACCGTGCACAAGCAGACGCTCTAAGAGTTAACAACGCAGGCTTTGCTTCTGTTCCTGCAAGTGTACAAGATACACTGGCTAAAGGCGCAGGTAGCACAAACTATACAGATCCTAACTTTGAACTACCTTCAAGTATCCGTGCTCAAGTAGGTTTTGACTACGAATTTGACTCAGAGCTACTAGGCGATGGATTTAAATGGTCAGCAGAGCTTTCTTACCACATCAAAGAAAACGAAGCGATTTGGAAAAACACAGCACTTAAGCCTGTCGGCACTTCTAAAGATGGTCGCGTTAAGTACGAGTCAATCTACGATGGCGATGCTGCTGAAAACTTCGATATTATGATGACTAATGCATCTGAAGATGTTCGCTCTATTATCTTCAGCACATCACTAGCTAAAGAGTTTGATAATGGCCTATACGTGTCTGCAAGTTATACGCATCAAGACATTGAAGACGTATCGCCAGGTTCATCATCTCGTGCGCAAAGTAACTATAAACATGCAGTTACACAAAGCCGTAACGTTGACCACGTTGCAACTGGTTACTATGAAATTGAGCACAGCTTGAAACTGAATGTTAGCTACACGACTCAGTTCTTCGATGGCTATGACTCTAAGTTTAACCTATTCTTCGAGCGTCGTTCAGGCCGTCCATATAGCTATGTTATGGGCTTCTTTAGAGATGGAGACTACGGTGATACTCGTGACTTCAACTCGAATAGCGCATACCTAGCATACATTCCATCAGGTCCTGATGATCAGAATGTAGAATATGCTGAAGGTTTCAGCTGGTCACAACTTGAAACTTTATTAAACCGCGCAGGTATCTCTGAGCGTGGTCAAATCCTTGACCGCAACACGTTCAGACAACCTTGGGTTACAACTATGGATGTCAGCTTCAAACAAGAGATCCCAGGTTTCTACAAAGACCATAAAGCTCAGTTTTATGTCATGATCGAGAACTTCGCGAACATGCTAAATAGCGACTGGGGTCAAGAAGAGCGCTTGAGATTCCCTAACCAAAGTATCTATGACTTTGGTGGTCTAACTGACGACGACAAAATCATTATCGAGAATAAATTCGGTGGTGCAGACGTACGTAACTTCAACGAAATCGATGAAAACAAGTCAGCTTGGCGCGCTAAAATCGGTGTTCGTTACACATTCTAATATCTAACTTAAACATGTAATTAGATGTCAAGGCCAACTTAATGTTGGCCTTTTTATTGACTATGCATTGACTAATGATTCTTTTGTACAAACTCTTTTTTAAACCTCACATAGTAAAGCTACAGTATCCTGTAGTGCGATATCCGCCTAACAGCCATCTTTTTAAAGCTATAACCGCGTCCAGCAGATACAACATGAACGAGCTTTATAAAATGCCGATTAGATATGTTACATACGGAGAAAATGAATTAGCTTTGTGCAGACAGGGATTTTAAGTTATGAAGAGACAGGTGGTGCCTGGAGTAAACAAAACAGTTTAAACCATCGATGACTTTGAAGAGGTCATTTATGCTCACGAGTCATAAAAACCCTCTTCATTTTATATGTAGCAGTTACGATGATCGTTTAGACAATTACTTTCAGCCAGTCACTTTTCTTTCGACAGACTGAGATAGCTTTTCGATCAAAGCTTTTAAAGTAACCTTTTCACTCTCACTAAAATTTGACAATAAATCCCGCTCCCACTCCTTCGCCTTTGGTGTCAACACCTCGTATAAATTGATACCACCTGGTGTGGCTTGCAACACCGTTGCGCGTTTGTCATCAGGGTGTTTGTTCAACCCCATTAACCCTTTTTCTTCTAATTGCTTTATCGCGCGCGATACGGTGGACTTGTCCATATTTGCCAGCTCACAAATTTGCCTAGCTGTAGCAAACTCCAAATTGAGTACATGAGACAGTACGCGCCATTGGGCTTGTGTGAGACCCGCCTCTTGATTATAAACTTGAGCAAAGTCTTCACTCACTTGAGCGGATAAAGATACCAACTGATAAGGTAAAAACTGGCTAATATCTAAAATAGTTGGTTTACTCACGGTGCAAAGTACCTCTCACTTTTGTAATTATTTATTTACAGTACATCTTTATCAGGATGTTTGCAATTACTCTCACATGAGAGTATCTTACAGGAAACATCAATGGAGTCTACGTAAAATGAGTACAGAATTCGACTATTTGACAGGATTTGGTAACGAATTTGAAACCGAAGCCCTACCCGGCGCATTACCGGTTGGACAGTTTTCACCTCAAAAAGTGAAATACGACCTATATGCTGAACAATACAATACAACGGCGTTTACAGCACCGCGTGCAGAAAACCGCAGAAACTGGTTCTACCGTATACGCCCATCTGTATTGCAAGGTGAATACCAGCCAATGGACAATGGCCTGGTAAGAACTGGTCCTATTACTGAAGTACCAACGCCACCGTCAATGCTGCGTTGGAACCCGGTAGAAATACCAGCAGAAAAGACTGACTTTATTGATGGCCTTGTGACTATGGCTGCCAATGGTAGTGCTAACAGCCAAGTTGGTATCGGTATTCACGTATACGTCGCAAACGCTTCAATGGAAGGTAGATATTTCTACAACGCTGACGGTGAATTGTTATTCGTTCCACAGCAAGGCGAACTTGTACTGCACACTGAGTGCGGCAAACTTGCTATTAAACCAGGCGAAATCGCAGTTATCCCTCGCGGGCTGAAGTTTCGTGTTGAGCTAATCAGCGAACAAGTTCGCGGATATATTTGTGAAAACTACGGTCATCCATACATTTTACCTGAACGCGGTCCTGTGGGCGCTAATGGCTACACAAACGAACGTGATTTCCAATATCCAGTTGCTGCTTTTGAAGACCTTGAAGGCGACTTTGAGCTTGTAGCTAAATTTAATGGCAACCTATTCCGCTGTGATATTGGACATTCGCCACTAGACGTAGTTGCCTGGACAGGTAACAGCGCACCATATAAATATGACTTGTCTCGCTTTAATGTAATTAATACTGTGAGCTTTGATCATCCAGATCCATCAATCTTTACAGTGTTAACTTCTCCATCGGGCCAAGAAGGTGTTGCAAATGTCGACTTTGTGATTTTCCCTCCTCGATGGATGGTTGCTGAAGACACGTTCCGCCCACCATATTACCATCGTAATATTATGAGTGAGTTTATGGGCCTTATTGAGGGTGTCTATGACGCAAAAGAACACGGCTTTGTGCCTGGCGGTATGAGCTTGCACAACTGTATGTCTCCGCACGGCCCAGAAGCTGACGTATTTGAAAAAGCCTCAAATGCAGAGCTTGAACCACAGCGCTATGAAAATACATTGGCCTTTATGTTTGAATCACGCTATGTAATTTCACCAACTAAATATGCACTTGAAGGCAAAGAGCGCCAACCTAACTACTCGGATTGCTGGAAAGGCATTAAGAAGTATTTCAAGGGCGCATAATTGCATAACAGGCATTAAGCAATCATATTTTATATTGGCCACTTTATTGTGGCCTTTGTCGTGAATAAGGATTTAACATGAAACTTTATACATACTTTCGCTCATCTGCTGCGTATCGCGTGAGAATTGCCCTTAATTTAAAAGGCATTGATCATCAGCTTGAAGCCGTTAACCTATTGAAGTCGGAACAGCAACAGGCGCCATATACAGCTAAAAACCCGCAGGGCTTGTTGCCAGCAATGGAGACAGAGCAAGGTACTTTGGCACAGTCTTTGGCTATTTTGGAATGGTTGGAAGAAACGCATCCAGAAACACCGCTTCTACCTGCTGATCCATGGCAAAAAGCGCAAGTTCGTAACTTTAGTTATGCCATTGCCTGTGATATTCACCCTATTGATAACTTGCGTGTTCTTAAATACTTAAGCAGTGAGCTAAATGTTACTGACGAACAGAAGACAACTTGGTATCAACATTGGATCATTGAAGGGTTTAAGAAATTAGAACCTACATTGGGAGACGGCCCTTTCTGTTTTGGTGACCAACCTACACTGGCAGATTTGTGTTTAGTTCCGCAAGTCTTTAACGCGTTGCGCTTCAAAGTGGATATGTCACAATTCCCTAAAATTGCAGCCGTTTATGAACACTGTAATACTTTAGATGCCTTTATCAAAGCGGCACCCGAAAACCAACCGGATGCAGCTTAAATACGTATTTATGTTTGGGGTATTATTTTAATGCCCCATGAACTTGATCAATATGAGCCAGTAAATCGTGTCCCAAATCCGTTAAATAACCGCCATCGGGCCTATCTATCACCCCTTTATCAAACAACCGCTCTGCAGCAGCTAAAATACTTTGATCCGCACTGCTATGTATTTTAAGGCCTTGGTGCAAACTACTCCTTGGAAATTTTGCCAATAGTTCCAGTTCCGCCATCAACTGAGTGTCAAATGCCATACTTCCCCCTAATTACAATCAAGCTACCAATTGGGCATGACTTGTGCTTACATTTAAATATACTGGTCAGACGGTGTTGCCGCTGACAATCCTTTAGAACAGCCGTTTAAGCTAGCTAAAGTACATACTACCTTTAGTGCCGATAAACGTACTTCGACCTAATAAACATTAGCCCAGACTATGAGTAATGCCATGTATAAGATCAATTTTTTATCATTTTTAATAATTTTTTTATGTTCCCTGCCGATTAATGCAAAAGAAAACTCCCCTAGGGTGTTCGTTGATTCTCCGCAGCGAGTTTGTTGGTTTAATTCATCTCAGTATAGCGAAGGCGCTTTGATAAAACAGTTTGACCACATATATGTATGTAGCCATAAATATGGTAACCAGCCACAAAGCCAACTCGTATGGTTAAAGCTTGATGAGAATGGAGAGCCGAAAAGGCTAGATCTTAGAGGTAAGATACGAGTACACTAGCGCGTCGCGAAAATTAGGTTTTAAATATGAGTACACAACAACCAAATAACCCACTGCACGGTGTTAAGTTACAAGACATCGTTGAAAAGCTTGAATCTGAGCTCGGTTGGGAAGAAATGGCGCAGATCGTCAATATTAACTGCTTCAAAAAAGACCCTTCCGTAAAGTCCAGTCTAAAATTTTTGCGAAAGACACCTTGGGCAAGAGAAAAGGTAGAGCAACTGTACCTTGATACATTTCACGGTTTTGCTTGGCCTTCCAGCCCAGAATCTAAAAAGTAGCCATAAAGCCAAGAGGAAAAGCTCCTCTTGCTGTTTTTTAGTTAAATCCCAATTGCTTATAACTGTTAACTATTTTTTTTGTCACATGAGGTGGCAAGTTTTTGTTGCACGCAAAGTATAGCTCCATGTCCAAATTGCGCAGCGTCAAAACCGGTTCAAGCAATACACTTACGGGCTCGTGCTTTCTTTTAAACTCAAACTGATCATCACTTAATATCACAAGGTCAACAAATTTATGTCGTGTTGCGAGCAACTCAAAAACACGTTCAAACGAGTTGATAAGCACGAGGTTGTATCCCTCAATAAAACCATTTTTCACTAAAAACTGATGGCTGTAATTATCTTTGATAACGGCAACTTTGTATTGCTTAGCTTCTTCTATTGAATCAATTGAGATCTGAGACGACTTTAAAGCATAAAAAGAGGTGACAAACTTACTAATGGGAAATACCCAATTGAATTTTTCGCCTCGTTGCTCATTTTTAGCCATAGAGAAGATACAGGTATTTTCATCTCGAGCTGCTGTATTGTAGGCTGTAGTCCAAGTTTCTACCGAGATCCGGTAGTTGATCTTTGACTTATCTAACACCGCCTTTACTTTGTCAACGGCAGTGCCTACTAGCTCCCCTTCTCCATTAATATACTGAAATTGTGGGAAGTTCTCCGTAACAATATGTAAGGTATAACTCGCATGAGCAAAGCTCAATGTTAGCAATAAACAGCATCCAAGCATCCATCGATACAACACTTATCTCCTAACAAATCACATTTAGTAATACAAACTATAGGTAACAATTACGGGTCTGTGAAATTACAGCACGAAGAGGCAATCAGAAGCGCCAGTGAAGTATTTTCTAAAGTAAGAGTGGGTAAAACAAAAAGGAAAAGGGGCATATTAGCCCCTCTTAGAATCGCAGTTAGGCTTTATTCATCGCATCAATTAAGAACGCTGAAATCTTCGCACCTTCTCTCAATGTTGTTTCTGAACTTGATTGGCCTGCAAGGGAGCTATCTGTGAATGGCGCAATCTCCATCATATCCGCACCAGTGATCGGGAACTCTTTAGCAAGAGCTTTGAGGATTGTCATAGACTCTTCAGGTGTTAATCCGCCAGTTTCAGGGGTGCCTGTCGCCGCGGCAAACTCTTCATCTAATGCGTCAATATCAAAGCTTACATATAGCTCATCGACATTGTCGGCTTTAAGCTGCGCAATTACGCCAGCAACGATAGCGTCAGCACCTTGCTCTCTAATTTCATGTGCCCAGTGTTGTTTAACGCCAAAAGTGCCTTCCCAATGCTCTTTTGCTTTACCGCTTGAGCGGATCCCAAATTGAATTAGGTGATGAGGAGCAGGCAAAAACTCAAGGATATGTGTACACCAAGAACCAAAACATAGGTCAATACCTAGTCTTTCAACCAACAGATCTGTGTGAGCATCAAAGTGAATAATCGCAGTGCGTTTGCCTTGCGCTCTTTTCGCTTTTAAATATGCCTTTGTTAGTGGGTAACTAATAGAATGATCACCGCCAATACCAAACACACCTTTATCAGGGTAGTGCTTATAGAAACCATCACACACATCTTCGGTAATTGACAACGGCGCTACAAAATATTCGCTATTCTCATCTTGATAAAGGGCTTTCTGACAATTAGAGATGGTCCCTTCATTTAAATACTTGTCATGTAGTAGGTGAGGAATAACACGCACATCACCTAAATCAAATGCTGTTGTTTGTGGCTGCTGTTCTATTAGCGTGCTGCGTAAAAATAACGGACCCCAGTTTGCACCACGTAAAATACCACCACCACAATCAGAGCTAATACCTAAAATAGCAGCTTTGTGTTCGCTGTTTTCAATATTTTGCAAAGAGTCTTTCCAAAGTGCCTCTACACCTTCAGTTTGACCATATAGCTTTTGTCTCAGTGCTTCTTTGCGTTCCTTAGCTGTATTCACAGTGAATACCCCATCACCTGGTGGGCACAGACAATTTTCTAGTTTTTCAAGGTATTGTGATTTGCTGTTGCTCATAGCGTGCTCCTCAATAATTTGCATAATCATGCTAAATTGACTCTACTTCAAAAACGTAATCCGCTAATGAAATCAGCTCACTTTTAACCAATTTTTATTTGAACACAATAAAATCACTACAAATAAAAACCAATTTAATCAACCACTTGATTGATTATAAAAATGACCTACGAGAAAATTACAATTAGAATAACGCTGATATAACATGGTAGGAATATAAGTCAACCGCTGGATGCTAATCACATAAAAACACCAGCGGCTGAATATTCACAGAAGATGTCTAGTTATTCGTATCCTCTGGGCTTTTTGGTCTTGATGATTGCGATATATCCATGCCAACTGGCATAAGCAAGTAGCGGCATAATAATGATGAACCCTGCTGCGCCTGTCAAAAACCCAATGATAACCATAGTGACTATGGTCAACCCCCACACGATCATGGCTGGTACATTAGTGCCAACCGCATGTATAGATGACACTACCGCCGTCATAATATCGACTCTTCGCTCCATCATGATTTGAGGCGTAAATGCAGAAATCGCGAAAACAGCCATCATCAATACACCACCAACAATGGATCCGAGTGTTAAAAATGCTGATAGTTGTTCAAAGTTGGGGTTTGGCACATTCGGATACAATGCATGTATCAACGCCGCCAGTCGCATCCACACTATCATGATAACCATTAATAAAATGGCAAACCCCCATTCTCCCGCAGGGTTTCTAAACATGGATTTCAAACTATGCATTAATGTTGGCTTGTGACCTTTTTCTAACTCCCAAGCAACATCGTACAAACCTGCAGCGAACGCGGGACCGATTAAAGCGAATGCCACTGAAGCAGGTAAAATAACGAGGTGTGTGCCAGACTGAAAAACAAGCCACATAATAAAAGCGGGGATAATACTAAATACTAAACCGTATATTAGACTCAGGATTGGTGCCCTCACAATATCTTTGCAAGCTAATGATAACCAGTGAAATGGGGCTAGCGCACTAATTTGATTGCTTTCCAAGCACCGCGCGAATTCTGGGGTTTTATCTACCGAGTGAGATGTTGGCATAAAGGTGTCCTCTCTACATTGCTATATTAAGGTTTAGATGAGCTGGGCCTAACATGCAAGCATTGCAATAGTACACTGTTATATTTGTTTTCAAATTCGTTAAAAAATGGTTTTGTGTTACAACTTTACCCGTAATCAAACCATGCTCGTTTTATAAGTAACCAGTCAGTTAGCTTGGTTTAGCTCAGAGGACATGTGTCCTGTACTTAAACCTCTTTAACTTTAACCATTACGTTTTAGAACATAAAAAGGTTTTTTATGGAAAAGGTATTTCACTTGGGATTAACCCAAGCAGATCTTCAAGGTGCTAAGCTAGCAATCGTTCCGGGCGATCCCGAACGTTCAAAACGAATCGCCCAGCAGTTAGACAATGCTATTTGCCTAGCGCAAACAAGAGAGTTTCATATTTACCTAGCCACAATTAAAGAGCAACCAGTTGTTGTTTGCTCCACAGGAATTGGTGGCCCGTCTACTTCTATTGCTGTGGAAGAACTCGCTCAGCTCGGGATCAAAACATTTTTAAGAATTGGTACCACAGGTGCAATTCAGCCACATATTGATGAAGGTGATATTCTCGTCAGCACTGCATCAGTTAGACTAGATGGCGCAAGCCAGCACTTTGCTCCTTTGGCATACCCTGCGGTTTCAGACTTTCATAGTACTCAAGCTATGGTGCAAGCTTGTGAATTTGAGAAGGTGCCTTATCACACAGGTATCACCGCTTCGAGTGACACATTCTATCCAGGACAAGAACGTTACGACACATTCTCCGGCTATGTATCCAAAGCATTCCAAGGGTCATGTGAAGAATGGCAAAAGCTCAATGTCATGAACTATGAAATGGAGTCAGCGACTCTATTCACTATGTGTGCAGCTCTTGGCCTAAAAGCAGCTTGTGTAGCCGGCGTGTTAGTAAATAGAACAAGGCAGGAAATTCCTGACGTTGACCATCAGTTGGTTGAAAAGCGTGCTGTTTCAGTGGTAATTAAAGCCGCCGAGATCCTTATTACTCAATCAAAGTAGGCTTACGCCTACTTTAGACTAAAATACGTGGTGCTCCAAAGGCACGGTGCCTTTTAAGTTGGTCAATACAGCTTGAGCCACGGATTTTTGATTTTCAAAACCCGCTTTCTCTACTAATGTAATGCGCTCTACACAAGCATCTTCTAACTTAATACCGGATAGCGCCAATTGACTTAATACACTACTCATGGGTGATAAACTCGGGCTGTAAGCGGCATTTTCCGCATATCTGCCATAAAAGGCTCGTCCATCTTTCAAAACCAACTCTGCCGCACTCAAATTGCTAGTATAAGGCACATAGGCTTGACGTAAGTGTTGTTTCAATGCTTCAGATATAGGCAGGTTGATATCAACATCGGACGCTACATTTGACATAAGTGACGCCCCATTGCCCAGATCACTCGGACCAAAATCACAAGGCAACAACTCGTTCAAGGTAAACCTTCCATTTGGCAGTAGTATTGACAAGGTACCAGCCGAGTTCAACTCATTCATAAACTGGCGACAAAATCCACAAGGTGCGGCATTAATGGCTATCGAAGTGATTTCTTGCGCACCATTTATCCATGCATTATTGATTGCTGCTTGCTCTGCATGAACTACCAAAGATAGTGCCTGACGTTTAAACTCTAAATTAGCGCCCAAATACATACTGTCCGTAATTTTATCAAAAACCACGGCACCAACATAAAAGGAAGAGATAGGAGCTTGAGCAAATTTTGCTGCAATTGGTAACAAGGCTTGCTGAAGTTGCTCTTTGTCACAATTGAGTTGACTTATCAGTTCAGATACGACAGTCGTCTTTAATACACCGTGTGTTTGCTTAGCGCTATCGTAAATATATTCTTCTGTTTTGCTGTCTATTATTACCATAATTTAATTATTATAGAATATGGCATGTCAGTTTACGCAGGTTTTACGCGTTACTCAACCATTCCTTTGCAGATTTAAAACACTCAAAGTTTTCTGCATGAATACCAAACCTTTTTACTTTTTGTAAAAACAAATCGTGCATATAACCTTCAAAACCAACAACACGGGCAATTTGCATATTGGTCAAATGATGAGCAACCTTAGGCATTACATTGACAATGTCAATGGCAGCAAATTTATGCTCTAACTCTGAAACGTCAATGAGCACTTTTTTACTGCCATGTTGCTCTGAATACGCCTTAGCTGCTTTATAAGCATTGACCACATCTTCTGCTCCGGCTTTACCACGCACAGTCATTAAAATTAAAGACGTAGTTTGATCATAGGTAATACTGGTTGATAGTACTGACATATAGAACTCTGCAAAGATACCGACATAGAAATTACTAAAGAGGGCAAGGATTTTAGTTTAAAGCGTGGCGCTGTCAACAAAATAGGATTTAAAAACGAGTAAAAAATAAAAAACCAACCCTTTATGGTTGGTTTTTTATTTCACTGCGTTATAAAAATGTATTTTCAAATTACATTTAGCACATAAGTATTAGCCAGTATTACGTAAACCTGCGGCGATCCCCATCATTGTGATCATCAATGCACTATCTAGGTTTTGATCATCAGCTGCGCGTGTACGCTTTAATAACTCTACTTGCAACAGGTTTAGAGGATCTGTATAGGGGTTACGTAACGCGATTGACTCTTTGATCCAAGGCTGTGCAGACAATAAACTCCCCTTAGGTGCCAGTCGCAATACTTCATCCATGGTCTCTTTCAGCTCTGCTCTTAGCTTTTCCCCAATAATCTGAAGCTCTTTAGGCACTAGGCGCTCGTCATAATATTCAGTTAGCCATAAATCAGCTTTACAAAACACCATTTCAAGCATTTCGATTCTAGTTCTAAAAAAAGGCCACAGCTCACTCATTTCTTCAATTAACGATTCACCACCTAAGTTGAGGACAGCTTTAATCCCTTCATTCGCTCCGAGCCAGGCGGGCAACATCAAGCGATTTTGACTCCATGCAAAAATCCATGGTATTGCACGTAAGCTTTCTATACCCCCTTTTGGATTGCGTTTGGCAGGTCGAGATCCGAGTGGCAATTTAGCTAGCTCTATTTCTGGTGTCGCACTTCTAAAGTATGAAACAAAATCTGGCGTATTACGGACATATTGGCGGTATCGTTCACATGACGCTTCACTGAGCATATCCATAGCCTCGCGCCATTGTGACTTCGGTTTTGGAGGTGGGAACAGGTTATTTTCTATGATCGCACTGGCATATAACGAAAGACTTTGAATCGCAACTGGAGAGAGTCCAAATTTAAATCGTATCATCTCCCCTTGCTCTGTCACTCTTAAACCATGTTTAAGCGAACCTGGTGGCTGTGAGCGTAAGGCTTGACGTGCGGGAGCACCACCGCGGCCAATGGTCCCTCCTCGCCCATGAAATAGCTTCATTTTAATCCCGTGCTTATCTCCCAATTCAATAAGAGACTCCATGGCTCGGTATTGCGCCCAGCCAGCCGCCATCATTCCCGCATCTTTTGCCGAATCTGAATAACCAATCATGACATACTGTTGATGTGACAAGTGGCCCTTGTACCAACTCGAACTGAAAAGTTCAGTCATTACTTTGTCTGCGCGGTTTAAATCGTCGAGCGTTTCAAATAACGGCGCGACTGGGAAATTAAACCCAACACCACTTTCTTTGAGCAGCAGTTGAACAGCCAATACATCAGACGCATACTGTGCCATAGATATGATATAGATCCCCAGAGCAGCACTATCTTGTTGCGCAATCACATCAAACGTATCTATCACTTCTTTTACGGATTCATTTGGACGCCAATGCTTTGGTATGATCGGTCTCCTTGAACTTAGCTCAGACAGCAAAAATGCCTGTTTATCTTGCTCAGACCACTGGGCGTAATCACCGACTCCCAGATATCGCGTAAGCTCTGATAGAACCTCAGTATGACGGGCTGAGTCTTGGCGAATATCTAGCTGGCATAAGTTCACGCCAAAGCAATTTAAGCGACGTAGCACATCTAACAGCAAGCCATTGGCAACAACTTCCATTCCCAGCTCATTGAGAGAATTGAAACAAACCAACAGTGGCTCTCGTAGCTGTGCTGTGAATTTAATTTTATCGCGGCAAGACGTTGGTGTTCCTTTGATTTTACTCTCTAAAAAGTCAATGGTTTCGCGTACATCTAATTTAAGGTTTTTCAATAGTGCACGATATGGTTCGCTCGTTTCACCCGTTTGCGCTAACAACACCTTGCTTGCGCCACTCATAGATAACTCAGCACTTAGCTTATCTAGATCTCGGTAATACAGGTCAAGCGCCATCCAGCGGCCATGATCGAGCACACTTTGTGTTACTGTCGCGGTTACATTGGGGTTACCATCTCTATCTCCGCCCATCCACGATGCAAGCTTCACTGGTGAAAAGCTCTGAGGTAGATGAATACCTAGATACTGCTGCGCCATCTTGCCGAGTTCACCAACAAATTGTGGAATTGCGTGCCACAAGCTGTTTTCAACCACGGCAAACCCCCACTTAGCTTCTTCTAAGGGTGTCGGCCGCTTATCTCGAATTTCATTGGTATGCCAAGCCTGACAAATCAGCTGTGCTATCCGGGCTAAAATGGTATCTCTTTCTACACCTGTACACTCAAGGCTTTCAAGTTCTTTAAGACAATCACTTAATTCAACGTGTTTGCTGATTATTGTGCGGCGAGTTACTTCCGTTGGGTGTGCCGTGAGCACTAATTCTATTTGCAATGTGGATAGAGCCTGTATTGCATCCTCTTGAGAGCACTCTTCTTTTTCAACACGATCGGCGAGATCTTTAATGGTGCTTTCAATCGTTTCGAAGGCTCCCTCTGGTGAACCGGCTTTTGAAGTCGTATGATACTGCTCTGCAACGTTCGCTAAATTCAGAAAGTGGTTAAACGCTCTACAGACAGGCAAAAGTTCTTCGTTGCTTAGCGCCTTTAACGTATTAATTAGGGCATCTCGCGCTTGATGATCTCCGCTTCTAGAGGCTTTGGCGAGATGTCTGATCTGCTCTACTTTTTCAAGTAGTTCTGAACCCAGAGCATGCTCGATGGTTGCCCCCAAACACTCACCTAAAAGACTTACATTGCGACGTAGATTTGTATATTGCTGGTCCATACACTTTCCTTTGAATACAATTTATCCAAACCAATATACTGTTAAACATACATAAATGAAAAGACCATTTCGTTACACTTTTTTAATCTTGCCCTCGTCCATTTTTGCCATTTTAAAGCAAAATCTCCTGAAATTGAGGTGATCCAAACTCTGTTCAGAGCCGTTTATATCTAAATTATTTTCATAGCAAATAAGTTTTTATGGTGCAAAAAACAGCCGTGGTGATCGGTGCCAATGGCGCGATCGGTAAAGCACTTGTCAACCAGTACTTGCGTCTAAATTACCAGGTCGTTGCGATTAGCTCAGGTAAGTTAAACGTGGCACATCCCATGTTGACTAAATTTATAACAGATTACTCAAGAGACAGCATACAGGACCTCTCAAACCGTATCGCACGGATCTATCCTAACACTGCATATGTTACTGTTTGCAATGGTATATTACATACCGAAAACCACATGCCCGAGAAGAAAATAGAAGCATTTGATGAGGCATATTTCAACGCGCTTTTACAAGCCAACACAATGACGCCTTTTTTATGGCTGCAAGCATTTATGCCTCATTTGCTATCAACTAACACGCCCTGTGTGTTCACCGCATTGAGTGCCCGCATCGGTAGTATTTCTGATAATCAGCTTGGAGGTTGGTATAGCTACAGGGCGTCCAAAGCCGCACTCAACATGCTTTTTAAAACGGCCAGCGTTGAATTGCAAAGGCGTCGATGCAATGTTAAGTTGATGCTTTTTCACCCAGGCACAACTGACTCTGCACTGTCAAAACCCTTTCAAAATAATGTTCCACAAGACAAATTATTCAAACCAGAATTTGTCGCTCAGCAACTACACCAGCTTCAAACTAGTAGGGTGTTTGATGGTGATGTTGACTACATCGATTGGCAAGGCGAAAGCATAGAATGGTGACCTCATGATATTTAATTCCCAAGACTTACTTAATTTTCCAGACAGGTATCGCGCACATTTTATTAATAGCCTGTCTGGCTATAAAAGTGCAAACCTAGTTGGTACACGAAGCCCTAATGGCGAAGAGAACTTGTCAATTGTGAGTTCGGTATTCCATTTGGGTGCGCACCCGCCGTTAATGGGGGTCATTTTTAGGCCTCATAGTGTCAGACGAGATACACTCGAAAATATATTGCAAACAAAGATATACACTATTAACCACGTAAACTCTTTAATTTGGAAAGAAGCCCACCAAACTTCAGCGCGATATGATGAACATCAGTCAGAGTTTGACGCAACGGGCTTGACGCCTTATTACCATCAAAGTTTTGACGCGCCATTTGTTGCACAAAGCCAGCTTAAAATAGGCCTTGAATTATGCCAGCATCAAACCATTGAGTTGAATAAAACCGTACTAGTCATTGGTAAAATAGTGCATGTGGAAGTCGACGACAATGCTGTTGAAGAAGATGGATTTATCAATTTAGAACAGCTTGATACCATTGCCGTCTCGGGACTAGATTGCTACCACACGGCGAGTAAAATAGCGCGACTTCAATACGCCAAACCAAACAAGCCCGCTGAAACAAAAACATGACGGGCAATTAACCGCAAGATAAATGTGTAACTTTCATGTTCATCAAGACGGCAATAAAGTGCTTTACAGTTTGGCATCGTTAAACTCTTCGAGTATATAATCCAAATCTTTTAGATAATCGACAAACTCGGCTTGCTGATCTGTTGAGAGTGTAGCTCTCAAACTTATCAACAAGTCAATTTGCTTGGCAATACGCTGAACTCTGTGCTTTTTAATGTGCTCTGGTAAAGTATTAGGAGCGTCAACAATATACCTTGTCAGTTCTTCGATTTCAGCCACTGTGAGCGAACTTCTTTGAAGCAATGCTTCAATTTTCGAAAGCCGTTTTTGATTGTGGAGCACCCTCACTTCTCGATAAAAAGCCACTTTATCGTAATGGCGGCTGATCATTTCTTTTTGCTGGAGATTTAATTTTCCTAATGCGTCCTCGAATCGCTCAATCGAATTTTCAACTCGCTCAATCGAATTTTCAACTCGCTCATTTCGACTTTTATACTTTCCCATTTCACCTTTGATATTTGATATAAGCTGTTTTCTTTGTTTTTGGTCAAGTGAAACTAATAACTGGACAAGCACTGGCCCAGCATCTTGTATCAAGTCATACCAATGCCCACTTACTTGTTGACTGAGTTCGAGAATCTGCCTTTTATCCATTGTCTGCCAATTGGCGCCAAGGGTTTTAAGCCAACTTGAATACATTGGCAAATAGTGAGATTGATGTCGCAATTGAATTTGGTGAAAGCCTTTTAAAAGCATTTCTTCTTGAGGGCGAGTTAATGTTACAAAATCCTCGAGCCTATTAAGTATAAGCCTGTCTGCATTTTTATAAATTGTCTCGTACATACAAGCAGTTAAAGATAACAATAACAACAAGACTGTGATTACTTTCGTCATAAAACACCTTAAATGCAATTAATTATCATTTGCGGTTGACATTTACTCCCGAGTAACTGATAATCATTCTCAATGAAGCGAACTAGTTGATTATACGCACAATGAATGCTCGCTTCATATAGTGAATTACTACTCGACCCAGTAATTTCACACACTCATTTACTTGCTACATTGCTCATATCGGTGACGGTAGATATGAAAATTAAAAAGCCCGAAAGGGCTTTTTTTATTTCCCTTCATAAACTTATAGTCTAAACTGCGTTATTAAACTAGGTGCATTAAGCTAAACACACTCCCCTGTAACATAAGGAGAAATAATGATGCGGAAAATAACTCAAATACTTCTTTTCTCGGGCCTCATAGCATGCTCAACTCCCTCCATCGCAGGATTAGAAGAAGGCATCGCGGCTGCGAATGCGGGCCAGTTTGATGTCGCTCTAAAGGAGTTTCAATACTTAGTCGATATGGGATTCGCCCCAGGCATGTACGAGCTTGCAAAAATGCATGAAGGCGGATATGGCGTGCCAAAAAACCCTAGAAAAGCAGCTGAATTATTGCAACGGGCAGTTAAATTAGGCAGCGCTGATGCTATGTTCGCACTGGCAGTTTTGTACCAAGATGGTAGAGGTGTGAAACTAGATAAACAAAAAGCCGTGGATCTTTTCACTCAAGCGGCTAAAAAGAGTCTGCCTGCCGCTCAGTTTAACCTTGGTGTTATGCATGCAAACGGAGATGGCGTTGTACAAGACTACTCCAAAGCACGTTTTTGGTATGAGCGCGCCGCTGCCAACAATTATACGCTTGCAATGTATAACTTGGCGTTACTGTACTACCAAGGCTTAGGTGTGCAAAAGAATGTTGAACGCTCATACATATGGAACTTGCTCGCTGAGTTTAACGGTTACGCTCAAGCAGCAGAAAGCAGACAACTTGACGAGCAAAGCCTGTCTCGCTCGCAGTTAGAGCGTGGACAACGTATAGCCAATGAGATTTATCACAAGATTCAAGCCAAAACCTATATTGCTGGTAGTGGATTTGCCGAATAGCTAAGTCAAACTTAACGCAAATATAGCCATGTCAAAACATGTTTTATGATGTGGCTATAGCGGTCAAACAGCTGACTACGCCACATTTTATCGCTAGATTTGAAAATGGACTTGCCGTGGCTCAATGCCATAAAACCCTCTTTTGCATGATACTGACCCATGCCCGAACTCCCCAATCCACCAAAAGGCAAATCGACGACGGCAACATGTAGCAGCATGTCGTTGATACACAGTGATCCTGCTTGCAAACTACGACGGAGCACGGCCTCGGGCTCTTTACTGTTTGTATATAAATAACATGCTAAAGGGGTGCCAAGAGATTGCACTACACGCTTTGCATGTTCAAGATCTTGGACCTTTAACACATTTACAATAGGTCCAAATACCTCTTCTTGCATAATGCGGGATTTCAAAGAAGGTTCGATGACTATATGAATCCCAAATTCTTTAGCCGTTAAACTTTCTAGGGGTTTGGAGGAGTAAACTTCTGCGCCCTGACTTTGTGCATCGTTCATAAGCGACAAGAGTCTGTTGGCATGATGCTGGTTTATAATACCTGTGCAATCTTTTGACTGACTACTTTCCCGCACCCTGCTTTTAAGTTTTTCAATAAACTCATCAAAAATAGACTCATTAACAAGTACATAGTCTGGAGCAACACAGATCTGCCCCGCGTTCATTGTTTTCGCATGTATGATATCTAATATCGCTTTATGTTGATTAGCATCATCTAACACCAGCATGGGTGATTTGCCACCTAGCTCTAACGTAACAGGGACCAAATTTTGTGCTGCTGCTGCATAAACCTGTTTGCCGATATGAGTTGAGCCTGTGAAAAATAAGTGATCAAAAGCTAGTTGACTGAATTCAGACGCAACATTCGCGTCTCCCTCAATAACAATACAGTCTCCTTCTAAAGGCGCCAACACATCTTTAATTACCTGATTGATAGCAGGGGTCAGCTCACTGAGCTTAAGCATTACTTTATTACCGGCAGCAATGGCCGTCGCGAGCGGGACAAGCGCTAGCTGTATAGGGTAATTCCACGGGGCAATAACGCCAACAACCCCCTTTGGCACGTACTCTATCCACACTTTAGAAGGTAAAAACTGCCAGCCAGCTGATCTACTATGAGGTTTTATCCAAGAGTCAAGGTGCTTAGATATATACTTAATATGACTAATAGTTGGTATGATATCGGCCACTAAAGAATCATAATCAGAACGCGTACTAAAGTCAGCCTTCGCAGCGTCTACAAGGCGCGATTTACTTTCAATTATTGCTGCGCTTAGATTTTTAAGCAGCTGTTTGCGTGCATCAACAGAAGGATATGGCGTCGCCAAATACGCAGCCTTGAGTGTAGCAAGTTTATCTCCAATAGAGTTATTAAGCACAGCTGTCACATCTTCTCCCTTAACCATTTGTAACGAATACATCTTATTATACGCAACTTTTTAACCCAAAGTTAAAAACAAAACAAAAAAACAACATTTAGTAGAGGTAATAACCAGTCACTTTGATAATAAATTAAACATAAAACAATAATAGTTAATAACATATTATTCACAATAAGCAATTGATGACATTGAATTCTATACTACCAATATAAAAGAACTAAGTTATACAGCGCTCATTAATAGTACAGATTTAAAAGTCATGATCATCAATTTTTAAAAAAACCAATAAGCCATATCCCACAAAGACAACTAAAAAAATAAAGCATTGATATTTATGCCTATATTTCAATCAAAATAAGATACCCCCCCCTTCTTGTTTACTCTCATTTACAAAAAAAATGCATTACTTAATCCCTGTTATATTGGGAGAAAATAATAATTCGATTATTAATCAAACAAATTTATAGTAGAACTTATACCCAATATGAATATTTTCCTATGGTTTTATGTTTTAATTTCACCCGATAACAAAGTGATGAATTAATACAGGAAGATATTAATGTTTAAATATTCAAAAGTCGCACTTGGCTTAGCTACTTGTTTCGCTCTAACAGGCTGTTTAGAAGTTGAAGATGATGGTAACAAAGAAATTTCAAACCAGCTGAATAGTCAAAATGAACTATTGCAAACACAAATTGACTTGTTAACAGAGCAACAAGAAAACGCTAAGGCACCAGCAGCTATTAAAGGTACTGTAGTATCTGTATCTGAAGGCGTTTCTGCTGCTGACGCACAAGTAAGCGTTTTTGTTGACAATGCATGGACGGAAGCCGTGGCAGTCGCTGAAGACGGCTCATTCAATATTGCAAACCTGCCTGCTCAACGCAGCATCGTTGTAAAAGTTTCTAGTGAAAGCGGCGCATTCCTTACTCGCCACTTTAAAGCCAGAACAACAGGCAATGTTGCCAACGGTGTTCAAACTGCTGACCTGTATAACCTTGAAGTATCAGAGGGCTATACCAAAGAAATTAAAGTTCTTGATTCGGAATCAAACGAAGCAATTAAAAACCTAACTATTTGGGCAGATGACGTTACCGATTTAGATCGTTTCTGGACCGTAGAAAACTTCGAAAAAATGGTCAAAGATACCTACGCAACTAAAGCTGTGTATAACGAAGAGAAAGGTGTCTATGTAATCCAGTTAGCGAAAGACTTGCCTGTTGATTTATACTACAACCCGGACCTAAATGGTGACGGTAACGATAACTACATTCCTGAATCAGGTAACTATTCAGGTCGTGATGGCGAAATTCAACTTTCAGAAGCCAAATTAATTGACTCAATAGATGTCATGTACATGACAGCACTGAACACCCATGAATTTAGCATTGCACTTACTGTCCTTGACGAAGAAGGTAATGCGGTTGAGGTTAAGCGCGTATTTGCGAATGATAATGACCGTGGTGAGAAGTACGCGACTTATAACGAAGAAACAAAGCAGTATGATCTAGACGCTAATTTCTTTAATCGCTTAAGTCTTGTTATTCCGGGTTTTCAAAAAGATGACCTAGTTTACAGCAGTGCAAACGTTGAAATTAGCTACAACACAGCTCTTTCTGCATACGACGTATATAATGGTAATACCCATGCTCCAGTTGAGCTGTCGAACAACACTTTAAACTTGGTTGTTCACCTACACAGCGATGAAGTAAGCGAGTCTTCAGTGTCAAGGATTGCGACTGTTGATGCAAAAGATACTGTTGACAACGACGTACAGCTATACTTAAACGTACCTGTTGAAGTCGCAGCAGCTAACGTTCAAGCAATGGCTGTAAATCACGTTTTAGAATCGAAAGATGGTTCTACTACATTGAATACTGTTGAAACTGTTGTTGAACATGACCTTACGTTAGACTTAGACAATACACGTATTACCATCACACCAAAAACAGAAGTGACAACAAACTATAGATACCGAGTGTCTATCGATGAGGTTACCAATACTATCTCAGGTAAAACTGAGCAGCTTGGCTTCAACAGAGAGTATAACTTACCAGTTAGTAACGCTGTTTTCGATATCAATGAGCTAACAGCCGATAACTTTAACTACACTACAAATGGCAAGCCAATTGTCGCTAAAAACTCAGCAGGTGTTGACGATACTTGGGCATGGGACTACGATGGCTACGTTAGATTCGTTTTACCAAAGCACTTGTACTTGGTAGAAAAGTTAAGCTTTGAAGTTGTTAAATATACACATAACAATGTAGAGACTGTTATCAGTGATCCTAATACAGAGATTGTTATTGGCGACGGCTGGAGTAACCATCACACATCGTTCCTAGCAAAAATAGCTCGCAATGAAGAGCGTAATGGCCATTTCACTGCCGGTGGATCAGCGGAAAGTGGCTATAGATCAATTAGTTATACCGATCTAGGTCTACATTTGGACGACAACAAAGAAGGCGACAAGAGCTCAATTACTATCAACTACAGCTACCAACTGAAAGACAGTAAAGATGTGGTCACAGGTACTCTAGAGTTACCAGTTCAATAAACTTGAAGTATTTAAAAAGGGCTTGGTGTTAACCAAGCCCTTTTTTATGAGTATAATTTCAGTGTTCATATCTAATAGCAATACACTCTATGTGCTACCACCGAGATTAAGCAGATTACCTAATTACAACCCGTCCAATAAAGCTTATTAAATCCGCGTAAACCACTTACATGTAGCGTGACAGATGTATCTCGTTCTCATATTTTATAGAATTTTAATCCCAAGCGAGCAGCCTAGAGTGTATGTGGCTAACTCTCAAATTGGTGACTGGTACTGACTTGTGGCCACATTGCATTATATGACTAACTAACGATATGAGGCGGCACTATCAACCCCTATATTCACGACATGTTTATCAAAGCTATATTGCAGCACTCCCTATATTTAAAATTACGATGGACTGTGGCTCCGTCAATAATTAAACAAGTTGCCTGTATTAAAGATCTCCTAAAACCTTTGGTGTATCGACCTAGTTACAATGGGAGAAAGTTCGGTATTTTACATGGTTGGCAACAAACAGACTTAGCTGATGAATTGCATAAGGAGCAACAAAAATGGTGAGTTTTATGACTTAAAAAGAAGGGCCAAGCTCCTCAAAACTGAACAGCTTGGTACATGATTTCGTTAACTAGAATACAAACACCCAACGAGCAACTGTTAATGTCAGAATGCTCAGTATTGCTATTGCTATAAGGTTCATTACAAATCCAGCTTTGATCATGTCTTTAATTTTGATCTCTCCAGAACCAAAAACAATCGCATTAGGCGGTGTAGCAACGGGCATCATAAAGGCACAACTGGCCGCCATTGCAGCAGGGATTATCCATATTAAAGGTGTGCCAGTAACCTGTTCTGCAACAGGGCCAAGTAATGGTAAAAAGCCTGCAGCGGTTGCCGTATTACTGGTTAATTCAGTTAAGAAAGTGATTAGAGCAGCGACCGCAATAACACTCAATACAAGTGGAATAGCGCTGGCACCTGCAAGTAAATTCGCAATATATTCAGCCAGCCCTGATCCCTTGATCTGACTGGCTAAGGTTAGACCGCCACCAAAGAGTAATAAGATCCCCCAGGGTACTTCTTTTGCGGCTGGCCAATCCATTACCTTTTGCTCACCTTGTTTGTCAGCTGGCAACACAAACAACAGGATTGAGGCAGCAACCGCAATCCCGGTATCTGTGATATTTAAACCAGTCCAAGTTTGCAAGTAGGGTCTTAACAACCAACCAAATACTGCAAACAAAAATACATACATAACATTTTTTTCAGCGATTGACATCGATCCTTGATCGCTCAACTGAGCAGAGAATATCTCAGTCATTTCAGTATTGTTTTGCTGTGGTGCAAGTTTAAATGCAAACTTTGTAAGCCATAACCAACATAAGATAATCATCCCAAATGTAAATGGCACAGCCACAATCATCCATTGACCAAAGCCAATTTGTATTTGATGGTTGTCCCATAAATACGCAACCATTAACGCATTAGGCGCAGTGCCTATAATAGTTCCTACGCCGCCTAAACTGGCACTATAAGCAATAGCCAATAACAATGCTTTTGCGTAGTTATCACAGTGCGCACCATTTTTTTGTAAAACGTGAATAACAGACAATGCAATGGGTAACAACATCAAAGTTGTCGCAGTGTTATTGATCCACATAGACAAAAAACCACTGACTAACATCATTGCGAGAACTTGATACTTGGGATTTGTACCACTTTTCAACATGGTTTGCAGTGCAATTCGTTTATGTAACTGAGACTTTTCCATCGCAATGGAAATTAAAAAGCCACCTAAGAACAGAAATATAAGTGGGTGAGCATACGCTGATGAGGTACTTTTTATATCATTGATACCCGCCAAAGGCACTGCTAGTAGAGGCACTAGTGAAGTTACTGGAATTGGCACCGTTTCGCTCACCCACCAAACCGCCAGCCACATGGCAAGACCAGCAGTACGCCAGCCTTGTTCTGACAAACCTTCAGGGCTTTGAGTGAAGCATGTTAGTAGAAAAAGAAAAGGGCCTAAAAATAGCCACAACTTATTGTATAGGGAACTGCCTTTAACCATTGTATCCGTCATTTATCAATTTTTTGTAATTATGAATGCTAATTAAGGAGGCAGTATGAATGAGCATGCTGTAATCTACAAGACACCAAAAGCCTTAGGCAACATAAAAGCAAGCTTTTGCTCACTATATAGTTATACCAGTAATCAAAAATAGACCGCTGCACTCTATGAATACAGCGGCCTAGGCTTACATTTTTAGTTGGCAGTAATTTTAAGCGTTACGCCAGATGCCTGCGTATAACCACGCAAGTCAAAGTACCAGGTCCCCGCTTCTGGCAATGACAATGTGCAAACTTCATTGTTTCCATAACGATATGGACGACAGCGATATTGAGACGTCGTTGATTGACTACCAAAGTTCACATACAGATCGGCATCGCCGGAACCGCCTGAAATGGTCACTTTGAGCTCTTTGTAGCCACTACCGATTGGTAAATTAGTACGCCACCATTGCCCAGACTCAACACTTACATCGGTAAATGTTTTTTGTATTGGTGTTGGATCTGTGGGTGGAGGTGGTGTACTACCTGCGGTTTTTGCCAGCTCAGCGACATAAGCACTGGCCAACTTGGCAAAATTTAAAGAGTGCTCTGCATTATATTCCGTATCGTTTGAAGAGTGGATCAAACGATTTGACTCTCTCATACGAGATTCAAAGGGAAATGACGCAGGAAACCCTTGTTGATACCAAGATGCATGATCTGAGCAACCATAGCCACATCTATCATAGCCATAGCTAATAGTGCTCAAGTATGTATCTATTAGCTGGCTCATAAATGTATTTTGGGCACTGTTGGTATAGTCAGTAATGAGCACAATGTCATATTGGCCGCCTTTGTGTCCAGACATATCAAATTGCGCCATGCCTACGACATTTCTCCCTGATGACTTGTAATCCTGTGCAATTGCTTTTGACCCTCTCAATCCCACTTCTTCCGCAGCGTACCCCATAATTTGCACGGTTCGCTTGGGTTTATAGTTGGTCTCGACTATCGCTTTGAGCACTTCACTTAATACCGCGATACCAGATGCATTATCATCAGCACCAGGCGCTCGTCCCCCACTCGGATTAGAGCCATTGATAGAATCCAAATGCCCACCAATAACCACGATTTCATCAATTAACTCACTCCCAGGGATAGTGACAATGACAGACGGCTGCGCCCACGAATGGCCGTAGGACTCTACGGTGATATCAGCTCTTGAACGAGCCAAATCAGTCCAATGCTGTTTGACCCAATTGGAGGCATCTACGCCTGACTGCTGAGTGTAATATCGGTTGTAAAATGCTGTCATAGCACTGACGGTGCTATCTAGTCCTGTTGATGAAACTTTGCTCATCAGAGCTTGCACGGTTTGTGGGTTGTCTATGGTATAAGCTAGCTCAGGCTGATTTGCGTGAGCATGTGCCAAAGCGCTCAAGTATGATTTGGCTTCTTGCTCACTTTCATGAGCGACAAAACCACCACATCGATGATAGTTTTCGTGCATAAAATGACTGACATTAACATGCTCTGCTTCATCTAATAGCAATAAGTTCACCTCGGCATTATTCGTGGTGGACTGTGGGTATACTCGCCCTTTAATAGAGTTTTCTAATTGGTAATGCTGACTTGCTGGTGCGCCTAACGTTATCCATTTTTTTTCAGATGGTTCGCTTGAGAAACTAGGCTGTGAGAGGCACGCCAACAAACACATAAATGCTTTTGTACGCATAATGTATCCTTTACATGACTTTGCGAGAAGGCGACACGAGGTCGCCTATCATTAAGAACTAACTAGTTGGCTTTGATATTTAGAGTTACACCGCTTGCGCTTGTATAACCACGTAAATCTATGTGCCAAGTCCCTGCCTGGGGGTTAGTAAATGAACATGATTCACTGTTGCCATTTTTGTATGGGCGACATTGATATGTTGAAGTGGAAGAGGCTGAGCCAAAGTTAACATACAAATCTGCATCTCCGCTGCCACCAGAAATTGTAACGGTAAGATTTGAATAACCCGCATTTAAAGATTGGGTATACCTTGCCCACTGACCACTAGAAACTGATATATTACTTTCAGTTCTATCAATTGGAGGCGTTGAGCCACCGCCTGTTGAATAACTACCTGTCAGCGTCACACCAGAAATTTGGTTCCACGCTTCCACCATCACATAGTAAGTACCAGCTTGAACTGTATTAATGGCACAAGATTCGTTGCTCGTTGACGAAGTACTCTTACAATCGAAGCTTTGTAATGTGGGTCTGCTACCAAACTTGACGTATAAGTCAGCATCACCGATGCCACCAGCTGTTTCGAATTTTAAGTTGGTCGCATCAGCTGGTACATTCAGCACAAAAAATTGCTGTGCCTTCGCAGCCCCACTGATGCCAGTGCGAGGTACGCCATTGCTTATTTCCTCGTCCGTTGGGGGAGTGCCACAATTGCTACCGGAGCTCAATTGAGAATTTACACCGACTTGTGCCAAAGCAGCTTTAACGTCGTCAGGGTTATAACCTAAGTCACACGCAGCATCCATTACTCCGTTGCCAGCTAGATCCCAATCAGTGCTCGCTGTCCAATACATTTGATTTGCCTTAGCCATTACAAGAAATGCTTTCTTTGTATCCCACCCTGTCGTGGTAGCTAAGTTATAAAATGCTTTATTAAAAACACCTGATGAATGGTGCACATCCATGCCAGAAGTAAAGTTGTTTTGATGATCAATTGAACGGCCATCTTTCGTCGGATCATTCATATATCTTAGCGCGCCGGTCGCTTTGAAGATATCTTGCCCAACAAGCCAATCATTGCTGCCTTTCATGTAAAATTCAGCGGCCTCACCTGCCATATCTGAAAAAGCTTCATTCAGTCCACCAGACTTATTGCGGTATACAAGACCTGAATTCTGCTCCGTGAACCCGTGACTGACCTCATGCGCCGACACATCAAGGCTGACTAAAGGATAAAATCTATCCTTGCCGTCACCAAATGTCATCGAACGCCCATCCCAAAACGCGTTTTCGTAATTATTGCTATAATGCACTCGCATTTGTAGTTGAAATGAGAGTGGCGCAGTGCCTAGCCAATCATTGTACATATTGAAAACGACGTTACCAAAATAGTGCGCATCATTAAGCGGCGAATATGCACCATTAATTTCTTTCACCGTATTTTCTGGGCAAGTAAAGGAGTGAGCACTAGAGCCACTGCTACCATGGTTAAGGTGAATAGTCTTAACGTTCGCATTGTTCATTGTACAGGTATTGCCTGATTGACTGACGTCTAAATGACCGTAGTCTGTGCCATAGTTGTATCGCCCAGTTTTTTGGTTTCCACCAGGGCCTGTTGCATTTGCATGCTGAATATTGTCATAGCTTACCAGTAACTCACCCGTATTAGCATCAATGATCTGATACGGTCTAGATGGTGATTCCCCATAAGTTACATAAGACACTTCATACACTAATCGAGCCTGATTGTTCTTGTCTATCCAAACTCCGAGTTGGTCTGATCCGTGGAACTTTTGCAGTGCTTCTTGTGTACTTGATTGATTAGCATGTAGCATTGATTTTGCTTGCGCTAGCTGCAAGCCTGGCTTAACAGAAGACAAGTCTCCTTCAATACCATATACCGCAGCACCGTGAGCATGCTTGAACAATCCCTGATCATCGAACGTCAAGCTTACAGTATCACCAATGACAGGGAGTCCTTGATACATTTGTTGATAACGATGTGTTACTGACCCATTTTTGTGTTTAAACGTTTTTAGTACTTTTAAAGAGTCAGTTGTCGAGAGCCCTATTAATTGAGCAGCGGGTGTTGACAACACACTCGGTGAGCCCGATTGCAACATGACATTTAAATTATTCTGAATATTTAAATACTGCTTTTGCGCGGCACCAGCTGTGCAACTTAATACAGCCAATGTGACGAGAGATATTTTAGTTATTTTAGGTAGTTTCACTTTATGCTCCTTGATTGTGTGTGTTTTGTATTCGGCACTAGTCCGAATGTGCACCTTTTCATGAGTGCACAATTGAGCCTAGCCAAACGGAACAAAAAATAAACCATTAATTTACATATATTAAACTTTTACACCAATTCAATTTTTAATCATAACTTTCAGCCAGTTATAGAAATTTCAATTTGGCGACAACGCTTAAGCACGCTTTAAATGTAAATAAAACACTACAATTAGAGTGCATTTTCGTTAAATCAGTGACTGTTTAGAGCACAAGTTGTCTACGAAAGAAAAAGTAAAACCAATTTAATAGGGGTATATGTCTAAAATAAACTTATCGCGATTTCATGCTGCGTATACGTTTAAGACGATTATACATACGTGTTTAAACCCAATGGGTGACGATATTGGCTAGAATAAAAGAATTTTAAATGCGCAGATTTGCTTATGATAGACGTGATCTCTTATTTTAAATATCAGCCGAACTCCAATCTTTATACAGTGAGAGCCGTATAGATCAACTTAGTTTGGTGAATTTTGCTCAACAATCCTCAAAGCAAGACTCTATATCAGCTTTCGAATAATTGAACATACTTCTAATTGTTGTTGGTTGGTCAGTCTAGGTGGAAAACCTATCAAAATATACATCACCTACATACTACAACTTGAGGATATGAAAACACATACAACGCTAAGTTAGAATTCGTAAGTGTATCTCAACCTTATTTGCCTTCCTCTTTGGGGCACCCTACCATCATACCTCCTCGGATCAAACGCATCGGTGGACTTGTCAAAGATATTTTGTACCTGTAGAGCAACCCCCTGCTCGCTATCTACCTTCCAGCTAACCGTCGCACCGAGCAGCCAATGACTCGGTTGATTGTAAGACGAAAATTCGGGATCATCTGGAAAAACTTCCGGCACCACTATAACACCATCTCGCCATATGCCGTTCAGAGAGTATTGAATGTCACCTTGAGTATAGTTAAACACCACAGAGCCAAACTTTTTGTAACTTGGATTAAAAGGGAGATCAATATACTGCGTAAATGTAGCCGAAAGCCATGCTGTTTCATTGATATGCAAAGTACCACTGAATTCATAGCCTTGCATACTTGTTTCAAATACATTATCAAACGTAAAGCGCGACTGGGCCTCATCAACAGGAATAAGGTTGATAAAATCTTCTAATTCATTATCAAAAATAACTAGGTCGAATTGCCAGTTGTTATCTTTTGCATGCCATACTAATTCTGTTGTTTTTAAGTACTCAGCTTTTAGCTCAGGGTTACCCAAGGTCACTTCATCATTAGAGTTGAGTTCATTACTGACCGGTACTCTAAACGCTTCACCGTATTGTAACTTAAAAGTATGAATTGGATTGAATTGATATATAACCGCGAGTCTTGGCGACAGTTTGCGATCAATATCAATAACATTATCGTATCTGAGCCCGGTAAACACGGTAACGGAATCAGATAGCGTATACTTGACTTGGCTGTACACTGCATATGAATCAAAATCAGCCTCAAGTGAATTAAACGGCTGATAATCATTTATTACTTGGATCCCACCTAGATAATATGGTTCATCTACAAATACCTCTCCGGTTTGAGGGTTATAGTAGTTAGTATAAACATCTGCGCGTGATTGCTCTTCCCATGAATATTCAGCGCCAATTATAATGTTTAACGCCTCGTTGTACTCATAAATTGTTTCACTATTTAGAGTTATATCCCTTGACTGCCATCGTGGACCAACAAAAAAGTCATTCGCTAATTGCAACTCTTCTGCACTGGCTATAAGGCCTGCATTTTTAATATCGTGTTTAATAAAGTCGAGCCGAGTTGTATTTTTTATCGAGTCTTGCCAAGTTGAGTGAACCTCCAGCTGCAAACCCAAGTTTCTGCTTGTGTGTTCATTATCGCTAGACTCACCAGATAAATTAATAAACTCATTCAACCGGGTCTCAGTATTGTGCACGGCTAGCCGCCAATTGCGCCAATTAAGTTCTACTTCTACAAATCGGCCATCGATCGGGTCTCGAATCTCACTGTCAAAATACTTTTGTCCGTCATCGCGATATAGCGACGTATTAGCCTGCAACGTTAAGCCATTTTCAAAAGCATGATGCGCGCTGAACGCTGCTTGATACATGCCATTGTTGCCCACAGCAGCCATTAACTGATTGTCATTTTTTTTGGTAACTATGTTCATCACGCCCAAAAATGCGTTGCTACCATAAAGCGCAGAGCCAGGGCCTCGAATAAACTCCACTCTATCAACGACTTCAATTGGAATGAACGGTGCGTACACAGAAGCCTTGCCAAATGATGCGTCATTGAGCCTCTGACCGTTGAGCATGACCAATACATTACCACTATCTAAATAAATGCCTCTCGCGTGCTCTTTTGGCACAGCACCAACCCAATCTCCACGGGTAGACTGCATTCCAGGGACAAAATTCATTAATTCGTATACATTTGCCACACCGAGCAATTGAATATGTTGGCGGTTAAAAACGGTTGTGCTAGAGGGAACTGTGGTAGGTGTTTCTACGGTTTTGGTGGCTAGTGTGATATTTACATCCAGTAGCTCTTCAAAGCTCAATTCAAACAGCTCTTCTTGCGAAGCGATTACATTCAAATTGTAAAACGAGATAAAAATAAGCGGGACTGTTTTTTTCATATTGAGCCTGACTACTGATACCGCAACAAGCTCAATTTAAGCGAACTAATTCACTAAATATTGCTTACACAGTTACCGTTCATACAACTAAATAATACGCATGAAATGTAACTGTGCAAGTTTTTACTTAAGTTTTATGCCGCCTGTAACTTCTTTGCCTTGAAATACTTATACAATCCGATCATAGAAGCCGCTATCCAGAATAGCTCTATTACAAAGCTCGCCAAGTTAAAGTTGTAGCACAAACTGATAAGTAACAATATTGCACCAGAAAGGTTCATGAGGTTATATTTGAGGCCATCTGGCGTGACTTTTTCTAATTGCAGTAAAAAAAACGCACCTACTACAAGAAAAGTACCTGTCATACCAATTACGTCAAATAAAATATCAATCATGTTTTTGTCCATATTTTTTGTGGATACTCACCCAAACACGCTGGCCCTTTTCCATGGGTAGGGTGACTTTCAATCGTTGAAACAGCACAAACTCTGTGATTATCTTAAAAACATGATTGCGGTTACAGGATAATTGTCCTTATATAGGGAGGCGCTATTTAAAGCTAACTTTATTGCCAACAATTTTAAGCGCTGGTGCGCCTCTGATCAGTGTCTTTCTAGAGAACTCTTGCTCACACTGAGGACAATGGGTTTGATTAGTTGTGTGGTCTACGCTAATTCGCTCTACAAAACATTTGATCAAACTGCCTTTTCCTCCTTTCCTATACTTAAATAATTTCGCTTTACACTTTGCACAGAAAATATCTACGGTTCTGGTAGGCCCTTTCTTATTTGGCTTAGCCACTTAGTTCAAACTCCCAACAACAAACCCTATGAGCGTAAATTGTAACGTGTGATAACCTGCATTCACCAGAAATAATTTAAGTGGCCTTTGCTCAAACAAATAACTAATACCAAAAGAGGTTGCAACAAAGATGACACCTATCGATAATCCAAGCACCATGGTGTCCAGCACTGAAGGGCTTTTCCCAACCAAAACTGCCACTCCAATTGATGCAACAATACAAAGCAGGAACGACCCCAAAAAAATAACTTTATGATTTGCACTTTTTAAATCAAGCTCAGTGAGCCCAGCCCCTTCTAGCCAAGCCTGTTGAAACATCAAAGGCGAATACCACAACCCACCCAATAAAAAGGAGCTTAATGCAGCTAACACTACTGCCACTATATTTACTTCGAATATATACATTAGCTGTTGTCCCATTGTTCCACTATTTTCAATTTAGTTAAAATCTACCAATAGAGCAATGTCTAGCCCTAACCCACTACTTTGAGACAGGTCGTTTTTGTAACTTTCGTTGTAGTGTTCTTCTGTGCATATTTAGCTGACGAGCGGTCTCAGAAACATTGCCATCGTTAGCTTGAAGCGTTTGTTGAATGTGCTCCCACTCCAACCGCTCAGGAGACATTGTCGACTCAAATGTATCTTCCAGCTCCACATCTTCACCACGTAGTTTTTTGGCTATCAATTTGGTATCGGCGGGTTTAGTTAAGTAGTCATCAGCGCCAAGTTTGATTGCTTCAACGGCCGTAGCGATACTGGCAAAGCCTGTCAATAACACCAGTTTGCACTTCGGCAACGCTGCTCTTATTTGTTTGATATGCTGCAACCCCGATGAGTGTTCCAACTTCATGTCCAGCAATACATACTGAGGCAAAAACGCATTGCACGTGTCCAATATAAACTGCTCTTGATTGACACATTGGCATTCGAACCCCATTTTAGACATTCGACGAGCGAGCGTATTCGAAAACGCCACATCGTCCTCAATGATCAATAATTTCATAGTTCACCTATTATCGGTAATACAACGGTAGACAAAACTCCACCCTCATCCAAATTCTCTAGTTGCAGCTCTCCGTCTACCCTCTCAAGGGTTGCGTTTGTCAACAGCAGTGCCATACCAAACCCGGTATCACTCTCCACCACAAATTTGCCTAAGTTTTCCAATTTTTGTTGTGCGATCCCTTTACCTTGATCTTTAATCGTCAAATGCCAACTTCCTCTTCGGACATAAGCTGTCAGCTCAATCTTGAATTTGCCAGCACGTTCATTCGCCTTAGCTGCATTTACAATAAGATTGAGTAAAGCAGGTACAAGCATAGGATCCCCATTGACATCAACTGACGAGGTTTGTTCAGAAATAGTGAGTGACTGTTCTGGGTATTGCAGCGTCATCAACTCCTCTAGTTGCTCCAAGACATAGTTTGACGACTGAGACTGCTCTTGACGTTTTAATTTCAGCAGCTCAGTCTGTGCCCTAAAGCCCTCTAGTTGCACCCGACATTGGGATATTGGTGAATTCATTTCTGCGACAGCTGGATGTTCAGGAAAATCTTCTTGGAGCTCTTCCAAGAGCAAATTCAAATGTGCGATTGGCGTTGCTAACTGATGTGTTACTTGAGCAGCAGCACTACCCAGCGCCAATAGTTGCTCTTGTTGCAATTGCTTTTCTCTTGTTTTTGCAAGTAATGCCTCTCGCTCCCGTATCCGTTTTACTAAAATAGCGACAACACCTACAGTCACCACAACCATGAACACAAAATTCACAAACATACCCAGTAAATGCTCTCCCATGTGCATACCATGGTGATGCATTGGCATAGTCACTGCCACATACAAATATCCATATGCTAACAAAGCACTACTAGACACAAACAGTACGTAACCTATAGACACTGTGACCGCTGCAATTATGCAAGGCAACAGTAACAATGAAACAAACGCGTTACTCGCCCCACCCAAAAAAGAGAGCAACAATGACAAGAAAACAATATCGGCCACCAACTGGAGCGTCATTGCTCGCTCAGATATTTCTCTGTTGCGACGGTACATTATGATACTGAACAATTGAAACAATGATTCTAAGGCAATAATTGTAAATACAGGTTGGTGCGGGATATTTTTGTCCAATAAAACGATTGAAATTAGCACCAAAATGAGTTGTAAAACGATCGCAATAGAGCGCAATAACAACAGTTGGCCGAGTGCCGATTGGGGAGAAAACGCTAAAACCATTGAGTCCGCCTAAATACAAATGATGCGTACTTTACCTTATAGATGAACCAACTTAAAGAACGTTTGTAGCAATCAATGTTTAGTCGTATTTTAGCGAGAATTCAGGGCTAGGCGTCCCTTGATGAAACAGTAATTGCCAACCAGAGCTATTTTGCCGCCAAAGAGACATCCGCAATGAAAATTGCAAATTACTATATGCATTTCTTCTATACGCAGCTTGATAAGTTAGCTGAGCTAATGTGTCACTGAGCATTTGCCCTCGGAAGTCCTGATTATAGAATTGTGGCACCTTTTCACTGGGCAACCGAGACAGAACATGCCGCTTATCAAACAGTAAGCCATTTGCCGATATTTCGTAAAAATCGTCATCCAACAACATGGATAGCCTTTCTTTTGATTCTCTCACATGCGGCTCGAGCAGAAGTCGTTCTAACGCGATAAGTTCATCAAGTAGTTCCTGAGTGATTTTTCGGATCATAAACAGCTGATATTTGACCTGTTTCTCACCTAATTCTAGTCAATTACACTAAATCAACAAGGTATTCTTTGTGTGTAAATCAATAGTTTGTTATAAATATGCAACTCACCAAGTGGTCGGATTTGATAAAGAGACTCTATGATATATGCAAAAATTACAGGTTGGGGAAAAGCGATACCACCTGCTTCCATCAGCAATGACGAAATCAGTAACATTGTTGATACCAATGACGAATGGATCACTACAAGGACTGGTATAAAATCCCGTCGCGTCAGTCATGTTAGTACTGCCGAGCTTGCGACTATTGCCAGTAAACAAGCACTGGCCTGCGCAGGTATCGATGGAAAAGACATTGATTTAGTATTGCTTGCTACTTGCACTCCCTCAACAATGGTTGCAAATACTGCATCATTAGTTCAAAAAAACATTGGCGCTTCCGGTGCCGCGGCCTGTGATACCAACGCAGCATGCTCAGGCTTTCTCTATGCGTTACAAAATGCGACTGCGCAAATACAAGCTGGTATGATCAAAAAAGCAGTCGTCGTTGCAGCTGAACGCATGACTTGGTATGTAAATTGGGCAAAACGAGACAGTGCGGTGTTATTTGGTGACGGCGCAGGTGCAGTCATTTTAGAAGCGAGCGATGAACCAAGCGGTCTAATGGGCACAAAAACAGGCTGTGACACTGAAGATCGTGATATTTTACATATTACCAACTATGGCACCGATTTAAATAAGTATGAAGCTGTTGGCCCATCGGATCTGCTTTTCGAAGGTAGAGAAATATTCAAGCGCGCTGTCACTGGCATGAGCATTGCCTGCGACGATGTAATGCTAAAGGCAAATTTAAATCTTGATGATATTGACGTACTTATTCCGCACCAAGCTAATTTAAGGATCATTCAAGCGATTCAGAAAAAGCTCGACATTGAAGATGAAAGAGTCATGGTCAACATCAATCACTACGGTAATACTTCGGCAGCTACTATTGCCATAGCCCTGTGTGAAGCGGTGGAACAAGGTATGGTAAAGCCACATGCAAACATTATGTCTGCGGCGTTTGGGGCTGGACTAACTTGGGCTGCCAGTTATATTCACTGGGGTGAGCGAGTCACGCCAATCTCAACGTCTGATTATACCTTTCCAGAGTGCGAAAAAACCGGCCTCGAGCTAGTCAATGACGCGGTGCTAGCTTGCCAAAATACCGATTAACCTAATCTAACCAGCAGCAGCCCAAGGTTGCTGCTCGATATACCCCTAAATAGCTGTTAAAATACAACCCATACAGCAAAAATGTGTGTTCGCTAAAAACATGTCACAGGTCACTGAAAACCATCAAAAATAATGCCTATCTAACTAATTTTAAAGACGAGAACTCGTCTTAACATTTGTAAAACGCATTTGACTCATTCAAGATCATAGCTGTGACAAAGCAACTGATGTTTGCTACGAAAATTAAATTACTGACAACAAACGAGTTAATTAGGGGAATATGGTGTTTAAACCTCATTCAGAGATAAGCCAACTTGAACCACAAGTCGTATGGCAATTTTTTGATCAAATCTGTTCAATTCCGCACCCATCTAAGCATGAAGAAGCGTTAGCGCAATTTATTGTCAACTGGGCAACATCCCAAAATCTACCGGTGCGCAGAGATAAAACAGGTAACGTATTTATCAAAAAACCCGCGACATCTGGCATGGAAAATAGAAAGCCAGTTGTACTGCAAGCACATATTGATATGGTGCCACAGAAAAATGACGATACTGACCATGACTTCGTAACCGATCCAATCAAACCATATGTTGACGGTGAGTGGGTAACCGCTGACGGCACAACGCTGGGGGCGGACAACGGAATTGGTATGGCATCTTGCTTGGCTGTGCTAGCTTCAAGCGATGTGGCTCACGGACCACTTGAAGTCATATTAACTGTTGATGAAGAAGCCGGCATGACTGGTGCATTTGGCCTAGAAGCTGGTTGGTTGGAAGGAGAAATCCTGCTAAATACAGATTCAGAGCAAGAAGGTGAGATTTACATGGGCTGCGCTGGTGGCATTGATGCGAGCCTTACGCTAGACATCCAAAGACAGTCAGCTTGTGCTGAGCAAGTTTATTTAGAGATCTCTTTAAAAGGCTTAAAAGGTGGACACTCAGGTGTTGATATTCATACCGGACGTGCAAATGCCAACAAACTGCTTGCGCGTACTTTAAAACATCACCTCCATGGCATTGACTTTCAAATCGTTGAATTTAGAGGCGGTTCATTGAGAAATGCAATCCCTCGTGAGGCGTATACCACAATAGCAATTAATGATGCCGATGTTAATAAAGTCGTTGCGTGTATCGAGCAAGTGCAGACGCTTATGCGCCAAGAGCTATCTGCAATTGAAACGGGTCTCACATTTGCAACTACACAAACTCAAAACGACCTTTCACCTTTGACAGCAGCCTGTACTCAACAGCTACTCTCACTCCTCAACGCGTGCCCGAACGGCGTGGTTCGCATGAGTGATGATATTAAAGGTGTCGTTGAAACCTCATTAAACCTAGGTGTGATCACAACTGACACTGACAGTATTGAAGTTCTTTGTTTGATCCGCTCATTGATCGACTCCGGACGAAAAGACGTCGAAGGAACTTTGGCATCACTAGCAGAACTTGCTGGTGCTAAAATTGAACTTTCAGGTGCGTATCCGGGTTGGAAGCCTGAACCAGAGTCAGAACTAATACATATCTTCAGAGACATGTATGAAGGCATTTATGGCAAGAAACCTGACATCATGGTGATCCATGCAGGCTTAGAATGTGGTTTATTCAAAGAGCCGTATCCAGACATGGATATGATTTCATTCGGCCCAACAATTAAGTTCCCTCATTCTCCAGATGAAAAAGTACACATTGAGTCAGTTGGCTTATATTGGCAACAAATGAAAGCCTTGCTTTCAAATATTCCGTTAAAAGCTGCTGAATAATATAATAAAAAAACGGCTCTAAATGAGCCGTTTTTTTGCTTTTGGTTAACCAAAGCGTTTTTGCAAATATGAGAAGGTTGCTCTCAGTCCAAGTCCTTCACCTCCTACTGGTCTGCCAGGCAAATGGCGAACATTCCACGCCATCACATCAAAGTGAAGCCAAGGTGTTGTTTCTGGCTCTACAAACTCTTTTAAATACAAAGCTGCGGTGATTGACCCACCAAAAGGCGTTGAACCGCAATTTGAGATATCCGCAATATCGCTTTTAAACAGCGCTTTGTATTGGTCAAACAAAGGTAATTGCCACACCGGATCATTGAGCTCAAGACCTTCGGCAATAATGTCATTGGCAATTTGCTGATCAGTGCTATAAAAACCTGGCAATTCAGTACCCAGTGCAATACGACATGCCCCCGTCAAGGTTGCAAAATCAATTAATAAATCCGGCTGCTCTGCTTGGGCTTCGGCCAGCGCATCACATAAAACCAAACGTCCTTCAGCATCAGTGTTGTCGATTTCGACTGTAATACCTTTGCGCGTTACAATCACATCGCCAGGTCTAAAGGCATTTTTTGACACCGCATTTTCAACAGCTGGAACCAATACGCGTAATCTAACTGGTAAATTTGCCGCCATGATCATATGTGCAAGGCCAAGTACATGGGCCGCGCCGCCCATGTCTTTTTTCATATTTCGCATCCCAGCTGCTGGTTTTAGATCCAAGCCGCCTGAATCGAAACATACACCTTTACCTACCAATGTTAATTTAGGTGCACTTTCATCACCCCAAGTTAGGTCTAACAGTCTCGGTTTATTGTCACTTGCTCGTCCAACCATATGGATCGTCGGGTAATTATGCTCAAGTAACTCATCACCGATAAATTGCTTAAACTCACCGCCAAACTGCTCGCTAAGTTCAATAAACGTCTCTGCCAAGTGCTGCGGCATCATGTCAGCTGCTGGTGTATTTACTAAATCTCGAACTAGGTAAATACCAGCTGTAATATCAGCAACTTTTTTATATAACTCAGGAGCTGAAATGGCTAATTTAGCTTGAATGGGCGCAGTCTTTTTATAAGCGCTATACTTATATGCGCCAAGAATATAACTAGTCGCAGCCCTTTCAATCAATGCTTCGTCGCCGATAAATTGATACACTCCTTGTGGTAGCTGTTTGGCTAAATCACCAGCTAGCCATTGATCATCAAGCGAATCAACTACACAGACAACACTTGATAGCGCTCCACTGGTCAAATCCGGTATCAACAACACATTTTGACCTTCTTGGCGCGTCGATAACACAAAGCTCTTAGCTGCTTGTGCATTTTCTGACAGCCAACCATCTAGTTGCGGCTCAGTGGTTAAATGAATTGGTGTTCCTTCTTGGGAGTGAACGAGTAAAGTACTCATACGTGCCTCTTGTTCTAAGTTGTATTGCCTCAAGGATAACAATAACGCGCGCACAATTCACTGTCATAAGGGTAAGTTTTTTCTGTATTTTTGTAAACGTAATGTCAAAAATTAACTGGCTGATAGCAAAGCTCTTAACAGGGCTAAGCATGGGCTGTGCTATTTCTTTTTAGGCTCTTTTTTTTCAGCGAATGAGCTCGGTAAAACCTCGACACCAAACTTATTACCAAGTGCGATAATTAGCGGGATCGTGATGGGAGCAAAAGGTAAAATTGCAAAAACCCCTAAACCTAAGCCTTTTAGTACATCTACAAATTGCTTGTTTGCAATTTTTAGCTCTGATTTAGACGCATTTCCTAGCGTGTACCGCTTATAGATATCAAGCATTTCCTCTGTCTCTTGCTTTTCTTGAGCAAGCGCCCCTTTTAAAGCAATAAGCGTACGTCTTATTTTAAGCCTCTGCTTTCTTCTGCTTATCCGTGCAACCCGAATAGGCGCTTTATGAACGACTTTTATTAATCGCATCGATATCCGAAATCAACTTATTTTTTGTCATTCTAGCAAAGTTCCATGCAAAAATCGTGTTGATATTTGGTCCAAAATAACTCTACAACATCCCCAACGCAGCGGTTTACATAAAATTATCAACCTCGTTATATCTAGCTCTTTTTGTGTTATAAAATCCCGATTTAGTCAATATTTATATTAAATGTTTAGACGGTTTCCTCACCTTGAGTTTAACAAAAATTACAAAATATACCCACCTCAGAAACAACAATGTTTATTTTGCAAGCTAAAAAGACCTAAAATCGTCACAAATTAGAAATAAGTGCAATTAAATCAAACAAAAGATTGAACTTAGTAAATTGGCTGCTATTTTTATAAATGTGTTAATCAATTGAATAAGTTCTTGAGAAAGCACGTTATTGCATATTGCAATTTAGTTTACAAAAAAAGTTTAGAAAAACTGGGGAAACAGGATGAAACTACAGAGATGCAAACTAAGAAATGCAATTCGATTTGCGATTTCTACAACTGCAGCAACCACAGCTTTACTTGCATTTGGCGCTCAAGCAGATGCCAGAGAAGAAGGAGCTAACAAAGATATTGAAAAAATAGCCGTGGTAGGTTCTAGGGCAGCACCTAGATCCGTCGGTGAATCACCGGTCCCAATCGATATTATTGGCGGTGATGAGCTGAGCAAGGCTGGCGGTGACGACATGCTTGAGCTGTTGAAAGGCTCTGTGCCATCGCTCAACGTACATGCCAACCCTATCAGTGATGCAGCAAGCTTGGTGAGACCTGCCAACTTAAGAGGTCTACCAGCGGATTCTACATTAATACTACTCAACGGTAAGCGCAGACACCGTTCTTCTGTCATTGCGTTTTTAGGCGGTGGTATTAACGATGGTGCACAAGGGCCCGATATTTCAGTTATTCCGAGCGTAGCATTAAAACAAGTAGAAGTACTTCGTGACGGTGCAGCAGCTCAATATGGTTCAGACGCTATTGCAGGTGTTTTGAACTTTGTGTTAAAAGACGCTTCAGAAGGCGGAAGCTTCTCTGTTAAACAGGGTGAGTACTACGAAGGTGATGGGGATACCACCACGTTTGAAGGGAATGTTGGCTTGCCATTTACCGATCAAGGGTTTGCTAATTTAAGTTTCCAATACAAAGAAGCTGATGCAACTAGCAGAAGTGTACAACGTCCTGATGCTCAGGCATATGCAGATGCCAACGTAGAAGGCATTAGAGACCCTGCACAAATTTGGGGTGCTCCAGAAATTAAAGACGACATCACGCTGTTTGGTAACGTAGGTCTTGAGCTAAGCAACAGCTCTGAGTTTTACATGTTTGGTAACTATTCAGAAAGAGATGTAAAGGGTGGCTTCTATTATCGTAACCCTCAAACTCGTCCTCAAGTTTATTCCAATGACGGTGGTAATACGCTGCTGGTTGCTGACCTAGATGGCGTAGGTACAGGCATTGGTTGTCCAACTATTAACCTCAAAGATGCTGATGGAAATCGTATTCAAAATGTCGCAACCATAGCTGCATATCAACAAATAGCGGCAGATACAGAACTCGGCCGCAATTGTTTTGCCTTTAACGAAATACTTCCAGGTGGTTTTACGCCCAACTTTGGCGGCAATATCACAGACACGTCTTTAACCATCGGTACCAGAGGTGACTTCACTGAAGGCTTTATGGAAGGCGGTTTTTATGACATCAGTGGCTCTGTAGGACGCAATGAATCACGCTACTTCATCACTAACACAGTGAACGCATCACTTGGTGCTGAAACTCCAATGGAGTTTAGCCCAGGTAAATACATTCAGTTAGAGAAAAACTTTAACTTAGATGTTTCTAAAGGGTTTGATTTTGGTCTTGCTTACGACGTAAACGTGGCGACTGGTCTTGAATGGCATGAAGAAACATTTGAAGTAATAGCCGGTGATGAAGCCTCCTTTATTGCAGGCCCATTAACTCAACAGGGCTTTGGTATTGGTTCTAACGGCTTCCCGGGTTTCCAACCTTCAGCCGCAGGCGAGTATTCTCGTCGTAACTACGCTGCATACATTGACGTAGAGACACCATTCACCGATGAATTTTTAATGGGTTGGGCACTTAGATTTGAGGATTACGATTCATTTGGCTCCACAACCAACTTCAAGATTATGGGTCAATATCAACTGACCGATGACTTATCTGTGCGAGGCTCTATTAGTACAGGCTTCAGAGCACCAACAGTTGGTCAAGCAAATGTAAGTAATGTTCAAACAAACTTAAGCAGTGGCGTTTTAGTTGACTCGGCACTATTACCACCGACAAACCCAGTTTCTGAAATACTTGGTGGTACAGAGCTACAACCTGAAGAGTCAGAAAGTTACACATTAGGTTTTGTTTATCAGACCGGTGATTTATTCTTAACGATTGACTATTACAACATCCAAGTAGAAGACAGACTAAGTCAATCTGAAAAAATCAATCTGACACCTGCACAAAAAGAAGCTCTCAAAGCTGATGGTGTGCCTAATGTAGACAGCATTGCTCAAGTGTCATTCTTTACCAATGACTTTGATACCACAACACAAGGTGTTGATGTAGTTGCCAACTATTCAATGGATTTACTTGGTGGATTTGCCACGTTTAGCATGGCGTACAACTGGAATGAAACCGAAGTTGATAAGTTCTCTGCAATTACTGGCGAATTTAAGGTAAAACGTTTAGAAAATGATTTACCTCAACATCGCGCAACTTACACTTGGACTCAACAGTGGGAAGACTTCTCAGGCTTTATCCGCTACAACTACTTCGGAGAGTATCAAGGTGTGCACGTCGACTATGATGCTACCGCAATCATGGCTGATCCGACATTCACATTTGATGCCGAGCTAACCTACTATGCGACAGAAAATATCAGCTTAACAGTGGGCGCTAACAACATCTTCGATCAAGATGCTGAGAAAGTCATCAACTTTGCTGAAGATGGTGCAACAGAACTAACGCCTTCTAACAATTGGGGCGGGGTGTATTATGAAACCTCTCCATTTGGAATTAATGGTGGGTTCTACTACGTCAAAGCAACTTATACGTTCTAAACTTTATCTGTAACCCAGAAGCAAAAGAGGAATTAGCGATGGCTTTTTCCTCTTTTTATTTTTATCATGAAAATAAACAGCTTAATACCATGTTACTTTTAGATCGCGCCACAGAGCTACTCTTGGAAAATAGACTTAGAGAAGCTGAGTTTATGTTCAAGCAAGTGCTTAAACAAAACCCTAAAAATGGCAAAGCTTTATTTGGCTTAGGGCGTATATGTATGCGCTTAGAGCAGTATGACAATGCTATTTATTACTTAAAAAGAGCATGTGAACACCTGCCAAAAATGCTCGACCCACTGTATGCTTTAGCTGACGCTTTCATTGCTGTAGGCTCGCCTGTAGATGCAAAGACTGTACTAGAGTATGCGCTTAGCGTAGCCAGACACAATGCGCAGATTCATTATCATCTAGGACAATTTTATTTGGACCATGGTTTTATCGACAATGCTTATCAGGTGTTTCAAAAAGGATTAGACTGCCCTTCTTCCGGGGTCTCTATATTCATTATATTCGAACTGATGCAGTTGGCACCAACCAACGAAATCCCGCTGTTAATGGAAAAACTCACTGAATTTGAGGGCAAATACGAACACCCTAAATTTAAAATCATCGCTTATCATGCTTTTGCAACTGCACATCAGGCATTGGGAGAATATAAAGAAGCATTTGAGTTTTACGAAAAGGCTAACAAGCTACAATTTGAGCAATGTGAATTTAAAACAGCAGACATGGTGCCTTTTTTTAATCGTCTACTTGAAACTTGCAACAGCGACTTTTTTGATAAGCCAATAGACAAAGTAAAATCGACGTTCACGCCTGTTTTCATCATTGGGCTACCTAGGACGGGGTCAACACTACTTGAACAAATACTTACACAGCACTCTCAAGTGGGCTCAATTGGCGAAAGCATCATAATCAGCGACAAAATAGTTCCCTACCTTGAAATGCGAACTGAGCGTGATTTCCCTGAGTGTATATATGAAACATCAACCTCCATGCTGGACTATTGTCGCAGCGTATATGTAGATGAAGTGAAGAAAAATAGAGTGCAAGAAGAGGCCGTGATAAACAAGCTGCCAGCCAATTTTCAAAACATAGGGTTAATATACAAAATATTCCCAAATGCCCGATTCATACATTTAACGCGCGACTTTAAAGCTAATGCGTGGTCCGTGTACAGCAATCATTTCGCAGAAAATGAGCCCTATTTTTGTTCTTTAACTGAATTCCAGCTCTATGCAGACATAGAGCAGCAAGTTATGGATCATTTTTCTTCTCACCTTAAAAAAAGCATTTTTAATGTCAGTTATGAGACCTTGATCGATGATCCAGAACGTACAATCCAAAAGCTCTTAAACTTTATTTATTTGAAATATGAACCTGAATGTATGGACTTTTACAAAAGCCGGAGCAAAGTATCCACGCTGAGCAAAACCCAAGTGCGGCAACCTATTCACAACCGCTCCCTAACACGCTGGCAAGCTTTTGAAACATATATAGAAAAAGAGTTGGGGCAACTTACCCCAAAGAAAAATTAACTTCATTCAATCAGCTTTGATGCTCCTGAAACCAATTTAGCACGTCTTGAAATTGCTCTGTTACTGCATTTGGATGCGTCAACATATCAATATGGCCATAGTTATATGTATGGCCATATTTTTTGCCATATATATTTAACGCTTGAGTACCTACACCAGACTCTTTCATAAACATTTTTATATCAATCGGTTGTGCCAACGCTTTATCGTTCACTCCAGCAATGTGCAAAGTCGGCGGAAGCCTTTTGTCACTTAATTCATGGGCATAATCAAAAGCATCATCACTATCTACCCAAGGGCTTATTTTTGCCCACTCAGCACTTTGCCGATGTGACTTGGCTGTTTCACTATCCGAACCCCAACGCAGTTTTTTAGCGGGTAAATAACCATGCTTTTTTGTGTAGTAGTACGCAAGCCGATACCACATTATATTGGCCTTGAGCAGCTTTTCTGGGTGATTGTTGTATAAACTGCGTTTGGAACCAAAATACGCACATGCATCGACGTATTTTATTTCCTCAGGAAAACGGGCAAATACACTATTCATAATCACGCCCCCCCACGAGTGTGCAACCCAGAATTTTGGGCGCTCACCGAGCAGCTTAGAAATAAACACTACAGCAGCAGGTACATCTTCAACAATAGATTCCGTTTGACCATAATCATGGCCTTTTGAGATTGGCGGTACGCTCTCCCCTCTTCCTCGTAAGTCCAGTACAAAACATCGATAGCCATGAGTCGCTAAAAATGGTGCCAGCCCTTTATTATTGTGAGTATAAAAAATCTTACCATTCTCTACCGCCCCATGGAGAAGCAAAACAATCGGCCCCGTCTTCTCGGTGTTGTGTATATACCTCAAATGCAAAGATGTTCCTGCATCAGCTAACGGTACTTGCATTGATTCTTGATTTATCATTGTATATCCAAGATTTTTTACTCATCGTACCAGTTGAGAGGTAAAAAAGTAACCCTAATAGTGAAGACATTGAATTTAAGGTATAATTCTTACTAGTCATTCTGTGAAACACAATTTCAAACATGCACCCTAGAAACAAACACGCCTCAGGCTATGATTTTCCTGGACTCACAAAAGCAGTTCCTGAACTTGCAAATTATCTAGTTACAAAACAAAACGGTGAAGATACCGTCGACTTCTCTGACCCCAAGGCGGTGATACTCCTCAACAAAGCCCTACTTTTCAAACATTATGGTATCGCTTTTTGGGATTTACCTGATCAGTTTCTGTGTCCTCCAGTGCCCGGAAGAGCCGATTACATTCATGCACTCGCCGACTTACTTGCCGAAGATCATAATGATATTGTGCCTACAGGTAAAAAAATAAAGTGCCTAGATATTGGGACCGGCGCTAATTTGATTTACCCGATTTTAGGGCACTCTGAGTATAAATGGCAGTTTGTAGGGAGTGATATAAACCCAATTGCAGTAAAGGTTAGCCAAAATATCGTCAAAGCTAATAAGCTGCCCATAAAGGTAAAACATCAAGCCAATAGCGAAGCATATTTTACCGGGATCATTGGCAAAGACGACTATTTTGAATTCACTATGTGCAACCCGCCATTCCACGCAAGTGAACAAGAAGCGAAAAAAGGCACTGACAGAAAGTGGAAAAATTTGGGTGTTGCCAAAACATCAAAGCACCTTAATTTTGGCGGACATGCACCTGAGCTTTGGTGTAAAGGCGGTGAGCTGGCATTTATTCGAGGCATGATGAATGAAAGTGCGCAATTTAAAGACCAAGTCGGTTGGTTTACAAGCTTAATCTCCAAAAAAGATAATTTGCCAGCCTTGACCAAATGCCTGACACAAATCGGTGTTAAGCAACATAAGGTCATAAATATGGTTCAAGGCAACAAACAAAGTCGCTTTATAGCTTGGCGCTTTAACTAATCAGTTATCTATTACGTTTGCTTGCACTAATCCGCATAGTTTTTTAAAACACCAAATAAATTTCTCAAATCAATGGGTTTGCCGATATGAGCGACAAACCCCTGAGCCAAATACTTTTTCACATCGCCTGTCATGACATTGGCTGTCAGCGCAATGACAGGCATGCTTGCATGTTGTCTGTTGATTCTTTTTTGCGCTTCGACGCCATCCATTTCTGGCATATGAATATCCATTAAAACCAAGTCATAAAGATCATTTTGGCAAGCTTCAACTGCTTCTAGGCCATTTTCTACAAGCGTCAGTTCAGCATAAGTATCTTTGAGCATTGTTTTTATCAGTATTTGATTTATTTTATTGTCTTCCGCAATCAGTATTTTTTTCCCTGCTAGGTTTGGTGGAGATAAAGATCTGCATTGTTTGAGATTGGACTCCTGAGATGACTTTTCCAATGGTAGCCAAAGATCGATGCTTGTACCTTCACCTTGTTGACTCTTTAGCTCAATTTGCCCTTTCATTAGCTTCACTAAACTTGCCGTGATAGACATACCCAAACCTGTACCACCATACTTTCTGGTAGTTGAAGTATCTGCTTGAGAAAACCGGTCAAATATACATTTTTGAGCCTCTTCACTCATACCTATGCCGGTATCTGTGATCTTTAAATTAACGGCGTCTTTTCCGCCATAATGACCAGACCTAACTGTTATTTTTACTGAGCCTTTGTCTGTAAATTTGACCGCGTTTGAGGTTAGGTTTAATAAGATTTGCTTTACTCTAACTAAATCGCCGAGCCATTTGTCGTCGAAGTTGTCCTCAATCGTGACAAGAAATTCAATCCCTTTGTTACTGATAACCGAATCTAAATCGTACTTGACAGACTCTATTATCTCTTCGAAAGAGAGTGGCGCTTTTTCTAGTTCCAGTTTATTTGACTCTATTTTGGAATAATCCAAAATGTCATTAATAATAGTGAGCAAGCTTTGCGCGGAAAAAGACGCGTTTGACAGTATTTGTCTAAAATCAGCACTCAGTTCAGCGGTTTCAAGCAACTGAAGTCCGCCTAATATGGCATTCATAGGGGTGCGTATCTCGTGACTCATATTTGCGACAAAATCGCTTTTGGCTTTGGCAGAATTCTCTGCTTCTGTTTTTGCAGCGGCCAGCTTTTCAATCACATTAACTTTATCAGTAACATCATAGTTAACCCCGATAACCTTGATTGCTCTGCCCATTTCATCTTTTATAACTTCGGCACTCGCTTTCATTGTCCGAACCACGCCATTAGGGTGCACAACTCTAAATTCTGGTTCATACACGCCCTCTCCTTTTACAGCAGCTTCCAATTTCGCACTCGCGAAACCAATGTCATCAGGGTGGACGCTATTAACCCATGCTTCATAGACACCAGAGAATTGACCTTCAGTTACGCCATACAGCTTAAACATCCAGTCATCCCAAATTAACTCATTTGAAACAAGATCCCACTCCCATACACCGATCTCCGCAGAGTCGTTCGCTAATTGCATGCGAATCGCAAAAGAGTCCGCAGCTTCTTTTGCTTTTTGTATTTGTGCTTCAATCGCTTTTTGTTGTGTCGTGTCTTGGACCACGGACCATATAAAGTCCTCGCCGTCACTGTCTGTGATTTTTATTCCTGACAGTAAAACAGGATAAGTATTTCCCGCTTTATGTATGTATTCTTTAGCGTACGGACCATATCGGCCTTGTTGTTTTAAGTCATCCAGCTGCTTGTACTCTTGTTCTTCATATTTACGCGGAGTTAGCTGCCAATAATCCATATTATTCAGCTCTTCTACTGAATACCCTGTCATTTTGCTAAACTCATGATTAACGTACTGAAAGCTACCATCCTTCATATAGTTAATTGCTATTCCCACTGGAGCTAAATTTACAAAATGCTCAAACTTTTGTTTTTCTCTTTGGTATGCTTTTTTATATCGTTTTAAATCTGAGTGGGCTTCATCTAGCTGTTTCTGAGTTCTGACAATTTCTGTTATATCTCGCCCTATTGCCAAGACCAAGTTTTCGTCATGCAATTGAACCGCCGTAAGTGACACTAAACAAGGAAAAGTCGAACCATCTAGCCGAGTATGTGTCCATTGAAATAATTGCGCCCCTTCATCATACGCTTTTGTAATAAACCCTTTGGCCAAAGACTCTGATAGCTGACCACAAGGTTGATACTCGGGGGAAATATCTGCAGGACCAAGCTGTAAAAATTTGTCCTTACTCTGAACACCGTGCATTTCAACCGCTGCGGCATTACACTCGATAAACTTCCCGGACTTTAGATCGATAATGGATAACGCATCTCCAGATGCATCAAAGAGGTTTTTGTATTTGTCTCTTTCATATGTGACTTTCTCAAGCGCTAATTTTAATTTTTTGTTTTCGCTTTCTAAGTCTGCGCTGATGCTTTGTGACATGATGACTTCCTGTGCTCAACAGAGTTAAACCATTTTAGCTTGCCTAACTGAATATAGAATATGATCTCGCACAACTGAATTAAAATGTTTAAAAATCAATTAGTAAAATATTTAGTAAAGAAGAAAGCTGGTTTTTAATTGATGTTTTATTGATACCTTGTCAGCTGCTTGTTTCAATTGGGATGCAAATTTCAAAACAGCTCCCCTTCCCCAACTCAGACGTCGCGGTTAACTCTCCATGATGATTTTTAATTAGCATCAATGCAATGGTAAGTCCTAAGCCAACGTTCTGCCCTACGGGCTTACTTGAATAAAAGGGATCAAAAATGTGACCCAATTTAGTAGGCTCTATACCTGCCCCTTGATCTTTAAAAGAGATAGACACAGTTTCCTCACGCAAGCACACTTTTACTGAAATATCGTGTGGTAGAGCGCCAGATTCGATAGCATTCGTATGTAAAATATCAAACACTTTTAAAAGCTGCTCTCTACAACATAGCAGTTCGATGTCGTTTTTAGAGTCATGATCTAAAACGACTGGTTTACTAAGGTTATTAATAAAACACGTGAATATTTCTGTTAAGTTATGCAACTGCGCTTGTTCACCTGATATCCCATTAAATACGGACAATGCAGCTACTATTTGCTCAATTCTATTTAAGTCAATTTCGTTGTCTTCAAGCAGTTCAGATATATCTATTAAATCACCGTTAAGTGACTCATTGTTAAGCACACTAATATGGCGACTGAGACCTTTAATATAGTCTTTTAGAACCGAAAAGTTACATTTCATTGCACCAAGCGGGTTGTTTATTTCATGTGCCATACCTGACGCCAAATACCCAACAGATGCCATTTTTTCCGATTGAAGAAGTGAGTTTTGCTGCTCTAATATTTTTTCATTTGCAGTCATAAGAGATTGATTTAATTGCGTTAGCTCGGCCGTCCTCGCTGCAACTTTGGCTTCAAGATTATCATTGAGTTCCTGCAATTCTGAAGCCAACTTAGACTGCTTTTTAATATCACAATATGCCCGCAATGCACTTGTCATGGTGATGTATAACTTCGATTTAGTGAGATCCACTTTGTTTTTATAATCATTTATATCGTACTTCAACATGACTTCATGTTCAGGGATCGTACTCGGTTGTCCTGTTCTTAAGATAATCCTCACATCGCAGTTTTTAAGTTCTTGCCTTATTTGATGAACACACTCCAGTCCCGCATTATCTGTTTCCATAATGACATCGAGTAACACAACACAAATATCTTGCTCATCAAGCATGTATTTAATGGCGTCTGATTTCGAATAGGCATGAAAAAATGACAATTCCCGATTCTCATAGGAAAACCTTGATAATGCCATTTTGGTCACATTGTGAACCTCAGGTTCATCATCAACAATTAAAATCTTCCAAGGAGGCAGCTTGGGTTTCTCCGTATTTTGTGAAGATTCACTAGCAAGAAAAGAAAAAGGTGAGTTAGACATGGCTACCAAGTTTGTCCAATGATAGCCTTAAGCATGGCAAAAAATGTTAAAATTACAACCTATTAAGTTCTGTTTTATAATGTTTCCTGCATACCGAAACATAGCGGTCATTGCCACCAATTTCAACTTGATCGCCGTCTGCAATGGCATTACCTTGCTCGTCTAACCTCAAAACATGGTTGGCTTTACGACCACAATGACAAACTGTTTTTAATTCAATCAATTTATCGGCCCATGCCAGTAAGTATTGCGCGCCCTCAAACAACTCACCTCTGAAGTCTGTTCTCAGTCCATAACATAAAACCGGAATACCCAGTGAATCGACCACATCCGTCAATTGAGAAACTTGCTCTTTTGACAAAAATTGACTTTCATCCACCAAAATACAATCTAGCTTGTGTTGGTTGTGTTCAACTTGAACCAGTTGAAACACATTGGTTGAAGGTTCAAATGTACTCGCATCAGCCTCAAGACCTATTCGTGACGCAACCTTGCCAACACCTGAGCGGTTATCGATAGCAGCGGTTAAAATAAACGGGGTCATACCTCGTTCTCGATAATTAAATGCAGACTGAAGCAAGGTGGTCGATTTACCAGCGTTCATCGCCGAATAATAAAAATAAAGTTGTGCCATAATAACGATAGGATATTTTAGAGTGCACGCTAGTCTACAGAAACTTATGCATACTGACCATATTCAATATCTGGGAATTTTATGTTCGACTGGGTTTTTAATGTAGTCTAAATAATATTCGTGCAAAGGCATCGCGCCTAACCCTCGCCACAAAGTCTGTGCTACCTCTGGATTTTGCTGTAAAAATGCCTTTGATAAGGCCAGATACCCGTAGCTGATATCAATTGGCGGAAAAATAGGGTCGAGGGATTCACTATAAGGAAACCCTGCAACTTGCTCATCGTACACTTGGCATAAACCAAGAGAACCATCAACCAAGCCTTTCAATACAAGTTGGTAAGCATCATCTTGCGAATCAGTTTGAATGACACGGTATAAGTCTTGTTGAAGCACATGTAAAACAGAATACCCTCTCGGGATAGCCAAACTCAAAGGGTAATTGTTATTTGCGATATCTTGCCCTAAACCCTGCTGCCCAACTAAGCATGTCCCTAACATACTAATTGCTAGGCTTTCATCTACACTCCCCTGAGCATTTCTGGGAAAGTTCAAAAACTTATCTCTTTCTGAACGATACGAGGCAATAACAGCGTCAACCCTATTTTTTTGGATATCGTTTAAACACCTTTGCCAAGGCTTGCGAACAAATTTAAACCTTACCGTACGTACATTGCTCTGAAGCTTACGTAAAATTTCAATTGTTGCGCCAGGGCGTTCGTCAGGTACTTCGAAGCCACTGCCGAGAAAAAATGGGGGAATATTTTTGTCTTCATAGCACAAAGTCATATAAGTGGTGGCATAGGCCAAAGATGACCACGATGTTATCAGTAAAAATGCTAACAGACGCATATAGTTCACAACGAGATTAAAAGTGAGCATTGGAGTTAAATGCTTGGCTATAAATATACTATAGCTTACAGCTGAACGAATGTCGTTGGAAACGGGTTTTTACGGATAATTACCGGAAAAGAGATGTTAATCGTACTTTTAGCATCAAAAAGTACCTCATAAGCATATAAGGTACTTAAACCAAAATTCAGATTATTTTGTTTCTAGGTAACGTCGCTCAACCTCAGTCCAGTTGATCACGTTATAAAATGCAGCAATGTATTCAGGACGACGGTTTTGATATTTGAGATAATACGCATGCTCCCAAACATCCAATCCTAGAATTGGCGTTTGGTTATTCATTAATGGGCTGTCTTGATTTAACGAGCTTGTTACTTTCAGCTCGCCTTCAGCATCAACCACTAGCCAAGCCCAGCCACTTCCGAAACGACTGACAGCTGCCGCTGTAAACTGTTCTTTAAAAGCGTCAAAGCTGCCAAAGGTATTTGTAATTGCTTTTGCAAGCTCACCGTCGTGAAGGTTACCACCGTCAGACGACATGATAGTCCAAAACAAACTGTGATTGTGATGGCCACCTACGTGATCTCTAACCGCGCCTTTAAGGCTCTCTGGTAGTGACTCAATATTTGCAAGGAGATCTTCGACACCGCGATCCGCAAACTCTGTTCCCTCTAGCGCAGCATTGGCCTTACTAACATAAGTTTGGTGGTGAAGCGTATGGTGAATCTCCATTGTTCTAGTATCAATATGTGGCTCTAAAGCATCATAAGCGTACGGTAGTTGTGGCAATGTAAAAGCCATGGTCTTTCCTCATTTACTTTAATGGACGATATGTGGACGGGTAAATCCCCCCTCCATCGCGGTGTTGACTTTCTCAATCAGCTCTGGAAGATGGGGATGGCATGAAGCAAAATTTATCAACTCCTGCCTTGTTTTGTGTAAGTGGTGACAAGCAATCTCCACAATTTCAATGGATGCGTTTTCGACCAAATTAAGAATAACCAAATGAACTTCTATAAGCTGCTTGCAAGCACGCTCTGGATTAGACAAAGCAAGAAAACAATCAGCCAAATTATGTGCTGCAACCACTAATGCAGGGCAACAATGTTCAATTGCTGTTAGCTGCTCATCGCAAGGTTTGCTTTTGACAAACTGCTCTAATAAATGACCAGCTAAATTTAATGCACTTTGATACTTGTCGCGTGCTGAATCGAACTTACCATGCTGAAATGCGTGATTACCTGTTTTTATTGCATATTGCCATGGTGCTAGGGCGTACTCTAAAGGAGTATCCATTGAAGTTTCCGGTTGTTCTACTAGGGCCATTACGCTCCCCTTAGATTGCTTTACACCCGACAACTATAAACAAAACAAACACCTTAATGCAAATTGTTTTTATTTGCATTATTGTAATTATTACTCTAAAGCCCAATTGAGTTCCCAATTTTTTCTGGGTCAGTGCTACAAAGAGATAAAAACTTAAGCGCTGCTTAAAGCATAAAAGGCAACGATAATGAGAATAAGAATCAATTGTTAAACCACTGATTTTAAAGGATTTTTATTGACAATCTTTTTCCTAAAGATAGAATACCTTCTAAAGTCAGAGTTTGAGGAACCTCTTATGAAAGGTAAACAAAAAATCATTGATGCATTTAATGCGCTGCTGGCAAACGAGCTTGCTGCAATTGATCAGTATTTCATCCACTCTCGCATGTATGAAGACATGGGTCTAACAAAGCTATACGAGCGACTGAACCATGAAATGGAAGAAGAAACAACTCATGCAGATTGGCTTATTAAACGCATTTTATTCCTAGAGGGCGTGCCGAACATGACCAAGCGTCGTGATCTGCTGATCGGTCAAGATGTGAAATCAATGATGGAAAATGACCTGACATTGGAGCTTGAAGTTGTTGCATGCGTGAAGGATGCAATCAAAGCCTGTGAAGAAGAGCAGGACTACCAATCTCGCGCAGTATTAGAAAAGTTATTGTTCGATACAGAAGAAGATCACGTTTATTGGCTAGAACAACAAATTGGCCTTATCGAAAAGATTGGTATTCAAAACTATCTACAATCGCAACTGGCATAGGATTAGAAGCATATGAAAGGTAATAGAGAAGTTATCGTAGCCTTGAATAAGGTACTTGCTAACGAGTTAGTTGGGATAAACCAGTACTTTTTGCATGCGCGCATGTTCAAAGATTTTGGTTTTATGAAACTAGATAAAGCAGATTACAAAGTGTCTATCCAAAAAATGAAGAATGCTGACAGACTTATCGAGCGCATTTTATTTTTAGAGGGCCTGCCAAATCTGCAAGATCTAGGCCGTTTAAACATAGGTGAAAACGTAGCTGAAATGATCGCCGCAAATATGACATTCGAACAAACATCATTGCAAGATCTACAAGATGCCATTGCTTTATGTGAGCAAAAGCAAGACTACATTAGCCGTGAAGCGCTTGATAACATCCAAAATGAGCAAGAAGAACAAATTGACTGGCTAGAAACTCAGCAGCAGCTGTTAAAAACAATGGGTCAAGAAAACTACCTTCAATCACAGATGTAATCTCACCCATTAAAAAAGGGCGTTTTATAAACGCCCTTTTTTACAAAACTTGATTTGCTATGCAACTTGTTCAGTCACATCCACGATATCGATTAGCTTTTCATTCAATATTTTTTTGGTACAGTTGCAACACTTACCACATTGAGTACCTACACCCAACTCTTTACTTAGATCCCTCATAGATCTTGCACCGTCATCTATCGTCTGCGCTATTTTTTTGTCTGTTATTCCGTGGCAGATACAAATATACATGAATGAAAACCAATCTCAATTACATCAATTGGGAGTAGTTTAATCTAAACAAAAATAGTTATCAACAAACTTACACATAAAAATGCGAATAGTTACTAATAACATTGATAGATAAAGAATTTTATTTTTGGGTACTCACTCTCATCTACCTTGTAAATGACTTTACCTAGTTCGTTTTTCCACTCTGTTGCACAAAGTGCAACTCTTGCCACCGCGTTAAACGTTCAAATAACTCAGCAGACTCGATGGGTTTTGCAATAAAATCGTCCATTCCAGCCTGAAGGCATTTTGCACGATCTTCACTAAATGCATTCGCAGTGATCGCCATTATATACGGTCGTCCATATTCTTCTGGATGGCGTCTTATCGACCTAGTACATTCAAACCCATCCATATTGGGCATTTGACAATCCATTAGCACAATATCAAATCGTTGTGCCTTCAGCGCGTCTAAGGCCTGTAAACCATCATTCGCTTTACTTATTTCCCCACCTGTTTTGGCTAACATCTGCATTGCCACAATTTGATTTATTGGATTGTCCTCTACCAGAAGTAGTTTACAGTGTTGCAAATTTGGAATGCCAACACGCGCCTGAGGCACTGTCACTCGACCGCCAACCTTCGCAGGGATTTTAACCACGAACTCACTGCCAACATGCTCTTTAGACGTGAAGGTGAGCTCCCCCTCCATCAAAGATACCAACCTCTTACAAATGGTGAGGCCTAAACCCGTACCGCCGAATTTGCGTGTTGTTGATAGATCGGCTTGAGTAAATTCATCAAATAAGTCCTTTTGCGCAAGCTCTGAAATACCCACTCCTGTATCTTTTACTACAAGTTTTAGTTGCTCGTTTTGATAATAAATATCAAATTGTATATAGCCTTGCTCAGTGAACTTTCCTGCATTACTCAACAAGTTATTTATAACTTGCCCTACCCTTAAATCATCTAACTCCAACACTTCAGGGACATCGTCTGCAAGGTTAAATGTGAAACTCACCCCAGGCTTTTGGATTGACTTTTCAAACGCCCTCGACAGTGAGGTCACAAATTTCTTCACATCCGTATCTTGAACTGAAAGCTGCAAGGCGCCAGCTTCAATTTTCGAGTAATCTAAAATATCATTTAAAATCAGTAATAGTTTATGAGCTGATTGATAGATAATATCAAGCTGCTCTTTGGTTTTAATGTCAGACTCTGACTGAATAAGCGCTTCAGACATACCGATGATACCGTTCAGCGGTGTTCGAATTTCATGGCTCATATTCGCTAAAAACTGACTTTTCGCAGAGCTTGCTCTATTAGCACTTTCAAGCGCACCGATCAACTCTTCCGTTTTTTGCCGAACCTCTAACTCTAAGGTTTTATTGAAATCTTGTAGTTTTCGATTGAGCTGTTCATTTTCCTCGTTAGCGGTATTTAGCTTGGTGAAGCTCATCGATAACTTGAATGCCAATTGAGAAAACTGCTGCTGTAAAATGATCACTTCCAAACAGCTGCCTTCGGTGGTGTTGTTCACCTCTGACATTTTTTTACTCGGATCAAAAGAGTTAATACTATGACTCAGATCGACAATTGGTTTAGTAAAAACCCTTGTCATTCGGTTTACCAAGAAGCTACTAATTGCAATGATAAACAGCGCCAGTATAAATGACTGGATCCAAGCAGAAGCTACGGCCAAATTGACATGTTTGCGTTCAATTAAACTAATAACGCGCCACTGAAAAATATCTGACTGTACACTCTGTTTGTAATAAACATCTCGATTATTACTAATATAAATTTGATCGGTTGACTCTGTGAGCTCTTTTAACTGTAGCTCGGCAACATTATCCAAAATATTAAAGTCAGACTTGAGAGAGCTATAAACAATGTTGTCCTCATGATCCAAGATCAATAGATGCCCTTTTTGAGCCAATACTTTTGGAATAAATTGTTCAAAAGACTCAAAAAAGAGGGAACTCTCTACAATCCCTTTAAACTCACCATCATCGTATAGAGGTGCTGAAATAGCCACAACTGGGTCATTTCCAAACCCTCTTCCTTGAAAAATACCCGACACGAAGCCGTTAGGATAGTAAGGCGCTTGAATGAAGTATTCGCGATCAGCAACCGAGGGAACTTCACCAATTAGACTCACTTTGAGGGCTTTTGGGTAATAGTGCGTAACCAGCGCCCCTTGATCAGCCACTATTGCTGTGCGGAAATTTGGGTAAGTTTCTACAAGTCTCTTAATTACCTGCTGCTTTTGCACACCTGATTGAATATCTTGGGCTGCAACCATAATAGCCCTTCGATAGCTTTGTAAAAAATCATCAATTTGCTTGAGAGCGCTATTTGACGCATCTTGCAACTGTGCCGTTACCTCGTATTCAATGCGTTTGTAATGACTATTTGTTAAGACAATAGTTGTGATCAATACAACCAGAATAATCAACTGGCTAATCATGTAATTAAGTATTTGATAAAGTGATTTTGCCTGCCATACCCGCTTGAACAAAAACAGTGAAATCAAATCAACAATTGCTAAGTATACCGCCGCATTGATCATGTACTTAGCTAGCGCAGTAAAAATAACTAGCAAAGTTAAGCCAAGTACAAATTTACCAACGATAAACAGAATGGGGACGCCGAACAATACCCAAAACCCGAGCCCTCTTATGAATAAAGGTTTATTAGCTCGAATACAGAACAATTGCAGCCAGAGAATCTCAAACAAAAATACCAGCGAAGCCCAGCAATGTCCCCAGCGGTAAAGTAAAAACAGCGCGCCAACACCAACCGCAATAATCGCATATCGCCAACCTAAAGCAAGCAGGCATAAAATAACAAACAGTTGCCCAAACAAGAACTCAGAACTGTCTAAGAACCAAATAGGGAGTAAGTTCGCTATCCCGCCAACCACGCCTAAAAAAAGTGCAATAATTACTTTGGGTAATTTAACGAATTGATTTAGCAATACCAGCTCCTCTTTATATTCTATTAAAAAATAAAGGAAAGCTGGTAATTTGCCAAGTTTAATGGTGGGGACAATCGTGACTTTCTATTTGAAGTACACACTTTTCGACTGAAAAAAGCTGTTTTAGTCGCGCTTCGACTTGAAAACGACAGGCATCATCATGCATTTCAATTGTGCAATGATGTTTTAGTACAATGTGTGCGCCAACAATTAAAATATTATCCGAATTTGACACGGTGACATTGTGAACGCTTTCGACATGCTCTGTCGCGATTATCGCCTGCTCAACGCCCTCCACATCTGGCAAAGAAAGCCCTTTATCCAGCAAGCCTGATAAACATGTTTTAATGACCTTAAAGCCAGTAAACAAAACAAAACTTGAAATCAGCATGCTTGACAGCACATCAATGATATTCCACCCCGTTAGGTGGATCAGAATACCTGCAATAAATGTTGAAATCGTTGATAAAAGATCGAAAAATGAGTGTAAGAATACCGCATAAACGTTGATGCTATCTTTTCGTCCTTTATACAGCACCCAGGCCGCAACCCCGTGAAATAAAAAGCCAACTCCAGCAATGCTCGACATCACAAATGTATTCACTTCATGAGTATGTCCCTGAGAGTGCAGCTCAATACGCTCAGTGGCTTCTAATAAGATAACAATAGCGATAGAAACGTATAAAACACCATTAATTAAGCCGCCTGTATATTCGGCCTTTTTATAACCTTCATTGAAGCTATTCGCTAATTTGACAGCAATCGTTGAAGCAATTAAAGCGATAAGCAAAGAGCTATTGTGAACAAATAAATGTCCTGCGTCGGCTAGTACAGCTAAAGAATTGGCAAAATATGCGCCAATAACCTGTATAACCATAAACGTGCACGTTAATGCAAGCGCAATGAGTAGGCGCTTCCGAGAAGCCTCATGAGTTGTAAGATCGGTCATTCGAAACTTGAGAAACCTTTGTAACTATAAATTAGAGGGTGCCTTGTGATAAAGGACGGTGATTGTAACCTTATTTCATTTCAGACGCATCAAAAATAACAATATTTAGCAAATAAATAGAATCTTTTGTTCGCACTTCAACAGCACTTAACTCGCAATTTGGTGCGACGCCTCTAATGCATGACTTTGTGAGTACAATCGCTGCTCGAAGTAACGTAACTGCTCATAGCTAAAAATAAACTGTGTGTAGCGCATAACTTCAAATGCAACCTGTTCAATTTCAAAGCAGCTGACAGGCTTACCAGGGTAGAATTGGCATCCACTATTAAATGTGACAATGTACTTGACCCCACTTTTTGCTCCAACACATTCGGCAAGCTTACTTGCTCGTATTTTCACTGCATTTAATGGGTTTAAAAAATACTGAGCACCGCCTTCGCGTGTAACATGCCACATTTCACTTTCGAGGTTTGCTTCAATCTCTCCAACATAAGGACATGAGACAAAAACGAATAACCCAAAAGGGGACAATGCCACCCCATCAATATCAAGTTCTTCAAGCAATGGGCTCATACTACGATGCACAATGATATACTTTTTGTTATCTAATTTGCTGGTTAATGCATGATATGTCGGCTTAAAACTTCTTTTTTTGTTATCGTTTATTGTACTGCTGCTGCGACTCATATGCTTGATAAGCTCTATGAAAAGATAGCCACACAGTACAATACTCAACCAAAAACCAAACCGAGAAAAGTGGCCTGCGTTTTTATCTAGGGCAATATCGGTATTGAGCTGATAGGAGGTATCATCTCGCTTGGACGCAACACTAGGAGGTGTAGTTGTTTCTTGAGATATCTCTTTGCTTGCACGCGTTAGCTCAGTACGCCTATTGCGTTCCTTGGCTTCTTTCTGTTTATCAAGCCGGCTTTCGAATGCTTGCCTCTGTTTTGCAACCATTTCTGCACACTTTACTGCACTTTGAAAGTTTTGCTCTCCATGATGACAAATTGCTGGTTTTTGGAAAAAAGCTTGCCACTGAGCATAAATTTCAGGGTCACTGTAGTGCGCATGGCCAAAAACACTTTGCCGTTCACGCGCTTCAACAGGGGGCTTTCTAGCTACTGTTGGAGATTCACAATAGTTCTCTATTCTTTCAATCAAGCGGGTTATACGAGCTTGGTCCGATTGCTTCATCTCAGTATTTTGTTGCAAAAAGACCAATTCTGCAGCGTACCTATCACATTGATAAACATCGAGCTGCACTGATTCAGCCGAGCTTGTGCCCACATAAAGGAGTAAAAACAAAATCCATCTGTTCATTGTACATTACCTATAACCTTATTAACCTGTTGGCTAGGTACACCACTGTGTTACCGTCGATTGGCCAACATATTTAATGCCCACTCTTCTAATAGCCCATCACTACTTAGTGTTACTAGCTTTTCTTTGCTTGGCGCATACATATCAACTATGGTTGCGCCTGAATTCACAGTATTGATTTGCCATGTACCTAGCTCATTACCACTTTTGGTATCCCAAATAGTCAACTGAGATTTAGATGAAGACGTGGCCAACAATCTACTTTGCTCAATAAACAGCGCTTTTCTAAACACTTTGAAACGCGCCATATACTTAAGCTCACTTTTATCAGCACCATCTATGAGTGATGCGATAACCTGATTATCAAGTGCATCAGAGACAAAAAACTCTGAAAAGTCGTTTCTAACCGCCAAACTTGTCACTCTATGATTAAACTCTTTTGTGAATACAGGCTCTGGCGAACCAAATCGCCACAACGCCAGTTTTCCATCTTGCGCTGCGGTTAGAAACAGCTCCCCCTTGTCATCCCACTCAACATGCATAACAGGTCTACTATGCGGAGCAAACTGGTTGTTCACTTGAGTATGCAAATGCGCCATATTCACTGTGCCGTCCGACATAGCAACAACAATCTTGTCCATCGCCGGAGATAAGGCCACAGAAGATATATATGCGTATCCACTGACTCCTGTAAAATTGACTTTAGTTACCAGTTTTTTGCTTGCTAAAGACCAAAACCTGAGTTGATTATCTCCGACAACTATTAACATATTGTTGTCTTTAGACAGTACAACCTCTCTAACCATATCTGGCATTTTATCTTGAGGCACAGTAAATTCTGGTGCCCGTGTATCACTATTCCATACAGAGAGAGAGTTCGAACTGTCTACAGTGACTAACTTACTGCCATCTTGTGAAAAATGCCCTATCAGAATGCCCTTGTCACCAAGCTGGTTAACCGTTCCGTTACTCAACGAGATATCGTCTTCACAGCCAGCTAAAATCAGCACGATAATAATTGGAAATAGTCTGTACAACATGATTCAAGATCTCTAAGTTAAAGGGCAATAAATAAGCGGTGCACATAGTATAGTCTTTTAACGTTTTGTACAGCGTATTATTACCTGTTGTTGATGCAGCCCCACCTGCCGCACCGTAAGTACGCAAAATAAGCAAAGTTTGCGCCACTAGCGGTTCATTTTTACTAAGGTGTTGATATCCCAAAGTTCAACAATTCCGTCGCTATTCAAAGTAGCCAACATATTTTGCTTATCTATATGCATATCCAAAATCAGCGCAGTTGTACTTGCCGCTTTAATTGCAAAAGCGCCAATTTCTTGCCCATTTTTGGTATGCCATAAAGTCCACCAATATTTACTCGAGCCGGTCGCGAGATATTGCCCGTCTGGACTTATTGCCGCAGCCCGAAACCACCTGAAGCGCTCTTTATATTTTAACTTTGTTATCTCAACCTGAGAGGCAAACGGATTTATCAATACCTGATCATTTAACGCATCAGATACAAACAACAAATTGTGTTGTAAATTGTGCGCTAGGCTGGTCACCCTTTTTGACATTCGATACTGATAGGTAGATGCCAATGTATTGGCATCGTGCAAACTGACCAAACCATCATGACCTGCACTTATGATGAGCTGTCTGTGTGGGCCTAGTGCAAGAAAACTTATTCGTGCATCGTGATAATTAACTTGCTTAGTCAAACTATTTTCATAATCAAGTAGGTTCAGCGTTCCATCAGTCATGCCAACCAGTAGTTTTAGAGGTTTTGCGTAAAGCGCAATATGTGAAATCTTCGCAAACTCAGAATTGCCAGACATGTTAAATTTGCCTAACTCTGCGCCGCTCACTAAATTCCACACCACGATGAACTTTTCAAAACTGACAGCAAGTAGTGTACTGTCTTTAGAAATTGCAAGGCCCGTCACCTTGCTGCCGCCAATTTCAAATTGATGAAGAATACCGCTGCCATCAGCTTTAGTTACGGTTAACACTCCATGAGATACGAATGTTGCCAGCTTAGCGTCGGAGGAAAATACGCCAAACTCAATGGGTGTCTTACTCAGCCGATAAAACACACTCTGTGGATTTTTAGTCACTTCCCCGCAACTAATTAAAGTCAACATGAACAAGCAACTCATCAATAGTTTAATCACGTATCTACACATTTGGTGCTCTCCTAATACTGCGCTCCTCTTTGCATTGACTTCGACAACTCATAATTTGTTTTTTTTTATTCTACGCCTTTTCTTTATCGGATAATAATCTTATTTATTTAGAAAATTAAACGACAACTCAACCTTAAAGTACTATAATATTCGGATAGCAACAGATGCTTACCCGGACCTAAGGTATGTGTAAGCGTTGGTTTTGCGGAGTTATTAATTCTTTTTAGTTACTTGTAGTTAGAGGTTGTAATGTGTAGCGCACCTAAAGCAAGAGCAGCGAAAGGAAAAGTCGTCGATTACCAAGATTCGATGAATCAAAACTTAAGTCCGGAAAAACGTTCTGCATTTGCAAAAAAAGCCAATGCAGCTTATGAAAAGCGCCATCCAAATGAGGAGTTCAAAATGCCTTTTAAGGACCAAAAAAAGCACAAAAAAACAAAATCTCTAGTACACAGGGTTGAAGTGATATTACTCCTCATCGTCTTTGTTGCTATTGCAATTAGAGTCATATTTTTATCAGAATAAAATGCGAGTCAGATCCAACATTCCTTCAGCAAACTTAAGAACGCACTTTATCACCTAACCAAGCCACAAACAGTAAACTGTTAAGCGTTTGCCCAACTGAGACCTTACTTTCAGACCCTCTGAACAAAACATCATGGCACCCGACGAAGGTACATAATTGCAGAATTGTTCAAATTGCCGCTTGCGTCGCAGATACGTTATAGTATAACATATTTTCAAATTGTTATTTTATAACATCTCAAATGCAGAGCATCTTCGGAAATACATCTGCATATTTATTACTCTAATAATTGAAAGAAATATGAAGCACGCATACAAATTACTCTCCGTTGCAGTTGCAACAGCATTACTAACGGCCTGTGGTGATACCAAAACGACCATTGTTGAACATGCACCAGTCGTTGAGCCTGTTAAAAAGGAAGATGGACATGACGAGCACGATCATGACCATGGTTCGGTGAGTGAAGCTGGTCGTCTATTGGTGACTTCTCCTGAGTCTAACTCTATACACTTGCTAGACATTGAGCATAAAGAAGTTGCTGCAGAACTGGCTTCAAGTAACTATGCGGGTAGAGTATATGCAACTGAGCACAGCCGTTACGCTGTACTTGTTCAGTCTGAAAACGGACGGGTAGAGTTTGTTGATGGTGGTATTTGGCAAGAAGATCATGGCGATCATATGCACCCTTATCAAGAGACGCCAAAGCTTAGTGACGTTTCTTTTGACCACGTCAAACCTGCGCACGTTACAAATGGCGAAAATAACACCGCAATCTTCTTCGATGGCAACGGTGAAGATGCCGTCAATGCTCAAGTAGCTGTTTTCTCTGAAGCTTATCTTGGTGGTGAAAAAGATAAACTCGCGGAGATCCACTATGACACCAACATGCACGGTGCAGCGCAATCTCGCGGCGAATACACACTGAGTACCATTCGCGATCCAGAAACAGCTTCTACATTACCGACTCAAATTGGGCTATTCCACAAACACGACGACCACTTTGATCAAGACAAAGTATTTGAGCAGAGCTGTCCAGCCCTTCACGGTAGCGCTCAAAACCATGAGCACATTTCTTTCGCATGTGGTGATGGTGTTGTGATCATCACAGAAGAAAACGGTGAATTCACAGCGAAAAAAATCGCAAATCCAGAAAGTTTTGCTGAGAAACAACGTATCGGTGTGTTAAGAGGCCACGAAAATAGCCATCAATTCATAGGTATTGCAGGTACTGAACTGGTTGTTGTCGACGCTGAGCACGGCGAAATTGAAAAAATTGAGTGGACTATTACAAAAGACCATAGCATTGCAGGTGGTGACTTTAACTATGACGGCTCTCATGCAGCTGTTTTAGATTCAGCAGGTGTTCTGACTATCTTTGAACAACATGCCGAAGGTGATGAGCATCACTGGGAAGTAGCACACACTGTGAAAGTTCATGACCATGAACTAACCGCTTTGCCTGAAGATGTTACTTTTAGACTCGCCTTCTCAGGTGCAGAAAACATCGTCTACGTTACAGATTCAGACGCAAAACACGTATTAGGTTATGACCTTGAAACCGCTGAAGTAAAGGTTGAAATTGAACTAGATTTCACACCAGACAGACTAGTTTGGTTAGGTATTGAAAAAGGAGGCGAACACGCACATTAATACTCCCGGGTATCACGTGTATGTCTCTTGATTGTGAGCCAAAGTGCCTTTTTTAAGGCACTTTTTTCATTTCTGCTACTCCGGTTTACTCTCTTTTGCCAAACAGAGTATAAAAGCGACTTGCCACACCATTTGTCCAACCAAAACCTTGCTGAACAATATACTCACCACCCTCTGCCTTTTTATTTGGCTCAATGACATTGTATTTCTCCAAAAGACACTGGTTGGCGTTAAAGCTAGATTCAAGTGTTGTTAACCATTTGCTCGCGACCTCTTTAGCCTCTTGTGTAAAGCCGTAGTTCAATAACCCCTTAACACCAAACCACTGTAAAGGAGCCCAGCCGTTAGGACTATCCCATTGCTGAGGGGTTACTGCCAGTGTGGTCACAAGCCCACCCGCTTTACAAAATTCGGACATCATTTTTTGTGACATCTGGCGCGCGCGCGCACAATCTTCCACTAAGTTGAAAAACAACGCCGTTGCTCCTGCCATAGTTACGATATTGCGTTTGCAGTTGAGTTCAACGTCAAAATCGACATACCAATTGGCTTGTTCATCCCACATATATTGATTGATCAAAGCTGCACGTCGTTTTGCAGCCCTATCCATTTTCTGTGATTCTTTGCTGTTATTGGTAGCTTGATAGCAGCGGGACAACTGGGTTTCCAAAAAATACAGTAGCGCATTTAAATCAACTGGTGCAATGTGCGTTGTCATAATGGTTTTTAAATTATTCGGCTCTTGCAGCCAGCGGCTACTAAAATCCCAACCAGATTCGCACGCTGCGCGAATATTTCTATAAAAATGAGTCTTCTCATCGTTAGTTAGATGTTTTGCGTCTTCAATGTCTTCTTTATATGACTCAGGTCTAGGCGACGGGTCATTATCCCAATATCGATTCAATATACCGCCACAAGGCATCATTACCACACGGTCAAAGTGCAGAAGATCAGAGCTAAGCTTATCACAGCCTTTCATCCAAAACGCGTACTCTCTTTGCAATGAAGATGTAACTCTTGTAAGCCAATTTTCGTCGTCTTTTTTTGTTTCCCAGAGCAAGTCGACCATCATTGCTGTGACCGGGGGCTGGGAACGCGTTGCGTAATAGCTTCGATTTCCATTGGGCACATGCCCTAGCGACTCAATTAGACTACAAAAGTTCTCTAACATGTCTTCTACAAGCTTTTCACGACCAGAGTCCATCAATCCTAGCGCTGTAAAATAACTATCCCAGTAATAAATCTCATTAAACCTGCCACCAGGGACTATATATGGCTTAGGTAATGCTAATAAAGAACTGGTGTTTTGCTCACTCCCTTGCCTTGCCAACCTGTCCCAAAGTCGTTCAATGTAATCTGGAACAGACCTAACATCACTCAGTGCCTGTAACTCAGGGGCCTCTGCAAATTCGAAATGTGTTGCAACAAAGGTTTTTAAATCGGCCGGTAGTGTTTTGTCATATTCAGCGCATGCTGCTTGCCACGATTGTTTTGGAATAGCATCAGAAAAAACTTTACTATCGATGAACATCCCTGATAATTGGACGTCCTTAAATAAGCGACTGTGCTCAAACTTCATTATTATTCCTCGACTTATACTGCTGACGAGCACGCTACTTGTTGAGCACGCTTTTTAAATAGAAATAAGGTAAATACGATAATTCCCATCGGGATCAGGGACATGTAAAATGCGTGTTGACCACTCATATACTCAAATACAAATCCAGTGATCAAGGACCCCGTTGTCCCACCCAAAGCAGAAAAGACAACAATAAGCCCAGTCATTGCCGCGTGACGATGCTTCTCCAAACTACTTAACATAATCGAATTAATTACTGGATAAATTGGTGCCATAAGTAGCCCAATCAATGGCATCAAATAGGCAGCCAATGGGGCATCAAATACGCTCGTTACTGCGTTTTGAGGTAAATTTTTGGTCATCGGGAGAGTGAGTAAAACCAAAATAGCCATACCGATTAAGCAAATATTTAAGAAAATATACCAGTCGACTTTTTTGAGAATTTGCCCCGCCGCCAATCTGCCAATCGCTAAGCTCGCAGCAAAAATACTGCTGAGCTGAACACTGACGTCGACGGGTAAATTGAGTACCTGATTATTAAAAGTCGGCAACCAAGTACCAACACCTTGTTCGATAAGAACATATAGGAATGCACTGATAATAAACACCAGCACAAGTGGTTGATAGGTTAAGCGCAGCATAGCAATAAAATCGCTGCTGGCACTACTTGAACTCGGCGTTTTCAACGTGCTTTTTTCGATTTTTGCAAACCATACTAAAAGCAAAGTAACCGCTGAAAGCCCAGCCAAAAGGTAATAGACGTTTAACCAGTTGTTTGACGAGATATCCTCACTCAAAAATGCAGCAAACACCCAGTAGCCACTCAGTACCCCCACCATAAATATCCCTTCAATGGTGTTCAACAAACTAGAATGGGATTTCGTTGAATCCGTAACTTGGCCTATGAGAGCGTAAACTGAGACTTTGACGATAGCAAACGCACAACCAACAGCAGCGAAAAGTGCTTTGAGGGCCCAGAAGTTGCCGACCATGGGAGTAACTAGGCACATAAAAGTTACTAAAGAAAGGCCACCCAATAAGGCTATTTTGTATCCAATTCTCGGAATGAATGAAGCGACCAAAAAAGAAACAATAGCAATGGGTATATCTTTAAACCCCTCTAGACTTGCCGCTTGCGCTTTAGATACACCAAACGTATTGATCGCTTGCAAAATAACTGTACCAACACTATTGAGCAATATGGCAAATAAAAAGTAACAGGCCCCCATGGCCAAAATGGTTCGCATATTGTGCATTGAAAGACTCGTAAATACTGTAAGTTTAATTCAGTCTAGCGCTCAAAGGTTAATTTTGCAAACGTTTGCATTTAAAGTTTTAATAACAGACATTAACACGGATATAGCTAGGCCATTGCGAATTGAGGCAAGTAGCTGCCCCCTCAATTAGCTCGATTGACGCTCTATTAAGGCAATATCTAGCTGACTAGACGATACTTTTTGACCATTGAGTTGAGCTAGGAGCTTTTTAACCAGCAACTCGCCCGCCTGTCTAGTATCTTGTCTTATTGTAGTCAGTGACGGAAAACTGATGTCGGCCATTGCAATATCGTCGAATCCAACCACATGCACATCATTCGGAATACTGACGTAGCGTTCTTTCAACGCTTTCATTGCACCGAGCGCAACCATATCACTACACGCAAAAATCCCATCAAAATCAAGACCGTCACTGCGTAACTTGTGATTTATCGCGTCGTAAGCTGCTTGGCTTGTAATGTCAATTTTTAAGAGCTGTGTGGCAGTTACACCTGCCCGCTCGGCCCCAGCACAAAATCCACTATAGCGCTCTGAGAGCTCAGCATGCGCGGGATCTCCTAAAAACATGGGGTTTTTAGCCCCTTTAGCAATGAGGTGCTCTGCGGCTAGTTCACCACCTAAGAAGTTGTCACTTCCAACCACGACATAATCAGCATCGGTCTTTGGATCACCCCAAACCACAAGAGGCATGCCAGCTTTTGCTGCATTATCGATAAGCGCTTGTTGCTTCCCTTGACCCACGACAATCACACCATCAGCCCGGCGACCATCGATAAAGTACCCGTACCAATCAATCCCAGCCATAAAAGAATTTGATAGTAGCAACTCATAACCCTGTCGATTAACAGCAAGGTTAATGTCGCTGACAACTTTCAGTAAAAATGGATCATCAATAGACTGTTCTGTTTCTGAATCAAGATTAATGAGCACCGCAATGACTTTGGTTTTCTGTAAACGCAAACGGCTCGCAGCAGCATTGAGGCTAAAGTTGTGTTCTTTAGCTAGTTTTTGAACTCGTTCTCGAGTTTCTTTTTTTATCAATGGGTTATCATTCAAAGCTCGAGAAGCTGTAGATGTTGATACACCCGCTAATTTGGCTAAATCTGCCAATTTCAATTTTTTATGTGGCATTGCTCATTCACTGCATCAGAAAACATCTATGATGATTTGGCATCATTCTAAGGGTTCCCCCCCTAAATTAGAGCCATTAGATTAAACTACTCAAGGTAATTCATCCACATTGAATTACCCTCTACACCTTTGTAATATCAAATAAGCGCTATTTTATTAACTCTTTGTTTTTATTATTCCCACGCTACAAGCTAAGTTATCAAAAAGCATGCACTTAACATCATAGGTAAACCCAAAGTAAAAAAATATCGCAAACGCCTATTGCAAACGTTTGCATAAAGTTCTATTTTAAAATAACGCCCAGTGCAATCCAACTAAAATTATGCAGAGTTAGCGAATTAAAATAACTCTGAGTTGAGGCGATAAGCGATGCCGACGTGCAAGTCGGTCATTATGACAACACATATGACACAACCAAGGGAGCAGCTCCTGTGAACTTAGGCAAGAAGTATTCTGCACTTGCAGCAGCGGTTATGGCCGCGATAACCTATTCTAACGTGGCCAATGCTGAGCAAAAAAATAACGCCAAAGAAAAGCTAGAAACTATTGTAATCTCTGGTACTCCAGGCGGTATGGGGATCCGAAAAGTGGATGCAGCCTATGCCGTTACAAATGTTGACGAATCCTTAATTGAAAGACTCGCACCTAAAAGCACAGCCGACTTATTCAAGGCCATTCCTGGAGTTTGGGTAGAAAGTTCAGGTGGTGAGTCTGGTGCCAATATCAATGTTAGAGGGTTTACATCAAGTGGTGACGCACCGTTTCTAACCGTCAGCCTAGATGGCTCACCAGTTTACCCTGCTCCTACACTCTCCTTTTTAGAAAATTCGTCAATTTTTCGCCTCGATGAAACCATCTCCATGATGGAAGGGCTTAGAGGCGGCCCTAACCCTGTGTTGTCTAATGGCCAACCTGGACTGACAACCAATTTTAGATTAAAAAGAGGCCAAGAAGACACTGAAGGCACATTCAAATACACAACCTCAGACTACGGCCTACAGCGTGTAGATGGTGTGTTAAGCGGTGAGCTTAGTGAAGACCTTTATTATATGGTGGGCGGGTATATTAAGCGCTCATCAGGGATCCGTGATGCCGGTTTTACTTCTGAGAAGGGTCATCAATTTACAATTAAGTTGACCAAAGAACTTGAAAATGGCGAAATCAATGTTTATACGCGCCAAACAGATGACACTGGCGCTTGGTATTTGCCTACGCCACTTAATGAGGCCGGTGTAGATGCTGAGTTTACGCAACTTGGTACTTTAAACCGCCAAGCAACCATACACGCAGGTAACGGTAAAGTTGATATCGACCTAGCAGAAGGACGCGGCTGGGATGGCCATGTCTCCGGGGGAAGCATCTCTTTAGAATTGGCTAATGGTTGGCACTTTATCGATCGCTTTAGCTTAACTCAAGGTAACGCCAACACATATGGTCTAGTGCCTGCTGGCAATGCCGTTAATTTATCAGAAGTAGCTGACAATGGCATTAGTGCGACAGGTGCAGTAACAGGTAAAGAGTATGGTGCAGAAACACGAGTACAGGATTATGGCCGTTGGGTTGTGCACAAAGATATAGAAGCATTTACGAATGATCTCGCTATCAGTAAAGACTTTGGCACTGTTAACAGCGCATTCGGTGTTTATACAGCAACGACATCTGCTAAAGATTGGTGGAGCTTAGGGAATACCGCATATCACGTTTTAGCTCAGGGCGGTGAAATGCTGACCGGTATCGCCTGTAATGATTCAGTTGAGGGCTGCGGCTTTAACTATGATATTAATAGCAACGGTGACGCCACAACACTTGCTTTTTACACCACTCACAGTTACCAAGCAACTGACAGTCTAACGTTAGATTTAGGCCTTCGTAGTGAGCGTCATGAAGTTGACTACTCTGTCGATGAGGGACTGGATGGCATCATCACTAAATCTGTCGATTTTAGCGCTCGCAAAACTTCTTGGACCCTAGGCGCAGATTATAAGTTAGATCAGCAAAGCGGTGTATTTGTTCGTTTTAACAAAGGCTTTAAAATGCCGTACTTTGACGATTTTAGAGATAACTTTGATGCATATTCGGCGGGTGATCAGTTAATCAAAGAAGTGGCTCAAAGCGAAGTCGGTTACAAGTTCATGGGAGAAAACATGGACTTTTTCGCAACCATTTTTGCCAACGAAGTAAAAGGTGAATCATTCTCTGTTCGCCCTGACTTACCTGCACAGCGTTTCACGACTGAAGCACAGGGCATTGAGGTTGATTTTAACTACAACCACGAATCAGGTTTCAGTGTTAACCTCAATGGTACATTACAAAACAGCGAAGTGGCTCAAAGCCCTGATGCCAGCCTAACGGGTAAGAAATCACAGCGCATCCCAGACTGGCAGCTGCGTATCACACCAAGCTATGAATTTGAGCTAAATGATATGTTTGCAACAGTTTACGGAACTTTCTCTGCGGTAGATTCTCGTTTTAGCGACATTCAAAATACACCGAGTGCGGTGCTTGATGGCTACGAAAAAATTGACATAGGGTTCACTTTGGAACCTTCTGAGCAAGTACAATTACAAATTGCCATTGACAACCTAACAGATGAGCAAGGATTAACAGAAGGCGACCCACGTAATCCTGCTGCTGCTAACGGACGCTATATCTTGCCTCGAAGCGTTAAATTTAGCGTGGCATATAACTTCTAATCCCAAATTTGGCCCACACATTTAGGGCAACATGAAAACTAACGACCAAAGCCCGACGAGGATCACCTTCTATGTTGGGCTTTTTTCTGTGTCCTTCTACACTTAATAGGGCTCCATCATCTTTTTTACATAATCTCGCTTTTAAAGCGTAATAAAGCTGGTGAGTAGTTTCGGATAATACTCTTTGCAAATATTAATGACTTTCACTTGTTAGCGATAATACAAAGGTGCTGAATATATAAGCTGCGCAGGTGCTGGAGTGAAATAATGAACATTGAAGAAATTCAAAAAGGCGAATGGCTTGAATACCAAGACCATCCAGTTGAGGTTTTAATCGTAGATAGACGCAATCAAGTTGTCACAGTTTGGGACGAAAAAAGTCAACGGAAGATAGATTTACATGCAGATTTACTTAAAGCAGATCCACAATGTCACTGTGACTCATTTCTCTATTACTAGTAAGCGCCCAAAGCAACTACATGCTTTGGGCTTATTCACCCTTAGGGCTTAATCATCTGCCACTGCGCGTTTTTGTTATGTGCTTCGCCTTTTCGAGATAAATGCACTTGTCCCGTGCTAACGTCCGCCCAAACATATTGTTGCCAATAGCTGTTTTTGAGATTGAAATTTGTGCCATATGACTCGATGTTAAATGACGCTTTGTCTGGCGTTGTCCACAACATAGCGTCTCCAGTAAAGTTGTTTTTATAGCTTAAGAACAGCTCCGCGTTATTTCTGGTTCTAAAATAAACCTCTTCGCCACCGCCATTGATTAATAAAAACTCAACAGCTTTGACGCCATTGGCATTTAACAATGCATTTTTTTCTTCGCCAGATTGAGCGCCTAGCGCCTTACCAGTCGCCACATTATGAATGTGAACAGCCTCTCCTGTGTCCGCATCAAGTTGCTGCGGCTGCCACTGTTCTGGTGGTGTTTTCCAAGTTAATGACTTCCACTTCCAGTTGTATGGCATATTGATTAGGGGGTCACTTACATCGCTATACCCTGTTTCTGCTTCGATATTGTACAAACAATGCCGGCGCTCTTCTTCTAATTGTGCAACTCGCTCAAGCTGATCGGTTGTACCGACATTTAACTCAGCCATGCATTGCAATAGTGATTTTCCTTTTCCACGCTCCCCTGGGGCCAATACATAGGTATGATCACGTTTTTCTTCGTCGTTGTACCAGCTCAGCATAGCTTGCTCATCAAAAGACAACCAATTAGCAACCAATTGCCTTGCCTCCTGCTCCGCTTTCAATTTACGCTCCTCTACTGGCAAAGCCATGGTGCGAATAAAAGCAGCCCACAGATCTTTACTGGCTTCGAGAGAAACTAATGCAACAGGTTTTATATTGCTCGGTTTGTAGGCCTGCCAGCCACTTTGCCCCCGAGATTCTGGCTTCCAAATTACATCCCCACTTTGGAAGTTAATCGCTTCTTTTGTATCATGCGTATGTTGCTCTGCACCTTCTGAACATAAATACGCTTTTACCTGCCAGATTTTTTCGTAGTTGTCGGCAGCTAGGCGCACAGTATGTTCTGGGCTAAATGAATCTTGAAATAAGTGAACGGCCCTACCAAATAAAAAATAGTTGTGGTCAACCTCAACCGCTTTGGCATATCCTCCCCCATCCCAAACTTTGATCTTTTTTGACTCTGCAATAGCTGCGTTTACAAAGTGAGAAATGAAGCGCTGTTGTGCGCGTTTTGCAGCATTCACACCTCCTATTCCACCAATATCATCGTAGCGGCGCATAAAGTGATCTTGCTGCAAGTCAGCAGGCTCCTGCGCCACAGCATTGAAGCAGTTAGGTCCTGTCGGGTCGGTACTGGCCGAAGTGACATTAAACCCGGCAATATCTACCCACCTTTCTCCAACAATGGCAGCAAAAACTGCATCATATTCTGACCAATAGGTCCCATCTTCGTTTGCTTTTGATAAGATCCTTTCCACTTCGTGTTGAGCTACATTGAGTTCTGTGGACTTCGCTAGGCCATTTTGCCACGTCAGTCTTGGGTCTTGCGGATCACTGACCCGAGTATCTTGCCCCATTAGCTCAAGCGCTGCCGTTCGTGTAAGCCACTCATGGCCAATTGGCATTACACCAGCCCCACCTAATTGCGTAAATGCCATTGCCGATGAACTAGTAACCACTGCAGCTACAACACATGAAAGATATTTTAATTTCATAATTACTCCTTTTAAAACGAGTAAATTTTTACACAAAATTAAAATAAAAGCTCCAATTTATGAATTTTTTATTACTTTAAATCAAAGCCAAGGTATAAAGCATTCCTTTTTGCCATCGAGTTAAACCGCTTTCATCAGTCATTTATTGAAGCGGTTACTGCACTATTTGCATGCAAAATTGCGGTGTCATAAAGTGCAACTGAAGTATCATCTTCAGTTACAAGTAGGGCAATTTCAGTACAACCCAAAATTATCGCTTCAGCACCTTGTGCTTGTAGTTGCTCGATAATGTTTAGGTAAGCTTGTTTGGATCCCCTTTTGATTTGACCTAAACACAATTCATTATAAATAATGTCATGCACCACCTTCTGAGCACTTTCATCAGGTACAATTACGTCAATATCAAACTTATTTTTAAGCCTATCTTTATAAAATGACTCAGCCATTGTGAATTGAGTCCCCAGCAAGCCAACTTTCTTTTTTCCATCCTTTACGATTTGCTCACCAGTCGGATCAGCGATATGGATCAAAGGCACGTTTACCGCTGCTTGTACTTCTTCATACACTAGATGCATGGTGTTGGTACAAATCAAAATAAAATCAGCACCTGCCCGCTCGACATCTTTGAGGTCTTGACTGAGCATTTGCGCCATAGTCTCCCATTGTTGTGCCTTTTGAAGTTCGGCAATAGGAGCAAAATCTATACTTTTCATCATGATTTTTGCAGAATGCAACCCGCCTAAAGAATCTTTAATCCCTTGATTAATATACTTATAGTAATTTGCAGTAGACTCCCAGCTCATTCCACCAAGTAGACCTATCGTTTTCATATTTGATTCCTTAATACGACACTGTTAACGCTGTTCTGACAACCAATAAAAATAGTAATACCACAATAAATACTCAGAAGAAAAGCGATTGGTTTAATTAAAAATTTGACAACAAAATGGCTAATACACTAACGTCTGCCTTGGATTAACGCCCAGTGACTACAGTCACTTTTTTATACATCACGGTATAATAGTACACTTGAATACACCTTAAATTGAGCGACTTCCAAACATAGCTATGCTTACAGTTTTTTCGTTTGGAAATGTATTTAAACCTCCTGTACTACACATTACTGAGCTTTGTTAAACTGTCCGGCGGATGGGTAACAGGTACGCTCTGGGAGACAGAAAAGATAGATGACAATGTACAACTCAAAAAGCCATACTCCAAAGCGAATTACTTCTTCGCGACATCCAGTTTTCTCTCGGCAAAAAGTTCAAGTTTCGTGTTCTTGGGGCTAGGGCTAACGAATTTTAAGGACCCTAGCCCAATTGTAATCTCGTTGCTTCAATTAGCCGTTTTAAAAGTGATAGCGGTAAACTAAACCTAAGCGGTCGATCCCTTGTCCATTATGATATTTCCATGTCAGACTCGATACGCCCAGACGCGCGGTTATGCCCAACTCGGCCCACGCCCCTTCGTCATTTTTAGCCTGTTCAGGGTCAAAGTACTCATACCCAAGCCTAGCAAATGCAGAAAAGTATTGATTAAAACTATGTTCATACTCTGTGTGGAACCGATAAAACGAACCATCCCTAGTCCGATCCTCTAAGGATAAGCTCATTTCCCCCAAAGTGGCACCAAAAGAAAAACGTCCGCTTTGTGTTGCATAGGCAATATAGCCGAGTTCCAATAAGTTTTCGTCCAAATCCACATCTAATTGATAATTGGGTCGCTCTAAAGTATCTCGTTGTCTTTTGGCATTAAACCCAGCATATAATCCATTTTCAAATTCGTAACCAAAGCCAAATTGAATACCACTGGGCTGCGGACTATTTCTGTTCCCCATATCACTGTGTGAATAGCCAAGCTCAAAATATGTTTTATTTAAATCTGCTGCTTGTACATTAAAGCCAATCGCTGAAAAAACGGCAAAAAGTATTTTATTTTTCATTTCTTAAACCCCTAATTTAACTGATGAAAAAATGCTACACCAGTCAAAAAAAGAGGTCTGTATCAAAGTGTCTCAAGATGCAGCAATCTTTATCTATTGATAGTAAATACTAGGTATTTGTACTGAGTTTCAAGCTTAACCTTCGAGGTTATATTAAGTTGTAGTGCTAAATTGCAACAAGGGTAGAAAGGGAATCAGCAGTTAATAGCGCAGGCCAACAGACGGGCCTGCGAATTGATCATGTTTTAAAATGAGTATCGATATGCAAAGGCTATTTGCTCTGTCACCTCCCCTCTTGAGAACCCCCACGACAAGCTAGATGCTCCCAAGTGCGCACGGATACCGGCTTGCGCCCAAAAGCCATCTTCTTTAGTAGAATTATCCCCGTCGATAGACTCGTATCCGACCTTTGCAAAAGCAGAAAAGTACTTATTAAAACCATGGTCATACTCTGTATATAATCGATATATATTTGCATCACTGTTATTATCTTTAATAGCAATATCCATTTCACCGATATACGCCCCTACAGAGAGCCGTCCTTTTTCAGTTTTATTTAAGACATACCCCAATTCAAGAAGATTTTCATCATAATCAACATCTTGATCAAGAAAATATATTATGAATGTATCTCTATGTCGCTTGAAATGTAGACCACTATAAAAGCCATTTTCAAACTCATAACTTAAGCTAATTTGATGTCCAAGTAAGTCCAAATCTGTTTTTTTGTCAAAATAAGTATTGTCTGTGAACTCAGTTGTTGAATATCCAATCTCTAAGTAAGATTTACTTAAATTAGCTGCTTGCACTTGCGTTGCACATAAAGCCAATGCGGCCATTAAAAGTTGTTTTTTCATCGAAAGTACCTCCAAAAATGTCATGCAGATAATACTAGTGACAGGGTTGAGCTAAATCCGTATGAATGTGTTCAATGACATAGCAAATATCAGTCAAATATAAGTAGAATCCGGACCGTGTTTTTACATTCATTTACATAAAAAGGAAAAAACAATGCACACGATTTTCAATGAAAAAAAATAATAACCATAAGTATCAAATAAATATAACTTCTCTACGCCATATAATTGTGACGTTTATACCATGTACAAAGCTCGCAAAAGATTGATACATGAGCAGTTATGAGCGGGCTTTAACTGAGCAAGAAAGCCAGCTTTCCAAGCACACTAAAATTCTATTTGATTGTACTCGCCTCTACGAATTCATATTTGCATATATCCACAAGGCTTAAGATGAGAAATTGCAATTATTACCGCTCGTAATGACGGTATTGTTTAGGGACTGAAAAATCAAAATATGCATGCCTTAAAGCATTGCATTTACGCCATATGTACTATGCTTAAACAAAGTATTTTTAAAGGAAGTGAACATAGCCATGAGCAGTCAGTCCATGACACGACGGTTTGTTCTCCCGCTTGGGTTAATGATGGTCGTTGTCGCCATCCTAGTCGCAACTACACTCCCATCTATTATAAAATCAACCATGTTACAAATTACCTCTGACGATGCAATTGTAACGGTTAATCAGTTTAAAACTCTAAGAGGCTATTACACCAAAAATGTGATCTCAAAAGCCAAAGCCTTTGGGATGTCACCTCATTTTGAACACCGCAATGACAACAATGCGATCCCTCTGCCTGCAACACTCATCCATGAATTGAGTGAACTCCTATCTCGATCAGGCACCAAAATACAGCTTTATAGTGAATACCCATTTCCAAATCGTAAACACAGGCAGCTTGACGAGTTTCAAAAGGAGGCATGGAAATACCTTTCCTCCAACCCCAAAGAGGTTTATTCAAAAATAATTGAGTCAAATAACAATCAATATTTAAGGATTGCAGTGGCAGATACAATGCAAGCACAAGCCTGCGTAAATTGCCACAATACGCACCCTTTGACGCCGAAAGTCGGTTGGAAAGAGGGTGATGTGAGAGGCGTCCTCGAAGTTACCAAGCCATTGGAAAATGTAACCGCCCTGACTTCGAACATTCGAAATTATATCTTGATCGGCTCCCTGTTAGTTTTAATACTGCTCATTGTCACTTTGGTTATGATGTTTGAGCGATTTGTACTTCGTCGAACCAAAAAACTAGAAGATTCACTTGCCAACTTAGCATCAGGTCAAAGTGATTTAACGAAGTTTATAGAAGTAGATGATGACGATGAGATTGGCAGTGTCGCTGTTCAATTTAATCACTTTCAAGGGAAGTTCAAATCCTTGATTGAGTCCATTGTACACACAGCAAATCATCTTGAAGTATCTGTCAATAATGTCAGAAACGCGACAAGCAATATACATTCAAAAATACAAGAGCAGGAATTACAAACACAGTCAATTGCGTCAGCGATAAATCAAGTGACAGTCAGCATCAAAGACATTTCTAGTAATGCCGATCATGCAGCACAAAGCACCAACGAAACGGATAAGAATTTAGTATCAGCCAGTGAGCAAATGCGGCATTCAGTAGAAAACATCGATTCTTTATCAAACGAGATGTCAGAACTAGTCAGTGTAATAACAAGCCTAAGTTCAGAGAGTAAAGAGATAGGGGTCGTATTAGATGTGATCAAATCAATCGCCGAACAGACTAACCTCTTGGCACTAAATGCAGCAATCGAGGCTGCAAGAGCTGGAGAGCAAGGTAGAGGCTTTGCTGTTGTTGCGGACGAAGTAAGAGCTTTAGCTCACAGAACTCAACAGTCCATTGACCAAATTCAAGGCACCGTTAACGCGCTACAACGTATCGGTAGTGAAGCTGTAGAAAAAGTTGAAAATGGCAATAAACTGACCGACGAAACTCGAGATGAAGTCAGAGATGTATCAGAACAGTTGAACAAGGCTATGGAGCTAGAACACGATGCAAATGCAGCTGTCGATAACATCGCTCAAGCTATGGTCCAGCAGTCAGACGCTTCATTAGAGATGGATTCAAATATCATACGACTTCGAGATTTGGCTGGCGACTCGATTGCAGAATTAGACAAAGTTATACGCATGCTAGAGACAGTAAATAAAGATAGTCATCAACTCACCGAGGAGCTTGGCAGGTTTAAACTGTAATGAGCGTTGCACAAGCTTGAGACACACAGCTCCGTTTATTGAAGAATGGGGCCTTGTATATCGTACAAGGTCCCGTGATCGCCTCAGCAATGTTGTTATGCACAATAAGAAATGACTTTTCAATCAAGCTAAATGCGCCTTTGCAATATCAATAAAACTGTCAATATCACTTTTCTCAATACCTGAATGGGTCACTAACCGCATTCCCTGATAACCTGGCGTCATATTTATTCCCTTGTCATACATAGCTTTGGTAAATGCCTGTATATCAACGCTGTTATCAACATTCAAAAACACCAAGTTGGTTTGAACTTCGTATGACGTGCTATCAAACCCTGGCAGCTCATTGACCCTGCCAGCCAAATAACGGGCATGCTCATGATCTTGCTCCAACCGTTCAACATTGTTTTTTAATGCGTATAAACCCGCTGCGGCGAGAATACCCGCTTGACGCATGCCGCCACCCAGCATTTTTCTAAGCCGCCTAGCCTTTTCGATGAATGCGCTGTTGCCCATTAGCAGCGAGCCAACAGGCGCTCCCAAACCTTTAGATAAACACACAGTCATTGAATCAAAGTGTTGACTGATCTCTTTGATATCAACACCCAAAGCAACGGCGGCATTGTACACGCGTGCCCCGTCTAAGTGATGCTGTAGTCCATACTTTTTAGTCAAAGAGCGAACTTCACTTAGGTACGATAAACTCAACACCTTACCGCCAATGGTGTTTTCCAAACTCAACAGTTTAGTTTTTGCAAAGTGAAAATCGTTTGGTTTAATCGCCGCAACAATCTTATCTAAACAGATTTCACCATTGGGTAGGTTTTCTAAAGGTTGAGGTTGCACAGAACCGAGAACAGCAGCTCCACCCGCTTCATATTTATAATTATGTGCATCTTGGCCACAAATATACTCATCACCACGTTCACAATGTGCGAGAATTGCCAGTAAATTAGCCTGTGTACCTGAAGTTACGAATAAAGAATCGTCAAAGCCATGTTTAACGGAGCTGTAGTGTTCAAGCTCATTTACGGTAGGGTCGTCACCGTATACGTCATCACCAACCATAGCATTGCTCATTAGCCGCCTCATATTTTTGCAAGGTTGTGTGACCGTATCCGAGCGAAAATCTATCATGGGAGTTCCTCATTGCGATTGAATAAAAACATAATATGGACAATGTCCCATGTTTTCAATTCTCTGGAAAATCACCTGCATACGAATTTAGCTTGTGCCTTTCGGGTATGAACAAACGCCAGCCTTTGGATTGCGTGGGCTGCGCAGCTTGCTGTAATTTTTCTTGCACTGGCTAACACAGCGGACCCAACTTACCATCAACTTTTGGTCATGCTTGCATTACGTAAGACGAACAAAATTGAGCTTTACGAGCAAGTATCATTAAAAAGAAATAAAGTCATCACCACGAAAAGTAGACACCACGAAAAGTAGACATATAACTATGTTGACAAGATACACATTGCGCAAAGATTTAACTGCTTCCACATCCCCTCAAAAGGAAAGTATTTCAGCTTCTGAATGGTCCTATTAATTATTAGCGAGACAGCTCTGGTGATAAGTATCTAGACAAGGCCCCCATTAGACTTTCCATCTGAATTGGCTTGGTGATGTAATCATTCATCCCCGCGTCAATGCAAGCCTCCCGATCTCCTTTCATGGCATTTGCCGTAAGTGCCAATATTGGAATATCTAAAAAAGCCTCTCCCGCTTCACCATTTCGGATCCGACGCGTTGCTTCGAACCCGTCCATAAACGGCATCTGGCAATCCATCAAGACTAACTGGTAGTCATGCTCCTGCTCTCTTAGTTTTTCAATTGCTTCTTGACCGTGGCCCGCCAAATCAACAATCAAGCCGATGGAGTCTAGCATTTTTTTAGCTACGAGTTGATTAACCGGGTTATCTTCTACCAATAAAACCATTTGATGAGAAAAAGAGCGTTTAATAGACGAATCAATATCTGTAGCAGTGCCTTGTCTCGAGTTCATGGATTCAAGTGTGCTCTCAAGTTCTTTTTGCGTAAATGGTTTGTTCACACGACTTGAAAACCCGAGCTTTTTAAAATACCCACTGCTGTGTGTATCACTGAGTAAAGTTAAAATAACCGCGGTAGTCCTAGAACTGACTTTCCACTTTTTCAACCAATTGTCGGTCTTTTTTCCCGCCACATAGCGGCTCAACAGGAGCAACTCAGTGTCTGCTCGTAGGCACGCTTGCGCGTCTTTGAAGTTGGTGGCAACAACCACCTCATGTGCAAATGAACAAAACATCTTTTTGAGTAATTCAGCTGAGGTTTCTGAGCTGTCAACAATCAACACAGACTGCAATCGAGCTTCGGGTTCTAGGTCTAACTTTTTAACCGATTCAAGTAAGATCTCAAAGCTAAACACACTACCCACACCCATCTCGCTTTGCAGCGATGTATTTCCCCCCATTAGTTGACATAGGGTTTTTACAATTGCGAGGCCTAGACCCGTTCCGCCAAACCTTCTCGTGGTTGTAGAGTCAACTTGAGAAAATGACTGGAATAACTTTTCTTGTTTATCTAATTCAATACCGATCCCAGTATCTTTGACATGCCCTATTAACCTTACTTTATCGTTGTGTAACTCTGTGACCAAAGTCACGGTTACATCTCCTTGGCTCGTAAATTTCAACGCGTTACCTACCAAGTTTCCTAAGACTTGTTTAAAACGAATAGGGTCCCCTTTTACCCAACGCGAAGTGACACCTACGGTATCAAGCACCAACTCTAGGCCCTTGCCGTGAGCTGCATGTGCATGCGTTTGCACAAGCGAAGCACTATGTTCAATGATATCAAACTCAACATGCTCAATTTCAAGTCGACCCGCTTCAATTTTAGAAAAATCCAGAATATCATTGATCACAACCATCAGGGCATCTGCGCTAGATTTTGCGGTCATTACATAATTGTGCTGTACCTCACTCAACCCTTCTTTTTCTACTAACTCCAACATGCCAATAACACCGTTCATGGGAGTGCGGATCTCATGGCTCATATTCGCCAAAAACTCAGATTTATGCCGCGATGCTTCTTCTGCCCGTTTCTTCGCAATAGCTAATTCATGGTTGGTGTTGAGCAGCGCTTGTTGGGCCCGCTTATTGGCAAAGTTATGCAACTCACCAACCATAATGGCAAAGCCGAAATTAAACACTAACTGGGCGATCATGATGGTGATAAAAAACAGCTGAATATAGATACTCGTATCTGTCAATATGCTGGTTGAACCATCACTAATTGGAGCACTTATCCGAAATATGCCAGCCGTGTTTAAACATCCAAGCCCCAGAACAACGAGCGCACCCGAGACTTCAAATCTATTACGACGATGTTCAACTAAAATAGCGACTATCCAAATTGAGGTACATAAAATTGTCAAAACAGACAGCTTTAATCGCCAAGCGTATGAGTCATGCCAATACGTAAAAGTACCTAAACATATTAGAAAGACGCCCAAGTAAACCACAAATATTCGCCACGGCGGGCGCCTCTGAACCGCATAATACAAGCCAACCAGCATCATGATTAAAGACAGCTGACCACAAAAGTTAGAAACAATGTGTTTAAAAAAATAAGGTAACGAATTTTGAGCCGCAAAAAGGCAAAAGTTGGTAACCAGTAACCACGGACCGACAGCCCAAAACGCAGTTGCTTTAATGTCTCTATTAGCCATCCATAAAAAAGTAAGGGCAGTTGCTGACGCAACAATACCAACTGCACACATTAGCAATATTGTTTGCGTTGACAATGTCAGCATTAAAACTGCTCTCCTATTCTTTGCACAAAAAAGCCTTTTGGTTTCCACTACTAAAAAAGTAGGAGAGGGATTCTTTAAAGTAAAGTACCCAAGCAAGATGCTTCGACAAAACTCGCCTCTTCCGGTACTGGAAACACACAAGGCGATAAACAACACACATAAAAAGAAAACACCAAGTTATCCAGAATAATTAAATGTTACAATTGAGAATTTTAATTGTAATCTTAGCGTGTTAAATTGAATTCGTTTTCAAATAAACCTCAGAAATACAGTTTATAAATTAGAGGTTGACTGGAAATATAAAAATGAAAAGTATAAAAAAGGAAATTTAAAATGAAGTATATAAAATTGGCCATCGTAGCCGCTGCAATGTCTGTTGGTGCTTCTGCTTATGCAGACTCTAGTTTAGGTGTTAATATTACTGAGCAGCCACGTCCTGGTGTACCACAAGCCAGATGGACATATGTCAACATCACTGACAGCTATGGTCAAAATCAAAATGCTAAATTTAATTATAGTATTTCTAACTACACAATTAACTTTAATTGGACGACCAATGAAGGCGCCACAGGCGGTTGTTCGATCTATTATGATGTAAATAAGGATAGTTCAAGTGCTTGGGATGATCAGGTTGCTAAGCGTCGCTATGACACAACTAAGTTAATCCTATCTAACTTAAAACCTGGCGATCAGCTGTTCGTGCAATCAGCATTTGGTAAAAACTCTTCGCCATGCGAAGTGACTGTTAAACATAGCATTGGCTTAAAATAACAGGACTTTTTTGAGGGGACTTTCCCCTCAATTAAACTCGTCACAACCACCTGCCCACTTTTTAAAGTGCAAAACTCTACATTGCTGTCTATCTTTGTTTATATTGCAACAAATATAGTAATACCATGGAATTGATTGAGCTTATTTATATAAGTACGGTGACTAACCCACTGTGTGATGAAGAGTTAGAATCCCTGCGCAGACAGTGCGCCGCAGCCAATCAACTTCGAGGCATATCGGGTATGCTACTTTACGACGGCCACCATTTTATGCAAGTTATTGAAGGAGAAAAGCCTAAAGTAGAGCAGCTGTTCGAGCATATCAAACAAGATAAAAGGCATAATAATGTCGAAGCACTGATTTGTAACCCAATTAAAAAGCGCAATTTTCGCAAATGGGCTATGGGCCTAATCGATCTTGATAAAAGCCCTTCATATAGAAAAGTCAAAAAGTCCAGGCCCCACAGACGCCTTCCCTTGAGCTATAAGCTACTCAAATCTTTTCGCAACCACGAGTTTGAAATTGACGAACATATTGAACGCTCGTTTGGCAATTAGCATATCTAAAATTGCATTTTATTCATGAATTTTATTCAGTCAGAAAACGGTTCTGTAATTGACTGTAATGTAATTAACCCCTTAATGAACAAAAAACACATATTTCGTCCACTTTTCTGTATTTAAATTCAGAACGTACTTTTCTCAACTATTTTTCTTTTATGAACAATATTTATTTAAGCATAGCAATTATAATTGCCGCAATGAGCATCATTGCACTCGTAAGGACAAACCAACTCCATAAAAAGGATTTAAAAGTCTTAAATGAACTAAAAAAAGCAAAAGATGCGCTAAGTAAGTCGGTGCTTTATCACGGCACTAGCGATATCCCGAACTACTTGTTCTTTATGCAAAAGTTAATGAAAGTGGATAGAAAGTTTTCTAAATTTCATGTCTCTTTAATTAAGCTCGGAAGAACACCGGTTTTTGACTCTATAGAAAACAATCAAGATACGCTTTCTCAGTTGTTCAAGGAGATAGGTAAATCTTGCCAACCTTTTGCCTTGGCACTACATGATTCCGATTATCTAGTCATGGCGTTTGTCACCCATGATACAGGGTCAAACCAAAAAGAAGCTGAAGCAAAACAAAAAGAAATTTTAGAAAAGTTACCCAAACAAGTTTGGGTGAACAATACGCAAGTTCCAATAGACTACGCAATTTCTTCTATGAGTTTGACGGGTCAATCTTCCTTGTATGGTATAGACAAAGTACAGCGCAGACTGACGTTTTCAATGAAATACGCATTGGAGTCACCATCAGGTACGTTTTTTCACAATGAAAAAATATATCAAGCGGAGATGTATAGAAAACATGTGCTACTCAAGTTGATGAATAGTATTTCATTTAACCAAGATGATTTTTACCTCGTTTTTCAACCAATTTTTAAAACATCTAATATAGATAGACCACGGCGCTACGAGGCACTTATTCGATGGCGGAATACCAAAAACCTAGGCCCAAAAGCCTTTATGCCTATGATAGAGGATAAACCTGAGCTGCACAGTGAATTGACAAAAATTGTCATCAACCAGATTTACTCTATGTTAAAAATAAAGCTTGAAGCGCGCGAAAAATTAAAGCCTATTCATATGAACATTTCGGCACAGTTATTAGAGGATGAAAGCCTATTAAACTATCTCAAAAAGGTTATTCGAGATACGCCGTCAATTGCAGCATTTATCACATTTGAAATAGTTGAAGGGAACGATTTAAAACTCAGTGATAATACGATAAACACGTTGAGAAAAATGTCTAATCTTGGGTTTAGTTTTGCGATAGATGATTTTGGCAAAGGTAAAGGAAACAATGAGTTATTAAACAGCCGTTACTTCAACTCAGTAAAAGTTGACAAAACATTTATTACGCATATTCAGGACAAAGAAACACAAGCTCCGCGACTAGATGCTATTATAAAATCAGCACAAAACAGTAACAAAACGATTATTGTTGAAGGGGTTGAAAATAGATTTCAATACCAATATATGACGAGGTTTGCGAATGTATACATTCAAGGCTATTTTGCATCTGTACCACTGACAATGAATGAATTCTTATCCCAAGAACAAGAAGAGGCCGCTTAACTAGCAATGTAACCTTCTGGCGGTTTGTCGGTTTCTTAATCTTGCAAAGAAACCGACTGCTTTTTCGTCAGGCCTTGAGCCAAAACAAACTCCCCTCTACCGAGCGCCAGGCTTTCAACCCTCCCTTGCCTATGTACTCAGTCATCGCATCAGATATTTGGTTATTTCCTCTTTGAGAGTCAGCTCCAGCTAAAGCAACAAATTCCGGAAACCTCTGTTTTATGTGGCTTTTTAAATCTTGAGCTCTTTGACTGTTACCATTTTGAGCATATTCACATAGCAGTTGGGTTGCACTATCGGGAAGACTACAAGAATCGAACTTATCAACAAGCACGCTCACACTTGACCATTTTTGTTGTTTAATATAGCAGTTGTAAAGCTGATATCGATTTTTATAGTAGTCGTTTGGTGCAAGCTCAATTAACTCTTCTAAAACACGCTGAGCGACATCAAATTCATCTAAATTAAAATGAATCTGCGCTTTTCTTGTTTTCAATATAAAATAAGGCTGCGCTTCATGGAGGTTTTCAATCTCCTCCCTGAACTGCTCTATAAAATTTACAGTTATTAGCTCTCGCTCAATGACAGTGATAAGTTCATTAATTAATTTAAGCGTGGCTTGACTGTCTTTATTCAGAATATCATTTAGGTGACTTTCTATTTGGTCGCGGTTAAACCCAGGCAGCGCACTCGTCTCTTCTGCTTCCTGAATACACTGATCTGAGAATCGCATTTCATAGGCTGTTTCTCTTATACATTGACCTAATTCATTGTGAGCCGATAGTGCTTGATCACGAAAGTCGCGGCTTTCTCCGAAAGTGTTTTGAGCATTTAAATAACTTTTCAAGCCACTCAATACGCGCCTTAACTTTTTAAGTTGAAAACTTTGAACAGGGCTAAGGCTGTTTTGCTCAATAAAAGATAAGGAAAGTAGCATGCCCATGCAGTAGTTCGGTAGCGGCATGTCGTTTCGAAGTGCTGTTTGTAGGTCCAATTTCGACAATGAGCACTCAATGGGGAGTGTTAAATTACCTTCCATCACACTATCCATGCAGACATGATAAAAGTCCATTAACGACCTTAAATGCATTTCATCATCAGGAGTATCGTCACCAAACAGTTTAGGGATCCAAACACTTGGTAAAACTGTTTGTGGCGTTAATCCTAACCCAACTATGTACCCTTCTATAAAAAATGGGTCAGGCTGTTTTTCAGATAAAAAAGACAGCTCGTCTTTAATTTTATTAATGCTTTGCAATCCTTCAAGCCACTTAACCTTTATGTTTATATTAATATGATACATGACTGCCAAAGCTATTTATACATAAAAATAACGTACAGTTTCCATTTTAGCTAAATCAAAAAATATAAACCCATAAAAAAGTGCAATAAAAATCAGGAAAAATGAGTCCTATGGATTTAAAAATCAAATCCTCCTTCTCCACCTAACGGAACAAGATGTAACAGCGTCAAGTAGCTATTGAGTAACATCGAACTACGTATTTTTTCAACGGCAACTATCGAATACTAATGTAAAATTTAGTTTTAATTAAACTCTATTTTTATGTGCACACCAAGTATAAACGATGAGAAAATCAAAAAATAACACTTATTTAGATTAAAATATATTTAAAAGCACTTTACATAAATATTTACTTTTTCATTGACAATAGCCAAACAAACAGCCCTGTTTATCGCCTCTGCAATTTATACTCTTCAAGCTCGCTAACCGCTGCTTGATGACCGCCAGATGCAGCTGCTTTCAACCACATTTGGATCTCGGTAGTAAATTTATTGTGATCTTGCTTTTTAAGTAACATTGCCAGCTTGTACATGCCGTCAGGGACTTTTTCATCTGCTGCCAATTGCAACCATTTTACTGCTTTGCGCATGGACTCTTCACTTGTATCATGGCGAGCGTAATAATCGCCCAGTAAGATATAGCTTTTAACAAATTGCTTATCTGCCGCCCGCTGCAACCACTCAAGCCCGTCTTTTTCTTGATTTTGAGACAGGTTTAGTGCACCTAAGTTATGCATAGCATCTGGCACCCCCAAATTTGCAGAACGTTCAAAGTAGTCTTTTGCTCGCTCAGTATCTACTGCAACACGCAAACCATCTCGATAGATCACGCCAAGTGAGTTTAGCGCCATACCATCATTTTGTTGCGCAGCTTTCATAAAATAGTATCTGGCTTTGTTGAAATCTATATCGACGTTAACACCGTGATAGAAGTGTTCTCCAATGAATGATGCAACATTAAAGTTTTTCGCTTTCGCTAACTGAGATATTGCCTCTACAGCATCATCTTCGCTTTTATCAACCCCTTTTCCAATCCAATAAAACTCAGCAATTTTATTAAGAGCATCCACCTTTCCCAAGGTTACTGAGGTTCTATACCAGTTAAATGCGAGGGCTAGATCTTGAGGTTCGATATCATCACTTTCATATAAGCTAGCAAGTTTATATGCAGCAGCAGCATTGCCAGCCTGCGCTGCATTTTGCAGCATACTAAACGCGTCTAGTTGTTGCTTGCCCGCTAGTTGCTTGTTCAAAATCATCTCAGCTTGTTTTACAACACATAAATTACAGTCTTGTCCCCGACTCTCTTCAAGTAATTGAAACGCTGATTGAATATCACCGTTTTGCTCAATTATGCAACGGCTATGATTTATGGCCGCCCGTTTAGCGCCTAACTCATGTGCTTTTTTGAACAGAGTACACGCCTTTTCCTGATAGTCTTTGGAGTTATACTCTAAATAAATATCGCCGAGATTGATTAGTGCAGCGGTATTATGTTGTTCAGCAGCTTCTTTATATAACTCTATGGCCTTAGTTCTATCCTTTTTAACAGCCACGCCATTTAAGTAAAAAGTTGCGAGGTTATTTTTTCCTAGGGCAGAACCCATTTCAGCTGCTTTTTGATAAAAAGAAACCGCAGTGTCTAAATCTCGTTCAACTAACTCACCTTGTTCGTACAAAAAGCCTAAATTTGCAAATGCATTGCCAGCGCCTAACTCACCGGCTTTCAAATAAAACGATCGCGCCTTTTTAAAGTTGATGAGAAGACCAAATTCACCAAATTGATATATGTGGCCAAGCATTTCATTTGCAAATGCGACATCGCGATTAGCAAATGCTTTTAACAACCCAACAACGGGTATGTCTCGCTCTTTATTGGCGCGCATACCTTTAACTAAGCTTTTCAAGCAACTTTCCTGTCCAAGTTTTGCGCCCTCATGGAAATAAGGTCTAGCCAATGCCCAACTCTCTTTTAACGCAACTTCTGCCGCTTGGCAAAACGCGGGGGCATAGCCAGATCTAGCTGAAACTAGGTAATACTCCAGTGCTAACTCATCGCTTTGCTCTTTGCCATCTGCGTAAAAGTAGGCATTGGCTATGTTAAAAGCCGAAAAGCGATTACCTAAATCGGCAGCCTGCTCAAAGAGAGTTAGCGCCTTTGCTCGGTCCTTTTCGATTCCTCTCCCTAAGTTGTATAAAGTCCCTAAATTGTGCATTGACTGAGCATCTTGCCTATCTATTCCTTTTTGATACCAATAGATCGCTTTGTCATAATCCCGCTCTACGCCTTTGCCTAGCTCATATAAGCTACCTAAATTTCCAAAACTCAGTCTACTGCCTAGTTCCACAGCCTGCTCAAAATAGCTTTTTGCACGATTATAGTCGATGTCTACACCGTCACCGTTGTTATACATCATGCCTAGATTATTAAGTGCATCTCGCGACCCGTTTTTTGCCGCAACCTGATACCATCTTAAGGCTTGCTGTGTGTCAGGTTTACTTCTGTGATAAAGATATCCAAGTTCAAATGCACATTCTTTGTAACCTCGTACATAACTCACTTGAAAATAGTCAGCGGCTTTATCTAAATCTCTAAGTTTCTTTGACTCTCGGTAAACTATACCTAGACCACACAGCGCTTTGACATCACCATGGTATGCTGCGTTAGCGAAAAGCTGCTGCGCTGTTTCATAGCCTTTCTCTTCTCGCCAATGCCTTATAAATATGTATCCTAATTCGGTAGCTGCTGAATAATCCCCCAACTCAATGGCACGAGCATATAAATTCATTGCCTCCTTTAGATCTACATCAACACCGTCCCCCCCATAGCGATACCACTGTGCTAGAAACAAAATAGCGGGAATATAATCTCGTTCAGCAGCCTTAACTGTCCACTCAAGAGGCGTACCTTGTACATACTCTTTACCGTGCCCTTTTAATAGCTTTTTCGCAATTTCTAACTGAGCAGGCCCGTATTCGTAGTCAGCTAGCTCATTCAGTAATTCAAACTCATAGTCATGATCTTTTAGTCGGTAAGCCTCTTGAGATAGCAATAAATAGCTTTGAGCTACAAGCGCATCGGTTGATACATCATTTGGCTGGTGAAATAGCAGGTGAGGAGCAACAGGTTTTTGAATCGAGTTACAACCGGACAAAAGAGTAAATAAAACAATAAATACAATGAGTTTCATACAAAAATCTAATCAAAAGACGCCAAAGCCAAGACTGCCAGCAAAGAGCTGCGCTTGCAAGCCCACTGCTTATAATTCTAGCCAAGGTTCAAATATTTGGCAGTAATTTGTACTTCATCTTTTATACTCCAATCTCAACGGAGCTGCGAATGCAAAAACATAGATTGCGGGGCAAGCCCACAATGACGATGGATACAAATGCTAAGCACTACGGTACTTTCGACGTCCGACGTCACCCAGTTCCAACGCCGTCTTCCTGTCCCCCCCAGCCCCAACCTCGTCACCCTGAGCTTGACTCAGGGCCCATCACCAACGGCGCGCTACACTAAAACATGGATTGCGGGGCAAGCCCACAATGACGATGGATACAAATGCTAAGCACTACGGTACTTTCGACGTCCGACGTCACCCAGTTCCAGCGCCGCCTTCCTGTCCCAACCTCGTCTCCCTGTTCCAACCTCGCCCCCCAGCCCTAACACCGTCATACAGCTCTAACCTCGTCGCCCTGAGCTTGACTCAGGGTCCATCAACAACGGCGCACTACACTAAAACATGGATTGCGGGGCAAGCCCACAATGACGATGGATACAAATGCTAAGCACTATGGTAACTCCCGACATCCGACGTCACCCAGTTCCAACGCTGTCTTCCTGTCCCAACCTCGTCTTCCTGTCCCAACCTCGTCTTCCTGTCCCAACCTCTTCCCCAAGCCCTTAACACCGTCATCCAGCCTTAACCTCATCCCCCAGCCCTAAACTCGTCACCCTGAGCTTGACTCAGGGCCCATCACAAACGGCGCTTTACACTAATACATGGATTGCGAGGCGAGCCCACAATGGCGATGTGAGCTTACCTACAACTACTGTGAAATCATGTTTGGATATCAAAGCCAAGTCAGTAAACTCAGTGGAAATTCAGCCTCGGACTTTCTCTCAAATAGGAGGCTTCTCAATCTTGAATTCCTCACCTATTGCGCCGCCACCCCATTTAATTCAGCAACAATCCAATCGCGAAATGCTTTGAATTTAGGCCATTCAAAATGGCTTTCTGGCGCAACTAAATGGTAACTATACTCACATAACCAAGCGAAGTCGGGGTAGATTTCTAACTGCCCCATTTCCAAAGACTGTTCCACCATGCGTTTACGCAATAAAGAGAACCCTTGTCCGGCGACAGTCGCTTGTTGCACAAGCGCCGCATTGTCAATTTTCAAATTGCTTAATGTGTGACCTTCTAAGTCAAGTTGCGAGCTCAGCGCTTGCCAAGCCAATTCATTGTCACGTCCTTCATCGTATATAAAGTTGAGTTTAGACAGCTGCGCGCGAAGTGGTTTGTGAGGGTCTATTAGTCCGGGACGATACGCAATAACTAATTCATCTTTTGCAATTAATTCACTTTTTAATCCTTGATAGTCACCCAAACCAAAGCGGATCCCTATGTCGATATCCTCGTGATTAAAATCCGCCAGTTGCTCGGTTGGATCTATCCGAAGTTGATAACTTGGTAAGGCTTTATTAAAGCTCGTTAGTCGAGGAAGTAACCAACACGTAGCAAATGAGGGTAAAACAGATAAGCTGATAGTGTTTGGATTTGGATCTGACTTTAACATCGACAGTCCCATTTCAACTTGCCCAAAAGCTTTGTGCAAATATGGCAATAAATCTTGGCCTTGCTGAGTTAAAAGCACTTTCCTCGTCTGCCTTTCAAACAAAGTACACCCTAGCTGCTGCTCCAAAATACGGATCTGTTGACTCACAGCAGCTTGTGTCACAAATAACGCTTCTGCGGCTTGTTTAAAGCTGCCCAATTCTGCAGCTGTTTTAAAGTACCAAAGCCCTTTAAATGGTGGTGATTTCATTTCATTTTCACTTAACTAAAACTTAACTATGGAACAAAATTTCTCGTTTGTCAGTTTTTCCAATGGATCTAATACTTAGCGATGAAACCAGAGACATAGGGACTTTTTATCATGAAATATGCAATTATACTCGCAGTTCCATTCATTACTTTTACATCAGCGGCTCAGCAGGTACAGGTTGAAAGAATTTTCACCAATGCGGGATACCCCTACAAAAACTTAATTATGAAAGCAGAAAGAGTGGAACTCGTTTACACCGAAAAACAAGACAAAACGACCTGTCGAGTGAAGGTCTATAATGACGATACTTTACATCAAGGTGAGCAAGTAGAAATATCTAAAAAAGCGTTTTCGGATAACCCGGTAAAAAGTTGCTTGGCCCGTAAAAACGCTAAACAGATATTAAGTTTACTCTAGCAGGGGGATATCACGCTGTTGCAGTTTCTTAGATCAAGTGTTTTTGATCTGAGAAACTGTTCACTGATAGTTGAATGGCCAGCCACATCAAGCAACCCGATTTAGACACTCATGGCGCTTGAGCCAAAATGGCGCGTCATGCCAGCGCTGCTCTTTGCCGTAAAACTGCTGCTTTAAGTTTAAATATTGCTCAAACTGATTCTCTAAATCTTGTTGGTAAATACGGCTTCTATTTAAGAAGTCTTCGGGTGTTAATGAGTTGCCAATGATGGTCGCGGCTTGACAACCCGATGACATGGCAAACCCCAAGCCCATTGAAGAGATAGGATCAAAAGCACACGCAGCATCCCCCACGGGCAAATAGTGCTCAATGTGTGTAAAGCGACTAAAATGTGTGCCCGCAGGCCGAACCCAGAGGTTGTCGTCGACAAGTCGCGATCCCGCAACCCTTTTAGACATATGCATGCTCTTTGTGAGATGTTTCTGCCACTGTTCAGAGCGGTTTATTTTCATTTTTGAAATGAATTCAAAATCACTAAAGTAGGTGACAACTAACATTTTCTGAGATAATGCTGCACTATACCACCAGCCAAACTCATCACTTTCTATCAGTTGGATTTGCTCTAGCGCCATGCTGGTGGTTTCAAAAAATGCTCCAACGCCAGTTAACCTGTCATACTGAGTTACATGAGCCCCCATTGATTTACTCAATGAAGAATTACGACCCGACGCATCCACAAGGTAACGACATACAATTTCAAACTTGCCAAATTCAGGGTGATTCGCAAAAACCAAGTAACGTCCGTCCTGCAACCTAGTTACCATTTTACATTTAGTCCGCGGGAATACATGACCGCCGCGGTTTTGCACACTTTCAACAAGCGTTAAATCAAACGTTTCTCGATCAATTTGAAAGGTTGCTCTATCAGGTGCAAAAATCGCGTGACGATTTGCCGATTTATCACTTCCCCAAAAAGCGCTATTGCCTTGAGTAGGTGTAAAACAACTAGCCCCAAATTGCGCCCTTGGCAAGTGCAAATAGTCTAACAATGAAAAAATACTCGCTGATACGCTTTCACCTATTCGAAGCCGTTGCAAATCGGATTGTTCAGTCATAATTACCGATAAATTAGTGTGATTAAGCAAGTTCAATGCAGCGCAGGCCCCGCCGGGGCCTGCGCCAACAACCAGCACATCACATTCATGTGCATTTATCATCTCAATTACCGTCTTGTGCGAGTACCACTGCGCGGCACTTTTTTAATGGCAGGTTTTGCCGTAATTGGCTGTGCCATTTTCTTTTCAAGTCCGTTAAGTAAGGCTTTGGCTTTTGCACACCCTGATGAAAGGTGGCTTTTCACATCATCTGGAATGTAAAACACCGGAATGTCCGTGCCGTCATCTTGCTGGTTGCCTGTGATATCAGATACAGGGACATCCTTGTATGCAAATAACTGGTGGTTTCGCTCCGATTCTGTAAAAAATGGGAAGTTTGGCTCTTCAGTGTTTTGGTTGCGAATAAACCCTAGTGCTGACCAATGCTCCACCATTTGCACAAAACTATTAATACCACGAGCATAATTTACTTGTTGACCAGCGGGCAAATGGGTCAGACTTTGGTCATCATACTGGTTGGTCAGCACATCCCACGGACTTTGTGGTGGCCACCAATAGCTATAATACGTTGGTGCAAGCGGCACCATATTTGGGTCTTCCTCTGTGCCTTCATTCACTTTGTTGACCGTAGGATCGGTAAAGTTCACATTTTGAATAGTACAATTGAAGAAATCAGCCTGCCACGGGCACGCCATGCGTTTAGTTAAATCGCCTGGCTGGCAACCACCGCCTTCACATTCATCGCGCTCTGGATCTAAGCCGCTTGGAAAGCCATTACCCATACTTTGGTCTTTGATCACATAAGGCGCCGCGTATACTGCAGGGTTTTGCATGCTCCATGTCACCTCAATACCTGGGCACATAGGCAAGCCCACACAATTACCGACACTGCTTTGATCGGCATAAAATACACCAAAATCATCTTGTGCAGACGTAGGCTCTGCGGGCTTTTCACTTGAGAAATTCCCCTCAGCCCATTGGCTCAGTAAAAAGTATTGCGTTTGAGTTAACGTCAAAAACTTATCGACAATATTATCCTCTGCGTTACTGACTGAGTTGCTACCTGAATTCATAGGCATCAAGGGTAAATGCCCTTCAGTACCATGTTCAAATAGCTGCTGATTAGTTTGTTCTAGAGGTGGGATTTGCTGCATGGTTGCAGGGTCAACAGGCTGTCTGAAATAGTTAAAGTAGGCCTCTCGGTTTGCTTTATTGTCTTCAGAGTTATCTTTAAAATCAAAGATATTTGACACAAATGCCGACATAGATTGGACATTAGATACCCATTGATAGCGGCTGATCCGCTGAATAATCGGCTCAATATCTCGATAATAGTTGGCCGGATAAGATGTTTGAAATTCACCACCTTGAAATAGCTCGGGGCATAGGTTTTGCTCCCTAACCGCAACATCAAACATGGTGTCGCTCAAATTGGAAATATTGACAATTTCCGGCGCAAAATCAGGTGAACCAACAATCACCCAAGCAGATAGTTTCAACTCCTTGCCATCGTTAAATGTTACTGTGCAATAAACAGTCCCATCAGCAATATCGTCATGCCAAGTGTCTGCACCACCGTATGATTCAAGCGGCTCGTTACCACCGGCATTACCGAAACCACCGATGACCACTAAACGCCCTTCATTGTCCGTTAAAATGTTACCCAGCGTTTTAACTTCTGTGCCTTGACAAGGTTTAGGAGGAAAACTCACGGGGTAATTACTAGGCGCGCTCGCCTCATCAAAATTGGCTTGGTCATTGGCACCTGAAATGGTTCTCGGGCCCGGGTCAATAATCAACGCGCGGCGATCGTCTGCGTCTTTATTGCGCCAAGGCGTACCTCGCTTTTTGTAGCTGTTGTCTTCACCGAAGAGTAAGTTGCCTTGCAACTCATTAAACTCATACCATGCCGCTTTTTTGTTTGCGACATGTACGGTCCACGTAATGGCTTTAACCTTGTCACTTGATAGCGTCAGTTCATTATTGTTTTCATCAATAATTTTAAAAGGCTGGCCTTGTCTGCGGATCCGCCCCTCGTCATCCTTAAATTGGCTTACCGGGGTGTCTATTTTATTACCCAACTCATCAGCTTCGTAGGGAAGCCCTCCAATTTGATCCGGTGCCAAGTAAAATTGACCGTCGCTATTTCCAAGTCTTGCGACGCCCACTGAAGGGTGAAGTGAATAGTTCATATTTATATCCTTTAGATACTTTTACTACTGCAAAAAAACGCACCTGTTAACAAAATAAGTCTCGGTGCGCACTTATTTCGCTGAGATACAGCTCCAGCAGAGTAAAATAAATGTAGCACTCAAGTTAAAATATGCACCTTTCTTTTTTTGGTACACGAGCGGCAATGAACTGCGCTCAATCCATGTACCGTCTTTTGCGATATCCACTTAAAAATTTAACACTCTGACTTATTTAGTAAAAAAGAATTAGAACATGGGAATTACAGGCGCTGCGTTTTGATTGGAAGATTTAAATATTTTTGAAAAGCCGCCGCCAAATTGGGCTGATTATTTGTCATTATACCCTTTAGTTGATTTGCAGTGAGTGAACTACACGGTTCTGACTGCTCTTGCAACAAGATATCTTTAAGCGTCTGACGTCCCGAGTTTGAAGACATTAAAAAGTGAACGAATGCCCAGCTGCTTTTGTAAAAGGGTTCTGCGTTTTCAGTGCTCCAAAGATGTTCCGCATTTAAAAGTTCTAAAGGAGCGACAACCTTACCACCAATATGACCCTGTTTATTGAGGAAGTATTGTGGTTTTATTTTAGCGTGATGCATCTTTACTTCTACTGTCTCGAAATACTCGGCAAGCCCTTCATTTAACCACCGCGGCGAGTAACCTATTACAGCTTGATTAATTGCATGCACCGCTTCGTGGACCGCCGTTTGCATAGTTTGTTCATAAGACCGTTGCACTACCAATGCGGTATTTTTATTGCCAAAATAAATTCCGGTTGTGTTTGTGCCATCACCACCATACGATTTCACCACTCGCTCATACTCACGCCTGTTTGGCAGCACCTCTATGTTAAGTGTGACCTTTCGCATGGCTTGTAGCCCAATAACACTGGTATAGCTTCTGAATATTGCATTTAGCCGCGTAATGAGTGCATTTTTGAAAGAATGAGTAACCGTTTTTCCTTTGATCCTTAGCTCAAAGTAATCCAAAACCCGACTGTTTTTTGGTTGGTATAACGCAGCATGATGTTTAGGTTTTTGATCCGAATAATTGGTTATCCCTTTGCTATCTACCCACGTATAAATGCCATTTTCTATCCGGTACTTGATACTGCCGCCAAGTGGTGGCTGACACCGCCCATAACGACGCAGGTTAGTTTGGTGGTCCGCGATTTCTCTCAGTTTAACTGAATCCTTTCCATTGAGTTCACTCTGAATATCAACGCCAACCACTGAGAGTTCAGCTTCGGTATCCCTTGGTTTATTTGAATCATTTGCAAACTCTGAGCTCGCTTGAAAAAACCAAAACTGCCTGTCATCAAAAAATAAATAAAGCGATATCGACAAAGCAATAATGCATACCTTGTTGATAGGATCCTTCCATGTGAACATATTTTTCGTTCATCCTTAATCTAGATAATATAGTGCATATCCATCATGCACCGATATTTAATCAAACCTTCCTGAAATAGTTACACACGTCTCTACACTTTTTCCCTGTAACACAGTGTAATACTTATGTACCGCTGTTTGGTTGTATGCTTTTTTGCAATAGTTTTAAACACTCACAATCAAGCAAACAAAAGGAAGACGACTATGAGTCATCACGATTGCCACGAATGCGCCCAGTGCGCATGCCACAACCCTCTATGGTCCTCATTTGAAAACCAGCCAAGCTTAGACAAAATAAAAACCAGTATTAACCAAGCTTATGCCAATAAGCAAGCATCAGATCAAGAAGCTATGAAAGAGTTGGTTATGTATTCTGGTGGAAAAATTCGGCCAATGATAAATGGCTCAACAGAGCAAGTTGATGCTATTGGCTTTGCAGGCGACACAGTAATTGCTGTGGGTGACTTAGATAACGTCAGCACAAAAATGCATGCACTGGGAATGCAAGAGCATGATCACATTGAGCTCTCTTCTCAACAAACCCTCTTACCGGGATTGATTGAACCACATGTGCATATTGTCCCAACAGCAATGACGATGAGCTGGGCACCGCTTGGACCTTACAATGATAAGCCAGATGATAGCCAGCGTTTGAAAGAAGACTATAGCCCAGATACAATTTGCGAGGTGGCCCTTGAAGCAGAAAAACACTTAAAAGAGGGCGAATGGCTGCTTGGAGTCGATGTTGATCCATCTCTGATGCCTTTTGTTGATAATCAACTACAAGTGATTGACATAAAATGGCTAGACCAAAAATTTCCTGATCGCGCTGTATTTTGGCTAGCAGCCTCATTACACACGGCTTACATCAACACTATTGCGTTAAATGAGATCGTAAGTAAATTCCCCGAAAGTGAACGTGATGAGTTGACCGAATTGGTTAAGAAACAAGGTGCCTTACAAGAGCTGGATCAAATGGGCTACGGTTTTGACGCTATCCCACTGTCACAAAAAGCGCAAATTATTGAAGACTTGCCAAAGAATATCAGCAATATATTTAAAACTGCCAATGAGCGTGGTGTCACCATGATGCTTGAAGCTGGTATGCAGCCCATTATGGAAATCGTGCTCAAAGCTTATCAAGCTCTCACCCCACAACGTGCACGCGTCGGCTACGCAAAGCTGTGCTCCAACGTGCAAAGTACCGAAGACGATATTCACCCCTTTAAGCCACTTGAACGAGTAGACTTGAACCAACCATTTCAAGCGGCCGTTAAACTAGTGTCAGATGGCTCCAATCAGGGACTTACTGGGTATCAAAGTGAGCAATACAGCTGTAACCCAAAAAATAACTACGGTATTTTTAATTTTAGTGTATCGCCTACAACCGAAGGGGTTGCGGATCCACATTCCGAAGTGATTGCCACTGTTACAGATCTACAAACCGAGAAGGTTGCTTTAGTTTCAGGTTCAAATACCAAGGTAATTGCGACTGTTACAGAGCAGCAAACCGAAGAGGTTGCCATTGTTACTTCACCACCAGCTGATCAAGAGCCGCAAAAACCTAACTTTCAAACAATGGTTAACAATATAATCGCTAAAGGTTGGCCAATGCTTATCCATGCCAATGGTAACCACGCCATAGACATCACCTTGGATGTTTATGAAAACGCGCTCAATGGACAATCTGGGCTTGAGCGCCGCCATCGTATTGAACACTGTTCGTTGCTGAATGATTTGAGCGCCAAACGTATGCAACAGCTGGGAATTTCACCGAGCTTTCTAATTGGCCATGTTGGCTACTGGGGGTATGCTTTTGATCAAGTGATCTTTAAGGAAAAAGCGCAACTGTTAGATCGCTGTCAGACCATGATAGACCTTGACGCACGGATCACATTACACAGTGACTTGTCAGTAAGTCCACTGGGGCCGCTGCGCATGATGGAACAAGCGGTAACCCGAATTATGGAAAGATCTCCTGAGGGCGCTGTTCTCAATGAAGCCGAATGCATTACTCGTGACCAAGCATTGCGCGCCATCACCTATGATGCCGCATGGCAGTGTCATACCGACCAATGGCTTGGGAGCCTTGAAGAGGGCAAGCTAGCTGACTATGTGATTTTAGAGCAAGATCCATTAAGCATTAAGAATCCAAAAGAAATTCGCGATATACCTGTTCTGCAAACCTGGGTCGGTGGCAAGTTACGATACCAAAACAAAAATGAGTTATAAAAAGGTCTGTTTTACTGTTTAATCTCGATTAACGATGAGTATCGGCTTAGTCGGTGCTTGTCGTTAACGCCCTTTTATGCCAAAGCCAACATAACATCAAACTCAAAGCACCACTTGCATACGTGATCAACAAAGGCAATTGCGTAGCAGCATCTTCAGCGTACATAAATACACTCGATAAAACCCACGCTGCAACCGCCCCGATAATCAGCCACACAGATGCTGATATTAGCTTATGCTTTGGCGCAGAGGCATACCCAGCAAACACCACACATGCAGCCGCCACACCGCCAATGTTCGGCTTTTTCCAAACTCCAGCGATATCGGCAATCACCCCAGCAAGGGTTGCAGAGACGACAAACACAACAATGACAATGGTTATGGAAAATAAAAAACGTACCAATAGATTCATCCTCTCTCCTTCAACGAAGTTGTCGCAACGACATTGTGACAGCCACACTGCCAAATGTATCAATCAGGTGGTGATCTCAAGTGGCGAGCGTAATTCAAAATGCGCGCCCATTGGTTTTGCTCAATGCCCGGGCCATCATCCTCAACGATTAATAAACATGAATTTTCAACGAGTAGCAATCACACGTTTATCTTGTTATTGGCAAAATGCGAGGCATTTGACGTTAAGTTGTTCAATGCTCGCAGTAATGCTCGACGGTCCAAAAACAGCTGACTTTTTGCCAATACCTTGTCTACAGTATAGTCAATTTCTAGATTGCTAAGCTGCTGGCGGAGCTGTTCTAATTCGCGTTCAATTTGCCCGCAAGGTGGCACTTCGCAAAGTGGGTGATGTCCATTGCCCGGTTATATCGAGATAACGCCAATGTTTGGCTAATTAAATTGTCCAGATCGTCAAAGCCCGTTAACCAACACCCCGAATACAGGAGGTAGTGAAGGCGTTGGCTATTTTTGGTTTCTTGACCATGAACATATCCACCCTGATGGCGGAGATCCCGGCGTGTTTAGCTATTTTGCCATAAATAAAACTAATAAGTCGGCAGTTATATTGGCCTCGAATGGTGATGAAACCCATCCAGAATTTGAATCTCAAATACAGATACTTGGCAATGCCGCTTTGGGGCTATATTTATACTCAGGAGTAAAATTGCTTCAATCGAGGAGCCTGCACCGAGCACATGCCTGCAAGACTCCTCATCCCTGTCACCTTGAGATTGTTTCAGGGCCTATTTATACAGACTATACTATATGCGCTTAAGCAGCTTAGAGACAAACCTTGTCCAACGACTTCCACACACAGCGCGAGCACGGCATTGACCTTTTAAGCTCGTTGTTAATTCAACTTATTGACCTCTTAACTTACACTTGTTAGTTTAAGTACCGATAATAAAAAATAAAGGAATTGAAAATGAAAGTTAAGTTAAATAAAAAGCCACTAAAAAAACTATCAAAAAATAAAACAGCATTACCGGTTGAGGCTACACCTCAAATAGCCGGTGGTAGTACTACTTACCAACCGACTGACCCATTTTATCAAACTGTGCAATAATACGCTTAAGCAGTATAGAGAGAATACTTGTTCTATCATAATATAGTTATAAGTATTGGATTGAGGCCAAGAGATGCATACTTGGCCTTTTTCGATAGTATTAAACCATTTAAACCGACCTCTATCGCTTGTACTTCATCATACTAAACAAACCTATTACATAGGCTATCAGCAACAGGATTTAAGTCGCAACACCTTCAGCATACAGAAGTACACTTGATAAAAACACGCCAATCCTCATCCCTGTCACCCTGAGATTGTTTCAGGGTCATTAACCAACGAAATAAATTGCGGGGCAAGCCAGCGATGACGAGGGAGACAAAATCGCTTACTTTTAAACTTTGCAAATACTGACTGTTTAAGCTCTATAATTAAGAACAAAGACTACTTCTTTTTATTCCGTAACCAAAATAAACTCCCCTCAACGCTTAGCCATGCTTTTTTACCGCCCATTTCAATATAGGTGATAACTTCTTCTTTAGAACCAAGTGTGTAACCTAACACATCGTGAAGTCTAACTTTTTCTTGTCCTGTTAAAATTTTTACAAAGTGTTTGTTTGCTTTTATCAAGCTTTGTTTAATCGCATTTAGCTCAGCAGACTCCCCTTCTAAAGCAAATCGCATCAAAACATCGGCAGCGCTCATAAAAATCCCACCATCTTCATATTCGCTCAACAATACCTTTAACTTATCCCATTGTTTTAGCAAGACTAAGCAGTTTGCATACAAATAGCGGCAGGCTTGATTATCATTCGGGTTAAGTTTTAACAACGCCTCTAACTCGGTGCATGCTTTTTGGAATTGGTTACTTTCAAACAGTAACCTAGCTTTGTGAAAACGCACAGCCATATAAGGCCGAGTCTCATGAATAAGCCAGAAATGCCCTTCGTTTTGTTGTTTGAACGCAGGTGTTATAAAAGTTTGCTCTTCTACATTAAGAAATTCATCAAGTAAGTACAGAGAGTCAACATCATCTAGTTGAAGCAAGAAACTGACGGCATCATCTTTGGCATCTAGTGCTTCGTCACTAAACTCATTGTAATCAACTCCCTTAAATTCTGAATCTGCAAAGTCATCAATATCAAACGGCAACATACTTAACGTATCGGAAAGAGCATGTATTGTTGAGGCCAATCTTCTTTTTGCCAATAAAGCTTCTTGCTCAAAAGTTCGAGTCGGCTCAGAGTAAGAAAACATCAGCTTTGCCCTATCAAGGCTAGTAAACCCAGCAAAAAAAGCTTGTGTTTCAACAATGGCCTCTTTGTGCTCGGCAGACAGTTTTACATCATTTAATACGGTACTGAGGCCTGCTATAAAGCCAGTGCAAAATTTAGGTAAAGGCGCTTCTTCATCTAGAGACGTTGCAATATCATTTTTTGATAGCACACACTGTTTTGGCAACTTATACGTTGCTTTAGCCACAGTAATCTGGCATTGCTCACACAGCTCCATTAAGGCTTCCAGTTGGTATCTATTAATTGATTGGTAGTCACCAAATATATTAACTAACCATTCATCAACCCGAACCTCAGTGCCAAGCGTTGCAAGTCCGACTAAAAAACCTTCAATGTAGTTATAATCAGGTTGATTCAGTGTATTTTGTGAAAAAGCTAAGATAGTTTTTCGGGCCATGGAGTGTATCAAAAGAAGTCCCTTTTATATTGGATAATAATAGCTACTAAACGTTACTCTTTTACCCATTGATACGCAATGCCGCACTCAGGAGGCGAATACAATCGTTATCATTCTTTTTGCACAGAAAGGGTTAGCACTTATTTGTGTACTTCCTGGCCCACTCATTAAAAAAACGATAAGATACATTCGCTATCAATTAGTTAGAATAAAAACAACAGGATTTGGTCGTGCAGCAAATTGGCATTTACGAGCAGCTGATTACCCAAGTGGTAGAGCAAAACTTAAACCGCGAACAATTTTACATTGGTGAACGTCAGCTTGAATCAAGCGAAGCCTCTGTGTGGCTATCTCGCTTTCTCTCAAAACTGGTCGCCAATGCCATTGATGCCATCCCAAATAGTGATGACAACCGCATCACCAAGCAAATCGAACTGGCTAATAAACTGGTATTTTGGTTAAAAAATCACATCAAAGACGAGCAATTAATCAGTGAAAACCTCATTGATTCACAAGGTCGCATCCTCACGGCCCTGTTTGACAAGCAAAACCCAATTTCGAGTGACTTACCAAGCTACAGCAAAGACATATTCCCACAAACTGGACTGAGCCAAAGTGAGCTATTTTCTGGAGCAAACGCAGGAATTTCCCTTGAAAGCGAAATCAAAAGAGAGATCTTATCAAGTGACACCATATACTGGCTGGTTTCATTTATACGCTGGACAGGGCTGCGCATTTTTAAAGAAGAACTAAAGCGCTATGTTGAAAGCGGTAAACAGTTAAAAGTAATCACCACTTCTTACATGGGCGCGACTGAGCAGCGAGCCATCGACTTTTTAGCCAGCTTGCCAAACACCCAAGTAAAAATCAGCTACAACAATGATAGCCAACGCCTACATGCCAAATCCTATTTGTTTTTAAGAGATAACGGTTTTCACACCGGCTATATTGGCTCGTCCAACTTATCAAAAGCCGCATTGTCTAACGGTTTAGAGTGGAATTTAAAAGTCACCAACCAAGAGATCCCACACATTATTCAAAAAGCACTTAGCACCTTTGAAACCTATTGGGAGTCTGACGAATTTGAGCGCTATACAGGTAAAGCCCCTTGCCAAAACAAATTAACGCAAGCGCTCAATGTCGCAAAGAGTCAACAAGCTGATACCTCACACTTTTATTTAGATATTCAGCCAAAACCGCATCAAAAAGCCATGCTTGAAAAGCTCAGTGCTGAACGAAGCGTACACGGTCGATATAAAAACCTAGTAGTTGCAGCCACAGGCACTGGTAAAACCTTGATCTCCGCGTTCGATTTTGCGCGATTTTTAAAGCAAAACCCACAAGCGAAATTACTCTTTGTGGCCCATCGAGAAGAGATATTAAAACAAGCGCGTTCAGCATATCGCGCTGTACTCAAAAACAACCAATTTGGCGAACTATGGGTCGGACAACACAAGCCAAGCAGCTTTAACCACCTGTTTGCGTCAATCCAAACGCTCAATAATCAATTAGAGTCGCTTAACCTCACTGCCGACTTTTATGACTACATTATCATTGACGAAGTACACCATAACGCAGCAAACAGCTACCGAGGCGTGATTAATCATTTTACACCCCGCATCTTACTCGGTTTAACTGCAACGCCCGAAAGGCAAGACGGCGGCAACATTCTCAGTGATTTCAATGATGTCATTGCCGCAGAGCTTCGATTACCTGAAGCCATCAATAATCGCTATTTGATCCCATTTCAATACTTTGCCATTGATGATGACACGGATCTCAGCCGTGTTTCTTGGCAACGTGGCCGTTACGATGTTGGTGCGCTTACACACGTATTCACTCAAAACGACCATCGTGCCCTAAAAATCATGCAAAGCCTAGCGGACATCGTCACGAACGTGCGCACCATCAAAGCCTTGGCATTTTGTGTTAGTAAGCAACATGCCATATTTATGGCCGAGCAATTTAACTTAAAAGGCATTAGCAGTGATGTACTAACCAGTGACAATGCCAATGACAGACACAATAAACAGCAAGCCCTCAGGCAAGGTGATATTCAAATATTATGTGTGGTTGATATTTTTAACGAAGGCGTAGATATTCCAGAGGTCGACACCCTGCTATTTTTACGTCCAACAGAAAGCTTAACTTTATTTTTGCAACAACTTGGCCGTGGCCTGCGCCTAACCCAAGATAAAGAATGCTGTACCGTTTTAGACTTTGTGGGTAATGCACGACCTGAATATGACTTTGCCAGCAAGTTTAGAGCGTTGGTTGGTAAAACCAATACGTCAATCAGCCAAGAGATTGAAAGCGGGTTTGCACATCTGCCTTTAGGTTGTCGCATTGAGTTACAAAAACAAAGTAAAGACATCATTCTTAAAAATATTAAAGGTGCCATAAACAACAAGCGTCGACTGCAAGCACTGCTCAACCGCTACCATCAAGACACCAACTTACCGCTCACACTCGCTAACTTCTTACAAGTTAACCCAAGTGTGACTTTAGAAGATGTTTATAAGCTCTCTCAAGGTAAATTAGGTGGATGGCATTGGCTAACCAATCAAAGTGATGCAACATCGGAGCTTGAACAAGCTCAAATACAAGCCTACTACCGCGCTATTAATATCCAGTTAATTACATGCAACTCACTCAGTTACTTGCAGTTTTTACGGTCTTTATGTAACCATGACTTTGATTTTACTGAGCTAAAAAACACGCCAAACAGCACTGCATTTGCTTTAATGGCGCACTACAACTTTTGGGAAAAAACCGGTGAGCAAATAGGACACCAAGACATAACAACTAGCTTAAAAGCACTTGCCAATAAGCAACTACAAGCTGAGCTCAGCGACGTGCTCAACATTTTAATAAACCGTATTCATCACCAAGAGCAATCACTGTCGGGCTTACCAAATACAGCCTTACAGTTACATAGCCGATATTCTCGTGAGCAGATACTCGCAGCGATTGGCGCAAGCACCTTTGAGAAAAAGTCACCTGCACGTGAAGGCGTTTTAGAGCTTAAAAGTCACAATATCGAGCTGTTATTTGTGACCCTCACTAAATGCGAGAAAACCTATTCCCCAACCACACTATACAAAGACTTTGCCATCAGCCCCACCCGCTTTCATTGGCAATCACAAAACAGCGCAAGGCCTGAGCGAGGCAAAGGCTTGAGCTATATTACCCACCAAAAAACTGGCAAGCGCATCTACTTATTTGTACGAGAGCAAAACAAAGATGAAAACGGTCGCACCATGGGCTTCGTCAATTTTGGTGAGGTGCGATATGTAACGCATACAGGCAGTCAGCCAATGGATATTACGTGGGAGTTACTTCACCCCATGCCAAGTGAGTTATGGCATGAGGCTGGGAAGTTGGCGGTTGGGTGACTAACACTACAGCTTTATTTAAATTACTAAAAGTCAAACGAATCTGTAGTAGCAAAATAATCATTCCAATACTTTTTCCAATCTTGGCTAAGACCGAATTTATTCCCATCAAAGTTTTCTTTTATTACTAACCAAGGTTCTTCCATTACAACTTCGTTTTCTCTTAATGCTCTAGATATATTATTTGGTTTCTTTTTAACACTACATTGTACATTTTCATTGTATGAAGTGGTAATTTCAGAACCAGTACTCTCTTTGAAGCCCATTCCATCTCTTATCACTAACCCAATAAATATTATAGGAATATAAACCGTACCTTTTACTTTCAATTCGCTTATATTACTCGGAAGGCACTTTAGTAATTCAATATTCCCCAGATTAAGATCTTTAGAAACCTTTCCATTAAATTTTGCTTGTAAATGAATCTCATCTGTCGATGTAAGAAACGGCAGAGCTGTATTCTTGCGATAGTCATTTACATCTAAAATAGCATCCTTTACCGAACGAAAGTCTATCTTAGGGATTTCGATATACTCATTGTCATCAATTATCAAGCCCTTGGGTTCATCTTTTGTTTTTAACAAATCTGCGTAACAGCCATAATCTAACGAATATAAATTAAACCTCTTTCCTACGTGACTTTTAGCAGAGACTCCCATCTTGATAAGGTGCAGAATTCTTGAATCATAAAGAAAATCTAAGGTGGTGTTTTTAGCTTCAGCTCTAACAAGAAAGCCTCTTGACCTTCTCATACCTATAACTTTGTTGACTATCCAATCAAGCATATTTAGAGCTTCTTCATTAGAGTTTATATCCTTGCTTTTATTTGTCTGGAACCATTTTCTGGCAGAATCTCTGATTTTGGTAACCTTTAACTTTTCATCAGAGCTATGCATCGCGGCGTCAGAAATTATATATAGAGCATCTCTTGGAATCCCTTCTGAAGCCCTAACAAACTCTTCAACCGCAATTTTAGAACCAAACAGATCCAACAAAAACGTACTTTTATCTGTAACAACTGATGGATTTAGTGCACAGCAGTGCTTAAAAACTAATTCACTAAAAAACTCTATTGCCTTCTCTTTATCGTTATCGAAAACCATAAACTCATCTAGATTAATCGACGAGGCGGCATCAGATGAAACTTCGATACCAATAGGAACACCCTCTTTAATTACTCGCAGGTTGCTTCTGTGTTCTATTGCAGCAATTTTAACGTTTACAGAAGGGATGCCAAATAATGTCCTTTTGAAGATATCGGCTAAATATGGTTGTATGTCTAATGGCACTTCACTCCATTCATCAATTAATATCCAAAGCCTTTTAGAAGGGAATAAAGAGACAATCTCTTTTATTATTTTTGTTATTGAAGATATATGTATTTTTCTTCTCTCTACACCACTAAAAGTGGATTTATCACTAGTCGAAACAGACTCAGTGCTTCCAGAAGAACTTGCCATTTCGAACAACGGAGCCGACGTCAATTTAGCTGTGTATGTATTGTTTAAAGTATCTGAATTTACTTTTGATTTTTCTAAACTGCTTTCACCTTCAATAGTCACTTTCGTCGCGAGGTCTATAAACTGGTCTAAAAGCTCAATGGCTTTAGTAAATGATAAATCTTCCTCGTTACCATTTTGGACAAGTGAGAGCAATTGCTCATGAATGTCGCACAAAATATCACAAAATAAACGTGAAGCTCTTTCAAAAACAGGGATATTTGATTCAGAAAATATGCCTCCTGTAGAGCCTAACAGCCTTAAATCTAGCTGAATCACACACATATTTTCTTCAGACAAATGGTTTGCCAAGTACTTTAGTAAATGGGTTTTACCTGTTCCCCTCCTACCGTATACCAATTGGTTTTCACCCAAACATAAATTAGAGAAAATATGGTCAAGATGAACAAATGATTTTACTAAATAATCATCATTATTCCTCTCCGCTCTTTTCGCTATATGCATCACTAATCTGTTCAAATTGTCCATTAAATTTTCACCTAGCCCATGTTATCTCTCAACCGCGCAAACGTTACAAACTCATCACTGGCTTCCATTACTGCATACTCTGGGTTTCTTGCCACAAGTAGGTAAGTTACTTCACCTTGCGCATTTATCTGTTTTTGTACATCGCGTAATAAAAATTGCTCATCGCCTGCGCTGTCAAAGCGTTCTATGGCAATGGTGGTATTGGTGATCGAGCCTGCATTATCGGGTGTGATGCGCTCAAGTAGGAGTAGATCACCATCTAAAATAGGGTGTTTGCCGCCGTTCATGGAATTGCCGCTGGCGTGCGCCAAAAAGTGTTTTTGAGGGTCGACTTTACCGCAGCCGTCAGGGGCTGGCAGGGTTGTCATATTACTGGTGTCGCCCGTTTTAAAATGTCCGCACGCGATTTTTAAATTTGGGAAATATGGCAGCTGAACAACATCGGCTTCATCCGCTGAGATTAATTCAGCGCCTATTGAGCTGTCGTTTTTGCCCTCAACCTCTTGATGAATGTTGCTATTAGCTTGCTGCTTTTCAAACTCGGCTAACTTATCACTTTTACTTTTGAGATAATTAGCAAGTCGATATTGGCTTAGCTCTAGTGTGCAGTCGTAAAGCTGTGCTACATCTTGCTCATTAACCTCGATGTTAAGCTTAAATAACGCATCCTCAATGGGTGTATTTTCTGGCTGTTCAACCACAAACCAATGATGTTCTTTGCGCTTGTGCGCAGGTTTGGTAATGTCAGTAAACGCATTTATCGGATTGATTAACCAATACTTAAACCAAGCTGCACTGCCTTTGGTTTTACTTTGATCTTTTTTAGCAATGTCTAAGGCACGCAACTGCGGGTAGTGCATCAGTACATCGTAACTTTTATCGGCCAATACCTTTAAGCTGGGGGGATTTGAAACCCCGTCCAATGCAACAAACGCTTCCAGCAAAATAGCTTTAAAGCATTTTGTCATGGGTGTTTGCTCAACACCTTTATGTAAGAATGCTTGGAAAGGTGCAAGCCACTTTGAGGTGATGGTTTTACTAAATCCTACGTTTGCCACCAGCTCAAACCAACTGCCCTGCTGCTTGGCTTTTTTAATATCGCCATATTCATAGTAAAACTCACTGGCACTGGGGCCATGGCCGAGTAACTCAGCAAGGTTTTGATAGTCTTCAAGTGCGGTGGTGCGCTGCGCTTTAGCAAGCTTTTTCCAAAAGTCAGTAATGGCCAAATCGTAATTAATAAAACAGCCATCGGGTAATGTGCTGTTTTGCTCGTTGTGCTTTAGTTTTGTCGCCAATTCTTTGAGAGAGTGTGCACCGAGCAAGGCATAGGGTTTGTTTAAAAAGCTGTGGTGATTACCAATAAAATCCATCACCACTAAATGGGTTTTATCAGGGCATTGTCTGAGCCCTCTGCCGAGCTGCTGCATAAACAAAATTTTAGACTCACTGGGCCTGAGCATCATCACGGTATCAATGCTCGGAATATCAGTGCCTTCGTTGAATAGATCGACACTGAATATCACCTGTAGCTTGCCCGACTCCAACTGTGCGAGCGCTTCACAACGTTTTACTTTTGAGTCACCGTGTACAGACGCTGCGCTGATCCCCGCCTGATTAAAGTACTCTGCCATATGATCGGCATGCACTCTGGAAATACAAAACGCCAGCGTGCGCGTTTGTGCAAGCTTACGATAGTGCTGTAACGCATGTTTGGCTCTTTGCTCTGTGGCAAAGTGATTATCTAAGCTTTTTGGGTCAAACTTGCCATTTCGCCATGGAATGGCGGTGTAGTCTACGCTTTCATCCCAAATGCCGTAATAATGAAATGGCGCGAGCGTTTTCGCATCTATGCCTTGCACCATATTACGCTCATACACGAGGTTATTGTCACACAAGCCCAAAATATCCGCTTGGTCGGTACGCTCTGGCGTCGCGGTTAAGCCCAGCAAAAACTGCGGGGTAAAATACGACAAGACATTGCGATACATTTTACTGCTCGCATGATGAAATTCATCAATGATGATGTAATCAAAATGCGTTGCCGAGAAGTTAGCTAAATTACTGGCTTTACCGAGAGTTTGAACTGATGCAAATAAGCAATCCGACTCGATGTTTTTACACTTTGCGTTGTAAAAACCAACTGTGCAGCTCAGCAACTGAGCAAAGGTTTTGGCCGCTTGTGTGAGAATCTCATCACGATGCGCAACAAACAAGATTTTTTTAGCTTTTACCTGCTGTACATCCAGTGCCGCGAGCCAAGTTTTCCCCATGCCAGTTGCAAGTACCACAAGGCCGCGTTTATAGCCATTGGCTCTGGTTTGGGCAAGCTTTTTTAATGCTGCTTGCTGCTCGGGCCTTGGGGGGAACACCTCAAATGGTTCTTCATTGGTATCTGTAGTCACAGCGCGAAATTCAGGTTTAACTCTGCGCTTGTGATACTGTTCAATCCACTCACCAGTTAGGCTAGTCACTTGTGGATGATTAAATACGGCCTCAAACGCCCGCTTAAATTCAAAAAAAGCATCATCGTTAGTGTTTGGCGCAACAGGCAAGTAGTCATGCCTAAAAGCCCACTCTAGCCCGCTTGTCAGTGCCACTTTACTAATATTGTTCGAGCCAACAAACGCGCTGCCCCCATATATCTGGCCGTCTTCACCCTGTGTTTTGGTGAAAATGTACGACTTCATATGGAAGCTATCTTGGGGTTTAGTCTCAAACACCCTCAGCTCAGCCCCCAAACTTTGTAGAGATATAAGCGCTTTTAGTGCCTGCGGACAGGTATAGCCTAAGTAATCAGAGGTAAGTAGTTTGAGGCTCGTGTCATTATTCAGCGCGGTATACAGGGCATCAAACAGTAAATTGAGCCCTGAACGCTGAATAAAAGAAACGGAAATTTCTATCTCATCAGCGTGTTCGATAGCTTGCAGCAGCGCAGGAAGGAGCGGATCATCCCCTCCGGTATAGAGTTGTTTTTGGGTGTTTAATTGATGTGTTCTTCCTTGGTTAAAACTATTCACTTAATTAATCCTTCCTAAGTAAACAATTTAACCAAAGTTCATTCTCTCGCCCGGGCCGCCTATCTTCAGTCACCCACACTTTGATGGCAGCAAATGAAGGTAGCCCCTCAAGCAACTGCGCTAAGCCTTCTTCATCGAGATCTGAGAAGTGCCGCTCGCCGTGCATTCGTTCACCTTGCCCATGTTTAAAGGAGGCATACATGACCCCCTTGGGCTTGAGTGCTTGTTCAAGGTTTTGCATGACGCTTGGTAAGTTGCGATGTTCAACATGCAATAAACTGGCACACGCCCAAATACCATCGAACTCTGCAACGTGATTGAATGATTCAAAGCGTGCGTGTTGCACTGGTTGGTTTAGCAGGTTGGAAGCAATTTCAACGAAGTCAGGACAGGCATCCATCGCGCTTACCTGAAAACCTTGCTTTTTGAATGCCAATGCATCACGGCCACTGCCACATCCTGCATCGAGAATATGCTGCTGCGAATTGGGTTTATCTTGCAGTGCTTGTAAGAAAGGCGTGTACAGTGGCTGCATATCTACATTCAGAGTAGCATCTGCAAATTCTTGGGCATGTTGACTGTAATAATGGAAAGTAGACTCGGACATCGCTCACCTTAAAAAATAATACTCTGCGGTGGCACGTATAGACTACTACTGACATTGATAGGTCCTGCTATACGCGATTTAAAAGTCCTTTAACCGCTTACTTCTAACTAATTACTATTAACAAATAACTTTGTATTAATTATTTTATAGTTTCCCATCATTAAACACGATTTCCCACACTATTTATAGTGTTTTAGCTCAGGTTTTGGGAACTTTTATGGATAAATTCTGGCTGTGCCAAAAACAAATAATTCACAAAACCTTTTAATTTAGCAATTTCTTATCATTACTGTCTATTACACCTAATTACAACAATTCCAGTATGCACACTTATCCTTGAGACAACGTATTTAAGCTTTGTACTGGCAAATATGCGGTTATTTTTTGGAGCATGTTAGCTTTGAATCAAGCTCAGGCTGAGAGTCACTTTGAGTCAACAGCAAATGGATCCTGACCTTCGTCAGGATAACGGGGTTTGGAAACTGCTTTCGTTCTTCCCTTCTTTCATTGAGGGTTTGAAATCAACTTTCACACTCCACTCTCGTCATTGTGGACTTGCCCCGCAATCCACGCTGAATTTCAAAGTTTATACCCAAAAAAGCCCACTATCGTGGGCTTTGCGACTTAACACCTGATTGCCAGATTAGATTAATTGTTGCACGCTACGGAGTCACCATCTTTGTCATAACATGACTGAGAATGACCCAATTGAAACTTGCAGTAATAAGCCACCTTGTTTTCTACACAGTTGGTGTAAGTACCATATGCACCATAGCCAGACCTAAACGTCACACCCCACTCATAATAGGAATAAGGGGCTGTATTTTTATTTGATTGCCAACGCTTAAATACTGCGGGGGATACAATGTCATAAAGAACCGAGGGCTTTTGATTTTTACCGTAGTCTCTCCAGCCTTTTTTAAACCCTGTATGAGAACCATCTAACTCTACTGCGGCATTTGCGGCGTCATAATAGGGATTGTCGAAGTTCTTTTTCTTATCCACTTTGGATAGTAACCCTTGGTAGTCTTTTACCCAAGTTGTGCTTTCACAGCTATTGAGAAACGCCATCCCTTTGTCTTCACCTTTCCCGCATGTCCCCTCGGGTGCGCTGTCGCCAGTCCATATGTAGTCACCGTTCTTGCCGCCATGTATTTTGGCATCAAAGTTAGTAGAAAGCGCAATAATTACGTCATTACCTCCACCGCCTTCTTGGTTAGAGTTTTCTCCATTTGTGACAATAATGTCATCACCACCATTGCCCCATGCCTTGTGCCAACGCTGGTTGTTCGGGTTTCCATCACCGTTTTCAAACAGCGCATCATCTCCTTCTCCGCCATATAGCCTGTCTTCTCGGCCACTGTTGCCTGTTAAATAGTCATGTCCGTCGTCACCGTATAAGGTGTCGCTGCCACTGCCCCCGCTCAGAACATCATGACCGTCCCCACCATACAGTTTGTCTGCTCGGTCATCACCATCATTACATGCTGACTGCTCATAAATGTTCGCGCCATTAGCATTTTCTAGCGTGCAGCCTCCACCAATATAGTCGTTACCATTACCACCATATAGGGTGTCGGAGCCCTGACCGCCCATGATCAGGTCGCCACCATTTTCCCCTGTAATAATGTCGTTGTTGTAGGAGCCAAAAAGTGTGTCATGACCGTTACCACCGCTGATCCTATCATTGCCGTAGCCACCATCTATTTCGTCATTACCATGGTCTCCAATCAGAAAGTCATTGCCGCTGCTGCCAAATATTTTATCGTTGTCGCTACCGCCACGAATGTAATCGTTTTTTCGACCTGTTGTGATATTGTCATTGCCATTACCGCCATATACCTTTTGCACAACTGCTATATCTTTGCCGTTGTAGGTGTCATTGCCGCTGTTCAAAGATGCCTGGATCACATTAACTTGGCTTAGATAAAACTTGTCGCAGCTCGAGCTGCTGCCTGATTTTCTAGTCACTGTTAAATCGTCACCAGACATGCTTAAAGTAAACTTTTCGCTGCTATTCGTACCACTAATTTTTAGAGTGTCACCATCAATATATGCAGAAGCCCCATCACTTAGACCGCCACAGCCTGCCAGCGCATAATTCGACAAACCTAAAGTTAAAGCAGCGCAGATTGCCCTTTTTTTAAATGTCATTTTGTATCCCCAAAGTAATTGATAAAAAGGCCTTTTATTCCTTTATTTGACCACTTTGAGGAGCCTAGAAAGCAAATAAGTAAGAAAAGTGAAGATATTCCGCCACGGAGTTTTATGGCACTGATGGCAAGTAATTTGGCGGATATTGCCAGTACCAAATTGCAAAACAACTTTGCTTTTCGTAAGTTGACTTAACAAACCTTTGTTTTCGCATTTTGGAAAAAACCTCCCTCTTGTTCCATGTTTGCAAAATGCAAATAAGCCAAAGAAGCCAGTCTAAGAAAAGCCAAACACTCATTGTTACCTTCTGATTTAAATGAATAAAACATCTTAGACAACCCATGCTAAATAATATGGAGCCATTCTTGCTTGTAAGTAACTAAGTGTAACGACTGATTTGGATTTGCATGACAACACTAGAAGCAAATAACACAATCGCGCTACTCGAGAAAAAGTTGCAGCGTGCGCTGGCTGGCAAAGCACACGCTGAAGACCTGCTTGAGTCAAAGTCGCGCAGTTTGTACAAAGCAAACGAGGAGCTTTGTGCGGCGCTCGATGCGCTGAAAAAGCAAGAAGAGCAATTGATCCAGCAAGAAAAAATGGCATCTTTAGGTCAACTTTCTGCGGGGGTGGCACATGAGCTCAATACACCTACAGGCTATGCAAGGTCAAATATCGAAACGCTAAAAATGTACTTAGTCACTCTGTTAGCTTACCAAGATGACCTTGAAAAAATGGTCCCCAACGAGCAGCAGATGCTGACGCTAAAGTCCAGTTACGACGTCGCCATTATCCAAGATGATATTCCCGATTTAATGGACGAGTCTTTGTGTGGGCTCAACAAAATTGCTTCTATCGTCACTGAACTGAGAAACTATACACACATTGACAACGAAGAGATGGCACCTGAAGATCTTAACTTGGTGTTAGATCAAGCCATTAATCTAGCACAAAGCAGCTTTAAACATCATGCGACATTAAACACACAACTTAGCCAATTACCCAAGCTCAGTTGTAGTGGTAACAAGCTATGCCAAGTGTTCTTAAACCTCTTAATTAATGCCGGGCAAGCCATAGAAAAGCTCGGCAAGATCGACATAACTAGTAGTTTCGATGACAAAAACATTTATGTCACCATCGCGGACAATGGCATTGGGATCTCAGCACAAAACTTACGAAATATCTTTGACCCCTTTTTTACTACTAAACCCGTTGGAAAAGGCACTGGCCTAGGGCTGTCTATTTCATACAAAATAATTCAACAACATAGGGGCCGCATTGCCGTTGAAAGTACTGAAGGTGAAGGGACAGTTTTTACCATTAGCCTGCCGTTGGCACAGGAATCCGTATCATGAAAGGACATATATTTATCTTACTCGAAGAATTTGTCAGCGAAGTCGCGGGTGAAGCGTTATTATATGATGCATTAGAAGCTTGCTCGTTTGATACCAGTACAGGTTTTGTGCGTACGGAAAACTACCCGGACGAGCAACTCATCGAATTGGTCGACACTGTGATCAAAAAAGCGGGGATCAGCCTAGAGAAGGCACATTTTGATTTTGGAAAGTGGTTATACCCACGTCTTTCGGGCTTGCTTCCAAAGCAATTTACAGACTACGCACACCCAGCATATGTGCTAAAACAATTGGACGACTTACACCACGTAGAATTAAAAAAGCTCTACCCTGACGCGCAGCCACCTAAATTTCAATATTGTGCACTATCTCCCATCGAAGCTAACTTGATATACACATCACCGAGGAGAATGTTTGATTTGGTAGAGGGTGTACTTGCTGGAATGGCACAATTCTATGGTGTGCCATTGCATGTCACTAAACAAACTGGTTGGCAAGATAACCAGAACTGTGCCAAATACACTATTGTTTATGCAAAAGAGGTTGCCATTTAATACTATTCTGTCAGTAATCCCTTTTACGTAGCTTAACATCCGCGATAAACAAACGAAGAGGTAAATATAATATCGCCAAACAACAGACAATGTAATGAATCGCTGATACTTGGCGGTAGGCGGCCAACAAAATGTCATTTTCCAAATAACCGCGTAATATAAACTGAGCAAAAAACATTGTAATGTTGCAGGTGCTGCTATAGAGAACTACGCGGGTAGATTGAGAAAAACTGATATTTCGCAGTCTGTGAAGCGTGTATATACAAATCATAAATGCGGTTAAAAAGCACATTTTAGTAAAATAAAATAGTCGCCTTCGAACCAAATAATCCATATCAGCATCAAGGATTGCTTGGTTCACATACCCATCTGTCATATACAACATAACTATGGTCCAAACAGTGATGCTCCAGGAGATCAAACTTTTCTCAGAGTCTGTTTTTACAGCTTGATTTCTATCATAGAAGAATCTCACGCCTTTCTTTTTTAGCATGAAAATCAGGTATATAAAAACAACAGGCACGACCAATTGATAGGCTCTTACTGCGATCCAGTTGTACAACTCGGGTTCTAAAGATTGTGCCACAGCATAGCCTCAGTCGATTTAACACTCTTCTTGGTCATTTTTTCGACCTCTTATATATCGCTTGTAATCGGCAAATAGTTGCATTGCTAAATATGAAAATATGGCAACAAAATAACATATCTGAACACTCACTATTACTATTACAATCCAAGGCCGTAAAGCCTCTGATTCCAAGTAGCCTCGAAAAATCAGTTGCATAAAATTCACGGTAGCGCTAGGTATGACCAAATACATGGAAAGTCTAGAAAGACGAGAAAACGTACACCCTCGGAGTGTATGCAATGCTATGATGATAAAGATAAAAAACAAAGCCAAGGACAATTTTATTACGTAAAACAATCTTCGCCTCAATAGATAATCCATCTCGAGCCCAATCAATGAGAAGTGGAGTAAATGATCAATCCATTGCAGGACAAACATGACTGAAATAGTTATTCCCCATGAAACTAGATCTTTATCTGACGTATCTGTTAATTTTAAACGCTTATCATAAAAGACTGCGATACCACGCCTGTAAGCTTGTAAAATAAAGTAAAAGAATGCCGCATATACCGCAGTTCGGTAGCCCCAATAGGCTATTGTTGCAAGTTCTACTTGGTCCAGTCGTATCATAGATGAATTCTCAGTATATCTCTTTTCATTGCGGGCCTTATATTACAGTAAAGTCCTTATTTTGTAGTTTTTTCAGTACTGGGAAATTGGACTTAAACTCCAGTTTAAAGCAATTCTTAGTCTTTAATTAGCTTTTTTTCTTGCTGCATACCAACGTCGGTAAAGCCTTGATATGGGTAAAGTCAGTATTGTTATGGTTAGGTATAAATAACATAGAGACGCATTAGCTCGATATAAAGGGCTTAGAATATTTGTTTCCATATATCCCCTTAAGATAAACTGCAAAAAGTGTACTGTTATCAGCAATAAGTAAATGTAGTAAATAAATCTTGTTGCTTGAGAGAATGAACACCCTCGTAAGGCATGCAGAGCATAAATTGCAAAAAAGATTACAAGGCCTGTACAAATTTTAAGGAGATAAAAGAGTCTACGCCTCAAAATATAGTCCATATCCAATCCTATAATAGCGATATGCATAGGATTATCAATAAACTGCATAATATAGACAACACAAAATGTTATTCCCCAAGAGACTAGATCTTTATCATCATCGCTTTTTAACTCTCTAGTCCTATCGTAAAACATGGATATATCATGACGTTTTACTTCATAAATAAAATAGAACAAGGTAACAGTCATAATGACTTGAAAGGTTCTAAATGGAACTGCAGGGTAGTTTTCAAATATGTACTGGAACACTGTTAATTCTCACTTTCTACCAAATACTAAGCTACGTTCAATCAGCAAATAATCAGGACACTGCGATATCACATCGAGTGCAAATTAACCAGTTCGAATTCGATAAGATTGATACAGCTCCTTTGCGGGGTATGACAGTAAAGTAATAGAAATCAAAACATTGTGAACCGCATTAAACACCCTATAGGCGGGCATTAAGATATCTGTATGTAAGTACCCTCTCAAAACTAGCTGTACAAAGCTCAATGTCGCAATGGATATATAAATATAAAAAATCAACCGCGTTGACTTTGAAAAAGGGCAACCTCTGAGCGAATGTAATGCATATATCGATGCCAAGAACATCAGTACAATCCACACTTTAACCAAGTAGAAAAGCCGCCTCCTAAACATATAATCCAAATCTGCCGTAATAATAGCATAGTTAATCTTGTCGAAGCCGAGGAGAAGTACAAAAATCACCCCGAAAGTAACCCAATAGGATACTAGTTTTATGTTGTCGTCAGAATTTAGTTTAAAGCGTTTATCATATAAAAATGCAATACCTTTTTGCTTTGCTACAAAAGCAAAATATATAGCAATGCAAAACACGCTAAGGTGAAGTCCTCTAAGCGCAACAAAATCGTATAGTTCCATTTCTGGCATTTGTGACACGGAAACACTCTCTTTCTACGTTTAGGCTTGGGAAGTAGCTATTTGTTTCCCACTAATCTGGACACGATAGAGTCAAAGTGGGTTCTACTTTTTAACTCTGGGTTTATGCCAATCAAAATGCAACTCAATAACAGGTTCTAAATAAATGTAAAAACCACAACAAAATACACCAACACTGATGCAAAAACAACTCAGTACTTCTGTTTACGTAGTGAGAATATTAAATTCACACCACGCTACCCAATAAGAATTAATTACACTATCAGCATGCTGTTTTTCGTACCCAGGGAACATTAATAACTAGCGAACACGGAAAACCATGTATTCTGTTCTCGCTTGGTCATTTATAAACGCAGCGCAGGTATCACTTAGGGCATATTTTGGGCATGGAAAGCATCATCAAAGCTTAAGCCGTTCGCCTTCGATAAGATTGATATAGCTCCTTTGCAGGGTATGACAGCAAAGTTGTAGAAATTAAAACATTGTGAACAGCGGTAACTCCCCGATAGACAGGGCTGAAGATATCTGTATGCAAATACCCTCTCAAAACTAGCTGCACAAAACTCAATGTCGCAATGGATATGGTAATATAAAAAATCATCCGCGTTGTCGATGAAAAAGGGCAACCTCTGAGCGAATGTAATGCATATATCGATGTCAAGAACATCAGTACAATCCACACTCTAACTAGATAGAACAGCCGCCTCCTAAACATATAATCCAAATCTAGGGGAATAATTGCATAGTTTATCTTATCGAAGCTAAAGTGAAATACGAAAATCACACCAAATGTAATCCAATAGGATACTTGTTTTATATTGTAGTCAGAGTCGAGCTTAAAGCGCTTGTCATACAAAAATGCGATACCTTTTTGCTTTGCTACAAAAGCAAAATATATAGCAACGCAAAACACGCTCAGGTGAAAACCTCTGAGCGCAACAAAATCGTATAGTTCCATTTCTGGCATTTGTGACACGGAAACACTCTCTTTCTACGTTTAGGCTTGGTAAGTAGCTATTTGTTTTCCACTAATCAGGACAAGATAGAATCTAAGTAGGTTCCGCTTTTTTGCTCTGGGTTTATGCCAATCAAAATGCAACTCAATAACAGGTTCTAAATAAATGTAAAAACCACAACAAAATACAACAACATTCGCGCTTATACAACTTAGAGTTCTTATATGCTAAATACGAATAGTAATCTCACCTCCTAGAATGCCAACTATGCCAACCTCGTAATATTTCATTTCACTACTTAGCGGGCTCGAAACACCTTGTATTACCCTCTAGTATGACTATTTAATGCCATTGAGCATATCTCTGACCTTGTGCATTTAACCCGCAATACATCACTAAAACTTAACTCGCTCGAATTCGATATGATTGATAGAGATCCCTTACAGGGTATGACAATAGCGTAATAGAAAGAAAAAATAAGTGAACCGCATTAAACCCTCGATAAACAGGGCTTAAGATATCCGTGTGTAGATACCCTCTCAAAATAAATTGTGCAAAGCTTATTGTTGCAACAAGTATAGAAAGATAATAAACCCATCTCGTTGTCTGTGAAAAAGGGCAGCCTCTGAGCGAATGTAGTGCGTATACAGATGTCAAAAACATCAGTACGATCCACACTCTAACTAAATAGAACAGCCGCCTCCTAAATATATAGTCCAAGTCTGCGGTAATAATTGCATAGTTAATTTGCTCATCACCAAGGTGAAGCACAAAAATCACCCCAAATGTAATCCAATATGATACTTGTTTTATATTGTAGTCAGAGTCGAGCTTAAAGCGTTTGTCATATAAGAACGCGATTCCTTTTTGCTTTGCAACAAAAGCAAAGTATATAGCAATGCTAAACACACAAACTTGAAACCCTCTGAGCGCAATTAAATTATATAATTCTAACTCTGGCATTGGTGGCACGGAAATACTCTCTTTCTAAGTTTGGACCTAGTACAAACAATTTTCAGCAACAAATAGGAAACGATAAAAACACTCTGAATTTAGGCTTTTTATCAAACAGTGCGAGTAAAGTCATCAGAAGACACACCTGAAAATAAATGTAAAAACCACAATAAAATACAGCAACACACACGTCAAAACAACAGGAGAATTTTGCCTAACAAAGCGTGGGGAAATAAATTATTTTAAAATAAATAAGATTGCGCAGAGCACATTTTTTTATGAGTTCATGTGGTCAAGCCACTAGACCCTGAAATCAACAATCACTACCCCCTTTCGTCATTGTGGGCTTGCCCCGCAATCCATATTAACAAGCCGGCTGAATGACGTTGAAAGCAAGTGGACCCTGAAATCAACAGCAACACCCCCTTTCATCATTGTGGGCTCGCCCCGCAATCCATATTCATAAGCAGGTTGAATGATCGGCGCTGCGCTTGAAAGCAAGTGGACCCTGAAACAAGTTCAGGGTGACGAGGTTTAGTTCAAGGATGACAGGGTTACGATCTGTGTGACGAGATCGAGTTCAAATATGACAGGGTTATGACCTGTGTGACGGGATTGAGTTCAAGGATGACGGGGTTACGACCTGTGTGATGGGATTGACTGCTGAGTGACTTAGTTAAGTGCTGAGCGAGGGGTATGCATCCAAAAAAGTTAACCATCGCTTTTCATTGTACAAACGTCGTCATTGTGGGCTTGCCCCGCAATCCATATTCACAAGCCGGCAGAATGACGTTGAAAGCAAGTGGACCCTGAAATCAACAGCAACACCCCCTTTCGTCATTGCGGGCTCGCCCCGCAATCCATATTCATAAGCAGGTTGAATGATTGGCGCTGCGCTTGAAAGCAAGTGGACCCTGAAACAAGTTCAGGGTGACGGGGTTTAGTTCAAGGATGACAAGTTTACGATCTGTGTGACGAGATTGAGTTCAGGATGACGGGGTTACAACCTGTGTGACGAGATCAAGTTCAGGGTGACAGGGTTACAACCTGTGTGACAAGATCGAGTTCAAAGATGACAAGGTTACGATCTGTGCGACGAGATTGACTGCAGGGTGACCTAGTTAGGTGCAGAGCGAGGGGTATGCATCCAATAAAAGTTTACCATCGCCTTTCATTGCGCAAACTTCGTCATTGTGGGCTTGCCCCGCAATCCACATATTCACAAGCCGGCAGAATGAACGGCGCTGCGCTTGAAAGCAAGTGGACCCTGAAACAAGTTCAGGGTGACGAGGTTTAGTTCAAGGATGACAGGGTTACGATCTGTGTGACGGGATTGAGTTCAAGAATGACAGAGTTATGACCTGTGTGACGAGATTGAGTTCAACATGACAGGGTTATGAACTGTGCGACGGGATTGACTGCAGAGTGACGTAGTTAAGTTCAGAGCGTAGGGGCTAAGTTAAGAATAATTACGTCACGTACATCATGGGACCTATTTCGATAAATTAAATTTTATTGAGTCAAAAATAAACGTGCCAAAAAAACCATTATTAAATAGCGTCACCACCCCACAAATGTAAATAATAATTTATTCAAAAAATTAATTTAATTCAACCTGAAAATTCATAAAGCAACACGCTCCAAAACCAACCATTATTGCACTAAATAGACTTAATACCTTTGAATTTTACAAAAACCACCAACTTATAGCGACCAACTCGCAATAATACGAATTACATTATTCACATTTTCAAAAAAACAAAAATCAAAGATATCCATTTTAAACATAAGGCAATACAGCTCATAACATTTAAAAATCACACAATAACTTTAAAGGTGACATTAACTTTCACAAATCAAACACTTTAACATATGTGAAAACTCTGATAACGTAAATACTGAACACTAGATTCAACAAGGAAATATAAAGTGAAATTAAAAATAAATAAAAAAGCAATTAAGTCACTATCAAAAAACAGCAACGCTCTTCCTGTTATGCAAACACCTAATGTAGCCGGTGGAGGTGATAACCCTTTCCCAGCAACGGTTTTTGAAAAAGGCTGTCGTTGGTTTACACACATGCAGGTTGGAACATGTAAATACCCACTATAACCCTGTTATAAACACGATTAGAAGCTCAAGATTTTTAACTTGGGCTTTATGACTCAACTCCTGCCAAGTCATTTTTAATATCTTCGCAATATAGATAACGCTATACCACTCGTTGTTGTTACTCTTCTTTTCACTCACTCCTGATTACATAATCTTCCGAGGGAATTTAACCGTTTAGTTACTGCTTTCTTATTGCTAGGCTCGTTTATCATTGGCTCGCTATTGAGCTAAACATTAATCAGAATTCAAGAACAACAAACGGAAAAGTGAACTTAACTTAAAAAGAAGCCACGTCCATGTGACTCTGCTTGCTTGGAAGGTATTAAAATCGAATTGATTTTTTATTACTCCAAGCATATCGACAAAATATGCAAAAAAAATGGAGGGCCCTGCCTGTGATACTCGAACATAATAAAAATGGCTGGTATATAAACCAGCCATTCTCGTCAAATTCATGGTTTTATCTTTTTAAGGCTGGTGAACAAAGAAGTGGAATGCTTTTTCTGCATCAACCAATAACAGCTAGGCACGAAGAAAAATGATAAAACAGTTGTCAGCACAGTGCCCCCAGCAATCGCGATTGCAAACGGAGGCCAAAAGCTACCACCAGCGAGGATCAAAGGCAAAAAACCACCAACCGTTGTGATGGTAGTAGACGTAATATGCCTAGCACACGTCATTACACCCAATACTATTTCGTCGACAGTACTGGCTTTGCTCGCTCTTAACTCTGACAAAATAACTATCGCAGCATTGATAGCAAGCCCCATGAGTCCAAGCAATCCTATAATAACTGTGAACCCAAATGGATAACCAGCAATATAAACACTTAAAATGCCCAGCATCGCCGATTGAAAGGCAGTTATCAATATTAGGCCTGTTGTCGTGAAGGAATTAAAAGTTAACACAAGCACAGTGATCAGTAAGACAAAAATTACGCCAACTTTACCCAGTAAACTCCCAACCGCTTGATCTCGCTGTTGAGATTCTCCACCAATTTCCAACCGATAACCAACAGGCAGCAAAAATTGCTCTTTTTCCAGTTGTATTTGTATCTCTTTTAGGACTTTTGCAGGCAGTACATCAGTTTGCAAGAATGCCTCAACCACATTAAGTCGCTCTCCATTTCGGCGATGGATCGTACTTTGTTCAGGCACAATTCGGCTGGTAGCAAATGCCGATAAGAGCAACGGCTGATCGCCCATCACCTCCACATTAGCTAAGCCATCCAACCCGTCACGATACTGATTATCAAACCGTAAGCTTACTGGCACAGTTTCCGTATCTTCCAAAATACTTGCCACTGTCACGCCTTGTGATTGAGCCTGAAGCTGAGCCGCGACACGCTGTGCTTGAGCACCCGCATGGATCAACTGCGGTTCTTGTGCAATTAACTCAACTTTTGCTGCACCAGATTGTAAGGTTGTTCGTGTGTGCGTCACATCAGGATGCGCAATTACAGTCTGCTTTACTCGCTGACCTAACTCGGCCAACTTATCGAGTTCTGGGCCAAATATTCTAATTTCAATTGGAGCATTGAATGGTGGCCCCTGTTCAAGCTTTCTAACTAGAGTTTGTGCTTCAGGAAACGCCCTATCTAATTCACTTTGCAAGGTTTTTATCAGTGTGTTTGCTCGTTCAAAGTCAGTGACTTTCACCATCGCCTGAGCGTAATTTCGCGCCCCTTTGTCCCTTTGCATTAAGTTGTAGTAAAAAATCGGGATATTGCGCCCGACCATCCAATCAAGACGCTCAATACCTTCATGTTTAAGAATGTGCTCGTCCATTCTTTTTACTAATGCATTGGTAGCATGAATACTGGCATTGTCCGATAATCGGACTTCGATATGGAACATATCCCTATCAGCAGGAGGGAAAAACTGTTCGGTTAATTGGCCTGCTGAAATAAACCCTAAAATAGGCAATACCATGACACATGATGTAGTGAGTAATGGCGTTTTTAAAGAGCGTTTTAACACTTTCTCAAAAGCCTCACTTAGAGCGCCAAGCCGGATCCCTTGAACTAAAAATCCATTGCTATTTTCATTGTCAGTTTGAACATATTTTCCTGCAAATACAGCAATTAAGGTATGAGAGATAGCATAGGAGCCCACTAAAGCAAAAATCACGCTTAAAGCGATACCACCTACAAACTCTCCTGAGGGTCCAGGCATTAATACGATGGGCATAAATGCCAAAATGGTTGTTAAGGTAGAGCTCAATAGTGGTAACCAAAAATGATTAACCGCTTTAGATACAGCTTTAAATACCGCTATCCCTTGTTGTCGATATCTTTGAATTGCGTCGGTAATAACGATGGCATTGTCAACCATGATACCCAGAGCCACTACCAAACCGGTCACTGAGATCTGATGAATTGGTAACCCGTATATATTCATACATGCCAGTGTAAACATCACGGTAAGTGGCAAAGCGAGACCAACAATTATCGCAGCCCTGAGCCCCAAAGTAACGAATAGAACCACTAGGATTAGCGCAAAACCGAGTAAGATATTGTCTAACAAACTACCCAGCCGCTCTTCGGTGTAACCTTTTTGATCAAATAAGCTGTGTAATTGAATATTATTGGGGAGCGTGTGTTTAAACTCATCAAGTAAAACATCTATCTGAGCTGAGAATTTATCAATACGTACGTCTGGCAACATGCGTATTCCTAAATAAGCCCCTGGCATGCCATCCACCCAAGCAACCTCTTGCTGCGGCTCAACCAGCATGCGCTCGACTTTCGCAATATCACTGAGCTGTATCTGGCCATAACGGCTATCACTTTGGATAGGAATAGCTGCAATCCGAGCAATGTTAGTAAACTCGCCAGAGAGCTCAACTTGCATTTGAACTTGTGGGTTGGTGATCATGCCCGCAGATATTTTTGCATCTGCATTTTTTACCGCTTGCGCGACTTGCTCAAATGACAAATTGGCCAATTTTAACTTAGTGGGGTCTAGGGTAATTCTCACCTCTTCATTTGCGACTCCAAATAAATGAACCACCTCAACGCCAGTTTGATTTCTTAATCGATTGCGAAGCTCTTTGGTATATCGGTTCACTGCTATTTGTTTTGTCTGTTGCAGCGACGATGATGCCGATTGGTCGGGCTCTATGGTTAACGCGACAATTTTGGTATACGCATAGCCCCGATCATCTTCTAGCAATGGAGATGATGCCTCTTCGGGCAGCTCAATTTGCACATCGTCAAGCAAGTCTCTCAGCCTTGACCACACCGGGTTGCTATCGATGACCGCATCTTCTAGCTCGATACTCAGTACACTGATCCCCGAGCGGGACATCGCTATCAAGTTTTTTATTTCTGCTTGTTGTTTTAATTTTTGCTCTATTTTTTCAGTAACCTGCGCTTCAACTCGCGCTGCTGATGCACCGGGTAAGTAGGTAGTCACAAATGCAAAGCGATTGATTATCCGTGGATCTTCGGTGCGAGGTAAACTGCTTAAAGCCGCAAAACCCGACACTAACAGTAAGGCGATGAGTAGGACTTGAAAACGTGCATTATTCAACAAATAAGCAATCATTGCTGCTCACCTCGAGTGGCAACCGATTGGACAATATCTACTTTAATATGCGCTGCAACTTTGTGAGTACCATTGGCTAAGATTTCTGTGCCATTTTGCAAATCCCCGTCTATATAAGCGTATTGACCATCGCTATGCAGCACTTCAACCGCTGTCGGCTGCAAATGGCCTTGCTCAATTTGGTATATTTGCCAAGTACCGCGAGTACCGTTAGTTAGCGCACTAATGGGTACCCAATACCCTTTTTTCTGTTGTTTCTTTGCGATTGTCATCGATGCCATTTGCCCCGAAAAAACAACCGCATCATGCGGCAATGCAAAGCGCAATTGAACTGTACGAGATACGGGGTCTAAATTTGTGCCGCCAGAACGCTTTTCAGCTTGATATACATTTCCACCCACACTAATGGGCATAGTTTGTTGGATGTTTACTAGCAAGTTTTGTGGCACACCTATACGCACTTCTGAATTTCCCTGTTCCAGTACACGCAGTGCAGTTTTCCCCGGTCCCACCACTTCACCAAGAGACACATTTCGTGAGGCAATAACACCATCGAAAGGTGCCTTTAAATGGGCTTTACCAAGTCGAATATCAATACCTTTAATCTTGACCTTCAACACTTGTAATTCTGCGTTGAGTACGGCAATTTGAGATCGATTTTGATCTAACTGTTGCTGTGCCGAATAGTTTGATTTACTGAGTTTAAAGAGTCGTTCGCTATCTTGCTGTGCGAGTGTCAGCTGGGCCTTGACTTTATCTAGGTTGGCAAGGTGTTCAAGTTTTTCAACCTCGAGTAACTGGGTATCTTGCTTCGCAAGCAATTGCCCTTTTTCAATAACATCGCCTTGATCAGCATAAAGTGCTTCAAGCACGCCATTAAATTCAAACCCGATTTCCGCTTCTTGATGTTTGACTACCTGGCCCGTGACTTGGCGAAACTGATAAAAGCCTGTCGCTTCTTGCACACTGTAAGCCGCCACAGGCAGCCCTTGATTTTGCACATTGTCAGCCTCCGCAACACTATAGTGTGCGGTAAGTAACAACATCAAGATTAATAAAACTCTCATATTTGATCCTTGCGAACTTCTTTACTGTTTATACTTGCCCTGTAGACCTTCAGTTTAGTGTATTGCGCCAAAACTCTGTAGAGTCCAGCAAAGTAAAGCAATTTATAAACCAAAAGCGAGCCAACTTCGCTCGCTTAAGTAACCTTGCAAATACGGCACATTAGAATAAAAATACTAAACTTACCTTCATTGTACCGCTGTTTGATTTTTATACTAGGTGTACCGATAACATTTAAGTACCAATCTCGTTAAGCAATCCACATTTCTACACTTCTTCTCAGCCTTTTTTACATAACGCATTTAGGACCCAACGCCATTTAATCAAACACAGTGACTGTTTGAACAAAGTGAGGTGCTCCTTGGTGGGATACGAAAAGTAACTTCCAGCATGTGCTTGTTTTTGCGCATCGACTTGCTGATCTTTAAGCGTACTTATCACCTGCCCGTATAGTTGCGGGAAATGATTGCTCACCTGTCTATCTATATCCAATAAGCACTCAGCTTTTGGTACATCAATCGCACATTGTGCGATGATAGGACCAGCATCAATCTCTTTATTTTCTACCCAATGGGCAGAGATCCCATAATTTTGCTGGTTGTAGAGATAACTGAACATAATGGGAAACAAGCCTCTGCACTGAGGCAAAAAAGCAGGGTGAAAATTAACCACCCCCAGCTTTGGAATGCTGATGACTTCATCGTGCAAAATCTGATCAAAGTAATAAATAGTCAACAAGTCTATTTGTTTATCCTTGAGGAGATTAACCACCTCAGGAGAGTTTACATTTTTCACTTTGATATGTGTGATCCCAAGATCTTCACAGCGCTGTTTAATACTGGGAAAAACGTCCCTTCCAAAGAATTTTAATAAAGGACGGATAAGCGTCAAAAGTACCATCTTAACGAACAGGTACTCTGTAAAGCCATATCCTCGATTACGCATGTTTTTATAGGCTTGTTTTATAAAGCCACCATTTTTCTTTGAGTAAGGATCACTTGTGATCACTAACTCGATGTCATTCTTGTGCGTTTCTAAAACCTTAAGAATTGCGGGCAAGGTCGCCATATTTTCAATATTGCACAGCGCTAAACGCATTACACCATCTCCAACTCTTGACCATCAAAATATTGATTCAGGGGCCCATACATCGCGTGTTTAGCAGGCGGATGGAAGTTAAACGCATGGATAACTTGGGCTATTGTCGCGAAATAGCCGGTATTGATATAGTTAATACCACCGACCAAACTCAATATATTCTGGGTCACATCAGCAAGCACATCTTGCAAGTGATATCGGACACTCAGGACCTGAGCAAGGGTATCTTGAGTTTGGTCGTTCATATCACCCGCGATTGCTTTGAGTGATAGTGCACATGCCTCTAGCTGAATATGCACCTTTGCTTTATCTGAGTCTTGCAGCCTACCCAATTCACTGGCACGTTCAACTAAACCACATACCATGCCTAAATAAGACGCACAGGTGATCAGTTCAAACCATACAAATCCAGCGACATGCGATTGATATGCAGATTTTTCATCAACATTGACCAACATCGAATGCGGCACAAAAACATTCTCCAAAACCACGGCTTCGCTTTGGCTCGCTTTTAAAAACGGAGCTTGCCAAAACTTTTCTACAGAAATGCCTTCGCACGCTTTGTGTATCATTGCCACAGCAAAATACGGCTCACCGGATTTTGGCTCAACTTGAACACTTGCCGTTAATAAGTCCATACAATGGGCCAAGCTACACGGCTTTTTCACACCTGATATGACGTATCCTTTGTCAATTTCTTTAGCAATAATTTGGCTCTTCAGAATGCTTTTACCAATTTGTCCCTCACTAAACGCCGAGGAGACAAGTAAGTTTGAGCGAGAGATCCCTTCTAACATCAGTGACTCTAATCCGCTCCCAACTTTGGCCATTTCTTGCAGTGTCGCAATTGAGAATTGATGCATACCCGCGGCAATCGCCAAAGACGGAGAAGCGCCCCCAATTGCCATTTGTAATTGCACAGCCTGCCATGCACTGAGCCCTTTGCCACCGTATTTTTCTTTAACTAAAGTGGACGCACCGCCAGCTGCTTTAAATATATTAATTGCTTGGCTTTGCTCCCCTTCAAGCTCATCAAAGTAGGTTTCTTTCAAGTAGCTTGCTAATTCAGGTAATGTATCGCGCAGCAATTGCTGCGCTTTTTGGTAGGTGCTCATGCAACGGCCTCTGTTTGGCTTGCAAATAATTCACTCAACATTTGTTCGACATTTTGCTTTATTGCTGACTCTGCAATTGGCTCAAGAATATCCGCAAGTGTTGGGATCCCCATGCAAAAACGAGCATCGAATGCGATGGTACACTGGGCGTCGTTTAGTGATTCGATACGCCAACATCCTTCAAAGATATCAGCGTCTCCTTCTATTTGCGTAAACTCAATTTTTAGATTGGTTTTGTCAAATATATCGCGCTCTCGCCAAGACATTTTGCCGTCATGAAAGTGCACTAGCCATGCTGATTCAGACTCTTGCTCGCTAATTTCTGTCACTTCCACAGAGATCACAGCTTGGCAGTGACTTTCAAACGATTTAAAGTCGGCAATTTTCTCAAATGCTTGTTGTGCTGAAGCGTTAACAGTTTGAATATATTTTACGTCTCTCATGGTCTTTCCTTAAATCTTTTCAATTGCGTTGGTGAACGCCTTGTACAACTGTGCTAACTGATCGTCAGTTAAAAAAGCGCAAGGGGTAAGGCGCACAGTTGAAGCATTACTTAATGAATGGCTGGTAAGAATATTTTGGTTGAGCAGTGACAGTGTCAGCTGGCCGGCTCGAGCTGGCGTGCCGACATCAATCCCAATTAACAGCCCCTCTCCTCGTATGATAATTTGCTCCTCGTGTTGAGCATTTTTAGCGTGCACGATGTCGTTGAGTTTATCTAGGATCTGTTGACCCAGACGAGACGCGCGTTGCGCTACTTGCTCACTGAGCAAAACATCAATGGTCGCCTCTGCTGCCGCCAGTGCAATGGGCGAGCCTCCAAAGGTACTTGAATGCAGCATAAAATCTTGATTCAAGGGTGCAAATGCCCTTTCTGTGGCGACTACAGCGGCACAGGGCACGACGCCGCCGCTGAGGCCTTTGCCAACTAACATCACATCGGGCACGATATTATGTTTATCTATCGCCCACATAGTGCCTGTGCGTGCCAAACCAGATTGGATCTCATCACAAATAAACAAACCGCCAGACTGGTCGCATAATTGCTTTGCGGTATGTAAAAATTCATAACTTAAGGCATAAACACCGCCTTCACCTTGTACTGGCTCTGCGATAAATGCAACAGGCTCGCTGTGCTTTGCAAATGCCGACTTTAAAGCAGCAATGTTATCGCGCTCAACAAACTCAACATTGTCAAATAAAGGAGAAAAAGGTGCTCTAAATTCATCGCGATGCGTAACCGACAGCGCACCCAATGATTTACCGTGATAGCTACCGGTGAGAGCAATAATGTGCTTGCAACCGTTGGCTCTGGCAAGCTTTAATCCCAACTCCGTTGACTCAGCACCAGAATTAGTGAAAAAAGCGTATTGGATGGCATCCGGGCATATATCTACCAGCTTTTTACTCGCGGTCGCCAAATTAGGACTCACTAATGTACGTGAACTCATCGGCATCACATCTATTTGAGATTTAACCGCCTCAACAACTTTGGGGTGTTTATGACCTAAAATAAAAACACCAAAACCACCAAAATCTAAATAAACTTTACCTTTCTCATCGATGATTTCCGCCGCTTGAGCACTTTGTTCAATCGGCAAATTCATCAAGTTGGATAAACGTGCTTTTGAGCGATTACTGTGCGTCTTTAGTAGCCCAAGTATATGTTCTCTCACGTTAATCAGCTCCTGACAATTCAGTGATCAACGGGTGAGTTTGATCATAAGCAACCAAGTTTTTTGCCAGAGTATGGCGCACGTCAAATTCATAACATTCACCTGCTACTTCCGCCAACTTGGGCACGTCAGATTGAAACCCTTCAGACATATCTAGGTATTTTAAGTAAATAGAAGTTTCTTCAAACATACGTTTAAAGCGTTTTGGTAGTGCTGGCATAAAAACAGGCTTAACCAGTCGCTCAAAGGTGGTTGGGCTCATCAGTTTTGGCGCTTTAAAACCGATTGGATATTGTGAGGTGATCTCCTCATCTTCACCCAGTGTCAACAAATCCCCTAAAGTCTTGGCAAGACCACCAGCAGTGAGCCAAAACTCTCCTGTCAGCTTTTTATCAACAATGGTTAAAATACACTTGGCCACGATATCTCTTGGGATAACGTCAACCAGCGTATTGGCGTCCCCCGGTACTATTGGAATAACTTCTTTCGTCGCAAGCTTGAGCATATTGTGGATCCCCTGCTTTTTAGGCATCAATCCGAGCGTACTGTCGCCAACAATCACTGACGGACGAACAACTGTAATATGTTCACTCAGACATGCCTCTGCTTCACGCTTACTTTGCTCATAATTATTAAAATCATGACCATTTCGACCTTTTACAAATGCAGTACTAATATGGATAAGCGGTACATTGAGCTGTTCGGATAATTGGATGGCATGCTGCAGTCCCGCCACATTAATGCCAGCCAATACATCTGGATCGGCAGTAAAGTCAGTAAGTGCCGCACTGTGCACAATACACTCTACCCCCTCTAGTTGTGCTATTTGCTCTTCACTTAAACCAAAATTGGCCTTACGTATATCACCCTGAATTTGCTGGCTTACCCCTTGAGGTAAGTCACTAAAAGATCGTTGATTAACTAGAATAACAATCTCATCATTTGGGGATAAAAGCTCTATTATTGAGAGCCCCACGACGCCTGTCGCGCCGGTTAGTAGAAATCTACGAGACATAATTACTCCTTAATCATATTGTGTGTAAAAAGCACGCTAAACCACAAAGTCCCCTTTACGGGTAATAATGATAATGATTTTCAATTTCAGATCAAACAAATATTTTACTAAATTTTAACCTTTGAAATTCGTTTACCTTTATCACACAAAAATAAAGTGAAGTTGCAGCAACCGATTATTGAAGTAACAAGGAAATGTGCAAAAAATATTGAGACAGGAATATGAGCGTTAAATATTCAAAGTGGACCTGCCTTGGACGGTCAAGATCCACTGTTGATTGTGAGCTAAGTGTATAACACCTTATTTATTTACAACTAACGTATAGTCACCAGCACCTTCGTAAGAATAAACAACAATACGGTAGTAACCACTTGTCGCATTGTAAGAAATCGATTCTACCGACGTGGGCGTTTCAGAAATAGCGACTCTTTGCCAACTACCACCTTGCCAGCGTTCTAATTTCAAATCAAAGTCCGCATTACTTGGGCCATTTAGATCAAGCTTTATGACACCACCTGCATACTGAAACCAGCTGCCATTAGGTTGGATCTGTTGGGCTTTATTGGCGAGAGTTCCGCGATAAGTCTCACCTTTTGGAGGTTCAACAACAGACGAATCCAAATCAAATGAGATGGTTTGTGCAGGATCTGAGATACCTGATATAGATAGCCCAGAGTCAGACCCATTCCACCACAATGCATTTGTGCCTCGTGACGACAAACTATTCGGCAGGACGCTGCTAAATTCACCAGCGGCTCCGTAAAGATCCGTGCTATCACCGCGATTTACTTTATTTTCAGGATCGCGATTACCATCTGCATGCTCCATTTGGATGTATGGGTACCACTCGTTAGAGTTACTGCCTTTAGAGTCTACGTGCCAAATTGCCAAACCTTGGCTAGGCTGCTCTTTATTTTGACCTGATTTGTGGATTGCCTCGATATAAAATGCTTCGTTTCGATTACTTGGATTGGTCCACTTATAAGATGTATGGCTGCCTGATGTATGACTTAAACGACCAGTCGGTGCATTCGCATCTACAGCTGGGTTAAGCTCTGTTACTGTATCCCACCCTGCAATCGCTCTAAAGTGCGCAACAGGCGGTGTCGGCCTAAATTTATTGGTGGTACCTATTGCACCAAAACCCATCACCCCATAACTGGCCACAGATCCGTGAGAGCTGCCATCGTAATCATACAGATCTGGCCAATTTGTAATTAAATGTCCTGACTCATGTACAAACGTACCTATTGAAAGGCTCGCACGCATATCCGTAATTTGATATCGATCCGTACACACTCCATCAGCGCAAAACCTAGGGCTCAATCTTGCCATGTGAGGCCATAGCCCCTTAGCCCACGCACTATCAGAATTACCAGCATAAAAGATATTTAAACCGCGGATCTGACTACTACCATTAGTAGATAAAGTAGAAAAATCAAACCCTTGCTGATACTCTAGCCAATCCAACGCTTCTTTAATCAGCTCTTGCGAACGCACCGTTGAGCTCAGGCTAGAATCAGCATAATAAGCTTTGTTCTTTTTCGCTGTGTAATACGCTGTGACCGTGTTGGTGTAGTCAAGCTTGTTATTCGATACTTCTAAAAAGTAACCACGTACTGATTGCGCATTACCAAACTCAGTGTAGCTTTGATTATTTAAAAAGCGCTCTACTTGTGATTTAGAAATGGTTCCACGCTCATCCGGGAAGTCGATTATTATCGTCAACCCTTTGATTTGACCGGTCACCTGTGCCGACACATCTGTGCTTTGCGTACGGACAAGTAGTGGACTTTCAAGAGCTGGTAGCAATTCACTTTGTTTCTGCTCTACTAATGCTTGAATAGCTTCTTTTGATAATCCAACTTCTGGGCCTGAGGCAATACTTACTATCCCACTTTTCGCTTCGTCCAAGTCTGAAACTAATACCCCTGTCGAGACAAGGCCTGTTCCTGCCTTATTCACTGATGCATAAGCCATCCCTTTGAGTTTGTCATCAAATATAACCAGCTTGCCTGAGCGTGTTCTTTGCTCTGCATAATAGGTATTACCCTGTAAAAAGACAGAGACAACTTCACCATTGGGCTGAGTAAATTGATATTCTTCGTTTTGATAGGGAATTGCGGCAATAGATAGCGTTGGCAATAAGATTGAAGACAACGCAGCAATGTTTCTTACTAATTTCATTATAGTTTCCTTTACAAGTTTTCCTGATACGGAAACTGAATTATTGACCTTTTTTTAACCAAATTCAATTCATATTAACGGTCAGAGAAGTATTTTTTTGCAATGATCCTCGAAGAGCATAGCCTTCCAAGCTTAACTCTTTTTCCAGTTGGAGACTTTATTTGTTTGATATCAGGTGTTTTTTTAAGCTCTTTTTGCAATGAATGAGCTAATTCTTCACGCTTTAAAAGATTTGAATAAAACTGGAGAGAGGGTCCTAGTTCACTCTTGAGCAATATTGGGATTGATTCAATTAATGCGTGAACTCTTTCACTGGTGAGATCAACACCTGAATTAATGTACTCATACAGGTAATTTTGCCACATGAAAAACAATTTGAAAGCAGGTTGACCACTTTGCTCAACTTCTAAAGCAACTGAACTGCGAAATCGCGTGAAGCTATTCCAGTCACCTAAAAAAATTTGCGTGTTGAGTAAATTTAACCCAGTCCCAGCGGCATAAGCTGATTGCCCCATTTCGGAATGAAATCGAAATGCGCGAATATACATAAGTTGAGCATGGCGATACTTTTCTTGGTCAAAATAAATGTTGCCCAGGTTATTCTTGATATTCGCTATAACCTCTCTGTCTTCAGCCAACATTAAAGACTCTTTTAGAATGTTTGCCGCTTTTTGTGGCTGGCCACTATATCGATATACGACAGCCATATTGTTAGCAACGCGGCTAAACTCTTTAGGGTCGACCGCATACGAAATAGCACATTCGTTCAATCTCTCAGCATAGCTGTAGTCGTGAATACGCCTGTGATAGATTGCCACTGCCGTTGCAACATCTAGCTCAGCGCCCTCTATAGCAGTTTGCCAACTATCACGTTCAAATATAGACACAATATACTGTACGATAGCAGCATCATTGACTCTAACACCCGACTCCAAGCCGACAAGATAGAGCTCTAATAATCCGCGACTAGGCTTTTTAGGTAATCTGGATTGTATCGAACTAAATACATACGCGGCTTGTTGCGGGTTTTGACTATTGAGCTCTTTTATTTTATTGAGGGTCATGAACATTTCGCTTGGTGACATCACAACCACTACCGACAACAAACCTGCTATAAACATAACGCCACTACTTTCTTCCACCCCAGTCTAAGCATGGTATAGAACAGAATGAAAACCAAGCTTGGGCTAAGAATTTCTCACATGTATGGCATTCATCACATTACTTTCTTTTCAACAAGCCACAGCTTAGCCGGCAATGCATACAACAAAATTTGATTGGAACACACAATCAAAAAACAATTATTTAACATTTTGGAATAAAAACATCATATGAATAAATTTATTGGTTTTTATTAACCATACAAATCAATAAATTAAATAAAAAAAGAAAGTACCCGATAAAACTACTAAAATCAACAATAGAAATCACAACTCCATATAACATTGTAAATATTGAAGTTTTTAAATCCATATGAAAAAACGCATAAAAATACAACAAATAAAAACAAAAGGTGCATTTAAGTTACATATGAAGTTTTTCATCATAAATGGTTTACATTTTGAAAACATCCATGTAGGATGAAGTTGTTCCTTTGGAGACACCACTTAATTAATTAAGTAACTCCTAGAACTCCCGAGAAGTAGAGCTTACTGATAAGGATGTTGGTTTATTGGGTATTTCCTTGGCAAAGATTATTGCTATTGGAGATTGGGCAGGCGATAGCCTGCCTTTTTTTTTGCTTTGTAAATGAACCCAAGCACTCCCTCGTATACGTATCACTTGGTATAATAATCTGGTACCTATCTCCATGGAAAAAGAAATGTTACGCCAACCGTTTTCTGTTCTTGTCGTTATATACAATCAAAATAAACAATTTCTATTGCTGCAAAGGAAAGACGACCCTGAGTTTTGGCAATCAGTTACCGGAGGTATAGATAGAGGTGAAGCACCATTGGCCACTGCCTACCGTGAGTTAAAGGAAGAAACCGGCATTGATGCGCATGCTCTAGGCCTTGAAATAGTAGCTCATGACGTTATTAATCAATATGAAATTCGCCCTCAATGGCGACATCGTTATGAAAGCGGTGCAAAAATCAATTCAGAACACGTTTTTAGCATTTGTGTTCCAAACGATATTGCAGTCAAATTGTGCCCCGAAGAGCATACAGACTATATTTGGCTAAACCAAAAAGATGCAGCAAATACTGCATGGTCAGCAAGTAACAAAAAAGAAATTCTCGGCTTGTAATGAGCAGCCCTTTATTTTTCATGTTGAAAAGCCAATTTATATTGGCCTAAACAGCAGTGTTTGCCAAGTTGTGTGGGCACGTCCCTGAGCATCCTGTTCTTTATCAGTAATAAATTCCAAATTTAAATCAGCACTTTGGGCCATAGTTACAAGCGTTTCGGTATCAAAATTAGTGAGACCTCGAAGCTCAAGGTGCTGCTCGTCAGTACAGTGTCGCAACTTGATCACTAACAACCCCTGAGGTTTAAGCAATTGCCTAATAGTTAAAAGCGCTTGAATACAAGCATGGCTATCAAGATAGTTGAACACCCCACTTACCAAAATAATATCAAAGGTATCGTATTGCTTTTTCACTTTAACGAGACGAGGTAACTCGTCACGAAACCAAATAATCGGCAGCTCTCGTGTATAAGCCTGACCTAATCGATTAATAGAGCTAACAGGCTCAACGGCGACCACTTCTGCGCCTCTATTTTGCTCGACAATAAACTTAGCATCCCTGCCCGCACCGGCACCAATGTCTAGGAAGCTCAAATGCTCTTTAACTAGATAGGGTTTAAGGTGGGTAAGCCAATTTGCGTGTAATGATTCAAAGCAGTCTGTCTGGTATATCTGTGCTAGCTTCAATGCGTTTTGTTCGTAGTACTGCGCGGTCATGGTACAAAGGCCCCATTTGATTGTATCTGCTTCTAGTATCTATGATAGGTAACCTGTATAACAAAATAATGACAATTAACACTCGTTAATTTGTTATGTAGTTTAACCATATAAAATAATACCGTTTGCAACACAAAAGGTGGGCTATTTTTACTCTTAACAACATCATGCTATTGTAAAGACTCTAGCAATAAAAGGACTCGAATCTTATGGACCCAGTTACAACGATACTGAACTTTCTTTTTACCATTGAAGCCGTTTTACTTATTTTTGTTATTGTACTTTTAAAAGGCTCAATTAAGTTTGTACCGCAAAATCGCGCCTGGATAATTGAACGTTTTGGTAAATACCAATCAACAAAAGAAGCGGGTTTGAATTTTATAATTCCCTTTATTGACCAAGTAGCGGCTGATAGAAGCTTGAAAGAACAAGCAACCGATGTCCCTTCTCAATCCGCGATTACGCGCGACAATATTTCTTTAGTAGTCGATGGTGTCTTGTATTTCAGAGTGCTCGACCCGTATAAAGCAACATATGGGGTCGATGACTATGTGTTCGCGGTCACACAGTTAGCTCAAACCACTATGCGTAGTGAATTGGGTAAAATGGAGCTGGACAAGACCTTTGAAGAACGAGATATGTTAAATACCAATATTGTGACTGCGATTAATGCCGCATCAGAACCGTGGGGTATTCAAGTGTTGCGCTACGAAATCAAAGATATTGTGCCGCCCAACTCAGTCATGGAAGCCATGGAAGCGCAAATGAAAGCAGAGCGTGTTAAACGTGCACAAATTCTAGAATCAGAGGGTGATCGTCAGGCCGAAATTAACGTTGCAGAGGGTAAAAAACAAGCTCAGGTTTTAGCAGCAGAAGCTGAAAAAGCAGAGCAAATATTAAAGGCCGAAGGTGAAGCAAAAGCCATTATTGCCGTTGCAGAAGCTCAAGCAGATGCCTTGAGAAAAGTGGGTGAAGCCGCTAATACACAAGAAGGTCAAAAAGCCATTCAACTCGATTTGGCAACCAAGGCAATTGCAGCAAAAGAAGCGATTGCAAAAGAGTCTTCAGTTGTGCTGCTACCAGACAATGGAACAGATGCCAGTTCACTGGTTGCTCAGGGCATGTCGATAATCAACACCTTAAACAGTCAAAAGAATGGGTAATACATGACCTATTTCACAGAAAACTTACCTCAAGCTTTAATTATTTTTGGCTTGTTAGCACTCAGTATTGAAGTGATCATTCTAGGGTTTTCAACATTTGTGTTGTTTTTTCTAGGTCTGTCACTGATTGCCAGTGGTTCATTCATGTACTTTGGTTTGGTCGAGCCAAACTTACTCAATGCAGCATGGATAAACGGCTTGTTGACTGCGGTGCTAGCGCTGCTTTTATGGAAACCCCTAAAAGCAATGCAAGCACAGCAAGATACCAAGCCCGTCGATAGTGATTTTGCTGAAATTAGCTTTACATTAGAGCAGGACTTGACCGAATCGAACCAAGTCCATTACCAATACTCAGGTATTCAATGGCAAATTAAAAGTAAATCTGACTTACCTAAAGGCACGCATGTCAAAGTTGTCGAAAAGTCCGTGGGCATACTGTGGGTTGCACCTGTAAAGTAGAGCCTGCAACTAAATCTGAGTAGCTATTGTTCAAGTAACCCGCTCTCAACTTTGACTTTGCAGTTATAAATAAAAAGCTTGAAGTGTTTGTTAGCCAAACTGCAAGATTATAAAAACAAAAGCGGTTTGAACATGGCGAATACCCACAGAAACGTGAAAGCGGTCTAATCTGGTTTATGTGCCAGTTCAAAAGGCCGCTTAATCAATTTTATTTTAATCTGACAGTTATACAGCGCTTGTGACAGCGCCTTGGTATTTTGCGTTAACTTAAGCCAATTAGATGAACTACTTTTATGCAACTAAAGCTTTGTGGATAAATAAGCGTATATCAAAAGTCTTTGTCCTTTAACCTACTGCCTGTAAATCTTGGTTGACCTCTTTTTATTTAACTACTTAAGGCTACACCAACAGGCAATTGTTCTATCACTTTTATTAACCATGAGAGGTACGCTTGTCATCCGAACTTTCTACTGCTGACAAATTATTTTCGATAGAGAAGTCAACACCAAAAATTAAAGTAAGCTCAAAGGCGAGATCCACAGTCATGACTGTCTTGCCACACTCAAAATTACTTATCGTTGCCTGATCAACACCAACAATATGGCCAAGCTGCTTTTGTGTTAATTTTTTACTTTTTCGCAGTTGACGAATGGATTTTTGCAAGTTGGTTTTAAATTCCACGACACGCGTATGCCTAAGGGCTCTATTGTGTCTGAGGCTTCTATTACTTGATTGTATAAATTCCATAGAGTGATGATGAGCCATAGTGGTTTCCTTCCAAAGTTTATTAAATAATGAATAAGCACAATTTAACAGAACCACTGTGCCAGAATCTGGACAACTTAATCACAATTGCCACAGCCAACACTTGTTGATAAAACAAACACAGAAAGTTAACATGTGTTTAATTTGTAAAATGGTGTTTATGTTATGGATGAAATTGACCCGTTTAAATTCGGGGAAAAGCTGAGGCACTATGTAAGGAAAGAACTCATTGCAAAACAAGGCTCTGTTTCAAAAGGCTGTAAAAAAGCAGGTGTATCGCGCAGTACCATGAACAACTACCTTAATGGTACTTCAGAGTTTCCTCAGAGTGTGTTAACTAAATTACACAATGGGTGTAAGATAGATGTGTACGGTTTTTTGGCCTCCATGGCTGGAGTTGCTGGAAAGTACAATAGCGCTTGTATCGAAAAAGAATCCCAATTAGAGGCCTCTGATGAAAAGCACGAAAATAAAACAAAAACATCTGATCAGTAATAAAGATCAGCTTAAACAGGTATATGCTGCAGGAATGACCTCCGGTAAGGGTTCAGGGCCTAGGCAGCAAAGTGTAGCCATTGACTATCCGCCAGTAACGATTATTCCAGATGAACTCCAAGGAGGTTGAGTGAAACCATTTACAAAGCTATTGCTTATTTTTATCGCGGTTGGTTTTGCCGTTTACAGCATGAAAACGCCAATTTATGAGGGAATTTTATTTATAGCGTGTTTGGCTTTTGCTTTTTATAGAACAACTAATTTACCTAAAATGAATGTATTTATTCTATACTTGTTATTGTTTACGCTAATAGAGCTTGTAATAATTGCGGTATTAGATAACTTTGTATATGGAAAATATACAGGCTTTACGGAAAACATCTGGTATTTTTCCTCCTCATTAATATTAAACTTATGCATCTGTTTATATTGCAGAAAGTCAGCTATTTATTTTTTAAGGGAAGAGCCAAGTCTGTTTGATATGGCGAACAGCTTATTTTATGTATTTATGCTTTTTTGTTTTGTAGACATATACGCATTTGGTGAAAACTTCATCCGCAATTTAGATAGGCTTGGCTTCCCGGAAGAGCAAGTTAGTCATCTTTGGGAGATAACCCATATGTATTATAATTTAGAAATTTACAATTCTATTTTGCTGAGTTTGGCAGGCATTTGTTTGTTCGCCAGTGTGTACGCTCATCGCTCAGAAAAAGCGCTAGCAGTTGAAAAAGAATGAGGCCAGCTATAAACAAGTACAATTTGCGGGTATTTTTTATTACCGAGTTGATGATTATTTTAATAGCAAGTTTAAGATCAGTTTAATGGCGAGTAATTCACATTACGTTTACTGAACAACACTATACTATGGCGCAATATTTTGCGCTTAATAACGACTAAAGGACTAATTATGAAAAACGCAAAGATAAAGCAACAAAAATACCGAATTAATGACAAAAAACTGCTCAAACAGATCTGTGCAGGATGCATCGGTAAAGGCTCCGGCCCTAAACAGCAGCATATTGACGGATACTTACCTACTAAATAGCCATCAATATATCGCCCACGCAGTGTGGGCGTTTTATCCTATTTAGCACCAAACCTTTCGATCGCTAGCAGCGCATTATCCTGATATTGCTTATTGTTCAAATCTGCAAACAAAAGGTGTTGCTCACCCACCGTGCCCGTTAGACCTTTTTTACTGGCATAGAACTGACCTGATATTAGCTGCGTATCAAAAATAGCAGACAAATAACGCCCAGCCCCCTCTTCAACGCGATGCACCTTACCCAACCACAACATCACTTGCATCATACCTTTCATTGCATACTGCTTGATCACAGGTAATGTGTTAAACCCTTCTGTCCCAGTAGTAGCACCAGGGCTCATGGTAATAAATTTGATATGCGAGTGTCGTCTGGCCATGGCAGACATCCAAAGCGCCCCCATATACTTGATAGGCCCATAATGTGCGGTCGCATCTTGGTTTTTGGTAAATGCCGATCCATCACAAATCGTGGTGAACTCCTCCACTGACGACGTAGATAAATTGGGGCGAGGCATGCCCATTTCAGTTACACCGCGAGCGGCTTCCGAACCGGCATATACAGCAACTTGCGTTAGCTTGCCATATTTTAGCAATTCTTCTGTTAATACACTGTGTCCTAATAAGTTCACAGCAAATATCTGCGTAACACCGTCACTATTTAACTTCGAGAAGTCCCTTCCGCCTGTGCCACCAGCATTCATGATTAATGCGTCCACACTATGAGGTAATGACTCAACAGCGCGTTTAACTGAGCTGGTGTCGCTGACATCAATTTCAACAATTTTAAAAATGTTGCGCCCCGTTAATTGCTCTAGTTCTTGTTGCGCAATAAAGGCTTTTTCTCGATTTCGACAACCTAAATAGACAACTTCTACCTCAGGGCGAGCCGCGAGCTGTTTCGCAGCCTCTTTACCTAAACCTGCATTTGCTCCTGTAATTAATACGCGCTTGATCATAATGTAAACCTTTCACTTAATGATGATGTAATCTTCTATGTGGTTAGATTAATCCAAGCGCTGTCTGTGTTTTTGATATTTCTTGCTGTCTTGTTCATTGAGCAAAAAAAAGCCTGAAGGATCAGGCTTTGGGCTTTATTGGAATGTTTAAGTAGATTTTGTTGTTGGGGTCAGCATCGTTAAAGTTTGCCGGCAGTAATTCAAAATCCGGTTTATCTGCATACTCATAGCTACTTTTTGGTAGCCAGCTACCCCAAATATAACGTAGCGTTTCTTCTAATTTGGCAATCGGGCCTATATGGGTAAAACGAGCGTACGTTTGGGCGTCAAGCTCTCGTGTGATAAGGCCCTCTGGCACATCGTCGAAGTTTTCAACTTGTGCTGAGCATATATAAACAAAACGCGTGGTGTCTTCAGATTCCTCATAGTTCTCATATATACCAAAGAAATCACTGCCAACACGGTTGGGGATTTTATCTCTGTATGGTCTAAATCCCGACCACAACTTAGGTAAGCTTAAATCACCGTCATCATATTGATTTGCAATACCGACAATTTTCATTGCTGGTTGCTCAATAATTTCAGGCTCCATGCTGATATTATTCTGTAAAAATGCCAAGTCATCTTGGCTTACCGGCTTTTTATACAATAACCTAAATGGTTCGTTGATCTTTCTGTATTGTGCAGGCGTCATATCAAACAACGCCTTAAATGCGCGAGTAAACGCTTCTTGAGATTCAAATTGGCATTCAATAGCCAGCTCTAATATCCCTACCTCTTCTGTCAGCAAGCGCTTCGCCGCTAAGGTTAAGCGCCTCTTACGCAAGTATTCTTTAGGTGTATCTCCAACCAATGCTTTAAACACCCTACTGTAATGATAAGTTGAATAATGTGAGGCTGTCGCAATTTCATGCACACTGATTTTTTCAAATAAGTGTGACTCAATATATTCAATGCTCTTAAAAAACCGCTCCATCTCATAATCCTCAAAGTTCTTTACTGAATTGCTCAAGCACTTGCCATGTCTGACATTAGCACATTTTCTTCAGCATATTTTTTCAAACCAGTGAGCAGTTTGCCAAATGCAATCGGAAATACCAATCTCAACAGTGGATAAAATGGGTAAGCAAACAACTTAAGCTGAGGGGACGCAACCCAAGTTACCTCTGATTTATTGTGGCCGACTGAACGCACCGACATATGCACATGGTTTTGCTTAATGGGCACAATTTTAGGGTTGTTGACAGGTAAGACATCAAATGCCAAATATCTACCTTGCTCACTATAGTCTGTGATCACCTCTTTGACTTTAGCGCCATTGGGATCTGCATTTAAGTCGCAGATACGTCCTTCCATAGGCGCACCAGCTAGTCCTTTACCTGCTCCCAAAGCCACTGAGTTCGGAATAGGACCCATCCATAAATGCGCCTTATCAAATTCGTGGGCGATTAAATGCCATACTTGCTCAGCGGGTTTGTTGATGATGATTTTTTTAGTTACTTTCATAAGTACACCTGTGTGTGTTGTGTTGATAGGTGTACTTTAGAAAATATCAGACAGGCGTTTTTGATATTTCTTGCTATCTCAATAAAAAGTTTCTCTAGGCAACGTCGCTCTCCCCCACTTTGGGCGGATCAGTAGCTGAATTTAAAGCCGCCCTAACGCGGCTTTTTCAGTTCTGAGAAACACATATTATTCTTGCTTGGGCAGTAAACAAGTGTGCTCAGCGGCAAAATTATTAAATGAAGTCTCGAGTGGTTAAACCCACCAATTACAAAGCGCTAATTAATGGGTTTAACAGGCAGATTAAGCCTTTAGTTCAACAAATTATGGTTTCGAATAAATGCCGACAACTTATTTGCAATATCGGTATGTTCAGCTGTTGTTGGATGCCAAATACACCCTTCTAATGGTGAAGAAAAAGTGTGAGAGTACAGCTTATCTATTCCCTGCTCTTCTAGTTTTGCTTTTGCCTCTAATGTTGCCGGAATAATAAAGTCATATGGATATGCAGGCCTTGGCATAAAAACAACTGGTGCATTGGGAAAGCGATAGCGCACAGTGTTAACAAACTCTACCATGGTCGAAACCCAGTCTGCTTTCACGTCCTCAATCGTCTCCCAAGGCTCGTGTGGCTGAGGATCTGTACTGAAATCGTTAGTACCCACTTCTATCACTACCAAATTTGGATGTGTATCTTCATAAGCTTTATTGTCACCAAACACAGCCGTTACTTTGTCAAAGTAAGTACGCAAATTGTGGTGAGGATCATTGCCGCTCCAATTGCGGATCAAACCTAGGCCTGAATAAGACACTTGAGTAAAGCTGGCCTCCAACTGAGACGCAGTTAGATAAGGGAACGCTACTCTGGCATTACTGCTATTTACAATTTCGCTCCACGTGCACTGGCGCTTAGTTGACTCGCTGCCAAAGCCCGCGCTAATAGAGTCACCGATAAATAAAATATGGGGTTGCTGCTGCCAAATTCCCTCTAATCGGCCATCAGTTGAAAAGCTTAAAATTTTGGTATTATTGCTGTAGTTTTCCCAACGTTTAACGATTTCAATGTCTACCGTTTTTACATCCTGTTGAGTAAATACGACGTGCTCCTCAAAGTTACCATTTTGCCCTGTGACAATTTTCTTGTGCAGTACACCATCCACTAGGACATCAAATTGATCACCATATCCTGCCATCGTAACTTTAAGTGATTTACCAACTAGCTTGGTTTTAAGCTGTGTTCCTGGCCAGTTAAACTCTACTTGGCCTTTATTGTAATGTTTACTAACTCGCCCTTCATATACGATGGCATGATGGGTCGCCTTATAACTCTTCGCAAATACGGCACTGGAAAAGAGCCCTCCGACGCAGCTGAGCACAAATGCCAGTAGCGACAGTTTGATTGATATTAACCTTAACATGTGTCATTCCTTAAATGAGTTTGTATCCGAGACTGTATTCCAATGTTACCTATTGCCTCGCGATATACCCCAGTGCTGGTTAACCCCTTCAGCCATTGGGAATTCAATCAAATACATCTCACTCCATTTGAAAAAAACTCATACAGCGCACGTCTGTTTACTATCCGACCTTGTCGCTATTGTATACACAGGCACAATAATCTTAAAATACAATCATTCTCATTTTAGAAGACACAAATCTGTGAACAACCGTATTTTAGTCGTAGAAGACGACATTACTCTCAATCAACAAGTCTGTGTGCTACTTAGCAACAGGGGCTATCAGGTAGACTGTCTTCATGATGGAGAACAAGGACTTAGTCAGGCGCTGGCTATCGATTATGACCTCATCATTTTGGATATTCGCTTACCAAGTATGGAAGGCTATGAAATCTTGGCTCAGCTTAGAAAAATAAAACACACACCTGTCTTGATTTTATCTGCATGTGGTGCTGAACAAGAGCGTATTAAAGGCCTCAGCTTAGGCGCGGATGATTACCTTTCTAAACCTTTTAACCTTGATGAGCTGGTACTGCGTATAGAAGCGATTTTAAGGCGTGTCCACGCAAGTCATACCCAATCACAAACGCCATTTGAAATTGTCTTGGCTGACTTGCACTTGGACAGACAAAAGCAGCTTGCCGCCTATAACCAAGAGACGCTAGATATCACAGCAATTCAGTTTAAGTTGTTGTGGCAATTAGCTCACAATCACAAAGAAACCCTCAGTAAAGCATTTCTTTATCAGAGTGTACTTGAACGCCAATTTAGCCGTTATGACCGCAGTTTAGATATGCACTTGAGTCGACTTCGAAAAAAACTAGTCGCGGTGGGGCTAAGCCCCGAGTCGATCACAACCGTACATGGCAAAGGGTACCGTCTGCATGTTCAACCTTAAAGCGTCTTATTTTTTGCGCCTATGCGCGCTGGTCATAGCTGGTTCTATCATATTGTTCGGTGTGATTGACTACTTGGTTAATCACACCGAATTCAGAATGAGTCAAATCAAAGTTGAGCATCAAGAAGAGCTAATTGCACTTGGCCAACATGCAGAGCAATTGTTCTTAAATGGTGATATGGCGGCTTTGAGTGCATACGTAAAAAAAATAGAGCAAGCGCATAATACTTGGGCTGCGGTCGTGCAGCGAGAGCTGACCCCATTGGCTGATACCCAACTTCAACAATACTATCTCGATGAGTTTACACTAGGTCGAAATGTACGTTGGAAAATCCATTTATATTTCCCTCGAAATCCTGTGATGGACATTCCTTTTGCCGATGACAAGACCCACTTTTTAATTCAGCTTCCCAGTCATATGCGTCCAGGTAATTACTGGAAGGTCACTTACATAGTGCTGCAATTTTTTATCCCATTTTTGGTCCTTGCGGGCATTTGCTGGCTGCTATATCGCGCAATCATGAAACCCCTAAAGCAACTTGAACAAACTACTCGCGCCTTCGCCGATGGCGATTTAGACAGCCGAGTGGGAGACAAAATCTCAAGTCGCGATACAGAGTTCAAACAAATTGCAGCAACCTTTGACAAAATGGCCCACTGTACCGCTAACACCATCCGCGCACAAAGGCAGTTTATCGCTGATTTTTCACATGAAATTAGAACGCCAATTGCGCGCATCGAAACCGCGTTGGAATGCCACAAATCCGGATTAGGCCAACAAGATATGCTTGTTCGTGTAGCCAAAAACACCCACACCATGAGAGAGCTGGCCGAAAATACTCTCACATTAACATGGCTCGAAAACGAACGTTTTTGCCCACACACAGACACTGCAAATAGCCCGTTTGATCTCGTCGACTTAATCGACTGCATTGCTGAAGAAGTTAAATTTGAAGCCCCACACTTACACTTTCAGCTGAACATGCCAGAAACACAGCAACACAATAGTGACGCGCGTGTGCTTGGTCAGGTCATAGAGAATGTGCTCAGAAACGCCAGCCGTTATGCCAAAAAGCATATCTCCGTTGTACTTGATAAGTACACAATTCAAATATTAGATGATGGGCCTGGTGTCGCTGAGAGTGAACTAGAAGATATATTTCAACCGTTTTATCGCAGTCATGGTTATTCGCATACGCAACCTGATAGTCACTCGTTTGGTTTGGGTCTAGCACTGTGTAAAAGGCAAATGGAGCGCCTAAACGGACACATCTACGCGCAAAACACACCCAAATCCGGATTATGTATCGTCATTGAGCTCTAAAGCCAACCGTAGTCACATAAATTAGCACCAAATGTCACTGCAAATGTAACAGTTGTAAAAGTGCTTTGTTTTGGGACAGAACCATGAATAATACACGCGTATTGATAACTATTTTCATTTAAGATAAAGGAACACACCAATGCAGTTTGGTTTTTCTCGCTCATCTATCGCCCTTGCTGTGGCAGTTGCAACTTTTGGTTCTCCTGTTACTTTAGCCGACAACCAACAACAAAAGATTGAAATCATCGAAGTTCACGGCAAAGTTTCTGACGCCGATATGATCATCGACCAAACTGATCTGACTCAACTTCAAGCGAATGACCTGTCAGATATATTCAGATCACTTCCACAAGTGTCGGTGGGTGGTTCGAACCCTGTCGCACAAAAGATTTATGTTCGCGGCCTAGAAGACACCATGCTTAATGTCAGTATTGATGGCGCGTTGCAAGCTGGCTATTTGTTTCACCACCAAGGTCGTCTATCAATTGAGCCTGAACTGCTCAAGCAAGTAGACGTGGTGGCAGGTGCGGGGGACGCCACATCTGGCTCAGGCGCGCTAGGTGGTGCACTGAGATTTAAAACCAAGAGTGCCTCAGACTTGCTTGCACCAGATGAAAATTTTGGCGCCTTATTCAAGCTAGGCTATTACGGCAACAGTGAAGGTTTCAAAGCAAGCTCTACCGTATATGGTCGAGTCACTGACGATATTGATGCATTGGTATCACTGATCAAGCGTGACACAGAGAACATGGAAGATGGAAACGGTGATGAAATCCCTTACTCTCAGTCTGAACAAGAAGTTGGCTTTGCTAAAATTAGTGGTGATATTACTGACACACAATCATTTAGCCTAAGCCATGATGTACGCCACGATGATGGCACACGCTTACTACGCGCTCATTGGCACCCAAGCCGTAAAAACCTGCCTCTGCCGCAAGAAAGTGAGCGTACAACGAATACGCTAAATTATTTTTACGCCCCACAGGACGATCTCATTGATATCGCTTTTTCAGCGTATCAGACTAAAAACTCTATCACGCACGCACACCCTGAAGGTGAAAATAGAGCGGGCATTGTCGTTCAAAACACCTATTTTGCCGAATACGACTCACAAGGTTTTGATATAAAGAACATTGCGCTATATAACACCCACAAAATTGTGGCTGGCTTTGACTACAGAAGCGACGAAGCAATATTAGAAGACATTGGTTCTAACTATGAGCTATCCGGTGTTGAGAAAGGCAAAGTGTTGGGCATCTATATCCAAGATTACTTCCAAGTAACAGATCAATTTCAGATCAGCACAGGTGTAAGATACGACAACTACGAACTAGACGATGATAACGGTCACAACTTTGACTCTAGTGGCTTTAGCCCTAACTTAAACTTAACTTATGAACTTACGCCTGAGCTATCAGTTAATACAGGTTACGCAAAAGCTGTTCGAGGTCAAAAAGTAAAAGAGCTATTTGTCCTTGGTTATTATGATAATGACGTAAACTTGCGCAAAGAAGTCGCTGAAAACATCGAAGTCGGATTTAAATATCTAGGTGATAACCTAGTCGTACAAGCTGACGTATTTGTGTCGACGATTGATGATGCCGTTTCTACCGCAAAGAATCTCGAAACACAGGCCGCCCACATCCTGAGTAACGTCGGTGATTTAGAGAATAAAGGGCTAAACATCAATGCCCGCTACAGTTTTGATAAAGTGTCACTGTCTTTGGCATTTAATAGCAGTAGCCCTGAGTGGAAAACACATATAAACCCAGCACTTGCAGGTACTTCAATCTCCGATCAAGACTGGTCTATTGGTACTTCTGTCGGTGATACTCTAACCTTGGGTGCTGACTATTCACTTACCGACTCCATAGAGTTGGCTTGGCAAGCTCGTCTGGTTAAACGCCTTGATGATGCTGGCACCTATGTCTGGGACAATACCCAATTACCAGAAAAAGTGGGCTATGGTGTTCATGACTTAAAAGCAACTTGGTATATCACGGACAACGAGAACTTAAAACTGGATGTCGCCATCAAGAATGTGTTCGACAAGTTTTATTATGACCATGCAACCTATGCGGCACTTGGCCCAATTGATACAGGTGTTGCAGAGCCAGGACGCGATATTCGCGCAACCATTACATGGCAACTATAAAAACAAAATTCTAGTCAGCTGAACAAAGAGGCCTCAATTGAGGCCTCTTTTTTATTTTAACGTCTGACTCACTCTATTTCAGTCCAAGTTTCTCCAACTTGCTTTCAACGTCTTTGTACCTCAATAAACTGCAACTACCAAAGCCCGATCTTTGCCTAAATTTGTTCGCTGTTGACAAAGGTGTAGTCATACCCGTTAAGAAGCGCACCAAAATGGCTGGCGTTGGTTCCACCCCGATTTGTGTCAAATGATTTTTAAGTCCATAGATATCATCTCTGAGCTGCTGTTCATCGGGAAAGGTAGGCTCTTCGCTATAGTGTAAATGTGCACTAGCTCCTCGACAGACACTGCAATGACCGCAGTTCTGAGGTACTTGTTCATCATCAAAATACCGCGCCAAATTATTAGATAAACAGTTTCGCAGTTCAAAAAAGCGCAGCATTGCAGCTATGCGCTTAACTTCACTTTGCTCTTTGTCGGCGAAATAAGTACTTAGTTTTACAGCCAGATCAGGCGTGTTTAATGTTTCTGTATCAACTTGATACACTTGCATCATACGTTTCGACTCGAGCAGGATCATACCCTGCTCATGCAAATAATCGAGCGCTGCTACCACTCGACTTCGCTCTAGACCTAGGTTTACCAATGCAGCCATGTCTACAGTTCCCCACACTTTTTTAAAATGAGTTTGGGAAAGTATCTGCTGAATAAAAGTTTGCCGATTGGCGTCAAACGAACTCAGTACTTTGCTTTCTGTATGTAACCATTTAAAGCGAAAGTCAGCGTAAAATGCATATTTTGCTTCTAAGACGCCTAGCAGCTCTAGCTGAACCAAGGCAGTTTTCAGTGCTAACAATCGAATATTAGTGGCTTTAGATACGCTCAGCTCTTGCATTTCCCACAGGCCTTGCTCTGTAGATGTACTAATTTCATTGATCAGTAATTCAATATTGCCAAGCTCTGGAGTGTCTGCGTAAACAAAGTTTTCAAGCGTTGACACGCCATCTAGATTTGCCAACGTAATACATTGAGACGGCTCCCCATCTCGCCCTGCTCGACCAATTTCCTGACTGTAGTTTTCGATAGATTTTGGTAAATCATAGTGGATCACAAACCGAATGTCTGACTTATCAATCCCCATACCAAAAGCAATAGTCGCAACAATTATACGTTTTTCATTGCGCATAAATTGCTGCTGAATTTGCTGCCTTAGCTCATCCTTTAATCCCGCATGATAAGCCACAGCATCAAAGCCTGACGCCTGTAATTGCTTTGCTAATTGCTCAGCAGTTTGTTGCAGCGTGACATAGATAATACCGCTATCTTGCCTGTTGGATAAAAAAGATAAAATTGTCGGTAGCTTGTCGCTTTCTGTACTCCCGTAAATACTGAGGTCTAAATTTGAGCGATAAAAGCCAGTTTGCACAATATGCGCTTCGCTAATGGCAAATCTTTGTGCCATATCACGTTTAACCTTTTTTGTTGCAGTTGCCGTTAATAACAGCACTAACGGAATATTAAGCTCACTGCGAATTTGCGGCAACTTCAAATAATCGGGCCTAAAGTTGTGTCCCCACTCAGAAATACAATGAGCTTCATCAACCACTAACATAGAAATTGCTACCTGCTTGATAAAACCTCTAAACCGCTCATTTTTAAAGCGCTCTACGGACACCATAAGGATCTTTATCTGCCCTTCTCTTACGCCTTGCATTACATTCTGAGATTGCTCATACGATTGTGTCGAGTCTAAACTCGCAGCTGCGATACCCTTTTTATTCAAAAACTCGATTTGGTCTTGCATTAAAGCAAGTAGAGGTGATACCACTAAAGTCAGGTGTGGCAAATGCAATGCAGTGAGTTGATAACAGAGCGACTTGCCAGATCCAGTAGGGAAAATAGCCAAGCTTGATTGCCCGTTGATCAGCTGCTCAATCGTTTCTGCTTGCCCAGCTCTAAAAGAGGGGAACCCAAAGTGTGCTTGTAAGCTTTGTTGTATTTCTGCTTGTTGCATTTATTTGTCTCATTAAAAACGGCGGGTGTGCTCACCTGCTCGGGCATTCAAGACCTAGCTGGCGATAATTCGATATCTCTGCATCTCGTATATCATACCAGTAATGGTGGCAGCTTGTTTCACATATCATTAAATTCATAAGATCCTTATGTTCTGCTACCAAACATCAGCATTTCGATATTTTCCAATTGAAATCATAGCGTTTTTTCTAATATCCTCTGGCACTAAGCAACAGTAATAAAAGACGTCAGCTGCAATTGATAAGGAGTATTTCATGGCAAATGTACGCACGGCCAAAATGACAGACTTACAACAGATTCACTACTTATCCAATTTTTTGGGTTACGAAAATGCTTCAATGGAACAAGCCCAACTGCGGCTTGAGTATTTACTTGAATCAAACAATGACGATGTGTGGGTTTTTGACCAAAACGGTCGAGTCGGTGGTTGGATACATGCCTTCAAAGCCCACCGTGTCGCATCCAAAATGATATATGAAATCGGCGGTTTGGTGGTTGACCCTAAAATTAGAAACCAAGGTATTGGTAAACAATTGGTCGAACACGTCTATCAAGTTGCGATTGAACAAAACACCGAGCTCAGGGTCAGATGCAACGAAAAACGCATTGAAACACATCATTTTTATCTAAAGTTGGGGTTTTCGGAGTCTAAAACACAACATGTATTCACTAAAAACTAGTTTGACTACAATCAAACCAGAACTACGCGCTATGTATGTGTAATGGGTTGAAAGATACATTTTAGTTCAGGCATACTAAACTGGCTTTGTTTATCATAGAAAGGAACAATGCATGTCTAAATTACAAAAACCGGCCCACTTGGGTACCCATAGTCAACTCGTTCGTTTAGCAGTGCTATCATCAAGTATGCTACTTTTAGCCGCTTGTAATTCTACTTCGGTAACAACGCAAGAAGTAGCTCAGCCTACAGCTTCATGTGTCGGCAATATAGACAACCCCCCAGGCCTTACTGCTGTTCCGGAGGCTTCGATACCAAAAGGTGTTGTACTGCCAGCAGAACAAGGTGGACTATGCAAAGGTCAAGTTTTTGTAACCACTAAAGAAATAACAATTTGGCGTGCTTGGAATAGCGAATATTCAGGATCAAAACTGGGTAAATGGTGGACGTTTGATAAGCCAAAAGGTTCCATTTCAAAATATCGTAGAGACAATGTCATTTGTCCGAGTTACTCACCTCTCGACATGCTCGTAAGTTGTAAAATAAAAGTAGGCACTCAAGTGGTTATTGGCCCGGGCCAAAGTGCAAAATGCAGTGACTATTTCAGCTACCCAGCTTCAAAAACTAATCAAATATATTTAGCGGATGCTCAAAGTACAACAGTAGAGTGCCAATCTTATGATGGTCGATTCTCTTGGCGTTCAGAGCCTAAGCACATAGTTAAATCAGCCGAATCGCTATAACATACGAACATGGGATGAAGCGTGCTGAACACACCTCATCCCATGTAAATGTCTCGGTTACTACCTAGTTAAATAGCCAATACGATTTAGCTCATCCGCTTTGTGTTTTAAAGGATCTTGTACCCTGCACTGCCCTTGCCCATTTTCAATAAACTTTGTTAAGCCCTCATGGCCTTGCAGCTCTGCGACATCTTTACAGTCGCTGGAGATAAGCCTGGACTTTAATTTTTGCGGGTCAAAAGAAGTGCTCTGTGTCTCAGACATCAATCGAACCTGCTCGTAAAGTGCATAAGACGTTGCAACGGGCGTTGTCCAAGAAGAGCCAAAAGGCGACATCTCCGCTTGGTATCTCATCCCTAAAATATCAGGATCGAATTTTGGAGTACTATTGGTTGCATGACTACCGGTGCCATTCTCTGGCACGTACCCAACATTGATATATAAGTCGATACTTTCATTACCATTAAAACTGTCTTCATTATCAACGAATACTTGTTGCCAACCAGATAACCCCCCCTTGGTAATACTTGTGTCTTTATCACCTGTAGAGTATTGGGAAACACGTACTCTGTTAGAATAGTTGATTAGGTCCAGATCATCTTGGCTTTGTGTTGCAAATTCGTTTCCGGCATGAAATGCCAGCGTATTTGGTGATTCAAATAACGCGTCATAAACAGGCTTCATTGCATTTAAAAATTGCACCCGTTGCTCTGTATCAAGTGCGTCATTACATCCATTACTATTCAAGGCATTACCAACACTTTCTAAAGTAAAGCCACCTGAGTAATTTATATATTCAATTTCATGGCTATCGATAATATCTGCTTTTAGCGAGCTTGCTGCACTTTTCATATGCGCCAAAAACGTATCCAAATCAGCGGCGCACAACTCGTCTTTATGCTGTGTAAATGGGATAAATGACGCCGTGTCAATTAGGACAAATTCGGCATGTGGATTGTGCTGTGCTAAATAACCAAATACCTTAGTGCCATGACTAAAAAAAGCTCTATTGGTTACTCTATCAAACCTGTCATCAGGGACCACCTCTCTATATTTTGCAGCTAAATCTGATAGCCAACTCGCTGGTAAAAATGCCTCTTGAGGCTTGGTAAATTTCTCATCTGTAAAGGTAAAGCTGTTAATGTCTTGGAGCAGTTTTACACCCAATTTAGATAAGCTAACCTGCGGGTTATCAGCGATAAATGTCTTAGTTTGGGGGTCGTATTTATAAGTAGCTTTAACTCGGGGGCGATAACGCAACGCCGAAAGAAAGTCCATTCCATAGTCTAAAACAAGTATTGTTTGTGTTTTGTTTGTTCGATCTTGATTAAATTGTCCATCGCTAAACTTCACAGTTTGAACTTCACACATTTCATGGTTTTGTGATGCATTGGTGCAATCAATACCCTGCTCGTCAATCCAAGCAATAGAGTCAGTAACAAGCTGTTTTCCTTGCGCTTCGATAACATCCATAAACACAGTGGGATCTGGTTCTGGTTCTGGTTCTGGTTCAGGTTCAGGTTCCGGATCTGGAGTAGGTTCAGGGTCTGGAGTGGGCTCAGGATCAGGTTTAGGATCAGGCTGCACCACCACAGGAGGGGGGTCGATAGGTGCAGGCTCTGTGCTATCACTCCCTCCACAGCCTGTGATAAGCAGCGACAGCGAACCCAATAACAAAGCGCCTGTTTTCTTAAACATATAACTCTCCTTAGAATAAAAATCTTTGCTTTACTGTTCCTCGAAAGCAAAAATCACCTTTTATAAACACTTATTTAACAACTTAAGGTGCAACTATATCATGAATAATCAAACAGGCACTACGCGATTACAATTTAATACAAAATGATTTCTCTGCGATTATTTTAAATAACCCTGCTGGTTAAGTGTATCTAAACGATACTTTAACGGATCTTGCAAACGACAACGTCCATTTCCAGCATAGATAAAGTCAGATAATGCAAAGTTTATGAAATGCCCGCCATTATCATAACAATCTTGTGAAATTAAAGTTCGCTTTAAATATGCAGGATCAAAACCCCATTCTATTTGACTCTGTACTGCGATTGCATAAGAAGTAGCAATAGGCGCAGCCCACGAAGATGAAGGAAACTCCCAATCTGCGCCGTATCTCATACCGTATACATCAGAAGACATTTTAGGTGTGCTATTTGTCTCCCAAAAAGCGCTTCTGCCATATCCAAAGTTGACATACATGTCTATATACTTGTGACCGTCAAACTCAGATGAATGATTAACAAAAACATCCTGCCAGCCAGTTTTAGCATCCTGTGAAATCTGAGTATCTACTGAGCCTGTTGTATAAGACATCACTCGAATGCGATTTTGATAATCAATTACATCAAGCGGGTTTTCATTATTTGTTGCAGAAACTGCCCCTGCGTGGATCCCAAGAACACCATAGGTACTAAACAATTTGTCATATACCGGTCTAATGCTCTGAACAAATCTTTTCGCCTTGTAATTACTTAAACTGCCATTACATTTATTGCTTGTCCAAGCATTCTGCACATCTCTTCTTTCGAACCCACCTGAGTAGTTTATATACTCAATATCATTGACTTCGATGACATTTCTCAATAATGAACCCGCAGCGCGTTCCATTTTCACATAAAACGCGTCTATGTCACGATTACAAATGTCGTCCTTGTGCATAATGAAAGGAGAAAATGTACTCGTATCTATGATCACAAATTCTGCGTCAGGGTTATGCTGTGCTAAATAACCAAACACCTTAGTGCCATGGCTGAAGTGCGGAACTCCCGTTTCATGATCATATTTGTCTTGGCTTGCTGCCGCCACATACTTGGCAGCCAAGTCTCCTAGCCATGCTGCAGGTAAAAAGCCTGGCTTAACAGTGTCTGTATCTGGATCTGTATATGTAAAGCCATCGATATCACTTAATACTTTTTGACCAAGTCGAGAGATCGAGACCGATGGGTTGTCTGCCACAAATGTCTGAGTGTCTGGGTCATATTTATAGGCGGCTTTAATACGGCTGCGGTAACGCAAAACAGTCTGAAGATCCATCCCATAATCCATCACCAGTATAGTTTGTTTAGAGTTCGTTCTGGAGGGATCATACTCACCGTCATCAAAATACACCTTTACAGTGTCACACATCGGGTGCGCATTGGTATTTTGCTCGCAACTTATTCCCTGTTCATCAATCCAAGCTATAGAGTCCGCAATATGTTGTTGCGCATGAGCTTTAACTGGGTGAGGTTGTGGTGTTGTCGCATGCGCAGCAAATGCACTTAACAACCCCAGGGCGGGCAAAAACTTATATGTGTTACTCATTTCAAATTTCTCCTTTTGAAACATACGAGTAGGCTATTCGAGTTAATTTAATTTTCAGAAAGTTAAGACTGTTTTTTGAATAGCTTTTGTACTATTTCAATTGTTTCATCTACACTTTTTTCGCGACTGATTATCGAACCGAATTGATTCGCGTATATTTTTCTTACGTCATTATGAAAGTCATCAAAATAACCAAGTTCCATCATCACCATTTCGGGTGATGAAATCACTTGCTCGTCATCATAAGTTGAGATAGACGCGTATACTAAGTCCTCAAGATCAAGATCTCTGCGTTTTTCAATTTCTTCACCATTTGCTAGCTGCTCACTCAAATTGCTCGCTAACTGACCAGTTGCTTCGTAAAGAGGGCCGGGCTCACCAGCTTTCGCTAGTTGATCTAGCAAACGAATAGAAAATACTCTGACTAGAGCTTGTTGTTCACCAAATGCGGCTTCGGCATGTTTAAAATCAATCAAGCTTTTTTGCGCAATTTCTATCATTTCAGGATTATGTAATAAATCTTGCATTTCTTCGTTAATAAACGAAGCAGAGTTAAATTTACCGACAGACAGTTGCATCCGTTGAAAAGCAGTCAGAAGCTGCTCTTCCGTTGTGGTAACTTTGGGGTCTGCTTTTGGTATTTTTAAGTCAATATCTGTTGTAAGCTTTTTATCTAGTTCATCTAGTTTGTTAGTGTTTACTGTGTTTTTATTTTCCTGCTGTACTACATTTGCGACGCTGCTTGTATTAGTCTCACCATCTGCAAAATTGTCGCTCCAACCAAGCCAGAATAATGTAGCGGCAACAGCAGCGACTCCAGCAAAAATGATGCCCTTCTTCATAATATGTAACCTCCTAAACAGCAATTTTTATTCAAACACTTAGCCATAAGTAAAATTGCGTTTATTGTATTGCGTGTTCGTTAATACTTTATCTGCCAAAGCGGCAAACACCAGCAAGTCGCTCTGTAAATAAATCAATTACTGGATAATAACCATTGTAGCGACCCCACAAACCCGCATTGTTTGAAATTTTTCCATTCAATATTGCCCAATCAATTCTTTCATAAAGTGGGTTAGGATCAGGACGATAGACGCAGCGTCCACCCAACTCAGAGCGATGCGCCATTTGCTTATACTGCTCTAGTGTCGCAGCTGAGCTTGGCGTCACTTCATAACTACAGATTGAAAAAATTGATTTGTCGTAATAATCTATCACCGGGTAATACTTATATTCTTTACCCCAATTTGCCGCATTAGCTGTTATTACGCCTTCGTTACGAGCCCAGTCTATTCTTTGTCTAGCTGACAATTCAGAAGGTTTGCTCACACACCTGCTGTACAACGCATTATCAAAATAGGCTTGATAACGATAATTTGCGGTATCTATCGCAGCTTGAGCCGACAACGATGATAGAAATACTGCAGTACCAAGCACTGTAGAAATTGATTTCATGGCATTTATTCCAACTTAATATGATTGAAAATAGAAGTGATTAATGCAAAAAAGGAAGGCCTGAACGGCCCTCCCTATACATCAATAAATTATTGACGAACGATAACTTGACCTAGCTCAGCTTGAAGCTGGTTCTGCCAAGTTAAATCACCAACTAGGATGTCGTTAGCGATGATGATGTGGTTAACAGCTTCAGCACCACTTGTCTCAAAGTTGTAAACGTCTTGGTCAGTCGCTTCACGAGTGATAGAAGCAACTGAAAGCTCTACACCGTCTGCACGAAGCATTGTTTGACCAGCTTCTACATCTTTAGCAGCTACCATAGTACCGTCACCTAAAAGCATACCGTGGTGTTGAGTTACTTTAAGCTCAGAACCATCTTCAAGAGTGAATACATATAGTTTTGACTCTTCAGAACCTTGAGTACGAGCTTTCATTTCAAATGTTTCTGTTGAAAGCGCGCTTAGAGAAGCGTCTTTAGATAGCGCTACTAAGCCATATGAATTGTCAACGTCTTTAGCTTCAACATCTACTACTTTACCGCCTTTAGTTACACGGATAAGAGTACTAGCTTCGAAACAACCACATTTACAAACAGCACCAACTGTTCTGTCATAAAAATCAACAACTGGGTAGAAACCATTCGCTTTACCCCACTCACCAGCGCGAGCAGTGATATAGCCATTTGTAACAGCCCAATTGATACGATTTACACACTCAGTCGCGTTAACAGCTTTTTTCGCACAACGGCCATGTGCAGCATTATCTGTTGTTGCTTGGCTCTGATATGCAGCGATGTCCATTGCAGCTTCAGATTTAGCAGCGAAAAATGCAAGCGCAGCAGCAAAAAGAATTGTCAAAGTTCTCATAAAAAAGATTTCCTTGTAATTGATTTTAACTAAAGTTTATTTTTCAGCATCAGCTTTTAAAGTGACATTATTAAATGCACTGTAACCATAAGCTGAAATGTACCAAGTGCCGCTAGCCGGGTTGGCAACAACACATGATTCGTTTGATGTACCTGGGTTTTCAGAAGCGCAATCGTTGTCAATTGGGTAAGGTGTTTGACCATGCTTGATATATAAATCAGCATCACCAGAACCACCAGACAAGCTTGCTACTAACTTCGTAGTACCTGCAGGCACATTGAATGCGAACGTTCTAAAGTCGCCAGAGTTGCCACTGACCACTTCAACTAGGCCATCACTAGGGCCGCCATCAAGTTTTGCGTAAACCAGTTTGTTTGGTGAACCTGCAACATTAGAGATTTTGTTCGCAGATGCATTGTCATTGATCGCTGCTGTAACTTGAGCAGGATTTAGATTTGGCGTTTTAGCTAGGTGTAAAGCTGCTACACCTGCAACATGCGGAGATGCCATTGATGTACCGCTGATTGTTCTTGTCGCTGTGTCAGAACCGATCCATGCCGATTTGATTGATGAACCAGGAGCAAAAACATCGATACATTTACCGTAGTTTGAGAAGCTTGATCTTGCGTCATTGACATCAGTAGACGCAACAGTAATTGCTGAAGGTGCACTAGCTGGTGATTTTGAACAAGCATCACCTCTGTCGTTACCCGCTGCTACAACAAATGTAACACCGCGATTAACAGCCTTTTCTACAGCGTTGTTAACTGCTGTAGATTTACCACCGCCCAAACTCATGTTAGCAACAGATGGACCTCTTGCATTTGATGCAACCCAGTCAATACCAGCAATAACACCTGCGTATGAACCTGAGCCTCGGCAATCTAGTACACGAACGCCAACTAAATTTACCGCCTTAGCTACACCATATTCAGTACCACCGATAGTGCCCGCAACGTGCGTACCGTGACCATTACAGTCTTGAGCTGTCGCATCGTTATCAATGAAATCATAACCATTTCTAGAGCGGCCACCAAAATCATTGTGGCTGTTTTGGATACCTGTATCCAATACGTAAGCGGTTACACCCTGACCATTGTTAGCACCAACATATTTTCTATCAAGTGGCAGGTCTCTTTGGTCGATACGGTCCAGACCCCAAGTAGGGTTATTTTGAAGAGCACTAACATCAGAAATCTTTGGATCGATTGTAAATGTCGCATTTTGCTCTACAAACTTCACGTCTGGATGTGAAAGTAGTTTTACTAGTTGATCAGAGTTTGCTTTGATAGCAACACCTGACAAATTATCATATTGATACTCAACTTCGACACCTAATTCAGCGCTTAGTTTTGATGTCAAAGATGTAGTGAATGCGGCTCTTGCTGATAAATCAGCATTAATAAAAGTTGAAGGGGTATTATACACAACAATATAGCTATCTTTCACAGCTTTAGTACCAGCTGAGTTGCTATAAAATTCTGCTGCTTGGGCTGTAGAACCAAGTGCAAGACTCAATAAAAGTGGTGTTACTTTCCTTCTAATCATGATTTTTCCTTATAATTTTAAATGAAGTTAATTAGAAATCACATCAACTAAAAAACTAAGAAATAATAGATTGCACACTACTATCAAACTTCAGACATACAAACGTTCAGCTCTCTTAGAGACGCTATAGTTACATACAAAAAAACAAAATAACAAAAAACAAGAGCGCCCAAAAAAACGCCAAAAACAATCCCAATTAACAAAACAATTATTTTTTGTTAGCTTATTTATCAATCACTTATAGTTAAAATAAGGAAAAACCCAAGAACTAGGATAAAAACACCAATGTAAACAAATTGAATAACACATCATTCACAAAATGATAATATACAAATAATCTCCACAATCACCTTCTCTAAGTTCCATAACCTTGCAAAAAAGCTAATTAAATCCAAATAAAGGGGTACATAAGACGAATAATAATTCGTTAGTGAACTATGCTGAATAAAACTTATTTTTCTGAATATGAATTTATGCATAACAAATAATTATAAAAAAAATGACCTCAATATTGTTTGTTTTATTAGATTCAGCTTGAGTGAGGTTTTCAGCTCTATTTGATAGTGATTTCCTATTAAATCTTGTACCTTTTTTATTTAACTTGAAGCTTAAAAATTTTAGATTAATGAGGGTATGGAGCGAACGACTTTTACCACCAAAACCTGCTATAGGTACAATCAGTGCATTTTTGATTACACTGGTGTTTAGAATGTCAATTAGCAAGCGTTCATAAAAATGAGGTGGTAGCGCCATGAATTATACAAAGCGTAGCGGCCATAGTAGTCGTTCTGATTACTTGAATTAAGATGAACTAGTTGAACAAGGTGCCTAACACAATGATTCTAAGAAGAACTTTAGAAGTTGAGCACATTTTTAAGTATCGTTATAGAGATACTAAGTCTAACTAAAGCCATAGAATAGAATTGGTGTCATTTTTAATAGGTAAAATAACATTCTTTTGAATATTATAACTATTAACCCACGGGTTTAAACATAAACCCCGCATTTTGTCATATGATTAATAATCAGGAAATAAGCATAAATATTTCAGCTTAGGTAATTAAACCCAGATCCATCACATTATATATTCCCTGAACTCACGCCTACGCCCCTAATACGGGTCCTTTCATGATACAAGGAGGGGTATTGCTAGATATGCACTCAGAGCTTCGTACAGGCTAAATTAGGCCCTGGTATACAAACTTTCCTGCAGGTATAACATTGAAAACACGCCAGCAATAAGAGATTTACTTTTTCCTCCATGCTTTAACACGCATAATTGAACCACAATATATCGAATGCGATGCTCTGCGGTGAATTGAAAAAAGAAAAATTTGGCGCAGCAAATCAGGGCTAAGCGCTACCCAACCCTGATTAAAAGAGTACGATTAGCCATCATGTGTTTTTAACTCATACGAGTTAGAAGCATTTGCTAATACTCTAAGCAATTTACACACGCTAATTGCCAGACAGCAGCTCTACTTTAACCTCTATCCAAGCACGCTCAGTCCCATCTACACCGCCCTTAGCCGTAGGAGTAATTCTAAATCCTCCCCAATGGTCAGTATAACTTTTACCAATAACTAGTTCAGAATCAGTTTGATCATCCCCCCACCACCCAGGTGTTTTTGAGCCCGGTGTCATGTCTAGTAAATAAGAGGTGGTTTTCCAAAAACGCGCATCTTTTTCATTTTCGAAGTAACCTTGTAAGTTGATTAGGATGCCATCTTTTGTCTTTGGGTAGTTTTGATTGGTTGTACGATATTCGAGCCAATATGTATAGAGCCCATTTCCAGATTTCAACCTAAGTCCAATATAGCCAAGGTCATTTCTAGCATGATCAAAAGCATAAATACGATATGTACCCGAAGAGTTTATAACAGGAACATCGCTGTCAGTTAACCAACGAAAATAATGCTTATATAGCAAGTTGTATGATTGCAACGAATGTGCCCCCATACCCATCATGCTATAGACATTTCCATAATTTAAACTTTCTTTATCATAATCATGATCACCTATAACTCGCCCAGCACCAGCTTCAATTGCTTTTGCATGTCTAAGGCCAAGTGCGTGACCAAGCTCGTGCGCAATAACACCTGGCGTATGATGGTACAAACTAATTGAAGGTGGTGCTGCACTCGAGTTGAAATTCCCGACTTGCGGCGCCACCATCATAACAACTGTTGCTCTGCCTGGGTTGTCAGGGTCAACACCGCGATTTTTCACTTCGGCTTGCCATGCAGCCCGCCACGCAAAAAAGTCATTATCGAAATCTCGTTTTGGCCGATTAATCGTGATCACTGGTTCTGATACATCATAATAAACCGAAAATTTCCCGTATGACTGTTCAGTGTAGTATTGAACTGTTTTATCCAAATCCGCCAGCATTGTGCTCCACTCCAATGGCGTATCACTAAATTGGAAACGAAATACTTTTAAGTTCACATAGTCATACTCGTAACGATCATCCCTATCAGGAGGGATTGTGTTATCTACGATCCGACAAGAAGTAGCTCCCAAATCAACTACCAATGAAGCACCTTGGCTTGCACCATCCACTGTTATATAGCTCCAATAGTTACTTGGATTGCTAATAACAATACATTCACCATTACCCGCTTTTACGGAGCTAGGATCACTACCATCTAACTTTGGCCAACCGCCATTTTTAGCGTACAAGTTAAGGTCGCCACTTCCATACCCCGTTGTTATCGAAAAACTACTTACATTACTGGTATTACCAATACTTAAATAAGTACGGGAGTTATTTGGTAAGCAAACTGTTTGACCATTTTGTACTGTTCTACCTAAAAATGGGTCTTGATCTTGGCATGCTTTGTCTAAATTATCCGCCCAAGCGACACCTTGATTGACGGCACAATACGCAGCTAACACAGCGCCATACTTCCATAGATTTACCTTCATTATTGTATCCTCTGCTTTAGTTACTGGCACGTTTCTGTGCCAGCAAGCAAAGAATAGGACGAACTTTATACAATATGTAATATACTTTATTCATTTATTTAAGAATAAATTAACCCACCCATCTCTACTTCCATTACAATGTTGATGATTCAAAATTGTGATTTACACTTAATACAAAGCGCTATGTAACTTTGCGAAAGGTATTCTTATTCTCAAACTAAAAGAACGCTTTGGCGCGCTAACCAAAGCACAACCCATACTAATTAACCGATACCCAACCTATGCTGCTTACTTGTTTATAGTAACGGCGGCTGTTTTGATCTATTACCCTATTCGATATGCACTTGACCATAGATATGGGTTAGCAATTGCGGTGGTGATTGTCATCGCAGCGTTGTTATTCACAGCAGTGCGATTGTTTCAAGGCCGGTTGAGCGTTTTAAAATGTTTGCTACTCAGCACAGTTCTTGGCAGTACACTCATTTATTTTTCATTTCAGTCCCCGATTATTGCTGTGATATGGCTTCCCGCATTTTTAGTTGGGGTATTTATGGTGTTTCCATTTAAAATCGCCTGCTTAACCAACATCACTTTTTGGTTGATCATTACCTATCTCAACTTTATTCATCTGCATATTGAAATTGCGTTGAGATCAGCCATGTCGTCAGGCTTGATCATGTTGCTCACGGCGGTGATAGTGAAAACATATAACGAAGCCATTCAAGTTGCGGAAAGCGTTGCAACAAAGGACCCTCTAACAGGCGCATTGAACAGACGAACTTTAATCGAAAACATTGAACTTGAGTCTGAACGGGTCACTCGCTACGGGCAAACATGCTCTATCATCATGATAGATTTAGATAATTTTAAAACATTGAATGATAAATTGGGTCATGGGATTGGAGATGAAATGTTGGTCAATTTCGTTAAGCTTATTAGTCAATACACTCGAAAAAATGACAAACTGTTCCGCTTAGGTGGCGATGAATTTATGCTACTTATACCCGGTATGGATGCACAAACTGCACAAACTTTTATTGCCCGCATCCAAAACCTTGTCCCAGCTCAACTAACTGTTGAGCATGTAGCTCTAGGAATGAGTTTTGGTGTATGCGAAATAACAGCTGACACAGCAGTAGAACAACTATTGGAGCTTGCTGATCAAGCACTTTATCAGAATAAAGCGCAACGAAAGAAAAAACAGAAAGATAGCTAAATCCTCTGATTTAAATACTTTTATTCTAAACTTAATTTAAAATTAGAATAATAAAGTCCAAATTTAAAAACTTTTTGTTTACTTTTTGTCATCAAGTAAATAGCATGAAATGGCAGTTTATCTCAAATAAGGAAATAAAAAATGAAAGTACAATTAAAAAAGAAAAAACTAAAAACACTAAATGAGAGTAACCAACTGGCACACAATGCAACACCACAAGTTGCAGGTGGAGAATACTCAGTGTACCCACGATGTAGTCCATCAAACCCTGTGATCTGCTATACATATGGCGGCTGGCAAGGCTGTGTACCTAAGTAATAAAAGCATACTTTAGCGCTTTTTATACTTTGAAATAATACTGCCAGATTCATTGTGGCTATTTAATGGCGCTGGCAGTATTTTTATTGTTGTATTAGCAACCTAGGCAATTGCGCCCTGAACATTTCAAGCATTAAATAACTCCGAATATTGTGGAAGGCCGGACGTTTTATGTATCGATATATCACTATAAATAGAGCTAATATAATTAAAATAGCTTACATACTCGAACTCAAACTATAGTTGTCACATATCAGGATCTGTCACTCATAATTCTCGAACAAGCAACAGAGCAAAACCTGTTTATATTTCGAAAGAAAGCTTGGAATACTCATAAATAAAAATACTCACCCTGCTACCTCACTTGTTAAACTAAAACCCGTTAGGAATTAACATATTTACAAAACTCTTATCACCTAGTACCTTATTTAGATAATAAGTTAATTAAGGAGAATAAAATGAAACTTGTTATCTCTAAGAAAAAGATGAAACTTTTAAGCGCAGATAAAAATACACTGGAAAACTCAGTAACCCCCCAAATTGCGGGTGGTTATACCAATGGTTCAGGCTGCTCCGGCCTTCTTTTTTGCGGCACAAGCCGTTGCCCATCACAGCACATTGAGTGTGAAACAATGATCTATTGTTAAACTTTTTTACTGGGCAATGCTAACTAATACACTTAATAGCTTTGGCAGTGTAATATTTACTGCCATTTTAACTCACAAAACTAATCAGCACTGGACCCAACTGCACGAATACACAGCTAAGTAGTCCTCTCTTTTCATTGACCACGCCGCGTTTTACGTGATTGGTACTATATGAAGCTCCCTCTCATATTTCCCTTTACACCAGTTCAATTTCTAAACACCCCAATAACCGAATTGCTTCGAAGCGATCAAACTTTGCTTTTTTAAGATTATTGTTAAATATATCAATATCGAAATCGGTTGCATGTGAAAAATCTGCACCTGATAGATTTGTATCGTAAAATACAGACCCTTTTAAATCAGAATGAGAAAACTGAGCATTGCTAAAGTCTCCGTCCCTAAAGTCAACATTTCGAGCAACACAACTATCTAATACAAAGTCCTGTAATGAAAGACCATAGAAGGAACTATCATTTATCATGCAATCATAAAATTTAATTGGTGAACTAAAAACGAGTCTAGGCCATGCAACTTTAGTCCAATCAATACCAATTGCTTTTGAATCACGAATTATAACATCGGTGAATTTGCTGTACTGAATCCTTAGCATGCTTAAATTGCATTTTGAAAATTCACAATCAATAAAGGTACATCGGTTAAGAACCGCCTCAGAAAAGTTACAACTTAGAAATTTACACCCCTCGAATGTCTTTGAGGCTATCTTCTCTCCCGAAAAATCCTCTTGTTCAAAGGTTGTATCCCAGTATTCATGCTCTTCACCAATATTCAAAGTCCTTCCTCCGTATTCAATGATGTCTAATTAAAAATCGGGCTCTATGATTTATTCTGAAACACAACCATCGTCATATGCCTTCGATATGTATAGGTAAATAACCACTTTTCTCACTTTTGATTGGGTGATTATTTAAAGGTGCAATGTCCACTTATGAATATTATCATCACTCTATTCACCCGATGTGAAGATAGGACGATTGCTACAATGGCATTTCTGTGCGCTTGGCTCAGCTATAACGTCAATTAACAAGCACACAAAAAGCCTATATTTATGCCGCTGAAGCTAACATAATTAATTACCCAGCGCACAACATACTCTTTGTTAGAAATGAAGCAAGTCAATAAGCGGTTATCTCAATAATTTCATGGGGATTAAAAATCCGATTGTCGGCATGTGTGCGACTCCCTTTTCAAAGCTTCTCTTTATATTGAAGTGACGACAATGGCATACTTTGGGAGTGAGTAACATGGCCCTTGATGTCTTTTAACCCGAAATGGATAACAGGGTCACTCTTTTGCCAATTAATTTCAATAAACCCATAATTCACTTGCGACGTGCTCTCGCCAACCCGGTGTTTATTTGGACTGACATCTTTCCACTTTTGAGTTAATCCTGAGCTCGTGACTTCCCACAAAGGATAGCCCCGTTTTGTTTGATATTTTGATAGTTCACCCCAGTGAGTGTCACCGCTTATCATGATCACACCACCTATTTGATGCGCTTCTATAAAATCAAATAACCGCGCTCGGTCAGCTGGAAAGTTTGCCCAGCTCTCCCATCCCGTAAAGTCTGGGATCAACTGTAAACTAGAGGAAATTATTTTCACCTTGGCGGGCTTTAATAGCTCTTGTTCAAGCCATTGCCACTGCTGCTCTCCCAACATAGATGTAGTATCATCGACAGGCCTATAGGGTCCCTTATTATTGAATAAGCTTCCCACCCAGTAACTCAATGTACCAACCGAGTTGAGTTGTGGTCGATTCCATCGTAGATCGGGCATGATAACTTGGACACTTTGCTCACCTTCTCCAAAGAAGTATGAAGTATATATTCCTGATTCACGCGTGCGTCTCTGGCTTCCTTTGGGCTCCTGCCAAAAATCCAGCATTATCTGTCGCGACTCCTCCTTGAGTGGGTACTCTTCACCTGCGTCATTTTCGCCGTAATCATGATCATCCCACATAGCAATGACAGGAGTACGCTGTCGCAAAGTCTGAAACCCAGGTTTGTGCGCCAACTTTTGATACTTAGCTTTTAACTCATCCATATTTTCAGTATCACCGTATATATTGTCCCCTAAAAATATAAATAGATCGGCTTGCTCTTGGTTGATGGCATCGAAAATGGGAATCGCTTTATCTTGATGGCTGCATGAGCCAAAAAGAATTTTATCGAACGAATTGGCAGCATAGAGGCAGCTAGAAAAGCTACTTAATGCGGCGATGGAAAAGACAAGTAAGCGTTTTATGTTCATCATTAGAAAAATTCTTGTGGTTTTATGCCTCATAACTTCATACCCCAAAGCAAACACACTAACTGTTCACCATTAAAATAGGGAAGTTACTAGGTATTGTGGTCAAGTGACCAAATACTCTGTGACATCGAGAAGAAAATGAGCTAAATGAATAATCATCTAGCTCAGAAGTTTGTTGCACAGCATAGTTTTAAGGCGAGTTATGTAACATGGTCCGTGCTTTCGCGGTGTACATAACAAGGTCAAACCTATCGACTAATAAAAACATCCGTTTCAACTGCACAACATTGGGGTTTGTGATTAGTCGTGTTTTTCAACACCACACCCACTCACTTTAAAAACGTGTTTGGAAATTAATTGCAGCAGTACGCGGTGCACCTATCCAACCACCCCAGCCACCAGCAACACTGCCTATATAGCTCTTATCAAACAAGTTGTTTACAGTAAGCCTGATAGAGGCTCCCTTTAAGGCGGAATCAAAGTTGTCTAAATCAACGGCAATGTATAAGTCGCTCACCGCATAGGCGTCAATACGCTGAGTATTGTCTGCATCCATCCAGCGCTCCCCGATCCATTTAGTTGAAAGACCGGCTGAGTATATGTCAGACTGCCAATCTAAAGACAACACAGCCATATCTTCAACTGAACCAAATACAGTATTACCTGCTTTAATATCTACCGTACCATCTGTGTACTCTGAGTCATTACTGGTATAAGACATGTATACCGATAGAGCTTGGGTAGGGTAATAAGTCATTGACGCTTCTACCCCTGAGGACTCAATCCCCCCAGTGTTAATATATTGACCACTGGTACCAACAAGGTAGTCATTGCCTGATGCAGATTCAGGCGCTACGAATGTTAGACGGTTTTCAAAATCAATGCTGTAAAGTGTGATACTGGCATCAAAGTCTTGGTTGTCGTAACGAATACCCAAATCCATATTTTCAGCTGTTTCTGGCTCAATATTACCGAGTGCTGACGCATCGGCTTCTAGGACCTGATCTTTGATCGCCGCAAAGTTTTCCGCGTAACCTGCAAATACTTCTAAGCCTTCAACAGGCGTATACCATACAGCACCTGCTGACAACAGCGTGTCGGAGTCTGAATTTACTGACTTGTTGGTGCTTGTGAATTTATCGTGGCTATCTAAATCTACTAAGTACTTTTTGACGCCAGCGCGCACTGTTACACTTTCCATCTCCACTGAGTCTTCAAGGTACAACATCGTCGTGGTAACTGGATAAGTGCGGTCATACTGGATCCAATACGGGGTATGGTCAAAATCAAAACTACTCTTTGAATCGATGATTTTGTGCCAGTCTCGGTACTCAGAGCGCTCATAATCTTCGTACCAAATTCCACCACGTACTATGTTGGTGTACTCACCAATTTGCGTTTCCCACGTAAGGTCAGCATTTATGCCAAAACGCTCTTTTTCGTAATGACTGTTGCGATATGATCCAACAGGGCGTGCGCTTGAATCATAACAGTTAGGATCATACTCTGCATCTGCACCACCATAAGGGAAAGTAATAGAGCTTTCACATCCTTTGGCAGGCGTCAGGGATTTACCATCAGCACCGACAAAATAAATTTTACCTAATGAGCTGCCGCCTTGATATGTCGTACCTGACACCAATTCACTGTGACCATTGGCACCATCGTGATTAACATCAACGATATAAGGTGGTACCCAGTCACCACGGCCCTCATTTTTGTGGAAATACGCATTGGCTGTTACTTCAACTTCACCAATCATTGTGTCAACCTCAATATAGCCAAATAGGTTTTCACGTAGCGTAGACCAACCACGGCGATACACTTGATCAATATAAGGAATACCTGTCCACTCACCGGTTAGTCCATCGGACTCTGGGTTTTGTTTAAAACTCTCTAACGATACACGTTGGTAGTTATCTTCATGCACGTCGTCATACGAAAGGTAAGCGGTGATCTCTAAGTCACTGTCCATACCTTTGACAAATTTAGTTGCAAAGTGATCGCGTTTATTCTCGGCTGTTCCCGTTATCCAATCACTGTTGCTCGAATTTGAATAACTGAACCAGCCATAGGTATCATCCATAACCTCGCCTGTTTCAACACGCATATAGTATTTTTGCGCGTCAAAATTAGCTAGTGACAGGCTGGCTACAATGCCTTTTTCCGTTCCTGGGTTAATAGTTGTGAAGTTTAATGTACCGCCCAGCGCTTCATTCGAACGTGAACCGATATCAGCAGTACCTTGAGAAACTTCTACAGCCATTAAATTTTCTGTATCGATATAGCGGTTTGCCTTAGCTCCCCCGCCGTAGTTAGAGTTACCATTTGAGATACCATCAATGGTAATACCGACTTGCTGCTCATCTAGACTTAACTGAAAGCCTCGAATAGACACGGTTGTTGACCAATCATCAGATCCGAATGTATCACCTTCGTTAATAAGTACACCTGGCAGATTATCAATCATTGCCATCGCACTGGTCATGGAAGACTGCTGTTTAAACATCTCTTCAGACGTTGCATTATTAGCGTAAGAAACACTCTTTCCAACGACCATGATCTCTTCGATCTGTTGATCTGCTTTAGCCTGATCATCTTCTGCCAACACAGGAGCCGACAATGCTGTTGCCACAGCCATTGCGAGCATAGATATTTTTGTAGAGCCTGTAGAGTATAAAGTTTTCATTATAATTCCCGAAAGTGATTGGTACATACCAAAAATACGAACGGGCGAAATCTTAGTTCGAGCGCATTACAATGGTTTTACAGAATTATGTAATATTTAAATAATTGGTATGTACCAAAATATCTAAATCTATAAACATGGCTTGTTGAGCACTCTGTATTGTGATAACAATAAATTAATAAAATGCAGATAAAAAATTGATAACTTATGAGCAATGCTTGTTTCGCTTATGCCCATGTGCGTGAAGCCATTAGCCAACAGATCATTGAACAACACCTCACAGGTAGCTTGCCATCAGAGCGAGAGCTCTGCGCAACCTATGACGTTGCTCGTTCTACACTACGCCAAGCCCTTGGACAACTTGAGCATATGGGGTTGATATATAGAAAGAATCGCAGTGGTTGGTTTGTGTGTCCTCGCAAACTAAAATATGATCCAATGCAACATACTTCATTTTTGCAATACACCACTGCGCAAGGGTTTCAGCCCAGTACTAAATTAGTAGAGCAAAAAAAATTGAAACCCTGTAAAGAAATAGCAGCAGCACTTGAGTTAGATGCCCGCACCAGTTTAACGAGTATTTTGCGCGTACGCTCAGTCGACGGAAGAGCTGTGGTCGTTGAAAACCTCAATTTTAGCAATAAACACTTACCTGATATTGATAAACATGACTTGTCATTATCCATCAGCATTTTACTCAAGAATACCTATCACCAACATAATGTTTTATATGATGTTACTGTCGAGTCATGCTGTTTATTCAACCCGATCGCACAATTGTTAGATACTTATGATGGCGCGCTCGGCCTCAAAGTCACACGGATCGTGAGAGACAAAGATGGTATAGCTTTTGAATTTGATCGTGAATTTTGGCGTCACGATGCGCTAATGATAGAAAACAAGGCCAAACTACATTTTTAGAAATTAAGGCCTTGTAAAACAACTGACACAAAGCCAATTTACACTTTCCAAATTCGAAACAGCCCACCAATTGGTACATACCAAAAAAGGGCGTACCAATTAGAGTGTCTAATGTTCGGTCACTTGGGCAAGCAAATTCGTACCTATATAGATTCTAGTACAGTACTATTTTGTGTCTATACAATCATTGCTGCGTGCAGTACTTATGCCTTTATGTATGGGTTCAGAAAACCCGTTGCTGTGGGCTTATTTCAAAGCGTAACTTGGCTAGGTTTATCGCTAAAAACTCTTTATCTGACAGCTCAAATCTTGGGCTATGCACTGTCCAAGTTCATTGGCATAAAAGTGATTTCTGAGCTACATAATCACGGTCGCGCCAAAGCCATCATTTTCTTAGTTTTAGTCGCTTGGATTGCACTGCTTGGGTTTGCTATTGCACCTGCGCCATGGAATGCATTGTTTATGGTGTTGAATGGCCTGCCTTTAGGCATGGTTTGGGGGATAATTTTTAGCTATTTAGAAGGTAGAAGAGTCACAGAAATATTGGCAGCAGGGCTTTGCGCTAGTTTAATTATTGCGTCCGGTTTAGTAAAAAGCCTCGCTAGTATTCTTATTTTAGACTTCGGTATTACCGAGTTTTGGATGCCATTTGTTACTGCGACAGTGTTTTTACCATTGTTATGCATCACGGTATGGATGCTCGACCAAGTCCCTCCTCCCAACCAAGATGATATTGACGCGCGATCTGCCCGCGTGCCAATGACGAAAGCCGATCGTATAGCACTGCTAAAACTGCTGGGTTTTGGTCTTACGATGTTGATTGTCGGCTATATTCTATTAACTATTTTACGTGATCTACGAGATAGTTTTGCCGCCGACGTGTTCAAAGCCACTGGCCTCGAAGGTTCGCCAGTGCTATTCACCATGACTGAGCTCCCGATTGCACTAGTTGTCTTAGTGATTATCGCGCTTTTAAAGCTCATTAGATGTAATCACACCGCCATGATCATCAATCACTTACTGATTTTTATTGGCTTTACAATTACACTGTTAAGCTCTATTGCATACCAATTTAGTAACCTAAACCCTGTCAGCTGGATGATATTAAATGGCATTGGTTTGTACTTAGCTTATGTACCTTTCACAACAACCTTGTTTGAGAGACTTATCGCAACATTTAATCGCCCCGCCAATGTGGGTTTCCTAACTTACTTAGCTGATTCATTTGGGTATTTAGGGACCGTTGCAGTGATGATTTATCATGGTTTAAGCAGTAACCTCTCCGACTGGAATACTATTCTATGTGAATTGGGAATTGTAACCGGGGCAATAGGCGCGCTATTAACGCTTATTTCATTAGGTTACTTTATATACAAAGAAAAATCGCTTAAACACTGTATGAAAATAGCACAACCCCATTAGTCAGTGGACTTCATTTACCCTAAGACACTTTTTATTTAAAAACAAAGTTGATAAGTTCAAACCAATAAATAGGTCGGGCTCATCAACTTTTCACTTGAAGACAGCTTATTTTCAAAATGAAAAAGTGGTTTTACAAAAACCTTTATTAATTAGCAACAAGAGCCATTAGCAATGCACTTTAAATATAATTTAAAAACAGTTTAAAGACAACATTACACACCCTTTATAAAAACCAATTTTCGATATAAAAAAGTCAATCAACAAATACAATCAAAAATAAACCCCAAAAAAACCAACAAATTTAAAAAACACAGACCATCAATTTAACCATCTCCATAAAGCAAGTTATAAAAACAGTATCATCTACAAAATAACCTCCAGAATCACTCCAATACTGCGCTTGTTATTTTTGGATAACCGGAACTACACTCGCTCCCATGCAAATATAATGTGACTGGTTGTGAAGTGGTTTTAGCAGTCAATAAAACGCTTAGTGTAATATCGATACCAGTCTCAGAGGCTGGAATTATATACTTGGCTCTACTGTTACAAGAATTTGGACCAAGAAGTTGATTACCGGTAATAACTGTAACGGTTCCATTCGTATACGATTGAATAGAAACAACATTTGTACTTTTAACTTCAATTATGTGAGAGCTTACTCCTAGCTCAAGTCCGATTTCATCTGCCGCAAGCGTATTGAAGCCAGTACCTAAGACTATAATTCCCAAAGCGTTTTTAATATTCATGTCCATATTCCTAATTGTGCCTAGCACCCATAATGATGGGATGTGCTAACATATTGAGCTACTTTGTTCTCGATTTAACTGCTATGTTACAAATAGAATCCACCTGTCTCATTTTAGAAACAGCCTTCAAATAACACTCACCTGATTAAATTAATCCATTCTAAAACCTGATCCAACCACAGTCACATTTAAAACCTTCACAAAAATACCAAAGGAAGACAAGGCAGAACATCAAACCCTTTAAAAAGGTGATTACAATGAGAATATACTAAAAAACCCAGAAAGGAAAACAACAAAAAACCAGCAAAAACAATTAATTTAATAAAATCCAAAACACCAAACTAGAGCCATTAAAAAACAAAAACTTAAAAACAATTTAAGCCAAAAAATTAATGAATTAATACAATTAACCCCATAAAAATGCGGAATGCATACACACACCGCATTATGAGTATGAGTGGTTAATTTACTTTAAAGTAAAGGGGAGGATTAAATGAATTAAGTGCGAGAGCCTCAATAATTTGCCCTTTTTTAAGATTTCTATTTGCTGTCGAGAGCCAAGACTGTACGGTACCATTCATCTTTACTGCGACAGCAACGTCATTACCCAAAGTGCCAACATCTGTACATAATTTAACTTGCAGTCCCTCGTCTTCTCCTTGCCAAGTACACTGCAGTAAAACCTCTTCAACCCCGTCCACAATCCGTTTTTTAGGGTAAGGTCTAAAATAAATAGGATCTGTATCACACGCAGTTGAAGGCGGCGCTTCAACCACCGCATTCCCGTCACCAAACAAGTCTAGCGCACTACTATTAAAGTACATTGCACACTGGTTGGAACCACTGGCTTGTATTTTCGTGGCTACCGGGTGGTTGACTAATTGGCCTTTGATATCTTTGCAATACAAACGATGAAAGTTGCTTTCCCCTTTTTCCCAGCTGCAATCTAAGAGTGTTTCCTCTATGCCATCAACAACCTGTGTTTGGGGTGCCGGTTGAAAGGTAGCTGAATAACTATAACAAGCTGATTTAGATCCAGAAACCTGAACACTACCCTTCAATTCCGTTCGATAACCGTCATACCAACTTATAGTACAAAGACTATGACTGGGTATATTCACTCGATTTGCGATTAGTATATCTGGTTTACTTGCATCAACTGGATTGCTGCAAAGTTGGCTTTCCCATGTGCCCAATTCATTTTGATTATCAAGCTGCCAGTAGCAAGATAACGGAGCACTCTGAGCAAATGCAGATCCAGAACAAGCGCCAATTATCCATGCTGATAGTTTTAAAAAACGGCTTAAGTTAATTTTCATTCTAATTGTCCTTTTCGATGAAGTTTATTTTATGTTTAGTGCGTTTAATGGAAAGCATGCTAACAACGGAAAACTTGGATAGATAGAAGCTATAACAGTTACTTACAATCAATAACGTGACACTACAGACGGCAAACTTCTTTTACTAAATAAAGAGCTCTAAATACCTATTATTCATAATTTATACAGGTTGGTGGTGGGGTTATGTAACTAGAACCATTACAACTGAAACCAATTAGAGAGTTTATTTAAAAACTCAGGGATGAATCTTGCCTCCAAACTTATATATCAGCTATCTAGAAGTTTTTTACAATAAGACAAAATGTTTTGTGAAGCTTGTCCCTTTGCTCTGCGCTATTGCTTGAAGGCGCTCAAACTTTTCCAATTGCCGTCTATGGACAAGCCTACCCCCACTCATGGGGCAATCTCAAAATATCACCAGAGACAACTCTTGGCACCAAACGTTTAAGCACTATCTAACTAACAGGGAGTTAGCGTAAACCCAACCCCCTGAATTGACTCCACACCAGCAAATGAAGCAATTAACCAATGTCGACCCTACTCCCTTTGGCTTTTCGAGAATCAAATAAAGCTTTAAGGTTGAACAGCGCTTGTTCACCCGCGCGCTCACCATTTTCATGTAGCCGTGCTTTTTGAGCCTCAGTTAAATCAAAATCTAATGTACCACATTGCTTGTCTTCTACAGGCTTTTCTAGCAATGCGTCTAGCTTATTTTGCAGTTCATTTATTGATTGCTCTATTGCATCGATATGTTGGTTAAAAAGGGGCGCATCACTATCACCCTGCGATAGCGCGTTAAACTTATTAATAAGCTGATTTTTTACGGAATCAAGAACTGCTATGTCTTTATCCAATTCGGCCTTTTGTTCAGCAAGTTTAATACGTTTTTGCTGAACTACTTCAGGATCGTCAATCTGCATTGTTAAACTTATGTCATTCACAACCAGCTTGTTGCGTAGATAGTGCTCCATAAACTTATCGTGTGCATCGGTTAAGGTATTCACATGGGCCAGTATAAAAGGCAATATACGTTGACTCCTTGCAACCAAGTGAGATTCCTCTCCCAGCTTGAAACCACAAATTGGAATATCATCATTGTCATCAATGAAAGACGCCACGGGGAAATTAGATAACATACCTCCGTCGACTAACTGGTGTAGTTCATTTGTCTGTGGGTTTTCTAGTAAAACCGTTTGAAAAACAAGAGGAATACTCATACTTGCTCGTATCGCTTCAGCCACAGAAAAGTCCATGTAATAGTGCTCTTTTTCAGGATTATCCTGATAGCCATAGTCCAACAAGTCTTCAGGAAAACGAACTAGACGGTTAGCAGAGATATCCGCTGCCATCACGTGCAACTCTAGCGGCAGCTCACCAAAGGTAACTGGATTATTTAAGTCCTTGTCTTCTTTTGTACGCAGTTTATTCTGTAAGAGTGTTTCCATCTCGTGAATAAATGCCTTACCTTCAAACAAGCCACCGTGATAATACAAGCTTAAAAATGAAGACAACAAGTTGTCTTCGTTCCCTTCGTTTTCTAACTTCTCAAGAATAAATTCAGGTAGGTCTTTTTTCCTGAGCAACCCCAAAATTAACTCGCGTAATGCAACTCGTACAGCCTTTTCTCCTGGACCTCCTTGGCTGTCAAAATAACCAGTTCCTTTAAAGAACAACAACATATGAATATTTTCGGTCAATGCTTCTTCATCGATATCAAATTGGCCTTGGACCGTTTTGGCTATTTGATTGGCTATGATTTTGGTAAACCAATATGTTTTCATATTCACTTCAATCGGCAGGTCGATTGCTGACTGTTGGTGCTCTCTTAGCTCATTGAATATCGCATGGTACTTTTTCTTGAATGCAATCTCCTCTTCAGAGCACAGCATCAAAGGATCGACTTTAAGTAGCAGCTGAGTACCTAGATCTACATCTAAACAATCTATCCAACGTGTCACGCCTTGTTGAACATCCCCCAACTTCGCAATGTCCATGAGCTTTATCATGTCCAGATTGCCAACCACATCCTTAAGCTCATTTCCAGTGTAACCAGCAGCAAGGAGTCCAGCAGTAATCGCGCCTGCCGATGTGCCAGCAACCCCTGCCCAATCATATTCAGAGTCTATTGCCTGTACCGCGCCAGAAAAAGCAGCTCCTTTTGCGCCACCACCATTAAATACGCCATATACCTTGTCTCTCATATCTCTTCTCTCCATATTTCAATGAAGTACGCAAGAAAGCGCTGATAGCCGATGGCTATTCTCATCCACCTTCACAAGCGCACTGTTGAGTGTGATTTGATCACCACAGCTGTATTTCCACATAATCTAGAAATTAGCACTCGGTAAAATGGCTCGGTATTACGGTGTATTACATCGTTTTGGCCGTGAACTCAGTGTGAGGGGGGACGCCTATTTACTTAATTTTATTTCATCTTAGCAATAGGTGTTTGATGACAGAGCATCGTTGCAGGCTGGTTTTTCTGAGCACTAAATAAATATCAAAAGTGATAGATACTGGCAAAGATTATTATTGTTTTTTAACGGATGAAAAATACATAAGTGCGGTCACTTTTATTTAGGAGTCCAAGTTAGGCGTGTATTTTCGAACAAAATTTAAGTCTACAGTTCGTACAACAGGTAAACGATTTACCCAACCGGCCCTATTGCAAGGCTTGGTGGCTGAGTTCCACAGTCTAACGAGCTATTCAGCTACCCTTTTTAAAGTATCTGTATCACTTAGCTAACTGGCAACTTGACTAAAATTGCTTAAGAAAGTACTTGCGTAAAAGAGTAGCAAACACGAACTTTCAATATTTACTAAACATTCTATACGTTCTAATTATTATATTGACAAGCAGATCCTGAATGGAATATATTACCGCGGTGAGCGACTTTCTATGATCTGTATCAATCCTAAGTAAAGGAAAATAAGATCTACATGAAATTGTCAAAGTTCTCAGTTTTAGCATCCTTCGAGATGTGGAGCCGTAAGAGTTCCACATAATCAGGCCTAACTGGATACTAAAAAGCAGCCCTGTGGCATCGCTCCTCATTGTAGAAATTGAAAAGTAATAGCATGGAGATATGCGATGGAGCATTGGTCAGATTCTTTCCCTTATATTTTTATGGCAGTCAAAGTCATCGCACTTGGCATAGCAGGTTTTTTCGCCGTTAAGTGGCACTTTGACCAAGACAAAAAATTGAAAGAAAAAGAGTCAAAAGAAAGCTAAAACCAGAACCCAATTAGGAAGGCACTTTCTCAAGCTCTTTAAAGCGTGGGCATGTTCAATTTGGATTAGGTGTCTCCCAATTCTTTGTAAAAGATAGCAAAAAAGCTTCCAACTCAAAAACTTAGAATCGAACTATTGTTGTTGCCATATTTCTAACGTGTCGACGATATCCCCACTGGCAAAGGCGCTATCAAAATTTTCCAAAGTAAATTCAGGCAAAAAGTGCTGTAACTCAGACATGACCTGCCATACATCTTTTGCACGCCCGTCAATTACTAGCTTATTGCCTTGGCTATCCACCAACTCCCAAATAGCAACAAACCCAACAATTGCATGATAGTGGTAACTTATTTTAGTTAACTCTGATATTTCTAGACATTCAACGACAAATTGATGTTTTTTGCAAAACCTGCCGTTTTTAATAAATACCTTTTCCCGTTGATATATCCATGCAGCCCACACAATTAGAATTATGGCAGCCGCTATAAAAATCCAGCTCACAATTAAATCAATCAATGATCCACCCATCAACTTTGTAAATTCTCAGACAGCAAGCAAAGCTTTCAGTGTGTTCTCACAACTGTCAATGTCACTATTAAATACAATCTACACAGCCTAAATCAATAAATTTACGAATAACGACGTCGCACTCTTGAGTTTCGATTGTGAATACAAGACAATCCGACACTCAATTGATAATAATTATCAATTGCATAACCGTTGAAAGGAGATAAATGGGAATGTCGAAAATATCTAACTTAATTAGTCGTACTTGGCCTTTGCTAGGGTTAGCCTGCCTCAATGGGTTTTCAATTCACGCGTTTGCGGCTCAAACAGGTGTTCAAATAAGCGCTGAAGAACGCGCTTGTATGTCACTACGCTTTGATGATTTTGCCAAATTGGAACGCGGAGAAGCAGCAACCAATGTCATTGAGTCACGCTTTGTGAAAGGGTATGAAATGAGCCCGAGCGAGTCCGAATGGGCATATAAACACAGCCGACTTATGGGCGCGCCAATTCCTAAGTTTCATAAAACGCTACCAGATCATTGTCTTGTGCGCGGTTATGTTACGCCAACAATTCGCTTTGAGCTTCGCTTACCAGCACGTGAGCTTTGGAATCAAAAATATTTACTCAATGCCTGTATGGGCTTTTGTGGTGATGTCAGCCCCTACCCGCCAATGGCAGGCATAGTTAGACATTACGCCACAATGAGCCACGATGGTGGCCACACTGCATACGGCTTTGATGGTAAATGGGCAAGAAATAATGAACAGCTCAAAATTGACTTTGCTTATCGCGCCAACCATGTTGTTGCAGTTGCCGCCAAGGCCATCATCGAAAAATACTACCACACGCAGCCCCAGTATTCGTTTATAACCGGATGTTCAAAAGGGGGTCATGCAGGTGTTATGGCAGCAAAGCGCTACCCCAATGACTTTGATGGCGTCATAGCAAGAGGCCCAACGATAAACTATACCGACGTTAACCTGATTAACTGCATGGATAATGCCCGCGCTATTTTAGATCACAAAGACAGACCCATTCTATCTCCACAGGACATTCCTATGATAGCCAATGCAGTTATGGCTGCCTGTGATGGCAAAGATGGGCTCGAGGACGGGATTATCAGTGACCCCAGATTATGCGATTTTAATCCTCAGACACTGGCTTGCCCGCACGGGCAAGTAAATGGGTGTTTATCCCAGCAACAAGTGGAGGCAGTAAAAGCCTTGTATGCGCCATCTAAAAACGCACAAGGGGATGTCATTTATGGTGGATTACCTTACGGCTCTGAACCCGAATGGATGGGATGGGTTGCCCCGCAATTGTCGCAGCTTATGCCTTTTCACTACTATGCTGCAACTGAATATTTAAAGTATATTGCCTATCCTGAAGCGCTTGATGTCGACTACAACTGGCGAGACTTTTCATATCAAGATGAAACAGAAAGTCTTTTCCACGTCAGTAAATTGATGGATGCAGACGATCCTGACTTACGTGCATTCAAAGACCGTGGCGGAAAAATGCTCGTGTTACACGGTTGGTCAGACGCTGCTATCCCAGCCTATGCAACGATTGATTGGTACGAAGAAGTTGATGAGTTTATGCAAAGCCACAATCAAGAAGTCCGTGATTTTGCCCGGCTATTCTTATTACCCGGCGTACTCCACTGCGGTGTCGATGGCCCAGGTAACGCCACTTTTGATGCCATCAATGCTTTGGAGTCTTGGATAATTGGCGGTGTAGCGCCAGATAGCTTACTGACACAAAAAGAAAATTCACAAGGTAGTGTGTTCAAAGAGCAGCCAGCCTACCCCTACCCATTACAAGCAATATATAATGGGAAGGGAGATCCAAATAAAGCGACCAGCTATCGACCGGGTTTCTTAAAATAATCGATTAAATAACAGATAACGACGCAGGTGCGTCGTTATTTGTTATTACTTGTAAGTCGCTATTTATCAATACTTAAAGGCTCCAATTTGCTAAATATACGGCTCACATTAAATTTTTTTTTCTTATTTCCTCGATCATTGTGACATCCAAAACAATTAACAGGGCCATCACTGTTTGTTGGACTGGGTGGAGCCTGATGAAACGTTTCCATCGTGGCATTAGATAATAACAATGCACCTTGGAAAATATTGTCTTTCGGATTTGTAGGGATGTCACCATTTTCAGGGACTTGACCAGTAGCGGTCCAAATACTGCCAACTAGATAGTAATTCGCACGCACATCACCCACCCCTTTCAACAAAGACAAAATTGAATGGTTCAATGAGATTAAATCGGTATTGCTCGTTACAACAGAGTAATGAGCATCATCGGGTGCACTGCCCCAAGGATTCTGCCGGATAACATTATTCTCTTGAATCACACTCGCTTTTGCGACGATATCACCACTTTTGCACTTTTGATTAACACCACATTCGGACTTATCAGAAGCGACAACCTGAAACTCTTTAACTTCTGTACTGGCCATTGTATTGCTTTTCGCAAATGTCCAATCGCCAGAAGCGTTGAACTCTTGCTTTACATACTCTCTTTCTTTGTTGAAATAGTAATACACTTGGTCTGGCGCGTTATCTAAATGTTCAAATGTCGCCCAAACCATTTCAGGGTGGCCATTCACAGTGCCGACAACATGCATACCTACGAGAGCCAATCTCTTGGTTACGGCACCCGTTTGTAAGGCCCATTTGGTTGTACTTTTTTTATCGTAATTAGGTACCTTTGCATCAATAACTAAATATCGACTTGCGTCTACAGTACTGGCATCCACCCATGATGTTTTAATCTCCATAGCTAAAGTGTGACCATCTTTAAACCTACGGCCAGCAAATTTTTCAACTCGCCTTAGCCCTTCGATTGTATTTGGGAATTCATATTCAATTTCAGTCCCTTTAAATTTGCCTTGCGCTTGACCAGTTCTGTAAGAGGCAAACACGTCGTTGACATTAATTCCATAGTAAGTCAATGATGCCTGCTGAGAAAGCAGTACCCCCTTACCTCCTGCTTGACCTGTACTGCCAAACGGATCGTCCTGCTTTAAAGTACGAATGGAATAGTTATTGTTAATTTTATTCAAGCTGTTTTTTTTTAGCTTGAAAGGAAACTTGTCTTTATCACTCTCTGTCTTTTGAACGACATCAAAAAATGACGGCCCATCAAACACATAAGTACTTTCAACGGGAGAAGAAAGCCACAAAAACATTTGTGCTCCCCATTTATAAAAATCACAATCCTTACTCTCAGATTCAGAGAAAACTGAGTTTAAACTATCAGCGGGCTTAACGAGCCCACCCTTTGAGATTTTCCGTTTTGCAAACCATTGCTTTAGATCTGTATTCGAAACCACGCAAGTTTGATCAGCATCTGCCGGAATTTTCGTTTCAGCATGACTGACGACACTTGCCAATATTAGCCCTGAATACAGCGCACAAAGCACTGGTTTAAATAATTTTTTCTTCAATTACTTGCTCCTTGTATGACAAATGAATACTCACATAACTTTGTAATGTTATACCTATACTTTGTTGAGCCGCATTACATATCGCCCTCATTTACTAAGCTCAGTTTTCCAGCCCAAGCTGAGCATAAACCTCATTCCAACGGAAAAGTATTACAAATTGTTACAGAGTGAATCAAGCAAAGGAGGGTAAATTAAGACGAATAATTTAAGACAAACCTCGATAAATAAAGCTAGATATGCAATTGTCATAACGAAGCATTTTGAAGTCAGCAAAAAAATACGCGCACTCAAATTTGCGTACGCGTGTTTTTTGTATATGAATCTATTTAAAGTTTGCTCACATCAACCGTAAGCGATGTTAAGTGCTCACTAATTTTAGAGCTCACTGAGACAGACTTATTACCACCTAGGTGCTTGGCGAAAAATGCCTCCATAGCAACGATAGATGCAAGCTTATTGTCTTGCTGTCTAAACCCATGTCCTTCATTTTTAGCCAGAATATACTCAACTGGACGATTAGTTTTATATAGCTTTTTTGCAATCGTATCTGATTGATATTGAGGGATCCTCGGATCATTTGCACCTTGGATCAACATAATTGGTGTTGTGATTTTATCAACAAAATTGATCGGAGAGCGTGACTCCATATCTAGTCTATCTGAATCAATTAGGGGATCACCAACACTGGCAAAAACCGTTCCCATGTAAGGCCTATAATGCTCAGGAAAAGACTCTACCATGGCCGTGATGCTTGAAGGACCAACATAAGAAATCACAGCACTATAAACATCAGGGGTAAATGTTGCACCGGCCAATGCCGCATAACCACCGTAAGAGGCGCCCATTATCCCCACCCGTGATTTATCCGCAATTCCCTGTGCTACCAAATAGTTTACACCATCTGTCAAATCTTGTTGCATGGCGCCCGTACCCCAGTTTCGATTGCCCAACTCAATGAACTTCTTGCCAAAACCGGTCGAACTCCTAAAGTTTGGCTGCAACACCGCGTACCCGCGATTTGCAAAGAAGTGCGCTATCGGCACAAAGTAATCGCTCGAGTAACCCCATTCATCTCTTGCCCATGGCCCCCCGTGAGGCAAAACAATCGTAGGCAGATTCTTTTTGCCATGTAGTGGTAGCGTCAAGTAGGCCTGAATTTCAAGGCCATCTGTCGCTTTATAGGTAATAGACTGCCTTTCTCCCAGCAAGTTTGGATCAAAAGTCGGCGCTTGATTAAGCAAATCAGTCAAAGTATCTTTGCTGGTGTTATATACAAACTTTTCGTCCGGTTTGTTGGCATATGACACTTTTAAATACCACTGGTTTTTATCGTGCTCTATTTTTTCAACTAAAACATCAAATTCGCCTTCTAAGTGGCCTTTAATTTTGTTCAATGTTTTAGACGATTTACCATCAATCGGATAATTGCGCAGTCGTCCACCATAATACGAAACAATCATTGGTTGACCTGTTTTATCAAAGACAACATGATGTAAATCTGATTGGTCTTGCGGATCTTTATGCGCTGTTTTTAATTTGTTTGTGGCAAGATCTAGCTCTAGTAACTCTTTTTTATCTCTACCTTGAACACTGCCAGAAATAAATGCTCGGTTATTACTATGGTCGTAACTGATCACACTGACATTTTCACCAACCTCCGATTGGAATACTTTTGACCAGCCCTCATTAGCTCGTTTGTAGACAGTCACTGAATTGTCTGGATTGAGTTTTGCAGCTACAGCTGCATAGCCATTATCATCAAGCTCTGCGGTATAAAACGAAATATCATTTTTTTGCACCAATTGCACAGCTTGAGTTTTAATATCTACATGGAATACATCCATTTGACTACTGATATGATTTGCCAGCACTGCGATTTTGCTCGGATTGTTCTTTACTTGCGCAATGAATGTATAGTCAACGTCGTCATTGTGCGTCAGTCGAGTAACTGCTGGTTTAGCTTGTAGGTTGTTTGGCGTAAAGCGTAGCGTAAATATTTGGTCATTTTCATTACCTTCAAAGTCTTTGTTAAACAGTATCTCATTGTCGTTATCTGACCATACAAACCCATCCACACCATCCTCGAATGAAGTCAGTGCCACAGCACTTTCAAGCCCTTTACCTTGGCGAACCAGATGAATATTTTTTCCTCCATTGTTCATTTGTAGGAAAGCTATCCACTGTCCATCATTTGATAAAGAAACATGGCTGATCTGCTCTGAACTAAACAAGCTTTCTAATTCAACTAACTGTTGAGCCTGCGGTGTTTGAACAGCGGTCGATTGCTCAAACACATTTGTAAATTGACATCCAGCGAGTAAAACACTTGAGCTGATTGCTGCGCTGATTAGTGCGGTTTTAAATAGCGATTGGTTCTTTTGCATAACTGTGTGCTCCTCAGTAACATTGAAAACATCATTACATGAAATAAAATTATTGTAAAACGATAATTTTTTACTTTTTTTCAGAAATTAATTTATGTGTGATATGATTCTCACCAGATAACGAGGTAGACCATGGAGCATTCATGTCACAGACAATCGAAAAAATTCAGAGAAGAAGTGGCGCTATTCGCATAGCCGTTATTGCAGTCACGCTTTTGGTTTTAGTATTCAACTTGTACCAAGTCGCGGTTAATAACCAGATCAACTATTTCGATAGTGAATTGTTTATGGTGATGTGGGAGTCAGAGCAAATAAATCAACTCATCTTGTTTGTACTTAGCGCACCCATCTTAATTTTTATCGTTGCGGCCATTTATTGGGTCTGCAAGTTACTTTCGCTATTTGAGCAAGGGCAGTTTTTTAGTCACGAGTGCTTTCGCTGTTTTATTAATTTTATCTTGCTAAAAATTGCCTCAACTATTTACTACATAGCACTGACTTTAGGGATCGGATTTTGGCACAAAGCGATGTTTGGTGATGCCGAAGTTGTATTGACGATTGATTTTGGGGAGCTAATTACACTGGGGTTATTGGCAATTGTCGCGTACCTGCTCAAAGCTGCAAAAGAAATCGAAGATGAGAACAAGGAGTTTATCTAACTATGGAGATAATCGTTAACCTTGACGTAGTGATGGCGATGCGTAAAGTTTCATCAAAAGAACTAGCCAAAGCCATTGGCATCACGGAAGCAAATTTATCTTTGTTAAAGCGAGGGAAAGTCAAAGGGGTACGCTTTGAAACCCTTGCCCAGATATGCAATTACCTCGATTGTCAGCCCGGCGATATATTGGTTTTCAACAAGAAAGATGAAGTCTAATTAGCCTTCTGTAGCGCAAAGCTGCTGCGACTTTTCACATGTTGTGAATATTTTTTATTCGTGACTTATTGAAGCTGAACTCGAACGCCAAAGAGCACTTGTTAGCCTTAGCTAAACTAGTGTCCTTTGGCGTTAACACACGTAGGCTAATACCGCCGCACCTTATTATCGCTCGGTAATTTCTCATCTAGCCCTTTTATTGAGTCACCAATTCGTTTATGGCCGAGTACCCCTCTCTTTTGATAAGGTTGTGCTCCGAATCATATTTGTAGAGATACTTTGCAACACCACGGTTATTTTGTGCAACTTTCATCTGAGCGTCATAGTATGTAATCGATTCCCGTTGGTTAAGTCTGTCATATTTGGCGATAGCGTATGCAGCATAGTTACTCACTAACTGATCTTTTTCGTCATAGAGTGAAATTTTGTGCCAATTTCCAGAATCATCAATGCCACCATAGACAATTTTGGCAAAAAAACCGCTTGGTCCCAATACTAAGTTTTCCTTAGTATCTCGGAATTCTTCTTTTAAAAATGTGCCGTTTTCATCAAACCAAAAATACGCTGTCGCATATCCATTTGGCCCTTCCATAATGTGCCCGTTTTTATCAAATCCCTTTCGATAGGTTGCGTAGTCATTGTTATCAAAAGCAAACCTAGCTTCATAAAATCCGTTGTGTTCAGGTACAACGTTTCCTGCTCCATCAAACCTTATCTCGCTGATCCGTCTGCCTTTGGAGTCCCTTTTAAAACGGTATTCTGCTACCCCTAGCGAGCTCTCTTTCAGTTGGCCTTTTACATCTAAATGTCGGCGCAAGAGAGGATACTTGTTCCCTTGAAAAAGGTACTTTACCGTGTGTACCCCCTCGTGGTTGACCACCTGCTCCCCAGCAACATTAAAAAATGACCGTGTTATTCCTGAGCCACTGTAAGTAAAGCGCATACAATGTGCGCCAAAACTAGATTTATCACTCGGCTTTGAAAATGCGTAAAAGCAAACGCTCGATGGCTTTGCATTTTCAACCGCTACCTTATACACCTTGAAATTAGCTATCTCTTTTTCATCAATGGGGTAAACAGGGCGAATTTCACGCTCAGTATGGTCACTATCCCACTTTAAAAAATAGCCAGGTGTGAGTGGTTTAGCTGATACCAAAGGCATAAAAAAGAAAAATAATAGCGGTAGCACAAACTTCATATAGTTCCCTTTAGTTTTTTATTATTCTGATTATCTGAATGTTAAAGCTAAAAACCCCATATTAGTGGTAAAAAGCTGTCCAGTTAGCTCCGTTCTGATTGCATAGCTAGGTATGTGGAGGTTTCTAAATTTTATCTAGTTTACTTCATGTTGCTCTTTTGAAGCGACTAAGCGCGATGGCAATACCAGCTCCAACGGCAATGCCGACGCCCACACTATCAAAAATCACATCACCAAAAATAATGCCGACACCTGCCCCCATCGCAATTGCTAGTCCCATATTACTTGGTTTAATCGCTTTGTTATTTTCATTTTCAGCCATTTAAATATCCTTACTGCAAGTAACACAACAATGTATAAAACTTTATAACGCTTTACTGAGTGGAAAACAAGCTGCAAAACGAACGATTTATAATCGCATGGTGCTTATGTTTGCAATTGGTATAAGCGAGCGAATTGAGGGGAGCTTTGAGAGTAATACTTCCTTAATACACAGAAAAAGCCCGGCCAAGAACTCCTGTTGAAGCAGTGTAATAAGTAGCTACACCTGTCTTCATTCGTCTATGCTCGTCGTCTCTACGTTACGGCATAATTTATCTCTGTAGTTATTTAAGTCCTGCTCGACATTTTGTAACAGACGCAATTTGCTCTTAAAATTCGTCCCGAAGTGTCTGTTCAATAGCGGTGTTTTACGCAAGCAGCTAGCGTACACAAAGCACATTTAACCATTTGATTATTATATTTACTTGATAATTACTCAGCCATCGATATGTTATTGCGCACTCCAATTGAGTGTAATGGGCAATATGGTGCTCAGAGCGTGTATTACTCACCTTGTCTTCTAACGTCCAGTGCGTCTTTAAGCTTAAGAGCCATAAAGACCACAACGCCCGTGATTAAAATAGAAAGTCGATAACTTACAATGGAAAATGTATCATCGGGCACAATTTTCATATATAAATCGTCCCCCTCCAATGCGGTTAAATTCACCGGAAGAAAATCTCCCAAAAATAAACACACGCCCAATACAATCAAAAATACGCTTACCATTCGTAGCGCTTTTACCATTTTCATCACTCCTGAAATATTAAATTGCGCCTCAAAGTCATCTTTTCTTATTTTAAGTCACTTTTAGCACCTTGGATAAGAGCAGCAATTTAGTAACTTAACCTACAAACGGAAATGCCACCTAAATAGACTAATCGAGAACTCGCATTTAAGCTATTACATAGGAAAATGGCGCTTGTGTTATACCTAATCTGACTTAACCAAATCGTATTAAACAATTTGCTTGCATGATGATTGCTAACGTTGAGTACCTTGTATTGTACATTTGTAGACGTTACTGGTGCTCGCATGCTTGAGCATTTGCTGGTTAAAACGCAAAGCATAGTCAACAGCTTGCTCAACCATTTGATGCTTGTTTGTACATCCGCTACTGTCAGCCCCAACCCAAAGTGTCTTCCACTTAGTGTCTAGTATCAAGCACTTAGACAAAACTATATGTCCAAACCCGGGACGCTCTGGAACAAAACCATTTGCTACTGCAATGAACATCACGCCATCACGTTCATAACTAGCAGTCGCATCACTTTTCGCAGACTCTACACTATAGCTTTTTTGGTATTTTTCAAATGAGCAATCAATTGCAAATGCTAAGTTTGAAAAAGTTAATATGAATAACACACTTGGAAGCCAAAGACTTTGATAGCACGAGTAGCGGACACTCATTTTTAACATAAAAGACCTTAATATAAGCAAAGACTATGGTAACTCAATAGTTTGAGAAAGACATGAGCCATATGTTATCTGCACATACTTGCGCTGTGAAAACGATGATGAAGCCGCTACGTAAACAGAAAGCTCTTCATCATTATGGAAAGCCTGCTCAAGCGCCAGTGGCGCTAACAATTGCCAATCAACTTTATCACCTACCTGTAATAGAGCGCTACTTGCCGTGTATGCATTAAACTTTGCAGGAAAGGTAACCGTGTAACTTGTTTGACGCTTGCCATTATTACTGGCCTTTAAGCTTAATATTCGATGATCGATTTTAGACAGATCCAGCTCTGCTGTAGGGCAACTAATGTCCAAACTGACAGCAGACAATGGCCAAAGCATCAATACAAAAATTAAAAACCTAACCATAATTTCCTTCGCAGCTATTCTCACATTCGACAAATATCATAAGTGCTTAAACACCAACGTCTGTATTCAGTGGCTTGCTTTGTGCGTTGCTCTGCGGTGACTAAGCAACAGCAGTTCATTCACTTTGGAAATATATTCCTGAGGTAAATCAATCAGCCCGGCTACATGCTTACCTTGGATCTCCCATAACTGCTTCTCGCTGTTGGCATTAGCATAAAGCGTTTGTGCCATATGAAAAGGTACAATCTTATCATTCGTGCTATGAACAATTAACATTGGCAGCTCAATATCAGAAATTAAATCCGCCGCAATATATGGTTCGGTAAAGATAGCCCGGACCAAAGGCCTCGCAATCCAAGGGGATGAATAGGCTGCTTCATCACTAAATGAAGTAAAAGTGCCTTCAGTAATTAGAGCATCAACCAACTCTGAATGTTGATGGGCAACATAAATTGCTAGCTGTCCACCGTATGATTGGCCTAAGACCAAAACAGGCCGGTTTGTAACGTCGCGTCTGCCTACCAAATAAGCCAACGCGTTACTCGCATCTTGTGCAACTAATGAGTGTTCGGCTTTACCCTGCGAGCCCCCAAACCCACGATAATCCATCATAAAAACCTGATAACCATCATCAACAAGTGGCTTTATCACTTTGTACCAATTGACCACTTTTGAACCGCTACCTTGAAACGCAAAAATTGTCGCCTTATGCTCTGTGGCAGGCTTAAATAGATAATGATTGATTTTGGTGCCATCCGATGCAGTCAATGATATTGCTTCAAATCTTCCAATATTCTGCTCATCGGGTCTATTATCAATTGGAAAGAATATTCCACTAAAAGAACACCCAGACAGAAATAACAAAAGCACTAAGACTGAAAAAGTTTTAGTCATGAAATTATTGCTCCCTTGCCCTCTTTGCGCTCAATGTGTGCGCTTATAATTGTAAGTTTAATTCCTGCTTAGTTGATTATTATGGCGCAAACCTCACTAATGTATGATCTTCACCCTGTAATTCATTATCAATGATGGTAGCAATAACTTTCCAATCACCACCAGCCAGGCCAGCACCAATCAATGGGTAGCCAATCCTCTTGCCTGAAAATGACACTTTTATGCCTCCGAAAGCTTTTCTAATTGCATCATAATCGGTTTTGACGCCACGACCACGCCAATTGTGTTGCGTATACGCGTTCACAATTGTTATTTTATGGCCGTTCCTTAAAACCGTAGCACTCGTATATGAACCTAATTTATCTTTGGATCCCTTTTCTGTTGACGCGTCCGCATCATAAGCTTCTGGGAATTTATCTTTAATGCCTTTCGCTATTCCCGCTCCCATGGTGCAAAAACAATTACATCCATGAATGATGACATCAAAATCTCCTTTCAATGCCAGCGCAATTAAATCACCAGTTACTTCTTTCACAATACTTTCCTATACATTGAACGCAACTATAACCTTTAAAGTAGTCGGGATAAGTTACAAGATAAAAACCTGCGGCTTTGATTGGGGCAAACACTATCTATGCTCTAAATCGGCGCTTGAGCAAAATTATATAATACACAACTCGCAGTAAAGGCCAAATTACCAATACAAACCTGTGTATCATTTGGCTTAAGTACTGCGGGCCAAGCCAAAGTAAGTCCCAAAAAAATGCGCAAGCTGTGTTAATAGATATGCTGATTGGCAGAAAAATTCGCGCGGTGGTTTAGCTATTTCAAACCGATAGTAAACCAATAAATCAGCAGCAGTCCATTCCATACCAGCACCTAATTTACGCTCAAAAATATAATAATGGATGCTGCTCTTGTCTAGATTCGTCTGTAGGGTCAAAAATTGACTTTTTACCAATCGCACTAGGCTTAGGCTTGTCCTATTTGATTTTATCAAAATCTAAATCGTGTAATGACAGTTCATTGCCCGTATAGATAATCACTTCCCTTGCACCAGCTCCCATACAGAGTTCGCGAAAGGCGCGTTCTTCTACAGCACTCAATCCACCTTCCGTTTTTTCCATTGGTTGAAAAATAACCCTTGGTGCCGGAGAGATATACCTACTTGCGTGCATTTCTTTCACGACGTGCTGAAGTACCTTTTCTGCGACGTAAAAGTCCGCTAACAGGACCCGTGGGTGAGAAAATGGATTGGCGACTATATATTTCTTTTTATCCAAATTTTTGCAGTCACTGCCTATCGCAACAACCTGTTTCGCGCCATTGGGTTTAACTTCAACCGCCAGTAAAGGCTCTTGATCATATACCTCTTTAGATTGAATGTTACTGACTTTAATTCTATTTTCCCAAACTTGAATATAAAGGTCGTTTGAGAGCTTGCCTTTAATAAATGTAAATATACTCATATTTCAATGTAAAACTAATGAAGAAGACGGATGTATTAAATATCGCAAGCGCAACTTGCTTAGCCGGGATCCGTCAAAAAAATTAAATATCGGGTATCGATTCCGCCAATAGTTAATCGGCTTAATCGCAGTGGTTCGTTTTAAAGTTTGACACGATGACAAGTCACCTCAAATTAAACATGCCAATCTTTTGCCTGCCTTTGTTTCTTTAGTTGACTAACTAGCTCTATGCTAAGAGCTAAGCGTTAGGACTATCATAGGGATCTGAGAACAACCCACATTTAGTAGGTGCCTTACTACGATTGGACTGGCGAAAAGGCGATGATAACGATGTGCAGTTTATTTGTGAAGGCATGGCCTCATAAAAAGCCAACAAAAGCCAAGGTTTACGACTCCCTTTTTGCCTGTTCAATATCACATTCAGCTATAAACAATCTTTTTGCCATTGATGACAAGTACTTCAGTCGTCCTGATCACAATTAAAGTATCACCTTCTCACTTAAATTGGGTCTCAATAGCAAGTTTAGTTGAACGGGGTTGTCAGCCATTTTATAACTTTGTACTGAGCCAGATGGCAAATTCGGTAGACTTCTCAACAACCCAAAATATAGGTTTATATATAAGAGAGTTAGAACCTTGAGAGCGACCAAACTCCTGATGTTCCTGCTCATCAGCTTTGATACTGAAAACGGCGTCATGAACCTCTTGGTCATGTTTTTCTAAAAAATCTAGTTGCCACTCAAGGTGATGTAATACTGTAGATTCAATCGAGTCTGTGCATACCCATATAGCATTTCTACCAGCTAAAGCGGTTAAAAAACCAAGAGTTGCGCCCCCAAACGCCCAAAAAGATAGTGCGTAGCAGTGCCTAATATCCCGGCTTTGTAGGATCCGATCAAAGGTGTCAAAGTGCTGTTGCTCGTGGCTTAGCATTTCTTCAAGTTTTGGCACAATATCTTTGTACAAATGACGTGCAATATACAACTGAGAGCGATAAATATTTATAGCCGCAAACTCCCCTGCGTGATCGACTCTTAATATTCTTTCTACTTCTATCATGAGCCCCCTCTATACTGGTATGCAATTAACTACTGCATTACACAGACCTTTCAGCGCCATGTGTTGCTAAAAGTCAGAAAATTCAGTAAAAAAGTTCAGTACATTATCATCATGTATTCTTTTAGTCTCAAATGCCAAGCTGTCCCAAAGTGGGTCTGAGAAATAGTCATCATAATCGCCCCCAGGTCTTACGCTGGCAGCCATGATGACAAATTGCGCTCTGGATATTTTTATAAGCTCTCTCTGAATTTCAGGATCCATACCTTCACTATCTATCTGAGACATAATAGATACATTTCGTCTAAAGTTTATTGCAGATTCGTGGATCAGCTCAGCATATGACTTCCCATTAAAGTTTAGTTGCTCAGGCGTATATTCATATAAAACATCAAATAAATCATATTTCTGATCGGCAGAAAGATGGATTTTCTCATGAACATCAATCGTTTTTAGACGCTCAAGGGAACTCTTATCGAAGTACTGATCAATATCGATTTCCATTCTCCCATTATTACCTAACAACAATTTATATGGAGCCAACAACTTTAAAACTTCTAAGTGCGCTTTTTTCTTATTCAAAATCCCTTCAGGAGTCCCATTATTCTCCTTCAACTGCACCTCTATCACATCAAGGCTTAGAGTATATTCTTGGCCAGGTAATATTTGATCGTAGTAATAAATATCTACGAGGATCTTTTGTTTTGAGTTAAATAATGAATATGGTAGACCCTTAATAGTAGCCTCACCATTTCTGGTGAAATCAGCTTCTCTAACGCCAGTTGGTAGCGTTAATTTAACCCTTGCCTTTCGGTCTGAGTAAACAGGTGTTCCCACATCATTTACAGCGCGTATTGTCACGTCGAAAAATTCATACCTCGGAATAAGGTAAAATCCACCGATTACAACGATCATGGCTAGTGCTGCAGGACCTGCAACACTTATTGCCAACCCACCAATATTACCTTTTACGGATGCAGTAGATTTTAAGAAACCAAATAATGCAATTGCACAAAACACTCCCATCAATAGTAAGCTCAAATAAAATACTCGGTCTTGCAACAGAGAACTCGCTTGCAAATTATCTGCAAAGACTAAAATCAGAAGAATGGCGATAGCTAATAATAAAGATGAATAGCTGAGAAATAATAGATTTCTTTTTGTCACGTGAAACTCCCTATTGCTTAGGTTCTTAATATTTTATCAGCGCTAAATACCGTGCGAAAATGCCTTTGCTTATATTCCGAATACCTCTCTACTGAGCTAGCCTATTTGGCTACGATGTGCTTTAGATTTTCTATACCACCATATAACGTGCAGGTATCAGTTCCACCCAACCAGACATCTTTTTGGGCTGCATACGCTGCAAGAACTACACTGAGCGTCATTTTACCTACCTCTGTTGTTCCATCAAAAACGTAGCTATAGTTTGCATTGGTTTGGCAACTAGGGGCATTAGTTGGTTTATTACTAACGGTTAAAATGACATTCTTACCATAATTTGGCCCTACTAAAACTTGCGTAATTTTGGTTGGGTCTACACTGCTAGCAAGGCCTGAGTGCGAAACCACCAAGCCGACAACTAATAATAATTTCTTCATGCTTACTCCTTTAAAAAATATTTATCCAAAGTCAACCTCACACCTACATCGTAAACGTATGACTAAGACCACTCAAAGTAGTAGCATTACCATAACAACCCCTAAAAAACATGTCACTCAAATTAAACATGCTTAAATTGTGATACGTCTCATATACTCAGTAGTAAGAAAAAATATAACAATAGAGTCCTCTCAGCTGTGCATTTGAACAAAAGAGTTGACCCGTTTGTTATTTTTTCGATTCCTGTCTGTTTGTTAATATACTGGCTGTGCTGTCGAACAAGCTATGGAGTGACTTGTGTTAGAAATTTTAAACCTCTCAAAATCATACCAAGGGTCATTAGTCTTAAAGAATGTAAACCTTTCAATTAAAAAAGGCATGTTTGGGTTACTTGGCCCAAATGGCGCGGGCAAGTCTTCTCTAATGCGTACAGTTGCAACATTGCAAGCAGCAGATTCTGGCACTATCGAATTTGACGGTATAAATGTCTCAAAAGACGCTCACCAAATAAGACAACGGCTAGGTTATTTACCACAAGACTTTGGTGTCTACCCCAATATCAGCGCATTTCGTTTGCTGGATCATCTGGCCGCATTAAAAGGGTTTGCTAATAAAAGGCAGCGAAAAGAGGCCGTAACATCATTATTAGTCAAAACCAATTTGTATGAACAGAGAAAAAAAGCAGTATCGAGCTTTTCAGGCGGAATGAAACAAAGGTTTGGCATAGCACAGGCACTACTGGGGAACCCTGACTTAATCATAGTGGATGAACCCACAGCAGGGTTAGACCCGCAAGAGCGCAATCGGTTTTACAACTTGCTGTGTGAACTGGCCGAAGACAAAGTGGTTGTACTATCAACACATATTGTTGAGGATGTTTCTGAATTATGCACTGAATGCGCCATTATGAATCGAGGTGAGATTGTTGCTCAAGGTAGCCCTGCAAATTTAATCACATATTTAAATGGGCGGGTATGGCGTGGTGTTGTCGACAAAGACGCGCTCGCAACTTTAGAGAAAACGTACAATGTAATTTCAAAAAAGCGATTTGCAGGAGATATCATCGCGACTATTATTCAAACCGAGCAACCAGAAGGCTTTATGCCCGCTACCGCTGATTTGGAAGATGTCTATTTTGCTACTTTGGCAAATGCCAAAGACACAATGTTCCACGGTTCACCTTTATGCTGATAAACACTGTGCAATTTGAGCTATCCACTATTTTTTCCAGATGGATGGTGTATGTTTTAGCTTTGTTACTTATCTCACTCTCTGCCTACACAGTCTATCAATATGGAATTACCTATCAAGTCGTGCCAATTAATGCGCCGTATACTTATATCGAACTTGTCAGAGAAGAAAGTATTATTTTGATGATCCTCGCTGCGATATTCGTTGGGCGGGTAGCCATAAGCAATCATATATTTTCAACCCAAGAACTGATTTTTTGTCGGCCAATCAACCATTGGGCATATCACTTCGCGAGACTCTCGGCCATTTTTATTGTTGTCGCTTTACTGTCCTGTTTGACTCTAATAACTAGCGTAGTTTGCGCTTACATCGGGTGGCAGTGGCAGCTACTTCCGAGTGATGTAATAGGACCGTTCCAGTGGGATTTCATCCTCTCCCCACTCATTATAATTATGCTCCCCAACGCGCTGTATTACTCGCTGTTATTTTATGCAATCGGGATAACTTTTAAGAGTCAACGCGCTGTTGCAGGGATGTCTATAGCGCTGGTCGTGTTAACTGGCCTTTTACTTGCTTGGGCAGAAGCTGCCAGACTACATGGTGGCGCTAGGTTACATGAGTGGCTGATGTTGCTAGATATTTCTGCTTTTTCTCACATAATAAATCAAACTGTTTACTGGAGCATTTATGAAAAGCAGACTCAAACACTGAGTCTCAGCCCTGCACTGCTTTTCAATCGGTGTCTTTGGCTGCTAGTAACGCTCGCTATTTTTTTGGGCGCTATCAAAGTCAGCCTTTTACATAAGCGCTTTGTGCAATTTAAACGAAAACAAACATTTGAACCTCAATCTCAGGACGTTCATCTTAACAAAGAAACACATGCCATCAAGAAGCGACCGAGCAATATTTGGCTGCTTTACCGACAAGTAAAATTCGAAGTGTTTCACATTGTCACCAAACCTTCGTTTTGGTTTGTCTTAGGGTTAAGTGTATTTATCACACTTTGGTTTCCAATGGAGAGTGACTTCGGTACACCATATTGGCGGGTTACATATGCAATGATTGAGCAATTAGACGCAGTGTTGTTAATTCCTATTTTTATGGTTTTGCTTTTTTATTGCCCTGAATTGATATGGCGAGAACGCGAGTCTGGCATAGGAACGATTTTAGAGTGTTATCCAATAAAAAATCAGCTGCTATGGAGCGCAAAATTTATTGCTGCCTTATTTATCGTGATGGCTATTTTGGCCGTGTCAGTCAGTGCTTCAGTGAAGCTTCAACTTGATAGCGGAATAGGAATAGAAGCCATTGAATTACAACAATACCTATTCAGCGTAGGCGTTGTTTCAGCTACTACAGTGGCGTGCTTACTTTCACTCACTTTCTTTGTTCATGCAATTAGTTTGAATAGAGCAACCGGTACGGCAGTTATGGCCGTGTTGATAATCGCTTTTCAATTTACCCCCCCCATGCTGAGCTTTGCTTTATTCCCAACAATGGTTTACTCAGATTTAAACGGTTATGGGCAGTCCATCTTCGCAACAATTGTGTATTTTATCTACTGGGGTAGCCTATCAATAATTTTGGCTATTTTAGGCTATTTATTATGGCCCCGTGGGGAGAGCCCAAATCTGCGTGCACGACTTTCAGTGTTATTTCGTCAATTATCAAAAAAAGACAAACATATCATTTTGCTCAGTAGCGTCTTGTTCTTTGCGTCTGGATCTCACATTTTTTACAACTCAGTTTTGTCCCCATCAACAGAGATGCAAAGCATAGATGATGATACTGCAGTCGCTTATGAAAAGACATTTAGTTCTCATAGGCTTAAGCTCCCTCCAACTATACAACAGGTTGATATTAAAGCTGATATTTACCCTAAAGTCCCCAGCATTAAAGCAATAGTGAAACTTAGTTTGCTCAACTCCCAAGATATACCAATCAATAAAATGATTGTTAATACTCCGCTACTCACTGGAAGTTGGGAGGTGAAAAGTGAAGATGGCCAGTTAGCATCGAGTGGTCTTGATGTCGCTCACTGGTTTGTGTTTAACGAGCCGCTTGCGCCTGGCGATACTGCACATATAGATATCGTCGTCGAACTTGCCCCCAATATGTATGACAATATGAGTCAGGTGGTCGAAAATGGTACTTTCATTAACAATAACGAGCTTTTTCCGGTATTTGGTTACGATACAAGCATGTACATTACCGATCCCGACAAACGAACCGAATACGGTTTAACTGGGGAAGCAAATGTTATCAATCAACTAAATAACAGTATTTTTCACAACGACCCATTAATTGGCGAATATGTGACATTTCGCGCTGAACTCACAACTGATGCTGAACAAATAGCGATGGCGCCGGGTATTCTAACTGAGCATGAAGTTAAGGGGCATAGGGCCAAATATGTTTATACCATGGAGCAACCTATGGTAAATTATTATAGTATTCAGTCATTTAAATTAGAAGCAAAACACGAAAGACACAAGGGTGTCGATTTGTCTCTATATTACCACCCTGACCATGCTTGGAATATCGATACCATGATGGATGCTGCAAAGGACTCGTTGGATTATTTTTCAAAAGAGTTTGGCCCCTACCAACATTCTGAGCTTCGTATTATAGAGTTTCCACGCTATAGGCAGTTTGCTCAAAGCTTCGCAAATACCATTCCTTTTAGTGAAGAAATAGGCTTTCGTCATGATACGCGAGGGGCAGGTGTATACAACATTCCCTATTTCGTTACTGCACATGAAGTTGCTCATCAGTGGTGGGGGCACCAACTCGCTGCAGCAAATGTCGAAGGAGCAGAAATGCTGATTGAAAGCCTCGCAGAGTACTCCGCGTTACAAGTTGTGAAAGAGAAGTACTATCATGGCGCGTTAAGGCAGTATAAGAAATATTCTCTTGATGCTTATTTAAGCGCGCGAGGTGGTGAACCTGAGTACCCTCTTTACATCACTGCATCACAAAGCTTTGTCCATTACGAAAAAGGCGCTCTAGCGATGTTAGCGCTAGCGCAGAGTATTGGTGAAAGTAAATTAAATCAGCTATTGAAGAAATTTATCGAACAGCAAAGCGTTTCTTCAAAGTTTGCCACGACCACAGATTTGATAACACTGATCAATGCAAATATTAACTCCAAACAACAAGCCCTTGTTCAAGACTTATTTCAGGAAATGACTTTTTATAATTTACGAATAGATAGTGCCTACGTTGGAGAAAAAAATACAGAAACGGGGCTTTATCCGGTGACAGTTGTCGTAGAGGCCAGTAAGTACTTTGCGGATGAATACGGTAAAGAAACAGAAGCGGAATTAGAGGATTCCATCGAGTTGGCGGTAGTTGCGGGTAACCCAGAAGATGTAACGCGCTCGCTTAATGAATATCACCGTAAGGAATACCCAATTACATCAGGTCTTAACACGATTGTTATGCACGTCTATGATCCATTCGGATTGTATGTGATTATTGATCCTTATCTGTACCGAATTGATAAAAACACCCGAGACAACTTTGTGCAGATAGATTATGTACAGTAGTCGTTTCGACAGTGATGTTTAATAACACATTAAGTTTATTAAACATCACTTGAAGTGAATAGATATCAACATATAGCCAAACACATATATAATAAGCATTCCCGTTAACGTAATGCCAAACGAAGCAAACAAAATCAGTCCAGAAGCACGAACCAGTGACGAGTCAAGGTTTTCTAATTGCCGTTTGGCCCACATTTGATAGTAGTGAAAGATAAAGAAACCACCCAGTGACATAACAATACCGATAAACACATAAAACCAAATATCAAAAGTACTTAACTCAACCACAAACTATCTACCTTTTCGCTCCATAACATCTATGCCAATCGACCTTGATTACTTTGCACAATACGCACATGTGTTACGGATACATTCAGAAATCAAAACGGGAGATACTACCATGGTTTACTTTAGAACGCCCGAAATAGCAGTAAATAAGGAAAATAAACGCAATACAGAAGCCTGTGAAAGTGGTTTGCCAATAGCCTCTAGACATACAACAAGCTAATATAACTATGTTTGGTAAGCTAAAAGAGCATAGCGACATCGCTATACTCATTTTCATCTCTAAGATGATGTTTTGCTCAGTTACATCACGGCCAGCCACATTAAGCAATGCTCGAAATGCACAGGCTAAAAGCGCTAGTCTTCAAATGCAATTGTAAAGAGAGTCTCTACGCCATAACCGATTCTACAATCTCCAGATCCTATCAGATTAACTTTCGCGTTAGTCGCTTTTGCAGTAAGTAGCATTGAATATATTGATCTGCTAATTTCATTATCTTCGACTTTATGTGCAAAGCTCCAACTTGTTGCTGCACATGAATGCTTTGGATCAATCTCAGTACCACCCTCTGCTCGGATAAAAACTACGCCAGGTGCAGAATGATTACTTAAGCTTACTTTAGTAATCGTTGCGCCTTTGATTTCATAGCCAGCTTGAGAGAAAAACGGTGCCATAGCCAGAGTTAAAATTCCTAAGTACTTCATAACCACCTCTTAAAATAATATAAAAATAAAAACCACAATGATTTATAGCTTTTAGAAAAACGCCACTTATTGACATTTAATAAATCACGCAAGGGCAACATTAAAACACATTACATTTTTAAAATTAACACCACTGGAGAAATTAAATAATTAATATGAAACCGATTTATATATAGCTATAAATTCATGATATTTTCATTATATAAATTTAAAACATTCACGATTTAGTGAGGCCTATTAAATTCTTGCCTTAGTTATATGAGGAAGGTAGCTGAGATATAAAAGTCATTGCTTAAAAGTGAAACGATTTGGAAAGCGCCAACAGACAGTTCAAAGTGAACATTTGGCGCCATAGTTCATCGCAAATCAGCTCATTATTGCTGTTTTTTCTTTGCAACAAACGTTTTATTGATGATACGCCATTGGTTTTGGCGTTTGTACATGACTAAATAATCAATGTAATGTGTTTTAGGTGTATGAAAATCAAGTTTTACCATAGCCATTTGATCGTCAACAATATCAACGGACAAAATATTAGCTTCCCACTTGTCTTTAGTCGCTTTTTTGAAGTAACCCGAAAACTCGTCTAACGGCACCGATTTGATGCTTTCTTTTCCTGTTTCTTTGCTTTTTGTAATCATTTTTACATGTCCAAACTCTTGATCAAATGCTTTAGCAAGCAGCTTTTGATCTCCATTTGCGGCGCCATTAAAGTAATTATAAGCCGTTTCGACAACAGCCTGATATTCTTTGCCTGTACTAGGCTCTGCATGGCTCACTGTAGATGCAACGAATGTTAGAGCAGCAACAGCCACAGAAAGTAATTTTATCATTTTAATTTCCTTACCAATTTATAGGTGGTTATATTAGGTAAACTAACGTATAAAACATCGCTGTATTACCGTATGCGTTGATTTTCATGCTATCAAATAGGTGCCAAAAAATTGCTTTTTCGCTTTCAATGCAGCATGAAGCTCTCACAAAAAAGAGAAAATAAAGTATCTACTCGCATTTGTTATAACTGTCGATGTTCGAGTGTTCACTTTTAATTAGACTTAATTATTCTTGCAGTAATGTCAAAGGAATCAGACAAAGTCCCGCTTTTCCCGGTCAAACGTTAACTTATGGCTCAACGGATTTTTGCAACAACCAAAAGTTAAAAATTAAGCAAGTGTGTATCACGTCAATAGCTATTAACGATCACCGGGTTATGAACGGTTTATTGGTTGCCACTGTAGCAAATCACCTTAAGTAAATTAGCTTTTCACAAAGGGAAAAATAAGTGGCAAGTAGAGATAAAATTGCCCAGCTAAAAAAACTGGGCAATGCGGTAAGTTACAATAAAGCTAACTCTTTATAGGTAGGTTATTTCTGTCGTCCAGTGTTGATCCAAGTGGTAATCACATGGGTAAAGCTGGATATTGACGTTTGATTTACCATCATAGCCTTTAATATCGAGACACATGCCCTGCTGCTTATTGACCAGTCTACCATCAGTTTTCATTTGCCATTGTTGGTCAGGTCGATTTTGACAATCCCAGAATTGTACATTGGCCTTTTTACCACCAGAATAACCCGATGCATCTAAGCATAAGCTTGGTGCGCTTTTACCTTCCACAATATAGGTTGGACGAAGTTCAAACCAGAGCTCATTGCCAGAAGTATCATACTGTGGCACTTTGCCCGTTTTACCAATCTCTCGTTCACCCAAAGGTCTGCCATTTCGCCAAAGTTCAAATACTTGATCTGGTCCACCATCACAGAAAAATGACTGAACATTTTGGTCTTTCCAAGCTCTCGTTGTTGAACCTTCACCGTCAATACACACTTTTTTGTCGTCTGCTGACCCATATGGTTTAGCTTTATTCACAAATCTAACTCTGGTTGAAAGGTTTCGATTAGAGTCAATGGCTTCATACACTAAGCTTTTTGTTGTTTTAGATGTCCAGCCATACTGGTAGTACACTTGTGAATAAATTTTACCGTGCTTTTCCATCAAGCCTTCATATTCGACGTGAAGGTAGCTTGGGTAGCTAGATTCTGTGCTTCCCGTATTGATTGGCTTTTTCGCTTCAAACTCATGTGTTTGAATATATTGACCATCCATCGTAAATTCTAAAATGACGTTTTTGTAATCATTGTCATAATTGTGCAGACCACCTAGCTGAACATACACTTTGCCATTTGCAATTTCGGCGCCTTGCACATATTGATTGCGACTATATTGAGTCGGAACCTTAAACGCACTGATAGGCTGTATTGTGCTGCTATTTGAATTTAACGATTTAGTGTTGAATGGGTAAATAAATACATGTAAGTAGTTTTTAGTATTTGACTGATAACTACCACTTTGTAAATTTGGAAATGATACTGTAACAGCGTGATTTCCATCCGTTGCACCTGCCCAAGTGTGCCAGCCAGAAAATGACTGCCCATTTGTATCAATCTTAATATTGCCAGTAGAGCGAGTTGGCTGAACTAAGTTGAATATTCTGTCCGCATGCATTTGCCCTGTGGCACAAGGAGAGTGAGTACAGTCATGAAATGCTTGGATTTTATTTGAGAACGCAAAATAGTGACCATCAGCATAATCCCAACCTTGTTTGACTGCTGAGGTTTTATTTAGAGAGTAATCATTGTTTCCGCTCATAGACCAAAGGGAAACTGTAGAAGTATTGTCTACTTGTCTAAACACCACGGTTCTATTCAATCGCGAGTTCCACACAACATCCTGTGTTTGCTCGTCTTTTGAAGGAACATGCCATTTGTGCAATACATCCCATGTTGCCGAATGAGATAGCATAGGCACTGCAAGCAATGCCGGCAGTATCGGTATTAATTTTTTCATTTGTTAAATCCTTTATTATTATATATGCCGCATGTATTCAGAGTTGATTTGATTGCGGCACCTTATTTAACTTAATAACACCAAAAAACACAACAAATTTAACAAATAAATTAACTTTAAAGATTAAATTTCAACCAAACCATCTCCTTATTAAAATAAAACAATGAAAATTCATATCACATACCTCCTACTTTTGGCTGGACCTATACCGGGGGTATATTCAATTACAATTAATAAGATCAGGCTTGCTATGACGCTTAAAGTAGTAGCGGTAGTGAATTCCAGCACAATGAATCCATAACATACCTTGCGCTAAGCAATTCGCTCTAATTAAAATCTAAAGATCATGGATTAAAAAACAGTTAAGGCGGGCGTGTTCGACTGAGTAATCGTGGTGGCTTCAATGCTACTGTATTAAATGCGCAACAATCTGAAAAGCCGCAAATAACACTCAACGGGTTCTATCTATACATACAGCTTTTTTATTAATCCTTTTTATTTAATAAGCTCTCTAACTGTTTTGAATTCTTATAACATATAAGCGCAAAACGCTCTTGGTTATCAAACTCAATAATGACAACTTCAAAGCCAAAGTAGTTTCTGTACTTAGCTCTTTTAATTTCAGTTAAGCTCTTGATTGCGCTATAGCCAGTCAACTTATTACAAACTTTGATGTCAGTATCACTTACTTCGACAACTTCAGCTTCTCTTGCGCGTAAATAGGCTTGTGGCAAGCCACCTTTGTGTATCCAAAAAAATATGGATATCAAAGTTGTGATACCAACCAAAATAAAATACAAGCCCAGTAAGAAATCTAAAACACCTGTAATTAAAACCAATACAGCGAGAAAAAACTGATTTTTGAATGAGCAACCTGATATTTGGCTCTATCGAACTTGAATTCCGCCATTGCCTCTTCAACCAAGCTATACAATACATGGGCTGAGAACCAAGCTCGCAACTATTAGGTACTCCATATATACGCCCCATTATGTATTTTTTGCCAACACTCGTACTGCTTTTTCAGAACGTCTTTAACCGACGGGGTGACTTTTGTTGATAGCCCTAATGTCTCTAGTTCACTGTATTCGATGAATGATATCGCGATTGCATTCTCAATTTCTGGGCAAACATCTGTAAGACTTAGCACAGATTCTAGAAAACAAAAAACCTCGGTAGCACTTATAGTTTGGTTTCTTAATCCATCAGCTAGAATCGCCAAGCAATTATGTACTTCGTCTTGCCACTCTAGAAGCTCGGGCTCAACTACAGACCAATTCGATATAGCATCTTTACAAAAGGCATTCGCCCCATACACTTGCTGTTGGCCCATTTCCCCTCCGCTATCTAATAGATTGGCCTGAACTTGCTCACTTCAACCATATATCACACAAAATACTCTGCCTTCAGCGCAAAACCCTACTGCTTTAGACAGGTTGCCTCATTTATCTCATCATCGGCTCCAACTAAGTTAGCATATCGACAATACAGGGCCAGATAAACTTAGTATAAGCCAAACCTAACCCAAGGTGCTGATAGATATCATATTGTTAGAGCATGCTGTCAGTGATTGATTGTATATGTTAGCAAAGTAATAGGTGATTTACTTTGTCCAATACATCGAAACATTGACAGAGCGGCTGGCAATACTGGCTTAAAATCCCATGAAATAATGTCATTAACGCACCAATCTAATTTTGAGTAATAAAAGGAAGAGCCTGAATATCGAGAACGTTCACTGACCTCAACGGGAGCGTATCGTTTAAATCAGATAACGGTTCTCAAACCGCATTTTAAAAACCAATACACTGAAATTCATGTCAATTTCAAGATAGTTAATGCAATCAACAGTTTTTGCGTATTCCTTACATCTGCAAAAAGTCGCCTCTAGGGGCATATTTGAGCATCAGGGCCGTTCGACAATCAAGGTGATCTTTCTACTTCCAAGCAATTTGTTTATAAAAAGCATATTAATGAACCCCTAATTGTTAACAAGGAAGTTAATTACCCTTACCTTGTTGTATATTTGCATTTTTCTGTATGGAGCTTGTAAATGAAAAAAAACATAATAACTTTACTGGTGTTACTTCTTAACTTTCCCTTAATAGTGAAAGCACAAACCACATGGATACCTATTTCAAATGGTGGCATATTTTTTGTGATTCCATTTATACCTTCGGTACCTTTTCCTCCGGCCACGAATTTCAACACGAATATTGTTTCTGGCGTTACGTACGTGACTTGGGCAGATATCGAGCATGCCAGTAAATACCAAATTCAAGTTTTAAATAGTCAAGGCCAGTGGGTCGACCTATTTGTTGTGAATGAGAACAAGTTTCTTCTTAGTAAGTTAAGTGGTAACTATGAATTCAGGGTCATTGCCTGCAACATAAATACATGTAAAAACACAGGCCAAGCTTCAATTAGTTTTGCACCTAGAAAAAAAGTGACTTTCATTCACACAGATTTGTTAGGCAGCCCAGTTGCAGAGACCCAAGAGTAGTTAAATTATGAAAATAATAAAGAAAGTTAGTTCGGTAGCCTTTTTTTTAGCTTCAAGTTCGTTGTTAGCGGATACGGGTCACTTACCTGGTAATGGTAGTGGCGAGGACAGCAGTGACTTTTCTTCTGTATTTAAAAGTTACTATAGCGATTTACCTTCTGAAAGTATAAGTATTCAGGATTTAAAGCTAACTCACTCATTTAACATAAAAACGATCCCAGCTGCAAATGGAAGTACCCTTTCTGTCGGATATGAAGTGAAAGGTTTTAAAGGCGGTGCAGTAAATATCTTTAAAAAGTTTAATGGCCATAGACTCGGGGTATCATTGACGGGAACCGCAGTTACCGGAGGAAACAGGACGGCTAGAACCTTTGGCTGTTTAGGTAGTTTATCAGGTCTTGAATTCAATCAACTCGGCTTAGGCTTACCGCAACGGTCGAAACCCTTAGGGTTTAACAGCAGTGATATGCCTTCAGGCACACTTGCATTATTCCATGATCACACCGTATTAAAATGTGAATCATCCAAGCCTGTGATTGTTTTTAATGATGGAACAAAAATCAAATTTGGAACTCGGAAAACTGTACGTAGCAATCAATATTCGTGGAGCCCTGTTTCTATAGAAGATAAATATGGTTTAAAAATTGATTTAACTCAACAGAATATTAACTTTAACGGAGTTCAAGTAAGAGAAGTTAATAGCTCTCAGACTAAGCAAGTGATTGTTGATAATGATAATGAAACCTATATAACCACATTTAATTTTAATCCTAAGGGTGAGATAAGTACAGTTGTTGACCCTGAGCAGCGGACCACCACCTTCACTCATACCGGTGCTTTTAGCGGTGCATTAACTTCTATCGCTAGTATTACTTTTCCTTCTGATTTGAAAGTTGAGTATACATATCAAGGCTATTGGGAGGACAGTAGAAATAGCCTTACTGTAAGCTCTAAAAAGATTACTGGGCCAAATATTCAAGAAAGACGTTTTCAATATACCTTAACTTCGCCAGAAGTAAATTATCCAGGCTTAGAAGGTCATATGTCGATCTCTTATGAGTATGACGTAGATGGTAACTCACACGCTTTGACTAAAGTCAACTATATTCATTCTCCAGCCGATTACGGTGCTCGAATATACAAACAGGAAATATATAAAGGTCCTTACTTAAATGTAGGTTGGGTGCTTAGAAAACGGTGGGAAGAAGGCGAATTACTCGCCAAAAGAGAAACTCAATGGGAGCATTATTACCTTGGTAGTAGCGGGTGTTACAAGCAACTTTTAGGTCCATACTTTACAGTTTCCCCTCGTTATTGCTTAAGCTCGCGTAAATCAAAAGAATATACGAGTTATAAGGTAAACGACGGTTACGATACGTTTTTCACTGATTATTTGACATATGGTAGATATAGCGGCTTAACAAAGCAAAAAGAAGTCTTTTCAAGCTCTGCAATTTTGCCTGCAAATCGAATTGATTCACAAGTTTTTTCTGGTGCTACCAAGTATACAAAAAATTCGTACTCTCACAATAAAACTAATTGGATAATAAATAGCCTTAGTAAAAAGGAATATTCAAGCAGTGATAGTGGTTATGTTGCAGAGACTCAATTTACCCTTGACCCAAATACGCTAGACATTAAACATAAATATAGCTTTGGACAACTGAAAGAAAGTTATTCTTATCATGCAACAGGCAGCTCAAAGGGGGCGTTCAAAAGTAAAACGCTGAATCACTACCGCTTATCTGGTAGCGGAAAAATAACAACTACTTACAGTGCAGATTACAACGCGAACGTACCAAGGACAACTACTTCATACAAAGCCACTTCTGATAGTACTGTCCAAGAGGTAATGTCAGCGGATTCATTTGGTAATATTCTAGAGTACACCGATAAAAAAGGTACTAAGTCTCAATACAAATATGACAAATTAGGGAGGCTGGTTTCTGAGAATACAGAGAATGATACGAATTATGGGCGTACATGGCTAGGGACCCTTTATAGTTGGGATGATACAAATAATAAGAAGACAATAACGCATTGTACATTAAACAACTCGATGTCTGGTTGTGCTGCAAACTCCGAGCTACAAATTGAAGAGACATATAATGCATATGGTCAAATTATTCTGAAAAAATATCGAGATTTAAAATACCCAACAGCACTTAACAATACACGTTACAAAGTCTTTAGCTATGATAAATTTGGGCGTCTGGCATTTGAATCAATAATGAGTGACAGTCAAACAGAAACTATTGGTACAAGTTATCATTACGATTTTTTAAATCGCCGTATCAGAACTGATCAATCTGGCTTAGGAACAATTTACTATCGCTATTTGTCAGGTCATAGAATGGAAGAGACTGATGGCAAAGGTAATAAAACGACTAAAACTTTCCTCAGCTATCACGGGCCCAATTATAAGAATGTTATACAAGTTGCCTCACCTGAGTCGATTTTAACAACTTTACAAAGAGACGTGGGTGGCTTTATTAAATCGATTACTCAATCTAATGAAGCGCCAACAAACTCAGGTGGGGGAAACGGAGGTGGCAATGGAGGTGGTGACGATGGTGGAGTTGAGCCAGATCCACCAATTTGTGACATTATAGACCCTCTGGGTTGTCATGATCCTCGTGTTATTAACCCAAGCAACGTTTATTCTGCAAGTTCAGCAAATAAAGTTTTAAAACAAACAGAAACTCGTATATATGACTCAAACAAACAACTATGCTTAATAAAGCGAGCAGATGTTGGTAACACTGTCATGAAGTACAATGCACTAGGCCAATTAGCATGGAAGAAAGAAGGCACTAGTTATAATGCATGTTTAACGTCTGCTCCCGCAGGAAGTGTACACTTCACCTATAATAATTTAGGTTTACTACATAAGACTAACTACTCAGGAACGGCTTTAGATCTAGAACAGGGGTATGACAATAATGGAAATTTAACCGCACTCATTAAGTCTAATGTTACTCAAATTTATACATATAATAACAAGAACTTGATAGAAACTGAGATTATAACCATCTCTGATCAGACTCCTATCTCACTGCAATATGATTATGATTCTGTGGCAAACATTAATGCTATTACTTATCCAGATGGATCAAAAGTTAAATATATGCCAAACGCATACGGCGAGGCACAGTCGGTCGCCGCTTATAATAGTAACAACATACTGCAGCAGAGCTTTATTAAAAATGTAAATTATTACCCCAATGGTATGGCTAAGAGCTATGAGTTCAGCAATGGCGTAAAACATAACCTAGAGCTATACACGGATAGTAACTTACCTAAAAGGATAACTGATTTAAAGACGGGTAATAATGCTTTAGATTTAACATATAGCTTCGATAATAATGGAAACGTTAAATCTATATTAAATGGCATTGATTCAGGCTATTCTATAACAAGCATGCAATATGATGGTGTTGATAGACTCACCAAAGTAACCGCTGGTAGTAAAATAGGCAATAGTGATATCGATTATGATGTGCTGGGCAATATTACAAGCTATTCAAGTAAAAACAGAAGTCTTGCATATACCTACAATGCAGATAACAATCGACTCACCTCTGTTTCAGGAGTAAGTGGTAAATATAACAACATCAGCTATGACAGCAGAGGAAATATCACAAACAATGGGAAATACTCATTAAGCTTTAATGATGCAAACCAAGTAACAACAGCGAATGGTAATAATTATTTATATGATGGTTTTAATCGTAGAGTCAAAAAAGTAGAAAGCGGTAAAACCGAATACAGCATATTTAATCAAAGCGGCCGACTTTTATTCAACCAAACAGGTGCACTCACTGGAAATGGTATTAACTATATTTATTTAGGCACCAAGTTGATTGCAAAGTACGGCAACGTACCAACTGTTTCCTTAGCCAACAGTAGACAACATTATCGACCTTTCGGTGAAAGTATAGAAGGGGCTAGAGATACTATTGGGTACACGGGCCATGAGTTTGACGAAAACCTCGGTTTAAACTATTTGCAGGCACGATACTATGATCCAGTCATAGGTCGCTTCTACTCGAATGATCCGATCGGAGCACTGGGACACTTAAATAGCATACAGGGAATACAAGGCTTTAATAGATATGTATACGCTAAAAATAACCCTTATAAATATATAGACCCAGATGGAAAAGCCGCCCATTGTGTAGCAGGACCTTTAGGGTTTGGCATATGCGTGGCCCAAGTTGCAAATGCTGCTCACAAAGCTTATAAAGCGTATAAAGTTGGAGTTGCAGCTGGAGTTGCGACGGCCGTAGTTTTGAATGAGTCTTCTGAAAATGCCTCTCAAGGACTCCCCGATTTGACAGGATTAAGTGGCGAAGTGGCAGAAGATGTTTTGGGTGACAATGGATTTGGGAAAACTAAAACGACCAAAGGCGGATACCAACAATGGGATCATGAAGATGGTAGTCAAGTTTGGGTGAGACCAAATGGTGAAATTGTGAGAACTGGGCCTAAGAGACCCCAGAAAAATAATCCTAATGGTAAAAAAGTTAGGGATAGATACGGACCAGATGGTCAGCAAATTCCCCATGAGCCGGGAAAAGAGACCCACAGTACAGGCGAAAAAGTTCAATTTAAAGTAGTTCGTTGTTTTCACTCGTTGCGAAACTGTTAGAAATCAAAATATATATGAGATAATAAAACGATGAAAGACATAAAAATAGGCGCTGCATCCAATGCATTTTGGCTGATTGGTATGAACCTAGATGTGGTAAACGGCTACATTGTCGCATCTCTAGGAGAATCACCAGATTCTGAAAAAGTTGCTTATATTCTCTTTTTCGATGAATTAGCAGACGTTGAGATAGTATACTTTGATGATAGTGTCGGCGATTATCTTTCAAGCTTTCTGGGTTTAGTTGGAGATGACTGTGGGAATTATGTTTTTACTACAGATGCCTTTGAGGTTTCGTTTAAAGCACAAAAATTTTCTCTAGAGGAAAAGTAAGTTAGTAGCCACTTTTAAATTAAACGTCCGCTTAGAGCAATAAGCGGACTCTCAGTTTTGTGTTATGCCTTAACTTCTCTTACACAATGATTTGTTTGCCTGCCTTCTTCTACGGTAAATTCGAATGAATCTTTAGCTTGATTTATAATAACGCCAACTTCTTCACTTAAGAGATGTTTTTTAAATTCCTCTACAGCTGCAGCACCAAATATTTCCTTACCTTTTACAACTTCTAAACTCACATTGTTTGGTACAACTTTCATGTTCACACCGTCAACAAAAAGCGAACCAGCTTCAACTGTTTTCAATTCTATTTTTGGGATTTCACTTATTCCTGTTGGCACCACTATATGGCCACGACGAGTGAACCTAGTTTCATCTTTATCGACGATAAATAAGAATGATGTGTCCATCTTACTAGGGAGCTCAGTTTCAGTTGTGATACTACAACTCCATGAACCAGATAATTGCCCTTTTGCAGAAACAAAATTAGAATATAGACTTATTAAAATAGTTAAAATAATTACTTTAAACACAACACCCTCTGATAAAAAACGCTTTTTGCATACTCTTGCATATGACTAGCTGTTCAATCTATGCAATCTTTACCGACTTTAAACACTTAACCAAGTATTTGATAATTTCTTCAAGGTTGACTAAATTTCCGACGACCTAATTAAAAAAACTCGATTTTGCAATTGTTAAACCGCTTGTACATTCACCTACCACTTGGCATTCTCCTTTAAATGCTTTGTAATAGATTTTGCAATGTCCCAGCGTGGAGTATTACTTGAATTAGTAAGTAGGATCAACGCATTTTTACTATCGGGGTAAGTAAGAATAAGTGATTTATAGCCTCGGATACTACCTGGATGTCTGGCGATTTGAACATCTGAACTTTTATACACTTGCCAACCCAACCCCATATATATCTCCCCCCATGAAGTTTTCACTTGAGGCCGCAACATCTCTTTGTATGTTTGCTTTTGCAAAATGGACTGCTCTTCTGTAAGTGTCAATACAAGCCACAGGCTTAAATCATGAGCACTTGAAATTAACCCTTCACTTGGGTTAAATGATGGATCATAAGGCCTCTGCTTTGACTTATCTATTAACTTACCTTTATATGTGGGTTTAGACTCAAAAAGGTATGAATTTTTGCCATTGAAGTAGCCACTTTTATCCATTTTGGCAGGCATTAAAATTTTCGTGTGTACGTACTGTTCATAACTTTCTCCAGAAACAGTACTGATGAGCGCACCTAAGATATTATAATTAGTATCACTATATTCGAAATTTTTATTTTCTACATTTATCAGTGACGATTTTTTGACTATATCCAAGTATGAACTTACCGTTCTATGCTTTTCAAAATTTACTGGTTTGACTTTGTCACTTAAACCTGAAGAATGAGTAAGTAGCTGTTTAATCGTAATATTGCTTTGTGCAAAGCTTGGCAAATACCGACCGACCTTGTCATTTAAATCTATTTTCTTGTTTTCTACGAGTTGCATGATAGCTTGCGCAGTAAATAGCTTTGAAACTGAAGCTATACGGTACAGCGATTTTGAGTTCGTTGCTGTTTTCTTCTCTTCATCAAGAAACCCGAAACCTTTTATATAAGTTACTTCACCAGAAGTTATAATTGCTACAGACATAGAGGGAATATCATTTTTGATACGAATAGTCTCAAGTGCAGCAGTCAACTCGTTATAAGTATTCTCTTTATTAGCGAATACATTAAAGGACATGGATAACAATAGTATTAAGATTAATAGATACACTCATCCTCCTTATGGGACATTCGCTAGTATACCCGGTGTAATATAGTCAGGTTATTACGAGCAGACACTAAGTCACAAGCACGTTCTAGCTTTTTTGACGGCAACCACATCTTCAGTGGTCCCCCGAAAAATGCCATCTTAGCTATTGGATATTTAAATTAATATTGTCGCTATTCCGTTGTCCCGTCAAGTACGAACTATCGAACCTATAAACACACGTAACAGTGAGGTTATCTATATAATAACAATATCAAGCTTATTGGCTGTTGATACATTGAGCACTAGTTGATTCTGAGTTGAGATACAACAATTCATAAGAAGGCAGGACAGGTTTATGAATTGCAGCGCAGCCAAGCTCTAGCAGCCCCGCACAAAGGGAAAGTCGATTATTTTCAATGCACATCCCTTAAATCTCAATGTCTTGATATAGGTACATTAGGCTTGGTTATAATTGAAGAATTTAAGGTTGGATTTCATTTATACAAGTCCAAGAGTATGACTTGCGAGCAAAGGGACGAGCTATATGGCAAATATAACTTATGTAACATGACAAATCTCCAACAGCTCGCGTCTACTTTTCCACTCAAAAAACGCTAAAACAATCACAAATATACCCTCCATACATATAAACGCTAGACCAATAAGACTTGCAGTTTGGAAATAATGCAAAACGATTGCGACACATACCACCGCCCATATGATATTTGCCGTTACCAATAAAGAGATAGATGCAGAATTTCTCCTATTAGAAAAAGCAAGCGTTAGAGCATATACACCATAACAAACATTTGCAGTTGCCAAAAAATGAACTGTAGGATCAGGTAAGCGATACAGGCTGGCAACCCAATCTTGTAAGAGAAACAACAGCATGCCCATCGTTAACCCCGCGCTGCCGTCTAAGTGCAAAACATTTAGCTTATTCATAATATTCATCTGTGACGCCTAACGTTAAGCGATAACTTGCCTCGATGTAGGAACGAAAGTTGAGCAGCCGCTAGCAGCATATTAAGCACTTTACTTGAACCTTTTGCTGTTCAGTAACTGCTTAGCAATATTCCTAAGCTTTTTGTTACTGCCGTGTTCGGATAGCCAATTTACATGTTCAGACTTTAGATCACTTCGGCCAATAATGTATTTTTGGATGTGGCTATCTTCACATGCCTTTATTTCTTCAAAACAATCGCTGATGGAGCTTTTTTCAATTTTACGAGTAAGCAGTTCTCTTAAGTACCTTTTCTGAATCGGCCTTTCTGACACTTCCGGGTATTTAGTAATCCAATTGAGTTGAGCATCAGTCAGAATATTAGAGTCTATCAGCTGAATAATACGATTTTCGCTTAGATCGCATTTGTCAGGCCCATTGTCTGTTAAATCAAAAATACCGGCTACTTCATTATCAGTTAATGAATTTTTAGCGCTTAAAAAGTCGCAAAACCCACTATTTCGATAGTGCTCTGCGTTTTTATCTTCTGAAGATTCAATTTCTTCATATTGAGATACAAGATACTCTTCTGTAATAACCCCAAGAGATAACCAGGCTTGTGTGTATCCTAGTCTGTGAAGTGCTTTATATTTACATGTGAAACTCAATTTATAGCTCAATGCTTTTCAACCTCGCTATATCTCGTTTTGAATTCACCAGGAGACATATCAAAGGTTTTTTTAAACTCGCGATAAAAGGTATTTTTGTTGTTAAACCCGGCGTCTAAATAAAGCTCTGACACTTTTGTTTTCTTACAAGCGATCTTTAGCATTTGCGCGGCTGCTTGAACCCGGTATTTATTAACGAGCTCATAAAAGTTGGTACCTAAATGGTCATTAAGTAACTCGGATGTTTGATGATTCGTCAAATCCAGTTCTTTGGCCAAGCAGTTTAACGACAGCTCATTATTCAAGTGAAGCTGTTCTTTTTCAAATAAATCGAACAATAGTTTTTTTTGTCGGTTCGCCAGTTCTGGTGCAAGCTCTAGTACTCTGGTTGGCTTTGCCTGCTTTATTTTAACAGTGTCTATAAACCCTTTAGAGAGCATTAGAATATATATAAAGGTCAGTGCATTGCTAAGGTCCCAAAGTAAGCGTAAGTAATCAGACCCCATTTTGTGCAGTGTTACTTGAGCAAAATAGGCACTAGAAACTACCAGAAAAAACACCGCAATCGCTTTTTGACTGATCAAATGCTCAGTGCGCTTTTTCAAAGTTTCACCTTTACAGAACCAAGTCGTTTTAACCAACAAAAATTGATAAAAGAGAACATGCAGGCAATACAGTAAGGCTAAAAGTGTCGGGATCTCTTTTGGTTCCACCAACCTTCCTGTGTAAAAGATCACAAATGGGAACAGGTGGAGCAGCGACTTAGCAAAATCAAAATGCGTTTCTGGTTTATACGTTATATAAAAGTACATTGCAGGACCAAGTAAAAGCAAAGATGAATGCACAAATGCGATAAATGGGTACGGCATATAATTAAAAGCTAGACCTATGTATTCCAGCATAGGCGTAGAAAGTAGCAACCAAAAAATAAATAACGCGATCTTTTGTTCCGCCGCTAATCGACCCTGGATCAATACCAGTGCAATAGTTACAAACACAACGTAAGCAGCTGAAACAATGTATAGTATTTTGAGTGACTCTGCTATCACGTTAATCCCTTTATAATTAATGAGAGGATATAAGCTCAACACACTAACCTACAATAAAGGAAAGTAAAAGGTTACAAAGGTGACGGTTTCTAATATTTAACGTATATAGTTTCAAAAAGAAGAAAACGTTTTGCGTATGCCTTTGTTGTAATAACCAGTAACAAAGTAAGAATATTTGGTAGTGATTAGAAAAATAGCCTTTGGTTAACAAAGGCTAAGTGCATAATAAATTGAATTACAGGCGGCGTTAATCATTTAACCTGCGTAGCCAATCATCAAGAGCCCGACCTATCGCGTCTGGCTGATCTTCTGGAAGATAATGCAACCCTTGCCCAACATAAGCGGTCTCTAACTCATCAATATTTTCAATATACCACTGTAAAATTTGAGGCGAACTCTCAACACTGGGGGAGCCATAAATATATAAAGTCGGCATATCCGTTTTGCGCATAAAGCGTTTAATACCGCGCATTAAGCGGTCGGATTGAGCCGGTTCACGCGCAATTGGTAGTTGATTTGGCCAAGCAAGTAACGGTTTTCTAGATTCAGGAACAAGATACGGTGAACGATAAGCTTCCATCGCATGTTCGCCCAGTGTGCGATTAACAGAAGCAGGCAAGGCTTGTTCAATCCACATATTTTGATCAATGATCAACATTGGCCCGACAACAGGATCTCTCAGTGTTCTAAAAAAATCAGCGACAGGGCCGAGTTCTTCATAACTTTCAGCGGGAAATTGCGGAGGTAAGACGCCTTCCATAAATGCAAGCCCGTCCACTTTATCTGGATTCTTTTTCGCATAAAGCCATGCAATCGCTGCGCCCCAGTCATGGCCAACCAAAGTCACTTCCTCAACATCAAGCCTATTTATAAAACGGCTGAAGTACTGATATTGTTGTTTAAATGTGTACTCTATGTCTGGCTTGCCCGAATCTCCCATGCCGATAAGATCAACAGCAATGGCTCTATGTGTATCAGAAATATAAGGCATTACGTTACGCCATGAATAAGATGATGTTGGGTTACCATGAACAAAAACCACTGCTTTGCCTTCACCTTGCTCTAAGTAAGTCATCCTACTTCCTTTAACTGCGATAGAATGCTGCTCAATGTCATGGGTTTCTGCAATCACAGGTAGTGGCAGTTTTACATTACTTGTTGCCATCGACGGAGTCGACATTCCTAAAAGTGCTAACAGTAAGACGCGTGCATAAGTCATATTTTTGCTCCTTTATTTTTTTATATTACCTATAGCGCTCCCCCAATTTATATGACATTAAAAGCGAACCTTTCCCTTTAGTGCAAAATGAAAAAAATATTTATATAAGTATATTTTTCTGAGGGTTAATTGCGTCACTTTGACTGGGATGACTGTTTGATTAAACATTAAATATGAGCCTGTCTTCAATTTAGCCTCGTTCCCTCTTTTAATTGGCAATAAAAGCGATGCAGTTATGATGGTCTGGAGAGCTTCAACAAAATTACAGTCAACAACTTGAAATTAAAGTTATTTATAATCGAATTGGAAGACTTGGAAAAATCACTTACATCATTGTCGATATGGGCGACTGTTGCCAATGCAATGAAAAGCTAACAAAGGATATACAGTTCGCACTGTTATGCCCAAAGCTTATCGTTACAAGTAGAAGATAACAATCAATTCCGGAATTAATCACCCCCACCACCTAATGAAATGCACGTATTTCTGTGTAATAGCATGTAATAAACTAAAAGAAACTTGCTGATACACTTAAAAACCAGCCGAATAATTAATCAACCGTTAATTTATGCACAGCAAGGAAAGTAAACCATGAGCAAGCAAGATCCTATTGCGCAATTACAAGTTGAAATCGCGCAACTTCAATCTGCATTTGAAGACCTTAATAAACAATGTTCTGCAGCAAGTAGGCCCAATACCATTTTGCGTTGCGCCACCTGTATTCCTCAGCAGTTTGATCACTGTACAGATAAAGCAACTAACCCACAGCAACCACAGTTTGTCCCAGATTTTAATGTACCACTGATTGCAGCTGGTGGCGGCGATCACAGGTGTGACATTCTTGAAAAGCTCGGACCCATAGCTGGGCTAATTGGTACTTGGGTCAGTACCCGTTATGGAGGGTTTAATGTCATGCCCATCCCGCAAGATAACGCCCCCAATGGCTTTATCTTAAAAAACTTCCCTTATTACGAAGTCATGACATTTAGTGCTATTCAGGGCAAAGTAGCCAACCGAGCAGGCAATTATGAGCAAGATGCTTACAGCATTTTTTATTCACAGCGGGTATTTTTCGCCGATGGCCCTGAAAAAGATACACTTGTGCATGCCGAAAATGGTAGCTGGCTACATCAAGTGATTGCGCCTCAAGGGCAAGGTACGCTGAACAAAGAGCCATGGGTTCCAGATACCCCCAACCCCCTACCAGAACAAGAGCAAGATCGAACTATTGTAAAACAGGTTTCAATTCCGCATGGTAACTCTATTTTAGCTATTGGCCATCACGACTGCTTTAGAGGTGCGCCAAGCATTCCTGTTGCCAATGCCTTACCAACTGCCGGTGGTAATAGCTTCAAAGCCCCATATGGTTCTGATATTCCAGAAAACCCTAATGTTAACCCCAATATTGTACTGCAAGTTGCCTTAGATAGCCTATATCAACAAGACATAGGTGTGATCGACACCACTGTGCTAGATGTCGATACCGATACAGATGGCGACATTGCCAATACACCATTTATGAAAGCACATTCAGATGTCCCTCGATTCAAAACCACTCTTTGGCTACAGCGATTGTCCAATGGTCTAGATATGCTGCAATACACCCAAGATATTACTTTGGACTTTAGTTTGGCAAATGGTAAGGACCAGAGTAAACGCAGCCGCTATAAGTTTCCACACATCACTGCCAACACACTATTTAAAGTGCAATAAAGACGTTATTGCAATGTGACGAATATGTCTGCTCAAGACATGATGATTGCCACCTGTGAAATACATTCGGCAAGCAACAAACCAAAGTCGTTTTTGGTACGCGGTACCAAATAAGTCAATTAAATGAAACTTTAAGGAAAGTAATATGAGCGAACAAGCAATAAAAGAACTCCAATTACAAGTAACGGAGCTCACTTCTAAAGTCAGAGCGCTAGAAGCATGTTGTAACCCGCCAAGGATCGTAGACTGTGCCGTATGTTATTACTGTACACCGTGTGCCCCTTGTTACACCCCTACAATTCTATGTGCGCCGTGCACAACTGCACTATGTGCTACTTGCGCACCAGTTGGAACTAGCTATCAACCTTTAGGCCCTCCGACACCTTGTGTTGCCTGCGTTCAATGTGATGCCAACTACAAGTGCGTAACATGTGAGCCTGTCGCTAACTGTGTCACTTGTTACCCCTGCATTGTTAATTTCTGTGCCCTGTGTCAGCAGGGTCAAAACTTACAATGTCAGCAATGTACACATATCACCAAATGCGATACTTGCTACCCTTGTATTGTTAACTTCTGTCAACAGTGCGGTCCTGTTACTCATTGTGACACCTGCTACCCCTGCATTGTGAATTTTTGCGCTTTATGTCAAGCGGAACAAAAGGCACATTGCCAGCAGTGTGCACATATCACCAAATGTGATACCTGCACCCCTTGTGCTGTGAATTTCTGTGCACAGTGTTATCAGTGTGCACCTCAATGTCTACAGTGTTCACAC
>NZ_AUXS01000065.1 GCF_001625565.1 Pseudoalteromonas luteoviolacea NCIMB 1944
GTTAAACGTACCATTTGCATCTGTTGTGGTGCGCAGATTCACCGCTTCACCGTAAAGATCCTGACCTGTCAGCTGGATCTCAATCCCCGCAAGGACAAAGTCATTCCCGTTGTTGGTGCCATCTTGGTTAATATCGACAAACACGCGGCCTGATATTGATTTGTTACCCGCCCTTGGCTTTTCAGTAAAACGGATCGCAGGGGTTGGATCTGTACCTACCATCACTTTGGCGACATTGCTTACTACGCCTTCACCTGTGCCAATATAGCGATTGCCGGTTTGATAGCTTGTGCTTGGTGTTTGCGTAATGGTGTAACCATCTGCATTTGATTCAATCAGGTCAGTAAAGCTGAATTCACCTTTAGCGTTAGTCGTTGTTGTAGCATTAACTGCCTGACCAAACTTATCAGCACCGCTAATTGTGACCCTGATGTCTTTTAACAGAGCATCATTTGAATCAACTACACCATCCTGATCCACATCGAAGAACACAGTACCAGCAATAGATTTATCACCGGCTTTTGGCTTTTCTGTAAAGCGGATCGCAGGGGTTGGATCTGTGCCTACCACTACCTTGGCGACATTGCTCACTACACCAGATTCAGTGCCGATATAACGATTGCCAGTTTGGTAAGTGGCACTCGGTGTTTGCGTGATGGTATAACCATCCGCATTTGATTCAATCAGGCCAGTAAAGCTGAATTCACCGTTGGCATTGGTCGTTGTTGTGGTATTTACTGCCTGACCAAACTTATCCGTGCCCGTGATTGTGACTGTAATGTCTTTTAACAGTGCATCATTAGAATCGACCACACCGTCCTGATCAACATCGAAGAATACAGTACCAGCAATAGATTTATCACCCGCCTTTGGCTTTTCAGTAAAA
>NZ_AUXS01000066.1 GCF_001625565.1 Pseudoalteromonas luteoviolacea NCIMB 1944
CAATAAATCAGAGTGTAACAAGCAATGCTAATGGTGAGTTCAGCTTTACTGGCTTGATTGAATCCAATGCAGATGGTTATACCATCACACAAACACCGAGTGCCACATACCAAACCGGTAATCGCTATATTGGCACAGGTGCAGGCGTAGTAAGCAATGTCGCCAAAGTCGTGGTGGGCACAGATCCAACGCCAGCGATCCGCTTTACCGAAAAGCCAAAGGCCGGTGATAAGTCTATTGCGGGTACTGTGTTCTTCGATGTGGATCAGGACGGTGTGGTCGATTCAAATGATGCGCTGTTAAAAGACATTAAAGTCACAATCACGGGCACGGACAAGTTTGGTCAAACAGTAAAT
>NZ_AUXS01000067.1 GCF_001625565.1 Pseudoalteromonas luteoviolacea NCIMB 1944
TTTACTGAAAAGCCAAAGGCCGGTGATAAGTCTATTGCAGGTACTGTGTTTTTCGATGTGGATCAGAACGGTGTGGTCGATTCAAATGATGCGCTGTTAAAAGACTTCAGGGTCACAATCACAGGTACTGATAAATATGGTCAGACAGTAAATACCACAACAACGACCAATGCCAACGGTGAATTCAGTTTTACTGGCCTGATTGAATCA
>NZ_AUXS01000068.1 GCF_001625565.1 Pseudoalteromonas luteoviolacea NCIMB 1944
GGATGGTTATACCATCACGCAGACGTCAAGCGCCACCTATCAAACAGGCAATCGTTATATCGGCACTGAATCTGGTGTAGTGAGCAATGTCGCCAAGGTAGTGGTAGGCACAGATCCAACCCCTGCGATCCGCTTTACTGAAAAGCCAAAGGCTGGTGAGAAGTCTATTGCTGGTACTGTATTCTTCGATGTAGATCAAGATGGCGTTGTCGATTCAAATGATGCGCTGTTAAAAGACATCAAGGTCACAATCACGGGCACGGATAAGTTTGGTCAAACAGTAAAT
>NZ_AUXS01000069.1 GCF_001625565.1 Pseudoalteromonas luteoviolacea NCIMB 1944
TACGGCAGCAAACGCAGTAAGTACGGTTTCTTTTGCACAAGGTAAATATCGAGCGAAAGGTTTATGACACAGCGCGAAGCGCTGGCATTCTTTTCGCGCAAGGTGAAATGAGCTGTTTTAACAGTTGCTATTGCTGCTGCCTCTAAAACCTCGCTAGTATCGAATGCATGGATCCTGAAACGAGTTCAGGATGACGGTAGAAAACAACGCGGCTGTACTCACCCTTTTTCGTCACCCTGAACTTGTTTCAGGGTCTATCGTGCAAAATGTTACCGACAGCGAGCGAAGCGAATACGTTTACCTTGCGCAAGGTGAAGTGAGCCATTTTAACAGTTGCTAAGGCAATCACCTCT
>NZ_AUXS01000070.1 GCF_001625565.1 Pseudoalteromonas luteoviolacea NCIMB 1944
CAAGTTCAGGGTGACGAAGAAGGGGGATTGTAGAGGTGGTTGCTTTAGCAACTATCAAAATAGCTCACCTCACCTTGCGCAAAAGAACCGTGCTCACTGCGTTCACTGTCGGTAACCTTTTGCACGATAGACCCTGAAACAAGTTCAGGGTGACGAAGAGGGTGGATTGTAGAGGTGGTTGCTTTAGCAACAGTCAAAACGGCTCACTTCACCTTGCGCAAAAAGAGCGCTCTCACTGCGTTCGCTGTCGCTAACCTTTTGCACGATGTCATCCTGAACTCGCTTCAG
>NZ_AUXS01000071.1 GCF_001625565.1 Pseudoalteromonas luteoviolacea NCIMB 1944
CCCGCCAATGCAGTGTCCATATCAGCTTTATTTGCTTTTAAAGCAAGTGCTGAGTCGACCGAAGCTTGATTTGCTTTGCCCGCCAATGCAGTGTCCATATCTGCTTTATTTGCTTTTAACGCAAGTGCTGAGTCGACCGAAGCTTGGTTTGCTTTACCCGCCAATGCAGTATCCATATCCGCTTTATTTGCTTTTAAAGCAAGCGCTGTGTTGACCGCTGTTTGGTTTGCTTTATCAGCTAGCGCTGTATCCACATCCGTTTTATTTGCTTTTAACGCAAGCACCGTGTCTACCGCAGATTGGTTTGCTTTGCCTGCCAATGCAGTATCCATATCTGCTTTATTTGCTTTTAACGCAAGCGCAGTGTTGACCGCTGTTTGGTTCGCTTTGCCTGCCAATGCCGTATCAACTGCCGCTTGGTCTGCTTTGAGTGCTAGTTTAGAATCCAATACAGTGATATCCGCTTTTGCACTTAGGGCTGTATCGAATGCAGCTTTATCTACTTTTGTTTCAAGTAAACCCGTCACAGTAATGCTGTTTGCCTTTGACTCTAAGCCAGAAGTAAATTCAGCTTTCGTCACATAGACAGTCAGATCTGGTAGGTCCGCTTTTAGTGCAAACTGAGACTCATCGTAACTTGCGCCCTTAGCTAATAGTTGCCACGGCTGTTGCAGGTTACCTTGAGGATCTGTTGGAGGTACAGCGACTGTTTTTTGCGTTGCAATATATGCACTGCCCATGTAGGTGATCACATCACCAGCGACAAACTCAGTAACCAAGTTATAGCCCCCAGCAATAAACTGAATGCCCGTATCGCCTTTAGATGCAAATAACGCCCATTGTGCTGATGCGTCTTTCGGAGGCAAGTTTGCTTGCTCGCCAGCAGGTACCGCTACTTTTGCAATATAGGCACTGCCTTCATAGGTAACAACGTCGTCCTCCGAATAAGCGGCAGCTGAAGACCAAGCACCTACAACTTGTAGGCCTTTATCACCCTTCTGACCTTTTTCACCAGGTTCACCTTTTTCGCCTGGCGCTCCCGGTTCACCTTTTTCACCATCTTTACCATTGGCACCATCTTTACCATTTAGGCCATTCGCACCATCTTGACCTTTTTCACCCGGCTCACCTTTTTCGCCCGGTGCGCCTGGCGCGCCCGGTTCGCCTTTTTCACCCGGTGCACCTTTTTCACCATCTAGACCATCTTTACCAGCTAAGCCTGAGCCAACGCCATTGAATAATAGCAACCAACTGTTGTTTGTATTTGAGGGAGGAAGGTTTGGTTCATCACCTTCAACTACCGCCGCGATGGCCAGTCGAGCAACATAGGCGTTATTTTCATGAACAACAACATCATCAACTTGATAGGCTTCTGTCGCACTCCAGTTTCCTTTGATGCTTAAGCCGCGATCACCCTTGTCGCCTTTATCACCTTTATCACCTTTATCACCTTTTTCACCTTGAATACCTTGAATACCTTGATCACCCTTTTCACCGGGGATACCTTGAATACCCTGTGCACCTGGGTCGCCTTTGTCACCCTTCAGGCCTTGTAAACCTTGGTCACCCTTTTCACCTTGGATACCTTGCGCTCCTGGAAGACCTTGGATACCTTGAATACCCTGCTCACCTTTGTCACCTTTTTCACCAGCGGCGCCAGGCTCACCAGGAATACCTTGGATACCCTGTTCACCCTTAGCACCGTCTAAGCCATCTTTACCGGCCAGACCAGAGCCAACGCCATTAAACAATAACAGCCAACTGTTATTGGTGTTTGATGGTGCTAAATTTGGTTCATTTCCTTCGGCAACCGCAGAGACTGCGATTCTAGCAACATAGGCATTGTTCTCGTGTACAACAATATCATCTACGCTATACGCATCTGTTGCACTCCAGTTGCCTTTGATGACAAGACCACGATCACCTTTGTCACCCTTATCACCTTTTTCCCCTTGAATACCCTGAATACCTTGAATACCCTGCTCGCCTTTTTCACCTTTCTCACCGCGAAGACCTTGAATACCTTGAATACCTTGGATACCTTGAAGGCCAGCATCACCTTTGTCACCTTTTAGGCCTTGCAAGCCTTGGTCACCTTTCTCTCCTGGGATACCTTGGGCACCAGCTTCACCCTTGTCGCCTTTGTCACCTTGCAGGCCTTGCTCACCTTTTTCACCTTGGGAACCAGCATCGCCTTTCTCACCTTGCAGACCTCTTTCACCTTGAAGCCCTTGCTCACCTTGCTGACCTTTAGCGATCAATAAAGTCCAAACTCCAGGAGAGGCGATTGGTGCCAAATTGATGCCTCCTTCAGCAGGCGCCGCGACTTCAACAACAGAAATATATACACTGCCTTCAAAAGAAACTACATCGTCAATGGCATATGCAGCGCTGCCACTCCACTCGCCTCTGACTTGTAAGCCTCGGTCCCCTTTTTCACCTTGGATACCTTGAACACCTTGCTCACCCTGTATGCCTTGTTCGCCCTTTTCGCCGGGCACACCTTGGATACCTTGCTCACCTTGGCTCCCCTGAATACCTTGAATACCCTGGATACCCTGCTCACCTTTTTCGCCCTTTTCGCCTTTCTCACCAGCAGTGCCAGGAGCCCCCTGTTCACCAGGCACACCTTGAATACCTTGCTCGCCTTGTTCGCCCTGAACGCCTTGCTCACCTTTAGCGACCAACAAATTCCACACGTCTGGCGCTGATACTGGATCAAGATTTGTCTGCTCGGCTTCAGGGGCACTAATTGCAGCTACTGCAATATAGATACTTCCACCAAAAGAAACGACGTCATCCACTGCATATGCCGCAGCATCACTCCACGCACCTTTTACTTGCAGACCTTTTTCACCTTTCTCACCTTGGGCGCCTGTATCACCTTTTTCACCCTTTTCGCCAGCGGCACCTGTGTCACCTTTTTCACCAGGGGCACCTGTATCACCTTTTTCACCCTTCGCACCGGGTTGTCCATCAGCACCATCTTTACCATCAGCGCCATCTTTGCCGTCAACGCCGTCTTTACCATTAATGCCGTCAATACCATCCGCACCGCGCAGCCCTGTAGTGTCTCCTTTCCATTGACCATTTTCGTCAATGATGACATTACCACCAACGGAAACTGATGTAGCATCAACCTCACCTTCGACTTTACTGGCTACATCTGCGTAATAGGCACTTGGGACTGTATCAATGCTCAATCGCGGCGACATTTCCGTATCATCGCCAACCGTGATCCCTAGCTCTAGATCTTTGTTTTTAAAAATAGCTGCATCAATCGCATTGTTTTGGCCAAGTCTGATTGAGTAAGCGCCATCTGTAACTTCGACTGTTTCCGTTGACTCCCAAACAACCTGATCTTGTGAATACAATTTAAACGTCATAGAAACTGTGCCATTCACAGCTTCCTGAGTATTTGAATTAGTCAGTGTACCTTGGTGGTTAAGCTGAGCGGCAATTGCAGGCACGGAGATAGCGCTCACAGCTGCAAGTGCAACTGCTATCGCATTTTTAGTAAACATATATTCCCTTTATTCTTTAATTTAATTAATTCGTTGCGGCATTGGACAAGCTATAGTTTTCAGAGCTTGCTTTTTTTGTGACAATCGACACTGTCGCGGCTAAATCATGGGCACCTGAAGTTGTCTCTTGGACTCGGCTACTACCTAATTTAGATTGCTTAACAGTATGATCTGCGACTCCTTTATCGGGTTCTGGGGTCGGCTTTGGATCGGGCTTAGGATCCGGCTGAGTAACAGGTGATTTTCCTGCATCATTTGATGCTTGGCCACCACCGCCTCCACACCCAGAAAGGCTAATACAAGCGAGTAGCGTCAGGGCGAGGTAATGTAGTTTATTCATTTTCGTTGTTTTCCTTTAATAAAATAACGTTCATCAATGAACTCGGTACTTTCAAACGTGAAGGTGTATAAATTCTTGCTATTTACTCTCGTAACTTCCCTCCCGTGTTCACTGATAAAGCCTGAGTATTGTTCGGGTTTATAGCTAGAGCACGTGCTTTGTACATCTCAGCTTTATTATTAAGTCCCAATTGAGCTGAAGCCTCAGCGGCTCGGATCAACATATATAAATTGTATGGATATAGTTTGATGGCATGTTCTAAGCTTTTTAAAGCTTGTTCTGCGTTACGCTCTTTTATTAAATACAGGTCAAACAACCTCAGCGCAGCAAAATAATCGTGCGGATTCATGTCAAGTGCACTTTGTACTTTATCCGTATCACCGATACGGTAGCCCGTAGAAGTTAAGTTTCCTGACACTGTTTTTAAAGTAGACAAATAGCCTAAAAAAATAACTAACGGTAAGCATAGGAATACTGGTTCTATTCTAAAACTCACCGCACTTTTTATGAAAAAGCCTCGTCTGGAAAGTAAAAATGAGAATAAAAGAATAGAAAAGAACAAGCTTACTGGGGTTAAAAACACAGAGCTAAACATCGAGTGGAAATACAATGAGAATACGGCCATAAAAATCCAGGCATCTATGTAATCTCCCTTCAACAAATTATGAAGTGCCTGTATAAAAACCAATCCGAAAATCACTAAGAACAAGCTACCACCAATAAAGCCCAGTTCACTATAGAACTTTAACAATATGTTATATGGCGTTCTTAATATACTTAGCTCTGTAATATAAGGGGAAGACTCTTCCGTACCAGCTTTTGCATATTTCTGATGAATGTATTCAAAATTATTAACACCAACCCCATATGGATTATCTTTAATCATATCTATGGTATTCAAAAACAGTTTATCTCTACCTGTGTCTAACGATTGAATTAACTTGAGTTGTGTTTCAAGCTTTGAAAAACCAAGTTCATCAATGGCGCTATAGCTCACAACAGCCCCCAAAAATGCGGCTGAAATTGAGAAATACTTAATAGGCACTTTTTTTGTTTTAAGCAAAATGACACATATGACTATTATTTCCGCAAACAATAAACCGAGGATAGTGCCCCTAGTATTTGACTCCACTAACAAGTGCATCAGAAATGCTAAACTGATTAGGCCAAGCAGCAAATGAGGGAGTGATTTTCGTTTGTTGTAAATTGATAAAACAAGTATTGGGATCCAAATGTTTAACACATGTCCCAAGTAATTGACAAAACCGATAGGCGAGAAGTTACTACTCGAATAAGCATTGCCTAGCCAATACCTTTCGTAAATAGTAGCAGCACTAAAAACAATAGATGCATAAAAAACACTATCGGTCATTACGCTCAATAGCTTTTCCTTAGAAAAGGATGAAATCAATATATATATCGATAGAGTAAAAGCTAAAAATCGGCAAATAAATAGCGCAGACTCAAATATATTGGGAGCCCAAGCTAAAGTAATGAGCATGTATAGAGCTAAAAACCCGATTGCAAACCCTATTACATTAAGCTTAATAGAAGGCAAAGAACGAATTGCATAAATAACTAGCAGAATACAAAATGAGTCAAAAACCACCCATTTTGGATAGTTGTATTGATAGTAAAACCCCCCAAAATTTACAACCGAAATTACACAGGAGAATATAACCACCAACATTTTTAAAACTGCTGATTTCGATAAGTATGAATCATTAAAATGAGTAAAATTCACGTATCGGTACATTAATTCCATTTAAAAACATCAGACCACTTTAAATTAAGTGAGTTTATACACTTTAGTGAAATTAAGATCAACAAAAAACAATTTAACTGGCATATATATTAATCTTTTCATTACCAAAACAAAAACAGAAAAAACCATAAAAAAATTAATAAACAACCCAATAAGCATGCTTAATCTTTTAAAAACCAAATAAAACAAACAAATTAACAACATTTCAGATACAACATTTAAACTATAGCTTTGTTGTCACTTATCTAATAAAGAGTGGAATTGAAAATGTAATTTAAAACTGGTTAAAAATCCCTCTAATTAAAGCTAGGGATTTCAAAAATGCTATTTAATCCGAGACATTAAGCGGAAGTGCCTTTATATCCCATTGCTTTGCGCCGAGAAAACTAGAAGTACATTGCTGAGATAATAAATTTTTAACAAGGTATAGAGATAAGTTGACACACCGCCACCTCTGCTGGAGCAGTTTTTAGCAATGCCAATTAATGATAGTTAGATTGATCTTAGGAGCAACCAAGCTTGTTGCTCCTATCTGTCTCACTTGTTTAGAATTGCACGCCAAGAAATAGCGAAAATTCATTGATTTTATTTTCACTTATATCAAAGTGGCGATATTGAATGCCCGCTTCAAAGTGCTCACTAATTTGATAACCCAGCTCGGCACCCGCAAATGCGTTCGTTTCACTCGCCTCATAGCTTTGCAAAAATCGATTATCACGCGTACTGGTTATTTTATATTCCCAGTCAAATGCACCAACAAATACTTCGCTTTTAATACTATGCCATGTAAATAAATCATAGTTTACTTGCACAGTGAAGCCCTCAGGCAGCACAGGCGCTATTCGTGATACCGCAGTATGCGCTTCTCCGGGTGTCAGACTTGCCCCTTCAAAATCAACTCGACCTTGTCCCAAGTCGACATACCCAATACCAACATGCCAATTAGGCAATAATTCGAAATAGCTACTAACGGACCATGACGAACTTGTATCGTCGATGTTTTTTACTTGTAAGCCTGAGTTATTGTTGTGAACCCTCTCACTGGCTTGCGCTTCTCCTAAAGTGCCCTTTAACGTCCAAGTGTCCGCATAAGCAGTGCCTGGAAGTAAACAACTCATCGAGATCAAAGCAAAGCTAGGCAGTATGGTTTTTCGTCTTCGTATTACTAATGCAGAAAGTATCACTATTAGTCCCCCTCCTAGGCTACCTGACGATTTATTTTCAATATTAACGGATTTATACGCAGTTACCGTCACCTGCGCTATTCCTTGTGATATTGCCCCCTTGCCATCTACTACTGTGTAAGTGACGATATCGACACCTTCGTAACCTGATCTAGGTGTATATGTGATAGTACCATCATCATTAACACTCACGGAGCCATTTTGCGCAACAGCTTCTATGATAGAAAATGCATCACCATCCGCATCAAAGTCGTTATCTAGCACATTAATTGTGATCGCAGCTTTGTCGGTTGTCGAAGCTTGATCTAGTTTAGTAGTCGGTGCAGAGTTCACAGCTAGATTCACGGTGGCAATACTACTTGTAGTACCACCTTGACCGTCAGTAATACTGTATTGGATAGTAGCTAACCCTACAAAAGTCAGTGGCGGCATATAGGTCAGCTTATTGTCTTCTATTACAACAACACCAAAGTCGACCGTTGCACTTGTAATAGTCAAAGTATCGCCATCAACATCTGAATCGTTTGCCAAAACATCAATCTGAATTGCCTGACCAGCACCAACTGTTATTTCATCAGATATTGCAACTGGCAAGTTATTACCTGTGTTAATTACTGCCACGCCACCTGGATCAATAATACTGCCATTTGCGATCCCATCATCATCGTTTGGACCACCATCCACAATTTGCAGTTTTACACACCAGTGCCCTTCAGCTAAGCCTTCCTGCCACACATCATTACCAGGAGGAGCACAATAACCTGGCTCTCCAAGCGAAGAAAATATTCTATTTTGCCCATCAACTGCAAAATCGACCCACCGATCACCTTTGAGCTTGCGGTATACCGCATTGACAGGTATCGGATTACGCTGAGGAATAACAATACTGTAGCTATCTCCTGCTTGCGGCAGTCCCACCGCGATAAAGTCAAACAATCCACCAATATTTATCGCACCTGTATCCTCTTGAATCTCTTCAGGTAAAAGCTGTACTCCGCCAGTACTATTTTGTGCAATTGTTACCCCTTTTCGGATACATACACCTGGTTCGCCCTCAATTAAAAATTGCGAAGACTCTGTAACTTGCTCCTGCATTACATTGCAATCGGTGATCGCATCCTGATAGTCGGGAATACCATCATTGTCCGAATCTGTATGACCTTCCTCATTGTCCGGAATTAGATCTCCATCTGTGTCTTGGGCAGTCAAGACAGCCAATTCCGGCACTACTTCTAGATATATTTGAGCAGTGTTGGAGAGGCTTGGCTCTCCATTGTCCGTTGCAGTAATCGAGATCCCATATACACCTGTTGTCAAAGCTTGTGGCGAAAAGACAAATTCATCAGTAACTGTGCTGATATTTTGCAATTCAGAATTTAAAGGCTCCCAAAGCAATGTCACTGTATCGCCCAAGTTAGGATCTGTGACCTGTGCAGTAATGGTCACCAATTGTTCATTCGCCGTTACCGTGGTGCGTAATTCATTATTTTGAAGGGCACTTAACTCAATATCAGGCGCTACATTGTCCTCGACGATGGTGATTTGCGTTGTGAACTTGGCACCTCTGTTCAAGGTATCATCTAAGGTAACTATGATAGATTCGTTACCTTCACTTTGCCCGTCTTCAAATATGCTGAATGAGATATGCCCTTCAATTCCTGATTCAATTGTGACCGAGCCACTAGACAAAGTATGATCTGAGCTATTAGCTGTGCCAGAGACAGTAAAAGGCACTTGGACAGGGTATCGAGCTGCCTCACCATTTAAGTACACACCTAATGTAAAGCTCTGTCCTTCCGAAAGCTGGGCATCTTTAGCCAAAGAGATAAGCGGGTTGACCAGTACGTTCTGAGTTGCAAATGTACTCAGGCCATTGCTGTCTTCAGCTCGCCAAGTCGCTAAGTGTCTACCAGGAGGAAACAGTAAATTATTGTCGACTAATGACACGCCAATGACGTTGCCGTTGCTGTCGGTTGCTGTCGCATTGCCTAAATTCACTTTTGTAAATAAGGCTGTCGCATCTATAGTCACATCAGCTGGCACAGTGATTGATGGTGGCGTGCCCTGTGCATCATTTCTATTTACCGTAAGCTCGGCGACCGCACGACTAATTTCACCTGCTTCATCTTTAATTACATACTCAATGATAACGACACCATTAAACGAATCCTCAGGTGTATAGATCAGTTCACTTCCTTGTACCTGTACGCTGCCCACTGACGCTTGTGCACTCAGTAATGCAAGTGAGTCGCCAATGTCTACATCACTGTCGTTATTCAAAACAGCTAAGCGGTATGTTCCCGTAGCCTCATCAAAAGTTTCTTCACCATAGTTATCATCTTGAGCCTGAGGCGCATCATTTATATTGTCTATGGTCATTACCACTGTCGCGACATTCGACAATGCCCCAGCCATATCCCTCACGGTATAAGTGAAGCTATCACTCCCCACTTCATTAGAGCTGGCGCTGTAGACGATACGCCCCATTCCATCTATGGTTGTTTGTCCCTTTGTCGGCGGCGTAATCACGGTCACCGTTGATACATCAAGTTCGCTGCTGCCATCTACATCCACATCATTACCCAATACATTGACAGCAAAAACACCCTCTTCATCAAGTGCAGCAATATCGTCATTGGCAACTGGTGCATCATTGACCGCATTTATTGTGAGTGCGACGGAGGCTGGCAAAGAACTTAACCCTTCACTGTCAGTTAACGTATAAGTGAAATTGAACTGACCATTTTGATCCTGTGCAGGGTCGATTTGCAAGCGGCCGTCAGCCAATATTGATATGGTTGCAAAATCAAACGTTCCGCCATTTTGCAACGTGATATTCGCGCCATTAAAACCGTCGTCCTCGACGTCATTATCGTTGCTCAATACATCGAGAATAACTTGGGTATCTTCTCGTGTATTGACACTGTCGTCAGCCGCAATTGGCGCATCGTTCACTTCACCAATATTGATAGAGACAATGCCCAGTTCAGATACTGCACCATTGCTATCAGCAATGGTGTAAGACAAGCTGTCGGAGCCTTCTTCATCTTCAAACGGCGTATAATCTATGGCTCCTGCTGAGCTGTTAACTACTGCACTTCCTTTGACAGGCTGAGCTACCAATGCTATCTCGCCTGTGGGAATACCATCTTCAATATCTGTGGCAAATGCTCTTACATTGATACTTGTTTGCTGCGCATCTTCTTCAATATTTGCATTGAGCGCCTGTACCTGAGGTCTATCATTTACGGGGGAAATCACGATAGATACCGTCGCTTTCTCCGAGTTATTTGACGTTTGATCAGATACAATATAGGTAAATAGGTCGGAGCCATTTACATCTAAGTTGGGCGTGTAAGTCGCTACACCATTTTCGATTGAAACAGTACCCATTGCTGGCAGATCAACCACGATTGCCGAAGAGGCCACTATGTCTCCTTCGGGATCCGAATCATTGTCCAGCAAGTTGATGGTAACCGCCGTGTCTTCACTCGTTTGCGCATTGTCGTCTTGCACGATAGGTGCTTCAGAAATCGGCGTAATTGAAATATTTACGGTGACAACATTAGACTGTGCCCCAAAACTGTCTTGAATTCGGTAAGTGAAATTATCGCTTTGTGTTTCGCTATCATCATGCTGATATGTAAAGCTACCATCTGCACTGACAGTAAGTGTGCCGAAAGATGGCTGGCTGATATCAACAATCGACACAAAATCGGCGCTATCAAGGTCGTCGTCGAACACAAAACTACTGCTGAGCAAGCCGTTGTTAGCATCAACAGCCAATGATCCCCCTTCATTGACGTTAAAACCACGGTTAAGGCCAACAGGTGCGTCATTAGTATTGTTGACCGCGATGTCAAAGGCCGCCAATGTCGCTGACACTTGGCCATCACTCACTGACACAGTAATGTTTGTGTAATTGCCGACATCAGGATCTTGGGGTGTACCAGTAAGTGCGCCTGTTGAAGAGTCAAAACTAGCCCAAGGAGGCGCATTTTGAATACTAAAACTCAACGTGTCGCCATCAATATCTGCCGCGACAGGTGTAAAGCTATACGCGCTGTCTTCGTCTACAGAGGTTGAGGGTATACCGCCAATCGTCGGTGCATCGTTGGTATTACTGACTGTTATAGAAAACGCGACCAATGAGGTTGTAAGCTCACCATCAGATACGCTGATTACAATATTGTTATACACCCCAACATGGCTATTCTCTGGCGTACCAGTCAAAGCTCCCGTTGTGGTATTAAAATTAAGCCAATTTGGTCTATTTTCAATCGTAAATGACAGGGTATCGCCATCTTTGTCGTCCACATTTGGTACAAAGGTATATGTGCTGTCTTCATCTATCTGTTCACTCGGCGTACCTGAAATTTCCGGTGCATCATTAATGTTATTAATGGTGATATTGACTGTCGCAAGGTCTGAGTCAACTTGTCCGTCATTCACTTTAAACGTAAAGCTGTCCGCACCAAAGTCGTCTTGATTACCCGTATAGGTAACAACACTGCCACTTAGTGAGTAAGTGCCCCTAGTTGGTTGGTCTACAACTTGGTAGGTCAAGCTGTCATTGTCGATATCCTGAGCACTCAAAGTGATAGCAACGGTGCTTTCTTCATCGACGCTAACTTGTTGACCTGTCACTGTCGGTTGATCATTAACTGGGGTTACGGTCAAAGACACATTTGCGGCTTGAGAGTCGTCGGTGCCATCATTAGCTACAAAGGTAAAACTATCACTGCCGTTAAAATCTGACGTTGGGGTATATAACCAAGTCGTATTTGACTGCTGGACTAGTGTGCCACGAGAGACTCCCGTCAACACACGGTAACTCAGCGAATCATTCTCTTGATCTGTGGCATTTAACGTCACACCTAAACTGGCATCTTCATCTAAACTAAGCGCTTGAGCCTGCGCCACTGGAGCGTCATTAACAGGGGTCACCGTCATAGTGACCGTCGCCTTATTTGATATAGCTCCCGCAGCATCTTGGACTGTATAAGTAAATGAATCATCGCCAAAGTAATGCTCATTTGGCGTATAGACAATAGCACCTTGTGCGTTTACAACTACCTGACCGAATTGAGGTTGGTCAATGACCGTAACACTGGATAAATCAAAGCTATCATTGTCATCGACATCAGTATCGTTACCCAGAACATTGACTTCAAAAGACCCTTCTTCTTGTAAACTCGCCGTATTGTCATTCGCGACTGGCGCATCATTGACCGGTGTAAGCGTCACGCTGACTGTCGCCGGATCAGACATCAACCCTTCACTATCGGTCAGTGTATAATTAAACGTAAATACACCGTTTTGATCAGCGACAGGTGCGATATTTAACTGCCCATCCGCTTGAATCGTAACCATTGCTTTAGCGTAGTTTCCAGCGCCATTCCCTTGATCTTCAAGTGTTATGTTAGCGCCATTAAAGCCTTGATCTTCAACATCACTATCATTGGATAGAATTGACAACGTGGTGCTGACATCCTCGTCGGTAGTTACGCTATCTCCAAGTGCTACCGGCTGATCATTTATTGCACCTATGTTGACCGTAACGGTCATTGGTGCAGATATACCGCCTGTACTATCTGCCACTGTATACGTAAAACTATCAGTACCCGTTTGATTTGCGTTCGGTTGATAAGTAAACGTCCCTCGCTGTTGATCTATTACTACGGCACCTTTGGTAGGTTGTGATGCAATTGCTAGATCACCTGTTGGCATACCATCTTCGATATCCGTCGTTTGAGCACGCACTTGAAGCGGATCTGAATGAGTATCTTCCGAGGTATTAATCACTAACTCTTTTGCCACAGGCAGATCATTTTGCGCGGTAATAGTCACCGATACCGTTGCAGTATTAGAGGTATTTTGCTGGGCATCTTTGACTGAATATGTAAACGAGTCACTGCCATTCTCATTGTTATTTGGTGAATATGTCGCAACCCCATTTAATATCGACACAGTACCTTTTGTTGGAGCTGTGATCACAGTCGCTGAGGATGCTACGATATCCTGCTCTGGATCGCTGTCATTGGCCAGCAGGTTTATGTTTCCTGAATTGTCTTCTGTTACGGTGAGCACATCATTGACCGCCGTAGGCGAGTCGGCAACAGGCGTCACAGTGATTGACACGGTATAAGTATCAGACACGGCATTGGATGCGTCTTTGACCCGATAAGTAAACTGATCTGTGTGGTTTTCGCTGCCATCATGTTGGTAAGTAAAGCTACCGTCCACATTTAGCGTTAACTGACCAAAGGACGGCGCTGAAACTTGCTCTACTGATAATGTATCACCACTATCAGTATCGTCATCGGTTGCGGTACTCAATAAACCCGCTTGCGCACTGATACTTAGCAGCCCCGCTTCCTCTGTTGAGAAGCTAAAGGCAGTACCGTTCGGTGCATCATTGACATTAATTACTTCAAGATTAAAGCTCGTCAAGGAGGCAGTGTCCGTTCCATCACTCACGGAGATCAAAATACTATTGTACTGACCTACATCTGAATCCGCTGGGGTGCCAGAAAGAGCTCCTGTGCTCGTATTGAAGGTTAGCCAATTGGGTAGATTTGTGACGCTGTAGGTATGTGTATCTTGTTCATCAGGATCAACCAGAGTAGGGATAAAATTATATGCTTGTCCTTGTGCAATGGTATTCGCAGGCTCCCCACTAAGCGTTGGTGCCACGTTGTATTTCTTGGTGACTGTATCAGAGATAAGGCTAGCACTATTTCCTGCCGCATCTGTGATTATAACTGCTAACGTCAAAGTACCTTCTGCTAAGTTACTGACATTAACCGCGGATACCTGAGCAGTAGCAGCATTAATATTCCCATTGCCCGTAACAAACTGATTATTTGAGTCTGTAACGGTGTAGGTAAATGAGCCTGTTCCCTCTAAACCAGTTAACGTAAAACTCAATGCTGATTCATTATCACGGTTGATCAATGTCTGGTCGATATCTACTGCATGCCCACTTGGAACACTGGTATCAACACTCAAGGTTAGTTGCTGGGCTGCGGTATTGGCATTACCTGCACTGTCTGTAAATTTACTCGCATTAATGTCTAACGTAGCATTGGTTTCTGTATTTTCATTGGGTGTAAATACAACACTATATTGCGTACCAGAACTTGCCGAAAAATTACTTAGGGCGCCACCAGACACACTGATATCTTCGACAGAAAAGTCACTGCTGGATTCGCTTAATGTAATTGAAACAGTCGCCGTTTCTCCGACTTTCAGCGTAGGATCAGATGCGCTGAACGTCGTTACCGTTGGACTTGTAGTATCTAACGTACTGCTGGCAGTCACTGCTGTTGCTGCATTGCCCGCGGTATCCGTTAAGGTCACAGATAAAGTCAATGTACCATCATTGAGGGCACTTAAATCCAAGTTGGATAGCTGCTGACTGGCTGACGTCACCGTGCCATTGCCAGTCACCGCTGTGCCGCCATTACTGCTCGAAATGGTGTAGCTGTATGTTGCCCCCACTTCCGCGCTGCTAAAGGTAAAGGATGCCGCTGTTTTTTCTGTGTTGGAATATAAGCTGTCGCCAAACGAAACACCGTGGCCACTCGGTGCCTTGGTATCTACCGTGATGGGCAGCTGGGTCGCTGCCGTATTGTTATTGCCTGCTCCATCGGTGAATGTATCGGCTGCAATGTCCAAAGTGGCATTACTTTCTGAGTCCGCCGT
>NZ_AUXS01000072.1 GCF_001625565.1 Pseudoalteromonas luteoviolacea NCIMB 1944
CGTCCGCCATCTCTTTTGAGATGATGCTTTACTCAAATAACCTCACTAAAGTGGTAAAATATGAGATAAACACCGACGAGAGTCGGTTTTTTTATGCCTGAAACATAGCTTTTTACTAATTAATTAGCCATTGAGAAAATCGCTCTTTGAGTTTGGGTAGGGGGGTTGAGATACACTTTTCCTACTTGGTTATGTTGTTGTTTCATTACCCAATAGCAGCCAAGCCAGTAACGGATACGCAATGTCGTTTTTGTCCAATTTTACTTTTAATGTATGCCCTACTATTTAGTCTAAATTTGAATCTATACTCAGGAGCACCTTATGAAAGAGGCATATACGGGAGAGCAGTTAGCACAGATATACCGAAATATCAGGCTCAAGCATGAAGAAAGCACAATGTTTGTAGATTGCGGCTTTAAACAAGCAACTTCACAGCAAGATGAGATATTGGCTGCATTGAAACTTAAGACCTTATCTTTGCAACAGCTAAATAGTGTGAAACCATTCTTTTTATTAGAAAATATTCAAATTGAAGAGCACGTAAAGATTAAAAAAAGGTTCTTTTTTGGGTTGTGATCAGGCATATTTCCCAAGTAGTTAATCAACCAAGAGGCGCTCTGTTTATGCATTTTTTCTACCTCAAATTGTGTGTTTTGATTTTACTGGTATTGCATACAAAAATAGCAATTGCCATAGAGGTAGGTGCACAACAGCCCGAAAAGTACTTATCTTATCTTGAGAATAAACGTGTTGGGTTAGTAGTAAATCAGTCATCTCGTGTGGCAGATATGCATTTAGTTGACTTTCTACTTGCGAACAACGTAAAGGTCGAGCGAATTTTTTCTCCTGAGCATGGATTTCGGGGGGATCAGGATGCAGGCGCGCATATTGACAACAGCTTTGATGTAAAAACAGGCCTGTCAATTGTTTCACTTTATGGAAAGCAGAAGCGTCCAACTAAGGAATCTTTGCAAGATCTAGATGTGTTGATATTCGATATTCAGGATGTCGGTGTTCGTTTTTACACTTATATTAGTACCATGCACTATATGATGCAGGCGGCTAAAGACTATCGAAAAAAGTTCATTGTATTGGATAGACCAAATCCCAATATTCGTTTTGTTGATGGGCCTGTATTGAACAAAAAGTTCAGCTCATTTGTGGGAATGCATCCAATTCCAATTTTACATGGTATGACCGTCGGAGAGCTTGCTCAAATGATAGTGGGAGAAGGATGGTTGTCGGGGCCGAACAAGCTTGATTTGAACGTGGTGGCAGTGAAAAGTTATCAAGCCTCGGATGAGTATATTTTGCCAATTGCACCTAGTCCAAACCTTCCAAATCAACAGTCTATCTATCTATATTCTTCTTTATGCCTGTTTGAAGCAACAGCAGTGTCAATTGGAAGAGGCACTGACTTTCCTTTTCAAGTCTATGGTCATGACCAAGTACAGCTAGGTGACTTTAAGTTTTCTCCACGCTCTATTGTTGGTGCTGCACGATTTCCAAAACTAGAGGGAAAGAGTGTGTGGGGGAAGGACTTGAGGCAAAGCAGTCTAAATGGGTTTGACTTAAGCTGGTTTATTGAAGCGTCCAACGAATTTAAACAACGCAACAAACAATTTATCACATCTCCTAAGTTTTTAGATAAATTGGCTGGTACTGATATTGTTAGATTAGCTGTAGAGCAGGGATTGAAAGCTCATCAAATAGAAGCCATTTTTCAACAGGAAGTCAGTGAGTTTAAAAAGCGCAGAGCGCCTTATCTGCTTTATTCTAGATAGGGCACTCTGACGGCAAGCTTAGATATTTAACATATCACTCATGTATTCATTGGAGCGATCAGCTCGGCGTTGCCAATGTAGGTTTGATTGAGCAAGGGCAATGAAAAGTACATCAATAAGGTAGCCTAAAGATGCACGTGTCAGTACCGCCGAATGTTTTACTGCTTCTGTTTCTTGTATACAGTACAGGCAGTTATCTGCGTAATTAGCCAACTCACTGTGGCCATAACGTGTTAGCGCAAGGATTTGGCATTCGTTAACTTTGGCTTGCTGTGCAAGTTTTACCATGCTTTTTACGACGCCAGAGTTACTCAAACAAATCAGTAGGTCGTCTTTACCCATTGTCGCCACGTAGCTTGCAGCACTCAATTCATCGACATGAGTAACAGCACACACACCTAGCTTTTGTAACTTAAGGGTTAAGTCTTGTGCCATGGTATGTGTTGAGCCAATTGCACATACCATCACTTTTTTTGCACCTTTTATCGCTTGCACTGCTTGCTCGAACAACTCTGGGTTATTTAGCTTGCTGGTTGCAACTAAGGTTGCTTGTTGGTTGGCGATTAGCTTTTCTGAAATGTGCGCAATTGAGTCGTTTTGATCTATTTCATTAGAGAGTGGGGTATTTTCTTGTGTTTGTTCATTTAATGCGTCAACAACCGCCAATTTAAAAGCGGGGAACCCTTTATACCCTAATTTTTGGGCAAACTTGACAACGCTTGACTGGCTAACGCCTGCTGACTTTGCAAGCTCTATTGAAGATAGGCCTCGAATTTTTGAACCTGACTTTAAAGTAAAGTCCGCTAATTTAGCTTCACTTTGCGACAGTGAAGGCTTCAAGGCCTTTATTTTTACAAAAGTAGACATGAGGATCACCTGGTAACTAAAACTAACTTAAACTGTCCATATTATAGGTTCAATTGGAACGTTGCGATAGATTGTTTCGGAATATTATTGCGTTTTTTGATTTATGCGGTTCTAGATGAGGTATTTTTGTTGCAATTGTGAATTTAGATACCCGAAAAACCTAGTTTTTTTGCTTTAGCGTTTAAGTTAACATGTTTATAAATTGCGCGTATACAAAGATGCTTTTGAGTAAATTAATGCCCTTTAGCGACTGTAATCAGTGCTTTTCATCTAAATCAAAACAAAAAAGGAAAGCTATGTCTTGGTATTCAATCTTGCCCCCCCTCATTGCCATTGCGGTTGTTTTTTGGCGCAAAGAAGTCATTTTAGCCTTAGTTTTAGCCATTGTTTCATCGGAATTATTACTTGTGATAAGTGGTGAAGGGCAGTCTATTTTTTTGACATTCACCAATAGTATCGAACGAATCGTTGGGGTCGCAACGTCGCCAGGGAATAGCCGTATCTTAATTTTTAGCATTGTTATTGGCGCGTTACTCGCTTTTATTCGTGAATCTGGTGGGGTGTCAGCGACGGTACAAAAATTGACTCAGGTCGGTGTTGCGCGAAATAAGAAGCAAGTCGGCTTATTAACAATGTTTACTGGCACGGCGGTATTTATTGAATCAAATATGAGTGTGTTGACTTCAGGGATAGTTTCTCGCGGGCTATTTGATAAGTTTAAAATGAGCCGAGCTCGCCTCGCATATATTATTGACAGTACCAGTGCACCAGTATGTATTTTAATATTACTCAATGGGTGGGGCGCTTATGTATTGGGGCTGCTAAGCAATTATGAGCTTGCTCAATCTCCGGTCAGTATTTTGTGGGGCAGTGTGGCATTTAATTTTTATGCCATCATTACATTGCTGATTGTTTTATATACCATTGTTTTCGACAAAGTTCATGGCCCGATGAAAGAAGCTGAAGAAGAGCTCAAGCGCGAGGAAGTGGAGCTTGATGCTGGACCTAGCGCCACCAAAGCTAGATTTATGCTTGTACCACTTGTTACGCTGATTGTGAGCATGATCGGGTTTATGTATTGGACCGGGAGCGGTGTACTGGCAAGCGGGAGTGGTTCCAAGTCGGTACTGTATGCAACGGTGTTGGCTTGTTCAGTTGCTTACGTGCTAATGCTCAAAGAAAAACAGTTCACGCATCACCAACTCGTTGATATTGGCTTCAAGGGAATGGGTGAGCTATTGCCTTTGGTCAGTATTGTATTGCTGTCATTGACACTTGGAGCAAGTCTGAAAGAGCTCGGTACAGGTGTATTTGTTGCGCAAATAGTCGGTGATTATTTGCCTATTTACTTTATTGTTCCCGTACTGTTTTTAACTGGTGCCGTAATGTCATTTACAACAGGGACATCCTGGGGAACATTTGCGATTTTGATCCCTATTGGGGTGCCTTTAATCCAGACATTGGGCCTTCCTCCTTCACTTGTGGTAGGCGCCATCTTAAGTGGTGGGATATTTGGCGATCACTGCTCGCCAATTTCGGATACCAGTGCTGTATCCGCACTGGCCTCTGGGTGTGACTTATTGACCCATGTTAAAACTCAGCTTCCATATGCACTTGTTGGCGGCGCATTAGCACTAGCGAGCTTTTTTGTCGCCAGTGTTGTTTTACTTTAAGGACACGCATACAAGGCTTTACCAGAAGGTGGGGCGGTAATACTAACCAGCTGCCCCGACTGATTTTTACCCAAAGCCAACAGTAACCCTTGATCCGAAGCAACCGATAAGTCATCGGGTACGCCTAATTCATCGAGTAAACTTTTACGTACTTCAATCAGTGTTTGATTTTGGCAATCGGCAATAAACCAAACATCGCGCTCAGAGTGCACTAATTTACCGTAAAACTGACTGACTTCATTGAGCTTTGCTTGCGATCCTGCTAGGGAGTCATCCAATTGTGCTTTTTGTTGTGCGATTGTGGTTTGATATTGGCCTTCAACAATATTATGAGTCTCAACAACATCGTATTGCGATGAAAATGAATTGGGTTCTAGTTGCGCTAAGAAAGTTTCAAAGTCGTTTAAGATACTTTGCAAAGACAGACTGCCCACTAGGGCTAATACACAACAGGAGCTAGCCCATAGACTTGTTCTCAGCCAAAACTGTCGGGTATGTTTGCGGTTTTCTAAGCGGCTTAACCTTTTTAATTTACGAACCTGTTTTGATGACATCTTGTTATGTCGTTTGGCAATTGAATAGGCTTGTTGGAGCTCATTGAGTTGGTGTTGTGAATTTTTCATTTCGGCTCTCCTAAAGTCTCTTTCAATTGCTGTTTCGCATATCTTAATCGTGTCTTTACAGTCTCAGGATTCGCAGTGGTGATTTCAGCGATTTGATTTAGCGAAAAGCCTTCTAATTGTAAACAAATGGCTTCTTTTTGTGCGATTGGTAAGCGCTTAATCGCACGATAAAGTTGCTCGCAGCAGGCAGCGTTGAAATTACTGTCTTCGACCTCTGAACTAAGTTCTGTTTCATTGTCGTCACACATAAATTTATTCTGCCGGCGAAACTCATCTACTAAGGCATTACGTGCAATCCTAAAGATGTAAGCCTTTGGCGTATTATTGCTCTGATAGTACTGTCTTTTTTCAACTATTGAGAGCCATGTTTTTTGGCATATATCTTCGGCCGTTTCCGGGTCACTTTGTGTACATAGGTAGTGATAAAGGTCAGGATTGAAATTATCAATCGCCTGCTCTATGTAACGATTCTCCCCACTGCGTTTAAATTCATGCAAGGGGTCATGTGCTTCGGTTTTATCTTGGATGAACCAGTTTTTTATCGCAAGTAGCATAGTCTCTCCGTGCTCAATTTAACTCTATGTACACAGGTGTTTGATCGCCGCCCCAAATGATATAGCGCGGCTCGCGTTATTTTTATTTTCGCTTACTTGTTCAAGTTAAACTCTAACACAACTGACTGACCGTATTGAATAGTTGGTTTGCCATCGACCATTTTGGGACGGTATTTCCATCGTTTAAGCGCTTTTAATGCAGCACGATTAAACACGCGTTTTGGTTCAGCATTAACCACCTGCGCGTCAATAACTTGCCCTGTTGGCGAAATGTTAAATGCCAATTGTACCCAGCCTTCAACACCGTCACGAGCTGCAGGGGCCGGGTATGCAGGGTCAATGCGCACAATCGGGGCCGCCGCGGCGTCGCTGACCTGCAAAGTACTCTGCATTTGTATCGGGGTCGACTTAACACCTGAGGTTATGTTGATATCTAGTGATACCCCTTCGGTAACGGAAGGGGTGACGGTTGGTTTAGGTGGTGCCTTTGGGGTCGCTTTCGGCGGAGGTGGCAAAACTTTGCGTGTTTCTACAGGCGTATCTTCAAAGTCTTGTGAAATAAATACATCAATAACCGGAGCAGGCTCGGCAACAAATACACGCTCTTGGCTAATCAATTTTTGCATAAAAGCAAATAACGCAAATGTAATTAAGATGGCGCTAATAAATGATAAAACAAGTTTATTTAGTGCGCGGTATGGAGTGTGTGTTTTTACATCTATCATCGTTAAAGTCATATTTTTCCCCTCTTTTGCTAGGTAAAACGCGCTAGGTCAAAAAAAGGGGTGATTTATTTTAGTTTTTTTATTTTTAGTCATTAAAATGCGAATTAACTAACGTGAGGAACCTTGATGCAGTTACAAGAAATAGATAAAGCAAGATATAGAAAACACCTAAACTGGGTGATTGGGGCCTGTATTGCGACTTTAACCGCTGGAAGTTTAGGTATAGCGCAACTTCTTATTCATGTATTTCCCGACACAGATGGAAGCCATTTCCATTGGAATCTGACAGGAGTAGTGCTTACCTGCATAGTGATCTTTGTCGTGCTCAAGCGCATAAAACACCATCCATTTATGGTGGAAGTAGTCTATGTCTGGGAGCTTAAGCAAGCACTCAATCAAGTCACCAGAAAAATGCCAAAACTGAAAAAGGCAGCACAGCAAGGGGACGTGAATGCTATGCTCGCTATGCAATTTAGTTACACAGGCTCTCGCCAATTATGGACATTGGACGACAACACGATAACTATGGAAGAGCTGTCGATATGGCAAGCTGAATTAGACAATCTTGCAAAGCAGCACAATGTTACTTTGGACATTCAGCAATACAGTGAACAAGTATTGCGTCACTTCTAAGCTGAGTAATAGGTATAGTGATTTTTCGATGTTTTCTTAATCGAGTACATAGCGACATCAGCACACTCAACTAAGCTTTTTAGATTGTCTGCATGGGTTGGGTAGTGAGCAATTCCAATGCTCACGCCAACTTGCAGCTCTATTTGGTGTCCATTTCTCTCGTAATGAGTAGGTATATTTACGGCCTCTAGTAGCTGCTGAGCAATATTATTGATTTTATGTTTATTAAATTCTTTAATTGCGATGACAAATTCATCTCCCCCCCAGCGGCATACCAAATCATTGCTAGAGATTATGTGGGATATATTTTTAGCAATGTGTTTAAGTACTTCGTCTCCCGCGTTATGCCCATAGATATCATTTATCGGTTTAAACTCATCAAGGTCCAAAAGTAATAAACTAAAGGATATATCCGAATCAATCCAACCAAGCAAAGTTAGTTCGGCTCCATATCGGTTATATAAGCTAGTTAAACTGTCTCTTTGAGCGCGATGGCTAAGTTGATTGAGCATTGTTTTGCGTGAAGTGATGTCCGCGAGGAATACTTGAAAGTACCACTGACCGTCACTTTCGGTGTTAAGTATGATCATACTTAACCACACCGAAGATAATGTTAGAGGGCTTGTGAACTCGAACTCGGATTGCATCACCTGTTTTTGTTTTATGCTGTTCTCCGTGAAGGTGTATAGAATATCTGGGGTTTTGCAGTATTGTCCCAAGTTGTCAGGAAAGCGCTCTTGGCAGTCTACTCCCATACCTGCCAACAAGTCTTTGGCGGCATCATTGACTAAAGAAACGTCTCCGTGTTCACGTACTAATAATGTAGGGGAAGAACTGCGCTCAAACATGAGGCGGAAGCGTTTTTCAAGTTGTTCTATCTCTAGACGTAAACTTCGCTCTTGCTCAAATAGCATTTCCGTGTTGCTCAACATTGCATTGATCCCTTTTCCTATTTTTCCGATTTCCGTATATTCATGTGCCGTCTCTATATCAATACGATGTGCACTGCCTGGTATGATATTTGTGAGTTGTTGACTTAAATGCCCCAAAGGCCTCGAAATCAGCACATAGGATAACCCTGCAAACATGATCAGCATTGGCACAATCACAACGAGCAAGGTTTGCACTGAAGAAAATGCGATATTGCGAGCATTTTGCCGTATGTATTGAGTGTTGGGCACCACGTGAATGAAGCCGATGTTTTCTTGTAAAATAAATGGGTTTGGTAGGCTAAAAGTGCGAGCTTCACGCTCAGAAAATAAGATGCTTTTTGCTAAAATCGTGTGTTGATTTGTCAACGCAGCTGATTGGATAATGTCATTGCTCACTAACCCATTCACCACTTCATTGGCTAAGTCTTTGTCCTCCAAGTACGCTGCAATTGATGCAGTTGAAGAGATGGTCTGACTGATTTGCATGATAGTTTCATCTGAGTGCTCTAGCTCTGTGTCAAATATATAATTGTAATATATGTGAGCATACACGGCAGAGAACAGGCAGGTTGAAAAGCTCAATATCAACATCAACCGAATTATTAAACTTTGTTTACTTAGCAAAACGGTACACTACTTTCAATTCATCAGTGACAGCACTTGCTGGAATATAAGCAATTGCACTCGGGGTTGTTACCACCTTATCAATTATAGCTTCAATTGACGGATATGCTTGTGGTGGCGACGCTTTGCCACTGAATTTAACCCGAGACCAATAGGCGTTAATTTGTGCAATGTTGCGACCGGTCAATGCGAGGAAAAAAGCGCTTCTTAATGCATGTTCTTTTTTATAATCCAAAGTCACAGCAATATGGCCGTTTGGAAATGCCAAATATTTGCCCATGTACATATCAATAAGCTGACGTTTTTCGATGTACTCAATAGGGTTGTGTTTGTTAACTACAATGACAATGTCCTCCTGTACATTGCTCCGCGCGTCAAAGGTGAGCAGCATAAGTACAAGCAAAGTCAGTAGAGGGCGAAGCATTAGAACACCCAGTTTAGGCTAATGCCTAATGTATTGAACGAGTTGTCGAAATTGCCTTTTTCTAAGTCTCGATGTAAATAAAAAGCAGACGGTAAACTATCCACAGCGGTATGCTCTAGTTGAACTTTTACCGCGAGAGAGTCATTTATTTCGGTTCTTAATGTGACAGATAAGGTATTTTGGTCAACCAAATAAAAGTTGGTGTGGCGAATAATCGTGTTATAAAGTAAATCGAGCTGTTCAGAGGAAATTAACGGGCGCTGTGGGGTTGTATTGTTAGACTTTACTTGCGCAAAAGTAGTCATTAGTGTGTGATTATTGTAATAAAAGCCGACACTCGCATATCCGGCCGTCAAGGCTTTTAAGACTTGTGAATTGGAGTCAATATAAGAAAGTTCACTTTGTGCAAACCACTGGCTATTGTCATATCTGACCCCAAGAGCGGAATAATTAAATCGCTTACCAATAATATTGAGTGACTCAAGTAAAGCGGGTCTTTGTGGCCAAATCTCATTAGGAATTTGCGCGAGCGCAGCTCTAAGTTGTTTTTGTTGTTCATTTTCATTGCCGGATTGCGTCGCTGTGTAGTTGGCTCTCAGTGTCCAATCATATGATTGCCACTCCAAGACCAGTCCAAACAATGACTTTAATTCTACGTCCCAGAAAAAGTTATCATCGCTCACAATAGGCGCTGTTGATCTACCAATAAAGAACTTACTGCTAAACAAGCCTTCAGAGAATGAATAGGTATATTTTATATCTGCGCCATCTAAGTTTTGGTGTGGGACAATCGCGTAAAATTCTGTGGGGGGATGATCGTACGTATACGTGTAGCCAATGTCTCTGTGTTCCGTCATCATAAATAAATCAAGCCCGGTTCTGCCAAAGCGAACCTGCCAATTGGCATTGGGTGTATAACGTAAAAATGCCATTTGAATAATGTTGTCGAGGTTTTGTTCTTGATTGTCTTTAAAAATTACTTGACCGACAAGCTGGGTGCTACTATTTGCCTGCCACTCTATTTGCCCACCAGCGGAAGAGTTGGTAAATCCGAATTCATTTTCATAGGTGGCGTTAGGTTGTGAGATATGCTGCCTAACCCCTGCGGTTTTTGAATCTGTGATTGTTAAACCGATCGTTGCAAACCCGTCTAACTTAAGTTGCTCGGCTGCAGCTTGGAAAGGTATACATATAAAAAGCAGGAAAAACAGCCTCATCAGCGACTCAATATTTTGACACGCAATTTATCTTGGTGATTAAAGACTAGCGCTAATGTACACATTTACCAGTTTTGTGTATTTTTACTTGTAAAATGGCAAGATTGTCACCATATAAACAGATATATCATTATTTGTGATACTATCACATTTTTAAATTAGGTATTTTCAAGTCGTGGCTGAAGTTAGAGCGAGAGTTGAGCTGAATGTAGGGCAGCGTAGTCATATTCCTGCAGAGATTGTATCTTTTGAAGGGTTGAAAGATGGTGAAGAGCATGTTGCTTTAGTTTTTAACAATGCAGACTCCCAACAAGAAATCCCGTTGATTAGAATGCACTCTGAGTGTTTGACTGGTGATGTGTTTCATTCATCTAGGTGTGATTGCGGTGAACAGCTCAATGAATGTATCGAAGAGATGCACCAAAGTGGAGGTGTGTTACTTTACCTTCGTCAAGAAGGAAGAGGCATAGGGCTATACAACAAAATTGATGCATATGTACTGCAGTCTCAAGGTATGAATACATACGAAGCAAATAATCACTTAGGGTTTGACGACGACTTGCGAGACTTTTCCGATGCGGTGTTAATGCTCAAGGCGTTGGGGCTGGATCATGTGAAGCTGATGACCAACAACCCACGTAAACTAAATGCTTTGCGCAATGCCGGCATTGAAGTTGAAAGTGTAGTAGGAACCCAAGCACATGTTAAAGCAGGTGACTCAGGGAATCGAAATTACCTAGAAACGAAAGTTAAACATGGCTCTCATATGCTTGATATGGAAGAAATCAAAAAGCCTAAATAGCTGGATTGATGATGATTTGCTTTATTACTAAACCTATTGTGGTAAGGCAAATCACGTGTCAATTACTAATTTATTTTCGTATTTAGCTTTTTTGTAGCATTTAGTGCCATTAAGCGTCGTAAACCTCCTTTCAAGTACTCTTTTGAAGCAGTATAATTAAACCGTTTTATAACTAAGTTAGTCATTTATGTCAGCAGAAATTCGAACATTTAAAGCGAGTTTTGGGGTGAGTTGGTTAAAAGCCGGATGGACGGTGTTTAAAGCTCAACCTTTAACTTTTATGATGATGTACATCTTTATCGTAATAGTAGGGCTATTTCCTTTCATCCTGCAAAATAAGATAATTCAGATGGCATGCGCGCTTGCGGGGCCATTCTTAACCGTTGGCTTCTATAATGCGGCGCTCAATTTGCAAGCCGGTAAATCAATTATGCTTGCTGACATCCTAAAGCCATTTTCCGCGAAAGGGCGTCGATTGAATTTATTCCGTCTTGGTTTGTATCAGCTTGGAGTTGCTTTAATTCTGGGGGTGATAATGAGTTTGTTGTTTGAGCCTATTACCAGCGCCATGCAAAATCATTCGCCTGAGCAAGATATGGAATCGGTTGTCGCGCAAATCGCCGCAGCTATTAGTTTCTCTGATATTGCAATTTTTGTGGTATTACAGTCTTTAGCAATGATGGCCTTCGCCTATGCGTTACCACTGGTATATTTCAAAGAGCAAGCAAACATCTTGAATGCGATGAAGCAATCTTTAAAGGTGTTTTATTATAATATGGCACCGTTGTCCGTGTTTGGTGGTATTGTGGCGCTGCTTATGATTGCTTCAGCTCCTTTGTCTCTTGTCCCGCTCATGTTCATCATGCCTATTGTATATATTGGCTTTTTCGTCTCGTTTCAGGCGATTTTTGCAGCGCAAAGTCCGCAAGATGACAATACACCAGATCAAGGCGACAAACATCAAGATAACATTGGGCAATCGGGTCGGTTTGACGCCTAATGGATGAAAAAGAACAGAAAAAACTTAAAAACTACGCAGTTTGGTTGTTATCTAGGCAAGAGTATTCGCGTAAACTACTGGGCCAAAAATTAAGGCAAAAAGGCGCCAGCGACGAGTATGCCGAGTCGCTGATCGAGTGGTTATGTGACATTGGTTATTTGGATGACGCTAGACACTGTGAGAGTTATTTAAACCGTCAACTAGCCAAGGGGCTAGGAGAGAAGCGAGTAATGATGGACGCCACTAACAAAGGCGTTGCGCGTGCGCAGTTAACGCAACTCATCGAAGAAAGAGAAATTGATTGGTTTGCCGTTGCTCAGAAAACATATGAGAAAAAATACGGCTATTCAACAAAACAATTAGACTATCAAGAAAGGTCAAAGCGCGTTAGATACATGATGTATCGAGGCTTTAGCTATGACCAAATAGATTTTGCTATACAATCGCAAAGTGAAAGTTGAAATCGAAAACTTCCTTTGTGGTTATCAGCATACAGCAGCAATAAAGGGTAAATAATCACATGCAGCACATGACTACCGCACAGATTAGGCAGAGCTTTTTAGATTTCTTTGCCAAACAACACCACCAAGTGGTGCCGTCAAGTTCTTTAGTACCAGGTAATGATGCAACACTTCTGTTTACAAATGCAGGTATGGTGCAGTTTAAAGATGTATTCTTAGGTGCTGAAAAGCGTCCGTACAACCGCGCAACAAGTTCACAGCGCTGTGTTCGTGCAGGTGGTAAACACAATGACCTAGAAAATGTTGGTTATACAGCAAGACACCATACATTCTTTGAAATGCTTGGTAACTTCAGCTTTGGCGACTATTTTAAGCAAGATGCTATTAAGTTTGCTTGGGCGTTTTTGACTGATGTGATTAAGTTACCAAAAGAAAAGCTGCTGGTGACCGTATATCATACCGACGAAGAAGCTTATGACATTTGGGCCAACCAAGTTGGCGTACCAGCTGATCGTATCATTCGTATTGATACGTCAGATAACTTCTGGTCAATGGGTGACACAGGTCCATGTGGACCCTGTTCGGAAATCTTTTTTGACCATGGCGAGCACATTTGGGGTGGTCCTCCGGGCAGCCCAGAAGAAGATGGTGACCGCTTCATCGAAATTTGGAACCTAGTGTTTATGCAATACAACCGTCATGCTGACGGCACTATGGAACCATTGCCAAACCAGTCTGTTGACACAGGTATGGGTCTTGAACGTATTTCTGCGATTATGCAAGGTGTGCACTCAAACTATGAAATTGATTTATTCCAAGCACTTATCAAAGCGACTGCTGAAGTAACAGGCGCTCAAGACTTAGAAGACAAATCATTACGCGTTGTTGCGGATCATATTCGTTCATGTGCATTTTTAATTGCCGATGGTGTTATGCCTTCAAATGAAGGTCGAGGCTATGTACTACGTCGTATCATTCGTCGTGCTGTTAGACATGGTAACAAACTCGGTGCGCAAGGGGCATTCTTCCATAAATTGGTTGGTGCACTGGCAGCGCAAATGGGTGAAGCCTACCCTGAGCTAATCAAGCAACAGGCAATCATCGAAAAAGTACTGCGTATTGAAGAAGAGCAGTTTGGGAAAACATTAGATCGTGGCTTAGCAATTTTGGAAGAAAACTTAGCGGGTCTTGAAGGTGATGTCATCCCTGGTGATCTTGTATTCAAGCTATACGATACATACGGCTTCCCAGCTGATTTAACAGCTGATGTTGCACGTGAGCGCTTTATGACTATTGATGAGCGCGGTTTTAAAGCGGCTATGGAAGCGCAGCGTAAGCAGGCACAGCAAGCGGGTAAGTTTGGTGCTGATTATAATGAGCAGCTGAAATCTGAAAAAGTCACAGACTTTAAAGGATATAGCTCTGTTCAATATAGCGGCACTGTGGTTGAGTTGTTTGCTGAAGGTGAAAGTGTTTCAGAGCTAGCCGATCAGCAAAAAGGCATCGTCGTACTTGACCGCACACCATTTTACGCAGAGTCAGGTGGTCAGGTTGGTGACACAGGTATTTTAAAAGTGTCTGGTGGCGAATTTGTCGTAACAGATACACAAAAACTGGGCAATGCATTTGCGCACCATGGTTATGTGACAGGTCGCCTAGGTATTAACGACAAAGTAGATGCTCAAATTGATGCTGAGCGTCGTGAACGCATCAAGAAAAACCACACTGCAACGCATATCTTGCACGAAGCATTGCGTCAAATTTTAGGTGATCACGTCGCGCAAAAAGGCTCGCTTGTGATGGCTGATAAGTTGCGTTTTGACTTCTCACATTTTGAAGGTGTGACCAAAGATCAGCTTCGCGAGATTGAAACTGCAGTAAACGATGAAATTCGTGCGAACTTTGCGTTGAATACTGAGTTAATGGATATCGATGATGCGAAAGCCAAAGGTGCAATGGCCCTATTTGGTGAAAAGTATGACGATGAAGTGCGCGTTGTATCGATTGGCGACTATTCAATCGAATTATGTGGTGGTACACACGTAGAACGCGCTGGTGATATTGGCTTCTTAAAAATCGTATCTGAAGGTGGTATTGCAGCTGGCGTGCGTCGAATCGAGGCCGTCACGGGCGAAGATGCTGTGAATTATGTTGCGGAGCAAGAGAAAGCGCTTGCAGATATTGCTGCACTAGTGAAAGGCGATAGTACAAGTGCACTTGAAAAAGTAGCAGCCTTAATCGAAAAAGCTAAAGGCCTTGAAAAACAAGTAAGTCAGTTAAATGATAAGCTTGCAAGTGCAGCTGGTGCGTCGCTAATCGAATCTGCAGTAGATGTAAATGGCATCAAGCTGCTTGTTGCCAACGTAGCCGGCACTGAGTCAAAAGCACTGCGTGGCATGGTTGATGATCTTAAGAATAAGATGGGCTCAGGGGTTATTGCCTTAGGTGTTGCTAATGGCGACAAAGTCAGCTTAATTGCTGGTGTGACTAAAGACTTAACCGGTCAGGTAAAAGCCGGAGAGCTGGTTAACCATATGGCTGCTCAAGTAGGTGGCAAGGGCGGTGGTCGCCCTGATATGGCACAAGCTGGTGGCTCTCAACCTGAAAACTTGGAAGCGGCACTGGCCAGTGTTCCTGTATGGTTGAATGAGAAAACTCAATAACTTGTGGCATTAATTGTAAAGAAGTTTGGTGGCACCTCAGTTGGCTCTATTGAGCGAATTGAGGCCGTTGCCGAACTGATTATTAGAGCTAAACAGCAGGGACATCAAGTCGTTGTTGTGGTGTCGGCAATGTCAGGTGAGACCAATCGATTATTGTCTCTTGCAAAGCAGATTGATGATCGACCGAGTGCACGAGAGTTAGACGTCTTGTTAACGACAGGGGAGCAGGTTTCTATTGCTTTGCTGGCAATGGCAATCGTCAAGCGAGGGCATTCCGCCGTGAGCTTATTAGCAGATCAAATCGGCATTAAAACAGACAATGTTTTTGGTAAAGCGCGGATACATGATATTGATGTCGATCGCTTACAGCAAGAGCTAGAGCACAACCGTATTGCAATTGTCGCAGGGTTTCAAGGGCGTGATACTGAAGGCAATATAACAACTTTAGGTCGTGGTGGCACCGATACTTCCGCAGTTGAAATTGCCGCTGCAATTTCAGCAGATGAATGTCAAATCTATACCGATGTTGATGGTGTTTATACCACGGATCCAAGAATTGAGCCTCGAGCACAGCGCATGGAGCAAATTACCTTTGAGGAAATGCTGGAGTTAGCTAGCTTGGGCGCAAAGGTGTTGCAAATAAGATCTGTCGAAGCCGCTGGTAGGTATAACTTACCGTTGAGGGTTTTATCAACTTTTAAGCCTGATTCTGGCACATTAATTAGCTACGAGGAACCAAAAGTGACAAGTAGAACTGTATCAGGCATTGCATATCAAAAAGATGAAGCTTTGTTGATTGTTCGTCAAGTTCCTGAAAACCCAAGCTCTTTAGCCAGAGTTCTGTGTCTTTTGGCTGAGTTTGATATTGAAGTGGACATGATAAGTCAAATTAATCATCAAGTTGGCAAAATAGACTATGCTTTAACTGTACACAGCAACGAGTATGCACAAGCGTTAGATGTATTAAATAGCAATTTAGTCGCATTGGGTGCTTCGTGTGTCGAGGGCAATGCAGAAGTTGCAAAAATCTCTGCTGTGGGTGTAGGAATGAAGTCTCACTCTGGCATCGCAGGCATATTCTTTGATGCGTTGGCTAACGAAAATATTCATACGCTTTTAGTATCGACCTCAGAGATAAAAATCTCAGTTTTGGTAGAAGAGCGCTATTTAGAGCTGGCTGTAAGAGCACTTCATAGTGCATTTAGCTTAGAAAGTCGTGATTAAGCAATAATTTTGCTTACTTTTACATGAACTTTTAATTAAAATGAACTTGACGCGGAATCTTTTAAATTTTGGAATAACAGGAGCAAGAGAATGCTAATTCTAACTCGCCGTGTAGGCGAAACCCTGATGATTGGTGATGAAGTGACAGTAACGGTACTTGGTGTAAAAGGAAATCAGGTTCGTATCGGCGTAAACGCACCAAAAGACGTTTCGGTACACCGTGAAGAAATCTACATGAGAATTCAAGCGGAAAAATCTAATCCGACAGGTAATATGTAACTGTTATAACATGTTACTAATGTTCGAGAAATGGCCACTTATACGTGGCTATTTTTTTGTCTGCTGAAAAATAAATGCATAAGCTTCATTATCCAGTGCCTGTCTAGATATGTATTGGCGATACTTGCCATGCTCCAATAAAATGCCTTTTTCCGTCTCTATGACGTTATCTATATCTTGCCATTGGAGTTGAAAAGCTCGATAAGGGTTATGTGCGTTGATCCCCTGTTCGCTAATTTCTAAAACAACCTTTGAGCCACTGGCTCTGCTCAACATTTGTCTAGCGACCCACCAAGGACGTCGATAATAGAATGAAACACCTTCTATTACTGCAAGTACAAACAAAAAGTTTCCTAAATAGGCTTGTTCAAGTAGGTAGTGAGATACAGAGCCTAATATCAGTAAAAAACCAATCAGGCCGTATTTGGGCTTATGATGTTGGCTAAATGACACAGATTCATCAAAGCATTCCTGAAAATATTGCTTATCTAGCGTGAATTCACTATGAAACACGAGTATTCCTCAAGTTGGCTAATCCTCAATTATACGATGTTCAGTCCCGCGTTTGAATCTCAAAATTCAACGCAAGTGCTGCTGTAATAAAACATCATTAAATTGCCCCTATATCCGTACTTAAGTCACTGTTTATGGTAACTCAAACTGAATTTAAGAGTATTTACTCCTGTTGCAAAATTTGAACTTGCTATATAGGTAAGACCAATTATTTGTCGGTTAATAATGGAGCTGTTGTGTCGTAATTAAGTAATAGCTTATCGTTATTTAGTCTATATATCTTGAGTATTTTTCATATTTATTTGGCAAAGTTGGGGTTGGTTTACCATCATTGTTCAATAAGTGTGTGAAATGAATACAAAAAACATTATTGGTAATACCAATTTACAACGCGCTTTACATGAAGTGTTTGTTTGATATGATGGTTGAATAAATATTTACAAAAGTTGCCTATCTATTTCCTTAAATGGGTAGGTGTAAACAAATAAATAACAACTAAGGGGGCGGAGATGGAAATCAGCGAATTGCTAGCGCAGGCTGCCAATCTTATGTTAACTGGCATGATTGGTGTGTTTTTATTTTTATCTATTCTGATCTTTGCGGTAAAGGCTTTGTCAAAGTTTGCTGCAACAGGGCAAGAGTTGGAGCAACCTAACGTCAAGAAGCCTTCGACAAAGTCTACATCAACAGGCGTGCCTGCGGCACATATCGCGGCGATCAGCGCTGCAGTTTCTCAATTTAGACAAAACAACTAAGGGGTATCTCATGTCAAAACTAAAACTCACAGAATTAGTCCTCAGAGATGCTCACCAATCTTTATTAGCGACGCGTATGCGCCTTGAAGATATGTTACCTATCGCAGAAGAGCTTGATAAGGTTGGCTATTGGTCAGTGGAGTCATGGGGGGGCGCGACTTTTGATGCGTGTATTCGTTATCTTGGTGAAGATCCCTGGTATCGGATCCGCGCGCTCAAAGAGGCGATGCCAAACACGCAACAGCAGATGCTATTACGTGGTCAAAATCTGCTGGGGTACCGTCACTATGCAGACGACGTAGTTGAAAAGTTTGTTACGCGAGCACATCAAAATGGCGTCGATGTGTTTAGAATTTTTGACGCGATGAATGACGTTCGCAACCTTGAAACAGCCATTCGCGCGGCAATTAAAGTCGGCGCGCATGCGCAAGGTACTATTTCTTATACGGTAAGCCCAGTACATAACCTTGAGAGTTGGCTGAAACAGGCAAAGCAGTTGGAAGAAATGGGCTGTCACTCAATTTGTATTAAAGACATGGCAGGGTTACTCAATCCATACGATGCTGAAACTTTAATTTCTGAGCTCAAACGTACCGTATCGGTACCAATTGCGATGCAGTGTCATGCGACGACCGGGTTAAGTACCGCGACGTATCAAAAAGCCATTGATTCAGGTATTGATATGTTAGATACCGCGATCTCATCAATGAGTATGACATACGGTCACAGTGCGACGGAGACACTTGTCTCAATTGTGGAAGGCACGAAACGAGACACGGGATTGGATTTAGATCAACTCGAATCGATAGCTTCTTATTTTAGAGACGTACGTAAAAAGTATGCGGCCTTTGAAGGCAGCCTAAAAGGCGTGGATGGCCGTATTCTGTCTGCACAAGTACCCGGCGGTATGTTGACCAATATGGAAAACCAGCTCAAAGAGCAAGGTGCCGGAGATAAATTGGATGAGGTATTGAGTGAGATACCTCATGTACGTAAAGATCTTGGGTTTATTCCTTTGGTTACACCGACGTCTCAAATAGTTGGAACGCAAGCTGTGCTCAATGTGTTAACCGGTGAGCGTTATAAAACCATTACCAAAGAAACGTCGGGAGTATTAAAAGGAGAGTATGGTGAGACGCCAGCTCCTGTTGACGAAGAATTACGCGCTCGTGTGCTTGATGGCCAAGAGCCTATTACGTGTAGGCCTGCAGACCTAATCGAGCCAGAAATGGACAGCTTAGAGGCTGACTTGTTATCGAAGGCTAAAGAAGACGGGATCGAACTTGCAGAGTCTGTGGTTGATGATGTATTGACTTATGCTTTGTTTCCTCAAATCGGCTTAAAATTCTTAAAAAATAGATATAACCCAGAGGCATTTGAGCCAAATCCGAGCTTGGTCGTCAATACCGCTACGGAAAATGTAGTAAAACAAGCTGCGCCTGTTCGCTCAAAACAAGAGAATGAGCGTTACAGCGTCAGAGTCGATGGCAAAGTGTATGATGTGGAAGTATCCGCTGGCGGACAGCTTCAGGAAGTTGCTGTTAAAGACAGCGAGTTAATGCCACAGTCTGCATCTGTAAGTTCAGGTGAAACCCTAAACGCCCCTCTGGCCGGTAATATTTTTAAGGTGCACGCAAAGCCTGGTGATGATGTGGTGCAAGGAGATGTGGTTCTGATCATGGAAGCGATGAAAATGGAAACTGAAGTTCGTGCCACATCTAATGGCAAAATTGCCGACATTTTGGTCTCAGAAGGTGACTCGGTCTCTGCTGGCGACGCCATTATTGAGATGGCATAGGAGTTTGTGAGATGGAAGGGTTATTGAATTTATGGCAAGCAACGGGTGTCGCTAACTTGTCTTTCCCCGCACTGTCTATGATAGCGGTGGGTTGTGGTTTGCTGTATTTGGCTATTGCCAAGAAGTTCGAACCACTGCTACTTGTGCCGATTGGGTTTGGCGCTATTTTAACGAATATCCCGGTTGCAGCTTTATCTGAACCAGGCGGGTTACTTTACTATGTGTACTATATTGGGATAGACAGTGGGATTTTTCCTCTGCTCATTTTTATGGGGGTTGGAGCGCTTACGGATTTTAGTGCGCTGATCGCCAATCCTCGTATGTTGTTGCTTGGTGCAGCTGCGCAGTTTGGTATTTTTGCCACCTTATTTGGCGCGATTTTGCTGAACTTTATTCCAGGATTTGAGTTCACTTTACAAGACGCTTCAGCCATTGCGATTATCGGTGGGGCCGATGGCCCAACGGCTATATTCTTAGCCTCCAAGTTGTCGCCAGAATTACTAGGAGCGATAGCTGTGGCTGCATACTCTTATATGGCTTTGGTGCCAATTATTCAGCCTCCGATTATGAGATGGCTTACCTCTGATGAAGAGCGCAGTATTGCGATGCCGCAATTGAGAGCAGTTTCAAAAAGAGAGAAGATTCTTTTTCCTTTGATGGTATTAGCATTAACACTATTGTTTTTACCTGCTGCAGCGCCACTAGTCGGCATGTTCTGTTTAGGCAACTTAATGCGTGAATCAGGTGTAGTGGATAGGCTTAGCAACACCGCACAGAATGAGCTCATCAATATAACCACGATTTTCCTTGGTTTGGCGGTAGGCTCAAAATTGGCGGCAGATCAATTCTTAACGGTAGAGACTCTGGGGATTTTGGTATTGGGTGCACTTGCATTTAGCATCGGGACTGCATCTGGTGTATACATGGCAAAAATCATGAATCGTGTTTCCTCTAATCCTATCAATCCGTTGGTTGGGGCGGCTGGTGTATCGGCGGTCCCAATGGCGGCGCGGGTGGTGAACAAAGTTGGCCTTGAATCAAACCCACATAACTTTCTTCTGATGCATGCAATGGGGCCTAATGTAGCAGGAGTACTCGGCAGTGCTGTCGCTGCGGGGATATTACTTGCGCTGGTGAATTAACAACACTCTCCAACCTTTAGTGGGGCATCTGCCCCACATTTTTCTTTATTATTACATCTAGTCCTGATCCGAACACTCAATCATACTTCATTAACTACCTCACGAGACGGTTTAACTAAATTTCGGGTCAATTTGCCATGTCCGTGGTATAACGGAGTGAGACGACAGAAAATTAGGGATTAACGTGAATATAATTGTGATATTGGTATGTTTAGTGGTTGCCTTGGTTATTTTGATCCCATTACTTGAAAAGTATCAGGGAAAAATGGGACTAGATAAAGCACAGAAGTATGGTAAGTATATAATTCCTTTGGCGATGTTGGGGGTAGTTGTAAATATTATCCATTCGATGTCACAAGGCTAAGTGACATAAAGACAGGCAAAGCCACAATGTGACTTTGCCTGCAGGTTTGTCATTAGTTAGCTGCTTGTAAGTACTTTTGAATAAACTCAGTCGCTTTCATATAAGACTCTTCAAGCTCATCTCGTAATTGGATCAGCTGATCACTGCTCATTTCCTCTTCTTTACATTTAGCTTCAAATTTCTCTGCAATTAACGCAACTTGTTCAGCACCAATAGTACGCGAGATAGACTTAAGCTGGTGACATGCTTCAATGATTTCACTTTGGCTAGATGAAATGACCGCGCCATTAATATCACGAGCTAATTCACTGCTTTGCTCTAAATACATTCTAAAGAAGCGCAGTCGTTTTGCGCTGTCGTCATTTACGTATTTGTTTAGCTGCTCCATGTTAATGGGGGGCTCATCCACAGATCCGTTGCCTATCTCGTCTTCTGAAATAGCTGGAGGCTGATCTTCGAGTGTCATTTTCGGATCGCTATTTTCTGGAGTAAAGCTGTGCATATCCACGGTCATGGTCGGCTCTTGAGGTGGCACAACCACATCGTCTTGGAAGGCTGGGTTTGCCGTAGTATCAACTTGAACTTGATCGTCAGACGCGATTACAGGCTGATTTGCTTTAGGGCTCGCATCAAGTTGCACTGGCGCAGACTGAGTTGGTTGCTCAGAGCGATTGCCAGAAGCGTTTTGCCACTTTTCTAAGGTTGCTTCAAGGACGTTTAACTCAACAGGCTTAGTGATATAGTCGTTCATTCCTGATGCCAAGCAGCGATCTCGCTCACCTTTCAGTGCATTGGCTGTAATTGCTATTATATAAGGCTGCGCATTGATGTCAGGAGATTGCTCTGCAATATCTCTGATTTTGGTAACCATATCGTAGCCTGACATTTTCGGCATATGTAAGTCTGTTAATACAACTGCATAATGACCTTGTTGCCACATCTTCAAGCCTTCTTCGCCGTTTTCTGCTACTTCAACACCATAACCTAATAAGTGCAACTGATCGGTCAGAACTTGCTGGTTTAAGACATTGTCTTCAACTAACAGTACTAATTTGTTTTCAGCTTTAGCATCTTCCGTATTCAAGTAACTGTTCATGGTACGCGATGGCTTAAGTTGTTTAGGTTGGTGTAAACCAACGGCAACTAGCACTGCGGTCATGAAACTTGTTTTACAAAGCGGTGCGGCATTGAGGTAAAATATGTGGCCGTGATTTAAAGCTGACTCATCCATGGTGCTCAGTACAATCACTTGCTGGTTATTGTGTTCAATTGAATATAGTAGGTCTCTCAATTGCTGGTTGACTTTTTCCATGCCATCAAGCCCATCAAGTACCCACACCACATCCTGTTCGTATTGGTGTTCATCAATTTCACTTGGGTCGACAACGATCGCTGAATTTGCGCCCATAAACGACAAGTATCGCGCCAATATCGCACGGCGATTAGGGTTGTGGGTAAAGGTCACCACTTTTCTGCCCGCCAATACACCCTTATTAGCGTATTCGACTTTGCCACTGATACTAAATGGTAGCTCCACGATAAACTCACTACCCATGCCAATGTCAGAATTAACATTGATTGACCCGAGCATTAGTTCTACCAAGCTCTTACAGATAGATAGACCAAGGCCTGTGCCGCCGTACTCTCTGGTGATCGACCCTTCAGCTTGAATGAAGGGGTTAAAGATCTCCCTCAGCTGAGCTTGAGTCATGCCTTTTCCGTTATCGGTCACTTTAAAGCGCAGTGTGTAGTGCTCTGAAGTATTCTGTGCTACTTCAACAGAGATTTTGACAAAGCCTTGTCTACTCTCATCTGTTGTCGTGAATTTGATTGCGTTGCTACATAAGTTGTACAACACCTGGCGCACGCGCACCGCATCACCCACTAAGTTGCTTGGTATATCTGGTGCAATGGCCAGCTGGAGGTCCAATTTACGCTTTTTGGCAACTGAAGAGAGTACACGAGCAACTTCTTCTATTGTCTCTGATACTGAAAACGCACTACTATCTATTTGTAATTTTCCGGCTTCAATTTTTGAAAAGTCCAAAATATCATCCAGTATTCCCAGCAAAGAGAAGGCTGAATCTCGTATAATCGTAGTAAGACGATGCTGGGCGCCGTCCAGTTCTGTTTGGCGCAACAAATCAATAGTACCAATTACCCCATTCATTGGAGTGCGTATTTCGTGGCTCATAGTCGCTAAAAACGTTGTTTTTGCTTCAGAGGCTCGTTCAGCATTTAGGGTAGCTTTTTCCAGTGCTAGGGTACGTGCTTGCACCTCAGTCTCTAAACTGGTTTGCAGCTGCCTTAATTCGTTTTGAGAAGCTTTGTTGCCTTTAATAATATCGCGGATCTGATTGATTAGTGCGTTTATTCCTATGGCTGTGCCAGATAAGCCAAAACTAAGCTGTTCAGTAACATGTACGCCGTAATCTTTTTTGCTTATGAGGTGTTCTAGCTCTGAATTCAGCAATTTTAATTCTTTAGCAAGTTTGCCGACGATTTGTTTTTTCAAAAACAGCGCAAAGCCAATTGTTAGTATCAATGCTATGACAATAAATACGTAACTAAGAGGGTTAGATGTTGCCACTTCAACTTTTGGTTCGCTATATACTAATACAAGCTCACCGACTGGAATGTCATCTAGAGTGAGGGGTTGATGTACAATAACCTGCCCATCGATGGTCAGTTTAGTGCGTTGCTTAATTGGTGCAACAGGAGTGTCGCTAGATTGAAAAACCAAACTTGGTTTTCCCATCCCGCTGTCAGCATATAAATAAGCATCAATATTAGGGTTACCAGCTTTGACCGATGTTAGCATCTGTTTGGCGTAGTTATAGCCAAGCTTCATCATCGTGTTGCTAAGTGGCGCAGCTAAGTCTTGTGCTTGTAGAGCAAGATCTGGTTGACTGTGTACCACTGTATTCGTTTTCTTCGGCCAAAGATAGGCCCCAAATGAAGCAATACTAGTAATTATTAAGGTGATAAAAACAAACAGGGGCACGAAACCTTTGATCTGTGCTTGTGAAGATTTTTCCATTGAAATAGTCCGAACAAGTAACTTTCAAATCGAGCGTTATAATAACTTCACATCCTAACACCTATAATGGATGATTTCTCTACGTTTTTACTTCTTTATTATTGCGATGTGACTATTCTAACATTGGATTTAAGTATAAAAATCAGCCTTTAGTAGCCCATTTTTGTTGATTTTGCATGAATTGTGCGCAAACAAATTATATTGCAAAAAAATAGTTGACTTGAAAGGGTAAAACCCGTTTAATACGCCGCACGCCCAGATAGCTCAGTCGGTAGAGCAGAGGATTGAAAATCCTCGTGTCGGTGGTTCGATTCCGCCTCTGGGCACCATTTTTAAAGGTGCGCCGACTTAGCTCAGTTGGTAGAGCAACTGACTTGTAATCAGTAGGTCATCCGTTCGACTCGGATAGTCGGCACCATTTAATAAAAGTGGAGTGCTATTGAAACACAGAATTCAATAAGCCAAATTATTTCAAAATGCTCATTTTTAGAGCCATTTGGAATTGTATTAAAAATCCTAAGTGAGTTTTGATACACAAAAACTGTTTGCCCAGATAGCTCAGTCGGTAGAGCAGAGGATTGAAAATCCTCGTGTCGGTGGTTCGATTCCGCCTCTGGGCACCATCTTTTAAAGATGTAAAACAAAGAATTTAATCAATTCAGCTTATTAAAGAAAAGCTGTATTGAACTTAATAAAGATTTTGCCCAGATAGCTCAGTCGGTAGAGCAGAGGATTGAAAATCCTCGTGTCGGTGGTTCGATTCCGCCTCTGGGCACCATTATTTGGTGTGCCGACTTAGCTCAGTTGGTAGAGCAACTGACTTGTAATCAGTAGGTCATCCGTTCGACTCGGATAGTCGGCACCATTTATACAATATGAAGTAAAAAACGTTTCCAAATAGTATTAAAGACTACTTAACGTTCAAAATAGAATTTTTGCCCAGATAGCTCATTCGGTAGAGCCCTTTGGAATCGTATTGAAAATCCTCAGTGAGTTTTGATACACAAGAAAATTTATTTGCCCAGATAGCTCAGTCGGTAGAGCAGAGGATTGAAAATCCTCGTGTCGGTGGTTCGATTCCGCCTCTGGGCACCATTATTTTAGTGTGCCGACTTAGCTCAGTTGGTAGAGCAACTGACTTGTAATCAGTAGGTCATCCGTTCGACTCGGATAGTCGGCACCACTTCTTCATATTAGCATGGCAGATAGCTTACATTAGTAAGCCGTTTGGAGTTGTATTGAAAATCCTCAGTGAG
>NZ_AUXS01000073.1 GCF_001625565.1 Pseudoalteromonas luteoviolacea NCIMB 1944
AAGCGAATACGTTTACTTTGCGCAAGGTGAAATGAGCCATTTTGACCATTGCTAAGGCAATCACCTCTAAAGCCAAGCTACATCAAAAACCATGGGTCCTGAAGCGAGTTCAGGGTCTATGGTGCAAAAGGTTACCGACAGCGAACGCAGTGAGCACAGTTCTTTCGAGCAAGGTGAATATCGTGCAAAGTATTAATGACAATGAGCGAAGCGAATACATTTACTTTGCGCAAGGTGAAATGAGCTGTTTTAACAGTTGTTAAGGCAATTACCTCTAACACCTAGCTAGTATCGAATGCATGGATCCTGA
>NZ_AUXS01000074.1 GCF_001625565.1 Pseudoalteromonas luteoviolacea NCIMB 1944
AAGGTACCATCACTGAACACAACTTTATCGACAATATCGCTCTTATCACTAAATGCTCCAGCAAGCGTAATTGAGCCTACAACACTGCCTGCGGTATCTAATATTTGCAGTGCTATGTCATCATCAACACGTAAAATTTTAACTTGCTCTTTCGAAATCCCTTCGCCCAACATGAGTTGATCTGTTGTACTGGTAGTGCCAATTTCGTGGATAACATCATGACCATCACC
>NZ_AUXS01000075.1 GCF_001625565.1 Pseudoalteromonas luteoviolacea NCIMB 1944
GAACTAGAAGCAGAGCCAGAGCTAGAAGCAGAACCAGAGCTAGAAGCTGAACCAGAACTAGAAGCTGAACCAGAACTCGAAGCAGAGCCAGAACTAGAAGCAGAGCCAGAACTAGAAGCAGAGCCAGAGCTGGAAATCGAGCCGCACGAGCTTTTACAAGACATCGAAAGCACTGAACCACAAAATGTCGATGATATGTTGGATGCATTGGAGGCTGAAGAGGAGCTTGCTTCTCTCGATGACGAGCTGATGGCTGAAGATGTTGAGATCGACTTAGGTGATGATCCTCTTGGTGATGAGGTAGATTTGCTTGCGGAGGAGTCTCTTCCAGAAGAAGACTTTGTTACACCAAGTGCGCAGCTAGAAAGTTACCCCGAGCTTGAATTAGAAGAGGTTGATGAGCCTGAAATTTCATTGGATGATGAGCCTCAATCAGAGGGCATGAGTGAAACTGAGCGCCAATTAGCTCAGAGCTTAGATAGCCAACGCGATTTAAATGCAGACATTGAAGGCGATTTAGAAGAGTCATTTGGTGATGAATTAGATGATTTATTCGATGATTTTGATGAAGCACCAAATGCTATCTCTGAGAGTAATATTAGTGATGATGTGACACAGCCTCCTTTTATGGAGACTGAAGAGAGTGAGCTACCTTCAGAAGTTGAAGATGAGCTGGGCGACTTGGGCATTGATTTAGATACGCCATTTGATGAAGATGCTGCGCTGGCTGCTATGGATGAGGAATTACCGAGTAGCGAAGCCCCTCAAAATACAGAGCTTCCGATATCTGAACAAGAGTTGGAAATCGATCTCGATACGCCTTTTGATGAGTCTGCTGCATTGGCCTCTTTAGAGGCTGAAAGCTCAGAAACGTATTCGTCGAATGAAAATGATGAAATAGCAACCTCAGAATTGGCAGTCGATCAAGAAACCAGTATTGACCCAGAAGCATTTTTAGCGGAGTTAGAAGAGGTTGCAGAGGCGGGCAGCGATGAGCAAGAAAGTTCAATAGATATCGATGAAAGTGCCATCGAAGATGAATTTATGGCAGATTTAGAAGGTACGGATTTTGATGCTTTATTGGATGAATATGCTGAGCCAGAAGAGCTGACAGGAAACGTACAAGAACCTGAATTGGAAGTCGACTTCGATGCATTGTTAAGTGAAGACCTAGATGAACAGTTCGAGATTGAAGATGATTTAGAGCAGAGTCATGAAGAATCAATGCCGGAAGACTTTGTGGAAATTGAAGACTTGATTGCACAAAGCGATGATGTTCTTACCACAGAGGAGCCTTACCAAGAGCCAAATATGGATGTCGGTCTTGATGACTTCGAAGATTTGCTAGCAGGAGATAACCCTAAGGATGTTGATTTAGAAGAAGATGGTTTCTCAGCAAAACTAGATTTGGCACGGGCGTATCTGGAAATAGAAGACTTTGACTCGGCAGTTTCAGCCTTGGAGGAAGTCATGGAAAATGGCCCTGAATCGGTACAAGCTGAAGCCCGGTTGCTAAAAGAGCAAATAAAATAGTGTGGGATAATTAACAAAGGGGGCGATATCGCCCCCTTTGCTTTTCTTCCCTTTGCCAATAGCATAAAATGCCCGACTATAATTTAGTGAAGAGTTTGCAAGTGTATGCGTGTAGTACTAGGTATCGAGTATAACGGTGGCAACTACTCAGGTTGGCAACGTCAAAGTCATGTAAGTAGTGTCCAAGAAGAAATTGAAACAGCGCTTTCGCGGATCTGTAACCACCCCGTCGAAATTGTGTGCGCAGGTCGAACTGATGCCGGTGTGCATGCGACTGGGCAATTAGTACATTTTGATACCGATGCCGAGCGCGAAATGAGTGCATTTACACTTGGTATGAACTCGCAATTACCGGACGACATTGCGGTACGATTTGCCCAACAGGTTGATGATGAATTTCATGCTCGCTTTAGTGCCACAGCAAGGCGCTATCGTTATGTGATATATAACCATACTTATCGCCCTGGCATTTTAAGAAATGGAGTAACGCACTTTCACTACCCTTTAGATGTTGAAAGAATGCAGGCTGCATGTCCACATATGCTCGGTGAACAAGACTTTACTTCTTTCAGAGCCGTGCATTGCCAGTCTAATACACCGTTTCGAAATATTCACCACCTTCAGGTCAACAGGTTTGGTGACTATGTCGTAATAGACATCAAAGCGAATGCATTTTTGCACCATATGGTTAGAAATATCACAGGGTGCTTACTAGATATTGGAATTGGTGATCAGTCTCCAGAGTGGATGGCTGAATTGTTGGCGGTAAAGGATAGAACACAGGCTAGTGCAACAGCAAAACCTAATGGCCTATACCTAGTAGATGTTGATTACCCAGAAAAGTGGGGGATCCCGAAAATGTCTGTGGGTCCGCTATTTTTGCCGGAAGTCGAGATTAAACAATAAAAATTACAGAGAAGCTGGTAGCCATGCATAAGCTATTTAATTTTAGCAAGTAGCTGTCTATGTTGTGTGCATTAAAATATCAGTTCCTCATACGTCTATTACTTGTTAAGACTACTAAGACCAGTTTTTTATACCGCTGTTGCCTTAAACATGTTTTAATTGGGAAAATCTGTCTGTGTGCACAGACTAATATACAGAATAAAGACAAGAGAGTTGCCAATGAGTTGGTTAGAAAAAATCTTGCCTAAAGCTGCTAAATCGGCAGGTAAGAAAGAGGTACCGGAAGGTGTCTGGGCAAAGTGTACGGCCTGTGATTCAATCTTATATAAAGCTGAACTAGAAAAGTCGCTATATGTATGTCCTAAGTGTGATCATCATATGCGAATTTCAGCTCGTGAGCGCCTAACACGTTTCCTGGATGATGGTGAACTAGTTGAATTAGGCACACAATTTGAGCCTCAAGATGTTCTCAAGTTTAAAGACTCTAAAAAGTACTCAGATCGTATCACCGCAGCACAAAAGGTCAGTGGTGAAAAAGATGCTCTGATCGCGATGAAAGGTCGCTTGAAAGGCATGCCAGTTGCTGCTGTTGCATTTGAATTCTCATTCATGGGCGGTTCTATGGCGTCTGTTGTAGGTGCGCGTTTTGTAGCAGCCGTCAATGAGTGTCTTGAGCATAATATGCCATTAATTTGTTTCTCTGCATCAGGCGGTGCACGAATGCAAGAAGCGTTATTCTCACTAATGCAAATGGCTAAAACCAGTGCTGCACTTGCAAAAATGAGCGAGCAGGGCCTACCGTTTATCTCTGTGTTAACTAACCCAACGATGGGTGGTGTATCAGCTTCATTAGCAATGCTTGGTGACATCAACGTGGGTGAACCAAAAGCATTGATCGGTTTTGCTGGCCCTCGTGTTATCGAGCAAACAGTACGTGAAACCTTACCTGAAGGGTTCCAGCGCAGTGAGTTTTTACTAGAGCACGGTGCTATTGATGTGATTATTGACCGTCGTGAAATGCGTGACTCTCTAGCACGTATGATTTCTAAGTTTATGGACTTGCCTTCTACAGAACAAGAGCATAGAGTAGCGTAAATTTTTCGAAATTGAGCTAGCTATGTCACACATCAAACCTAGCCAATCATCGAGTTTAGATGATTGGCTTTGTTATTTAGAGCAACTACACCCTGCCAACATTGAGATGGGGTTAGAACGTGTTGCTCAAGTCGCCAATAATATTCACTTACTCGACACACCCAGTAAAATCATCTTGATAGGTGGAACCAACGGCAAAGGCACAACCGCGCGCTGTATGGAAGCGATGCTGTTAGCTCAAGGCTACTCGGTTGGTACATATGCATCTCCTCATCTTATTCGTTATAACGAGCGAGTTCGTATCAATGGCCAAGAATTAGAGGACCAAGATCACGTTGACGCTTTCTATCAGCTAGAGCAGGGTAGAGGCGAGACGCAGTTGACGTACTTTGAATATGGTACATTAGGCGCGCTTGCACTTTTTAAGCGCTACGAAGTGGACTATGTGTTACTTGAAGTCGGTCTGGGCGGTCGATACGACGCAACCAATATTGTCACTCCGTATGCTAGTATTATCACGACGATAGATCTTGATCATAAAGAGTACTTGGGCGATACACGCGAACTGGTTGGCTATGATAAAGCCGGTATTTTCAGAACCAACACACCTGCAATTGTGGGCGATTTGAATATTCCCCATACAGTGACGGATTACGGTTTAGAAATTGAGGCTGAAATGGTTTTATCCAAGCGCGATTTCTATTTTACTCCTCTTGAAAGAGGCCTGCGTTGGCAGTATCTAGATTATGATTTTACGCTTTCTCAACCTGCAATCCCTGCACAAAATGTTGCCACTGCTCTGACTGCCTTAGCACACTTGAATTTATTACCTGCTGAGCAAAAGGTACGTGATGTACTGGACAGTTTGCAAGTGGAAGGCCGTTTTCAGAAATTAAGTACCACGCCTTTGGTATACACCGATGTCGCGCACAACCCTGAATCTGCACGTTATTTACGTTCAAAGCTGCTTAACCTCAAAAATCAGGGCTTTAAAATTAACGCCTTAGTCGCTATGCTTGCTGATAAAGACAAAGCCGCGGTGATCGATGAACTAGGTGATGCCGTCGATAATTGGACATGTGCAGCCCTCAGTGGACCTCGTGCAGAAAGCGCAGAAAATATGCGCCAGGCATTGGTTAATACGCAACAAGAAGAGATCCATGCGTTTGAAAGTGTCTGTGAGGCACTAGATGCAATGCTTCCTGCGCAAGATAACATCTCAGCGCTGATTATTTTTGGCTCGTTCTTTACCGTTGCAGACGCAATACAGTATTGGAAAAATAGAGAGTAAAACGTGAACTCAGGATTTGTAAACCGCCTTGTAGGCACCAGCATCATAGTTATTGCTGCGATCGTTTTTATTCCAAATATTTTGGACGGCGAAAAAGTGCATTATAAAGAAGGGTTTCAACAAATTCCTGAGCGTCCAGAATTCAAATCTATTGATCTGCAAAAGCCTATTGACGCACGAGCTCAGATGGCTCCTGAGCCAAAAGCTGAAGTTGTTGAAGAGATCACCGCAGATGATGTCGACACACAACTGCCTGTCGACAGCACTGCTGACTCAGAATCAGAAGATAGTGCATTAGAAAGTCAGACTGTTGCGCAGTTAAAAGAGACTGATTCAAATGCTGAGGCTAAACCAAGTGGTATTGAGCAATCACCCACACCAAAAGCTGAGCAGCCAATTACTGAACAAGTGAGCAAGCCAAAGCAAGTAGTCACAGCGCAGACAAAAGAGCCAAAACTGGCACGAACTGAAGATTCTAATTTTTCAAAAATGGCCTATGTGATTCAATTAGGTAGTTTTTCACATAAAGCTAATGTGGATGCACTGATCGCTAAACTGAAACTAAATGGTTTTAAAACTTTTACGCGCCCTGTCAAAACGCCTAATGGTACCCTGACCAAGGTGTTTGTCGGACCAGATTTAAATAAGCAAAAACTTGAAGCTAAGTTACCAGAACTAAAGAAGTTAACCAAGCTTAATGGTAGGCTTACCCAGTTCAAGGTTGCAAATTGATCTGGCAATTCTAGGGCGTGTCTTATAAAATGCGCCCAAAATTAACGACTTGTTGGTTATTATGATTTGGGTTGATTACGCCATATTTACAGTTGTCGGTATTTCTACCTTTTTTGGCCTAATACGCGGCTTTGTAAAAGAAGCTATGTCCCTTGTAGTTTGGGTTGGCGCATTCTTTATATCCAGTCTATTTTATCAATATCTATCCACTTTCCTTACCTTTGTTTCAGAACCCCTTTTGAGAAACGCAGCAGCAATAGCCATACTATTTGTCGCAACGCTGGTATTAGGTGGATTGGTTAATTTTATATTGGGCGAGCTGGTACAGCGTACCGGATTGTCTGGCACAGATCGTATTGTTGGCATCTTATTTGGTGCGATGCGTGGCGTGCTAGTGGTCAGCGCCCTGTTGTTTTTTCTCGATGCTTTCACTAAAGCCCCAGATACAGATTGGTGGAAGTCATCGGTAGTAATCCCTGAATTTGGATTTGTTATTGAATGGTTTTTTTCATATTTGGAAAATAATTCGAGCTTTTTAAATTCAGCAAACCGTTAATCGGCGAGGAATTTTTTAATGTGTGGTATCGTTGGGATAGTCGGAACATCACCTGTTAATCAGGCATTGTATGACGGCTTAACTGTTTTGCAACACCGCGGTCAAGATGCAGCTGGCATCATTACCATTGACAACAATACGTTTAGCCTTCGCAAAGCGAACGGCTTGGTTAAGGACGTGTTCCATACGCGTCACATGAAACGACTACAGGGCAATATTGGCATAGGTCATGTGCGCTATCCAACGGCTGGTTCTTCTAGCTCAGCAGAAGCGCAGCCTTTTTACGTAAACTCTCCTTTTGGTATTTCTTTAGCACACAATGGTAACCTAACCAATGCAGCTGAGTTGAAAGAGCGTTTATTTACCAAGGCTAGACGACATGTAAATACGACATCGGATTCAGAGATCCTGTTAAATATCCTTGCCTATGAGCTGGGTCGCAGCGATAAAATGAAGCTTGATGCAGACGATATGTTCACAGCTATTGCAGCTGTAAATGAGCAGAGCTCAGGTGGTTATGCAAGCATCGCGATGATCATTGGTCATGGCATGTTGGCATTTCGTGACCCACACGGTATTCGTCCGTTGGTATTCGGCAAACGTGATACTGATAATGGCACAGAGTATATGTTCGCTTCTGAAAGTGTTGCACTTGCGATAGATGGTTTCGACTTTGTACGTGATGTTGCACCAGGCGAAGCAATTTACGTGACAGAAGATGGGCAGTTCTTCTCAAAGATGTGCGCTGATAAAACAATGTTAGCACCATGTATATTTGAGTTTGTATATTTTGCGCGTCCAGATTCTACCATCGACAATATGTCGGTATACGCGTCACGTGTAAACATGGGTACTAAGTTAGGTGAAAAGATCCAGCGCGAATGGGCGGATAAAGACATCGATGTGGTTATCCCAATTCCTGAAACGTCATGTGATATTGCTCTGGAAATTGCATCCGTACTAGAGCTGCCATATCGCCAAGGTTTCGTGAAAAACCGCTATATCGGCCGTACCTTCATCATGCCAGGGCAGGAGCAGCGCAAAAAGTCTGTACGTCGAAAGTTAAATGCAATCGACCGAGAATTCGTCGGTAAGAATGTACTGCTTGTTGATGATTCGATTGTACGTGGTACAACTTCTGCGCAAATCGTAGAAATGGCCAGAGAAGCTGGGGCAAAGAATGTGTACTTTGCATCTGCGGCGCCAGAGGTGCGTTTCCCGAATGTATATGGTATCGATATGCCATCGGCATCTGAGCTAATTGCACATGGTCGAGAGTTAGAAGACATCAATGCGAGCATTGGCTCTGACGGTTTGATTTACCAATCAATCGAAGATTTGATCGCAGCGGTTCGCATTGAAAACCCAGAGATCAGTCAATTTGAGACTTCAGTATTTGATGGCCAATATATTACTGGTGATGTTGACCAAGAATACTTGAATCGTGTTGATGCGTTGAGAAATGACTCAGCTAAGTCGACGCGAGAAAAGGCAATGTCTGCAAGTCTTGAGCTACATAATCAAGAGACGGGCGAAGGCGAATAGTCTTAGCGTCACACTGAAGATGTAAAAAAGGGCGATGGTTAATACCATCGCCCTTTTAGTTTGATTTCGTTTTTAGGATAAAAGCAAAGGAAGCGTCAATCACAACGCTCCCCTAAGTAAATGTAGGGCTAATTATGCCATTCGTCCATAAAATCGCTGTGGCAGCCAAAATGATAACTAATAAAATAAGCCCACATGTCACCATTGAGCTTGCATAGATAAAACCGCGTTCCTCAGGTATATGCATTAGAATTGGCACGCCTGTATAAAGCAAGTAGACAGAGTAGGCTACAGAGGCAATGCCAATACTGACCACAAACCACAGTTCAGGGTAAACGGCCGCAATAGCAGACATAAAGAGTGGTGTTGAAGTATAGGCTGCTAATTCTAATGTTTGTGTAAAGGTTGGCGCAGCACCAAAAGTCACCGCCATCCAGTGAGCTAAGTAAGCAAGTGCAAATACGCCAATGATCAGGGCAAAATACATGGCTATGGCAATCAACAAGGCACTGTCGTGTGTGAGATAAACTGCGTCACCCGCGCCTATTTTCCAGCCTAAATGGACCGAAGAAATATACCCCATGATACTTGGAATAAGCGCGATCAATATCATATGAGATAGACTAAATGTGGCATTTTCATGATGATTGTCAATCGTTTGCCATTCCTCGATTGGGTGCGCATAGAGCCCCCACAAATGGTTTAAAATCATACAAAGCCTCTCTTTATTTTTGGGTGTTTTTTACACTACTTCAATTAACATATGAAATATTGGTTAAATTTTGTCAAGAAACTCGAGTTAAATGACTTGTTTGTTTGATCCCAATTAATCAAGGTTGAGCAATTGCAGAGCGTCAAGATAGAGTGCTATGCGCGGTGTGTGTTAGAATAGGTCATTAGTTCTATAAACTTTGATGATGATGTTAGACAAATACGCAGAGCTGCTTGCTCCTATATACGATTTTTTGGGCACCTGTACGCCGGATAGCTGGATTGACGAGGCTAAAAAACCAGAAAACTTGCAGCGATTACTTGTTGATCATATGCACTGTGAATTAAAAGCGGCGCAAAGCGCGGCTTTTTTGATCCGTAAATATGCGGTCGATAATGAATCTGCAAAAACCTTGCTTGGGTGGGTGAAGCCCTATGAGGATTTTGTATATCGTAAGGTCGGTGATGGTAAATTTACAGCCAGTAAAAATGAGTTAATTGGCAGTCTGACAGCAAAACCTGAGTTTGCCTATAATCAAGATATCCTTGAAAAAATGGTGCGTTTAATCAAAGAAGAGCTACATCATTTTGAGCAAGTTCTAGAAATTATTCAGCAAAGAGGTCTGCGTGTACAAAGTTTAAATGCATCTCGTTATGCTGCAGGCATGATAAAACATGTGCGCACATTTGAACCCGCGGCGTTAATCGATAAACTGATCATAGGTGCCTTTATTGAAGCGCGTTCGTGCGAACGTTTTGCTAAATTAGCACCATTTTTAGACGATGAGTTGGCCCGGTTTTATGTCTCATTGCTACGTTCAGAAGCACGCCATTACCAAGATTATATTGAATTGGCTGAGCAAGTTGCACAGGCAACTGACCCTAAGCGCTTCGATGTTGCTGCACGCATCGCTGAATTCAAAATCATTGAAAATGCATTGATAGACTCACCGGATGAAGACTTTAAGTTTCACAGTGGCACACCGGTTAATGGCTCAGTAGCCGCATAAATTAGGTTATTTACGGCCCGCGCGTCTATTTGGAAAATACTCTATCTGCCTTTTTTTACGCCTAGATGCGCGATACGCCTTTTCTCCTTTAAAAACTAGGCCAAACCATAGCAGGGCTGGCCAGTATAAAAAAGATAGGATCTCTAGATTCTCAAAAAAACTGTAGCAGATAAATACGGTCATTAAACACAATGCAGTTTGTGCGGTTTTAGAGTCTTGTGACTTCCATAAAAAATATACAAAGGTAATGGCCATAGGGACTGCAAGTGCTATCGCGCCTACGATCCCTTTAACAAATAATAGGCCATACCAGCTGTGATGTGAGCCAATGGGCATTCTCTCAACCAATTTAGGGCCGCGTTCAACAATACCATGCCCCCAAATTGGCGCTTCAGCTTCCCAACGTTGAATTGCAATATTAGCTAATGCTTGACGAACTCGCGTTGAGCCCGGTCGCTGCTGTTTTACCGCTTCATAGGAATCCATGATCCATTGATAAACTGGTTCTCCAAGTAACAAAATCGCGGGGATAAAAAAGCCAAGTAAAAATAAAAACCAAGGTTCTTTAAATTTGTCACTAAACATGACCATGGGAAAAAGCATGATAAATATGGCGATACCTGCACGAGATTGAGAGAGCAGCAGCATGGCCCAGCAGCCTGCGATTGCCCAGCGGCGAATGCGCGCATTTTGCTCTTGAAGGCAGAACACCAGATAGATACAGGCCATAAACCCAGCTGCGGGCGCCCAAGGCGTGAAGAAGCGCCATCTACCGGCTCCGGTTTCTGGGTTTATCCCGTAAAAGCTGACCATAAAAAAGCTTTCCCCAGGGCCCCCAATGACTTTTAATGGCGAGAGAAAAATATCGCCAGGAAGTCGGCCTAAATAAAAAATGAAAGAGACGACAGCGAAGATAAAGGTTTGTATTCCAATAATGCATACAGCGCGAACAATCACTTCTTTTCGAATTTGAATAAGGTTGCCAATCAGTGGAAAGAGCGCCAGCAGGGCCCACCCTTTCATCCATCCAATGGAAGATTTGATGGTTTTTCCTATGCCCAAAGACCAGTTGAAGTGCGCGATAATGAGTGCCACCAGCATCACCAGCATAGCGATTATCCAAAGCCATACCATCGGGTTTATCGTGGCGTGCTTTTTATCAACTTCAACATAGAGGCGGGTGATCACCATAGCGAATAACAGCCAACCGATCACGGAACCAAGCACATACAAAGTGCCAGTTAAAAAAGAAGGGTAGGTCAGTACAAGGCCAGCCCAGACGACAAATTCTTCTGAGCTGACAAACTCTTTTTTTTCACCGGGCAATGCCGATAGTAGCAGCATGCATTATCCTTTTGCCTTTGGTTTCTCAACGACCAGCGCCACGATCTCTCTGCGCTTATTGACCATAAATATAGCAAGAGATGTGAAAATCATTGCAAAAAGGGCTGCTGCAACCGCAAGGCCTTTTTTCGGGCTGACAGCTTTAAATGCCAGCGAAGGCGGCGTCATTAGCTGAACAATTGGATAGGAAGCGAATACGTCGGCTTTACTCGCTTCTAGGCGCGCAGCAGCTGAAGTAAATACCGCTTCGGCTAAATCAAATTCACGTTGAAGGCGCTCAAGCTCAGCTGCTTCTCGCGCATAAATCTTGATTTTTTCGTTCAATAAAATTTGTGCTTGGTTTAGTTCAACTAATTTACCTTCTTTGCCTTTTTTAACTGCATATGCATTGATTAAATCAGCAAAAAGTTGTGCGCGTTTTGGGTTGTTTTTTAAATCCAGCGTCGTAAAAATATGCGCTGCATTTGGGCCGACTAAGCCTTGCGAGCGATTTCTGAGTGACTGTTTTGAATACTCAAAACGTGCAAATTCAGCTTTTACTTTAGGATGTCCATCTCCCCAGCGTGAGCGGTATTCGCTCAATTGAGAGGCACTAGAGGTGAGCTCAGACAAATATCCCCTGAACTCGCTGTCCGATTGCAATAAAAATGCTTGACCAGCCATGGCCGGAGATACGCCAAGATCGACACTTAGTTGGTTGACATAGTCGTCACCTTGGCCGATTTCAGCTTGGATCATTACCATTTTTTCTTTGATTGAAGACAGGGTTGCCGTTTCTCTTTGCAATTGCTCAGCAGAAACAATCAATGAGCGCTGTTGAAAATCAATAATATTATTACGGGTGGCATTGAGTCTTTCACGATATTGGTCTAACACAGCTTTGATACTCTCGTCACGGCGCTTGACTTCATCGGCACGAAGGTGATCAAGCTGTGCTTGGAGCGCATCATAAATAGCCCAAGCTTTGTTTTGGGCAAGCGTCGCGGATTTACCTGTGGTTTCAATATTCAAAATAGATGTTTGCTCGGTCAAGCGCACCTTAGGATTACCAAATTCTCGCGCTGTTAAGTTGAGCGTTTTTGCTGCGTTGTCTAGCAAATTGCGGCTCTTGATCATTTCTTTATAATTGACACGAGGGTTGTAACCTTTGCCAAACGGCGCGCTGGTCGATGATACAACCTGACCAACTTCATCAATGTTTACTTGGCTGTTGGCTCCGGTGCCTGGCAAAACAATATCAAAGTCGCTTTTATAGGTCGGTGCTTTTTGCAAATAAGCAATAACTAACAGCGTAATAACAACATAACTAATCGCACACGCTGCTAAATAAGGTCTATGTAACCAGCGGTATATCGTTGCTCTAAAGCGGCTGTATGGCGTTGTAACTTGAAGTGCTGTACCCATGATACACCTCCTAAAACACCTTGAATGGTGCGACTAAGTCTAAAACTGTTTGTGCTACATCTCTAAGGTTTGTAATGTCAGAGTCGTAACAAGCGATGGCGTCGTTTGGCATCACGTATGGATTTATTCTATCTCTGTAAGGCATACGCATTAATTGCTCAATTGAACGCTCGATAACCTGCGTTTGCTTGGTAATTGGGTGAGTGCTCACTAACACTACCCGGCGCGGTGCATTTGTGTATGATTTACCACCAACACAGTTTGCAGACACAGCCGCTTGTAACAATCTTGTGCCGTAAGGCAAGTTATTTGAAAAGCGTCCTATGGCTGCATTGGAATTGCTCTCTGCTGAGTCGATCAAATTCGACATAAAGACACGAAAGCCTTTTGGAGTAATTTGCGATGGCCTAACTAAGTGAGGTTGAAAGCACCCTGTACTAGGCACAATCACTTGGTCACCGGCAATCAATGCATAATCAGTAACTGGCTCGCCAGTTAAAATACCGGTTAGATCTACCTCAACTTGCCAGCCAGAACGAATTAAAATAACTTGGTCTAGTTTTGCGTCAGGACGAATACCGGATGCCGTTCTGACAGCTTCTGACAACAGACGTTTTTTGCTCTGATCGCCCGATGCTGCAAGACGCTCTTGCTGGACCTGTGATGGGATCGTTGCGTTTATCGTTACACGTCCTGGCTCAAACACCGCGCCTGATACTGGCACTTCTATCGCTGCTAAATTTAATACTTTGATATTGACATCAAGTGTGTGCGCTTTAAAAATATTGGCTCTGATCAGAGCTAGCTCAATACGTTCACTTAAATGCTTAGTAGTCAAACCAGCAGCAAAAATCGGTTCAATTACTGGCATTTCTAATAGACCTGAGCTGTCTAATATATAGCGTCCATTAAAGCCTTCACCATACTCCATGTTAATATCGATAAGATCGCCTGGACTTAGCGGTAAGGAACTTGCATCTTTCCCACCTAAGACCGGGACAGGTGCTTGATTGTTTGGATGCGTAACAATGGCTTTGTCGACACGGTACTGCTTTGAAATCGCGAACTCATTTGCGCCTGAGCAATCTAAACCTGCGGCAAATACCGTGCCCGGCTCCGCTGGATTAATTACCGTGCCTTGTGCATCAGGGTGGCCATAAAAACGGTCGTCGTTATCTTCTAACTCGGTTGTTCCGTCAATATGTGCACAGCCAGCAGTCAGCGCGATATTGCACACAAGTGCCAATATACTGAGCTTTGTTATGGTGCTGATGACTGTCATAGTCTATTCCTTAATGAAACGATACTAACTTAAATAAAGCATTAATTAGGCCAGTTGTCTAAATCCTTTAAAAACAGTGTTTTATGATTTTGTTTTGCATTTCAATAGAGGCGTTTTGCACTTTGCAGAGTGGGATGTTTGCAAAATAGAAAAACCAGCGATTGCTGGTTTTTTAAATAGTAGTGGCGCCGAAGTTGCCTTACGTTGTTTAGTGCGACTTTTGAATATAAGAGACTCCGCGCATTGCTGTATTTTCTATGGCGTTATAAATGCAAGTGGGTAAAGCACTCAAGTAAGCACAGGCCCAAGTTACCAAAGTGCGCTTAGGTTCTTCTTTTAGAATACGCCAATTGGTAGTGAGTGCTTGGTGCATAAGTTTTATAGCTTGCGTGCTATTTCTTGATTGGATTGCACGACGACATAAATAACGGAGCTGGTATGCTTTGGCCAGCGGTGCATATTTATTGAAAAAATCTTCATGGCCGATTCTGTTTTGATCTACCGCATATTGCCAGCTGGTAAATTGTTTGTGTAAGTTTGACGACAGGCCAGATGCGTTAACACGGTAGTAAGTAAGTGGCTGTGAAATACCCTCAAATTCAAAATCAGTATCAAGTGCCATTCTCAGCCACATTTCAATGTCTTCTGATTGGCGTAGCTCTTCATCAAAATATTGGGTCCACGCACGCATGCCATCTTGAAAGGCTACCGCCTCAAATACCGCTTTTCTGATAACGGGAGCAGAGCCATTGCCAACAGGGTTACGACAGAAAATCTGCTTGGTGGTGATCCCTTTTAAAGCAGGAAACTGACCAATCCCCAGTGGTGCACCATCTTCATCGACAAATAAAGATGGGCAGTAGCTTACACCTACTTTGGGGTTGTTATCTAAATGCGCGACGTGTAACTCTAATTTTTTTGCAGACCAAAAGTCATCGGCATCCAATAGTGCGATGTATTCGCCTTTTGCGGCGCGGATCCCTGTATTTCTTGCGCCAGATAAGCCGCGATTAAGCTGCTGAATCACTTGGATACGTGGGTCATCGAATTGTGCAACTTTAGCCAGAGTGTCATCACTACAACCGTCATCAACACACAAAATTTCAAAGTCTTGATAAGTTTGTTTCAGTACCGAGTGGATACTTTGCTCTATGTATTTACCTACGTTGTACATTGGGATAACGACGCTAACTGTTGGGTTGATTAAAGTATTCATAACAAGCTCCTTAGGCGGCTTTGATGGCGCTGAATTTGACAAGAAGCACGTTGATAGCTGGAAATACAAGCCACAAAGTGCTGCTTAAAAGTAAAACAAGTGCAAATGTGTCTGGCTGCTGGGGGGCAATAGCCAGCACACCGATGAGCGATACAGTCAAGCAAAACGCACATTGCTGTGTTTCTAACTTGAATAAGCCTTTGCTACGTAGCATGGCACTGTAGGTATCTGACCATACTGTGGTGATAGCAATCAGGCACAATAAACTGGTAGTGGTAAAACTTGCTTGCCATTCAGTTGAGAATAAAAACGGCACGTAGACTGGCACTAATACCGATTGACACACAAAGATGGCAGAAACCGCCGTAGTGACCAGCATAATTTTTTGGTTCAACTGATTTGTTTGTGTGTTTTTTTGTTGCTGACATACATAGGGATAAAGTGCCGTGATGTATGCTTGGCTAATGGACATTGCCAGTCCAATTCCCGCACTTTTGGCAAAGCTATAAAGGCCAAACAACTCTGGTGATAGTAATCTTGCACCAATAAAGATATCCATGTTCATGCGCAGTGAACGCAGGCCTTCAGCGGCCGCAAGCTGTGTTGATGAACCAAGTAAATAAAAGAAGGTATTGCGTTTGAAGCCAATTTTATGCGGCAATGTATCAACCACTGTAAATGCGCACAGCCACAGTATGGCGAAGGCCCATTTTGCGTAAACTATCGATAATAAGCCTGCGTCAAAGTATAGAGCGACAGCGATAGTGGTATTTTCTAAGATGATGCAACAGCTACTTATCATGCTAAATAGCGCCATACGGTTATCGCGCTGTACTAAGAATGCACGTGTACTGACGATTGGAAACAATAAATAAGTAAATGCCATTAACGCGACCAACGTCGTTATATCATGCTCTGGAAACAGCCACTGGGTAGCGTATGCAACACCTAACTGTACAATGCAAAGCAAGATGCACAGTGCCCACTGGATACATAAGCCATTTGATAAAAAGTCTGGTAATTCGCTTTCTTTAGCGCGGATAATCTGAGCGCCAGTGCCTGAACGCAAAAGTAATCGTATGACTTCGTGAATACTCAGAGCCAGCATTGCAGCGCCATATTCCACCGGGACTAAAAACGCTGCCATCGCCATAATACTGAGTAAGCGAGTTGCTTTCGCAACGACCTCAGCACCTACCAGCCAAGATGTGTTACGTAGCAGTTGTGAAACAGAGTGTTTACTTGATTGCATTGGCGCTTCTCATTAATCGGTCATATCTAAACCAATCAATAATTGCGCCAACTCAACTTAATGGTTTAACCATTTGTAATATAGGGTAATTAAAATTTATCGCCGCAGTTTCCTTTGTTTGTTATTGCAATTTGCGACGCATATATTTTCTAATTTGCAAAGTGGCTTTTATGGTGATGGCTCCCATTTTTGTATTTTGCGATACAAAGTGGAAGGACTGACTTCGAGTAATCCTGCGGCCTTGACGACGTTGTCTTCACAAACCAGCAGTGCTTGTTCAATGGCAATTCGCTCTACTTCAGAAAGAGGGACGATGTTGTTTATCATTGGTGACTCGTTACCATTTAAAGCGGTATCGGTTGTCTTAGTAGGCAAGGTGTTTTTTGCGGAAGCGACGGTTTTTGCTCTAAATAGGTCTTCATTTGGTTTTAAATGCAATTGCTGCATGAGCGTCTCTTCACTCACCATAGGTCCGTCAGACATCACAACGGCGCTGTGGATCAAATTCTCAAGCTGCCTAACGTTGCCCGGCCAAGCATAATTCAATATGAGTTGTTCAGCGCGTTTTGAAAAGCCAACAAATAGCTTATTTTCTATCTCACTAAATTTGTTGAGGTAAAAAAGGGCTATTTGCAAAGGGTCTTGATCGCGGTCGCACAGAGCGGGCATATCTATGGCAATGACATTGAGACGATAAAATAAGTCTTCTCGCAATAGCTGCTGCTCAATGGCTTCGAGGGGGTTACGGTTTGTCGCACAGACAAACCTCACATCAACGGTTTCTACTTTCCCACTGCCCACTCGCTGGAATGTCCCGGTTTGAATAAAGCGTAAAATCTTGGCTTGCAATGCCATATCCATTTCGCCGATCTCATCAAGAAATAGGGTGCCACCATCTGCGAGGGTTGCGGCCCCATCTCGGTTGTTAGTGGCACCTGAGAATGCGCCTTTAACATGACCAAAAATTTCAGACTCCATTAGCTCCGAAGGGATCGCAGCGCAGTTGATACAAATTAGGTCTTTGTTATGGCGTGGGCTTAAATTATGAATGGCTTCAGCCGCGAGTTCTTTACCTGTGCCACTTGGCCCGGTGATAAATACATTTGCGCGACTGGGGGCGGCTTTATCAATACACTTATACACGACTTGCATGGCCAAAGAGCTGCCTATGAAGCGTTGGAACTGCGACCTATGTTCACGTTTATAGCGTTTTAGACTAGCGCGTAACATATTTCGTTCAGCAATGAGCATTTTTGTTTGCAGTGCCTGCTCTATGGTGATCCTTAAATTGTCATTGTCCCAAGGCTTTTGCATATAACCCCAAACTTTACCTTGGTTAATGGCATCAATCAGCGCTGCTTGTTCGGTAAAAGCGGTGAGCATAATGCGAATTGTATCTGGGTATTGCTCGGCGATGATGGCGAGTAGTTCATTGCCAGTCATCTCGGGCATATTCTTATCTGAGACAACCACATCAATGGATTCATTTGCCAATATCTCAAGTGCAGCAGGGCCACCGTCTGCGGTATGAATATGATATTGTTCGGAGCGCAGTGCGCGGCTGAGAGAACGCAAAATATGCGGTTCGTCGTCAACAAGCAAAATATTAAGTCCTGTTATGTTATCCATTTAAGCGCTCCTTTATTAGTTTTTGTTCTCTATTAAGATATAGCAGCCTAACTCTCAGAGTTCCAAAGACTTTTGGTAGAAAGTACTGAACATTTAATAATTATCATGATGCGACAAACACGACTGCGACAAGCATAGACAAAGTTTTTGTTTAAGTATAAAGATCTGACAACTTTTATTATATATCTAGCGAGTGATGCACGAACAAGGTAAGAAAAGAGTGAATAAAGTGCGCTCCACATCAGCAGAGCACACTTTGGCTTGGAGAGCTTACTTAAACGTATGGACTATTGTTTCGTCTGAATTGAGCGGAAACAGCACTTGATTTGTCTCTAACATACTGTCAACGCGCACCAACATGGTTTTTGCTGTCTGTGGTAGCGTGAGCGTATGTTGCAGCTGCCCTGAAGGGTTAAATCTTAAGGTAGCAACAAGCTCTTTGTTACCCATTAACTCATCTTCCACAGAAGGAACTTCTACATCGAACGAGTAAATTTTAATTGTTCTTCCTGCTAGAGATTCACCAAACACATTTTCACCGCTGAACTCCATGGTTACGTCGTCGCTGGTTCTAAATTTAAAATCTGGCATAACGTACAGATCGGTCGAGTCAGTGGCAGCTGATTCTTTAAGCTCTGCCTGTGGCATAAAGTCTTCCATTGTCGCAGCCTGTTCTTGCTCTGGCGTTTGTGCCGGCTCGGTTTGCTGTGGCTCGCTGGTTGCGGTATTGGCATTTGTCGACACAGCTGGTTGCGTGTTTGTTTGTGTTGCCGCAGGTGCTGGCGAGCTTGATTCTGAGCCGCCACCTCCGCCGCCACACCCTGTGATCAGAGTTGCAAGTAGGGTGATACTGAACATCGCAGTTAAATTAGTTAATGTTTTCATGGTACGCTCCTAATTACTCTGATTCTGGCATGTAGTAGTGGGTGTCTCTGTCACTGGTTTTATACCAGTCCTGTGCCTGTGTACCGCTTGACTCAACCCAGGTTTCATAATTAGGGTATGCCCACAGCACATCAATATATTCACGCGGGTAGTTAAACTCTTCGCTCACCGTCAGCGCCCAAGGTAAGTTATCTGCGGTTCTGAAATAACGGTTTAGGCTTGGATCTGATGAGTCATCAACCTTACCAAAGCGCGTTTGGTCGAATAAGTCTGTTGGCGGGTAATCAGCCATATGGACTTCGATTGTGCGATCTGCTGTTCTATATATAAAGAAATCTAAGTCAGCGATATTCAAGCTAGGTTGCGATGTTTCGAAGGTCACATCTAATGTAAACGGTATCGGTTCAAAGTAACTGCATTCTTTCACTGTATTGAAGTGCGTACATTTTCCGGACTCACCAGTTTGGGTAAATAGCTGTGTATTACTCCAAAGTTGTAGAACCGCATTACTTTGGAACTCTTCTACTGACTTTTCAAAAGCTTGACCGTCTATAGTGATGGTTGCACTTTCAATGAGGCTCGGTACGCTATTCATTAGTCTGAGTGCGTAACCATTTTCATATGCTGCGCCACGTGCTGTTATCCAACCATGCAAAATAAACCCACTGACTTCGTTATTAGCATCGAAGGTAGTTTGAATGCGCTGTTTTACAACTAAGTCATTTAAATCGTAGTCGCCACGTTGTGGCCAATTGTCTTCATAAGCAAGTGTTGAGACACCTGTTTGCGAAGGGAAGTATTGGCTGTGTGATCGTCTAAAATTATTGGGGAATTCATCTTGCTCATCTGGAATACCGTCAGCATCACTGTCATTTGCTTCAGGCATAATAACCAGGTTGCTTGATTGGATAGCAGTACCAGGACTACTTTGCACACTGAAAACGGCATCGTTAAAGTCGTTATCACCCCACGTACGTGGTAAGTCCTCGAAACCGATGACGACTTCTTGCTCTTGCTCATCATATAGTAATACGCAGTGTTGTCTTAAGTCTTCAGTTGGTTCTGGGTTGAGGGATGAAATCGAATAATAGTAAGGGATCTGCCAAGGTTTTACACCGGTGTAATACCAAAAGCCATTTGCAGCAACAAAAAAGCCAATGCTGGTTCCTGCTGGGTGGGTACCAATACTGACTCTGTGACCATTGGTTAAGTGTGGATAGCTCAAGTTTGGAAACACGATGGTTTCTTGGATTTGATCCGCAGACGTTGGTGGATTTTCTGGGTCAAATGTAAAGTAGCCAAAAGAGTTTTTGTAACCAGCACCTTCGTGGATAAACGTAATAAATACTTCAGCTTCCTCGACCAAATGAATTGTTGAGCCACTGTCACCTGTAATGAAGGCTTCGTTTACTTTCGCTTCAGGTAGTGCGTTGCTAATTCTCTGAAAAAAGTCACTGCTGTACTGATCTCTTGCATAGATGAGATCACTGGGTTTACCTGTATTTTGATTATATCCACCAGGCCACGCTTGACCTGACTGAAACTGCCATACGTAGTTGCCATCGACTTGTTGTACAGCGACCGCACTGGATGCCAAAGTGCAAAGAGCGGCAGAAAAGCACATCTTTGATAAATAGCTCATAACGTGTAGACCTTGTTTTCGAATAAGTTAAGTACACTTGAGCAGCAACTGTGCCAAAATATTAATTAAATACATTACAAAGACTTATGGTTTTTTGATGTACGTTTTCGAGCCTGCTTTTTGCAAATTAATATGCATATTTTTTAAATTTTTTAAAATGAAAAAAATATTTCTTATGCAAACTGAGGCTGAGTTTGCTTTATTTTAAAAAAGCGCGAAATCATATTAAGGAGCAGTAAGTGATACAGAATAAAAACGAGACTCTGGTATTTAGCGTTGCATTAAATGGCTACCAATGGCGTTATAGCCACTGTATAAAAAGCCAAAAGCAATATGCGAAAAAGATGGGCTATGACTATGTAGTTATCACTCGGCCACTATTTACTTCGTTAGGGGTAGAGTGCTGCTGGCTTAAGCTGCTACTGCTAAAAGCTGCGTTGCAAGCAGGCTATAAAAATGTGCTGTTTGTTGATGCTGACGCATTCATACAAGACATTTGCCCACAAATAGACTCGCTTTTCGTGGCAGATAAGTTCATTTATATGGCCCATGGTTTTAGTGGAGAAATTAATTCAGGCGTGATGTTAGTACGCAATACATCGGCAGCGATAGAATGGTTTGAACAAGTACTTGGCGCGATTGAAACCCCTGTGGCTGAGTCGAAAGGAATTGGGTGGGGAGAAAATGGCCATGTGGCACACTTTGCGAAAAGCTCTTCTGGATTTCAGTTGATTTGTGATAAATGGAATAATACGCACTCGAAAGACATGAATGATTATATTCGTCACTTTAATTATGGCCCTTTGAAAAATAGCTTTTTTGATAAAATGGTCCATAAAGTCATTTTTAAAGTGAGTAAGCTGCTTCTTAAGTGCGATCTCAATGATACCCAGCAACAAGGTAAAAAACTCACTGTTGTTAATCGTAAACTGCCGGAGCTATTTAACAGAGTTCGTCGTATTTATCCGCAATTTAGTAAGTGACTAAGAAGTGCTGCTGTAAGTCACTTCCGTATTTTTTAAATTAAAAATGACTTCTCGTTGTGCTTTGCAAATTAAAAAAAAGCCACTCGAAAAAAACCACAAAGTCACATTAAGTTTATTTAATTCAATTGCTTAAAGTTTTTATTTTATTTGGCACAGTCCTCGCAATTACCTCTTCAACACAGATTATGGAGGTAGTGACATGGCTGCTCAAACCAACAAACATACAATTGCATCGACAGGCAAAACAAGTGCAACACGCAATGTAATTAGATTTACGTTTGCAGTGGTTTTGATGGTCGCTTTAATACCCCTATATTTACTGAATATATTACTCGCAGTGATTGTTCTTAAAGCACCACTCAAAAGTGAAAACTGGTTAGATATCGGTGGTGACGTCGTTGAGTTATATAGCTGGCAAGTTGGCCTTTTCAAATCAAGCGCGAATTTAATTAATGTTGCGTTGGGACAGGTTCATTTTGTGGGCACGCCTATTATTCGCGGCACAACCTCAATACCAAACGTGAAAAGGTTTAAATCGCCGTGCGACAAAGCCGGGTTATACGATTGTTTGCAGCTGCACAACGCCACAGGTCTAGTTTTAAATGGCGAACTACCGCTGCTTGAAGCACAAGCGAAGCAAAATTTTATTGAAGATGCTTTGATGGTTATCAAGCTTGTCACGTGCAAAACGCTGTACAAAAAAGGCGGTAGTAAACAGGTGGAAACTCACATGTTTGGTATACCGTTTGCCAACACCAAGATGCGCGATGCAATTAACTGGATTTGTCAAAGTGAGCAGCCACAGACAAAATGTCGCGTAGGGTATTTCCTTAATGTTAACTCAATTAATTTAGCTGCCAATAACACCGAACTTCACAGCACACTTTGCGGTAGCGACAAGAACTTTGCTGACGGGTCTGGCATGCGGATAGCTGCACAGCATTCAGGCATCGATTTAGCGGACAACATCAACGGCACAGATATGCTGCCACTACTGTGTGAGCACGCTTTGCAAACAAAACAGTCTTTCTTTTTGCTGGGCGCAAAAGATGGCGTTGCGAAAAAAGCGGGTGAGTCATTACAACAACAATATACAGGCTTAGACATTCGCGGTACGCATCACGGTTATTTTAAAAGTGATGACGACATCATCGAGCAAATTAATCAAAGCGGCGCGACTATTTTGCTGGTGGCGCTTGGATCACCTCGCCAAGAACTATGGCTTGCTAAAAACAAACATCGTTTAAATTGCCAGTGTGCATTGGCAGTAGGTGGATTATTTGACTTCTTTTCTGGGGCAATTCCAAGAGCGCCGCTCTGGATGCGTGAATTAGGGTTAGAGTGGGTATGGCGCTTAATGCAAGAACCTAAAACCAAGTTCAATCGCTATGTCATTGGCAACCCAGTGTTCTTATTCCGAGTTTTCATTTTAAAACAATCTATCAGAGGGCTTTAATCATGGATATCACAACTAAAATTGCGACAAACGTGACAACTGCATCAGCTCAAGCTGCGAAAAAAGTAACTAAGCACCATATTGACGGTGTTCACCATGGTATTCCTGTGTGGTTCCAAAGAACGGTTGCTGCACTAGGTTTATTGGCTATTAGCCCTCTGTTATTGCTATTGATGTTAGCAATTAAACTAGAAAGCAAAGGCCCTGTGGTATTTCGTCAAACCAGAGTGGGTAAATTTGGTCGTCGTTTCACTATGTACAAGTTCCGTTCAATGTATATGCAAGACGACCCGCGCTTTAAAGCGCCTGACCAAAAAGACAGCTCTAGAGAGGGGGTATGTCAAAAGTACATTCATGATCCTCGTATTACATGTATCGGCCGCTTCATTCGCAAATATTCGATTGATGAGTTACCACAGTTATTGAATGTAGTTAGAGGTGACATGATGTTAATCGGCCCAAGACCTGCTTTAGAAATGGAAGTAGCGCAATATAAACCAGCTCAATTGTCGCGCCTAAATTCAGAGCAAGGTTTAACTGGCCTTTGGCAAGTAACAGGCCGTGCAGATACGACGTTTGAGCAGCAAGTTCAATTAGACGAACAGTACATTGTTGAGCAGAGTATCATGAGCGACGTTAAGATTTTACTAAAAACTGTCCCCTGTGTAGTAGGTGCAAAAGGTGCATATTAAATTTCAATCCCTTCACTTTATACAGCCAGTAAGATGTTTACTGGCTTTTTTATTTTAAAAACCCCCGCATTTTGCATTTTCGATCTGCAAATTATCGTATTGAAAATCCACGAACGCTACCACCTGTTTGTTTTAACCTATTGATTTTTAAGGTTTGTGCTTTTTATTTTGTTTTGGCATAGCACCTGCAATATCTAGTTATATACACAGAGTTGGGAGTAACACATGCAGAGCAAACACGACACCTATGTTGTTGGTTACTACGGCATGCGCAACAGCGGAGACGATGCGCTGATGTTAGCAAGTATTGAGGGGGCCAAGAGAACATTTGGCAGCGACAATATTGCGGTCAATGCGAGCAATCAATACGGTTTGGTAAGACAGCTTGATGTACAAGGTCAAGCCCCTATGTTATTTCGAGGTCATCAAAGATTGACCCATTATCAAAGAGCGTATGGCGCGAAGAAAATTGTGTTTGGAGGCGGTTCAGTATTGCACTCAAGCCGTGATATCGCACAAAAATGTCATATGATTTCGCTCTGCGGTAAAGAGTCGAGCTATGCCGTGGGCGTTGGGATCGAGGCATTTAAATCGACGTCAGACGAAAAGCAGTGTGCCAAGTTTTTAAACAAATGTCACTTTATTGGAGTCCGTGATGCGCAAAGTCTAGATATTGCTAAGTCGATTGCGCCGACTGCGAACATCGCCCAGACATTTGATTTAGCGCCTTCATTACTTCATTACTTCGGCAGTGCAATTCAATCTATCGAACGTCGGGGGGTTGCATTTAATTTTTGCCAGCAGGCTATCAATGCATTTGGTGAAGCAGATGTTGTCAGCGAGCGGACAAGGATAAGAAAGGCAGTCAAGTTGGTCACTGCCATTTGGGAAATGACACGTGAAGATGTCTACTTGGTCGACTTTAATGATCATGGCACCTTGGGTGATAACAATGTTCACGAGCAAATTTTACGCAAGATGCCTAGCTATGTACCTGTAAAACGCATTCGCTACACGGTCAACCCGCTGCGTCTATTGCAAAGTATGGCCATGTTTAAAGCGGTAATAGGAATGAGGCTTCATGCGGCAGTATATTCCTACATGGTCAATACCCCATTTATTAATTTGCAATACCACAGCAAATGTAAGCAATGGTCAAAGCAGATTGGTATGGCAGATATGTATCAATTTGATGCCAATGACTATGACCCGTTAGAGGTCATCAATATTACAAATCAGGTTGTATCGGGTCACTGTGTAGTACCAACACTACCCGTAGAGCAAGCGGTCGCATTATCAATGAATAATTGGAGCAATGAATATGAACAGCATCAAATTCTCAGTTGTCATCCCTCTGTACAATAAGCGTGATTGCATTGAGCGTGCAATAAACAGTGTCGTTGCTCAAAGCCATCAAGCCGATGAAATAATTATTATTGATGATGGCTCCACTGATGGTAGCGCGGATATTGTCAATGGCTTAAAAATCGCGAATGTAAAACTGGTTACACAAGTCAACCAAGGTGTTTCGGAAGCGAGAAATGCGGGTGCAAACCTTGCGAGCAATGAATTTATCGCATTTTTAGATGCGGATGATACTTGGTCGCCATTTTTCTTGAGTCGCATTGCTGCACTCATAGAGCTGTACCCGGAGATGGGGCTATATGCAACCCGTTATCAAAAGGTTTACGGTGATAGTGATTATCAAGATGCGAAAATAGCCTTAACCAAATGGGATGCAAATGGCTACGAAATGGATAACTATTTTGAGGTAGCAGCGAGTGGAGATCTGCCATTTACGATGTCTAGTATCGTCGTAAGGCAATCAACGTTCAGCGATTTAGGTGGGTTTCCTCGTGGTGAATGGATGGGAGAGGATCAGAGCTTTTATGTTAATTTTGCTCTATACGCACGCATCGCTTATTCACCGTTGATAGAGAGTTTCTATTTTCAAGGTACGCAAAACAGTGCATGTGATAAAGCGCCGCCAAAAGAGCTGTGCCCATTTGCTGAGCGTTTACTGCATGATGTGACAGAAGGGCGAATTACCGCACGTCTAAAGCCTATGGTATTAAAGTATGTCGGTGCGCATATTTGTGACTTGGCTAAACGCCATATCAAACATGGCTCTTACGATTACGCGGCACAATTACTTTCTCATCCGGTATCTCGGACTAAACCAATTCATTGGAGCTTCTATAAATTGATTTCAACGCCAATGGCAATATTCTCAAAAGCGGCATAGGTAATCGAAGTTAGTGAGTAGAGTGCCTCTGTACTTTACTCGCTAAACTCATGTTGCTCCAATGATTGTGACTGTTCAGTTACAAGCAAGTACGAGCTTTGACTATACCAATCCCCAAGTACTGTTCTCGTTTTTGTTGGGGTTTTGTGTACCTTTGGTCGATGTGTATGACCATGGATCATGTGTTGAACATGGTATTTCTCGAACATGTTAGCAACAGCATCATCGGTTACATCCAAAATACTTGGTGCTTTACCTTGCTGATTGAGTTTGCTTTTGGCTCGGGCATTTTTGGCGACTCTGCGACGATACCAAAGGGGCATAGCAAGCATGAGTCTTGGCCACCACCATCCGCGGCTTTTTTTACGAAACTTCTGGTACTCAATGTCTTGGGTGCACATTTCGTCACCGTGAAGAATAAGCGTTGGGGTGCCATACAAATCAATAACAGCTTGTTCTGGCAGCAAAGTCATACCGCATAATTTGGCGTAGTGCTCTCCAACTAAAAAGTCGCGATTGCCGTGGATGAAATAAATATTTACGTTGCTATCACTGATTGCCTTGAGCTTTTTAGCAATGGCTAACGCGAGTGGATCGCCTTCATCATCCCCGATCCATACTTCGAAAAAGTCCCCCAAAATATATAAAGCGTCCACATCACTGTCTATGTGCGTATTCAAGAAGGCATAAAAAGCATTGGTGATATCAGGCCGGTGTTCGGTTAGATGGAGATCAGAAATAAAGTAGGTTTTGCGCATGGTGTCTCTTGTGTGAATAAGAGCGCCGTAGCGCTCAAATTGCAATGTCGGGGTTATTCAGTGATCGACGCACTTTCGATGATTACATCTTCAAGTGGTACGTCTTGGTGAAAACCCGCAGAACCTGTTGCAACACCTTTAATTTTGTTGACAACGTCCATACCTTCAACGACTTCAGCAAAAACGCAATAACCCCAACCTTGCGATGTTTCGCTTGAGAAGTTTAGGAAGTCATTGTCATTTACGTTAATGAAAAACTGCGCTGTCGCTGAGTGTGGATCTGGCGTACGTGCCATAGCCAGTGTACCAACTTTGTTTGCAAGTCCATTGTTTGCTTCATTTTGAATTGGCGCCTCAACTTCTTTTTGGCTCATGCCAGACTCAAAACCACCACCTTGGATCATGAAACCATCGATCACGCGGTGAAAGATAGTGCCGTTGTAGAAACCACTTTCAACGTATTTTTTGAAGTTTGCAACGGTTGCTGGTGCTTCTTTTTCAAATAGTGCGATTTTGATTTCGCCGAAGTTTGTTTGTAAAACAACCATAATGGGTCCTTGAATTACAATAATTAGATTAAAACGCTATTTTATAGTACATCTGCTGAACTACAAAGTGTTGAAATAACTTTGACAGTTTTACTGTTTAATTTTTGTTACCTAGATAGGGTAAAATTCGCCTTTTTACAGTGGTGGCGAGCTTTTTCAAGTGATATGATGCAAAGGTTTCAAACTCGAATTTAGGAAAATCACTACATGTTACAGATATACGACACACTGACACGTCAAAAGTCACAATTTAAGCCCCTTGTAGAAGGCAAAGTCGGCATGTATGTGTGTGGTATTACAATCTATGATTTCTGTCATGTGGGACATGCGCGCACATATGTATCTTTTGATGTTATCAACCGTTATTTTCGTTACCTTGGTTATGACGTCACTTATGTCCGTAACATCACAGATGTAGACGATAAAATTATCAAGCGTGCCGCAGAGAATAAAGAAGAGATCAATGATCTGACAGTGCGTATGACAAAAGCAATGCATGATGATTTTGAAGCACTAAATATCTTACCTGCTGACATTGAGCCAACAGTAACGGGCCATATGGATGAAATCATCGAGATGATTGAGCGTTTGATTGCTAAAAAACATGCTTATGTTGGAAAAAGCGGCGACGTGTTATTTGATGTTTCAACGTTTAAAGATTATGGCCAACTATCTCAACAAGACTTAGATATGTTACAAGCTGGTGCACGTGTTGAAGTTGCCGAAGGCAAAGATGACCCACTTGATTTTGTGCTATGGAAAAAAGCCAAGCCGGGCGAGCCATCTTGGGCATCTCCTTGGGGAGAAGGTAGACCGGGCTGGCACATTGAATGTAGTGCCATGAGCTCTAAGCATTTAGGCGATTTATTTGATATTCATGGTGGTGGTTCAGATCTTCAGTTCCCGCACCACGAAAATGAAATTGCGCAGTCTTGCTGTGCAAATAATGGCTGTTACGTGAATACTTGGATCCACACAGGTATGGTCCAGGTTAACAAAGAAAAAATGTCTAAATCTTTAGGCAACTTCTTTACTGTGCGTGAAGTGTTAAAAGCGTATGACCGAGAGACTGTTCGTTATTTCCTTATTAACGGTCACTATCGTAGCCAGTTAAACTACTCACAAGAAAATCTAGATCAAGCTCGCTCATCTCTAGAGCGAATCTACACGGCTTTGCGCGGTGTAGAGCTGGTGGAAGTTGAATTAAAGGGCAATGCATATGCGGAGCGTTTTGAAGCCGCTATGAATGATGACTTTAATACGCCTGAGGCCTTACCAGTTATTTTTGAGCTGGCCAAAGAAGTGAACTTGTTAAAAGATTCAGATGCAAAAGCCGCAGGAGAGCACGCGTATATTTTGGTGAAATTAGCTGAAGTGTTAGGTATTGCACAGCAGGCCCCTGAGAGTTTCTTGCAAGGCGATCAAGATGACGATGAGGTTGCTAAAATTGAAGCCTTGATTGAACAGCGCAAAACGGCACGTGCTAATAAAGATTGGGCTGCCGCTGATGAAGCGAGAGATGCGTTAACTGCTCTGGGCGTTGTCCTAGAAGACAGTGCGGGCAAAACAACTTGGCGCAAAGCTTAATAGCGATAAGCATTCTAAAAAGGAGCACTTAGTGCTCCTTTTTTTATTAGCAAAAATACGTATGGCAGGGGCCATTCGAGTGACACGCGTAAGTGGTGCCATTACAACCCGTTTTAGTGCGATAACCACCTGCAATATTAGGTGTTTGGGCATATGGTAGAGCACGGTTGTCGTTGCTTAGGGTTTTAACTTTCTTTTTATTTAAATTCAGTTTCATAACTATTCCTTTGTTAATTTTTCCGGCTGATCGCCTATTTATTTGCACTCTAGACTAATTCTCCTGAAAGAGTACTGTAGGTGCATGTTTAGGCTAATATTTGTTCAATTTGATTGCCAATGAAAAATTATCAAGTATGGTTATGTGAGGAGCGAGGCTAGCTCCATTTGGTTTTCTGATGAACAGTGGTATTTTGGATATTTATCACATCAATTTATGGAAAAAGAAGATGAAGGAAAAGATACTTGCTATAACTTTATTGGCATTGTCGGGGCTGTCGTATGCCAAATCTGGAAATGGTAGTCAGGTTGAGTTTTTAAACTCCTATGCCGTGCTGCCTGCGGGGCACAATTTACCTTTTTCAGAAGCTGTGCGGGTGAATGATATTGTGTACTTATCAGGCCAAATAGGTATTCAACCTGGCACAACGCAGCTTGTGAAAGGGGGCATTAAAGGTGAAAGTAAGCAAACCATGGAAAATATTCAAGCTAGCTTAGAAGCGCATGGTTTGTCGATGAAAAACATTGTGAAGTGCACGATTATGCTTGCTGATATTAATGAATGGCCCAAATTCAATCAAATCTACACCAAGTTCTTTTCAAAACCTTACCCCGCTCGCAGTGCCTTTGCGACAAATGGGCTTGCGCTAGGTGCTCGAGTGGAAGTTGAATGTATGGCTGTGGTACCGAAGTAAAACGAAAATGCGCTATGTGTGGTGTTCTTATTTTATGGCGTGACATTTGCTTTAAACAAGGCTAGAAGGCTGCAATAGGCAATTGCTAGCCGACGTTTAAAGGAGATAACGATGTTGCTACACAGAACTTCCCCAATGAACCACACTGAGTCTCTCTCGGATAAGCCGCTTACGGCAAAACAGATCGAAGAGCGAGATACTAAGGCTCAGATGTTTGCAAAAGAGATGAGCAGCCAAGGTGCTGAGTCAGAGCTTTCGTTCGCATTAAAACAAAAAGATCTTTCTACATCGCGATTGAATGACAGCTTTTTAGCTAAGGCTCAGCAAACTATGATGTTTAACCGTCTTGGCGTCAATGAGGAAAAGATCAAAGAGATAGAAACCCAAATGAGAGAGCTGGTTGATAGATTAGAGTCAGGTGCGATAGAACAAAAAGAATTTGAAAAACAAATGTCCATGTTACAGTCAATGCTTGCTAAAGAGTATAGAGGGGGCAGGGATGGTGAAGCCGAGGAACAATTGGAGCATCCATAACAGGTGAATGCTCCTATTTTTTGGTTAGCTAGCTGTGGTATTTATCACAAGCTTCTAATGTGTTTTCTATAAGGCTAGCTACTGTCATTGGGCCGACGCCACCAGGAACCGGTGTGATGAAGCTGGCTTTTTGTTCTGCGATATCATATTGCACATCGCCAACGAGTTTTCCAGATTCGAGTCGGTTAATACCAACATCAATTACAATCGCGCCTTCTTTGATCCACTCACCGGGAATAAACTCAGGCTTTCCAACTGCAACTACAAGTAAGTCAGCACGGCGTACATGAGATTCAAGGTCTTGAGTGAATTTATGACATACGGTTGTTGTACAGCCAGCCAGTAAAAGCTCAAGTGACATTGGGCGTCCTACAATATTTGAAGCGCCAACAACCACAGCATGCATACCTCTGTAACGCACACCCGTCGAATTTAACAAGGTAATAATGCCCTTTGGTGTACATGGTCTCAGTGCAGGCATTCTTTGTGCAAGCCTACCAACATTGTATGGATGAAACCCATCAACATCTTTATGTGGGTGGATACGTTCAAGAATTTTCTCTGCATCTAGCCCTTCAGGTAAAGGCAGCTGTACTAAGATTCCATCTACTTCTGGATCTGTGTTGAGGTTATCGACTAGCTCGAGTAACTGTGCTTCGCTTGTATCGCTTGGTAGGTCGTAGGATTTTGATACAAAGCCAACTTCTTCACATGCTTTACGCTTTGAGCCAACGTATACTTGACTGGCCGGATCTTGTCCGACAAGTACTACTGCTAATCCTGGAGCTCTAAGCCCTTGAGTTACGCGCTGTTCAACACGAGTTGCGACTGTATTGCGAACCTGTTTCGCAATTGCTTTGCCATCTATGATGTTTGCCGTCATGGGTGACCTTTATATATAGGGGTTAGTTACTTGAACGATTATAGAGTCAACATAGAGAGACTCTAGTAATAATTTTTACTACAGCTGATATATTTAGCAATTACAAAGTAACATAAATAGATAAACCAGCGGTGTTGGCTATATTTTCGCAAACTTAAGCTAATTAGCCAAGTTAGATTCCGAGATAAAGCGTATGCATTAGTATAAGTCACCGTAGAAACTGGGTGAATTTTGGCTTTTTCAGCTGCTTTTTAACCCTTTTGTGTCAAAAATAGGCAGTTGAACGAATTTATAAAAAAAATGTTTGACCTCAACTACTCAAATCTCTATTATGCACCCCGTTGCCAACGAGGGGTGTTAAACAAAAACATTCTAAGTAAGTAACGAAATCGGCGATTAGCGCAGCTTGGTAGCGCACTTGGTTTGGGTCCAAGGGGTCGCAGGTTCAAATCCTGCATCGCCGACCACTTTCTTCTAAAGTTAGTGGGTGGATAGCACACAAGTGTTGTTTGTGTTGCGCCCGTAGCTCAGCTGGATAGAGCAACGGCCTTCTAAGCCGTGGGTCGAAGGTTCGAATCCTTCCGGGTGCGCCATTTAAACAAAGTCCACAAGTATGTAGTGGCGGCTGTAGCTCAGTTGGTAGAGCCCTGGATTGTGATTCCGGTTGTCGTGGGTTCGAGCCCCATCAGTCGCCCCATCTACATTCTCAAAAATATATCGGCGATTAGCGCAGCTTGGTAGCGCACTTGGTTTGGGTCCAAGGGGTCGCAGGTTCAAATCCTGCATCGCCGACCACTTTTCTAAAAAATATATATTATCGGCGATTAGCGCAGCTTGGTAGCGCACTTGGTTTGGGTCCAAGGGGTCGCAGGTTCAAATCCTGCATCGCCGACCACTTCTCTCATAAATTTCATCATTTTTTTTATCTCTCTAATTTACTCCTATTTTATCTATCAATTATTTGTTCTGATTGCTCGACTCTCCCGTTTTATAGGTTATAATGCCGCGTCTAATGTTTAACATAGTGCCCTGATGGGGCAGGCAGCAAGCCTGACATGTAATTGGTTTTGAATGAATGCGATTAAATGCGTTGTTTCCGATTACACTCCAATGTCGACTTGTTTGTGAAGGAAGGCGCGTTGCCGCCAAAAATGAAAATTGAGGTATATCATGCAAGTTTCTGTTGAGACGACTCAAGGCCTTGAGCGCCGTCTGACTATCACCGTTCCTGCAGAGAACGTTGAGACTGAAGTAAAAAAACGCTTACAACAACTGTCTAAAACACAGCGTATTGACGGTTTCCGTCCTGGTAAAGTACCAGTTTCTGTGATCAACAAGCGCTACGGTGCAGCAGTTCGTCAAGAAGTTGCTGGCGACCTTATGCAGCGTAACTACATCGAAGCAATCGTTTCTGAGAAAATCAACCCTGCGGGTGCTCCAAGCTTCGCGCCAAAAACTTTAGAAGCTGGTAAAGATCTAGAGTTTGAAGCAACTTTTGAAGTTTACCCAGAAGTTGAGCTAAAAGACCTAGATAAAGTAACTGTTGAAAAGCCAGTTGTTACAGTGACTGAAGATGATCTAGCAAACATGCTAGAAACACTTCGTAAGCAACACGCATCTTGGACTGAAGTAGATGCTGCTGCCGGCGAAAGCGACCGTGTTACAGTTGACTTCCTAGGTACAGTTGACGGTGAAGAGTTTGAAGGCGGTAAAGCTGAAGACTTCCCTCTAGAGCTTGGCCAAGGTCGTATGATCCCAGGTTTTGAAGATGGTATCGTTGGTAAAAAAGCGGGCGAAGAAGTTGTTGCAGACGTAACTTTCCCTGAAGAGTACCACGCTGAAAACCTAAAAGGTAAGCCAGCGCAGTTCACTATCACAGTGAAAAAAGTAGAAGTTCAAGAGCTTCCTGAGCTAAGCGATGAGTTCGCAACTAAATTCGGCGTTGCTGAAGGCGGTGTTGATGCGCTTAAAGAAGAAGTTAAGAAGAACATGACGCGTGAACTTGACCAAGCTGTTAAAGCAAAGGTTAAAGAGCAAGCGATCAAAGGTCTACTAGACACAAATGAAGTTGACGTACCTAAAGCGCTTATCGATCAAGAAATCGATGCACTTCGTCAACAGGCTGCACAACGTTTTGGCGGCGACGCTAAAAACATGCCAGAGCTACCAGCTGAACTTTTCCATGAGCAAGCTGTAACACGTGTTAAGACTGGTCTTCTTCTTGGTGAAGTGATCAAGGCAAACGACATCAAAGTTGATGACGCTAAAGTTGAATCACTAATTGAAACTGTTGCTTCTGCATATGAAGATCCTTCAGAAGTAGTTAACTACTACAAAGAAAATGATCAATTAATGCAGCAAATGCGTAATGTTGCAATGGAAGAGCAAGCTGTGGAAGCAGTACTTTCAAATGCAACGGTTACTGATGTTGAGCAATCTTTCGACGACATCATGAACCCTCAGCAAGCTGCAGAGTAAGTTTCTTACCTCGTCTTAGAGGAAAGCATTGACTTACAGCTAAGCTAACGCTTAAATGGCTCGTAATGCTCTGTTAAACGCAGTGCTGCGAGCCTTTTTCGTTATTAGAGTTAATAATTTAAGGTCTGTTCAAGAGAGAGTCTTGAATGACGCAGCAAACCTGCCTCGCATATAAAGGAACCAATAATATGAATGACGGTATGATAGACCCGCTAAACGCCTTAGTACCTATGGTTGTTGAACAAACAGCAAAAGGTGAGCGTTCTTACGATATTTACTCGCGCCTTCTAAAAGAGAGAATTATCTTTTTAACTGGCCAAGTTGAAGATCATATGGCCAACTTAATTGTTGCGCAGATGCTGTTTTTAGAGTCAGAAAGTCCTGACAAAGATATTTTCTTGTATATCAATTCCCCTGGTGGTTCTGTCACCGCGGGCATGTCGATCTACGATACCATGAACTTTATCAAGCCAGATGTGAGTACGGTATGTGTAGGTCAAGCTGCGAGCATGGGGGCGTTTTTGCTATCGGGCGGCGCCAAAGGCAAACGTTACTGTCTACCAAACTCTCGTGTAATGATTCATCAACCATTAGGTGGTTTCCAAGGTCAGGCATCTGACTTCGAGATTCATGCCAAAGAAATCTTAACAATCAAAGAAAAATTAAATAGGTTGATGGCTGAACACACGGGTCAACCGTATGATGTTGTTGCCAATGACACTGACCGTGACAACTTTATGAATGCTCAAGAAGCGGTTGAGTATGGGTTAGTTGATGCGGTACATACAAGCCGCTAAAGATTAAAAACTAAAGAAAGGTGGTATTTTACACCTTGAAATAATAAAACTTGGATCTATATCTTAAGGATGTCCAAGTTGACTTACTTTCGGTGTAAAAAAAGCTACTTTTGACCGAGTAGCACCACTTTGCTTTAGCTTAGTTATGCCAACTGAAAGTTTATTTGGTATAGTTAAAGCATGTATTGTGTTATCGAATTAGAGATAACTCACCAAATTTAAGAGGTAGTTGAATGTCAGACACTCCTACAGACGGCGACAAGAATAGCAAGCTCTTGTACTGCTCATTTTGTGGTAAGAGTCAGCACGAAGTACGCAAATTGATTGCTGGTCCATCAGTATATATTTGTGATGAATGCGTCGAACTGTGTAACGACATCATTAGAGAAGAGATCAAGGATATCGCGCCGCAGCATGATGCGTCTGATAAACTTCCGGTGCCTAAAGAGATCCGCAATCACTTAGATGACTATGTTATCGGTCAAGAACATGCCAAGAAAGTGTTGTCAGTAGCGGTTTATAACCATTACAAGCGACTCAAGAATCAGGGTATCAAAACAGACGTAGAGCTAGGTAAAAGTAACATCCTGTTAATTGGCCCAACAGGTAGTGGTAAAACACTCTTGGCAGAAACATTGGCCAGATTATTGGACGTGCCATTTACCATGGCTGATGCGACTACCTTGACCGAAGCTGGTTACGTTGGCGAAGACGTTGAAAACATCATTCAAAAGCTTTTACAAAAGTGTGATTATGACGTTGAAAAAGCGCAGCGTGGTATCGTTTATATCGATGAAATTGATAAAATTTCACGCAAGTCTGATAATCCATCAATTACGCGAGATGTATCTGGTGAAGGTGTTCAGCAGGCGCTATTGAAATTGATTGAAGGTACAGTGGCATCTGTTCCTCCGCAAGGTGGACGTAAACACCCTCAGCAAGAGTTTTTACAAGTAGACACGTCAAAAATTCTGTTCATTTGTGGTGGCGCATTTGCGGGTCTTGATAAGGTTATTGAACAGCGCAGTCATACCAATACCGGTATTGGTTTCGGTGCAGAAGTAAAAGCATCGGACAGCGAACGTTCATTAAGCGAAACGTTTAAAGACGTTGAGCCAGAAGATTTAGTAAAATATGGCTTAATTCCCGAGTTTATCGGTCGTCTACCTGTTGTTGCTACGCTAACCGAGCTAGATGAAGACGCACTAATACAAATTCTGAACGAGCCAAAAAATGCGCTTACCAAACAATATGGCGCGCTATTTAAGATGGAAGGCGTTGAGCTTGAATTCCGTGAAGATGCTTTAAAAGCAATTGCGCATAAAGCGATGGAACGTAAAACAGGTGCTCGAGGACTTCGCTCTATCGTTGAAGCTGTGCTCCTTGAAACTATGTATGAGCTTCCTTCAATTGAAGATGTTAGCAAAGTAGTGATTGATGAGACTGTAATTAAAGGGGAGTCAGATCCCATTTTAATTTACGAAAATAGTGGTCAAGATAAAGCTGCATCTGAATGATTTATCAGATAAGTTAGAAAAGGAGCCTAGTGCTCCTTTTTTTGTCCAAGAGTTGAACTTTATAGAGGTCATCCCCATATACCTCTGTAATCTTAAAAATAAATGAAGTGCAAAGAGAACATAATGACGCTTGAGAGAACGGATCGAGTTGAAATTCCAGTGTTAGCACTGCGCGATGTCGTGGTTTACCCTCATATGGTGATCCCGCTATTCGTTGGTAGAGAGAAATCTATTAGATGTCTCGAAGCTGCAATGGAAAATGACAAGCAAATTTTTTTAGTGGCTCAGAAAGAAGCCTCCATCGATGATCCTAGCACTGACGATATCTATGAAGTCGGTACAGTTGCTACGGTTTTGCAGTTATTGAAGTTGCCTGATGGTACCGTTAAGGTACTGGTGGAAGGGACACAAAGAGCAAGAATTGATGAGTTTTTAGTAACTGATGAGTATTTCTTAGCGCAAGCTCAATTTATTGCCTCTGAAAATATTGCCGAGCAAGAGCAAGATATTTTTATCCGTAGCGCAGTAAGTCAGTTTGAAGGGTATGTAAAACTCAATAAAAAAATCCCACCTGAAGTACTGACTTCCGTGTCTGGCATTGACGAAACTGCGCGTTTAGCAGACACGATGGCAGCGCACATGCCAATCAAGGTACCTGAAAAGCAAAAAGTGCTTGAATTGTATAATGTGACGGAGCGCCTTGAGTATTTAATGGCTTTGATGGAAGGTGAAATAGACTTACTTCAAGTTGAGAAAAAAATCCGTTCTCGCGTGAAAAAGCAGATGGAAAAGTCACAGCGAGAGTACTATCTCAATGAGCAAATGAAGGCCATTCAGAAAGAACTCGGTGAGTTAGACGACGTACCTGACGAATTTGAAACCCTGAAAAAGCGCATCAGTGAAGCTCAAATGCCAAAAGAGGCTGAAGAAAAAGCAGCGTCTGAATTGAATAAGCTGAAAATGATGTCGCCGATGTCAGCGGAAGCAACTGTTGTTCGTTCCTATATTGATACGTTGATTAATGTACCTTGGAAAAAGCGCTCTAAGGTGAAAAAAGATTTAGCGAATGCGCAAAAGATTTTAGATGCTGACCATTATGGGTTGGATAAAGTCAAAGAGCGTATTATTGAGTATCTAGCGGTTCAACAGCGCATTAACAAGCTTAAAGGTCCCATTTTATGTCTTGTTGGCCCTCCGGGTGTAGGTAAAACGAGTTTGGGTCAATCCATTGCGCGGTCTACTGGCCGTAAATATGTTCGCATGGCGCTGGGTGGAGTACGTGATGAAGCAGAGATCCGTGGACACCGCCGTACGTATATTGGCTCAATGCCTGGTAAGCTGATCCAAAGTATGAGTAAGGTTGGGGTTAAAAACCCGCTGTTCTTACTCGATGAAATCGACAAAATGTCATCAGACATGCGCGGCGATCCTGCATCTGCGTTGCTTGAGGTATTAGATCCTGAGCAAAATAGCAGTTTTGCGGACCATTATTTAGAAGTTGAATATGACCTATCTGATGTGATGTTTGTTGCGACATCAAATAGTTTCAATATCCCAGGTCCGCTACTTGATCGTATGGAAGTTATTCGTCTTTCAGGATATACAGAAGACGAAAAGTTAAATATTTCAAAGCAGCATTTGATCCCTAAGCAAATTAAGCGCAACGGTTTAAAGGCTGGAGAAATCGAGATTGAAGACAGCGCGATTATCAACACTATCAGGTACTATACGCGTGAAGCGGGTGTGCGTAATCTTGAGCGTGAGATGTCCAAGCTGTGCCGCAAAGCTGTGAAAGCAATTTTATTGGATAAAGACCAAAAGAAAGTCGTGATTAACGCAGATAACCTAGAGAGTTTCTTAGGTGTGCAGCGTTTTGATTATGGCAAAGCAGAAGACGGTGACCGCGTTGGTCAAGTGACTGGTTTGGCTTGGACTGAAGTTGGTGGTGATTTACTAACGATAGAAAGCGCAGCAGTACCTGGTAAGGGTAAACTTTCCTATACAGGTTCGTTGGGCGATGTTATGCAAGAGTCGATTCAGGCTGCAATGACTGTGGTCAGAAATCGTGCTGAAAAGTTACGAATTAATGCAGATTTTTACGAAAAGCGTGACATTCATGTTCATGTGCCAGAGGGTGCTACACCTAAAGATGGGCCAAGTGCAGGTATTGCGATGGTTACAGGTTTGGTATCTAGCTTGACAGGGAACCCTGTGAAAAGCGATGTGGCTATGACTGGCGAGATCACTCTTCGAGGTGAAGTACTGCCTATTGGCGGCTTAAAAGAAAAGCTGCTGGCTGCACACAGAGGCGGGATCAAGACTGTGGTCATTCCTAAAAAGAATGAAAGGGACTTAAAAGAAATCCCTGAAAATGTCTTAGAGGGCTTAGAGATCCACCCAGTTACTTGGATTGAAGACGTTTTATCAATCGCTCTTGCTCAACCTGTGGACAGTTTTACTGTTGAAACGCAAAAAACTGCTGTGAAAGCTTAAAAAAGTCGATAAAAAGGGTTTTCAAATCCTAATGGTGTGCTAAGTTAAGCACTGGATTTAGGCCTAGGGCACGGGAAGCCCCGTAGTTTCTAGGCTGTAATACATTTAAGCAATAGAGAATCGAAAGATTTCTCGTAGTTAACAACAAAAGTGATGTTAGTTTTAAACCACCATCGCTCTTGATAATAACAATGTAAGAGGATGATATTGTGAATAAATCTCAATTAATCGATCAAATCGCAGCTGATGCTGATATTTCTAAGGCCGCTGCTGGTCGTGCACTGGATTCATTCATTGAGTCAGTAACCGCTGCGCTAAAAGATGGCGACTCAGTTGCCCTTGTAGGCTTTGGTACTTTTTCTGTTCGTGAGCGCGCTGCACGCACAGGTCGTAACCCTCAAACGGGTGCTGCAATTGATATTGCTGCTGCTAACATCCCTGCTTTTAAAGCTGGTAAAGCTCTAAAAGACGCGGTTAACTAAGAAAAGCTTATATTTTTACAATCACACTATTGTTAAATAGATGTAATTGGACGCATAAGCTTCAAGATAAAAAGCGTATCTGGTAAGATACGCTTTTTTTACATGAGCTAACTGATGCAAAGTACCTTGGTGCTTTGACTTAGATAAGAGATAGAACAAATGCTTGAAAAGATTAGAGAGGGCTCTCAGGGCCTTGCTGCCAAGATCGTTCTTGGTGCAGTTATCTTGTCTTTTGCGCTGGCAGGGATCGGTGGTTACCTAGGTCAAACCACAGAGCAACCAGTTGCAGAAGTCAATGGTGTTAAAATTACCCAGTTGGAATTTGCAAGGGCGTTCGAAAATGAACGTGGTAGATTAGAACAGCAATTTGGCGAGTACTTCGAGCAAATCGCATCTGATCCAGCTTATATGGCACAAATTCGTCAAGGGGTTGTAGATCGCTTGGTACAACAAGAGCTACAAAACCAGCTTGCTATTGAGCTTGGACTGCGCGTGAGCGATGGGCAGATCAAGCAAGCTATTTTTGAAATGCCGTATTTTCAGATTGGTGGTCAATTCAGCAATGAGCGTTATTTACAGCTGATCAGACAAATGAACTTCCAACCTGATGACTTCCGTGAGTATCTACGTGAAGAGATGACGCGTAACCAATTGGTTTCGGCGATTGCAGGTTCTGATTTTGCGCTGGAGAGTGAAGTAAAGCAGACGCTAGTTTTACAGCAGCAGACACGTGATGTGGACTATCTAGTACTGGACAAAGAAACTTTAAAAGATCAGGTTTCTGTAACAGACTCTGAAATCCAAGATCATTACGATTTGAATCAAGACCAGTTTATGTCGTCAGAGCAAGTTGCACTGAACTACATTGAACTAAAAGCTGCTGATATGGAACTGCTAGAGCCAGTCACCGATGAGCAGGTAAGAGCTTATTACGATGAAAATCAAGCTCAGTACTCTGAAGACGAAAGACGTCGTGTTTCACATATCCTAGTTGAAAACTTGGAAGATGCTGAAGCTGCTAAGACAAAAGCGCAAGACTTATATGCTCAGTTGCAAGCTGGTGCTGATTTTGCGAAGCTTGCTCAAGAGCACTCTGACGACGTTGCCAGCGGTGAACTAGGCGGTGACCTTGATTGGATTGAGCGTGAAATGATGGATCCTGCATTTGAAGAGGCCGCGTTTGCTTTGGCAAATGTAGGTGAATTTTCAGATGTTGTGGAATCAGAATTTGGTTTTCATATCATCCAATTAACAGATCTTCAGGCGCAGGAAGTTAAACCGTTTGCGGAGCTAGAAGCAGAATTACGTGCTGAGTTAGAGCAAAACGCGAAAATTGACGCCTTTTATGGCAAGCAAGAAGAAGTACGTGAGTTAGCGTTTGAAGTTGCAGATACACTAGAAGATGCGGCGGCAGCTGCTGAAGTAGAAGTGAAAAGCACTGAACTTGTTGCGCGCAACTTATTACCTGCACCGCTAAATCAGCCTACGGTAACTCGCGCTATTTTCACACCAGAATTACTGGAAGACGGCGTAAACTCTGAAGTAATTGAAGTTGCACCTGAGCATGTAGTTGTAGTGAGAGTCGTTGAGCATAAACCAGCTGCGGTTAAACCACTTGAAGAGGTGTCTGCGCAAATTAAGTCACGCTTAGTAAATGATAAAGCATCTGAGCTGGCAAAAGAAAAAGCAGAGACGTTATTTGCACAACTTGAAGAAGGTAAAGCACTTGCAGATATCGCTACTGCTGAATCTCTTGAAATGAAGACTGAAGCTTCGTTAGCGCGTCAGAGCTTTGCAGTTTCACCTGCTTTGGTGACCAAAGCGTTCAAATTGCCTCACCCTGCTGAAGGAAACACATCTAAAGCAATGGTTGAATTAAATAACGGCGATTCAGCATTACTAGTTGTTAAAGCCGTGAAACTTGCTGATGTTGATGGTGAGATCGAGCCTCAACAGAAACAGAGCATTACAAGAACTCAAGTGAACAAGAACTACCTTGCACTTTTAAGCGCATTAGAAGGCACGGCGGATATCGTGAAGCCGAGCACGTTTGAAGTAGCAGAAGAAAACTAAGACACTTCTAATGATGAATAAAAAAACCACCGTAAGGTGGTTTTTTTATTTTAACAGATGTTCTTTATTGTGAGACTTACACTGCCAATAGCTTTTTCATCACTTTGGATTGAGGGTGATTGAATATAGTGTCACAACAGCCATATTCGACAGCTTCACCATTGTTCAATACCAACAGTTTATCACTCATATGTTTTACTAGGCTGAGGTGGTGAGTGATAAGCACATAAGTTAAATCAGTCTCTTGCTGCAGCTTAAGTAATAGGTTGACTATTTGCGCCCGCACTGATGGATCTAGTGAAGATAGCGCTTCATCCAAAACCACCACTTTGGGATCTAAAATCAGCGCTCTGGCAAGTGCTACACGTTGCAATTGTCCGCCACTAAACATATGAGGGTAATATTCATAGTGTTCATACAATAAGCCAACGCGAGATAGAGTCAGTTCAATCTTTTTATTACGTTGTACTTCCGTTAACTTAGTATTGAAGCGCAGACAATCATCTAGCATCTCACCTATAGTAAGACCTGGATTGAGAGATCGTGTCGGATCTTGGAATATAAGGCGAATATGATGGCACTCTCGTCTAGTTGTACCATCGTCGACAATCATGTCACCATTTAACAATATCTGCCCTGAATCGGCATCTTCGGCACCGGCAAGTACTTTAGCGAGTGTACTTTTTCCTGAGCCTGTTTCACCGATCACGGCCAGTGTTTGCCCGGGCGCTACCGCAAAGGAAATATCATTCAATACTTTGACTTTATTGCGCCTAAATAGCCCAGAGCGTGTTTTAAACGTTTTACTTAAAGCCTGAACTTTTAGCACGGGTTGCATTTTTTCTTCTCTCTATTGAGTGGAAAATGACATGCATAAGAATGACCATGTGACTTGACCAACATAGGGGTTGCAACACATTCTTTTTGCGCTTGTGGGCAGCGAGGCCCTAAACGGCAGCCAATGGGCAAGTGCTGCAAAGGCGGTATTGTGCCTTTAAGCGCGTAGAATGGCGCTTTGTGACCTAGGCCGTGGGCATAGTCTGGTAATGACTTGACCAATGCTTGCGTGTAGGGATGATATGGATCGGTGAATACCTTTTTGGTCGGGCCGGCTTCAACCATCTGTCCGCAATATAAAACATGGATTGCATGAGACCATTGAGTTATTTCTTCTAACTCGTGGGAAATCATTAATATCGACATGTTTTTTAACTGGTTTAAACTCTTGAGCAGCCTAAAAACTTGAGCACGTGTTGTACTCTCTAACGCGGTAGTTGGCTCATCTGCAATCAGCAATTGCGGGTTTCTCGCAATTGCCATAGCAATCATTACTTTTTGGCATACACCTTCGGACAGTTCATGTGGATAACTGCTCGACACTTTTTCATCCTCACGTATTCCCACTTTGTGAAGAAGTGCTTTTACTTTTGTTTTCCGCTCTTTTTTTCGGCCAAAGAAGCCTGCTTTAAAGCAATCATCAGGCAGCGACTCAGCTACTTGCTCGAATATCTTGGCTGTTGGATCCAAGCTCCTACGGGGTTCTTGATATATCATCGCCATATCCCGCCCTACCACTTTTCGCCGTTTTTCCGGGCTTAGGCGCATTAAGTCGACACCACGCCAATGCATGCGGTCAGCTGTAATTCGCCAGCGGGCATTGAGTACACCAACAATGGCTTTTGCAATTAAACTTTTCCCTGAACCTGACTCACCTACAAGTGCATGTACTTCGCCTTCCTTAAGGCTTAAGTTTACTTTATCAACTGCGCGGATCACGCCATCTTCGGTCGGCAGTTCAATGGTGAGGTTTTTAATGTCTAGTAGTTGCATTAGGTTGCCTTTCTAGCTTGGAGTGCTTTTCTCAGCCCATCTCCAACAAGGTTAGTGGCTAACACAGACAAAAACAATAGGGCACCGGGTAGGCCGACAGTCCAAGGTGCAAGGTATATAAGCCCCAAGTTCTCAGCCAGCATGGCCCCCCATTCTGTAGTAGGAGGCTGAGCACCCAATTTTAGGAAGCCAAGTGCTGCGATATCAAGAATAGCCGTAGAAAGCGCGAGGGTAAATATGACCACAACGTGTTCATAAATATTTGGAAATACGCCACGAAATAAGATGTGAGTTCGACTTGCGCCGTCCAATCTATAGGCGCCAATATAATCTTTATTTAGCTCGTCGACGACTAGGTTGCGAATTGAGTGAATATGCTGCGGTAACAAAGCTAGAATAATTGCCCATACTGTGTTCAGTAATCCGGGGCCTAATATAGCGATAATGATGATTGCCAAAAGCAGCGATGGTATTGCCAGCGTAATATCAAGTAAGTGGTTTAGAATGCTAGATTTAAACCCTCGGTTGATCCCTGCAAGAGTGCCAAGAACGACCCCTAGAACAGTTGTTACAAGGGCTGCAACGATAGACAAACCAAAGGTATAGGTTGCACCATTCATCAAGCGAGAAAGCACATCCCTGCCAAGATCATCCGTGCCGAGAATAAAGTGTACATCACCATCATCATGCCAAGAGGGGGGGATTAGCAGTGCGTCACTGTGCTGTTGGTCAATGCCATACGGGGCCAATAGTGGTGCAGTCATTGCCAACAGGGTTAGCCCGATGAACATCCACAGTCCAACAAGAGCGAGGTGATTCGCTTTGAAGTTACGCCACAGGCGAGATAGTGGTGAGCGGTTCGACTCTTCGCTATATAAACTAAACTTTGCCATGAGACTGGTTCCTAGACACGGGATCAAGTAAAGAGTGAGTCAAATCCGCCAGCATATTTGCAAAGATGACGAACATTGACACAGCGAGCAGCCCGCCCTGAATGGCTGGGTAGTCCCGTTGATAAATACTATCTATCAACCATCGACCTATGCCTGGCCAAGAGAAAATGACTTCGGTGACCATAGCAAGTGTGATCAGTGTGCTAAATTGTAGGCCGATTTGTTTTATGACAGGTAAAAGCGCATTGCGCAGAGCGTGGTCCAAAATAATTTGTCTGCGGTTTAGACCTTTTGCTCTTGCCGTCTTAATGTAATTTTGCTCCAGCACATTGAGCATAGAGTCTCTAGTAAACCTGGTAAGTACGGTTGTTGGATACATTGCCAGTACAATTGTCGGCAGTGCTAAATGATGCAGTGCGTCAAGAAATGCCTGTCCACCATAAGGGAAATCAAGTAGCCAAATGTCTAGCAGAATAAAATTAGTCACGGCGGGAATTTCGTATAACAGGCCAATTCGACCTGACATGGGGAACCAACCAAAGCCGAGACAAAAAACCATGATAAGCAACAAGGCGAGCCAAAAGACCGGAATGGAAAAGCCAAGTAAGGTTAGCGTACTGATGACTTTATCAGGCCACTTTTTATGGTAGGCGCTGGTAATGATCCCAGCAGGGATCCCTAATAGAATCGCTACGACCAAAGCGTAAAAACAAAGCTCAAGTGTTGCAGGGAGCAACAGAGCGACATGTGAAGATACGGTTTGACCTGACGACAAAGATACGCCCCAGTCACCCTCAATTAATCGACCGATAAAGGCGCTGTATTGCACTAGGATATTATCTTCGATGCGATACTTTTCTTCGAGTAATTGAGACTGACTAAAGCTGGTATTGACCTGCCCGCTAAAGTTAGTCAGCAAATCTCCTGGGAACAGGTAATTTAAGCTAAAAGTGAACGCTGTTAGTGCAAATAGCATGAACAGCAGCAAGCTTAGACGTCGCAAAAGATAGTCCAGCATTATTGCGTTCCCTTCCTTACATTTGCCAGTGATACACCACCAAATGGTCTAAGCTCTGCGCCAGAAATTTCTGCGCTGCGAGCTTGAAATCGAACACCGTGGGCAATAGGCACGAGTGGCAATTCGCGGATCAGCATCTCTTGCGCTTGTTGATAGTAAAATTTGCGCATTTTCAGGTCATTTGTGTCGAGAGCTTGAGTCAACAGAAGGTCAAATTCGGGATTACACCAATTGGCGGGGTTTTTACCTGTAAATGTCGCCGTGCAACTCAAAAGAGGACTAAAAAAGTTGTCTGGGTCCGGAGTATCAGCAGCCCACCCCAACAGAACGCTATCGTGTTCATGGCGGCCAATTCGCTCGATAAAAGTATTCCATTCATACTCAACTATTCTGGTACGGATCCCAATCTGACGTAAATCACTTTGGATAAGCTCGGCCATTTTTCGCGCGTTAGGGTTGTAGATCCGAGAAACAGGCATGGCCCATAAAGTCATTTCAAAACCATTAGGAAATCCAGCTTCCGTTAGATATTGTTTTGCTTTGACTGGGTCATAATAAGGCATGGCCTGTGGCGTATATGCCCAAGAAGATGGAGGAAGAATAGATTGTGCAGCGATGCCATTGCCATAAAATACAGCCTGCATAATTTTATCAAAATCGATACTATGAGCGAGGGCCTTTCTTACTAACGCATTATCAAAAGGGGGCTTTTCAGTATTAAATGCCCAATATCCGACATTTAAGTTTACAGCTTTGTCGACCACAATATCTTTGCGCTGTGACAGTGCCTCTAACTGCGTTGCACTTGGGTGAGAGGTAATATCGCATTCTTTTGTCAGCATTTTAGCAATGCGCGTTGTATTGTTGGTGGTAATGTCATAAACCAATTGGTCAACAGCGTGGTTGTGTTTCCAGTATGCGTGATGTTTGTGAAAGCGAACTAAGTTGTCTCTTAAAAAGTGTTTGTATTTATATGGACCTGTGCCAATGGGCAAAGTATCGAAGAGATGCTTTTTGTCTTGGCTTGCTCTGAACATGGCATATTCTTCAGAGAGTATGACTGCAAAGTCTGTGGCGATATTAGACAACAGGCTACTTTCGGCGCTAAACAGCTCAAAGCGAACTGTATATTCATCGACTTTGATTATTTTACGGATCAGCTGGTCCATACCGACACTTTGAAAGTACGGATAGTTGGCGTCGTGTACAAAATGATAGGGGTTGTAGACATCAAATAAGCGACTAAAAGAGAAGATGACATCGTCCGCATTCATTGTACGACTAGGGGTAAAGTAATCGGTTGTATGAAAAGCGACGTCTTTTCTCAGCTTAAACGTAATTTTTTTACCGTCGTCACTGATCTGCCAGCTTGTTGCCAGCTCAGGTTTAAATTCAGCCGTAACTGGGTCAATACTTATCAAAGAGTTATATAACTGGTTCGCAATTATATCTATGGTGGAACCTGTGGTTGTGACCTGAGGGTTAAAAGATACAGGGTTCGCCTCAGCACAGTAAACGATACCTTGTGTTTTACTGGTGGGTTTTGTTTGTGGCACTTCCCCACATGCAGATAGAATCAAGGTCGCAACAGCGCCTATTGTGATTGCTTTGTATCTTTGGCTGATGTTTAACCGGCGAGTCATTCTGGTGACCACAGCTAAGCCTCTTGTTGTGAGTCTAACAAATTGTATTTTTTCAAATATCCCCTTAGCTGATGATACGTCAATCCGAGGTTTTGTGCAGTTTTCTTTTGATTAAATTGGCTAAATTCAAGTGCTTTTTTCAGCAATTCTATTTCGTAGTCACTGGAGAGTGTTTTTAAATCACAAGGAAAAGATTGTTGTGCAGTTACAACCGAGCTCACGATGGGAGTCTCCATGGTTTCTTTTACAGCGTCCTGTACTGGAGAGGCATGAATCGCTAGGTCGGTAACCGGCGCTTTTATTCGTTGTTTTGGTCGAAATGGGCTTTCAAATGGGTCAAACGTAATTTGGTGAACTGCAAGGTGTTCATTGCCATGGCGGTATAGACTACGTTCTATTACATTTTTCAGTTCTCGAATATTCCCTGGCCAATCATAGTCGAGTAAGGTCTCTGTTGCTTTACGAGTAAAACCGCTAAACAGAGACCAGCCCAGATCTCGAGCCATATTGATGGCAAACTGCTCTGCTAGCAATAAAATATCTTCTTGACGCGCTCTCAGTGGCGGCAGTGTAATAACGTCAAAAGCGAGCCTATCGAGCAAGTCATGCCGAAATTCTCCTTGATCGGCTAGGCTGGGTAAATCTTCATTGGTCGCACAGACTAGTCGGGTGTCCACTTTAACTGTTTGCTTACCACCTACACGCTCGAATTCACCGTATTCGATAACACGCAGCAGTTTTTCTTGCACCATGGCAGACGTATTCGCCAATTCATCTAAAAATAAAGTACCGCTATTCGCTCGTTCGAAGCGGCCCTCATGACGCTTACTGGCTCCAGTAAAAGCGCCCGATTCATGACCAAACAATTCACTTTCCAGTAGATTTTCGTTAAGCGCGGCGCAATTGAGTTTAACGTAATTCTGGTCCCAACGCTCTGATAAGAAGTGCAGACGGGCAGCTATGAGTTCTTTACCTGTGCCACGTTCACCGATAATAAGCACGGGTTTGTCTAGCGGAGCAAGTTGAGATACCTGATCGAGAACAGCTAAGAAACTGTCGGATTGGCCGAGCAAATTATCCTGTTGGCGGAACTGACTCATAATTGACTAACTCTTGGTTTTTTTGACTAATATATAGTTTATTTGAAAAAGGTATGGATAGAAAGCTTTTTATTTTAATTGTAACTTGTTGAAAAATGGTGTTTATTTTTATTTTTAAAGTTGGCAAGCTTATTGATACATATTTATCAGCAATATAATTCACAACCAATGAGGTACAAGATTATGGGAATTTTTTCACGTTTTGCTGACATCGTTAATTCTAATATTAATGCAATATTGGATAAAGCGGAAGATCCTGAAAAAATGGTCAAATTGATCATCCAAGAAATGGAAGACACATTAGTAGAAGTACGTTCCACTTCGGCAAAAACACTTGCTGAGAAAAAAGAGTTAGAAAGACGTGTTGAGCAACTAAACGGCCAGGCAAATGATTGGCAAGAAAAAGCTGAGTTGGCACTGACAAAAGAGCGCGAAGATTTGGCGAGAGCGGCTTTGCTTGAAAAGCAAAAGGCGTCTGATGCAGCGCAAAGTGTTGCCGAAGAACTTAGCCATGTTGAATCGCACATCGAAAAATTGCAACAGGAAGTGACAACATTACAAGAAAAACTGGCAGATGCCAAAGCACGTCAACAGGCTATTGTGTTGCGTCAACGCTCTGCTGAGTCACGCCTAGATGTTAAAAAGGCACTCGATAGCACTAAAGTTGAAGATGCATTGAATCGCTTTGAACGTTATGAAAATAAAATTGACGGCTTGGAAGCGCAAGTCGAGTCTTATGACTTAGGTAAAAAGTCACTGGCTGACGAGATTGCTGATCTGCAAAAAAATGAAAAAGTAGATGATGAACTTGAAGCTTTAAAGAAAAAGCTCGCAAATAAATGAACCTAAGCGCACCTACTGTTAAAGTAGGTGCAATAAAATAAAAATACGCTGCCAAGACCAAATAAACAGGAGAAGGTTATGTTTGACGCAGAGATACTGGTTGCCCCAATTATTATTTTTATGATCGTGGTAGCCCCGCTGTGGCTCATTCTTCATTACAAGAGTAAAAAACAGGTGAGTCAGGGTTTAAGCGAGCATGAGCACCGCCAGCTAATTGAGTTGGCAAATAAAGCAGAGAAAATGGCCGAGCGTGTCGAAACATTGGAGGCACTGTTAGATCAAGAGTCACCAGATTGGAGGCGTAAAGTATGAGTCATCGACGCAGAGAATTATATCGTGACCCAAAGCGAGGAAAATTAGCTGGGGTTTGTGCAGGGCTGAGTGATTACTTCAACATGGAACTATGGCTTGTGCGCATATTATTTGTGACAGCTGTATTATTGTCTGGAGGACCATTATTTGTAGTTATTTATATTGCCTGTTGGTTTATCTTAGACCGTAAAGTCAGTGAACCAGAGCATACTGCTCATAGCCAAGATACAGATCCTGTTTCTGTTAAGTTTAAAGTATGGCAAAAAGGCGAGCCACCGCGCCAGGCGCTGTTTGACTTAAAAGATAGATTGGGCAAATTAGATGATCGCATTCAATCAATGGAGCGTCATGTGACATCGCCGGAGTTCACGGTGAAAAGGGAAATTAACAAGTTATAATGGCTCGTGGCGATTATTCGCCACGCCTCTTTATTTATAGGGACTAGCGATAAGAATGAGCGTGAAACGTGTTACCCACAAAGCCCTTGAAAAGCTGCAAAATAAAGCACAAAAAACATTGCAACGTTCATTGGACCAGCATGTTAAGTTAGCCGTTACTGGGTTTAGTGGAAGTGGAAAAACAGCGTTTATTACGGCCTTGGTTAAGCATTTAACGACTCAAGCAAATAGCCAAAACTTGCCGTTTTTTGATGTGGTAAGGGAACAGCGTTTAATAGCCTGCAAACAGGTACCGCAAACAGCACTCGATATTCCTACTTTTGATTATACTCATGCATCATCACATTTATTGGGCGAACCAGCTAATTGGCCGCCATCTACCGAGCGCATCAATACCCTGACATTGGCCTTAAAATTTCGCAGCGCCAGTGGGCTGCGTCAACATGTAGCAAATGACCATACGCTGTATCTGGAATTAATCGATTACCCCGGTGAATGGCTAATGGATTTGCCACTCTTAAACATGACTTATGAACAGTGGAGCAAGGCACAGCTCGATGTCTTGTCAAATCCCGCATTTTGTACGCTTAGCGAATCTTTCTTGGCTGCATTGAAAGCATTTGATGCAGCACAACCTGTAGATATGTCTGTGCTCAATGAGTTAGCCGATATTTACTCAGATACCTTAATTAAACTGAAAAAAAATACCAAGCTGTCCCAGTTGCAGCCAGGGCGAATGTTGATCCCCGGAGATTTGGCTGGTGCGCCTATTGTGCAATTTTTCCCTATTGCCATACACGGAGAGCATGGTGAAGATAGCCAATATGCGCAATTAGAAAGTCGCTTTGAAGCATATAAAAAACAGGTTATTTCTCCGTTTTACAAGGATTATTTTTGCGCTTTTGATAGGCAGCTTGTCTTAGTGGATGTACTTGGTGCGCTGAATGATGGGCCTGCAACACTGGCCCAAACTAAACAGGCATTGAAAGACACTGTGAGCATGTTTCAACATGGTAAAAGTGGTCTTTTTCAGCGTTTATTTAAGCCTCAAATAGATAAAGTGCTGTTTGCTGCAAACAAGTGTGACGCGGTGGCAATCACTGAGCAAGATAGCCTCACCCGTTTATTGCATGAGCTTTTATGTGAACAAGAGAATGAACTAAAATTCTCAGGAGTTGAAGTAGATACAATGACCATATCCTCTGTGAAGAGCTGTCAACCCAAACAAGTCAAAGAGGGAGGCGATATACTGCATTGTGTATACGGTCGACCTCTGACAGAGTCACAGTATATTACGTATTTGCCTCCTGAGCCGCCAGAGCATGTTTTATCTGCGTCTCAGTGGCCTCAAGAAGGTTTTAACTTTTTGTCTTTTTACCCATTCCCCGCTTATCAAGGACAACTAGACCATATTCGGTTAGATCATACGTTACAGTTTTTGATTGGAGATAAGCTAACGTGACAAACTCTAAACACAGATACTCAGGTCGGCGCATAGAGACTGAAGAACCAAATCATAGTGCTCATGAAGCCACTCGATCTACTCCTCGATTTGGAGAGCGTATCGATGATGAGGTATCACAGATCGACTCTGAACAAGAGTTTAAGCCTTTCTCAGTTGATGGATCTGTTGATAGCAGCTTGCAACCTCAAAAATCAAAACTGGGGTGGCGACATGGGCTGTTGGCGAGTTTAGTGATACTGATCCCCGTTGAACTCGTTTTTACGATTTACAATGCCTTTCAACAAAGTATTATCCTAGCAAGTTTGTACTTACTTCTTTTTGTGTCTGCGCTAGGCTGGGGCACTAAATTTTTATTTCGTGAAGTTAAAGCGCTGCGAACATTAAAAAATTTAGAAGCGCGCCGAGATCAGGCAGAGCGCTTGCTTAACAGCAACCAGATTGGAGAAGCACAACATTGGCTCAGTCCTCTATTGGCAAACTTACCTGCAGATACCGTGTCTAGTTTTCAAAAAAGCTTAAAAAGCCACTATACAGATCAGGAAGTTCTGCAGTTGTATGAAGTCACCTTGTTGCGGGATCAAGATATGCAAGCCAAGAAAATTATTGCAGAGTATGCGACGACTTCTGCATTGATGGTGGCGTTGAGTCCGATGGCGGTCACTGACATGCTTGCAGTGTTATGGCGAGGTGTGAGTTTAGTAGAAAAGCTTAGTGCGCATTACGGTATTACTTTAGGCTATCGCAGCCGAATAAAGTTGTACAAGCTATTGGCGACACAAATCGTCTTTGTGGGTGCATCAGAATTACTGAGTGACCTTGCTGCGACGAGTTTGGGTGCGGAACTACTGGGTAAGCTATCAGCTAGGTCCGCTCAAGGTCTGAGCGCAGGTGTATTTACTGCTAGACTGGGCTACAAAGCCATGGCGTTGTGTCGACCAATTCCACGTATGGAAAATAAAGCCAACTTTCTTGCTGACTTTGCAAAAAAGCTCACCAATCAATTGATTAAGCAAAACTAATCACAGGGCTTCAGATAAGTTGTTACTTCTTAGGTGACAACTTATGTGTACAGAGTCACTATATTAATTCTTCTCACATAGCCTTCTGAACTTCCAGCATGCTTGTACATTTATCCATCATGGAATATCTAATTACATAAGATATAAACAGTTTGAATAATAACAACAGGCAAGCAATGAAGAAGTTACACGATCACACTAATTGTATTCACGGTCCAAACCACTTTGATGACCCACATGGCGCATTAACGGCACCGTTATACCAAAGTTCCACTTTTAAATTTGAGAATGCAGCACAGGGGGCTGCTCGATTCGCAGGTGAAGAAGCTGGCTTTATATATACGCGGCTTGGTAATCCGACGACCCGAGAATTAGAAGAAAAGCTGGCGCAGTTAGAGGAGATGGAGGACGCGGCAGCAACAGCAACAGGCATGGGGGCGGTTTCTGCTTCAGTATTGAGCTTTCTTCAACAGGGCGATCACTTGATTGCTTCAAGTGCATTATATGGGTGTAGCTTCGCTTTATTTGCACACATGCTGCCGAAATTTGGCATCGAAGTGAGCTTTGTTGATATGACAGATAGAGATGCCCTAGAGCGAGCAATACAGCCAAACAGTAAAATGTTATTTGCGGAAACACCTATTAACCCGAATATGACGGTATTGGATCTGACAATGCTCGGGGAGTTTGCCAAGAAGCACAACCTATTGAGTGTGATTGACAATACCTTCATGACCCCATTGCTACAAAAACCCAAGCGCTTTGGTATTGATATTGTTATTCACAGCGCGACCAAGTATCTCAATGGTCATGGCGATGTTGTCGCTGGCATTGTGTGTGGCAGCAAAGAGCATATTGAGACTGTAAAATTAACGGTTTTGAAAGACATTGGGGCGACAATCAGTCCGCATGATGCTTGGTTGATAAACCGTGGCCTAAAAACGCTACATATTCGCATGGCGCGACATTGTGAGAGTGCGCAAAAAGTCGCCGAATTTTTAGAGCGCCACCCTAAAGTTGAAAAGGTTTATTACCCAGGGTTGGCATCGCACCCTGGCCATCACTATCTTGGTGAACAAATGCAAGGTGCGGGCGGCGTGATTGCATTTGAGATAAAAGGCACGCTTGCTGATGGTGAAGCATTTATCAATGCTACGGCTCTGTGCACTTTAGCTGTGAGCCTAGGTGATCCTGAGACGTTAATTCAACACCCAGCTTCGATGACACACTCACCTTATACACAGGAAGAGCGTTTGGCTGCGGGGATTTCTGATGGGCTGATCCGCATTTCGGTAGGCCTAGAATCTGCAGATGATATCATCGCGGATCTCGATAGTGCATTTTTGTGTATATAAATATTTACAGCATTATGCTCTGCATGCCTTGTAGCTAAAGGGTGTATTATTTTGTGTTCAATTTTGTAATTTATAGTTTACGAAATTGAGGTTCTTGAGGTGGGCCATTTCAGGCCTGCCTATTAATATTTTGCTCACTTTTACATAGTATCGAAATAACAGGTTTGAACGCTCCATCAAGAGAAATGGAGATCAAAATAAAGAAGGTTACTATGGCTAAATCTAGTAAATACACTTCCAAGCAGCCTAATGAGCAAGGCGTAATTGAGTGGAGTGACGAAGAAAATAAAATCTGGTCTGAATTAGTTGCAAGACAGCTAAAGTGTATTGAAGGCAAAGCGTGTGATGAATATATGGAAGGATTGAAGAAAATCAATCTACCCCATGACCGAATTCCTCAGTTACACGAAATCAATGCTGTGCTCGAAAGGGAGACAGGTTGGCAAGTAGCACCTGTTCCTGCGCTGATCGATTTTGATGAGTTCTTCAGATTGCTTGCCAACAAACAATTTCCTGTAGCCACGTTTATTCGTTCACGTGAGGAGTTTGACTACCTTCAAGAGCCTGATATTTTCCACGAAATATTCGGCCACTGCGCGATGTTAACGAACCCTGCGTTTGCAGAGTTTACGCACAAATACGGTCAGTTAGGTTATGCTGCAGAGAAGAAAGATCGCGTTTACCTAGCTCGTTTATACTGGTTTACCGTTGAGTTTGGTCTAATGCAAACTGACAATGGTTTGCGTATCTACGGCGGCGGGATCCTATCTAGTCCTGGTGAAACCCAGTACGTGTATTCAGATAAGCCTGAAATTAACAAACTTGAAGTGCTAGATGTACTTCGAACGCCATATCGTATTGATATCATGCAGCCCTTGTACTACACAATTAGTTCGATAGATGATCTATTTGATATTTCTCAAATGGACATTATGTCTTTAGTACAAAGAGCAAAAGAGCTCGGACTGTTTGAGCCAAAATTTCCACCTAAAAATAAATTAGCAAGTTAAGGAACCACCCATGTCTGATTTAAGTGCACAAAAATGTGAAGCGTGTCGTGCGGATGCGCCTAAAGTGTCAGATGAAGAGTTAGCAGTATTGATCAAGCAGATCCCTGATTGGGTACCTGAAGTACGTGACGGGATCATGCAGTTAGAAAGAGTGTATAAGTTTAAAAACTTTAAACTAGCACTTGAGTTTACAAATAAAGTGGGTGATATGGCTGAAGAAGAAGGTCACCACCCTGGTTTGTTAACTGAGTGGGGTAAAGTTACAGTGACTTGGTGGAGCCATTCTATTAAAGGCCTTCACAAAAATGACTTTATCTGTGCTGCAAAAACCGACGAAGTATTTGCTGCACTGTAATTGTTTTATTTCGGAATGTTAAGGGCGCCTAGGGCGCCTTTTTTATTGCCTTTTTTGAGTGGGACCAGAGTCCCGTCTCGGTAAAAATGTATCTCATTTTACAAACTGGAAGATGCTGTGATTTCTGCATCATCATTCAAATTGGTCAGTTCATCGATCAGATCCAACACCTCGGGCTCGACATAGTCAAAGCCTTTATCTTGTTTAAGTGCCGTTTCGATGGTTTCAGCCAATGCTTTTAGTTTGGGTACTCCGGTATAGCAGCATGCACCGTGGAACTTGTGGATGACCTTTAAGAGCAATTCTGGATCCGCTTGTTCACTGGCTTCGTTGAGGTGTTCAATGGTCTCAGGAACGCTTTGCAGTAGCATATTTAACATTTCCAGTGCGAGATGTGGCTTGTTACCTGAGCGTTGCAATGCAAGGTTCCAATCCAGCAAGTGGCTTTCAAAAGGTGCAACGCTACTTACCAGTTGCTCCTCTTTTTGTTCACGTTCGACAGGAGAAGCGGCACTGTGGTCACATATGATCTGCTTCAGCATGTCTTCATCAATGGGTTTAGTCATGTAGCCACTAAATCCATCTTTTACCAACTGCTCTTTTTCGCCTGCAAGGGCATGCGCAGTGACGGCGATGATGGGGGTGTCATCATTCATGGAAGACTCTTTAATGCTTATACACGCAGTGATCCCATCCATGATTGGCATTTGAATATCCATAAATATTAAATCGTATTTATGGGTTTTACACAGCCCGACTGCTTGCGCACCATTATGAGCAGTTTCAATGGTTTCAACTTGCTCTTCTAGCAGCGTATAGAGCAGTTTTAAGTTGGCGTCGTTGTCATCCGCAATAAGCACTTTGAGTGGTAAGTGTGTCGCGTTGTTGGTTTCAATCGATAAATCTGGATGATCTAAGCGGTAAGGCGCGGCCAACATTTCGCAGAGTTTTCGATGGTGAAGTGGCTTACTGATACACGCATCAGCACCGCTACCAATAAGCGACTCTCGCATATTATGAGAGATGGTATTGACCATGAGGTATAAATAGTCGGCTTTTTCTCTAGCGTGATTTATGTAGCTTTTTACCGTCTGCATATCGTCGACGGTTGCCATATTGCCAACCAGACAAATGTCGTAACTGAACTCTTGTGACAGTGCATTGAAAAAGGCTTCGTCACTGTCACACACGGTGACTTGCATATGCCAACTTTCAATTTGGGCGATCACAGCATTGCGCGTGTGTTCTTGTGGTTCAAAGTATAAGACGCGTTTATTCTCAAGCGGCTTGCAGGGGAGATCGTCATTGAATAAGCGGCTCGGTAAGTTAAATATGGCATTAAAAGTAAAGCAGGAACCGCTACCAAGTGCTGAGTTTAATGTGATCCTACCTTGCATGACCTCCACGATATGTTTGGTGATAATTAAGCCAAGTCCGGTACCACCAAATTTTCGAGTAATGCTTGTGTCAGCTTGAGCAAATGGCGTAAATAGCGTGTCTTGTTTTTCTTGTGCAATGCCGAGGCCGGTATCGCTGACGGAAACCAATAGAGATGTCTGTGAGTCACCTTTTAGACGATGGCTAATGTCTACTTTGACCGACCCCTTCTCTGTGAATTTAATCGCATTGCTGATCAAATTTATAAGCACTTGTTTAAAGCGTGTCGGATCGCCAACCAAGTTGTCAGGTACTTGTCGATTAATGGCAATTGACAGCTCTAATTGCTTTTCATAAGCACTGGGCGCAAGTAGTGTCATCACTTCGTTGACCGCATCTCTAAGTTGGAACTGGATATTTTCAAGCTCCATAGCGCCCGCTTCGAGTTTTGAGAAGTCTAATATGTCGCTAATGATGGTAAGCAGGCTGTTTGCGGATAGCTCAATGGTGTCTAAATAATCTTTTTGGTGTTTATTTAGTGGTGTTTTATACAATTGGCGAGTAAAGCCAATTACACCGTTTAGCGGGGTTCGCAACTCGTGACTCATTTTGGCTAAGAAGTCTGACTTTACGCGGTTCGCGACCTGCGCTTCTTTTTTCGCAATATTTAATTGGATATTTTGTGTTTCATATTGCTCAAGGGTTTCTCTGTAGTCACTGGTGGCCTGATCTATGTGTTTTTGCATTTCATCTCTTTGGCCGACCATCTTTTCACTGATGGTGATAAGACCTTGACGCATCATGTCAAATTCCCCTTGCATTTGCTGATTGACGCCAATATCCGTTTTTCCTTCAATTAGTTTGTCTGTTGCTAACTGCAGCTGGGAAAGTGGAGTAGAGAACATGCGACTTAAGCGAGTGGATAAAAAGACACTCAATAAAAGTGCGGCAAGAATAATGGTGCCGCTTAAAAGCAATGCTTTTTGCTGGCCAATAATGGCTTGGTCTTGGCTTATTTCAACCATTAAAACGGCGATAGTTTGGGCATGGGCATCTTGCCATGTAGCACCAGTGCCATAATCCTTTACAGGCGAAAAGATAACAAAATTATTGCGTAGCTTTTGTGCTTCAGTTGCGTGCAGGGCAGCGACATTACCGCGATAGTGCAAATCGTTAAATTCACTATGGTAATTGCTGGTCATAATGAGCTGGTTGTGTAAATCAAATACCGCAATACTGTTGACTAAAGACGCATGTTGATTATGCGCTTTAGTAATGATGCTGTGCAATTTGGCTTTATCTTTGGTGTTGAGCGGGTGCTCTACTGTCATTGCCAGCGAGTTCGCGATGCTGGTGCCTTGCTGTTTCAAGATTTGTTCAAGCTCTACGTAGCGATTTATAGTAAAATATCCGCCAAGTATTAAACCGATTAACACCGTCGGGATCAGGGTAAGCAATAAAACGCTATCGCGTAAGCTTAATTTAGACATATTGAGCGATATAAAACTTTGATAATTATGAACTCTAGATTAGCGAGTTCATTGGTGTTTAGCAATGTATAAGGGGCGGTACATGGCACAAATTTTTCGTGCTAAAAAAGCATCAGTGAAAGGTCAGGTCATTGAAGTGTCAATTGAATCACTTGATCATCAAGGGCGAGGCGTAGCAAAGCATAATGGCAAAGTTGGGTTTATTGAAGGTGCTTTACCCAGCGAGCAAGTTAAAGTGCGTATTAACCAGCAAAAAGCCAAACTATTTGAGGGCAGTGTTGCAAAAGTTGTTAAACCAAGTGAGCAGCGTGCAATCCCATTTTGTCCCCACTATCAAGAATGTGGCGGCTGTTCGCTACAACATTTGGAGAAGTCTGCACAGCTAGCACACAAACAGCTTGCGGTTGGCAAACTGTTTGCCAAGTTTTCAGGCACGAGTGAGTTACCATGGAGCTTACCTATATCCAGTGATGGCTCGCACTATCGACGTGCAGCTCGAATAGCAACGTACTTTGACAAAAATGAGAAAGTGCTCAAGCTTGGGTTTCGCGCTGCAAAATCAAAAAAACTCGTCAATGTCGCTGAATGCGGTGTATTGACAAAAGTGTATCAATCTATCTTTGTTGACTTAAGAGCCATACTAAATCGTCACCCTCAACTTCGTAGCATTAGTCATATTCAATTATGCGAGGCTGATAACGCGCCTTTTGTTTTGTTCCGTCATACAAAAGCAATTGATTGTGCAGCCAAGCAAATCGTTACTGACGAGTTTGATAAAAAAGGCTGGCAAGTATTATGGGATGACGGCAACGCTGAAGTATCTTATGCATTGTTACCTCAATATGCAGTGGATGAAACTCAATTTGAATTTAAGTTGGACAACTTTATCCAAGTTAATGCAGCGGTGAACGAAGCAATGTTACATCAGGCAGTGACTTGGCTCGCGTTATCGGGAAAAGAGCAGGTGCTTGACCTGTTTTGTGGCATAGGTAATTTTTCCTTACTGTTTGCAAAACAAGCAAAGAAAGTCATAGGAGTCGAAGGGGTTGCTTCTTCTGTTGCAATGGCTACGCAAAATGCGCACACTAACGATATCGACAATGCGCAGTTTTTCCAGTTTGATTTGACCCAAGATATGGCAACAGCAGAGTGGTTCAGCAATGAGTTAGATACTTTAGTGTTAGACCCGTCACGAACGGGGGCTTATGATGTCCTCAAACAAATGCCACTGAAGCAATTCAACAAGGTTTTATACGTGTCATGTGATCCGGTTACCTTGGCAAGAGACAGTGCGCTTATTTTGGCCGCTGGGTTTACTGTTAGCAAAGTCGCACTGATGGATATGTTCCCTCACACCGGGCATATTGAAACAATGGCGTTGTTCCAAAGGAGGTAGTCAATAATGGTAGCGACTCGCCAATCTCACCACGCAACACTTCCGGCTGATTTTGACGCGCGTTTGGCGTTGTTAAGTTTGTCTGAAGAAAAAACTGATCGACTCAATGAAGCATATGCTTTATGTCCCGCGGAGACCGATGGGGATCTGCTGGAGAAAGCCATTGAAATGGTTGAGATTTTGGCTGAGCTGAATTTTGACTCAGAATCCCTTGCAGGGGCGTTTCTAACCCCCTATTTTCTAGCGCAGCAATTAGATATTGAAGCGATTGAAAAGTCTTTGGGCGAAAATATCGCGCTGTTATTAAAAGGTGTGGAGCAAATGGCTTCAATAAGCACCTTGGCGCATCAAAGCAAAGGCAATGTCCAAATAGACAAAATCCGTCGTATGTTGCTTGCGATGGTAGAAGATGTGCGTGCAGTTGTGATCAAGTTGGCAGAGCAGATCTGCTATTTGCGCAGTGTAAAGGATGCCTCAGAAGAAGAGCGCGTCGTGGCGGCAAAGACCACCGCGAATATTTTTGCGCCGCTAGCAAACCGTTTAGGCATTGGTCAACTTAAGTGGGAACTTGAGGACCTTTCTTTTCGTTATCTACACCCAGAAAGTTATAAAAAAATTGCCAAAAAATTGGCCGACAAACGCCTTGCTCGTGAAGCATATATGAGTGATATGGTTGCAGCGGTACAACAAAAATTGACTGATGCGAATGTCACGGCAGAAGTTTATGGCCGTCCGAAGCACATCTACAGTATTTACAAAAAGATGTCTCAAAAAAACTACGAGTTTGAGCAGCTATTTGATATACGCGCTATGCGCATTGTGGTAGAACAATTGCAGGATTGCTATGCGGCACTAGGTATCGTACATACTAACTGGCGTCACCTCAATAAGGAGTTTGACGACTATGTTGCGACCCCTAAGCCAAACGGCTATCAGTCAATTCACACTGTCGTATTTGGCCCTGAAGGAAAAACAGTCGAAATCCAGATCCGCACCCATGATATGCATAAAGATGCGGAAATGGGGGTGGCTGCACACTGGATGTATAAAGAAGGTGCGCTGCCTGGTCGCGGCTCCGGCTATGAACAAAAGATAAGCTGGCTAAGAAAACTACTGCAATGGCAAGAAGAAGTTGTTGATGGCAGTGAATTTGCCGAAGAGTTAAAGAACCAAGTTGTTGAAGATCGGGTTTATGTCTTCACGCCACGCGGGGATATTTTTGATCTACCGCTGGGGTCAACTCCGCTCGATTTTGCCTACTACATACACTCCAATGTAGGACATCGCTGCATTGGGGCGAAAGTGTTTGGCAAAATAGTGCCTTTTACTTACAAACTTTCAACTGGGGATCAAATTGAGATCTTAACCCAGAAAAACCCCTCACCGAGTCGTGATTGGCTCAATCCGTCTTTGGGATATATATACTCTTCTCGTGCGCGCAGTAAAATCCATCACTGGTTCAAACAGCAAGACAGAGATAAAAACCTACAAGCGGGTAAGGAAATTCTTGATAGTCACCTACAAAAGCTGGATATCAGTTACAAAGAGTTAGAGCCTGCCATCGAGCGCTTTAACTTTAAAGAGTTGGACGACTTGATGGTGGCGATTGGTGCGGGGGATGTACGTATCAATCAGTTTTTGAACTTTATTCAAGATAAACCAGAATCTGAGCCTAAATTAAAGCTAAGCACCCGTAAAAAGCACAAAGGTGATAAAAACGGCATTGTAGTCGAAGGTGTGGGTAGCTTGCTCAGTCACGTTGCAAAGTGTTGCCAGCCTGTACCGGGTGACGCCATTGTTGGCTATATCACTCAGGGGCGGGGTATTGCGGTACACCGTGCCGATTGTGACTCATTTGCTCACATAACGGAGCTACACCCGGAGCGCGAAATTGCAGTCAGTTGGTCTGATGATGTGCAATCATTCTATGAAATCACTATTCGGATAGAGGCCAATGATAGGCAGGGGCTTATCCGAGATATTAGTGCGATTTTAGCGAATGAAAAAGTCAATGTACTCAATATGAATGTGCAAACTCAACATGAAAAAGGGGTGGCAATCTTTACAATGAAAATTGAAGTCGGCGATTTATCCGCAACCAACCGTTTACTGACAAAGCTTCTACAAACAGAAGGCGTGTTTGAAGCCAAGCGCCAGCATTAGGGGGATTTGATGAGTGATAATATACAGCGTCTTGTAGACATTATGGTTACTTTACGCGACCCTGAAAGAGGTTGCGATTGGGATAAGCAGCAAGACTTCAGTTCGATTGTTCCTCACACCCTAGAAGAAGCGCATGAAGTGGCTGATGCCATAGAGCAGAGAGATTTTGCTGCACTCAAAGATGAGCTCGGAGATCTGCTGTTTCAAGTTATTTTTTATGCCCAGTTAGGCAAAGAGGCTGGCCTGTTTGATTTTGAGTCCATTGTCGCAGGACTCAATGAAAAGCTTGTGCGTCGTCACCCTCATGTGTTCGACAAGAAAGCATCTTTGACAGAGCAAGAGTTGGATGCTCAATGGGAGGCAATTAAACAGTCCGAACGTAAAGAGAAAAAAGCATTCGGCGATGATGTGATCCAAGGGCTGCCGGCATTAACAAGAGCTAAAAAAATACAAAAACGCGCAGCTTCTTTGGGGTTTGACTGGCCTGATTATCATGGCGCACTGGATAAGGTTGAAGAAGAAGTAGACGAAGTAAAGGAAGCTATGGCACAGGATCCGTATTCAGAACATAGCGCGGAAGAGCTTGGCGACCTGCTTTTCGCGACAGTGAATGTTATTCGTCATGCGAAACGTGATCCCGAGCAGTTATTGCGTCAGGCTACCAGAAAATTTAGCAATCGATTCATCCAGATAGATGAGGTTTTAGCCAAGCGAAACCTGACCTTAGAGGAAGCTAGCTTAGAGCAAATGGACGATGCTTGGGAGCACATAAAAAAGCGCGCAAAGTAATCTCGGTGTTTGAGTAGACAATTTTTGCTGGATTGCTAATCGCGCTTTTGCTATACTATTGCCCCGTCTTGATTCTTATTTAAATTCCATTTTCCTTGATATTCTAGGGTTCGCATGAGTACAAAATTTATCTTCGTAACGGGCGGAGTTGTTTCCTCCTTGGGTAAAGGTATTGCAGCTGCTTCATTAGCTGCGATTTTAGAGGCACGTGGCCTTAACGTGACTATTCTTAAGCTGGATCCTTATATCAATGTTGACCCGGGCACAATGAGCCCTATTCAGCATGGTGAAGTTTTCGTAACTGAAGACGGGGCTGAAACTGACCTAGACCTTGGTCACTATGAGCGCTTTATTCGCACCAAAATGACTAGTCGTAACAACTTTACGCAAGGTCGTGTATTTGAAGACGTTTTACGTCGTGAACGTAAAGGCGAGTACTTGGGCGCAACAATCCAAGTTATCCCACATATTACCAATGACATTAAGCGCCGAGTAATTGAAGGTGCAGAGGGCCATGATATCGCGATCGTAGAGATCGGTGGTACGGTTGGTGATATTGAATCACAGCCATTCCTTGAAGCGATCCGTCAGCTTGGGACTGAACTGGGTCGTGAGCACGCATTATTTATGCACCTAACGTTAGTGCCTTTCCTTGGTGCAGCTGGTGAAGTAAAAACTAAACCGACTCAGCACTCAGTAAAAGAGTTACGCTCAATTGGTATTCAGCCAGATATCCTAGTCTGTCGTTCTAATTGTAAGTTGCCGGCAAATGAAAGAGCGAAAATTGCACTCTTCACTAACGTAGAAGAAAAAGCAGTAATCTCGCTTCAAGATGTTGATAGCATCTACAAAATCCCAGCGTTGTTAAAGTCTCAGGAACTAGACAACCTAGTTTGTCGCCGTTTCTACCTTGAATGTCCTGAAGCTGATTTATCTGAGTGGGAACAAGTGCTTTATCAAGAGTCTAACCCGACAGGTGAAGTAACAATCGGTATGGTGGGCAAGTATATTGAGCTTCCTGATGCATACAAATCAGTTAACGAAGCTCTTAAGCACGCAGGTTTGAAAAACCGTGTAACAGTTAATATTGAATATGTTGACTCTCAAGATATCGAAAGCAAAGGTACTGAGCGACTAGACCACCTTGATGCAATTCTAGTTCCTGGCGGATTTGGTAATCGTGGCGTTGAAGGCAAGATCCTTGCTGCTAAATATGCCCGTGAAAACAAAGTCCCTTATTTAGGCATTTGCCTTGGTATGCAAGTGGCACTAATTGAATATGCGCGTAATGTTGCAGGTTTAGAAAATGCTAACTCTACTGAGTTCGATGTGAATACGCCAAGTCCAGTCGTTGGTTTGATCACCGAATGGCTAGATGCAGATGGTAATGTTGAAACTCGTACCGAAGAGTCAGATCTTGGTGGGACAATGCGTTTGGGTGCTCAGCTATGTCATTTAGCTGAAGGCTCTAAAGTACGTGAAGTATATGGTAGTGCAGAAATCACAGAGCGCCACCGCCATCGCTACGAAGTGAACAACAATTTTGTTGAGAAACTAGAGCAAGCAGGGTTGGCATTCACTGGTTTATCTGAAGACAAAAAGCTAGTGGAGATCATTGAAAATAAAGATCACCCTTGGTTTATTGCAGCTCAGTTCCACCCTGAGTTTACCTCGACCCCTCGCGATGGACACCCATTGTTTGAAGGGTTTGTTGGTGCAGCATTCAGCTACCAAAAAGAAAACTCTTAAGAGAAAAAGCCGTGCACGAGTGCACGGCTTTTTTGTTTAAATACCTTAGGTATTGCTATGCGACTGAAACACACAAAGGCGGTTGCATAGCAATGCAAATTAAGCAGAAATAAAAACACTCACCACTTTGGGAAAAGAGGAATCAAGATGTCAAAAATCGTAAAAGTGATTGGCCGTGAAGTTATGGACTCACGTGGTAACCCAACCGTTGAAGCCGATGTTCATTTAGACTCGGGTGCTTGGGGCCGCGCGTGTGCACCATCAGGTGCATCAACAGGAACTCGCGAAGCACTTGAATTACGTGATGGTGATAAGTCTCGTTACTTGGGTAAAGGTGTACTTACAGCAGTAAACTTTGTAAATAAAGAAATTGCACAAGCGCTAGAAGGCCAAAATGCGCTAGAGCAACGTGCTGTTGACCAAATCATGCTTGACCTAGATGGTACTGAAAACAAAGAAAAGCTAGGTGCAAACGCAATCTTAGCTGTATCTCTAGCAACAGCTAAAGCTGCTGCGCAAGAGAAAGGTGTTGCATTGTACGAGCACATTGCAGACATTAATGGCACAGCAGGTCAGTTCTCAATGCCAGTACCTATGATGAACATCATCAACGGTGGTGAGCATGCTGACAACAATGTTGATATTCAAGAATTTATGGTTCAGCCTGTTGGCGCTTCAAGCTTCCGTGAAGCATTACGTATGGGTGCAGAAATCTTCCATAGCCTGAAAAAAGTATTGAGCGCACGCGGTTTAAATACAGCTGTTGGTGACGAAGGCGGCTTTGCACCTGATCTTAAGTCAAACGAAGAAGCGTTAGAAGTAATCGTTGAAGCAGTTGCGGCTGCAGGTTATGAAATGAACAAAGACGTGACGCTTGCACTTGATTGTGCATCTTCTGAGTTCTACAAAGATGGTAAGTATGACCTAAGTGGTGAAGGTAAGGCGTTCGATTCAGAAGGTTTTGCTGATTTCTTAGCTGATCTTGCTGCACGTTACCCAATTGTGTCTATTGAAGATGGCCTAGACGAGAGCGACTGGGATGGTTGGAAGATCCTAACAGACAAAATTGGTGAAAAAGTGCAGCTTGTTGGTGACGATCTATTCGTAACTAACACGAAAATCTTAAAGCGTGGTATCGATGAGAAGATCGGTAACTCAATCTTGATCAAATTTAACCAAATCGGTTCTCTTTCTGAGACGCTTGATGCAATTAAGATGGCGCAAGATGCAGGCTTCACAGCGGTTATCTCTCACCGTTCAGGCGAGACAGAAGATGCAACAATTGCTGATTTAGCAGTTGGTACGGCGGCAGGCCAAATCAAAACTGGTTCTCTATGTCGTTCAGACCGTGTTGCTAAATACAACCAGCTTCTACGTATTGAAGAGGCATTAGGTGACAAGGCTGTTTACAATGGTCGTTCAGAGATCAAAGGTCAGTAAGACTTAATATTTGATATGTATTGTTGAAAAGCCCGCTGTACGCAAGTACAGCGGGCTTTTTTTATTGCATTTATCAAGTGGCTCTAAGGTAGATTGGAGATGGGTTGTCAATGAAAATAATATAGGTACAATTACTGTCGGCTGGATAGCCAACTCAAATAACTAAAAAGGAAAATAAAAAATGATACATAAAGTCTCTACTCTTGCCGCTTTATTTTTAGGTGCTACGCTGAGTTTCAATGCAGCAGCCACTAAAACTCACTACTGCTTTGGCAAAGTATCCAACGTACACTTGACTAAAAATGGTTCCGTTTCAGCCTCTTTTAGTGGTATTGGTAGCACACCTTTGAGCGTAACAAACTCTGTTGTGTGCAGCTTACAAGGTGGTTCTGACGGCCATACTAGTGAGTATTGCCATGCGATGTACAGCGCTTTATTACTGGGGTTGTCGACTCAAAATACTGTGACTATGTGGTTTAAAAACAATGAGAGCAGTTGTCCTACAGGGGATTGGACTTCACTAGTATCAAAAGGTTTATACCATTTCAGAATTGTTAAAGCCTAATACTATTGTGGGCTTCACTCTACCAGTATAGGGTGGATAATTGCGAATTAAGCTGATGCTTAATTCGCAAATTGATTGACCAAAATCGTGTGTGTAAATTGCGTTTTTAAATAAAACCCTCTGGGCAATGTTTTGATTAATCCACCTCGTGGACCAATTGCATCAGTTAAAACTTTACTGTTGGCCGCTTTTGGCCTGATCTGCATGACCTCTCCTAAGTGACCTGATATTTCATCTACGCGTCCAAGTGCGATTAATTCGATTTGTTCTTCCCAATCACGTTGCAATTGCGCCTCTTGCTGCGCATCAGGTTGCCATAAAAATCCAGTGCCAATAGTTCTATCAATCGGGGGAATATCACGCTCAGCTAGGATTGGAAGCCAAAGTACATGATTGAGTTTTTTCTTAACGCTCGAGCTTTGCCATGTTAATCCCGTCAGGTTGGTCAGTGGCACAACAGACACATAGGTTGTTTCAAGGGGCTTTCCTGCATAACTGAGTGGTAAGGTTTTGAGTTCTATGCCGATATGTTCAAAATCAGGCACAGGCTTTGAACCTGCACTGGCGCCCAATACATATTCTAATAGCTGTCCGGGCCAGCCTTTTTCTCGTAGTAAATCATCTGGACTTTTAAAGTGATATTGAGCAGCTAGCTCACCCAGAGTTAACCCGGCGATCGTCTCAACACGCTGCAATAATTCTGAAACACTAGTTGGCGGAGCGGGTTTTAGCATTGCTTTACTTACCTAATATAGAAGTAGGGAAATTTTATCAGAATATAAAGGGGTTGTGGATTAAGTTGGGTTGGTTGTTTTTTGAACTGAGTTTGTTTGGTGGTATTTTAAACAGCTTTTAGTGGGGTGTGAATAGTTTAAGTTTATGATATTTATGTGTTTTATTGGTTTTTGATAAGATTTAGATGATTGCGAATCAACAAGAATTTGGATAAATACAGATATATGAACAATATTATCCACAGTTTCTGTGGAGAAGTTAGCTTTTTAACTGTAAATCTGTGGATTTGTTTGTAAAATGTGCTTGATGGTATTGAGTTATGCACAAGCTGTGAGTAACTTGAGTAAAAGCGGGAATAATATTTGCTGATGCCAGCTATATATGGAACAATCAAATAAAATAGACATAAGAATGAGGCGCTAAGGTGATTGATGCCGAAGGATTTCGTGCCAATGTGGGAATTGTAATATGTAATAACCAAGGGCAAGTATTTTGGGCAAGGCGCTATGGTCAGCACTCTTGGCAGTTTCCCCAAGGAGGTGTAGATGAAGGTGAGACCCCTGAGCAAACTATGTATCGCGAGCTTCACGAGGAAGTGGGGTTAAGGCCTGAGGATGTCGAAATTGTAGCCAGCTCTAAGCACTGGCTCAGATACAAATTGCCAAAAAGGTTAATTCGTAAGGATTCAAGTCCTGTTTGTATAGGGCAAAAGCAAAAATGGTTTTTACTCAAACTTAGGTGTAAAGACGAGGAAGTTGACCTATTGAGAACTCACCATCCCGAATTCGATGATTGGCGGTGGGTAAGTTACTGGTATCCGGTAAGGCAAGTGGTGTCATTTAAAAGAGATGTTTATCGTAGGGTTATGAAAGAGTTTGCACCATTTGCAATGCCGTTTAATCGCAAAGAACATAGCCATAAAGATCATTGGCGAAGACGATAGATAGGGTAACAAAGTGCTAGCAACGTTAAGGTCAATTGCGCAGTCAGTTTCTCAACAAGATAACTTAGGTGACGCTCTAAACCTTTTCGTTGTGATGGTAAAGCAGGCCATGCACACGGACTGCTGCTCAATTTACTTTGCGGACTACAGTCAAGACAATTTCGTTCTTATGGCTAGTGATGGCTTAAACCCCGAAGCTGTAGGCCAATTCAGGATTGGATTTACAGAGGGGTTAGTTGGCCTAGTCGCACAGCGCGAAGAAACGATTAACATCGCCCAAGCGCAGGTGCACCCTCGTTTTAAACACTCTCCTGAGGTTCAAGAAGAAGGTTTCAATGCCTTCTTATCGGTGCCAGTTGTCCACCAACGAAAAGTTCTCGGTGTGATTGTAGTGCAGCAAAGAAACACGCGAGAATTCAGTAACGACGAGGAGTCATTTTTAATCACCTTGTCTGCCCAGTTAGCGTCTCAATTGGCCCATGTTGAACTACAAACGTTGTTAAAACAAGACGCGACCAATCACAAAACATCTGTGTTAAAAGGTGTTGCCAGCACCCCAGGAATTGCACTTGGTAAAGCGTACGTCGTGTTGCCCAAACTGGACTTTTCCAGTATCGAATCAACAAAAAATACCAATCTGAGTGAACAAAAAAAGTTATTTAAACAAGCTGTGGATGCAACTAGACATGAGTTTCATGTGCTTGCTAATCGCCTATCGTTATCTTTACCCAAAGAGGCATTGGCTGTCTTTGAGGTTTATCAACAGCTTTTAGATGCGCGTAGTCTAGGTCAGCAAGTTAACAAAGAGTTAGAGCTCGGCTGGGATGCGAAATCTGCGCTAAAACATGTAATTGAAGATCTGGTAACTCAATTTGAGGCAATGCAAGATCCTTATATCAAAGAACGAGCAGTGGATGTAAAGGATTTAGGGTTAAGAGTATTACATCATTTGGTTAGTACTGAGTCGGTAACAAAGTCATATCATGAGCAGACCATTTTAGTCGCGGAGACACTCACTCCCGCCATGTTAGCACATGTACCTAAAGACAAATTGGTAGGGGTGATCAGTGTTCATGGTTCAGCGAATTCTCATGCTTCAATATTAACTCGGGCAATGGGGATCCCGGCAATTTGGGGGATTGAAAATATCCCACTACTGCAGTTTGAAGACAAGCCCATCATTCTTGATGCTTATGCTGGGAGAGTATATGTTTCTCCATCTAAAGTACTGACTCAAGAATATGAGGCACTTCGGCAAAAAGAAAGCCAACTGCATGATAAGTTTGATGCGGAACATGATTTGCCGCCCATTACCCTAGATGGAGAGCGCATCAGCTTACTATTAAATGCGGGGCTTGATCTTTCTTCAGAACATATGAGCGCAAAGTACAGTGACGGGGTCGGTTTATATCGTACCGAATCTTGGTTTATGCAACGGGGACAATTCCCATCTCAAGCAGAGCAAGAGCAGTGTTACCGAGAAGTGTTGTCTCTATATCATCCTGAACCCGTTGTTATGCGTACTTTGGATATCGGCGGAGACAAAGTCTTAGATTATTTTGACATTGAAGAAGAAAACCCATTTTTGGGCTGGCGTGGAATAAGGGTTACACTGGATCACCCAGAACTTTTTCTCGATCAGCTAAAAGCGATGATTAAGGCAAACGCAGGGCTCGGTAATTTACGAATTATGCTGCCAATGATAGGTCATACGGAAGAAGTGGATGATGCGCTGGCTCTGCTTGAGCAAGCCTATTTTGAACTACAAGAGGAATGGGCTGATCAGTTTTATCAGATAGATAAACCTGAAATTGGGGTCATGATAGAGGTGCCTTCAAGTATCTTTTTGTTACCTGAGTGGGCAGAAAAAGTCGATTTTTGCTCTGTGGGTAGTAATGACCTAACGCAGTATTTACTGGCAGTAGATAGAGCCAATTCACGTGTTGCTAAACTCTTTGAACCATATCATCCTAGCGTACTAAGGGCGCTAAATCGCATTGCCACAGATTGCCAAGCACTGGAATTACCTTTTAGTTTATGCGGAGAGCTGGGCTCAGAACCTGAAGGCGCGATTTTACTCGTGGCTATGGGTTATCGCAGGTTGAGTATGAATATTTCGGCGTTGAATAAAGTAAAATGGGTGCTTAGAAGGCTCAAGGTGACTGACATGGAAGCCTTACTTGAGCAATGTTTGAGCGCATCAAGTGCGATTCAAGTACATCGTTATTTACGAGAGTTTATTATCGCTCAGGGCTTAAGCGAAATCATCTATACGCAATCAGGGCCAAAGAACGTTTAGATTCTAAAATCGGTTTTTTCATGGAACGAGTCGTGAGCTGAATGAATAGCGTTTAGAGTTTAGTTAAAGAACGCTATTTTTGAATCAAGAGAATAGGTGTGCAGGCTCACAGCAGATGCGTTAACATAGGGCACAACAATAACAAAGAGCATCATAATGAACATCATTATGTCTATTAACGCACCTTTGGTTTTAAGCTGTGCGTTACTCGGTTGTGTGGTCGGTTTTTTAGCTGGGTTGCTTGGTATTGGTGGTGGCCTCATTATTGTTCCGGTCCTATCGGCAATATTGGTCAGTTTTTCAATATTACCCACTGAGCAAGTCATCGTAGTGGCAATTGCGACCTCATTAGCCTCAATATTATTTACTTCAACGTCTTCAGCAATTGCACATCACCGAAATGGCAATGTACCTTGGACTATAGCACCTTGGGTGGTGGGCGGTGTCGCGATAGGTGCGCTTTTAAGTGGCTTTTTTACCACCTTAATCCCTGCTTTGATCATCAAATGGATATTTTTACTGTGTGTGATTTTAATCGCTGCAAAAATGGTTATTTCAAGCCGTAAAGTCGAACAAAACGTCACTCGAAGTTTACCCAGCGGTGCGATGATTACTGGCATAACGAGTATAATGGGCGCGCTCTCAGCCATGATTGGCATTGGAGGAGGGGTGCTTGTAGTACCATTGCTTAACTATTTTTCTATAGATATGAGAAAAGCCATAGGGTGTGCCGCGGTGAGTGGTATTGTAATTGCTTTGTTTGGCAGTATTGGTTATATCGTTGCGGGTAGCGAAAAGTTAACTTTGCAACAAGGCTTTTTGGGATATATTTACTTACCGGCTTTATTTGGTATTGTACTGACTTCTTGGTTTACTGCACCACTAGGTGCTAAAGCCACACATTATTTACCAGTAGCAACAATTAAAAAGGTGTTTGCATTCATTCTCATCGTGATTGCAGGCAAAATGTTATTTTATTGAGGGAAAGCGATGGCTTTGCAGTTTCCGGAAATTGATCCGATTATATTTTCAGTCGGTCCACTAAGTGTCCGTTGGTACGGCCTTATGTACTTAATTGGTTTTGCATTTGCGATGTGGTGGGCAAATAAAGAAGCTGATAAACCCAACTCGGGCTGGACGAGAGAACAAGTCAGTGACTTATTATTTTATGGCATGTTAGGGGTCATTTTAGGCGGCCGTATTGGCTACGTGCTATTTTACAACTTCTCTTCCTTTTTATCAGATCCGCTGATGCTATTTAAAGTATGGGAAGGAGGAATGTCTTTCCACGGCGGCGCACTGGGCGTCATCACCGCGATTTTTATTTTTGCATGGCGAACTAATAAGTCCCCTTTGGCTGTGGGCGATTTTGTGGTGCCTATGGTACCAGTGGGGTTATTGGCAGGCAGGATCGGTAACTTTATTAACGGTGAATTGTGGGGACGACAAACGGATGTACCTTGGGCGGTAATTTTTCCTTCGGGCGGCAATGTTCCAAGGCACCCCTCCCAATTGTACGAAGCGTTTTTTGAAGGTTTGGTGTTATTCTTAATTCTTGTTTGGTATCGCAAACAGCCGCGTCCAGCAGGTAGTATTGCAGGACTATTCTTATTGGGCTACGGCGTGTTTAGGTTTGCAATTGAATACTTCCGTCAACCTGATGCCCATATTGGGTTGCATGCCGGTATTATCTCACAAGGGCAAATATTGTCGTTGCCAATGATAATTGGCGGCCTGGGCCTGATGATTTGGGCGCATCGCCGAGAAGCAGTTAAAGCTGCTTAATTACATGCTTATGGTCTTTGCTAAGTGAGTAAATTACTCACTTAGCTAGGCAGTGTTTTATTCTTTGTCGATTTAGCGTTATAGTAGTGCTACAAAAATCAAAGGTATCAGACTTGTGAGTGATCGCAAATTATCAAAAACAATACATAACCCTGTGCAACTGGTATTAGTTGTTGCAGTGTTTTTGATGTTTGTATTTCAGCCATTGGTGCAGGCAAAAATGATATGTGATCATGATATGCCCATAGCTTCTACAGCGGTGGCCATGCATGATGTTCACCAGAGCATAACGCAGTCTCATGACCACAGTAGCGGTATGCACCATGATACTTCTATGGCAACACACAGTGATATGGATTGTTGCAAAACTGATTGCACTTGCCCTACCAGTTTGTGTGCGCCGTTTTCTCTTTTTATCAGTGAAGCGAATATCTTTTCTACAATCAATTTAGCGACAGACAAACCTGTTTCTGGCTATGTTGGTTCACCTAACCAATTTATCAACTCCGTATATAAACCCCCCATTTTGGTGTGATCCTAGGGTTATTGCGCCCTAAATGTCTTGTATAAAAATTGGTCACCTTGATATCTGCCTATTAGCCTGTGCTGTGAACGCATTGGGTTCTAGTTTTAGCGATATGTGTCGGTGGCTATAGATCACAACTAAAAATGAGTTCCAGCATGTATAAATTTAAATTTGTAGCACTTGTGCTATGCCTTTCAGTTATTTTTGGCTTTCAAAGTCCAGTAAGCGCAACACAAAGCGCCGAGCGTCCGATGTTAAAAGTATACAAAACCCCGACATGTGGCTGTTGTACGAAGTGGTTAGCACATTTAACTCAGTTTAACGTATCTCACCAAATATATGATTTACCTAACTTAAGCGAGGTTAAACGCAAGTTGGGGATCCAAGCCCGTTATCAATCTTGTCATACTGGGGTGAGCGACAATGGTTATGTTTTTGAAGGGCATATCCCAGCAAAGTTTATTAAACAGTTCTTATCTAATCCGATAGAAAATGCCATTGGGTTGTCTGTTCCGGCTATGCCGCTTGGTTCTCCGGGCATGGAAGTAGGGAAGCGTTTTAACCCATATCAAGTGTTGATACTAATGAAAGACGGCAGCAGTAAGGTATTTGCCACCGTGACTGAATATAAGGAGCAGTTCTAATGGCCGTTATCTATGAGCAATGCATGCCATTTCCCAAACAGCAACCAAGTTTAATTAGCAAAGGTTTAGGAGGAGTACGATGATGTCTTCTGCAATAAAAACGCTTTGTACGGCTATAATTGGGATTGCGATAGGCGGCCTATCGGCTACGTTATTTATGGAGGTACAACCGCTCAGTGATAAAGAAGCAACACCGGAAGGCGAGAAGAAGCCGCTTTATTGGGTGGCACCGATGGATGCAAATTATCGCCGTGACCAACCGGGAAAATCTCCGATGGGCATGGACCTAGTGCCGGTTTATGACGAACCTCAAGGACAAGATGAGTTTGGCCCTGGCGTAGTAAAAATAGCTTCTCATGTGGTTAATAACTTAGGGGTGAGAACGGCGACCGTAAAGCGAAGCTCACTGCAAACCTCAGTAAGTACCGTGGGCTATGTTCAGTATGATGAACACGAGTTGGTGCATATCCATCCTCGTGTAGATGGTTGGGTAGATAATTTATACGTCAAAGCGATAGGTGATGAAGTCGAGCAAGGACAGGCTTTGTACGATTTATATTCTCCTGAATTGGTGAATGCTCAAAAAGAAATGCTCGTCGCGTTGAAGCAATCAGATCAGCAGCTGATAGATGCAGCGCGTAAGCGGCTTCGAGCACTTAAAATGTCAGTGGACTTCATTGAAAAGCTGATAAAGACCAAGCAAGTTCGTCAAACAGTTACATTTTACACACCGCAATCCGGCGTGGTTGAAAACCTTAAGATCCGCGAAGGTTACTATGTACAACCTGGCACGACGATGATGAGCATAGGCAAGCTAGATCAGGTTTGGGTTGAAGCCGAAGTTTTTGAGCGCCAAGCTGCGATTATCAAACCCGGGCTACCAGTTACAATGGGGTTAGACTACTTACCAGGCAAGTCTTGGCTCGGCGAAGTAGATTACGTGTATCCCAGTTTAGACGCTCAAAACCGTACTTTGAGAGTTAGACTCAAATTTGATAATCCAGGTTTAATACTCAAACCAAATATGTTTGCGCGCGTTGATATTGAAGCTGACCCAACACATGGGGTTTTAACGGTTCCGGCCAGTGCAGTGATCCGAACAGGCGCCCAAAATCGAGTTGTACTGGCGCTAGGCGACGGTCAGTTTAAATCCATTGAAATAGAAATTGGCAGAATTAATGATACTGCTATTGAGGTAGTGTCAGGGTTGGCAGAAGGTGAAGAGGTGGTTACCTCCGCACAGTTTTTGATTGACTCAGAATCAAGTAAAACATCTGATTTCAAAAGAATGCAGTTTGAGGAGCGCCCCAAATCGGTTTGGATGCAAGGTGAAATAAATAGCGTGATGGTGTCGCATCGTAAAGTCAATATTACCCATGAACCCGTTGAGGTGTGGGACTGGCCTACCATGACCATGAATTTTAATGTTGCCAAAGCCGTTGAGATAGAAACTTTACAGTCTGGTCAGTTATTGCATTTTGAAGTCACGGAACAAGATAACGGCGGGTATGAAGTAACAGGTATTCATATAATGGCACAAGCTAAGACCCCGACGGCAACAGTAAAGGGGGTTATTAATCATGTGGATCAGAAAGGACGTATTTTGAATATCAGTCGAGAAGCCATCGATAAGTGGAATAGACCTGCGGCGACAATGGATTTTGTGGTGGCTGATACGCTTGAGTTCAAAGAATTCAATGTAGGTGATGAAATCTTATTTACCTTTGAAGTCAAAGATGACCTAGTCATTGTCGCCATACAGGTAGCAGACGATGAGCAAGTGCATGATAGTCATGCACATCATTGATAGGAGCCGAGCGTGATTGAATCAATTATCAAATGGTCTGTAAACAATCGCTTGTTGGTGGTGCTGATGACACTAGTGTTGACGTTTGGCGGGATCTATTCGCTAAAACATACGCCTGTCGATGCGATCCCTGACTTATCTGATGTGCAGGTGATTATCAAAACCAGTTATCCAGGTCAGGCACCGAAGGTGGTGCAAGATCAGGTAACCTTTCCGCTCAGTACAGCGATGTTGTCGGTTCCCGGCGCTAAAACTGTGCGTGGCTTTTCCTTTTTTGGCGATTCTTATGTCTATATTATTTTTGACGACGACACCGACCTTTACTGGGCGCGAAGCCGAGTTCTTGAATACTTGAATCAAGCCGCTGCCAGTTTACCTGACTCAGCAAAACCACAGCTTGGCCCCGATGCTACTGGGGTTGGTTGGATCTATATGTATGCGCTGACTGATAGTTCAGGAAAGCACGACCTTAGCCAGCTGCGCAGTATCCAGGATTGGTTTTTAAAGTATGAACTGCAGACGGTATCAGGGGTGTCTGAAGTCGCCACCGTAGGTGGGATGGTAAGGCAGTATCAAGTAGAAATAGACCCAAACAAACTGAGAGCATATGACATCCCTTTGAGCTTAATTGAAATAGCACTCAAGCAGGGTAACCAAGAAACGGGGGCTTCGGTAATCGAATTGGCAGAAGCCGAGTATATGGTGACTGCTACCGGGTATATAGGTTCGATCAGGGATATTGAGCAAATCCCGTTGGGTGTCAGTATTAAAGGTACCCCACTGACAATTGGGCAAGTCGCACAAGTGCGTTTGGGGCCGCAAATGCGCCGAGGTGTTGCAGAGCTTAACGGTGAAGGCGAAGTCGTTGGTGGAATTGTAGTGATGCGTTCAGGAGAAAATGCACAGGCGACCATCGAGGGGGTTAAAGAAAAACTACAGTCGTTGAAGCAGTCTTTACCAAAGGGTGTAAAAATAGTGCCTGTTTACGATCGCTCTCAGCTAATTGAGGCGGCAGTTGATAACTTATGGCAAAAATTGACGGAAGAGTTAATTGTCGTGGCTGTGATCTGCGTGGTTTTTTTATTCCACCTAAGGTCGTCTATTGTGGCGGTGATCTCATTGCCACTCGGAATACTGGCTTCTTTTATCATCATGCACCTTCAGGGAATAAACGCCAATATCATGTCATTGGGAGGTATTGCCATAGCGATCGGCGCCATGACTGACGGGGCGATTGTGATGATTGAAAATATGCATAAACATATGGAAAAAACGCCACTGACTGATGAAAACCGCTGGGAAATAGTTACCAAGTCAGCATCAGAAGTGGGCCCTGCATTGTTTTTTAGTTTGTTGATAATTACCGTTTCATTTTTACCTGTATTTATATTGGAAGCTCAGGAAGGGCGAATGTTTGAACCGCTTGCCTATACAAAAACGTATGCTATGGCTGCATCGGCTGGGTTAGCTATTACCTTGGTGCCTGTGCTCATGGGGTACTTCATTCGCGGTAAGGTACTTTCAGAAAAGAAGAATCCTATAAATCGCATGTTAATAGCCCTGTATATGCCCGTACTAAAGCAGGTGATGCGATTTCCTAAAAGCACCATTCTATTAGCGGTTGTGGTATCTGTTGTGGGCTTTTATCCGGTGAGTAAAATCGGCAGCGAGTTTATGCCACCACTAGATGAAGGCGACTTAATGTACATGCCCACGACCTACCCGGGAATATCGATTGGCAAAGCGCGTGAGTTATTGCAGCAAACTGACAAATTGATCCGCACAGTACCTGAGGTAGAGAATGTTTTTGGTAAAGTAGGGCGTGCAGAAACTGCAACAGATCCGGCACCGCTCACTATGATTGAAACCTTTATTCAATTGAAGCCTAAATCGCAATGGCGCGAAGGTGTGACCACAGAGAGCTTGCAAGCTGAACTAGATAGCCTCGTTAAATTCCCTGGGCTGACGAATGCGTGGGTAATGCCAATTAAAACGCGGATAGATATGTTGGCAACTGGGATTAAAACCCCTGTTGGTATCAAAGTCGCAGGTCCAGATCTTGCGGTCATTCAAGATATTGGTCAGCAAATTGAACGTATTTTACCCGCAGTTGCCGGAACCGCGTCGGTGTACTCTGAGCGAGTTGCTGGTGGCCGATATATTAAGGTGGATATTTCCCGAGTGCAGGCCAGTCGTTTTGGATTAAATATTGCCGATGTTCAGCAAGTGGTATCGACTGCGATTGGAGGCGCTGTTGTGACACAAACTATCGAGGGGCAGGAGCGTTACCCTATTAATATTCGCTATCCACAACATTACCGCGACTCACCGGAAAAGCTCGCCATGTTGCCTGTGATCACGCCATCAGGAAAACACATTACGTTAGGTGACGTCGCTGAGGTTTATATTGATACCGGACCTGCGAGTATAAAAAGTGAAAATGCGCGTTTGAATGGGTGGACATATATCGATATTGACGGAATTGATGTCGGCACTTATGTACGAAATGCAAAGGCTTATTTATCGACAGAACTTGATCTACCTGCTGGTTATTCGATTATTTGGGCTGGTCAATATGAGTATATGGAAAGAGCAAAAGCAAAGCTTTCATATGTATTGCCTCTCACGCTCGCAATCATTGTGATTTTACTTTATTTGAATTTTAAAGCACTAAGAGAGGTGATGTTGATACTGATAACCCTGCCTATGGCCATGATTGGTGGAATATGGTTAATGTATTGGGAAGGGTTTAATTTCTCGGTGGCTGTGGGGGTTGGCTTCATTGCGCTTGCCGGCGTTGCAGTAGAGATAGGCGTGATCATGTTGGTCTATCTCAACCAAGCACTCAAAGATCTCAAAGAAAACGCGCAAAATAACGCCACCGTTATTTCAGATACAGACTATATGAATGCGCTAATTTATGGGGCCGGGTTGAGAGTTAGGCCTGTTATGATGACGGTTACAACCATTATTGTTGGGTTACTACCAATATTATATGGAACTGGAACGGGTTCTGAAGTGATGAGCCGTATTGCCGCGCCTTTAGTAGGCGGTATGACAAGCGCTGTTGTACTTACGCTTATTGTCCTGCCCGCCTTTTATAGCCTTTTGAAGCGCCAAGATATTGTAAAGTTTAATCAAAGTATTGCTATTAATAACGGCTAATTGGGTGTTTAACTTAAAGAAGCAATGTTCAAATGAACCTTGCTTCTTTTTTGACGTCGTTACGACGCGACAGGGCAATCTTGCTCCCTTGCCGTGAAGCAGCCACTGTTGTGTACCGCATTGATACATGTTCCTTGACCTACTGTAGGACACAAGTCAGGTTCACCACCAGCAACAAAGTTTGTAACTTTTGGTTGTAGTGCTTTATCACTAGATAGTTTTTTTAGGGGGGTTTTCTTGATTGTAAGCTTCATAATTTTCCTTATATATATTGATTAAAGCAAATCTAAGCTAGCAAGAAAAAGTACACAAATGAACTGCCATTATTTTCAGTGTACGTGTGAGGGTCTTGAGGCACTCGTTGTATTTATCACGCCAGCAATGATGGTTTAGCGTCAACTGGCAGTGTATGATATGACACAGTTGATTTTAGTAGAGTGATAGGGTTACGTTAATGAAGCAATATTTAGACTTATGTCAGCGCATTGTCGATGAGGGCAAGTGGGTTGAAAATAAAAGAACAGGTAAAAGATGCCTGACGGTGATTAATGCTGATTTGACCTATCACGTCGATAAAAATGAGTTTCCGCTAGATACGACTAGGAAAAGTTTTTGGAAGGCCGCAATTGCAGAGTTACTGGGTTACCTACGAGGTTATGACAGTGCGGCACAATTTCGAGAAATTGGCTGCAACACATGGAATGCCAACGCAAACGAAAACCAAGACTGGCTCAATAATCCGAACCGTAAAGGGGAAGATGACATGGGGTTTGTTTATGGTGCTGTTGCCAGAAACTTCCCAAAGCCAGATGGTGGGAGTGTCGATCTAATCAAACAAGTGATAGACGATTTGTCTAAAGGAATAGATAATAGAGGTGAAATTATCACTTTTTATCATCCAGGCTCATTCCATTTAGGCTGTTTACGCCCTTGTATGTTTCAGCATCAATTTTCCATATTAGATGGCGTATTGTATTTGAATAGCTACCAGCGTAGCCAAGATGTACCACTAGGCGGCAATTTTAATGCGATCCAAGTATTTACCTTGCTTAAACTGGTTGCTCAGATAACAGGCCTTGAAGCTGGTAAGGCATTTCATAAGATTGTGAATGCGCATATTTATGAAGATCAACTTGAGTTAATGCGCGATGTACAATTAAAACGAACACCATTTGCTTCACCGCAATTGCATATCAATCCTGATATCAAGAGCTTTGAAGATTTAGAGACTTGGGTAACTTTGGATGACTTCGAAGTGACTAACTATCAGCATCATGATGCCATTCAATATCCATTTTCAGTTTAAACTCTGAGCAGGTTAGGGCTAGATAAATTTTATCAGGCCCTATTTGTCCCTTTTTTGCATGTCATTCTTTTGTATTGCTCCAATTTTAATTGAAATCAGGCTTTTTGTTCTTTTTTTGCTCAAAAACTAAGGTTTTTATCCGATTTATTGGACAAACCAGTCTTTTTTAGTCAGTCTAACGCCTTAGCTAAGTAGTAAATCGCGTCTATAAATTTGTTAAGGTGGAATGTGCTGTATGCCTACCAAGCTTTGGTTATCAACTTCACTTACAGTGTTAATCTCACTGTGCTTAATCGGCTGTGCAAATTCAACCCAGACATTTGAAGAAAAAGTGGCTCAGCAAGAAGCGATACACGCCCATAAAGCTTTGGTTTCCTCGTATGAAGAAAATAAGGCCAGTATTGAGCGTTTGGCAAAAATGGAAGGTGACTTGACCCAGTTACTTAAATTGCTCTCTACACAGGCAGAAGTTCCTGATGTACATAGTTACTTGCAGCCCACTCAACCGGTGGTTAAACACGCGGTTAAGTCTGACTCGACAAAAGAGTCGTTTGCCGAAACGCACGATGTACCTCTGGTGAGTGTGACGGATCAAACCGAGAAAAGGTTGCAGATCCCTGATTTCGTGGTAGGAATTCATTTAAAGCGAGATGCAGCATTGTCACAAGCACAGCAGGTCCAGGCACGGATCAATATAATCAGGCAAAGCTATCCACTCGTATTTAATGGTGTCAATGCTCATATTATTGAGCCTCACCAAGACAGGAAATTATTTTTTGTCACTGCATACGGCTTTAGTTCTCGACAAGAGGCAAGCGTATTTTGTAAAGCGATATCTAGGGTCACTAGACATTGCTCTGAACTTAAAAATTATATATAAATGTATAAATATAGGGACTGATTTTATACCTATCGGGCAGTACGTGTAAGCTTGTTTTAGAGCTATCACTCAGAATAAGCCATCGCGAGATAACTAATTTTAATCACGCTTTATTTATGTTGTGATTTGTATAGGATAAAAGTATGAAAAATAACTTAAAACAGCTAGGTTTAATGACAGCGATAGCTGTATTACCATTTGCTTCTTTCAGTGCGCAAAAAGCGACATTTGATGCCAAAGTGAAAGTTAAAAATGCGTTTCAACTGGTCAAAAACAATGACTTAGACTTTGGTACAATTCGAGCTGTGGCTGATAATACAGGTACCGATACTGCCTCATTGACGATCCCTGCTGATACGACACAAACGCCGACAGTTGCTTCCACTAATGTGAGTAATGCTGAGATTGCCATTATTTCAGCTGGTAGCCCGGCTCAATTCCAAATTTCCGGTGTTGTGCCTTTTGCGACTTTGTCTATTACCGATCCTGTTGAGACCGATGTTTCATTGGCTGCAGGTAGTGGCAGTGGCGCTGCTGGATTTAAGCTTGGTTCATTTACATATTACATCGAAACGGGGGCGTCGAACTCGACTCCTGTTGTTGGTAAGCAAATTCAAGTAAACGAAAATGGTGAGGCTGTTTTTAATATTGGCGCAACCTTATCAACAACGACGGGTAACTCTGCTAATTACCTAGATGGGGATTATATTGGCACTTTCACACTGGAAGTGAGTTACTAAAGGCTATTAGCTTTGTCGTTGCGCACAGTTTGTAAAAAACAGCATGCAAAAGGTAGCCTTCGCGCTGTATTGTTCGGGTTCTTATTGTTAATAAGTAACTCTGTTAGCAGCCGAACTGAGGTGATCACACCGTTGGATTTTGGCACAATCGTTATTGCTGATCACACCCAAGTTGGCCGTGTTCAAATCGGCGCGAGTGGACATAATGTAACCAGCGGCCCTGTGCATTTGGTATCTGGAGGGCAAGCGGCAGAATTGCTTTTTTCTTCGTTACCTGCTTTACATAGTGTCACTGTTTCAACAAGTATTATCACGCCTATGCTTTCCCACAGCAATTTATACGTACAGGGAATAAACTTGGTGCAGCTAGAACATGTAGATAGACTATTTAGTGACGCACAAGGCAACGCTTTATTGAAGGTGGGGGGAACCATTGAGATTGGAGCTCAATCTACCCAGTATCCAGACGGTACTTACCGTGTATGGGCAAATATAGAAGTAAGTTATTAGTTTTATGAAAAAGCAATTGGTATGTATCGGCTTTGTGGCCCTTTCTTTTTTTACTCAGGCAGTGTATGCCTCTTTGATGATTTCGCCAACGCGCGTAGTGTTTGATGAACGTCAACGCACAGCCAAAGTATTCCTAATTAACAATGGCAGTGAAGCGAAAACGTATCGCTTGGGATGGAAGGAGAAGCGCGCTTTACCCTTTGGGGGATATCAAGACCTTCAATCTGAACAGGTCGGCCCGTGGAAATTGAGCCACTTGATGAGAATGACACCAAGGCAAGTACATTTGGCACCCGGTGAAAGACAGGCTGTTAAGTTGGCGTTGCGCCGAAAACAAGGAATGAGCGCCGGTGAGTATCGCTCTCATTTATTATTTCAAGCCTTACCGACAGAGCAACTAGATAACTCTGAAGCAATCGGCATTAGCCTAAATATGATATTGAGTTACAGCATTCCTGTCATTTATCGAAAAGACGTTGTTGCGCCTGAAGTGCGTATTATGGCGACAAAGCTATCCACTGATTTAAATGGCAACACCGTGATTGCAATAGACTTGCAAAGAAGTGGTAGCGCCAGTGCGCTTGGAAAATTGCAAGCTCATTGGCAGCCTAAAGGTGCGAAGGAGTGGCAAGTTGTGGCAACAGCAAACAATTACGCAATTTACCCTGAGGTCACTAACGCAAGCGTCGAATTAAACATTTTGGCAGGTAAGGTGTTAAAGGGCGGCGGACAATTGCGCGTCACCTATACGGGTCAAGAAGAGTATCGAAACCTGATATTCTCACAACGCACTTTTGATATAGCGAATTAACCCCAGCTGTGATCTCCAAGTGTTTTATTGCTGTGCTAGTATGCTTTAGTGCAGCGATCCCTTATTTCAGTCATGCCAATATAGAGAGCACACAGAGACAAACACACTCCGTGCTGAGCTATGGCGAACACCGTATTCAAACCGATGAAGTGTTGTTTTTTTCACTCTATATAGATGGTTATTATCTCTCCGAGGTATTTGCAAGGAAGAGTGAAACCGGGGTTCAACTAGAGTTACAAAGCTTGTTCTCAGCTTTAGATTTTGCAATTTCATATGATCAAAGTGGCGCTCAATACAGCGGATGGTTTATTGACCAAGCACAGCGCTTTTCACTTGATTTAGTACTCAGAGAAGCCTTTGTATCGGGCCAAATAGAGCACTTTGACCCAAGCGATTTCGCCCTGGTTGACGGTGAAGTCTATTTTGATGCTCGCAGAGTGTCGAACTGGTTTGGGTTGCAGTTTAAGTTCAATTATCAAGATTTAAAGTTGCAAGTGAGGGGCGAACAAAAGCTACCCATTGAGCGGCGTATCGAGAGACAAAACCGTCAGTTCAGTCCAGGAACAGCTCAACAATCACCAGTTCTGCCTTGGAAAGCAACTCCCTATCAAGCGTGGAGCCCGCCTTTACTTGATATTCAAGGTTCATTTAACACAATGAATTTGAAAGACAATGTCGCTTCTCTATCTTTGCTTGGTAGTCAAGATATCGCATTTTGGAACACCAGCTACTTTTTAAGTGGTCGTTCAGGCGATCTTTTAAGTGAAAGTCGTATCAGCGCAAGCAGAGAAAATGAAAGAGGGATTGATTTTGGTCCCATTATGGCAACTCAAGTTGAGGTTGGAGATGTACTTGGTACGCGTATAGGAGGTAACTATCGCACTTCATATACTCGAGGGATCCGTGTGAGTGACAGGCCTCTATACAGGCAAATTGACACGCAATCTGTGAGGATCAGTGGTGTGATACAGGTTGGTTGGGATGTGGAGCTTTATCAAAACGGGTTGATGATAGATCAAAGGCTAAACGTGCAATCTGGTTTATATGATTTTGATTCTATAGAACTCTATTTTGGTAGCAATGAATTTGAACTTGTGATGTATGGGCCGCAAGGCCAAGTATTACAAGAGAGTCGCTCCTACTTTGTTGCAGGGACCAATATTGCTGAAGGTGAAGGGTATTATGATACATCGATTGTTGAAACTGGAAAAACGCTATTGGGTGACAACGTAGGCATGCCTGATATTCTGGGCTGGAATCTAGTCAGTAGATATGACTATGGTCTCAGTGATGACCTCTCTGTATATGGCGGCATGCGCTATGGCTTAGAGGGGCAAAAAAATGCTTATCAGCTCAATATGGGGGCAAGTTATGACGTTTGGAGTAAAGGCATTTTAAACGTGGATTTAAGCCGTGATGAACAGGGCGCACGTTATTATCAGTTCCAAGGTCGTACGCAGGTAAATCAGCATGCATTTAGTTTTGTACTAACCGATCACAAAATGCGTACTGAGCCGGGACAAGCATCGCAGCAACATACACAAGAGTTTGCCGTTCGGGCTGCTGGCACGCTATACAGACACAATCATCTGCGGTTGAATTATCAAAACACGCTTAACTGGCGTCGTGAACAAACTGGAAGCGACTTCTTGGGGTCCAATTTACTCTCTATGGCAACGCAATATGGCACTTTCAGTAATCAGCTCGATTACCATCAACCCGATCCGGCATCAGATCATATAGTAAAGGGGGTTACTCGTTGGCAAGGACGAGTCAAAGGCACCTATGGCCGGATTGGATTGGGTTATCAGCTGCATCCACAAAAGCAGTTATCTGACTATCAAATACAGTTGAGCCGTATTCTAGACAGCCAGTTTGATGTCGAGTTTGACTACACTAAATCGTTGCTTAATGAAGATTATGAAATCGGTGCTGGGGTGAATTGGCAACACGACAGGTTTAGACTAACTGGACGATTTAGCTATCTACAAAACGATGATTGGCAAGTCGGGCTGACTGGACAGTTTAGCTTAGGTTATCAAAGTTATAGCAATGAGTTTTTTATCACGGACAGGCGTCTTGCCAGTACAGGCTCGGTATTAGTCAAAGTCTTTTTAGATCACAACAACAATGCGATATTTGATGGCAATGATAGGCTGCTGGAGGGCGTGAAGATTCGATCAGTACAAGGTTTTTCCCAAGCGTTTACAGATACTAAAGGGGTTGCCTTACTAGGAAACATGCCGCTCAATAGACAAACAGACATTGTGATGGATGAAGAGTCACTGCCAGATCCATTTTTTATTGCTGCACATGATGGCCGTTCTATCACGCCTCGCAAAGGGTTTCTCGCTTATTTGGAGTATCCGGTGGTGCATGCTGGCGAGCTCGAAGGTGTGGCGTATGAAAAAGATCTAACCGGGCAAGAGCAACCTTTGGCGTATGCTGATATTGAGTTGGTTGATCGCAATCAAAAGGTGGTCGCGACGGTTAAATCTGCCTACGATGGTTACTACGTCTTCAGTAGTATCCGCCCGGGTAAATATGAAGCGAGAGTCAAAAAACGTTCTACGGACAACTTTAGGCAGCAAAATACGGTAGAAGTGGCGCTTTCAAATCGTGGTGACGTGTTACTTGAAGTTGATTTGTTAGTGACACAATTACCCCATTATACAGGTTATATTGCCAAGGGAGGGGAGTTCGATTCTTTGACAATATTAAAGGCCTACGTAGCGATAGAGTCTAAACGGTCGAGGCATTTATTTCCGACAAAGCCTTTTTACGTACATGACAAAAAGCGAAAAAAATACTTACTTGGTTACACGTTTGCTAAACAGTCACCGCAGGCGGCAAGAGCTTGCCTTAAGCTTAAGCAAAATCACATAGCGTGTAAGGTTGAACGAATTTCCGTTTCGCAATAAGTTTTAATCAACTTCATACAAGACACGACGATATAATACTTTGAGCAACTTTTATATCGTATAAGCCCTGCTTTGGTTCGATTTTTGCATTATGTACGTCAATAAACCAGAGGTATGTCATTATGCGATTTCTAATCTTGGTGTTTGTAAGCTTGCTTGCAGGATGTAGCACAAGCGCTTGGGTTGGCTCAAGTGCAAAACAAAACCCAAAGCCGGCGCCACCTATGCGCAGCGTTCACAGCTATGTTGGAGAGTTAGCGACTCAGTTAAGTCAATATAGCAAGCCACTAAAGCCAGGCGTTTCAGTCGCTGTCACCAGCTTTTTTAAAGATAATGGGCTAGGTGCCGATACGTTAAATAATCAAGGCGCTGGTTTGAGTAATCAAGTGCAAGAGAGTTTCATTACGTATTTAACGCAAATGGGCTTACAGGTTGTTGAATTTCGGATGCAAAAAGCGATCAACCTATCAGACAGTGCCGATAGCGTTTTGAGCCGAGATATAGAAAAACTCAAAGAACGTCACAAATTTGACCTTATTTTGACAGGCAGTGTGAGTGAGAGTATTAATTCTTACACCATACATGCGAGGCTGATTGATATGGTCAATAGCAAGACAATGTCAGCCGCTTCGATTAGCTTGCCAAAAGAGACCTTGTGGGGAACAGAGCAAGTACAAATGCGAGATGGGTTACTTCATCGCGGTCAATATTAACGGAGAAAGATATGAAAAAGTATGCATTATCACTTTTATTGCCTGTGTTATTCGGCTGCTCGAGTACCGACAGTGAGCGTCATAACAGTAATGCAATGGTGGTAGATAAAAATGCTTTTGCTAGCTCTGAAAGCCAGTTTCAGGTACACCCAGGTGGAATGCATGGCATGACCGTGTCTCAGCAAATGGCAAGTCGAAATGTGACCCACTATGTACAAAATTTGATGCAAGACATGATTGGTAACTTACGCTATGTAAACGATCGAACGCCAATCGCGGTAGCGACCTTTGTCTTTTTAGATGAAGACTATAACTATGGCTCGTTGCTAGGTAACCAGTTGTCAGAGAGCTTCGTTCACGAGTTACACAACTTTGGCGTACCTGTTGTTGACTTTAAAACGACCGACTTTATGCGGGTTACTAAGCAAGGGGACTTCATATTTAGCCGCGACTTTTTAGAGTTATCTGATGAGCATACTTTTAATTACGTGTTGGCGGGTACTTTGGCAAATCATCAAGGTGGCGTGCTAGTCAATGCTCGAATTGTCGGTGTAAAAAGCAAAGCCGTGGTAGGTACTGCACAAGGGTTTTTACCTCAGTCGGTTGTTAACGCGTTACGTGATGGCATTGGCCACGATGGCATTCGTTTGGAAAGAGCAAGCAGGTAATGGCAATGAAACACAGCATAGCATTAGTTAGCTGCCTAGTAGCGCTGTTTGGCTGTGAGAGCAGTCAGCATTCGCAAATAGTGCCCAAAGGACAGCAATCGAAACAAGCACAGCAATCGTTGCAGCTTGCTCAGTTAGCCAATGAGCTAAATATGTCCCCAGAGGTCGAGTACACCGACCCGGGGTTTGTTAGCTACTCCCACAATAAGCAGCTGGCCAATTATGCTGGACAAATAGCATTGGAGTTAACAGATTCCATGTCGGGGGTTTCTCCCAATGCTGTTGCAATTACGAGTTTTGTGAGTTTTGACAAAAGTTTACGAAACAGCAATCAGCTGGGAAATCAGTTGGCTGAGTCGATGATCCACCAATTTCAAAAATTGGGTTACCCCGCGCTCGACTTTAAATCTCACCGCGGTATAGCAGTAACTAGAAATGGTGACTTTATTCTGTCTCGAGACGCCAAAAAACTCCCACAAAACCCTGTGCCAAGCCATGTTCTAACCGGAACTATGATCTATCGTGATAGGGGAGTTGAGGTCAACTCTAGACTGTTGGACTTTGATAGCCGTTTGGTCGTGGCAAGCAGTAATGTCATTATTCCCTATTTTATACTTCACCCCAGTGCAACAGTCACTTATCGATAAGCTAGGCTTGACTGTTATATGTAGTCAAGCCATTGCACCACAACTAACTCATTTATAACTCCATATCTTAGTTGCGCATTTAGGTTTCTGTTTTTGCGTACTATTTTTAAAATATACTTGTCATTTAGGGTTTAGCGCTGTTATAAATGTAACCGCACAATCAAGGGTTTAATCTTTGATGTGATGGCGTGTCCCCGTAGTTTAATGGATAAAACGGGGCCCTCCTAAGGCTTTGATGTAGGTTCGATTCCTACCGGGGACGCCAGCCGCTACAATGTGAATTTAACAGGCACTAGAGAAGCCGCGTTAAAGCGCAAAGTCTTCGCTGGGGGCGATGATAAGCTCGACAATATCGTTTATTTGAATATTGTTCATCGGTCTGCTGTTTATATTTTTCGCGATGGCATTTTGAGCGTTAACTTGTGTCACCTTGACCCGATTGATTGTTTGAATACTACGAGTAAAAAACTGGTTTCTCTCACCTGCTACGTCACTGCGATGTGCAATACTCAAAATCTGCCCTTCTTGCAATCCATGGGCACTGCCTAAGTTAATTACAACCTGATCTTGGTCTTTATGAAGGATCCTACCTTTTGTTGGCAAACATGAAAATGCTTGGTTTAGATCTTGTGCAAGGCTATTAAAAACACCTTGAATGCGTTTGCCATAGTCAGTATGCCAAAAGGTGTCGCTATATACGTCAATGATCTTGGTTTTTTCATAGGGCCACACGCCTGTAACGCTATAGTGTTGTTGCCACACTTTATCTTTGCTGATTGCGTCGAAAGCGGCAAAGTCTATTTTGAAACTTCTCACGTATTCGTCATCTTGCCAAAAAGCATAGTCACTATTTAATTGCTGTGTACTGGCGAGGTCGGTTATTTGGCTGAGCAATACATATTGGCTATTGCTTGAGGCTGTTAGGCTCTCAATAAGCTGGGCGTCGTAATCAAAGTTTTGTGAAAAGAACGCGCGTACATTAATGCTTTTATCTATAAATGGAATAGGCTTGACCGACATATTGCGCTGCATCAATGTCTGATACATGCGCTCGCTGGTTGATTTATGTATGTCAAAAATTTGACCTAGCCTGGCTTGATGAGGTTGCATCAGTTGACTTTGTGTTATCGTGATCTGTTTATTAAACGACTCTTCGGGGCACTGCTGTTGTTTAGGGAAAATATCTAAGTGAAGAGTCACACTCATAACACCATCTTGTGTGTTTTCTGAGACTAGGTTGATCTCTTGGATTTCGCCATGGCTTTTTATTTTGATGTGATCTTGTGCAAGCACGCCATCTGCGAGCGTTTGAATACTTGATACGGTTGCACCAGAAAAAATCAGCGCCTGTGTTATGGCATCTTGGACTGCTTCTTGCCTTGCCGCCGCTCTGTCAGTTGTGTATGCATTTGCATACCCTGTTACTTCAAACCATTCTGCTTGAGCACCAAAGCTTAGTAAACAGGCTACAAGAGCTGTACTACTCACTTTTTTCATCGTTTAATACCATATCAAAAATTTGACTTCTATTTCATAGTTCAGCAAATCCTATGCCAATAGCATTGGCGCAATTTGTGCATGCTGTATAAACACAAAGGCAATTTGGCGTGATTAGGAGTCGGTAACATATGCGAAAGTTATTTAAAATTAGCAAAATTTTAGCCATAGGTGTAGTGGTAGGTCTTGCTGGCTGCAGTTCAATTATCGACAAACATGTAGAGTATAGTTACGTTCAACCAGATAGCTACCCGGTTTTAAAAGCGATAGGGTACGCGCCATTGGATGCACAGCCAGGAGCGACCGATAGTGAAAAAATGCTTATGGCAATTAAAGTGTCTAAATTGGAAGCGTATCGAGAGCTAGCTGAGCAAGTCTATGGCCACCAGCTCAACGCCACGACGACCGTAAGGGGTGTAGTTGCGCAAAATGACGGCTTGCGTAGCCAAGTTCAAGGGGTGATCCGAGGTGCCCGAGTGCTCAAATCATATGCGGTCGGTGATATTTATACCACAGAGTTGGAGCTTGATATGAAAACCGTATATGACCTTTATATTGGTCAGGTAAAACCGAAGAAAATTCAACGAGTCACCTATTACTAGTCATTTCTAACTAAAAAAGCACTGTCGGTACAGTGCTTTTTTTGCCGCTAAGATTAACTTAGGCTTTGAGGTTTTTGACGATTTCGCCTACGTTTTCAACCACATTTCCTTCTTCAGTGTAGGTGGTCGACATTGGCCTACCGATCAAAATCTCTTTCAATTCACGTACTGTCATGTGCGCCAAATGAGCTGCTTTTGCATTCACTTCGTTTTGATTTTTGCATTTAAGTAGCAATAAATTTATTTGCTCCGTTAAGGGCGCCACATCTGGGTCTTGAAACAACTCTTTAGGGTAAGTTGATAAACTTTTATCAGTCTTCTGTATTGTATTTAAGAAGGTAATTTTTTGCCGCGCGATGTCTTTTAGGCCATCGCCATTTCTAGAGCTAAGCGCGTTAAGTTCATCGTCTAGAAGCTGGGTCAAAGCTTCTAGTGATGTAATTTGTGCCGTAAGTTGCTGTATACACAGCTCAATATCTTTATCCATATAAATCGAATTCAAATGCCGCTATATTTTTGGCAAGTTTCTCAGCATCAACCTGATACTTACCTTCTGCAATGGCTTTTTTAAGCTCTTCTACTTTCTTACTATCGAATGCCGGCGTTTGCTGCGCTTTGTCTTGCAAGCCTTTTAATTGCTGTGCCTGTGGCGTCAAGCTAACCGAGTCTGAAGCCGCTTTTTGTTGAGCAGCAGGTTTTGTTGCCGTATTACTTGCATCATTTCTTTGCAATTCAGCACGTTGTTGCTTAATATTATTAGCAACATTGTTTGGCTGATTTTGACCGTTAATGTTATTAACCATGACATTGACCCATATAAAATAGTTGTTTCAGTCTTTTTATCGACCATTCCACTACTAACTTTAGCAAAAATTTTAAATATTGACCGCAACGGAATCAACATCTTTTACGCGTGCTCGGATGGTTTTCCCTGATTTTACATTTTTTACACGAATTTGCTCGCCGAGATTGCCATCTTGCAGGGCGATCCCCTGAGTTTTGATAGCAAAGTGCCCATTGCCAGCCACTATTATGACAGAGTCTCCCTTACAAACCATACAAACATGACGTAAATTGATGGCTTTGTCAGCTTGGATGCGACGTTTCGTTTTACTACCAACTAACATATCAATGCTATCAATGTTTGAAGCGCGAACAAAGTGTTTTGGTCGCATTGCCATTTTTAAGTCGCCAGCTTGCAAAACAGTGCCTTTATCCAGCTGCTGAGTACTGACTATGACCGGGTATAAAGTTTCTATTTTTATATGCACAAACTGTACCCAGTTCTTTTTGTCGTTGCAGCGAACTTGTACGGTAACTTGACGATTAAATGGAGGTGAGGCTTTGCTAGAAACTTTTAATGGCGACTTACATTGCCGATTAGGGAGCCGTGAATCCAGCGGCAATGCAGAGACATTGACTTCCCCTTTTGGGTCCTCAGTGGTATGTTTTTCCACATACTTTATTGCGACTTCCTGAATTTGTACTGGCTCATAGGTGTGAGCGTAAACAGGCTGCTTGGCTAAAAAATATGCCAAAATGAGAAAGAATTGAACTGCAATTGTATTTTTTAACAAACTCATGATGTTTCGACTATGCTTATGGGGTGAAACAAGGTATAAAGATTTTGCGTGAATTGCTTCACCGCTTCAAGGGCAACTTTGAATGCTATATGACAAGCAAACATTGTTCCGATAAGCTGTATTTTGAGTAGGAGAATGAAATGGCAGGTATTTTAGACTCAGTTAACCAACGAACACAGTTGGTGGGTCAAAACCGACTTGAACTATTACTCTTTCGTTTGAAGGGGCGCCAACGCTTCGGTATCAATGTTTTTAAAGTAAGAGAAGTATTGCAGTGCCCACCTCTTACCGCCATGCCAAAATCTAATTCGTATGTGCGTGGTGTTGCACATATTCGTGGCCAAACTATTTCCGTAATTGACATGTCGCTTGCGGTGGGTGGGCCCCCAATTGAAGATATTAAAAATTGTTTTGTGATCATTGCCGAATACAATCGCTCTGTGCAGGGCTTTTTGGTTGGTGCAGTTGAGCGCATCGTGAATATGAATTGGGAACGTATCATGCCTCCGCCATCAGGAGCTGGTCGATATTCTTACGTGACAGCGGTGACAGAAATCGAGGAAGAGCTGGTTGAGATCCTTGACGTTGAAAAAATATTGAACGAGATCTGCCCAATAAATACGGAAGTTAGTCAAGATATTGTCGCAGACGGTGAGATGCAAAAAGATCTCGGTGAGCGTATTGTATTTATTGCAGATGACTCTGCCGTTGCACGAAACCAAGTAAAAAGAGCACTTGAACCTTTGGGTGTGCAAACTGAACTAGCGAAAAATGGTAAAGAAGCGCTGATCAGACTCAAAGAAATTGCAGAAGTAGATTGCCAAAACGATATCACAGAGCGTGTTGGGTTATTAATTTCTGATGTAGAGATGCCAGAAATGGATGGTTATACCTTAACGGCTGAAATTAAGGCAGATCCTAAGCTAGCGCCTTTACATGTCATCTTACATACTTCACTCAGTGGGGTATTCAATCAGGCAATGATTGAAAAAGTGGGTGCAGATGACTTTATTGCCAAATTTAACCCGGATGAGCTGGCTTCGGCTGTGAAAAAATGGGTTCATTGTGATTAATAAGTGGTGGTAAACCTTGGAAAATAAACATTTAGAGCAAAGCGAGTACGATCAGTTTCGCACCTTTTTAGAGCAGCAGTGTGGCATAGTACTTGGCGATAATAAGCTTTATTTGGTCAAAAGCCGCCTTGCGCCTTTAATGTCCCGGTTTAATGTCGATTCATTATCGTCATTGGTGACAAAAACGCTCAGCCCACACGAAAGACAGCTCAGAGCTGCTGTGGTCGATGCGATGACGACGAATGAGACTTTGTGGTTTCGAGATCAGTACCCGTTTGAACTGCTTAAAAAGAAGATTTATCCTGAATTTAAGGATTTACGTAGACCTGTCAAGATTTGGTCAGCGGCGAGCTCTTCAGGCCAAGAGCCTTACTCGATTGCGATGTCAACCAGTGAGTATCAATCGCAAAACCCTGGCGCGCTAAAAATGGGCGCCCAAGTGGTGGGTACAGATATTTCTAACACTATGTTGGATATGTGTAAAAATGCCGAGTATGACGCCTTAGCACTGGCGCGAGGGTTATCTCCTGAGAGACGTAAAAAGTTTTTCATGGACAGCGGTAATGGAATGGCGCGTGTTGTTGACCCAATTCGTAAAATGGTCAATTTCCGTCATTTAAACCTGCTTGATTCCTACGCGTTATTGGGTAAGTTTGATGTTATCTTCTGTCGTAACGTATTGATTTATTTTTCTCCAGAAGTCAAAGCGAAAATCATTTCTCAGTTTGCTCAGGCACTGAATCCAAATGGTTATTTGTTCTTGGGAGCATCGGAGTCCATGGCGGGATTAAGTAATGACTTTGAAATGTTACGTTGTAATCCTGGGATAATTTACCAGAAGAAATCCTAATCAAAAAAGCAGTCGAGAGACTGCTTTTTTGTCACTTTGAACAGTGTTATCAACCCAAAATTACGTGCGGTACGAAACGGCTCAAATCTTGTGTGATTAAACTCGTATCAGCTCTAAGCCCAATCCCTGCTGGTTGGTCGCCTATCACCCAACTGCCGACCACGATATGTTCACCTGCAAAATTGGGAAGTGCTTTAAACTCCTGATATATGTACCCTTCATCTCCATAAGTGCCAGGCGAATGCGCTATTACTTTCCCCTCTTTCAATATTTCGATATTTGCGCCCTCACGAGAGAAAATTGGTTTCTTAACACTGCCTTTTTGTGCGTCTAGTTTGTGTTTTTGATCACCAAAATAAGCAGGTAGTAAATTGGGGTGGTTGGGAAAGTATTGCCAAAGTAAAGGTAAAATGGCTTTGTTGGATAGTATAGATTTCCATGCAGGCTCTAACCATTGAGTGGACAGAGTTTGCAACGGATCCGCATACTCGTCACTAAACATAAATTCCCACGGGTATAACTTAAAACACCAATTAATAGTATTATCAGCCAGATCCGTAAAATGGTTTTCAGTGCTGAGCCCAATATCTTCAATGTAGGTAAATCGACAAGGAATGCCTGCTTCAAGAGCACAACTTCTGAGGTAGTCCACGGTACCTTTGTCTTCTTCTGTATCTTTGCAGCAACTAAAGTGCAGGGCATGACTTCGATTGAACTTGTGTATATGACGAAATCGAGAAATCAGCTGCTCCTGAATACTATTATATTGATCACTGTTTCTCGGCAGGCTTCCTGCTGATACTTGCTGCTCTAACCACATCCATTGCCAATAAGCTGTCTCAAACAATGATGTCGGCGTATCATAATTGGCTTCTAAGAGCTTAGCATGGGAAGTACCGTCGTAGCAGAAATCAAAACGACCATAGAGATGTGGATCTTTGCGCAGCCATGAGCGCCTGACCGTTGACCAGAACTTTTCAGGGATAGCAAAGCGGCGCATTAACTCATCGTCATCACATATTTTATCAACTAAAAAGAGCAACATCTCATGAAGCTCCTGTGTGGGTGCTTCAATATCTTGTTCTATTTGTGTCAGCGTAAATTGGTAGTAGGCACTTTCATCCCAATAGGGTTGGCCATGCATGGTATGAAATTTAAAGCCCAATGCATTGGCTTGCTGTTGCCAGTCAGCTCGAGGCTGGATCGGTATTCTTAGCATAATATGTAGGAGTTGGTTTAGTGTGAGGAGGGAGAGGTTATCCCCCCCAGCTCCTCGAACTGGCACTGCGGCCAAATCCACCGCGACTTTTTGTTCGTGTTACGGTTTTACTTGGTTTAGGTTGATAGTTAATCGACGTGCTTTTTACTGTGGTTGTACCGGCAGAGTTGACGCTGGAAACGACGCTATTTTGTGCATTGCGATATTGAAAGAAGTCGTCTTTACTGCGATAAAGAGGCTTGGCACCTGAATAGTATTTTCCGCTTAAAAAGGCTGCTTTTCTTTTTTTGCGCTTTTTCATCGCATCTAGGCCTTCGTCTACAGCTTCTGCAAGTAATGCAACCATAAAGCCTGCCATAACCGGACGCCATAACCCGCCATTATTTTCACAGCGCTCATATCCAAAGTCACTTTCACAGAGCTGCTCAGTAGCATATCGCGGAGCTTCAGATAAATGTTGGTCTTTGGCTTGTTGGTAATGATATAAGCACGACTCTGTCTCAACGCCAAATGATGTGCATTCATCCACATCTTTAAAGAGCAGTGCAGATTCTTCAGAGTCTGAGCAGCCAGCTAAACCAGCTGTGGTGCCCATCATTAGAGTAAGTTTGATTTGCTTGCTGCGTTTCATACTTACTCCTTAGTAGGTCATACAGGCTGCATTAAGAATACCCGTTGCCAGTGAAGCTCCACCGAGAAACAATCCAGCACTTATATGGTTATTTTCAATTTTCTCGGATAATTTAGGCATATATAGACGTACTAGAAAGAAAGTTACTAGCTGCATTACACCCGCAATAATGCCCCAAATTGCAAAATCGACCAATGACACTGCGTTGACGGCGGCGCTGGCAATTGGCAGAGTGAAACCAATCAAGGTGCCGCCAAATGCTGCAGCCGCTGCAGGATTGTCTTTCTTTACCAGTTTCCACTCACAGTGTGGTGTTATTTTGGTATAAACATATAAAAAAGTAAGGATCAGCAAGTAGCCGATCAAAAAATACAAAATAAATGGAATGAATCCCTGTAAAGACTCCAAAATCATGAGGTTATATACCTTTTATGTTCTTATTCGTGAAGTAGTAAGTGCTCCAATTCACGGTGAAGAATATCGTCATCACCGATGTTTAATTCTATCAAACGTTTCAGATGGGTAACACTGTCTATGTCAATTTGTGCACAGTGTAACCCTAAATGAGCTTCCTCGATATGGCGAATTTCGACTTCCATGTTTATTTCAATTTCACTGCCTGGCAGCATAAATTTTAAACTTGCCGGTTGTCCTTTTAGTGGAGTGAGTCCAATAGGGAGCGTGATAAGGGCACCATTTAATGACAAATCAATAATCTCACACTGATAATCACCAGTGGTTGTCATCAGCGTGGCTGCGTTAGAAAATAAAATCCGGGAAAATTTTCTGCGTTCTGTCATAAGTTGATCTCGTCATACTGTTAATTCAAGTTTAGTCATATTTTGGCGGACTAACCAGATATAAAAAAGCCCTGAAAAAGGTCAGGGCTTGTAAATCAAAAGTGGTTCAAATTAACCGATCTTTTTGTATTTGATACGTTTAGGTTCTGCCGCTTCAGCACCAAAAGTTTTCTTTAACCACTCTTCGTATTCAGTATAGTTACCATCGAAGAAGTTAATTTGACCTTCGTCACGGTAATCAAGAATATGCGTTGCTATACGGTCAAGGAACCAACGGTCGTGCGAAATACACATGACACAGCCTGGGAATTCCAAAATTGCGTTTTCCAGTGCTCGCAGTGTTTCAACGTCAAGGTCGTTGGTCGGCTCATCCAGCAGGATCACGTTGCCACCTGCTTTTAGCAGTTTAGCAAGGTGAAGACGGTTGCGCTCACCACCAGAGAGTTCTTTTACGAACTTTTGCTGATCGTTTCCTTTAAAGTTGAATCGACCAACATAGGCACGGCTTGGGATTTCAAAGTTGCCAATTTTAAGAATATCTTGGCCGTTAGAGATCTCTTGGAAAACCGTGTTGCCGTCGTCCATGTTATCACGGAACTGCTCTACAGTTGCAAGCTCGACCGTGTCGCCCAATTTGATTTCACCACTGTCTGGTTGCTCTTCACCGCTTAGCATTCTAAATAGCGTTGATTTACCCGCTCCGTTGGCACCGATAATACCGACGATAGCACCTTTAGGCATAGAGAAGCTAAGGTCGTCAATTAGAACGCGGTCGCCAAAGCCTTTTTTCAGGTTATTCACTTCAATAACTTGATCACCTAAACGCGGACCTGGTGGAATGAAGAGTTCATTGGTCTCGTTACGTTTTTGATAATCTGACTGCTGAAGTTCGGTGAACTGAGCCATACGCGCTTTCGATTTCGCTTGACGGCCTTTTGGATTTGAACGAACCCACTCAAGCTCTTTCTCAATTGATTTTTGGCGTGCTTTCTCAGATTTTTCTTCTTGTTTAAGACGTGCATCTTTTTGCTCAAGCCAAGAAGTATAGTTCCCTTCCCAAGGGATACCATGGCCGCGGTCTAATTCTAAGATCCAACCTGCAACGTTGTCTAGGAAGTAACGGTCGTGGGTAATTGCTACAACAGTACCTTCATAGTCGTGCAAGAAGCGTTCAAGCCATGCGACTGATTCGGCATCAAGGTGGTTAGTCGGTTCGTCCAGAAGTAGCATGTCTGGCTTTTCAAGTAGCAGACGACAAATTGCAACACGGCGTCGTTCACCACCAGACAAGTTTTCAATTTTTGCATCCCACTCAGGCAGTCGCAAAGCATCAGCTGCGCGTTCCAATGCATTGTCTAAGTTATGACCATCATGAGCTTGAATGATAGCTTCTAGTTCGCCTTGTTCTTTTGCCAGCGCGTCGAAGTCAGCTCCGTCCATTGCATACTCAGCATAAACTTCATCTAGGCGCGTAAGAGCATTTTTAACTTCACTTACCGCTTCTTCGATGGTTTCGCGCACGGTTTTACTTTCGTCTAATACAGGTTCTTGTGGTAGGTAACCAATTTTCGTACCGGGTTGTGGACGAGCTTCCCCTTCAAACTCAGTGTCTACACCTGCCATGATGCGTAGTAGGGTAGATTTACCTGCGCCATTTAGACCAAGTACACCAATTTTCGCGCCAGGGAAAAAGCACAAAGAAATGTCTTTTAGGATAGTACGCTTAGGTGGCACAACTTTGCTCACCCGCGACATTGTATAAATATATTGAGCCATGAATCTGTTCCGACTTATTTTTTATTTCCGCTATTGTAGTTACAACTTACGGTGCATTCAATGCAAGTCAGACGATTAGGGCTGCAAGTTAGTCTGTCTTGAGTACTTTTTGACACGAAACAAGGTCTGTCGCACCACAGGGTGTACTAAGTAGCGGCTGTCAATTATCCATTTTTATTGCTCAAAAGAGCTTAATTTTACTTGTTTACATTTGAAAATAAAATGAAACAAAAACGGTGGGCCAATAAATGGAAAACGAGTGTGTTTTTTTTAAGTCTTTATTGTTAGGGCATTTTTGACCTGTTTCAATTCCTAAAAAAAGGTATTATTTACCTATGCTCAGCAAAGCTATGAAGAAAAGCCGTTAACTTCTATGTTGCTCAGAGCACCTCAATAATTGTTCATAATTATATATGGGCACAAACGCCTCCTTGTAAGGAAGCCGATAAATACAGACTGATTAGCAAACCCTGCAAAACGAGCAGTCTCTATAAACCTCACAGCTTTTGGCTCTGATAATTCACCATTTGCTGAACACATTTCACATCACCAAGAAGCTTAACTGACCAATCGGTAAGGATCGCAATGACACAGTCAAGTTACTCATCAAACAGAATTTTTAAAAATAAGCGAACTCCGCTGGGCGCGGAGATCCTCCGTTTTGCTAGACGCATGCGCGGCTTCACTCAAGCTGAGTCTGCAGCCAATTATGGGATTGAAGAGCGCACACTCAGGCGCTGGGAAAATAAAGAGTACAGTCCGAAATGGAATGATGTGATTGGTCTAGTAGAAGATGTTTATTCACTCGATATATTAGAAGTAATAGGAAAGCTCAATGATTGCGACACAAATAACCATTAAACAAATTCGCACAGCCTTAAGACGTTGGGGTAAATATTGGCGTCAGCGAGAGCTGGGTAAAGGCTTTAGCCGCCAAGCCGTCACCGAGCAAACTGGGGGCGGACGTACCAATTACTTCTCCAGCGACATGATGAATGTACCGGAAGAAATTGAATTACTGGGGCAGTTGATCAGTAAACTGCGGCCAGAATGTATCCGAGCAATACGTGCAAAGTATTTGCTGGATGTTGAACTGAGCCAGGCTGCAAAAATGCTTGGCTTTGATACAAAGCGCTCGGCAGAGTTTTGGCTAACCAAGGCTGAAAGAACGCTCATGCTGGAGTTGAGCTACTAAATAGTAGGAAATCATATGTCGATCATGAATACGGTTGAGCAAATCAAGAAACATGAGGGCTATCGACGCTTTCCGTATTACTGTACGGGAGGAAAACTGACGATAGGTTATGGCAGAAATTTAGACAATAAAGGAGTGGATAAAGATGAGGCGGAGTATTTACTCGCGCAAGATATTCAAAATGCACTGGCAGGTGTAAAGCGTCGTATTGACGTTTCGCATTGCAATGAAGCGAGGATCGCAGTGCTGACAAATATGGCCTTAAATATTGGCTTACAAGGGTTGATGGGATTCAAAAAAATGCTTGCTCATGTGCAACAAGGAGAGTTTGAAGATGCCGCGGTAGAAATGCTTGATAGCCGCTGGGCAAATCAAGTACCTACTCGAGCGCAAGAATTAGCACAGCAGATGTTGAGCGGGGAGTGGCAATCATGAACTGGTTAACCAATTTGTTTTCGGGCAGTGTAAAGGAACCATTGCAAGTGGTTGGTGAGATTATAGACGACCTGTACACCAGTGAAGAGGAGTTGCTTGAGCAGCATGTCATTAAGGCTAGGTTGCTCAATAAGCAAAGTGAAATACAGGCGCAAATTAACTCAGTTCAGGCAAGTCACCGCAGTCGTTTTGTCGCTGGTGCAAGGCCATTTTTAATGTGGGTATGTGGGCTTGGGTTTTTATTTGCTTTTGTGATCAATCCAATTTTGCAATGGCTATTTCCAGAGCATGGTGTGCCAGTGTTGCCACTCGAGGTGATGCTTGAGCTTACTTTGGGCATGTTAGGTCTGGCTGGGCTCAGAACCATTGAAAAGTTGAAAGGAGTAACAAAGTGAGACAACCTGAAAACTGGCAAATGAAAAAGGAATTGAGTTTGGCCCACATTCTTACGACGATTGCCTTGGTTGTATCAAGTATCTTATACCTAAGTGACTTAGATAAAAGAATTACTTCTAATTCCCAAGAGCTAGCGCACTTGAAACAGATCCGAAAGGAAGATCAAAAACGGATCGAAAAGCGCCTCGACTCTATCGACAAAAAGCTCGATGCCTTGTTGAGTGCAAATCGTAATAACCCCTAGTGCCTATACAGGCCACTGTTTAAAAATCCATTCTTTGTAATTAATCACTTAAATCATGTGCACAAGCTATGAGATTGCATGTGCGTTCGTGTGCAAACGTATTATCAGGAGACGAATTGTGAGTACAGCCATCGAATTAGCTAAACTGCCACCACCTCAGGTTATTGAAGCGCTTAGTTATGATGAGATTTATAAGCAAATGGAGCAAGCGTTGCTCGAAAAGTTGCCGGATCATGCTTTGTTGGCCTCTGATCCAGCAATCAAATTAATTGAGGTTGCCTCTTATCGAGAGCTTTTACTTCGTCAAAGGATCAATGATGCTGCTAAATCCGTGATGTTGGCATTTTCTCAAGGTGATGACTTGGATCACCTCGGTGCTTTGTTTGGTGTAGGGAGAGATGCGGACGAAGCCGACGAGCGATACCGACAGCGCATTCCTTTGTCACTAGAAAGCTACAGTATGGCGGGAACCAGAGGTGCATATGAATATCATACCTTATCAGCCAATGATCAGGTGAAAGACGTTTATGTTGACTCTGAGCAACCTGGGTATGTGAACATCTACGCTTTGATAAATACAATGACAGAAACGCAGGCCAATGCCATAAAAGCAGATATTGATGCGCGTTTAAATGATGAAGATATTCGACCCATTACAGATAAAGTGGTGACGCAGTGGGTAATGCCAACAAAAGCCGCGCTCAGTGCTCAAATATACCTAAATATAGGTGCGAACAAGCAGCAAGTTGAACTTACAATACTACAAGCGCTCGATGCATTTATGGCGATGAATTGTAAACTGGGCATGGAAATTCCACATTCAGGGATCATTGATTCGCTTCATCAGCCGGGTGTGAGAAAAGTTAAATTGCTCACCCCAACAGAGGACTTGCAGCCGTCGGTAAACCAAGCGTACAACCTAGACATTAACTTGCAATTTCCTGACGAGGCCTAAATATGAGCGATAAATCACTACTGCCTCGCAATAGCACAGATTTAGAATATCAATTAGAACAACATTTATCACATACCAGAGAGCAGTTCGACACACGTACCGTGATCCCTGATTATATTGGCTCTCAATGGGACCCCATGACTTGCCCAGAGGCGCTTTTACCCTGGTTGGCTTGGGCACTATCAGTCGATGAATGGAAAGAAGATTGGCCTGTTGAAACAAAGCGTGCAATGATTGTTAATTCAGTTAGTGTGCACAAACACAAAGGCACAGTGGGGGCGGTAAAGCGCGCACTTGAGTCGCTTGGACTAGAGATTGAATTCTTTGAGTGGTTCGAAGATATTGATGATGTATATCTTGCTCCTCATCACAGCGGAGAGCCACACACTTTTATTTTTATCGCATGGGCAAATGACGTGCCCTATACCAGTCGCACGGTGGTTTTAGACCAAAAGTTATATGATGCGATTAACCGTGTGACCAATCAAACTAAGCCCCAAAGGGCGCATTTTGACTTTTTAGTTGGTATGAAAATGTCGTCGCAAATAGCCGCAGCTAGCAGTAGCCACGGCTTTGCGTCGAGTCGACTTTATGCCAAAGTTATGCCGCACACAAAAACGCGTGCGGGTAGCAATACACTTTCACTCGCTGGTGCTATTTCTGGGCATCGCACAGCCTCTTCTCGCTATTATGCTGCATCTTCTTCTGAGCGTAAGATCACCTCAACTGCTCAACCCGGATGTGCCCTTGTTATTAGAAAGCAGGTACCTTTAGTCAGTCGCCAGCGCGTGAATACCTCTAATGAGCGAAAACTCAAAGCGAGCACTAGGCTTGGTTTTGGCGCATCGCTTTCGACAGGCTCAGGTCAAGTTGTTAGAACTTATATTCGCAGTGACCAAACCATGCCTTCGCGCTTTATTGAATTTAGCTGCCGCGCAGCGGGAGCCATGACAAAAAGTGCAAAGCAAACGACAGTTTGTCGTTTGTATTTCAATGCAGTGTCTGCATCTTAAATATTGATAAACAAGGAGTGCAATAGTGAGCACGATTTTACAACCGGTGATCACGTCAGCGGGGCTGGCTGCTGTGTTCAGAGCACAGCAAAAAGGCTTTAAGGCGAAAATTACTAAAATAGGTATAGGCTCAGGTGTACATCAAGTGGATGAAAACACGACAAGCCTAAAAGCGGAGCAATATCGATTAGATATTGACTGTGCTGAGTATGATGAAGCACAAAAGCAGCTGCATCTGACGGTACGAGATGACTCTAAAGTGGCGGGTGATGGCTTCTTTGTAAATGAAGTTGGCTTTTACACGGAAGAAGAAGTTAACGGCCAAATTCGCCATGTTTTATTTGCAGTTTACTCAGCTGCGGATCCGATAGCGTACAAGTCTAACGATATAGATTTACTTCTGGCGTTTGATCTGACCCTAACAGGCGTGCCTGGCGATGCTATTACCATTATTGATAAGGGCGTAGACTTTAATATCTTAATCGCCCCTGAGCTTGCCAAAATGGCTCGTTCACAGATCATGAATATGTATCGTCATTTAAAACAAAAGTTTGCATTAATTGACAAAGGTATTTTGTAAGGAAATTTCATGAAAAAAGTAGATAACCAGCGTGCACAAACTTTAGCTGAAGAAGCGCTTAAGCTGATGCAAGAAGCCAAAGTTTTACAACAGCAAGCACAGTGTCAGGCGGCTCGTATTTTAGGCTATCAACAGCAAAGCGACGGACTGGCATTTAAGTATTTAGCCGCGCAGGCAGAGCATGGCGAACACAGTCAACAAGCATTTGACGCAAAACAAGCTTGGCTTCATGCCAGAAAGTCTGTTCAGGCTCGTTATCCAAAACTTCATGGAAAATAATTTGAAACAGATTTTTTAAAAAGCCCGCTTTGAGCGGGCTTTTTGCATTTATGGAGAGATTCAATGTCTTTAGAACAAGATATCACTCGCGTTGTTGAAGCCACCGAAGGTTTAACGGCAACGGTTGATAATCAAATCACGGAAATAAAGCAAACACTGAGCTCAACGGTTGCCAGTACCAAAACGCAAGTGGATGCGCATTTAGCAAGAGCAGATGCTTTGCTAAATTCGTATGAAGAGCGTCAGTCGCACTTCCGAATTACTAAAAACCAAGCGCTTAAAGCAAATGCTGCTGGAACTTTCCCGCTTCATTGGCATGGTGGTTACGTGACAAAAGCGACTTTACTGGAAAAAGTAGAGACGGGCGTAGAGCCAGAACAACGCAGTGCACTTGCAAGAGAGTTTTTACAGGCAATTGGTTCAGATCGTAAATATTTTGCGCAAAGCTTCAATATTTGGGAGCTTGAGTACGCCCCAAATCGTGGTGGAGATCGTATTGGCGAGTATGCATACCTAATGTATCAGTACTTGAGATTGCCAACTGAAATGACAGTTGGCGCGATAGTGAAACATATAAGTGGCGTTGTGCCGGACGCACATTGGTGTGGTGGTTTAAAAGCAGGTGAAGCGGCTAAAGTATGCGGAACAACGTATGCTCATGGCGGCAGAAACTTTTACACCCACTGTCACCCGTATGTGCGTGGCGCCAACTTACCGCCAGAGGCCAAAGGAGTGATCCAAGTTGCATTGCCAGCCGTGGTAACAGGTCATGTGCCACTAGATCGTGCATGGGGACAATTTGCTTATCTGGGTGATGCTGCTGAGCATGCCTACGATACGGTTTAAAACTAGGAGAGATTGAAATGGCAAAACTATTTGTAGATGGCCAATTGGCTGAGCAGTTTTTCGATGCCAGTATGCCACAACATGCGATTGCACAGCTAGTAGCGGATAACTTCGGTGAACAGAGTACATTTTCTGTTGAGTTGACGGTAGAAGAGGCTTTGCAACAAAGTCGTGAAATTGTTCGCTCAGCACTTGAGGAACAAGTAGCGGATTCTGAATCACTGCTTGGTACAACATCGGACACAGTGCATCTACTACTCAATGAGCTGAGTGGTTTCGTAAATAAATTAAGTGCAGCGCAAACACTTGCTGAAATGCGCGCATCTACTGTGTCATTAAAAACAGCGATTGGTGATGTAGAAACAAAAGTAACCAATGGCGAACTAAGTTTTCCTTATCAAACCAAAGGTCAAAACGACGTAATGGCTGACATTATCGCCCGTGCAAACGGCGTCGATGCTGTCATCAAGGCGCAGTAAGCGCAGTATCAATCGGGTATTGAGCACACCGGATTGATTTTAAATATTCATTTTTGAAACTAAATGCAAAGCCCACCACTTGGTGGGCTTTTTTATTTTAATTTGGAGGTAAATTATGTCTTTAGAGCAGGACATTGCAAATGTAGTCAGTGCAGCAGAGCAGCTAACTGGTATCGTGGATACAAAAATTGAAGATATTAACAGTACGGTTAATAACAAAGTAACTGAGATGAATACTCGAGTTGCGCAAAAAGAATCTGAATTAGATAGTACCGTAGCTCACCATGTGGGTAGGATTGACGCAGCTTTGGATAATTTGGGTATTATCGGTAATGGTGGAGTAGGAACAAGAGCTATTGGCGTTGCTAATTATTTTACGCCGGGTAATGGTCCTGCCACGATTCATTTTAAGCTTCCTCTCAACGTTAAACAGCATAATGAAATGTTTCACATTCGAGTGATTGGTCATGCTTACCACCAAGCTGAAGCGGTAGATGCAACATTTGTAGGATATAGCTTTCCTGATGTGCAAGGGGTTTACCTTCCGCAGGCAACCGGCACACATTTGCCAACCATTTATGTTGGTACTGATGACCATATTTATTGTCGCCTAACCTTTACAAAGTGCCACTTTCTTACTTTGAGTGTCGATACAATGAGAGTGGGAAATGGTCGCCTATTGAAACACGGCGATATCGAAATTATTAATGACCCACAGCAGCAGATATAAGGAGCAATAAAAATGGAAAATAATATCAAACTTGGTTCTGCTGAAGAGCAACAAATAGCGCAACAGAAAAATGCAAAAATGACACTAAGAAACGAGATCAACTATTACGTGGCGGACACTGATTCTCTAGTCGGAACGGCTAGTGACTTAGCTCATTTGTTACTGACGGAACTCAGTGGCTTTGTCAACAAGCTTAGCGAGGCTAATTCTTTGGCTGAAATGCGTGCATCTACCGAATCTTTAAAAAATGCTATAGGCGCGGTTGAGAATAAAGTTGCATCAGCTGAAGTGGTGTTCCCTTACCAAGCTAAGCTACCTTTGTCTGTTATCGATGAAGTAGTCCAGCGAGCCAATGGTGTGAGCCAACTAATAAATAAACAAAATAATCAGAGTTAGTTTTCTCATTAACCAAAACTACATTATCAATCAGCCCACCAACTCGGTGGGTTTTTTTATTTCTAAACGGAGGTTAAAACTATGTCTTTAGAGCAAGACATTACCCGCGTTGTTGAAGCAGCAGAGAAGCTCAGCGATGTGGTTGATACTAAAATTGAAGATATTGACAATCGGGTTGCGCAAAAGGCGCAGGAGATTGATCAAAAAAATGCGGCAGTGGAAAGCCGTTTAACAGCTAAGGAACAGGCGGTTGATGCGAAAATCCGCGATTTTCAAAAATCCTTACCGCTGGCACCAAATACATTGCTTGACTCTAAATATTTCAATTCTATTTGTGAAGCTAACAATACACCAACGGATGTTTTGGTTGCACATAAAGCACCTTGGACGGCATTTTTGCATGATGGCACAGAAGGTACTGGCACGGTCACTCGCGTAAGTTTGGACAAACTAGACGAATATGGTTTGACACCAAATGAAGATTTTCAGAACCGAGGCATTGGTTACAAAAACCATGGCGGAGAAGCTTTTTATGGTTCTAATTACCGTGTTTTACTCTTTGATATTGACATTACCAAAGGACGCAATAGTGACGTAAATAATGGCAGCTTATTTGTCTTATCTCAGGGCTGTGATACCCATTTTGGTTGGGGGCGAGGTGAGTTTATAACTCAAGCGAGTTGCTGGATCAATGTGCTTGAATGCTCAGATACAATCAAGTTCTATCCATCGTCAAATCGTTCAGCTCCCATTGAATGCAATAAGTCTGATTTAGGAAAAGGTTGGCAATACAAGCATGCGATCAGATCGGGCTGGGGTGGTTGCCATCAACCTTTATTTAGTGGCTTGGGTAAAATAAAAGTAGCAATGTGCTTGCCGTATGTTGGTACTGGTAATCACGGCGACAATATGGTTTGGGCCGACAGTGTTGGCTTCCCATACACTCACACTGACAGAGCTGCAAGCACAGGAGCATAAACATGGCAATTTTAAAGCAAATTTCCACAGGACGCATTGTAGCTGGTGGCCTGACTACGCAAGAAAGCGCGCAAAAAATAGCTAAAAGTGCAGGTGTGGCTGAAGGAGATTATCAGCTTATTTTTTCTGAAAAAGAGATTTTGGCTTTTCGCCGAGATGGGTATGCGCAAACATGCGATCACTTATTTATCGATTACATGGCTAACCTTACTGAGCTAGGTGACGCGGCACAAGCAACCATTGATGCTAAGCAAGCATGGTTGGATGCAAGGGCTGTAATTAAGGCCAACTATCCAAAATCTTAAATTGTTTTCCAGTTCTTAGCACCTGCTGTGATCAACGCCGGTGCTTTTCTTAAATCTACTGAAGAGCTTAGGTATGTCATTGACAAACTTTAGCGCCATTGATCTCAGCCGTTTGCCGGCGCCAAACCTCATTGAACCACTAAGCTTTGACAAGATTAGGGCTGAGATTTTAGATGATTTTCAAACTCGCTTTCCCGATGCTGAGCTGAGCCTTGTAAGCGATCCCGTAGTAAAACTCATAGAGTCATTTGCTTATCGCGAGTTGTTGCTGCGCCAGCGCATCAATGATAGCGCAAGTGCGGTGCTGCTGGCACATGCCACCAGCAGTGAACTTGACTATTTAGGTAATCGTTTTGGTGTGGAGCGAGCGTTGTTGGTACCAGCTGACAATGACCAAGTACCTCCTCGTGAAGCTGTATACGAGCAGGATGAGCGTTATCGCGAGCGTATTGCATTGGCTTTGGAAGGTTTCAGTACAGCAGGGCCTGCCGGTGCCTACGCTTTTCATGCACTTAAAGGGTCGCAGCATGTTAAAGATGTACATGTTGATGCGCCGCAATTTGCCTACGTGGATTTACCTGCACAAGTACAAAATCTGTTGCCACCGAGCGCACGACTTCTGGTCTGTACAGATGATGCTGGGTTGACACCAGATGTACTATCTGGCGCTCAGCCTCCAGAACCTGTACCTGGTGACGTTGTTGTAACCCTGCTTACAGATCAAGGCAATGGCCATGCTACGCCACAGGTCATTGAGCAAGTGCAATCCCAACTGAATAAAGAGAATGTGCGTCCGTTGACAGATAGAGTACATGTTAAGTCGGCAGACATTGTTGAGTTTGAACTTGATGCCGTGATACATATTTATCCAGGTATGGATGGGGCTGCGTTAGTAGATGAAGCAAGGGACAGCTTAAACGCATGGCTCAATGAACACCATAAACTTGGTCATGATATATCGCTTTCGGGCCTGTTTGCGGTACTTCATCGTGAAGGGGTTCAGCGCGTAGAACTTAGTGCACCACAGTGGGATATTGTTGTACAGGCACATCAAGCCGCATTCTGTACTCGGGCTTCGATTCAACTAGGGGATGAGTATGTCTAACTTTACCCTGCAAGGGAATACAACAGAGCTAGAGTTGGCCTTGGAGCATTGCAGTGACCGAGTGCTGCAGATCCCCGTCAAAATTGATCATTTATGGGATCCGTGGAGATGCCCTGCGACGTTTTTGCCCTGGCTTGCTGATGCATTGAGTGTCGATGTGTGGGATAGCGGTTGGCCCGAGCACGTAAAGCGTAAAGTCATTGCCGACAGTGTGCCAAGACATAGATATAAAGGCACAGCAAGTGCCGTTAACAATGCGCTGAAAGTACTCAGTGCGAAGGTGGAGCTACAAGAGTGGTGGCAATATGGTGGTGTGCCACATTGTGCAAAGCTATTGGCAATAGCAAGCGAAAACCTTGATAGCAATGGGAACACTTTCCTGAGCCCGAAATTACAGGGACAAATGTGGCAGTCTGTGGTTGCGACTAAGCCGATGCGAACGCAAATTGATTTTACAATTGGCGTTAACTTGAAAAACGACATGCACGTATTTGGTGGTGCTCAGAGCCCATCACTGCACGTTGCCTTGCACCGCGATGACCCGATATTTAATTTTTCCACTGTGGCTTTAAACACAGTGGCTTCTGCACATTCAAGCAATATGCAGACGATCACACTGGGTGACGATCCCAGCTTGGATTTTGAACTAGCCAATATTCAAATGTTCGCAGCCAGTGTATCGAGTCAACTGGGGGCTGGGAGTTTTCAAGATAATCCAAAGGTCAATTTTGCCACATTCTCGATGGTATCGTCTGCTGCGAACACTGCTAATCTGGCCTGCTCTCAAATGAGAGATGCGCCTAAGTTTCTTTACGCATCAAGCAACTCTGTATCAAGCGGTGCCCATACCGTTTCAATTCAAAATATCACGCTTAACTTTTAATCTAAGGTACAAATATGAATGTATATACACCTGTTGTGACCCAACAGGGGATAAATGCTGCGGTCAGCGCCCTTGAGCAAGGGGTCAAAATTCAAATTGGTCATATTGCTGTGGGGGACTCAGGCTATACACCTGATAGAAATCAGACTGCATTGAAGAGTCAAAAAAATACGGCGCCAGTATCCGGTGCCGAAGTTGTTGGCAATGGCCAGTTTCATGTTACGGCAACATTTACTGATGACAAACAGTATGCGGTAAAAGAGGTCGGTTTTTATCTCAACGATCATGCAGATGAAAGTCAACGCACTTTATTTGCAGTGTGGTCACACCCTGAAAATGTGCTTTTTTATCAGACGCCCATTGCAAAGATTGTGCAGGGCTTTGATCTGCTTTTAACTGCGGTACCGCCTGAAAGTCTGGATTTCAACGTGACGGGTGATTTGAGTTTGTATTATGCCGACGAATTTGCAGCGCTCACTATCGCACAGACAAAAGCAATCAGTGCGCAAATTCAATCAAATTTAAGACAAATTCATTTCAATGACCGCCTTTTAAAGTTAGAGGGGTAGTTTGATGTCAAGTTTATCAAAAAGCGTTGCGGAACTGGCCAATAGCAATGCCAGCTTAAGTTTAAAGTGCAATGAGCTAACCGATGATGTGAATCAGCTTTTACTTACATTGGATAGTAAAGTAGACACTGCGTTTTCTAAAGTGAGTACAGAAATAAAAAGCACCCTTGAGCAGACTATTTATGTCAATGCAGATCCATCTATAGGGAGTGATAGCAATGATGGGACTAGCTCGCAAACACCTTTAAAGACGATGAAAGCAGCAGTTGCAAAACTAGTACCGGGCAGTTTTGCTCGAATAAAACTTGCTGCGAACAATGTAGAGCACCTATCGGCGACTGTAGAGGTACCTGATTGTTCGGTTATCTTTTCTACCTATACACAAGATGATTGGCAGTCCATTGGTTTAAAAATGCATTTTACCGGCGCAATTGCATTTAATACGCGAGGCGATAATGCATCTATCTCCCTAGAGCTATTTGGTGAGTTTCAAAAAACCATCTTGATGAGTGGTAATCGTTTGTTCGAAAATTTGGGTAAGGCAACTTATTCATTATCTAGTGACAGTGCGAGCTTTCCCGTGGTGGTATTTTATCGCAATACCACAGGGCAGTTTTTCCCTTATTTTGTTGCGGCAAACTATGCCAAATATAGCAAGGTAGGCATGCTGTCGATGAGCAATGTAACTTTCGCATCTCGGATTGTAAATATTGCTGACGAAGTCGTTTATGAACCTATGCCCCATATCCGCTTGGATACACCTCCAGTGGGCGGTGCCGTACTTGCAGTATTTAATAACGTTGATATGCACTGTGAGCAATTGTCTAACCCTGGCGTTGAACTAGCTGCTGGCAGTTATCTAATTTCAAAGGCGGCGGGGCTGAACCATATTGCACCGCCCGTAACTGCAAGTGCTGAAGCCTAACACTTTACTTTTCTAATTCCGTCTTTTTTCAAAAACTATATTGAGGACAATATTTATGTCTACACAAGCTAAAACGCTTGAGCAGTTGATAACAGAGCTACATACGACGAATGGTGATCTGATCACTGCTAATAATGACTTAACAAATACCGTTTTAAACAAAACGGGTGAAATTGATGCCGCAGTGGCAAAAGCGCAAGCAGATGTCAGCACTGCAATTACTGCTGGTGATAACCGTATCAGTCAAGCAATTTTAGACTTGGCACAAAGTCACGCAGATATGCGTATTAACTATTATGACCGCAAGTTACATTCCAAAACGAGCCTAATTGAGGGCAGCGGCTTAACGGCTGACCCGAATGATGAAACCCGTTCGAATTGGATTTTAGTGCCACAGGGAGGATCTTGGACCGGCTATCATACCTATCCAGCAGCGAAAGCCATGACCAAGTTGCACACGGTCGCTGGATACTCCTACTCTCCAGGTTATTCAGAGTCACCTGTGCAATATACAACTGATTGGAGTCGTACTTACATGCAGTTTATATTGACAAATCATAGTGCGACGAGCGAGCAGATTAATGACAATATTGCATCTCAAGGCGTTGACGTAAATCGCTCTTTAACTGGCGGTTGGTGGAACGGTTCTATTGTAAAAGATATTCCATGTATGAGTATCTCAGGTTTGCACCCTTATAGCTGTTTGTTTGTCAGATTAGTTAATGTGGTTTCTGATGGCGTGACTGAGCCTGAAGGCTTACAACCTCAAAACATTTTACAATTTGGGGGCAATTGTAACTTCTCAATTGACCGTGCTGTTAATTACCCAAGAATTCCAGAATAGGTGAGATATGTCTGATATAAATCCTCTTGATTATATAGATACTAACTTAACACATGCTAAAGCTGAGCAACGTACACGCATTCACTATGCGGTTGCAGACGCTGACTCTTTAATTGGCACAACTTCTGACACCACGCATGTGTTGCTCATTGAGTTTGCTAAATTGACAAAGGCGATAGCGGCAGCGGCAACACTTGACGAAGTGAAATCAGCGGCTCAGCAGTCTGCGACTATGTTTGCCCCATTGTTAGATAAACAAGCGACTAATCAACTGACTTTTCCCTATCAACACAAAGGTGTAAATAACGTATTAGGTGAAATCGAAGCGCGCGCGCAAGGCGTAGCAGATATTATCAAAGCGTAACAACACTAACTCACCCAGAGAACACCTATGAACTCCCAGTACTTTGATTTTTCTGCGCTGCCAGCGCCAGATATCATTGAGCCACTGGACTATGAAAGCATTTACCAAGCCCGTAAAGAAAGATTTAAATCCATTGCGCCACAGTACGCAGGTGCATTAGAGCTTGAAAGCGATCCCTTGACAGTATGTCTGCAAGTGGAAAGTTACCGAGAACTATTGCTGCGCCAGCGCATCAATGAAGCGGCGTATGCTAATTTGTTGGCGACCGCACAAGGCGGCGATTTAGATCAACTTGGTGTCTTTTATGGTTTAGGGCGTGCCGAGGGTGAAGAAGACGGTAATTACCGTCTTCGCATTCGGCAAAAAACTCTGGCCTCCAGCACCGCTGGTAGCAAAGATCATTACCGCAATGCAGCGCTCACCGCTGCTCCCAATGCTATTCGTGATGTCGAAGTGGATAGCCCAACCTCCGGACGTGTCCGCGTATCGATTTTATTTCAAGACAATGAACAAGCCGATGTACTACTACAACAAGTGCGAGATTATGTACTAAGTGATCAGGTCAAAGTGTTAACTGATCAGGTAGAAGTCAACTTCGCACAAGAAGTGCCTATCGATGTTAAAGCCGATATTTATCTTCAGCACAATGTGCCTAATTGGGTGTTTACCCAGTTAGAGGATAAATTGCGCGCCGCCTGGCAAGAAACGATGGCGCTAGGGGTTGCAATGACGCCTAGTTGGCTTAGTGCACAGCTTCATGTAGATGGTGTAAAGCATGTTGAAATACACACACCAGATACCTTGATTGATATCGCATCAAATCAATACGCTCAATTAGGGCAAATTCAATTATGTCTCATCACCTAGATACGGATAGTGACGTATTGCTCCCCTACAATCACAGCACCTTACAAGAAGCAATTGTCAAACATGGACAACTTGAATCTGTGCTGGGAGAGGGAATACAGCTATTACGTGGCTTTAAATCCCACCCCAAACAATCCTTGTTACCTTGGTTAATCTGGGAGTACGGCTTGGGAGCCTTGGTTCCTTATCTCGATGACCTTGACCAAGTTTTACAACAGGGACTTGCCTGGCAACGGATCCGCGGTACACGAAAAAGCCTTGAAATGGCCTATGGTTGGCTTGGCTTTTCAATTGCTGACGTTGAAGAGTCTCGCTCTTATCGTCATTTTTACCGTTATCAATGCCATCTAGAACAATTACCCAATATTAATGATGCCGAGCGTATGGCACAACTGGCAGAGCTCAGTGCGCCCGCGAGAAGTGAACTCACTCGGATCACCTATCAACTCGATATAAGAGATTTGACGCTCTCAGCCAAGCCATTTGGGTCACTACTTAGTGATCATTCCGGTTTTAGACATCGTCTAAAAAATGGCAAGTTGCTTCGCATTAGTACACAGCGAACTCACCCTCAACAATTTAGTTTTAGTGGTGAAGCCACCAGTGGCTTAAATCGAAAACACGATAGTTTTTGGCAGAGCTGTACTTCTCAGGTGCTTGGCTTTTTGCGCCTCAGTGAGCCTGTAGCATGTCAATTTAGTGCGGCATCGACACATAGTCGAAAAACTAGTCGTACGTATTCACTTGGCCAAGCGCAGTGGTTTGGTCATTGGCAAGCGAGCACTTGGTCTGCGATTAGTTCCCCTCAGGTGGTGATTGCGCACCAAGGACATCGCTAATTTTATTCAACACTTCAAACTAACCCTAAACTCGGTTTTCAGTAACTGATTCTTAGTCACTTAATGTGTGCAAGGACAGTATTGCACGGTTGATATATGGATATATAAGGCGAATGAGTTAGCTGCGATGAATAACTGAACTAGGGCCAATAAGGAAATATTTTGGCTATTCTTACTCGTGCAGGGCGAACATTATTCGCCCAAACTATTGCACAAACTCCGATATATTTAGCTTGGGGGCGCGGTGCATCGCAATGGCAAACACCACCAGCAGAACCCATCAACGCTACAGAATTAGCAGATCCAATAGGCTATCGAAAAGCCAAAAAGGTTGGATATTGCTATCCCGACGATCAAGGTGACATCCTTATCCAAGGTGGTCGCTTTTCTCTCTCAACGCAACCTACTCAGCACGTGTACTGTGAGTTTTCATTTGATTTTACCGATGGTGCAGGTGAAACCGTGCGTGAGTTGGGCCTTATGTCTGGCACGCAGGCAAATGCCGATTTACCAGATGGATTGGTGTATTTGACACCAGAACAAGTGGCCTCACCGGGTACTTTATTGCTGCTTGAACATCGTGCTCCGCTAATACGAGAGCAAGGTGTGAGAGAGAGCTTTGAATTTGTTGTCAGTTTTTAGAGGTGTTTATGCTTGAAGATTACTATGAAAAATTTCATGCAGACTCCGGCTATGAACGATTGCTGTTTAGAGCTGGTAAAGGTTTGCAAAGCCGTGAACTGAATGACTTGCAGTCACAAGTTAGCCATCAGCTAAAAGGCGTCGCTGATGTCCTGCTCAAAGACGGAGACTTAGTTAAAGGCGGCGAAGTGGTGATTGACGCAAAGCTTGCAACTGCTTTGATCACTGAAGGAGAAGTGTATATAGCAGGACAGGTTCGCCCAGTCCCAAGCAGTGTTGTGCCAATTGATATGGCTGCCAGCGTCGATATAGGCGTTTGGCTTACTCACAATGTGGTCACCGAGGAGCACGATCCGAGTTTACGAGATCCCGCTGTTGACGCAATTAATTACGACGAGCCAGGCGCAGCAAGACTGCAACAGATCTGTCAATGGGGCCTGCTCAGCGATGCTATCGGTCCTGATGATGCGTTTTATCCGGTACATAAAATTGAGCAAGGTACGCTCATAATTAAACAGCCTCCGCCACAGCTCGATGCAGTAACACAAGCGCTAGCTCGGTATGACCGAGAAGCCAATGGGGGGAGCTATGTTGTTGAGGGGATGTCATTGAGCTATCGAGGTGCTGAACTTGAACAGCAAGGGTTTAGTCTGGAAGAGGGCAAGGCACATATCGAGGGTTATGAGGTGGCATTTGCCACTGCAAGAACTGCTCAATTTGACTATGACCCAGATATAGGCTCAGTCAAGGAAGAGCCAAAAACATTTCAAGCCAACGATCAAGGTGTTATGCGCATCGACACGGACTTTTTCCCAGTTAGGCAAATAGAAGAAGTCAATGTAACAGTAGAGAAAGCAACGCAGCTTACACGCGGCCAGCTTTCTGGTGGCGAAGATTTGCTTCCTGACGAGTCTGTACTTGAAATTTTGAGCATTACGCAAGGCGATACAACGTATATTCAAGGCGCTGATTTCATCTTTCTAAGAAATCATATTAGTTGGCAGCTCAGTGGTCAGGAACCTGCTGGAGGTAGCCAATATGAAGTGACTTACCGATATCGAAAGCAGTTGACGCTCGATTATGACGAGTATGGCTTTAACCTTAATAAGCAGTTGGCTGACGGCGGCAACGTAGTAGACAACACCTTGGTGACGATAGATTATCAGTGGTATCGGCCACGAATCGACCTTATTGTGCTTGACAGGCTCGGCCAAATTAAGCGCATTAAAGGACAGGCTTCTCATCAATTTCCAACCGCACCTAAAGCGCCTGCCCATCATTTGGCGCTAGCACAAGTTACCCAATCTTGGCTCAGCAACCAAGCCCCAGACATTGAAAACCTAGCGGTTAGGGCTGTGTCCATGTCGCAACTTGAGCAGATGCAAAATCAAATAGGTGATTTGTATCAGTTGCTCGCTATTGAAAGGCTTCGCAACGATGCAAACAGTCAGGATCCGGCCAGTAAATATGGCGTGTTTGTTGACCCGTTTATTGATGATGACATGCGTGATGCAGGTATTGCGCAAACCGCAGCTATTGTGGATGGGGAATTGGTTCTGCCACTGAGTGCTGATATCGCTGAGTTACCAGTACCAAATGAAGGCCTGCTCACTTTGCCTTTTGAACTAGAGGATGTGTTAGAGCAACCAAAACAAACGGGCAGTATGAAGATCAATCCTTATCAAGCGGTTGAGCCCATTCCGGCAACTATTACCTTAACACCGAGTTTAGACCACTGGACTCAGACACAGCGCAACTGGACAAGCCCCATAACAAGGCGGTTTACGCGAGGTGGAGGCTGGGCCAGACGCACAACACAAAACACCCAAACTCAAGTGGTTAGCCGCACAACTCGCAGTGCAGAGTTTTTACGTAGACGTTGGGTGACCTTCTCATTATCAGGGTTTGGTGGTGGAGAAGCGCTGCAACGTGTAGTTTTCGATGGCATAGCGGTCACACCTGAGGAGATATAATGATTAACGCAGATCCTAACGGCCGCTTAAGCGGCCGTTTTTACATTCCAGAGAATATACCTGTTGGTAGTAAAACAGTGCGCTTCGTCGGTGAAAAAGGTTCATTCGGAGAAGCAACTTATACAGGTAGTGGGACGATAGTCAGTGAAACAGCGCGACGTATCACAACCATTACAACCGTACGCTTTGACCCGTTAGCGCAGACTTTTACATTGCCACAAAGCCGCTTTATCGCCGGTGTGGAGTTATGGTTTAAAAAAGTGGGCGCGGATAAACCCGTTCGTGTTCAGATCCGCGAAACTGAGGTTGGTATCCCCAATCAGACAGTGCTCGCCGAAGCGTCTTTAGAGCGAAGCATGTTCCAGCTCAATGGTGCTCCAACGCTATTTGAGTTTGACCCAGTATCACTAAATGCAGGGCAAGAGTACGCCATTGTGGTATTAACCGATGATCCTGACCATGAGGTCGCGATTGCAGAGCTTGGCAAGTTCGATAGCGACAGCGGCTGGGTAACCTCACAGCCCTACCAAGTTGGTGTGTTGTTGTCATCCAGTAATGCATCAACATGGACACCACATCAAAACCGTGACTTAACTTTTCGGCTAAAAGCGGCTCGATTTACGCAAACGGAACAAAGTGTACCTTTGGGTCAGATTACGCTTGATGAGCATAGTGACATATTGGCCATGGCGGTTATTGAGCGGCCGAGCAGTGAAACGCAGTTACATTTTGAATTTGATGGTGCACAAATCGGCCAATTTAATCTACAAGAATGGCAAGCGCTGAGACTGGCAAATAAGGTCAAAGAGCCTTTACAGGTAAGTGCAAGATTGACGGGGACAAGTACGCAAACTCCGGTTTTGTTTGATAGCGTTCAAACAGCACTCGGTAAAGTAAGCAATGAAGCTGACTATGTGACTCGCGCTATTCCTTGCCAAGTGGGCGGTAGTTTGAAAGTGAGCTTTGAAGCTCAGTTACCTGGTACAGCCAAGGTCGAAGTTTTGATTCAACAGCAAGGGCAGTGGCTGAGTATTCCACTCAAAACCACTCAGCCGCAAGGCGATGGTTGGCTGCTCTGTAATTATGAGTTTTCTAACCTCAGCGACGCTCAAGCAAGGGTTAAGCTCATACTTTCAGGTACGCATATCGATAGACCTCGTGTGCGCTCACTTAGAACCTTCTCAATTTAGGAGGGAATATGATAGACGACAAAACCTTGTCTTATTCCTTACCTCTCCCTCATCCCGACAATCTGTTACAGCAAGATGTAGAGCGCATACGTCAGGCCATCACTGATGTTGACCAATTGCTCTATATGCAAACCAATCTTGACCAGCAGCAAGATGCGCTGCTGAACGAGAAACTAAGACGAGTCAAGCTGAATCAGCTGCTCGGCGAAACACTATTAACTATATAAGAGGACATTATGGCGAGTATTCAAAATGCCGTGCAAGTCATGGTAGATAAGCTAGTTGCCGATATGGAAGGCAATCAGCCGCTTACAGCCGAAGAACAAGCATTAGTGAGTAATGCTATTACTAAACTGACCGACAATGCAAAGCTTGAGCAAGCGGTTGTGGCCGTTGCAGAATCACATATTAATGATGCAACATCGACACTACAGCAAGTTTCACAGTCTACAGGTGCTGCCTTGCAGACGGCCACGGAGTCTCTTACGCAAACAAGCACGACGCTTGATACTAAATCTAGCAAACTAGATTTATTAGACTCCATGGCACCGAACTTAAATCGCGTCGAATCATTGCAAGCTACCAATAACGCTTTGCAAGTGCGTCCACTGTTTTCGATGACGCCAATTGATACACCAAACTCAAATGCTACACACAGACGTGCGACCTCTGTTTTTGCTGTTTATGACAACAGTGGTGAAACCTATGTGGTGCGACCTGGTTTTACTCACAATGCTAATACTGAGCAGTGTCGACTGGAGTACCTAAGGCTTAATGCCAATGGTGCAGAAAAAACCACGACTCACACTAGTTTTATTTATTCTAATGCGTTTGAGCAAAACCCGGCGAGTAAGATTTACTATTATGGCACCAGTGCTTATTTACCGCTTGCGAGTAAAAATAACGCAGCTGATATTCAATACGAAATTGTCTACAGCACGCAAGACTCTCAAACGACTGCAGTGGCAAACTATGGTGGTGTCTTTTGTAAGTCATCGGGCTTTACCTCTATTACTAAGCCAAAGCAAAACCTAGACGCAACTGATCAATATGGCATTAGCACTTCAACAAATCACAGTTATAACCAAGTGGGTGTGTTGTATGACAATGTCAAACATTGCTTGGTGATGGTCGATGAAGGGACTTCAGTATTAGTAGAAAAATATCGTGATGGCAATGTGGTGACCAATACCGCGATTGCAAATGCTGAAGAACTACAAGCTTATGTTGATGCAGGGGACTTTACTGTTGTTAAGTTCATTTATCACAACTTGCAGCATGCTTATGGGATCCACTATTACAACCACTCTGAAACAGCTATGAGTGGTTATGGCGTGAGTTATTATGGCTACTTTGGGCGTTATAACGGTGTGACTAAAATGGGCGAGCACAAGTATAGTGCACACTATCGCTTTACTCATGAAAGACGCCTAGAGCCTATCAACTACTTCTTCAGTTGTAGCACAGGTCATTATAACTCGCATAACTCACCTGATGCTGAAGTCAAAATTGTGCTTGAAAGTATGGCCGGTGAAATACTAGGAATGTATTCATATCACTCAAGACCTTACAACGCCGGCTATGACAATGGTCTCATGGGGGCCGCAGTTAGCTGTATTAACCCTTATTCAGGTGCCGGTATTCTTAACGAACACTACACCTATAACCAATATGGCCTTGGCAGAACGTGCCGCGCATTTTAAGGAGAAAACATGAGCTGTGAATATTTTGCCGACAAAGGCATGAAAATTGATGGAAACTACTGGTTAGTTCATCCACAAACAGGGGTTGCTTGGAATGACACGTCTATAGCTGATTACAAGCAAGCTTATGAAGCACAACAAATTCTATTGGCTGAAACGCGCTTAAACGATGAAAAATCGGAAAAGCTTAAATCAATAAAAGAAGCGGTATTTGATAAGTTAAGCAATGAACAGTGGCGAGTACAAAAAGCCCAGGAGCATGTGCTAAGTGCTGAGTTGGCTGGTGATCAAGCTGAGATAGGCTTGTGCAAAGCACATTTGGCTGAATTGCTAGCACAGCGCGAGCAGCTTCGCCAAGCGAGTGATGAAGCAGAGGAAACTCTTGCGCAGATCTCAACATACGAAGAGTTGGAAGAGTTTACATTTGATGTAAATATTTCATTATAATTTCGACAAAATGACCCGTTTTATTCCCAATAAACGGGTTAGTATCATGAATGCTTGCGAAAGCAACAGACTTGTTATTCCACAACCGAAACCCGCTTAGCTGTGTCGAGCGGGTTTTCTTTTATTGAGTTTTAAGGTTTTTTAATATTATTGCAATTAGGGCAGGAATGACCTGTTTTAGAACCTTAAAATCAGTAAAATACACCTATGCTTGAGAAAAGCTTCAAACAAAGAGTGAAGCTTTTAAGCTGATATCATAAGCCCAACAACATCAACGCCATATTGCTTTTACCTTGATAAAAAGTATTTGGCGTTTTTTGTTTTAAGGGACACGTAAAGCTGTTTTAAGGCGGTCATAAATGACCTGTTTTATTTCCTTAAAATCAGTAAAATACACCTATGCTTGAGAAAAGCTTCAAACAAAGAGTGAAGTTTTTAAGCAGACAGAATAAGCTCAACAACATCAACGCCATATTACTTTTATCTCGATAAAAAGTGACTGGCGTTTTTTGCTTTAAGGGACAGGTAAAACTGTTTTAGGGCGGTCATAAATGACCTGTTTTAGTTCCTTAAAATCAGTAAAATACACCTATGCTTGAAAACAACTTCAAACACAAATTGAAGTTTTGAGCAGACAAAATGTACCCAACAATATTAACGCCACATGACTTATGTTTCGACAGAAAGTGATTGGCGTTTTTTAGTTTAAGGGTATTTGTTTGACTGTTTTAAGGCGGTCACAATTGACCTGTTTCAAATCGCTAAAATCATTAGAATAACCATAAGCTTGAAAGAGCTTACACAGTTATCCCATGAATCAAAACCCGTGCTTAGATGAGTGCGGGTTTTTTATTTTATACAGGAATCTTATGAGTGGTTTTACTAAACTGGACCTGTCAAAAGTCCCTGTGCCAGATATCATCAAAACTCTTGATTATGAACAAGAGTATGAACAACTCAAAGCGCAGTTTTTACTGCAAAACCCACAGTTTGAATCTGCTTTGTCACTAGAAAGTGAGCCCGTTGCGATATTACTGCAAACGCTTGCGTACCAACAGTTATTGCAAAAGCAGGTGCTCAATGATGCCGTGAAAGGAAATATGTTGGCATCTGCGCAAGGTCATGACTTAGATGCGATCGCGGCGAGGTATAACCTTGCACGAAAATCTTCCCCCGATGAATCAGACACAGCATTTAGACAGCGTATTCAATTGGCATTTGATGGGCTTAATACTGCGGGAAGCCGTGAGTCTTATATCTATCACACCATGTCTTGTGATGCGCTTATCAAGGATGTGGCAGTGCAAAGCCCTGCGCCTTGTGACATTGAACTGACGATTTTAAGTCACGCAAACAATGGTTTGCCTGAGAGTGACTTAATTAGCAAGGTTGAACATTATTTTGCGGCGCAAGGAAGCGCGCAATCTTCTATCAATGAGATTGCTTCAAAAGTACGCCCACTGGGAGACCGAGTGACAGTGCACAGTGCCAAAATAAAGCCTTTTACGGTCAATGCTGAGCTATCTATTTTACATGGGCCATCGGGGCAAGCTTTGCTAACAGCAGCTAAACAAGCCGTAGAAGCGTATTGTCAATCACGGCAATACTTAGGGAAAAAAGTCACGCGTGCAGGGATTTACGCGGCACTGCACCAATCAGGAGTGGAGGATGTCACGTTACTTAGCCCGGTTGAGGATATTGTGACTTTAGCGACAGAGGCACCATTTTGTGAGTCGATCACTGTCAATATGGAAAACCTCTATGAATAAGTTGCTGCCACGTAATGCGAGTGAACTACTACAAGCACTTGGTGCCCAGTATTCATCGGGTCAAACTGTGCGCAATTTACTTTTATCGTTGTTACAACTCTCTACAAGAAGCGATGCACAGTTAGTTTGGCTAGCTAAGCTGTGCAAACAACAACCAAGTGACGTGCTGGCTGATCGACAGCGGTTATTGCAATGCACAACGTTGCAACTCTTTGTTTTATTGGACCACCCTGAATTTTGCAATCAAGCTCAGCTTCGAGAGTTTGCAATTCAACTAGACATAGCCCAGTGGCGCGAAGAAGCATCAGACTCTGTAAAGCGTGCGCAAGTGAAATCTGCCTGCGTGCTAAATGATAGTCGCTTGCTAATGGCCAGTTTGTGGAACCCGTTTTTATGTCCAGAGGCTTTACTGCCGTGGTTAGCTTGGTCTGTTTCCGTGGATGAATGGGATGAAGCTTGGAGTGAGGCGGTAAAACGCCAGGTTATCGAGGACGCATTTTCAGTACATCAGGTTAAAGGTACACCTTATGCACTGCAAAAAGCACTTGATAGCTTAAATATTAAAACAGAAATCAAAGAATGGTGGCAAGGAGATAACTCAGAAGAGTTACCTCGCGGCACAGTGCAAGTATGGGCGCTGATCAACAGTAATTTGGACGAGCAGCAGCAAGGAATGCTGACCCCTCAAATGTTAAAGCGGGTACGCCGTATAATCGAGTCTGTAAAACGAGGGTCGATACATGTCGATGTGCAGTTAGGTTTGGCATTTGAAGAGCGAATTGGCGCTGCTGGTGTTAAAGCGCCCGCTATTGTCCAGCGCTTTGATGCGCCTGTGGGACTGGGAGTAAAGCCATCTAAAATCGAAATGAATTTAGGCTGTGTAGGGACGGCGAAAGCACATCAATCATCGCATTTTTCAATAGCTGGCGTGGGTATTAAACCACCATCAAATAAGGGTATTACGCGGTTATCCGGTGCAACGATGAGTAGGAAAACACAGCATTTCGCATGGGGTGGTGTGGGTATAAAACCAGCCGAACTAGTCGTGAATTACGCAGCTTGTGGGGTCTCTACAAGCTATTTATCTATACATAATTCCCCAGAAGGTCAGGGGGTTCTGCCAAGTCGTGGTACTGGGAATGAGTATGTAGTAAGCACAACTCGGCAGATTATTTGTCAACATTTAAACTTACAAGGAGCTGCTTAATGTCTGCATTAACGCTGCAGTTTACTCAGGTGGGGTTAGACGCTTTGTTGGCTGCCAAAGCCAATGGAAAAAAAGCACAAATAAGCCATATGGCATTTGGTGACGCAAGCTATACACCTTCGCAAACACAAACGAGTTTGCAAAACCTGCGAGAATTACAACCGATTCGTGAAGACAACTATGAAGTGGGTGAAAACCACCAAGTCACAGTCGTTGCGTTATTCGATAAAGCAATGTCAGCGCCAGAGTATGCGATTCGTGAAGTCGGTGTTTTTATTCAGATTGATGAGCCTGCCGGTAGTGACAACAACCTGATCCTTTTAGGCGTGTACTCCGAACCAAACCGAACACTAGGCTATCGCACACCAGATGTAAAAATTCTACAAAGCGTAACGTTGAGCCTTGCGCAATTACCGTCGGACAGCGTTGAAATTAAGCCTGGGATTGATAATTTTAACATGCTGATTGATAACGAATTAGCTGATTTAACCTTGGTGCAATTGGATACCATGCATCGACAGTTAAAACAAGAGTTACGCTTGGCTGCACTGGAAAAGCTTCAATAGATTAATTAGGAAAATATATGTCAAACGAACATACTACCATCACTGAAAGTTTAGCGAATGTCGCGACAAGAGCGAACGAACTTTGTAATACTGTTGATGAGCAGTTATCAGTAATCAATTCTACTTTGACTGCTGAAAAGCAAAAAATGGCAGCTAAAACGGCAGAGTTGACGGCGCTCACAAACGCAGCAGTAGCTGAGTCAAAAGCAAAAATTGATACACTTGTAGACAATGGTTTTCGTTCAGAGATCCCTTTTTTTAGAGTGACGAAAAACCAAGAGTTAAAAATCAATGGCGTGTTAACGCCTGGAACTAAAGGCACACCAAACGGGTTTGGTAACAGAGCAGGACAATATGACTGTGAAATTGTTGCATACACTCAGCATGGTGTAGAGCCAGACCAAAAGAACCCGGAAATCCAAAAAATGTGGTCGGAAGTTCATCACACTATCCCGAAGCACAACCAGCCAGATTTTGCAATTATCAGATTGACAGCGAAGGATGTTGCAGATTATCCAACACATATCAATAACGCATATTCGATCTATCAAGGCGCTTTGCCACAAAGTGGCATATTTACATTTGGGGCTTGGGTAAAAGTCGAGCAGGGAGAGGTTCATATGGGATACCCTCAGAGCGATGACAGTACAAGGTTGCCAAACGACAATACATGGCACGAGAGAATGTATACGGGCTCAGTTTTATCTGGTGGAGCATATTACAACTTTGGTCCTCACTTTTATCTAAGTAAAGGCGCCAGTTGCTTAATCGCACTGCCTGGTGTCGTGTTAGGGAAAGTGCCAGAGGGACGTTGGGGTTATTTCGAAAGACCAGTTTTTGAGAGGGAGCAATAAATGTTAGAGCAAATTATTAATCAAGAAGATGAGCTTGGTGGAGTGCGTAGTCAATTTGATATTGACGTCGACTTAAGAGCTTTTTTGAAAGATACAGATTGGTATGTGATCAGAGAGTCTGAGACTGGTATTGCCATGCCTGAAGAAATCAAAAAACAGCGCGAATTTGCCAGAAGTCAAATTCAATCGCCATTGCTAAAATAGGTTGAGGGCAATATGTATGTCAAATGATAACCTATCAATCACTGAGCGTCTTACCAATGTAGCTGCAAGAGCCAATGCCCTTTGCGACACCGTAAATAGTCAAATTGGTGTAATAAATAATGCGGTAACGAACGCTGAAAACAAGTTTGATAACTATATGGGGGGCGCACGTGCTGAGCTGTCCCATATCTTATTAAGTAAAAATCAAAAGATGGAGCCCAATGACAATGGCACGGCGATTAAAGGCTTTACGACCATTGGACTTGAGCGATTTGAGGTGATCAAAGAAGCAACTATCTATGCAGCAGCTGCCAACGACACAGATCATACTGGTAGAGGCGTTGCACAAGACTTTCGCTCCAATGTGTACAACGGTTATGTCAACACACCATTTCATATCTTACGTTTAAAGTGGAAACGAAATACTGCCGCTCATCCGGCGCGCATAGATAACAACTATTGGACAGGTTCCCAGCAAGGCGCGCTGTCTACAGGCTGTTATTTCAAATTGCTGTCAGGCAGTGTTGAGGGATCAATGCAAGCGGTGAAAGACTATAGTAATGGATGGCAATTGCTTGGTTATCATCAAAAAGCAGACAGCCCGGCCAAGTCTTTTTACGGGCCGCACACTAAGCTTGGGCTATCCGCGTCGACGCTCGAAGAGGGCGAGGCGTTAATTTGTTTATTTGGCACAGTTAGCGGCTTTGTTGATTTTGACAAAGCAGGTTGGGGCGTTTACCCAGAGTTTGCCAAGCCTTCTGATGTGTCCGTTGCCACAGCGCAACTTAGTACTCAACAATAATATGGCTTAGGGGATGAAACACGATGCAAATAAAACATAATGATGCGCTCATAGCTTCCATAGGAGAGGTTTTGAGTGCTGCGCAAATTGCCCATTTTCTCGAGCAAAATGAAATTGATATTCCAATTGGTGAGTTAACTTTTATCTACTCCCGTGACGAGGCGTTAGAAGCTCGACGTATTGCGTATACCGCTGAGTCAGATCCTCTGTATATGGAGTGGCAATATGATCAAACGGAAGAAAGTAAGCAAGCTTGGTTTGCGTGTGTGGCAAATATTAAAGCGCGCTTTCCATTTCCAGCTTAACGTATTTGGGCATTTCGTCCATCTCGACTCGCCTTTTCCTTCGAGTCACATCCATCACCAGTATTAACTTCAAAGAGTAATAAACCTCATGCAAAGATGTACCTTAATCAATAAGGTGCTTGAACGCTTATCATCTGGACTTCAAGGGGTGGCACAAGTGGGGCTATTAAAAGCCACACAGCCCTACCCAGATCTGACGCAGCAAGCCCAACTGACAGTCAAGCTGCTCGGCGAACGTCAAGCCAGTGAACTGCAGGCAAAAGGCGCCGACAAAGGTGTCACTTATGGACCGTCGTATAACAAAAACCTCAGTCCAAATTCACTCGACAGAAGAGTGCTGCAGTTGCAGCTAGACATAGAGTTGGAAGACGCCGACAACGCGACGCTGTTGCAACGACTTGACCAGCTGATAACCCAGAGTGAGGCACTTGTGATGGCGGACGAAATGCCCATCCATTGGCAACATTTTATCGCGCAAAAAAGTGATATGAGCTTTAGTTACCAAGTTAATTCAACTTTGGCAAAAGCGCAGCTTTTTTGGGACTTTTATTATCAAGTTGAGTATCCGGATGAGCCTGCTGGTCCTGAGATCACGGAAGTGTACCTAGGCCCTAAAGGCGGTGAGTACAAATTGATAAATAAAGTACCTACGACCACTTAGGAGCATTTATGTTAGCTAATCAACAGCAGTCTGAACTGGCTGCATCTGACATGCAGCATCGCTTTGCCAAGTTAATTTCAATCGGTACGGTTGAAGAGGTTGATTATGAATTGGCTCGGGTCAAGGTGCGTATTGGAGAGTGGCTCACGGCCAAATTGCCCTGGCTCACTCATCAAGCTGCGCAAGATATGACTTGGCAAGCCCCTGAAGTGGGTGAGCAAGTATTGGTATTAGCTCCAAGTGGCGATATGGCACAAGGTATAGTGCTTGGTAGTTTATACGCGAATGCTCATGAACAGCCTCACTACAAAATGAACCATGTTGTCGATGCGACCAGTGCGGGTGGCGCTCTCGTTCAAGCTTTGCCGGCCATTGCGCCACAAGCCCGTGAACATGTTCAACGCACGCACTATCAAGATGGTGCGATTGTTCAGTACGACCGAGAAAACCATGCATACGATATTTTTATTCCGCAGGCAGATCCTCTCGCCAAGATAAACATTTATTGTGGTGGGGATATTAATGTGGAATGTCATAACGATACCAATGTCACAGTTGGCAACGACGCAAATGTCGTAATTGGTAATAACGCGACGGTAGAAATTGGTGGTGCTGCTCAGGTCGATGTGACTGGAACGGCGGATGTTACTGTTGGGGACAATGTTTCCGTAAGCGGTGGCGCAAATATTGATATCACTGCATCGGGCGCTTTAAGTCTGACAGGTGATTCGGTATCTGTCACTTCAACGGGCAGTAATGTTGAAGTACTCGCATCAGCAACTTTAAAACTTAACGGCGCAAATATTAGTGCACAGGAGTAACCGATGCCAGCTATTTCAGTAGATGGTGCGATCACAGATGTCCACGTGGGATTTGCCCCGGGCACTATTTCTGCGTCTCAAACTTCGTTTACAGTTGGTGGAATTGCCGCTTTAAGAGTCGGTGACAGTATTAGCGACCACGTACTTATCGCTGACCCTAAAGTTAAACATTCTGGAATGGTCGTTGCTGCGGGCGCATCCACTTTTACAATAGCAGGAAAACCGGTTGCCAGACTTGGTGATCCTACCAACTGTGGTGGCAAAATCGCCGTTGGTGTTGGCAGTTTTACCATAGGGGGATAAACCATGATAGGAATGAACGCAAAAACGGGAAAGCCATTAGGTGGCGTTGAACACTTAAAACAGAGTATTCGCGATATTGTCACAACGCCACTTGGTAGCCGCGTTATGCGCCGTGATTATGGCTGCGGGTTATTTGAACTCGTCGATAGGCCATTTTCTCATAATCTTGTTGGCGACATTACGATGTCAATTGCCAACGCGTTAGATAGGTGGGAGCCGCGCTTTCGCCTTGAAGGAGTGGCCGTTCACCCTGCGGGGGAAGGTAAAGTCGATATTACTATTGAAGGTCTTTACCTCATTAACAACGAGCCGGTCACTATTGAAGGGATCTTACTCTAATTTATCTTGGTTGATATATCAGTCAACTTCTCATTATTAACTTCCTTCTGTACTTATTCGTACAGATAACTAATCAACTTAAGCCATGTCAATCTGCTTGAACCTTCAAGTCAGTTTGCATGGCTTTTTTATTAGCTAATTGACATACCTTTAAAGGAGATATCTATGTCGCAATTTCTACACGGTGTAGAAGTCATCGAGGCGCAGTCTGGTACGCGCCCAATTAAAACAGTAAAAAGCTCAGTAATCGGTCTGATTGGTACTGCTCCACAAGCAGATGCTGAAAAGTTTCCTCTTAACACACCGGTTTTAATTGCTGGTAAACGTGCGGAAGCTGCGTTGTTAGGTGAGCAAGGTACTCTGCCTGCTGCGATTGATGGTGTATTTGACCAAGCGGGCGCAGTTGTGGTTGTTGTGCGTGTCGACGGTGCTGATGAGAGTGCTGTGATGACCAACATTCAAGGTGGTGTTGCTGCTGACGGTAGCTATGAAGGTGCGTATGCATTCTTAGGCGCTGAGTCAGTATTAGGCGTAACACCTCGTATCCTTGTAGCTCCAGGATTCACTCACCAACGCCCGTCTGGCGCAGCTAACCCAGTTGTTGCTGAGCTTGTTGGTATTGCAGAGCGTCTTCGCGCTGTGATCATTGCTGACGGTCCAAACACAAATGATGCAGACGCGATTGCATATCGTGGTGATTGTTCATCTCGTCGTGTATATGTGGTTGACCCTCAGGTGAAAGTATTCAAAGAAGGTGCTGTTGTAAATGAGCCTGCTAGTGCACGTGTCGCGGGTATGATTGCTAAATCAGACAATGACCGTGGTTTCTGGTGGAGCCCAAGTAACACTGCTATGAATGGCATTGTTGGTACCGCTCGTCCAGTTGACTTCCAGCTAGGTGATAAGAATGCGCGTGCAAACTTACTGAATGAAAAAGAAGTGTCTACAATCATCCGTCAAAATGGCTTCAAGCTATGGGGTAACCGTACTTGTGCGACAGACCCTAAGTGGGCATTCCTTTCGGTAGTTCGTACTGCGGATATGATCAACGATTCTCTACTTCGTGCGCATATGTGGGCAGTTGACCGCAACATCACATCAACTTACATCAAAGACGTGACTGAAAGCGTACAGGCTTACCTTGATAGCTTAAAAGCACAAGGTGCTATTTTAGGTGGCCAAATCTGGGCTGATGAAGACCTTAACACACCTGAAAATATCCAAGCAGGTAAAGTGTACTTCAGCTTCGACTTCACACCACCGACGCCTGCTGAGCACATCACGTTCAAGAGCATTCTAACTAACAACTACTTAGAGGAAATCGTATAATGGCAATGTCTCCTAAAATCCTAAAAAAATCAAAGCTGTTTGTAGATGGTAAGGGTTACCTTGGCATTGCAGATGAGATCTCACTACCGAAAGTAACAGTGAAGACTCGCGAAGTAACTTCTGGTTTCCAAGCTCCAATTGAGCTAGATGTTGGTCAACTTGAAAAGCTTGAAGGTTCAATCACCTTACTTGAGTACAACGCAGATGTACTTAAGCTGCTAGGTGATTGGGGCGGTACTGGCAGAACAATCAACTTGACTGCACGTGGCGCAATCCAGAAGCAAGGTGCTGCACCTGAGCCTGTTGTTGTCACATTACATGGCTTCTTTAAAGAAGTAGACATGGGCAGCTGGAAAGATGGCGAAGAAGCGAAAATGACACTGCAATACGCTGTTCAAAAGTACAAGCTAGAAGTGAACAACGAAGTTATCTATAACATCGACCTGTACAACGATATCCGCGAAATCGCGGGTGTTGACCACATGGCGAACCTACGCAAGACAATCGGAGCTTAATCTATGACTGAAATCATTAAACTGACTTTCCCTATTACGGTCGATGGGCATGAGTATGCAGAACTAAAAATGAGACGACCTAAAGTGCGCGATCGGTTAATGGTTGATAAAGCGGATATTAGCGAATCTGAGAGCGAAATCCGTTACTTCTCACATTTGTGTGAAGTGTCTCCCGATATTATCGAAGAGTTAGACTGGAGCGACTTTGTTAAGTTGCGTGAGGCACTCCAGGCTTTTCTCGTATCCCGCCCAAGCGTCTAAAAGCAATGGTGATTGCCCTGGCTAAGTACACAGGGTGGGGCTTGCAAGAACTCAACGCGCTGACCGAAGACGAACTTATTGAGTGGTTTGAAGCAGCGGTTGATTATAAAGAAGCAACAGAGGCGGGGTAACCCGCCTTTTTTTCACCAGCGCAAGTTTGATAGCTCAAGGACTTAAGCGCAGTTTTAGGGTCTTGAGCTATCAACCTTGGCGCGTTGCCGTTCGTTGCAATGTGCAATCAATACATTCCCGCTTATCTCTCTTCCTAGGTATTATTATGAAACATCAAGAATTGTCTGCCAAAGGCCGTTCAAAGAACAAAGTAAAGTACCGCCTACCTAAGCAGGATCAGGTTGATCCGAATGTTCAATTAGGCAGTATGCTTGCTAACTTGGTGAAAGCTAAAAAGCCGCTCGATACCAGCTCATTACAAGCTGTGATAGGGCAGTTAGCAAATGTGAATGTCAATGAATTGCTGGGCAATTCCAGCAAAATTATTTCAAGCCATTTAACTCAGTTTTCTGCTGTACAAGCCAAATCTAATCGAGCGGTAGCACACAGTGCTCAAATGCTCCAAGCGGCTCAAAGTGAGCAACAAGCTGAAACTTTAAAAGCACAAGTTGATGCAAAAATTGGTGATGGGACTGGCTTAAGCGGTGCAATTAAATCACTTGCACAGCAAGTGTCGGCGCTAGATTTTCAGCAATTACAAACGGCTGCAAGCAATGAGTTGGCGCAGCTACAGGTGGCACTGCCACAGCTTTACGATGGTTTACCCATCAATGCGTTGAGCGAGTCTTTAGCAACGGCGAGTGCGCAAGTTAAAAGTACTGATGCTCAAAACACGTTAGAGTTACAACTCGATACATTGCGTCAAGCGGCGCCTGTCATGGTTGATGCGCTTGGTATTGCACAAATGAGCGGCGATATCATCAGTGCTACGCAGGGAATTGCACAAGGTACTCGTAGTGATACTTTCAACGAAGATCTTCAGGCGTTGATCCAAAGTGCGCCACAGGTACTTGAAACATTTGGTTTTGATAAAGCCAGTGACGTGGTTAAGCAATCACTGCCTGCAATATCATCGGTTAACTTCAAAGATGTTTTTGAGGGAGATATTACAAGCTTAGCCAGCGCAGCGCCTGAGTTGTTAAATGCTTTTGATTTGTCTGAGGCTGCAAAAACACTGGAAGGCGCACTGCCGGTCGTTGAAGCGCTTAATGTTAAAGAGCTTCTCAATGGCGATCTCTCGAGCATAGTTGATGCAACGCCAGAAGTATTCAAAGCGCTAGACATGTCCAGTGCTGCACAAGCTATAGAGCAAGCATTACCTGCCCTAGAACAAGTGGACATTGCGGCAGTAATGCAAGGTGATTTAAGTAGTTTGCAAAGTGCGGCGCCTGAACTTCTCAAAGCAATAGATTTATCTGCTGTTCAACAATCATTGGCTCAGCATATTCCCGCGTTGTCACAGCTAGATCTTGCAAGTGTGATTGACGGTGATTTAAGTCAGGTTGTTAGTATCGCGCCTGAACTACTTAAATCAGCAGGGTTTGAACAGGTTTCCAATACTTTAAGTGCAGCCATGCCTGCATTACAGCAGCTAGATCTAAAAGGCATTGCAGGTGGAGACATTTCGAGTTTAATGTCGGCGGCGCCTGATTTATTGGCGTCGGTTGGATTAAATGAGGCCTCTGAAACACTTGGGGCTGCATTGCCAGCGCTACAGCAGCTTGACTTAAAAGGTATTGCCAGCGGTGATGTATCAAGCTTGATGTCGGCGGCGCCTGATTTGCTTGCGTCGGTTGGCTTAAATGAGGCCTCTGAAACACTTGGGGCTGCTCTGCCAGCGCTGCAACAGCTAGATTTAAAGGGGATTGCTGGTGGTGATGTATCAAGCTTGATGTCGGCGGCGCCTGGGCTTTTAAAAGCAGCAGGATTAGGTGAAGCCTCGGAAACACTCACGGCCGCGCTACCGGCACTGCAACAGCTGGATTTAAAAGGCATTGCCAGTGGCGATGTATCGAGCTTGATGTCGGCAGCCCCAGGACTGTTAAAAGCGGCGGGTTTGGATGAGGTGAGTGCCACGCTAGATGCGGCCTTACCGGCACTGCAAAAGCTCGATACCAAGGCCATTTTAGAGGGCGACTTGAGCTCTTTGATGCAGCAAGCTCCTGAATTATTAAACGCATTTGGTTTACAGGACGCGGCGAGCCTTTTCACTAAGCACTCAGCTCTGATTGAAAAGCTCGACTTTAAAGGCATTTTAAATGGTGATTTGTCGTCATTAACGGGGGCTGTACCAGACCTCTTGGCGGAATTTGGCTTGGGTGACCTCGGCTTAGACTCGTTATTTGACGGTGAAAATGAGCGAGAGGAAAAGTCCAAAAAAGCAAAGAAAAAGTCGAAGAAGCGACGCAAAAAGCCAGCTAAGCGCAACAAGTCTAAAGCGAAAAGTGTAGCGAATGATGAAGCAGCACAGCGCAAAGCTGCCAAGTTGAATGAGACTTCAAAAGAGACAAAACATAAACCTAAAAAACCAGCTAAGCCTGCTTTAAAGGTGCTGGATGGCGGTAAGGCAAAACCTGCAAAGCGCCCCAAAGTGAAAGCTCCTAAATCATTTAAAGCGCCAGCAGCAAATGATCCTATGTTTTCTAAGTTAGGCCAGTTTTTTGGTAAGAAAGGTGGTGCATTATCTACCTTAACAAAAGGACCTGGTAAATATTTAGGTAAATTGGCCACGCCTTTAACGGTGGCGATGGGGGCGTTGGATGCCTACTCAGCTTTGAGCGACGACTCACTGAGCAAGCAGGAAAAAACCAGCCGAGTCGGTGGTGCTGTAGGTGGTATGGGCGGTGCGATGGCAGGTGCCGCGGCAGGCGCTGCAATAGGCTCCGTTATTCCCGTAGTAGGGACTGCGATCGGTGGTATTGTCGGCGGTGCAATTGGCGCATTTGGTGGCGAATCTGTTGGTTCGTTCCTAGGCGATACCCTTGGCGGTTGGTTCTTTGACGATGAGCCAAAAGAAAACACTGAAAAAGTTGAAAAAACAGCAAGTGTATCCAACACCTTAGCGCAGGGCCAAGCGGAAGTTCAATTTAGTGAAGCAAGCAACTCGGCATCGCAAGCTGCATCGAGTCATGCACAGACACCTCTTCAGTTTGTCAAAGATAATGTTATCAACGAAGCCAATATGGTGATGGGCACGATGGCGGCGGTTGAGCAGGCTTCAGGCAAGCAAGCTGGAAAGTGGCACAAAGCATCGCAGCAAGGCCAGTTACTTGGCCACGCGTTAAATGGCCACACCATCTATCAAGCGGCGGCAAATGATGAGTTATCGACACAGGAAAAGGCACAAACGATTGGTGGCACACTGACAGGAGCATTGAGCTCTGAAGGCGTTTCACACCTAGTTGGGAAAATTCCCAAATATGGCAAGTTCCTTGCCCCGGTGGCGGGTTACTTGACTAATACTGTGATGTCTCAAGTAGGAGGAGACTTCTTCGCCAGCCTATTTGGCAGTGATAAGCCTGAGCAATCAGAGGCGTCAAAAGCAAAAGGGCTGTTATCGACGCCAACACCAAATGCACTTGCCGAACCGAGTACATCTCAATCGCAAATAAGCAGTGATATGCATACTCAGGAAGTGGCGGGCAATATTACTGTTAATGCGAATATCACGGTGAATGCGCAAAGTGAACAGCAAGCTCACGAGATTGCGTTACAAGTCAAGCAAGTTTTAGAGCAGCAACAGCAACAGGCGATGCGCGATTACCGCGCTCGGTATTACAACGAGGTAGCTTAAGGGGTCATCCCCTTAAGCTTTTTTAAGAGGACTTTCGATGGCAAAGATCAATCATGCCAACTACATGATGCAGCTGGGTGAATACAAGTTTTCTGTCAGTACAGCGGCATTTCAAAAACTACAGTTTAATACTGAATATCGCTGGAAAGATCTTGAATCACAAACCGACAAAAATAGTCCGGTTAAGCAGTTTATTGGTGTTGGTGAACAAACCTTAGAGTTAGAGGGGACAATTTTCCCACAATTGGTTGAAAATGGTTTAAAGCAACTTGATTTTATGCGAGATGAAGCGACTCAAGGTGTGCCTTTAACTTTGACTTACGTTGAAGAAAGCGGCAAATCTAGCCCGAGTGTAGGCCGAGTTCTTGGCAAGTGGGTTATTAAATCCATTAATGAAACCCGTACCTTGTTTTTGAATGATGGTATTCCAAGAGAAATTCAATTTAGTATGCGATTGTCTCGTTACGATGGTAATGAAGGAGCATCATCATGAGTGCTGTGAGCTACATAACCCGGGATGGAGACTGTCTCGATCTCATCTGTTTTCGACACTATGGACGCAGTGCGGGCATGGTAGAGCGTGTGCTGGAAGCAAACTATGGCCTAGCTGATTTGGGACCGATTTATCCGGAAAACATCAAGATTGTATTACCTGATGTGCCTAAGCCCAAAGTGCAGCGAGAGATTAATATCTGGGAGTAGAGGGTCATGGAATTACAGCCGCAATATTCAGTGAAAGCCAATGGCAACGAAGTCGCTGAACAGCTACGAGATAGAATCGCCGAAGTGAGCGTGACCTTACGTACTGGTTTGTTAAGCGATATGTGTGTTGTTAAGTTTGATAACTTAGAAAAAGCGCCGATCACATTGCCACAGCCAACGGATAAGTTGGAGATAGCAATGGGTTATAAGCAGGGAACGGAAGATAGCAAAGCGCCCAGTGTCGAGATGGGTGAATTTCAAGTTGGAGAGTATCAGATCACAGGGCCGGTGAGGGCGCTTGAATTGGTTGGAAATAAGGTCCTATGGGATCAAAATTTAAAAGCAGCCAAACTCAAATCTTGGCCCAGTGACCCTGAAAGCCCGCTCACACTTGGCAGTGTTATTTCTGATATTGCCCAGGAGTACGGGTTGACCCCTCGAATTGCCCCTGCGTTAGATAGCATTACGTTACCGCAAATCGAGCAAAGTGAAAGTGACATGCAGCTGATGAGTAAGCTTGCACAGCAGCACGATGCGGTAATGAAAATTATCAATGACAACCTTATTTTCATGAAAAAAGGCACAGGTCGTTCTTTGTCTGGCCAGCCTTTACCACAGGTCACGCTTGAACCAAAGTGGATCATTGATTGGAAGTTCAACACCTTGCACTATCGATTGACTAAAGAGGTCGTGGCTAAGTATCACGATCTAGGTATTGCACAGTTGCAAACAGTCTCTGCTGGCGGTGGCACGCCGAGCTTAACGTTACCGTATACGTACGCCGATGAAGCAAGTGCGCAGCATGCCGCAGACAGCAAATTGGCGCAACTTACACGGGCGCATGTCAGTGCAGATATGGTGGTTTACGGTAATCCAGACATTATGGCGGGCGCTGTTGTTGAAGTGCAAGGGACTCAAAGCGCATTAGATAAGCGTTGGTTTGTCAAAGAAGTGCGACATGTAATTAATGGTCATGGTTTCTTGTCTTACTTAAGCTGCGAAACGCTGACAGAATAATTATTTTTCACCTTATAAATATTAAATATTTCATACCGCACTGCTGATCATGCGGTGCTTTTCCTTCCAAACCCCCTACCTCCAAGGTCGTCTCACTTGTTTGCTCACGTGCATTGCTCTATGCATAAACAGGTTGAGACGACCTCTTTCCAATTATAATTACCCTTTTAAGAGTAAAACTATCCCTACCAAAGCTGTTACCCCACCCAATAGCATAGCGCGTGTCACATGCTCTTTTCTGATCAAGCTCATTGTCATAACCATTAATGGCGCGGCTGAAAAAATTGTTTGTGCTACCGCAGGATCGGTATTGTTGACAGAGATAAGTTGTAACCATAAACCGATGAAGGTGCCAAAGAAAACCGCCGCAAATAACCAAGCTTTGCCCTCAATCCCTTTGAGCGTAATGGCGCGTGTTAAGCTGCTGTGTTTTATTGTCGCAACTATCATTGCCACCACGAGCGTGCCCGCAGCAAGGCGTATTATGGCTGCCCACAAACTGCTGATGTCATCATTATTTAGCGCACCTTTTGAAAGAACCATCCCAGCGGCTTGGCATGTTGCGGCACCGAGCGCAAATAATACGCCTTTACGGTAAGTCTCTTTATCTAGTTCAGGCAGTTTTTGACTGGGCTTGACTGCAATAACGACCCCTATGGTCGTAACCACAATACCGAGCCAAGCAGTGGCAGATAGATATACGCTTAGCAGTGCGATATTCAATAATCCGGCAATGGCAGGTGCTAGAGATTCGATCACCAGTGTTCGGGCTGGGCCAATATTGCGCAGGGCAGCGAAGTAGGCACTATCTCCAATTGCAATACCGACAATGCCGCTGGCAATTAACCACCCCCAACTTATATAACTAGAGGGCAATTGGCTGTCCCAAGTGAAAAGCAATACGGCCCCCATCAGTGCAGAGGCTATTACCCCCTTAGCGACATTGAGCTCTAGGGGGTTTAAATGATGGCTAAAACGTTTATATAAAAGGGTTGAAAATGCCCACACTGCAGCTGCACAAAATGCAGCAATCTCTCCTATACCCACAATCATCTTTGTTATTTAGTAATCTAATCTGGCTGTACTGTAATTATTTTGTGAATTTATGCAACGTAATTGAGCTTAATAGTGACCGTGATTGTTCCCTCCCCATGTAATTTACCAACTTCAAAAATAAACTTTCAGTTTTTATTGAAAGTTTAGAACTTATTTTGCTACACTCTGTTGTGTTGAAATAGTCGTGTGCTTAAATCGGCCTGTGGCCACTTGTTGGAGAACATAATGATCCTAGATGCGATTCAAATTAATTTAATTCTTTTGAGCTTTTGTATGTTTATCTCTTGTTTGATCATGGCTATGACTGAGTCAAAGCTGTTTGTCGGAGAGCAACGTCTAAAAGTGAGTATTGAATATGGGATTTTTGCTTCTGCAGGGCTGATAGTAAGTGTCGTATTAGGGTACGGCTATTTCGGTTAATCATCTACTTGCATGACAGGGTGCTATTTGCTTTGGCACCCTTTATCCTTTCACCCTTTATCCTTTCACCCTTTATCCTTTCACCCTTTAACTCCATCCAAATATAAACTTCACATGTGTAATGAGTAAACTCACTCAACTCACTGAGTTTCCTGCCTTATTTTGTCTTCAATTTTCCCTTCCTAATTTTTGACAGTATCGAGACTGTTTTAAGTGATAGAGGCTTGTCTACTCGTTTTTGCCTATGGTTTATTTTGGTATTGTTTAATTTAGACGTCTGAACATCTAGAAGTTGATATTTTATGGCGTTCGTTCATAATGTCAGTCAATATATTGCAGTTAGTTTTTGTCTATTCTGGGGAGGATCTCATGCCGATCACTGTTAAAGACGAATTACCCGCCATTGCGAGGTTGCGTCACGAAAATGTATTTGTGATGCCAAAAAGTCGCGCGATGTCTCAAGAGATCCGTCCTATGCGATTGGCAATCTTGAACTTAATGCCAAATAAGGTAGAGACAGAGGTTCAATTTATTCGTTTATTGGCAAATACGCCGTTGCAAGTAAATGTGGATTTGCTTAGGTTGGATACTCATCGCAGTTCAGAAAACTCAGAACAACATTTGAATATGTTTTATCGTTACTTCTCAGAGGTAAAAGAGGAAAACTACGATGCTTTGATTGTCACAGGCGCACCTTTGGCACATTTAGAGTATTCAGATGTGATCTATTGGCAAGAGCTACAAGCATTTTTTGACTGGGCCGAGCATCATGTTACTTCAACGCTATTCTCCTGTTGGGCTGCTCATGCTGGCTTATATCACCATCATGGATTGAAGCGTGAATTAAAAGAGCAAAAACTTTGTGGCGTATTTAAACACCGAGTTTATTTTGATCACGGTGCACTAACACGAGGTTTTGACGATGAGTTTTTAGTGCCTCATTCCCGTTATGGTCATATTGATATTGAGAAAATCAATCGCAAAGAAGACTTAGTTGTATTGGCAGGCTCTGAACAAGTCGGTGCCTATCTACTTAAGAATAATACAGGGAGCCAAGTGTATATTACGGGACATCCAGAATATGATGCTGATACATTGCAAAAAGAGTACTTACGAGATCTGCAAAATGGACCTGATGCCCCTATGCCTGACAACTACTTCCCAAACAATGACTCGGGTGTTAAGCCATCAAAAACCTGGCAAAGCCACGCCTTTTTATTATTTTCAAATTGGTTAAACTATTATGTTTACCAAACAACTCCGTACGATATTAATCTCGTTAGCCAAGACGTAAGGACTAACAATTATGCCGAATAACAGTGTGCCATTTGAGCCTATCGATGGCCAAGCCATATCTGAAGCGCTGAAAAAGACGATGCAAGAGCGCATCGTTATTTTAGACGGTGCAATGGGAACCATGATCCAAAAACATAAGTTTGAGGAAGAAGACTACCGTGGAGAGCGCTTTAAAGATTGGCATGTGTTGATCAAAGGCAACAATGACTTGTTAAGTTTGACCCAGCCTGATGTGATTAAGCAAATTCATCGAGAGTACCTGGAAGCGGGTGCTGATATCATTGAAACCAATACGTTTAACTCGACCACCATTTCAATGGAAGACTATGACATGGCCAGTTTAAGCCGTGAAATAAACTTCGAGTCAGCAAAGTTAGCGCGTCAAGTATGTGATGAATTTACCGCCAAAGATCCAAGCAAACCACGTTATGTGGGTGGTGTACTTGGTCCGACGTCAAAAACATGCTCTATTTCTCCAGATGTAAATGATCCGGGTTATCGTAATGTGACCTTTGATGCGCTGGTGGAAGCGTACATAGAATCAACCCTTGCCTTAATTGAAGGCGGCGCGCATCTTATTTTGATAGAAACGATTTTTGATACACTCAATGCAAAAGCGGCGGCTTACGGTGTAGAAGAGGCATTTGAGCAAGCGGGCATTCGCTTGCCTGTAATGATTTCAGGGACTATCACTGACGCGTCTGGTCGCACTTTATCAGGGCAAACTACAGAAGCATTTTACAACTCCATTCGTCATATTAAGCCTATTTCTATTGGTTTAAATTGTGCGTTGGGCCCCGACCTACTGCGCCCTTATGTTGAAGAGTTATCTCGTGTATGCGAAACATTCACTTCTGTGCACCCCAATGCGGGCTTACCCAATGAGTTTGGTGAGTATGACTTAGAAGCTGATGATATGAGCAAAGAGATTGTTGACTGGGGTAAAGAAGGCTTTATCAATATTGTAGGCGGGTGCTGTGGTACGACACCTGAACATATTAAAGCCTTTGCAGATGGTTTGAATACTGTGTTACCGCGTAAGCTTCCTGAGCTTGAAGTACGCATGCGTTTATCAGGCCTTGAAGCCTGTAATCTGAATTAGGAAGTATCATTATGACGCAATCTACTGCTGTATTTACAAACGTTGGGGAAAGAACCAATGTCACAGGTTCAGCACGCTTTAAACGACTCATTTTAGAAGAAGATTACGAAACCGCGCTTGAAGTTGCCAGAGAGCAGGTTGAAGGCGGTGCTCAGGTGATTGATATCAACATGGATGAAGCCATGTTGGACTCAAAAATGGCGATGGTGAAATTTTTGAACCTCATTGCTTCTGAACCTGAAATTTCAAAAGTACCTATCATGGTTGACTCCTCTAAATGGGATGTCATCGTTGCGGGTCTGAAATGTATTCAGGGCAAGGCCATTGTAAACTCTATCTCGCTAAAAGAGGGTAGAGAGCCGTTTGTGCGCCAAGCCAAGATTTTAAAACGTTTTGGTGCGGCTGTTGTCGTTATGGCGTTTGACGAAGTTGGTCAGGCTGAAACGGCAGATCGTAAATTTGAAATCTGTGAGCGCTCTTACAAAATTCTTGTTGATGAGCTTGGCTTCCCGCCAGAAGACATTATTTTTGATCCGAATATTTTTGCTGTTGCCACAGGTATTGAAGAGCATGACAACTACGCAGTTGAGTTCATTGAAGGCACGCGCCGCATAAAGCAAAACTTACCGCACTGTAAGGTATCTGGCGGTGTTTCAAATGTGTCGTTTTCTTTCCGAGGCAACAACCCTGTTCGTGAAGCTATCCATTCAGTCTTTTTATACCACGCCATCAAAGCGGGAATGGATATGGGAATCGTCAACGCCAGCCAACTAGCTGTGTATGATGATATTCCACTTGAATTGAGAAATGCAGTTGAGGATGTGATCCTCAATACTGACCCCGGCGCAGGAGAACGCTTAGTTGATATCGCGCCTAAGTACTCAGGTATGGCGCAAGCTGAGAAAAAAGAGGACTTAGAGTGGCGTACATGGCCAGTTGCGAAAAGGCTAGAGCATGCCCTTGTTAAGGGGATCACAGAGTATATCGATGAAGATACCGAAGAGTGCCGCTTAAGCTTTGAGAAGCCGATTCAGGTTATTGAAGGGCCACTGATGGACGGCATGAATGTAGTCGGTGATTTATTCGGTGCCGGTAAAATGTTCTTGCCTCAGGTGGTCAAGTCAGCCCGTGTAATGAAGCGCGCGGTGGCTTACCTTGACCCATTTATCGAAGCAGAGAAGGAAGAAGGCGCGAGCAACGGAAAAATAGTTATGGCCACTGTGAAAGGCGATGTACACGATATTGGTAAGAACATCGTGGGTGTTGTGCTGCAGTGTAACAACTATGAAGTAGTTGATTTAGGTGTGATGGTACCCGCTGAAAAAATATTGCAAACGGCCATCGATGAAAAAGCAGATGCCATTGGACTGTCCGGCCTTATTACCCCTTCACTAGATGAAATGGTACATGTGGCAAAAGAAATGACACGTCGAGGCTTTGACATCCCGCTTTTAATTGGCGGGGCGACCACATCTAAAGCACACACTGCGGTGAAAATTGAACCACAGTACGACAAAGGCGTTATTTACGTTAACAATGCCAGTCGTGCAGTGGGCGTCGTTTCTAGTTTGCTGAGTGATACGCAAAAGCCTGTCTTTTTAGAAAAAACAGCCAATGAATACGTGAAGGTCCGTGAACAGCAAGCGCGTAAAAAACCGCGTTCTAAGCCTGTGACTTTAGGCCGAGCTCGGGACAATGCCACTAAGTTGGACTGGGATAATTACACACCGCCTAAACCTAAGAAATTGGGAATTACCGAGTTTAAAGACGTTAGTATCGCCACATTGCGTCAATATATAGATTGGACTCCCTATTTCATGACATGGTCTTTGGCAGGGAAATACCCGCGTATATTAGAAGATGAAATAGTTGGTGAAGAGGCTAAAAAGCTATTTGCTGATGCCAATGCAATGCTCGATGAGTTAGAGCAAACAGGTAAGTTGCAACCGCTTGGTGTAATAGGGTTATTTCCTGCAAACCGAGTAGACGACGATATCGAAATTTATGCCGATGAATCTCGAACAGAGGTGATTGGTAAATCGTGTCAGTTACGTCAACAAACGGAAAAAACAGATTTCCCAAATTACTGTTTAGCTGACTACGTTGCTCCAAAGGGTATTGAGGACTATTTTGGCGCATTTGCAGTCACAGGTGGTCTTGAAGAGGATGATCTGGCGGATGCGTTTGACGCACAGCAAGATGATTACAATAAGATCATGGTCAAGGCGGTGGCAGATAGACTCGCAGAAGCCTTTGCCGAGTACTTGCACGAGCAAGTTCGTAAGGAGTATTGGGGTTTTGCTGCTGATGAGTCATTAACGAATGAAGAGCTTATTCGCGAAAACTACCAAGGTATTAGACCTGCACCGGGTTACCCTGCATGTCCTGAGCACACGGAGAAGAAAAAAATCTGGTCGTTGTTAGATGTTGAAAACCGCATTGGTATGAAGCTAACGAGCTCTTACGCAATGTGGCCAGGTGCAGCTGTTTCCGGCTGGTACTTCTCGCATCCTGACTCTAAGTATTTTGCAGTTGCTACCATTCAAAAAGATCAAGTTGAAGACTACGCTCGCCGTAGTGATATGTCTATAGAAGAAGCTGAGCGTTGGTTGTCACCTAACCTTGGTTACGATACTTAAGCCATGCCAATGGACTTGTTAGGGGCAAATACCCTAACAAGTCTTTTTTGCTGTATTCTTAGTATTTTTTTAATGAATTTAGCGGGTTGCATACAGCCTTTGCCGTGTTATATTTTTAGCTATGTAGTAGCGTATTCATTGCCGTTCAGGCTGCTCTTTTTGCTGCCTCTCCCATTATTTGGCCTGTGAGGGTCGGTTTTTTATCGTAATGAATAGTATAAATTTAGTGGTGAAGTAGTGAGTGTATATGCTTAAATTTTCCAGTGTTACTAAAAATTACGAAGAAAGCACCGTGGTTACTCAAGCATTACAACCTTTTAATTTACAAGTTGCATCGGGAGATTTTATTGCATTGGTTGGCCCATCTGGTTCGGGAAAAACGACCTTTTTAAACATTGCTGGATTATTAGAGTCTCCCAGCTCTGGCGAATATACTTTTTTAGATAAAGACGTAAAGACACTCAGTGATAAACAAAAATCCCGACTAAGAAGTTCTGATATTGGGTTTGTTTTTCAGAGCTTCCATCTACTTCCCGAATTAAATGTCTACGATAATGTGGAAATTCCGTTGCGCTACAGCCGGGTACCTGCTAAGCAGCGCCGTGCCAGTGTGATGTCATTACTTGAGCAAGTCGGGCTGTGTGACAGAATTAATTGTAAACCAAACCAGTTATCTGGAGGTCAACAGCAAAGGGTAGCTATTGCGCGCGCGTTAGTTGGTAAACCCTCACTCATATTGGCTGATGAGCCAACTGGGAATTTGGACTCAAAAAATGCCGCAGATATTATGGCCATTTTATCGTCCTTCAACCAATGTGGTACCACGATTTTAATGGTCACTCATAGTTTAAAGTTGGCACTGCAAGCAAAGCGAACGATTGAGATCCGCGACGGTATTTTAAAAGAGCGCTGTATCGAACATTATGCAGCAAGGTGGGGCTAATTAAATACTTGGCTAAATAGCTAGGTTCTAAAAATTGATTGTTAGTTCAATCTTGAGCTGACTATTTTCCTATATACGCCCCTGATATTTCTCCATAAAGCCTGCCTTCCCTATCCCTCTTTGTAATAAAGTTGTTTATTTTGTGGTTTCTGGGTTTTTATTGTGTATCTATTTGGTTTTTGTTAGCCTTGCCAGTGAAGAAAAAATTCCCCCTAAATACACCTCTGATGTTTATGGTTTAGTTAGACTCATATTTAACTGCATAACATATAGGCGATGGAAGGCTTAGGTACACACGAAGGAATTTTAGGCGTAATAGTGTTAAGAATATCATTTACCAAAAATAATCACGCATTTGGGAAACGTTTCATTTAGCCTACCAATGTTTGAAAGGCTTTAGGCTGCGAGTTAGTTGTCAATGTGGATAAATATATTAAGCAACTTGCCACTAATAAGTTGGAATATATAGTGCTTTTCCCCAAGGTCAGCTGTTTGCTCGATGTAAGCATTTTTAAAGGGTTTTGATCTTAAACGTGCATGTCTGAGCCATAGAATTATAAGAATTATGTTAGTGCTACACCCACCGCTGAATAGGAGATAACATGCTGTACTACTATATACGCATGGCGGTATTTAGTCTCAAAAGAACACCTCTGTTAAGTTTCTTAATGATAGCGACCATTTCAATAGGCATTGCTGCGACCATGGTCACATATACTGTCAGCTACATGATGACCAAAGATCCAATCCCCAGTAAAAGTGAACGGCTATTTACTGTTCATTTGAGTTCATGGGATCCATCGCGCATGTACAAAATGGAGGATGGTAAAGAGCAAATTCCCATTTGGGTTACTTATCAAGATGCAATGAACTTATACAACGAAAAAAAAGGCAAGCGTCAAACAATTATTGGCAGCCATAAAACTATGAGTCGTGCTCCAAGTCAGCCACCGAGTGGCGCGCTTTCAACCTTGTTGCGGGCAACCACATATGAATTTTTTGATATGTTTGAAGTGCCGTTCTTATATGGTTCAGGTTGGACAGAGTCCGATGACGAACAAGGTGCACGGGTAGTTGTATTGTCGAAAAAGCGCAATATGAAACTCTTTAATGGTCGAAATTCTGTTGGAGAAGAGGTCTTAATTGGTGGGCTTTTATATCGTGTTGTTGGCGTATTGGATGACTGGGTAGTACTGCCTCGATTCTACCTTGAGAGCCATGATGTTTTTATGGATGTCAGAGACATGTTCATTCCATTTCGCTCCAATATTGATAATGAGTGGATTGCGGCAAGTGATGTCAGTATGTATTGCTGGGGGGACTTTGAGATGAATAAATTTAGCTCAATGCTCACTTCTGAATGTGTATGGTTGTACTTCTGGGTAGAGCTTGAATCTTCAACTCAGCGCGATGCGTATTTTGATTTTGTAAATAATTACGCGATGGAACAACGAGCTTTAGGGCGTTTTCAGCGTGAACAAATGAACCGGGTACTAAACGTGCCTGAGTTTATAAAACACAATAAAGTTGTGACCGGAGATAGTCGTTTGGCTGTGTGGCTGGCATTGGCATTTTTGATTGCCTGTTTACTCAATTGTATGAGTTTAATGATGACTAAGTTTCATGGTAAAGGGGCTGAAATTGGATTAAGGAGAGCGGTTGGTGCAAGTAAGGAAGATATTGCTTGGCAATTTGGTTGTGAAACGATTCTGATAGGTCTATTAGGCGGAGTTGTGGGTTTACTCTTGGCAAATTTGGGCCTGATCATCACGGCAGAAATATACAGCCACTTAAACCCGGCACTGATGGCAATGAACATTGAGTTGATGCTAACCACCTTGGTATCGTCAGTGATTGCGAGTTCGCTTTTTGGCCTGTATCCAATCTATAGGGCTTGTCAAATACAGCCATCAAGCCAATTGAAGAGCTTATAGGCAAATTAAATGAAAGATCTTAAACCAATTATTAAATCACTATGGTACGCCAAAACAGCACCTCTTTTGCTGATATTGCAAATTGCAGTTGCCTTCACGATACTCGTTAATTCAGTGTTTATGCTAGTACAGAAGCATGGAGAATTTAATGATCCAAGTGGCTTAGATGAAGATGTTTTATTTTCGTTTCAAATGTCTTTGCATGGCTCGCCAGAAGAGCGAGTAGCCAGTGTATATCGAGATCTAGATGCTATCAGAGCGTTAGATAGTGTCGAGGAGGTTGTTACGGTTAACTCCATACCTCTGTCCCATCGTGGAGCGGGTATGGAAGTGAGGTTAAAACAAGGGTCACATGAATATGATTCAAAAGCAGGCTTATATGCGGGTGGCCATCAAATGATTGAAACCATGGGGTTAAAGCTGATCGCAGGTGAGGGGTTTACCTTGTCAGATGAGCGAGCGCTGAAAGATTTTGGTTTGAGTCAGCCTGTTGGCGTGGTGATCACCAAAGCTTTGGCTCAAGACCTTTATCCTAATGACTGGCGCCAAGCACTAGGTAAAACGCTTTATTTGAACGACAAAGAACAATCTGTCAGAGGCATTGTTGAACAATTGGTTGGCCCTTGGAGCTTTTGGGGATACAAAAATAACAATTTCTTGGTTCCCACCTTATTTATGATGACGGATGCGAGTTTTATTGTGCGTGCGCACAAGGGGTTGCTTGAGCAAAGCATTAGAGATGTGAAGGATTTATTGTTAGTTGACTCCAGCAGAAATATTGACAATTTTATGAAGCTCAGTGAAACAAGAACTTGGGCTTATCAACCGCAGGTTGCGGCTTATAATACGCTGAAAATTGTGATTGTTGGCTTGTCCATTATCATAATGTTAGGTGTGTTCGGCCAGACACGCTACACAATTTTAAAGCGACAAAAACAAATCGGTATTAGGCGAGCATTAGGAGCTAGTCGGTATGAAATAATCAGGTATTTCATGTTAGAGAACCTCTGTATTAATGTTTGCGGTATTCTGTTTGGCTTAGGGTTAACCATTGTGGCGAATAACTTACTGGTAGTGCACTTTGGCCTTGCGCCGGTGCCTGCGCAGTATTTGCTCATTGGTGTGGTAGTTGTACTTTTGGCTGGCGTGTTGGCGGTTCTTCAGCCTGTGCTTAAAACGGCGAGTATTTCACCAACTGAAGCGACACGTTCAGCGTGATCTCTTTGCAAGCTTAGGCGCAGTAATTGGGTCAATAACATACTCTGTTTATTTGCGTTTGTTCCCCAGTTATCTAAGTATTTATATGTACGATGATAACTTGCCTGCATTTTGTTTTTCGGTAAATATAATATTAATTTTGTGTTTATTTTGTTTTTTTTAGTCTACAATAATTTGAGTGCTCTTTTTGGGGACTTAATTACTCAGTTTGAGAATGAAATATAATAAATGCTTAAGGAACAGCAAGCTATATTCTTTTTCACGACCCGTTGTAGTCAGTAAGTATAGTGAAATGCTGTAGAATAATAAGTACACAAAGTTAAAGGAAATATCATGCTTAAAATGCGAGGAGTAGCAAAATCCTTCACCACGGATACGGTCAAGACGCAGGCGTTGCAGCCGTTTGATCTCGATATTCAACAAGGTGAGTTTGTTGCGGTCGTAGGTCCTTCAGGCTCTGGAAAAACGACATTTTTAAATATTGCTGGGTTACTAGAAGAACACTCGCAAGGGCAATATTTATTGGACAACCAAGATACGACGGGATTGTCCGACAAGCATAAATCTTCATTGCGAAATCAAAAAATAGGCTTCATTTTTCAGAGCTTTAATCTAATTCCCGAGCTTAATTTATTCGACAATGTTGAAATGCCGTTGAGGTATCGAGATTTTAGCGCTAAAGAGCGAACGGAGCGGGTGCTCAATGCACTCGAACAAGTCGGTCTTGCTGGACGAAAGTCACATTACCCTCAACAGTTGTCAGGTGGTCAACAGCAGCGAGTCGCCATTGCCCGTGCACTTGCGGGTAGCCCTTCCTTCTTACTCGCCGATGAGCCTACTGGTAACCTAGATTCTAAAATGGCCGACGGTATTATGGCACTGCTCAAAGATATAAATAAGCAGGGGACCAGCATTTTAATGGTCACCCACGATATGGAGCAAGCTCAGCAGGCTGGTCGTATCGTAGAGATACGAGATGGAAATCTGAGTGAGCAAAAACACGCTATATCGGCTTAGAGGTGCGGCTAATGGGCAAGTATTATTTCAAGCTAGCTTGGCTTAGCTTAAAAAAGACGCCATTGCTGAGTTTGCTGATGATAGGCACAATCGCCATCGGCATAGCTGCTTCTATGATCACAATCACCGTAGGGTACATGATGGGCCAAAACCCATTACCCCATAAAAGTGAGCGTGTCGCAATGGTACATCTAAATTCTTGGGATCCTTCACAGCCAATCGGTTACAGAAAAAATGGTGAGGTAGATATTCCCTCTCTATTAACGTATCAAGACGCAATGGCTTTATTGGCAGCGAACAAAGCGGATAAACATGTCCCATTTGTCTCATTTAATTCGGCGGTTCGAGCGGAAAGCGAAGATGTTATTGATTCGCAACTACACCAAATACGTTCAACAAGCCGGCATTTTTTTAGTGTGTTTGGTGCTCCATTTATTTATGGCAGCACCTGGAGTGAGGAAGCGGATCTGCAAGGTCAATCAGTCATTGTTTTATCGAAAAGAGAAAACGATCGTCTGTTTCAAGGGGCAAACTCAGTTGGAGAGCACATTATTGTCGGTGATCATTTGTATCGAGTTGTTGGTGTGATTGACGACTGGCAACCTACGCCCAAGTTTTACGTTAACTACTATGACATGTACAGCCCGACGCTGCCTTATTTTGTGCCGCTTGAATCACAAATTCGAAACAACTTTTTCTCTCCAACCACAATGGGTTGGTATTGCTGGGGTGATGGTCCTAGCTCTACTTTGCAGGAAGTCATGTTGTCAGAATGTGCATGGATAAGGTTTTGGGTTGAGTTTAAGTCTGAAGATAAAAAGCATGAATATTTCAGGTTTATGGAAGACTATACTGAAGAGCAAAGAAAAGTAGGCCGATTTGCGCGACCTGAGCCTAACCGATTGATGTCTGTTACAGAGTACCTTGAAAAAGAAGGTGCAGTGAGTGAAGAAAATAAGATCGGCATTGGTTTTGCGTTGGCATTTCTATTTGCCTGTCTGTGTAATGTGATGAGTTTGATGATGACAAAATTCCATGGAAAAGGCGGAGAAGTTGGTCTGCGACGGGCCGTGGGAGCATCCAAACAAAATATTACAGTGCAATTTGGCTTTGAGGCGGCACTGATCGGCTTTTTTGGTGGTGTGATTGGATTATTGTTAACCCAGTTAGGGCTCTCAGCCTTGACAGATATGTACCCAGAGTATCATGTCAATGTCATGACGATGGATTTAACTCTAATGGTATCTACTGTCGCACTGGCCGTCAGTACTTCGCTGTTATTTGGATTGTGGCCTATATATCGAACGAGCCGTGTTCAACTATCCAGTCAGCTTAAGAGTTTATAGGAGCAGTAGATGAAGGATTTCACACCCATACTTAAAACGCTGTGGAAAAATAAAACGGGCCCTACATTACTGATCATACAAATCGCTGTGGCGTTTACTATTTTGATCAATATCTCTTATATGGCTATGTCTAAGTTGCATGAGATAAATTTGCCAAGTGGCCTTGGTGAAGACACACTTTTTTCATTTCGTACTAATTTACCGGTTGAGTCTGAGGAGTATGAAGCACTATTGAAACAAGATTTGGCGAGTATTAAAGCGCTTAACAGTGTTAAAAGTGTGGTGACAACGAACTCAATACCATTGGCTGGGTGGGGATTAGGTTTGCAATTTAATGAGTCTGAAGACCCTGATAGCTTTATCGCTTATGCGGGTATTTATAGCATGTCTGATGAGTTTATGAAGACTCTGGGGCTGGAGATCATAATGGGTCGAGGGTTTGAAGATAGTGAGATGAAGATCTCTAATCAAGACTACAGCGAACTCTCTAATTCAATTCTCGTCACACAAGCAATGGCTGAGCGCGTGTCGCCTGAAGATTGGTCTGCTGCGGTAGGTGTTACAGTTTATATGAATGGTCGTCCGTACCAAATCGTTGGTGTTATCGACAAATTAATTGCCACTTGGCCTGACTGGAGTGGCAATGAGCGCAGTGTTGTATTCCCTGTGTACAGTTTTTCCGGTGAAAATAGGTTTTTGGTGAAAGCCAGAGCGGGACAACTTGAACAGGCTATGGAGGATGTTCGCAGCCTTCTGTTACAACAACCCGGTAAGTTTGTAGCGGATCTTCATACATTTAAATATACTCGCGAAACTGGGTATAAAGCCATGAAATCATCGTTGAGTATACTGATTGGTGTCACTATTGGCCTAGTCATGTTAACTATGTTGGGGGTATTTGGACAAGCGCGTTTCACGCTGATGAAACGGCGTCGTCAAATTGGTACAAGAAGAGCGCTAGGAGCGAGTAAGTTTCATATTATGAGGTTTTATATTATTGAAAACCTCGTTGTTGTTGGGGTCGGAGTTGTATTTGGTAGCCTTTTTGCTGTGCTCTTAAATGTCAAACTCATGGAACTTTTCCGCTTAGAATCTGTACCGATGGAATACTTTTTATATGGAGGTATCAGTGTTTGTATTGCCAGTTTGATAGCTGTTATTCCCACCGCATACAGTGCTGCAAACATTTCACCTGCAACTGCCACCCGTTCTGTGTAGCTCCCTGAAACACCCCGATTAGGCAAGACCTTTGCCTAATCGGGGTGTACTTTTCTTAAATTTATCTCATTATTCAGAAAGTCCTATGAATACTTTAACTTAGCCGTTTTTACGGGTTTGTTATCGAATATTATTCTTTTAATTAGTGAAAAAAGCTTATTTTTATGTTGGTTTTTGGTTAACATGTCGAGGGTGGTTTTAGTATACTTTGGATTATATCGATTCGAATGCGGGGTAAGCATGAAGCGGCTGATATGGCTATGGCTCATTTTTTATACGGGTAGCCTGTATGCTCACAATCAATTAGTGGTTGATATTATGAGTAGTGAAAATTTTAGCCAACGTTATGCCGAATTTCTCAATGGCCGCTCGCCGTTGGATGTTAAGTCTTTTTACCCGACGACAAAAGGATCGCATATTGAAATTATAGAAATGGTCCTTTTACAGCAGGCACTATTTTTAGGAGGAGAGACAAGAGAAGTCGTCTTCAACCCTAAACCTTCTGTAAATATCGTGGAATTTTCAGATATGCTTTCGGGTGAAAGCCTAATTTTGGCGCGTAGTGTTTGGCATGAAGATATCATTAATTATAGAGGTTCACTCTATGTGAGTGATGCTGTGGTTGAATTTGGTCAATATGAAGCGGGCTTATATGTAACTAAGCGAAATGTGGCATTGCAAAACTTACCGCAAGAGCAGTTGGATCAGCTAACTGTTGTTGCAAACCCAAGATGGCGAGTGGACTGGCGGGCATTAATTAACACCGATATAAATATTGTGAGCTTTATCGGACCTTGGGAAACCATGCTAAATATGGTAGAAACCGAAGTGGTTGACGCGATGTTGATCAATTTTAGTGTTAGCCAAAATCTATTGCTAAATTTTGAAGAGCGAGAATACGTTCCTATTCAAAATATTAAGATGATGTTACCGGACTCACGGCATTTTATTGTCAGTAAAAAACACCCTCAGGGTGAAATGATTTTTGCAGCGCTTAATAGAGGGTTAAAAATATTACGGGCTCAAGGTGTAATCGATAAAGCCTTACACCAATCGGGGTTTATTAATCACCTCGTTAAAGACTGGGAATACGTAAATCAACAAATGCTCTCCTCAAGTCAGGTCGTGCCATGAAAAAAGAGTTGCTAGTTATCGTGAGTTATTGGTTGCTAAGTGTCAGTGCTTGGGCGAATATCAACACTGAAGCAACCCCCTCTCAGCGGGAAGATTTATCTAAGATGCTACTGCATTTAACAGATAGTCTAGAAGAAGATTACGACCTTAATTTGTTACCACAAGTACGCGTGCTGAGAGAGCAATCTAAGCAGTTGGGGGAAAAGCACCTACAGGCGCGTTCGCTATTGCTGGAAGGGCTGATCCGCCAACATTTTGGTGATTACAAGCACAGCCTAGTGCTCCACAACGATGCGTTGGCCATTGCGAAAAATCTGGATTCACCAGTATTAGAGGTACAAATCTATCTAGCACTGGCGCAACTGGAAATGGATTTGGAACGTTTTCGATATGCTCAACAGCTACTTTCTCGTGCTTATACGATGATCACAACCCGCATTGATGCAGAGCAGGCCGATAAATTAATGGGGGAATATGTGTTGTGGCAAGGCTCGCTGTATTTGCTCAAAGGAAGTTACCGTCAAGCGCTCGCCACTTTAAGCAAAAAGTCACTGTCTGAATTTAAAGGGCTATCGAGCAAGCTCGCACTTGCTAGGGCATGGGCTTATTTGAGTATCGGAGCGTATCCACAGGCACGCCTACTGATGAACTCACATTATATAAAAAAAGCAGAATTGAGCCAAAATTTGCATCTGAGAGTTCGTTATCAGCTTATGAATGCGACAGCTTATCTACAGGCAGGTGAATTTACCTCTGCGATAGATACGGCCAAGTTGGCGTTAAATGAAACCTTCGGCACGCGTTTTTTAACTGAGCAGTCCAAGCTGCAAAAAGTATTAGCTGGTGCCTACGCGCAATTGGGGGATTTTGAGCAGGCGCATTTATATCTAAAGCGTTTTGCGCTGTCTCAGCAAGCGCTTAACTTGCAAAAGCGCAACAACAAGCTTCTGCAATTAGAAGCCCAATATTCTCTCGCAGCGCAAAAGCAACAATTAAGTGTGTTGGAAAAAGACAATGCGTTGCAAGCGCAACAATTGATCCAGCACCAGCAACAGATCGACAATGCACATCTGGCGCAACAGCGTGGTGTATTAGGGCTGTTGCTCATTGCTTTGGCTTTAGGCTTCGGTTATTGGAGATGGCAAAACAAACGCTATTTAATAACGTTAAAGCAGCAAGTTGCAGAGCGTACTGCTGAACTCGCAGAACGCAATAAAAGGCTGCAAGCTCTGAGCTTCACTGACAGCTTAACTGGATTAAATAATCGCCACTACTTTTTCAGCGTCATTGATGCGCAAATAAAGCCTCAATCGACGTCACAAAGCGATAAGCAAGAGATGATATTTTGTTTATTGGACATAGATCACTTCAAAAAGGTGAATGATACTTATGGGCATGCTGCTGGCGACCTTGTGCTACAAACGGTCGCTGATATTTTAAAGCAGTGCACACGAGAAGGTGATTTGGTGATCCGTTGGGGTGGGGAAGAGTTTTTAATTGTGATGCCAAATATGACCCACAATGAAGCAATTGAGGCGGTAGAGCGCGTGCGTAGACAAGTGGAGTGTTTCCCATTTGTCGTGAATGAGCAGGCTATTCAGGTAACTTGTTCGATAGGCTTTGCTCCTTACCCTTTGACAAATGGCGCAAATAAATCATTAACTTGGGAACAAGTGATAGAGCTGGCTGACAATGGACTATACATGGCTAAGAAAGAGCATCGAAATGCGTGGGTCGGCCTTCATCGCCTTAATCACCCGCTGAACTGCTCGATAAAGCATTTAAGCAAGGATTATCGAAGTCTTATTAATAGTGGTCAGGTGACTGCTAGTGTCAGCTATCAAACTTAAAGTACTGGCAGAAAATAGCATTCAACATGATAGAATGATGAGTATCTGTACTTATATTTGCTTGAATCTACTGTGCTCCCAATTGAAAAAGTTTTTCCAAAATTAGTTAAACAACTCGAACATCATGAAACGGTTCTCTTACAAGCGCCTCCGGGGGCTGGTAAGTCTACTTGGCTACCATTAAATTTAATGAAGTCAGGCCAGTATCAGCGCATTGTGATGTTAGAACCTCGCCGATTAGCGGCGCGTAATATAGCCCACTATTTAGCAAGTCAGCTCGGTGAGCCGCTAGGCCAGAGCGTTGGTTTACGGATCCGTCAAGAAGTTAAAGTGTCAGCGCAAACTCGATTGGAAATTGTAACAGAGGGCATGTTAACTAGAATGATTCAGCAAGATCCTGAGTTGACGGGAATTGACTTACTCATTTTCGATGAATTTCATGAACGCTCTTTGTCTGCTGACACCGCATTGGCATTTGCATTGGAAACTCAGGCTGCGCTGAGAGATGATTTAAATATTCTGGTGATGTCTGCAACCCTAGATAGTGAGCGCTATCAAGCCTTTTTACAATGCCCCATCGTATGCTCAGAAGGACGCAGTTTTCCGATAACACATAAGTATGTACCACTAAAAGACGAAAGCCAGTGGTTGATGCAGATAGTTCCAGTGGTGCGCCAAGCAATTAAGGAAGAAAGTGGCAGTGTTTTGGTCTTTTTACCTGGCCAAAAAGAAATCAGGCAGGTTGCCAGTGCACTACAAAGTGTCTTTGAAGGTGAGCCGGTTATTCACATCGCGACGCTCTTTGGTGAGCAGGATAAATCTGCTCAGCAAGCGGCAATTGCCCCCGCACCTGCTGGGGCGCGAAAAATCGTACTAACAACAAATGTGGCAGAGACATCTTTGACCATTGAAGGGATCCGTATTGTTATAGATTCTGGAAAACGTCGAGCAGCGGCATTTAATTTGAAAACCGGAGTAACAGAGCTTAAAACAGTGTCGATTTCACGTGCTTCAGCGGTGCAACGTGCAGGCCGTGCTGGGCGTATTGAATCCGGGGTGGTATATCGCCTTGGTAGTCAAGCCCTATTTGAGCGACGTGATGCCCATGATAAACCTGATATTTTGAGCTCAGATATCAGTGGCTTGGTTCTGGAGTCTAAGGTGTGGGGAACCCAAGTATCAGAGTTACCTTTGTTAGATATGCCGAGCGATGCGCAGCTTAAGCAAGCACAGCAACTTTTAATGAACTTAGAGGCGCTGGATAAGCAAGGAAAACTACGGCCGCTAGGGCAACAAATGCAGCGCATTGGCAGTGAGCCTCGATTTGCACATATGTTGCTTAAAGTGAAGTCACTTGAAACTAAGTTACCAGGCATAACTTTATTGGCCTGTTATTTTATGGCACTACAAGATAGCCGGGTTAAAAGTGCGCCAGAACTGAGCCTAGCGCTTGGCCAGATGCACCATAGTGCCCCAGCGGCATTTACTAAACAGTTAAGGTATTGGTGTAAACGTGCTGAAATTGCGTATCAATCTGATGACTTGGCCATTGAACACTTAGCAGTCGTGGTGGCTTTGGCATACCCAGATAGGTTGGCAAAAAAACGTGGAAATGGGTTTGTACTGGCTAATGGTGCGGGCGTCAATGCGCATAGTGAATTTTGGCAAAGTACTCCTTATCTTGCCATTGCTGAGTTAGGAGGCCATCAAGGGCAAAGTATTTTTAGCGCAACAGCTTTTGAACCTGACGAACTTGCTGATATTTTGCCCTATTTATTCTCACAAAAAACCGTGTGTGAATTTGACCAAAAGCAAGCCCAGTTTTTACATCAAGATAGGGTTTACTTGGGCCAGTGGATATTCAGTGCAAAACCAAGTCAATTGCCCCTTGATGAGGCCGCGAGAACGCAAGCATGGTGTTCAATTGTGGCTGAAAATGGTCTGTCTATGTTTGCTAGCTATGCCGACTGTGCTCAGCTACTGGCCCGCATGCAGTTGGCCGCTAAGTATTATCCAGAAGAGTTTCCGGGAAGTAGAGAAGCGGATTTAATAGCAGAATTATCTCAGTGGTTAGAACCATTTTTGACTGAGGTAAAGCAGTTTAGCCAATTGAAAAAGTTGGATTTAAAAAACGCCTTGTTGTCACGTCTTGACTGGCAAAAACAGCAGCGCCTAAATACACTTTTGCCAGAGCGTATTGCGGTTCCAAGCGGTTCACAGATCCGAGTGCAATATCAATTGGCGGGGCCAGCGCGCCTCGCGGTTAAAATGCAAGAAGTCTTTGGCATGCTGCAAAGCCCGGTACTGTGTGAGGGCAATGTACCTGTATTAATGGAGCTGTTATCTCCTGCGCAAAGGCCTTTGCAACTTACACAAGATTTAGCGCATTTTTGGCAATCGAGTTATAAAGACGTGCAAAAAGAAATGAAAGGACGATACCCAAAACATTATTGGCCAGATGACCCCGCAACAGCACAAGCGACTAATAAAGTAAAAAGCCGTATGTAGATGTTTGGAGCTTGAACTGAGTGGGTCAAGGTAGATTGAGTAGATACTGATATAAACAATAATTACACCTTGACCTAAACTAAGCTTGAGGTTTTAGGCTGGTCCGAAAGATAGATAATAAAAACAGGATATTTAGATGGAACTCACTCAATTCTCTTCTCAGATCAGCCGATTTACTCCGCTTGTATGGACTATGTTGCTAGGCAACTTTTTTGTCAGGGCTAGCTATTACATGGTGTGGCCCTTTTTAGCGGTGATCCTGTATAACAAGTTTGCTTTGACCGCCACAGAGGTTGGAGTTTTGCTTACTGGTTCAGCCGCATTTGCCGTTTTGCTTGGGTTTTATACTGGTAACTTAGCCGATAGATTCGGCCGCTTTACCTTGTTATACAGTGCTGTAATCGTTGGCATTTTAGCGTTTACAGCTCTGGCTTTGGCTGAGCAACTGTGGACATTTTGCATTGCGGTCTTTTTTGCCTGTATGCCTCGCACGCTATGGGATGCGCCGAGTAAAGCGCTGCTCAGTGATGAATTGAGCGACAGTCAAGACAGGGAATTGGCACTGCACTTACTCTATTTTTTGGTGAATGTAGGTGCAGCGATAGGCCCTTTATTTGGCTTATGGGCTGGCCTCAATGGCGAGCAATTTAGTTTTATCTACACGGCTTTTGCTTATCTCGTGTTGCTTTTAGCATTAATAGTGAAACAAGCAAGTGCCATCAAAGTTGAGCGAGGCGGCGCACAAAAGTCAGTGCCTAGTTTTGGTGCTTGGCTGCGTATTTTACGTCAGGATACGCGGTTTTTATGGGTATTATTAGCAACATTTTTAGTTTACTTAGTATTTGGTCAAGGTGATTCGAGCCTAGTACAATATTTAACACGGGCACAGGTACCTGAGTTAGCTGTACTTATTTCTAGCCTGATCATTACCAATTCACTGATCATTGTTATTTTTCAGTTCCCTCTGTTGCATATGATGCGTGATTGGTCGATTCAATCTCGGTTGTATTGCGGAGGTTGGATTTTAATCTTGTCTCAGTTAATGATGGCGTTTAACCCGGTGAGCAGTTTTTGGGGATGGATCGGTGCTGTTGCAGTATTGAGTTTTAGTGAAGCGATTATGTTTTCAAATATCAATATTTATATTGACCGTATGGCACCTTCGCATTTAAAAGCCAGTTATTTTGGGGCCGCTGGCCTGTGCTCGCTGGGATTTGCATTTGCACCTTTGTTAGGTGGTGTACTGCTCGACTGGGGCAGTGGCACCACGTTGTTTATTGCTATGGCGATAGCGAGTTTAAAAGCCATCTATTTGTACCGTTTGGCTGCGCGCGCTCATTAAAAGCAGGCCAAGATTAAAAAGTAAAAGCGCTGTTGGCGCTTTTACTTTATGCAGTTTAGAAGTTGACTATGGTGGACACTGCTTCTTCTTCTGTGGTTTGAATCGACAGTTTGATTTGCTTATTTTGCCAGTCAATGTCGACCATTCCGTAGTTACTGCCTGATTTATTGATCAAGTGTCTATCGCTGGTGGTCAAATTGCTTACATTACTACTGACAATTCCGACTTTTCCACTTGGTATGCTTGCACCACTTGGCGCACAGTTACCCCACTCACCTGCAATCCCTTTGCCATTGTCATCCACTTTAGTGTAACACCAAGGTTGATCATGATCTTTGCTGGTGCAGCCTCTATAGGTCGTAATGCCGTAAGTGAATGGGAATTGACATTGCTGGTTGTACTGTCCATTTCCCTTAGTGTCAGCGTAGACTGGTAAGCGTAATGGATTCTCAATATGGTAAGGCCAGTTTTGACCAAAGCCAGATGCGGTTACTTCATAAACAGTGACTGCTGAGCCATGCTCGGCGCTAGCTGGAATGGTTTTTTGTAGTAGCTCTCCCCAGTGTTGATCGCCAGAGAGGAATATCACAGCTTTGGTCTTACCCGAGTTAACCGACTTTTGTACAAGGCGAAGCAGTCGATTTCGCTCCATAGGGACTTCAGCCCACGATTCATAGCTGGTACCAGACATACCCGTTTCATTAAGTTCGGCAATGGCCTGTTCAAACTTTTTGCCATCACCATAGGCACAGTACTTGTCTCGACTTCTACCTTGATAGAGGGGGGGTAAAAACTGAATACCGCTGGCGATCAGCTTGATTTCAGATGGAATATCAAGTTGTTGCTCAAGCCATTGCCACTGTTTTTCTCCTAAAATGGTTGTTTGATCTCCTTCACAGGTCCCATAATTGTCGAATGTAGGTGAACGAAAATAGCGAGCGTCCAATGTGATCACATGGGTTCTTTCATTGCTGGGACCGAGCATCTTGGCTTCATAAATACCGGCTTGGGCACCGTGTCTTGGATCCTGTGAAGGAACATCAAAGTGTCGAAGATATTCTTTTTGACTATTCACCCGCTGTGGATAGTGTTTACCATCGTTATTCGCGCCATAATCATGGTCATCCCAAGTGGCCATCACTGGGATTTTGGCCGCTAAAAACTTTTGGTAGTCAATATTACGCTTCTTGTCATCGTACTTCTGACGCATGGTGCTCATGTCCGTGGTATCAGCGTAAATGTTGTCGCCTAACCAAAGAAATAAATCGGGTTGGTGAGAAATAAGTTTTGCCAGTGCCTGTGGCATATCCCCTTTGGTTTTGAAGCAGGAGCCCAGCGCGACTCTGTCGAGTCTTTTGCTCGGCTGAGGGTGGGTGTGTGTCAGTAGAGGTTCGTTTTCGATGGTTTCACAGTTTTCCCAGTTACCTTCACCATCTGTATAGCACCAAGGCGTATCTTGGTTTATGGTTGCGCAGCCAAAAAACTTTTCCCCTTGATACTCGGATGGTGTTTGACACAGCTTTCCTGAAATTGTTTTGAATTTTGGAATAGTCTCGGTGCGTACATGTCCCCAAGTTTGTCCATCAACGGCTTGTTTTAAATAACACCATTGGCTGTTGCTGTTGTTTTTATCGGTTGTGCCTTGATAGCGAGCAGCTTGATAACTAAACGAAGTTTGACACTGTTCGTAAGGGACTTCTGGCGCTGCGTATGTATGGTATGCGGCACTACTTAACAGAGCTGCTGTTAATATATAGCTTGTTTTTTTCATTGGTATTCCTATTATTTCCTACTGTTCCTCCCTGTGAATTGTGCCTTTTGCGTAACTGGGCGAGTGTGCTTCCTGCTGAACGTGAGCAGTGTATTTCCTAAAAATGAAACGCAGTTGTCAAAAGCATGGCAATATTATGTCTAATGTCATTGTCACGCCGTAATTGGCTGATCTTTCAAAAGGGGTTAACAGGTAAGTTAATGAAATAATAGATTTTTATTATTATATTTATATTCTCTACCAATTTCCTAATTTATCCACTGTTTACTTGCACTTGTACCTGATATTGGCTATTTTGAGCTGGTAATTGTATTTTCCGCATACGACTACAAGGCTACGGACAAAAAGGATTTTGCAATAAAGTTAAAACTAAAAACCATAAAGCTCATGTTATAGAGCAACAGGAAAGTTGGCTTGCCTGCTAACGGTAAACGTTCGCTTGGCAGAGGCGTTAGTTGCACAATTTGTGTCGGTAGTTGTGGCATGGAGCATTCAAGATAAGTTGAGCTCCGGCGACAATATTTGAAATTTGCTAAGTAAAAAGCGGAGCCTATGGCTCCGCTTTTTTTCATCACACCGTCATATTAAGTGGTGTTGAGAGATTTGAAATTTGCTACTTATTTAATGCTATTCCAATACTTTAATGAAAAATTATCAACATTGACCGTTGCGGAGGTATTGCTAAATGACCTTACTCGGACTAAAAAGCGATAGAGTTGCTTGTTGTCATCAAGTGGGTATATCTCATCTACTTGGAAGCTGCCTTTACCTAAAGTCCGAGTTTCACAAAATGACTCAAGTTCGCCACCTCGGTAATAGACATCGGTACATATTTGGAGTGGTTCACCATATTCAGCCTCTGTGACATTGAGATCTAACATAGTATGAATTTGTGTCGCGTATGCATCATAGCTCCATGGAAAAAAGTAAGAGTAGCTTGCTTGGCGCCAAGGAGAAATGGCCATCTCTAGGCTTTGCTCACCGTACAGAGGAGTATCTTGATTGAGAGAAATCGAGACTTGATCAGGGTAACGCGTGGTAAATTCGACATTGCCTGACTCATAATCATTACGTACTTGATAAGCTGCACCTTCGACTTCTGTAGCCGCACTATACATGTCTATATTTTCAATCAATATGACACCGCTTGCCTCAATATCAAAAGCGATAGAAGTGATCAGTGCTGTGTAGTAGTCATCACTGAAATCTAACATCAGCGGGACAAGCTTACGCTCGTTCGGAGCTAATACTAGAGTGTTGTAGTTGGCAATTGTATTAGCTGCGCTCGAAAGCTCTTTGGTGAAGTCAGTACGGCCTGAGAATGTGATTGTACGAGGCTCATTACTAGGGTTATGCAATGTGACATAGGTTGCAAGGTAGTTATGTGTAGAGTGAGCCATGAAAAGGCCGCTCGTTTTGTTGAATTTCAGTTTGTGGCGCCCAGACTCATCGGCATTGACCTGTATTGCATATTGTCCATTGTCAGTGTGATGATTTACCACGGAAGGGTTGCCAGAAAAGTACCGATCAAGCTCCGTTTGGATTGCTGAATCAGAGCTGCCATCGATTGTTAAGTGTGTAATTGCCGTGCTCGCTTCGCCTTTATTTTCACCGAGTGATGCTTCTATATTGTCAAAAATAACAGGCATTTCCTCAAGCAAATGGGTACTCCACTGAGCCGTCACATTGGTGATTTTTTTGCCCTTTGGCAGGGTCGTTTTGAAATCAAATGAATGTATGCTGTCGGCTTGTGGTGGCACTATGTGGCCGTCCGAGTTGTACACGACCATTTGGCTGCCGTCATCGAACTCAATTAAGAATGATGTATAGAAATAGAGGTTTTGCGCATATTGTGCATGAGCAAGCTCAGGTAGCTTGATATCATAACTGACTTTGAAAGGGGTTGATTGAGAAAATGTTTGATTGATTGCGAATGTGCGTTGGATCTCGAAGTGGCTTTGCGCATTCACTTGTAGACTGTAATTTCCCGATATTGGATATTGATTGCTTTGCCCTATGGAAGTGATATCGCCGTAATTGATCTCAATTCCTTCAGATGAGCGTTCAAAATCTAGCTGTGCGATTGGCTGAGCATAGGCTTGATTTGCAAATAGACCTGCTAAAGCAAGTACTAAAGACTTAACTTTCATATTCCTTTCCTTATTTAGTTGTAATTTCGCTGTTTTTGTCGGTAGGTTGAATAAAATATTTAGCTCTATTTTTAACAAAATAATAAAATACTAATTTAGTATTAAGTTTTTAACCGGGGGTGTTTGTTTTATGAACAGCTTTTAACTGTTACTGATCTTGCGGAATAATCACTTCTGGTCCTATGGGGTTGTAACGGCTTGGTTTATCAATTTGTTGTGCAATTAACGTTTGGGGTAAGTATGGCGTCAGTAAGGGTGTGAAGTGCGCCACATTATGGTAAGTATCATCTAGCCACTGATCTAGTAACCTCGGCTGTTGAGGCAAAATAAATGGGCTGGCTTTATCGTGGTATGGCGCAAGCTTTGGGTGCGGCGAAAGCGTAATGATTGAGCAGGAAAATATCTGCTCTTGGGTAACAGGATGATGCCATTTTTTATACAAACCAGCGAAACACAGTGCTGCATTGTGTGCTTTAAAGTCATAATAATGTAATGGTTTGCCATTTTTGTATTGTGTTTCTCCAAACCCTTTTGCAACCACAATACAGCGGTGGTGCCTAAATGGTTGATATGCGGCACTGGTTGTGACGTTGAGTTTGTCGTGGCGGCTATTGAACGAGGTATATTTAGAGGGTTTAAAGCCGGTTTCAGTTTGTGTAAGTAGCAGCCACCAAGTTGCGTCAGTTACTTTACGCTGATTATTTTCTTGATAGATGATGCTCACTTTATCGGTTGCTCTTTTAAAGCGTGCGAACTGTATTTTCTCTGTTGGGTTTTCGATGCCCAAGTCTATTAATATTTGGATCACAAAGGGGTCATCTGTGATGTTAAGCCTGCCACACATATGCTTGTCACCTCCACGAATGTATCCGCTATGACAAATATAGTTCAGCCAATGCGGACGATAAACTTGCACTTTTGAAATTGATCATTGATACTGTATATATATACAGTAAAGTGTGTGATATGGCCAATTTAATCGATTTTTTACAACATCAGAACCTTGTTTGGCAAGGGACTGATAATGCACCACTGACTCAGCGCTTAGTTGAAAAAGTAAGCACAGGGTATGATGTACTTGATGCGCATCTTGATGGTGGGTTCCCTATGCCTGGAGTGGTGGATATAAAAAGCCACACGGGGGTAGGTGAAGTACGTTTACTGCTACCTTATATTCGCTCGCAATCGCGCTTATGTGTCATGATAAACCCGCCAGCTTGTATCAATGCCCATGCGCTTGTACATCAAGATGTTATGACTGAACTTGTATGGGTGATCTCGACTAACACTTGCCAAGAAGCACTATGGGCGGCAGAGCAGTGTTTAAAAAGTGGTGCGTGTGGCAGCGTCTTGTTATGGCATCGAGATCTGCAAGTACATCAGGTCAAACGCTTATTGCTGAGCGCTCAAACGGGCAAAAGTTTATGTTGCTTGTTACGTAACGATGTTTCTCAATTTGGTTCTCTGCCTGTGAGTTTATGCTTGCAACTCGAACCAGATATTGATGGGCTTAAAATTAAGGTGAATAAATTACGCGGTGGTTGGGCTAAACCACAATTAACCCTGCCTTGGACGTTACTATGGCCACTAGTGATGACGCAGACTGAGCAGACGTCTCTTGAAGCCCAAGTGTTACCTTTTTTACAGCCGCAGCGCCGCGCGAGCAGGTAGGGTTATGGCTCTTTGGCTTTATTTACACTTTCCTCAGCTGCAATTGGACAGTCTACACGCTCAAGATATGCAAGTGCCCCCGACCATTATCGTTTCAGGTAAAAATCACAGCGTCATACAGTTGAATCGGTCGGCTCAGCAACTGGGGGTGCGCAAAGAGATGGGGTTAGGTGCTGCTGCCGCGATGAGTTCGTCTTTATGTGTGCTTGAATATAGTGAGGTATATACGCAAAAGCGTTTAATTGAGTTGGCTCAATGGCTCTATTTAGACACTGCTGAAATACATTTATCAGAACCAGATGGGCTGCTGTTGAAAGTGTCGAGTATGCTGTCTTTACATCAAGACTTAGACCATTACTGGCAAGTTATTCAAGCTCGACTTGAATCACAGCATGTGCATTATCATTTTAGCTTGGGCTATTCGCCTATTGCGGCGCAGCTGCTGGCACAAAATCAGTTTGACAGCCTGTGTCAAAATCGTGAGCAACTCATGAGGCAGTTAGGCAAGCTGTCAATCAATACTTTGGCGTTGACAAGTCAGCAACAGCAAAAGCTAACGCGTGTAGGCGTGAGAACAGTACAGGCCTTATTGGATATTCCATTGTTGGAACTCGGTAAGCGATTCGATACAGCCTTAGTGCATTATGTTGGGCGTTTACAGGGCAAATTGCATCACCCGGTCACCTTTTATCAGCCACCTGAAGTATTTGAACGTCATTTAACCTTGCTGTATGAAATTGAGAACCTCGACTTTTTAGCTCGCCCATTACTTAAGCTGCTGGTGCAACTAGAGCAGTTTTTACGGCTGCGCAATAAGCTGACTCAGTCCATTGAGTTGACATTTTATCAGCGTGATTGTGACGCATTGCAATTGAGTGTAGGGAGCGCACAAGGGGAATATCGAGCAGATAAATGGCAAGCTTTGTGTCAGCTTGTATTAGAGCGGACTCAGCTATCAGCTCCTTTACAAGCTGTGGCGTTAAAAGTGCCGATACTTTGTGAACCGCAGACATTGGCAGATGATTTATTCTCTGAACGTATTGGCACAATGACCGCTGCGGGTTTGCTGAGTACTTTACAGGCAAAGTTAGGTGAAGAGGCTGTGCAGGGGATCCAACCAATGGCCGATGCTCGCCCAGAGCACGCAACAGGTCGAGTTGAGCCATTAGTGCACGTTAAACGCACAACAATACCAGAGCAAAAACCACCGTTATGTAGGCCTAATCTGTTGTTACCTCACGTGCAGCCTTTACATTGTAAAGTGATACTACTTCAGGGCCCTGAAAGAATCGCAACAGGATGGTGGGATGGTCATGAAGTAGAGCGCGATTACTTTGTGGCACAAGATGAAAGTTATCGACGTCTATGGGTTTTTAGAGATCGGCAGCAGCGTTGGTTTATGCATGGGATATTTAGTTAATGCAGTACGCAGAGCTTTTTTGCCAGAGCAATTTTTCATTTTTGACAGGGGCGTCACACCCAGAAGAATTGGTTAAACAAGCCCACTTTTTTGGCTACTCAGCACTGGCTATTACCGATGAGTGCTCGCTTGCTGGTGTTGTGCGTGCGCATACCTTGATAAAAGATGAAAAGCTTGACCTAAAATTGATTGTCGGCAGCGTTTTTCGTTTGGAGTCACTACAAGTGGTTTTACTTTGCCCAAATAAAAAGGCCTATAGCGAATTGTGCCGCGTGATCAGCAATGCCCGACGGCGGGCTGACAAAGGTGAGTATGCTCTTGAAAAGTGGGATTTGTTATCTGTAAAACACTGTTTGATAATTTGGTTACCGCAGGGGGAAGTTGAGGATGAAAACTGGGGAACTTGGCTCTCTCGACATCATGCCTCACGTGTTTGGATAGGGATACAGCGAAATTTAAGTAATCAAGAAAAGCAATACCTGCATCATTGTGAAACATTGGCTCAGCAGCTGCATTTCCCAATCTGTGCCGTGGGCGCAGTGTTAATGCACAGTGCTCAGCGTATCCGTCTCCAGCATGTACTGACTGCCATCAGTCAGAATCAAAGTGTTGAGCAAGTTAAAGCCCAGTTGCTGAGCAATTGTGAGCGAGCAATGCGCTCAAAAGATAAAGTCAGCAAAATATTTAAGCCACCTTGGGTCACAGAGTCATTAAAGATTGCAAAGCTGTGCACCTTTAATTTAGATGAGTTGCGTTACCAATACCCCAGTGAGTTAGTGCCACAAGGCCAAACAGCAATGCAATATTTAAGATCTTTGGTAGCAAAAGGCATACAGCGCCGTTTTACTGAAGGAGTCCCTGATGATATTGCCAAGACCATCGAAAAGGAGTTGAGCTTAATTGAAGAGCTGGACTATCCCTACTTTTTTTTGACTATTTATGACATCGTGATGTTTGCCAAAAAGCAGGGAATTCTCTATCAAGGAAGAGGTTCCGCGGCCAACTCAGTGGTGTGTTACTGCTTAGAGATCACGGCGGTAGATCCCCGTCAAGTTGCGGTTCTGTTTGAACGCTTTATTAGCCGAGAGCGCAACGAACCGCCTGACATCGACGTTGACTTCGAGCATCAAAGGCGCGAAGAGGTGATCCAATATATTTATCAAAAGTATGGCCGCAAACGCGCTGCATTGGCTGCGACTGTAATTACTTACCGCTTTAAAAGTGCAGTGCGTGATGTGGGAAAGGCGCTCGGGATCAGTGAGACGCAATTGGTCTATTTTATTAAAAACGTAAATCGACGTGATCGCAGTTTGAACTGGCAAGCGCAAATTGTTGAGCTGGGCTTAGAGCCGGACTCATTAAAAGGTGCGCAGTTTATCGAGCTGGTCAATGAAGTCATGGGATTCCCGCGTCATTTGTCGCAGCATGTCGGTGGCTTTGTGATTTCCGCAGGGCCTCTACATGATTTAGTGCCAGTCGAAAATGCTGCAATGCCAGAGCGTACAGTGATCCAGTGGGATAAAGACGATTTAGAAAGCCTTGCTCTGTTAAAAGTAGATGTGCTGGCTTTGGGTATGCTCAGTGCTATTCGTAAAACATTTGAGTTGGTTGAGCAACACACGGGACGGAGCTTGAACATTGCGCAGCTAACCCGGTTACAAGATGACCCAAAAGTGTACGACATGATTCAAAAAGCAGACACTGTGGGGGTATTTCAAATTGAGTCTCGTGCACAAATGAGCATGCTACCTCGTTTAAAGCCTCAGTGTTACTATGATTTGGTGATTCAAATAGCCATTGTAAGACCGGGACCAATTCAAGGTGATATGGTGCATCCATTTTTGAAACGGCGCAATGGTGAAGAGCCTGTTACTTACCCCTCTGAGGCCGTGAAGTCAGTGTTGGAACGCACCTTAGGAGTGCCAATATTTCAAGAGCAGGTCATTAAGCTGGCGATGGTTGCTGCTGGGTTTTCTGGAGGGGAAGCCGATAAACTCAGACGTGCGATGGCGTCTTGGAAAAAGACCGGAGAGTTGATGCAGTTTAAAGAAAAGCTACTCAACGGCATGACTCAAAGGGGGTACGATAGCCAATTTGCAGAGCGTATCTTTGAGCAGATCTGTGGGTTTGGAGAGTATGGCTTTCCCGAGAGTCACTCAGCTTCATTTGCCGTATTAGCGTATGCATCGTCTTGGCTGAAGTTTTATTATCCGGCGATGTTTTACACTGCATTACTCAATAGTTTACCTATGGGGTTTTACAGTGCATCACAGTTACTCCAAGATGCTAGACGCCATAATGTGCCTGTCTTACCTGTATGTGTGAACCACTCCCGCTATGAGCATTTTATATGTCAGGTTGAAGGGATATGGGCTATTCAGTTAGGTTTTAGGATTATTAAAGGACTTAATCAAAATATTGCAATACTCATAGCTGATAAACGTCCTAAGCAGGGGTTTAAAAGTCTACGGTGTTTGTCTGAATTAGGCGTCGAGAAAGTTGCACTTGAGCGCTTGGCGTCTGCAAATGCGCTGTCTTGCTTTAGCGATGATAGATATGCAGCTCGTTGGCAGCTGATGGAACAAGAGTCTACTCTGCCCCTTTTTAATGCGCTGCCATATGATCAGGTGCCCCATATTCAATCGCCAGATGCGTTTGAAGATTTATTGGAGGACTACGCTGCGACGGGAGTGACGCTTAACCAACACCCGATCACCTTGCTTGATGAGGCGCAGATGCTTGGTGCATTTACACGGATGACTGATTTAAATAAAAAAGCACACAAAAGCTTGGTGACGGTGATAGGTGTGGTGACGGGGAAGCAATCCCCTGGAACGGCTGCTGGTGTGACATTTTTCACGCTAGAAGATGACACCGGCAATATTAATGTGGTGGTATGGGCTGGCACAGCTAGGGCACAAAAGCAGGCTTACTTAGGCGCTAAATTATTAGAAGTAAGGGGGATTGTAGAAAAAGAAGGGGATGTGATCCATGTTATTGCCGGGCGCTTAATTGACCGTAGTGAGCTGCTTCAAGGGTTTGATGCAAAATCACGAAACTTTCATTAAAAGGCTGTGTTAGGTCAGACCATTCAAAATGCCTTGAGTGCTGTAATTTACTGCAACTGTGCCATTTCCTACTGAGAGTGAATTGGACTCAGCCTCTAACTTCGCAGTCTCTTGCTGGTTTCTTTCAAAGCTTTCATCCCTTACCTATACTGAAAGCCTAGATGCACTTTACTTGTTTGAACTTTTCATTCGGATATCGTAGTGAACATGTCTTTGCTCATTCGGTTCATCACTTATTTAACTGCTGCACTGTGTTTGTATGTGCCGCATCAAGGGATAGCGAATCATCACGCAGAATCGGAACATCGCTTTTTTGAGTTAGGTGAACTCATTTTTCAGCATGTCGGCGACAGTGACAAAATACCCAAAGGGGTTGTCACTGCCATGGTGCAAGATCAGCAAGGGTTTATTTGGATAGGGACACAATTTGGATTAGTTCGTTATGACGGCTATCGCTTTAAACGTTTTGAGCACAACCCAGATAACCCTTATTCATTGTCAGGCAATTTTATTCGCGCCTTATGGGTAGGTGTTAAAGGGCGGATTTGGATTGGCACATTCTCTGATGGCATGACGGTATTTGACCCCACTACCAATCAGTTTCAGCACTTCAAACACCATGTTAACAATACAAGCAGCCTGTCTAACAACAATATTCGAGCAGTTACAGGAGATGAAGAGGGCAATATCTTTGTCGCTAGCAATGACGGCTTAAATCACATAAATAGCCAGACTGGCGAGGTAACGCGGCTAAACAATATTTCCGGGTGTGATTTGCCTTTTAAAACCGCGCGAATACGCTCATTACTGATTGAGCGAAAACAGGTTCTTTGGGTAGGCACTCAGCTGGGTTTATGTCGCATAACACTACCTGATACACAATTGAATCTACAACCTCAGTTATTAGGGCAAACATACACACAGTTCAATGACAAAAACGTCTATCGTCTCTATTTAGCTCGAGACAAGGCTGTTTGGGTTGGTACAACAGATCATGGAGCTGCACGAATTGACCAAGAGACTTTTCAAGTCAAATGGCTAGAACATCAATCAGGCAATAATAAATCACTGAGTCATCACTGGGTTAATGGGATAGTGCAGCCAAGTACCGATGAAGTTTGGCTCGCTACATCCGGCAAGGGTATTACCGTTGTTGATGCGACATCAACCACTGTAATACGCCATATCCGCCATGAACCATTAAATCAATATAGTATTGCACTAGACACAATGGGGGCGATGTTAGTGGATGATTCGGGTGTTGTGTGGGTGGGTACTTGGGGTGGAGGAGTGAGCCGATACAACCCGAAAAATGGAGCATTCAGAACATTTGTTCGCCATCTTGATCGACCTAATTCATTGAGTCATAGCGATATAAAAGGTTTTGTTGAGCTAGACAATGGCCAGATCTGGGTGGGCAATGCTCAATCAGGCATCGATATCATAGATCCTAGTGTTGGCGTCATTGGCGGGTTTCGTCCTCAGCCTGATAACCCGCAGGCACTGGCTGATGGCTATGTCCGAGTGATGTTGCAAACCCGCGATGGCAGCGTATGGGCCGGCACAACCAACAAAGGGTTACACCGGTTTGATATTACAAAGCGGCGATTTTACCGCTATATGATACCAGAAGGACTGCCTAGTATTCAGATAGTAACCTTGCTCGAAACGCCACAAAATAGGTTGTGGGTTGGCACAGGAGAAGGGGTTGCCTTGGTAAATACTCAAACTCAAAAAGTAGAGACCCTGTCGGCGTTTAGTGGGCACGAATTGCTCATGGGCAAATCGATTTTAAACTTTGCTTATGACCATGCGAATCGCCTTTGGATTGGCACACGTAATGGTTTATTAGTCATCTTGCTCGACGACAAAAAAGTGCTTGAAGTGAGCGCTGAGGCCGGTACAACAGCCAGTTTATCTGATAACTATATCAACAGTTTATTGATAGATAACAAGCAAAGGCTGGTGGTTGCCACACCTCATGGACTAGATCGTTTAGTGCGTTTTGACGGACGTTACGCCGAGTTTGAGTCTCTCAATGAGCTCGCTGGTAGACCTGCTGGGACGGCGGGAAATTTACTGGAAGATGGGCAGGGGAGGCTGTGGAATGGCTATGGTTGGCTGGATCCCGAAAAGCGAACATGGCAGGACCTCACAAATGCTGATGATTGGGATATAGGCACCATGTGGACAGGTTCATATACCAAATTGCGCGACGGCACCATGTTGTATGGGGGAACAAAAGGGATCTTAATACTGCGCCCGGATCGTTGGCAAAGTTGGCAGTATCAACCAAAGCTGGTGATCAGTGAGCTGGAAGTCGACAACTTAGCTGTGCCAGTTCCTAAGCAGTTGCAGTTACCCGCATCTACCAAAAGCTTTTCTATAGAGTTTTCAGCACTGGATTTTACCTTTCCTGAACGCAATCAGTATGCGTACAAACTGCAAGGTTATGATGAAGACTGGATTTATACAGATGCGTCAAAGCGGCGTATCACTTATACACGCCTTCCTCCGGGCCGTTATCATTTTCATGTTAAGGGAACCAATCGCACTGGAGTTTGGAGCCACCATCAAATAGATTTAAGTATTGTGCAACAACCGAAATGGTTTGAAACAATCTGGTTTAAACTGTCGTTATTACTGCTCACTATCGGTGTTTTTTATGGCTTTTATCGCTGGCGAGTACGAGGCTTGAAGACGCAGCAAATTGCATTGGACAGGCTGGTGCAATCACGAACAGAAAATATTTCTATGCTGGGCACCATAGGCCAAGAGATCACCTCAACGTTGCAGTTAGACTCGGTACTAGAGCGGGTGTATAAACACGTCAACGAATTAATGAATGCGGATGTCTTTGTGATCGGTATTTTGGATCCACCTCGTCAGCGCATACTTTGCCAATTGGCTATAGAGCAAGGAAAAAAATTACCTTCATTTGAATATATGCTTACAGATAAACGCCGCCCTGCGGTGTGGTGTATCAACAACCAAAAGGAACTGATAATCAATAAAATCGAAGAGCTAAATCGCTATGTTGAGGAGGTGGCTCCACCTGTAAGTGGTGCCAGTACAGAGTCCCTGATCTATTTGCCTTTGATTATTGATAAGCAAGTGTTGGGTTGCCTTACCGTACAGAGCTTTAAACCATCAGCTTTTAATGACAATGATGTACAAATGCTTCGCACCATTGCCAACTACACAGCCATTGCGCTTGCCAATGCTGAGTCAGTAGAAAAGTTGGCGTCTACATTCGGCCAGCTTAAAGATGCTCATGACAACCTGAAACAGACACAAGAACAATTAATACAACAAGAAAAAATGGCGGGTCTTGGGCGTCTTGTATCGGGTGTTGCACATGAAATAAACACCCCATTAGGGATTGGAATCACAGCGAGCTCTCACGCGGTTAAAGAGCTAAAGGAGTGTCACGATTTGTTTGACAACAACAAGCTGACAAAAACCAAACTTCAGTCATTTATTGAAGTGATGACGGAGAGTTTACAGTTGTTAGAGTCGAATCTGACACGGGCCGCACAGTTGGTTAAAAATTTTAAACAAGTCGCTGTGGATCAGTCACTTGAGGAGCTCGGAGAGATTAACCTAGGGCAATATTTAGAGGATATTCTGATGAGCTTAAAACCTAAGTGGAAGCACACAGATATCACACTCAATACGCAATTTTCCGATGACATCGTATTTTCAACTTATCCTGGTGCAATTGCACAGATCCTCACAAACTTGGTTGAAAACGCAGTAAAACATGGCTTTGACGAAGGTAAGCTGGCGGGAGAAATTGAAATCAGTTTGCTATGTACTGACACTCATATCGAATGGACCTTCACCGATAGTGGTAAAGGTATGAACAACGAAACACTCAAAAAGGTATTTGACCCGTTTTACACTACTCGTCGCAGCGCTGGTGGTACAGGGTTAGGTATGCACATAGTCTACAATATTGTTACGCAAAAGCTGCAAGGTGAGATCAGTTGTTTCAGCGAGCCAGAACAGGGATGCCGATTTATTATTCGACTGCCTATTCATGGCCCGGTTGAAAAGTAAGATTGATAGTTATTAAAAGTGTTCGCGATAGATCAGCGAAAGTCTTCAGTTTCGAAGTAAAGCTGTTTCAATGTTCCACAATTAACAAACTTATATACTAACTCAGACAACTTAGGAACGCGCTTTGAGGTTTTGAACTTCTGCATGCATGCATTAGTTAAGTCAACGAAAATTAAGTGGTTAAAGCTAGGTGTTTGAGTTATTTTATGAACAAAAATACGCTCGGTTTTATTGAGTTCAATGCTGGCATACTCCTGCCATTGCGAGGCGGCAGAGAGGTCTTTTAGTTTTCTTGCATAAAGCTTCTTGCTAAAGACAATGGTGCGATCACTATACACTTTAAAGCCATCACGTTTGTAGTGACCTTCGTACACGTCGGCGACAATACTGACTTCTTCACCTCTTTCTAAACGCTGTAAATTAAATGGCTTAGGCTTAATGGTGATGAAATCTGAATCTCGTACTAGGTTTAAAAATGCAACGTCAGGGTTGTCGATTTTATACACAATTTGAATGTCGCTGGGCAATTTATAAGATGCGAAATTTGTCGCATATATTTTTGAACCGCGGTTCATTAAAACCATGCCATGTTCACCTTGATAAGCAGGGTTGAGTGGAGGGAGTTCCTTTTTTTCTTTTTCGGCAGAGGCCAAAAAGCTGATAGTACAAAAGAGGGTAAACAAAACAATTCTTTTCATAGTGGTTCCTTTGCGCAGCAAGCTTGGTCTGAGTATAGCAACTAGTAGATTAAGTGCTACGCAATAGCGCTTGGTATTAGGTTTTACTTATTTTGCGCTAAATATATAGCTCAATAAAGTGCTTATGCAGCGACGTCTTCAATGCGATTTTGATTTAAATTATATAAGCACACTCTATCTCGTCCACGTTGTTTAGCTGCATATAGGGCCTTGTCAGCACAGCTCATCCACTTTGTCTGTGTCAAGCCACTCCCTGTCGCACAGAGTCCGAGACTGACTGTTATGGTACGGTTATCAAGTAGCGCTGATGTTTTGATGTTTGCCCTGAGCTTTTGCGCAACTTTCTCAGCCGTTTTAAGTTGTGTATTGGGAAGCAGTACTACAAACTCCTCCCCGCCAACACGAAATAGAAGGTCGGATTCTCTGATTTGAGCGCGAATATCTGAGACTAAATTAATGAGCACTTCATCGCCTTTGGCGTGTCCATATATATCGTTGATCTGTTTGAAGTGGTCGACATCTATCATGATGAGGGTTGAGTCGTTGTGGTAGTGAGTTTTGTTAGCTAGTGCATCACTTAAAAAAAAGCTGAGTTGGCGTCTATTCAATGCGCCAGTCAATGCATCCTTGCTGGATTCTTCTTTTAGCAAGGTATGTAACGCATCAATCTGCCTTAAGAGTAAGTGCACTGCACTTGCTGTCAGTAAAAAAGCAAAGAAAAACCGCAATGAATCTGCAACATCATAATTTAAAAAGACATAGGTAGTCGTTGTGAGCAGCAAAAGACTATTAAAAATTATGGATGTTATCAGCGGAAATGAAAAACTAATGATGATACTAACAGGAAAGATCCAGAAAATAGTGCCAGCGCCAAGTGTGAATAAGGTTAAACTCACACAGCTAATGGCGAGGATAGCGATGATATTTTCATTAATTGGCAATGCTCTGCCTTTGAGTAAAGCATTGCTATCAGCGAGAAAAGCGCAGATAAAAATCGCAATCAGTGCACCTAAAGCATATTCGCCAATGATGAAGTTTTTAACTGCCAAAGGGGCAAATATCACCATAATGATCAAAGACAAAGCAGGAAATACTTTGCCCTGACCATCAAAATAGGTGTTTAAACGAAGTGAATATTTAGCGTTATATTTAGCTGGCACGCGACATACTCTCTACCATAAATTATGCACTGTCACAGCTATTAATATATATAATTTATTCGTACTTTAAAGGTTTTTTGTGTTAATTATTTGATAATTCTTTGTGCTTTGATTGATTTAAAATAGACCTTCTAAGTATTGTGTCTAAAGTTATTAGCCTCTAAATCCCAGCTCAACTATGACGCATTACGATAAGCGACGTTGATTAATCGTCTCTTTAAGGTGTTGCTCCTGTGAGTTGCTGCCCTTGTTCTGATGCTCAATGTTTTTGTCGGTGGATGTTTTTATTGTAAAAATTCGGTTTTAGCCTGACGCTGAGAAATAAGATCTGCTAATTCCTGCTCACTGGGTTGATTGTTGATTAAGCCTTCATGTGCGAGTAGCCATTGTTTTCTAAGTACACCACCTGCATACCCAGTCATTTTTCCGTTTGCGCCAATAACGCGGTGGCAAGGGACAATTAATGTAATAGGGTTTCGTCCGTTTGCTCCGCCAACAGCGCGCACCGCTTTGGGGTTATTAAGATACTCTGCGAGTTCAAGGTAGGACATACTTTGGCCAAAGGGTATGGATGTCAGGGCTTGCCATACTTGCTGTTGAAAAGGTGTGCCCTGCCAATCTAAATCAAGATCGAATTGAGTCAATTGCTTAGAGAAATATGCTGACAATTGCTGTTTGCATTCTTTCAAGAGCGCATTACTATGCACCTCTGTTGTTTGGTCTCCACAAAATATCAGTTGTCGGATCCCAAGATTTGATGCTTTAACTTCAATGAGCCCCAGTGGGCTTTGAAAATAATCGGTAAATAGGTTCATAATTGACTCCATAATTGAAAAGTGAGATAGCTGCGCCATGGTGAGAGTTGCGTTTCATTGAACTCCCGCTGCGCTTTGAGCGCTTTAATCACCCCGAGATCGGAAGCTAAGAAAATATCAGGATCACTTTGCCCACGCATTTTTGCATAGGCCACAGTCCAAGGACCAATCCCCTTAATATCGAGCCAGTCGTCGGGCTGTTCAGCGGCTTCAGCAAGGCAAAAGTACTCGGCAAATCGGCGCAATGTTTGCCTTCGCGCATTGGGCATTTTTAAAAATTCGAGATCGCTGTCAGCCATGGCCTCAGGGGTGGGGAAGTAATGCTCGGTATCTTTTGGTTGACCAAGCGTGTGTACCAATTGAGTTACAAGGTTTTTTGCGGCTTGTACGGACACTTGCTGGCCAAGAATAGCACGTATACCCGCTTCAAATAAGCTCCAGATACCAGGCAACCTTAACCCCGTTACTAACGTAAATTCCTTTGGTAATGCACGTGTTAAATCACTTTCTATTTGCAACAGATCCGCATCCAAATCTAAAATCCGACGAATATTGTTCACGACGGGTTTCAGTGACTTGAGTTCGTTAATGTCAATCTCGACATCAAAGCAATGCTTTTCTGGGTTGTGTGTTGCGGTAAATTTCCCCTGGCTACCGTGCCATTGAAATGTCCTGCCATAGCTTTGGGGTGTTATCCATTCCAGCCCGTCCACCAACCTTTTCGCCAAAAACTGTTGCATATGGTGCCAATTGAAGGGGGGGCGATAGTACAGTTCTAGGACAATATTTGAATTCGCTTTCTTTTGTTGTTGTCGCATTTGAGTTGGAGTGAACTGCAACTGGCTTTTAAAGCAATCGTTAAATCGGCGAATGCTATCAAAGCCACTTGCCAGTGCGACTTCTGTGATAGGTAAACGAGTTTGATGGAGAAGTTTTTTGGCAAACAAACACTGTTGATACAAGGCGTATTTCTTTGGGGATACGCCAAGGTATTGATTGAATAGCTTACGTACATAGCGGTCGCTGACACCAAGTCTACTGGCCAATTGGGGCAATGAGCCCTCTTGTAACGCCCCTTGATCAATGAGTGCAATCGCTCTGTCTAGTGTTGCACCAACGCCTTGCCATGGCGCTGATCCCGGCGCGCTATCAGGCCTACAACGCAGGCATGGACGAAACCCAGCTTGGGCTGCTGACAGGGCGCTGATAAAATATTGTACATTTTCTTCTTTTGGTGGATGCACAGGACAAGTTGTTCGACAGTATATCCCAGTGGTTTTTACGGCAATAAAAAATTTGCCATCAAATCGGGGGTCTCTTGAAAGTCGCGCTTTTTTACATACTTCTACATCTAACATCAAACTTGTCCTTCTTGGTCAATCTGGGTAATTATACGCAACTATGTGATTGTTACTGGCCAGATCCGGAACTCATTGTTGATATGTAAGACCTGTGATGTAAAGGAATATCATGCGGCGCAGTATATTTCGCCGCATGAGTAACTGTGGCTAGCTGATGTTGGCTTTAATTTCATCAAAGCTTTGTTCAATGAGTAATTGACCGTTTTTAAATACTGTTTTTAATAGATTCTCTCTGCCACCTAAATCATTTTCACGGACCGTTTTGATGCCCTTCACAGGATCGTGAACTACAGCCAAACGGCCTTTTTTGCTGCGTTTGCCATGATCTGTTACGGGATCCTTAAAAACATCATGCCAGAGGCCTTTTACTTTGACAGCGCTGGCTTTCATGGCAAATTGCATGGTATCACGGTCAAGTTTTTGAAGTAGTGCACCGCCCATGCCAAAAGCGATATTTTCTGCACTTTGCTGTTTAGCCTTCATCGCACTTAGAATTTCTTCGATAGCGTTTTCTGCTATACCATCTCCTTGAATCACTCGTACGCAATTCGGTAATACCCGATAGCCTTTGCTATTTGTGTGATAGCCAAATTTGTCCATCAGCTTTTCTATTGTGGTGGTAACAACCTCAACTGGCTCTCCGCTATCAGGTCTAATTACCAATGTACCGCCGCTATTTTCAACAAGGCTTTTAAGCTCTTCGCCCCAAATGTGATCGATGGCATGCCATAAATCATAGGAGTCACTGACCACCGCAACCAGTTTTCCTGGGCCTGAAAACTGCTTTAGCATATTTTCATAGGCTGCCTTTTCGCCACTTCTTCCCCATGCGGTGATCGTACTATGCTCAGCAGCAGGAATAGAAAATCCGGGCATTGTCGCTGCGTAATTGCGCCTCGCAGCCATAATGGCACTGAGAGTGTCAGTGCCCATAAAGTTGAGTAAATGTGCAGCACCACCAATTGCAGCAGCTTCTTCAGTAGTCGCACCACGCGCACCAAAATCGTGTAGTTTGAATTCAAGTCCATCGAGGGAGTCGGCAGTTTCTCCAAGATATCGTTTAATGATGCACTTACAGTGGTACGAGACTGTAGCAACGGTCGTTGGGTACCAAATGGCACGCAGCAATGCGGTTTCAACATAACTGGTTAGCCAAGCACACTTGGGATCGGTATTGATAACTTGCACTAGAGCATTGCTAATTGGTACCACGGTTCCTTCAGGTAGCGCTTGTATTTTTATGGGTAAAAAACCTTGGTGTGTATCGACGATATGACGCCAACCCGCTTCATTAAACGGGACACCATGCGCTTCTAAAACTTCTTTGGCTTCATTGATGTCTTGGTGTGTTAGCGGTGTAGTCAAATAACTTTTAATGAACATCTGCAAACCAAAAAACAGTGCCTTATCATATTGTCCCCCGCGAGGTTCGATATAGCTTGATACCTGGCTGGTGCCTTCAGGGTATTGTTTGTAATGAGATGCTTTATAACTGTCCGCATTTAGGATGATATTTGTCATGATGGAGTTCCTCCTATCTAAAATACTCAGCAGGGTCTATCCCTGCTGACATTGGCATTTACATGCCTGTTAATTCTTGAATAATAAAGTAGTGATCTTCGAATAATTTACATGGCTCAAGTTCTGCTAGTGGCACCCACATGGCATGCTTTGCATCGTCAGCGCCTTTGACCTTTGGCAGCGCATTATTTGGTGCCAGGTCAAAATAAAATGCATGGGTGATTGTACGTCCACGCGCCGAACGATGTGGATCGTCGAACACTCTTTGTTGCTTGATTGAACCTTTTAGCACTGGCGCAGGCACTTTTAATTTTGTCTCTTCTCTGAGTTCTCTCAAACAGGCATCAATGAGCTTTTCACTGCCATCAATAAACCCGCCAGGTAGTGCCCATAGCCCTTTTCCTGGGCGAGCCTTACGTTCTATTAGAAGTACATGGCCGCTTTGAACCACAACTGCATCAACGGTAACAAAGGTGGGGGGATATGGTGCGCTTTGCCATGCTTGGCGATATTTTTCGATGAACTCATGTTCGCTTCGGATTGCATGATAATCTGCTGTGGAGATAAATTTGTCTAACATACCACGCACGTGAAGAGGTAATTTTTGTGCTTCTTCTGAACTTAAAAAGTCTTCGCTTTGAGCTGAAAATAGGTGTTTTCTTAACGGCGTAGCAGAGATAGCTTGATAGTTTTCAACAGGTACTGACTTCCACTGCGGGAACATATTGAGGTAATACGAAGACTGGTCTTTACTATGACCGATCAGGCCAATAAGTGGTGTTTTATGCGGCACTCTATGCTGGGCCGTGACAATCCCCTTAACCGTTGTCTGCACATTGCGTACCCAGGCGTCATCGTTGTAGACGGTATCCATTAGTGGTGCAGTATGAACTCGGCTGTTTTCTTCCGCACAAAGTGTACCACGTATCATTAATTCTCTTTCTGAGCTAGTCCACGGGTTTCTAACGGTTCTCGGTTGATGGGCAGAGCCACATAATATTATTACTTGTGAAGCGCGCTTTAAACCTTCTTTGACCACACAGAGATGACCTTGATGAAAAGGTTGAAAACGGCCGATGAATACGAGGAAATCGTATTGTTGATCGTTACATGATGTCATTGCAGCAAACCCCTTGCTGTTATTAAAAGCGCTATGCAGGTCTATCCCGCTCACGAAATTGTCACCAGATGAATCCCATCTGATGTACCTACAATGGCATATTGTTGCCTAAATATCAAACTTTAATATTGAATAAGGAATGTCCTTCGGATATCCCGAGCTCATGTTTAATATCATTTAATTGTGTTTGTATTTGCTCGCTGCTGAGCTGCTTGGTGTTATGCTCGGCCAAAGTGTCACTCAAAAAAGTGACGACTTGCTTTAAGTTCACCTCTGCGGGTGGCCTTGCCTTGTGTTGTTTATCTGGCCTCGGCACTCCGGCTAGCTCACCCACTGCTTTTGCATCAAAGCCGAGTTCAGCCATTTTTACTGACAATGCGTGTGAGGGTTTTATTCCCGCCTCACGGAAACTATCTACAATGGATATGGCATCATTTTCCGAAAGTGTTTGTGCTTCAAATTGCTGCAAAATACCTGCGACTGTATCCGATTGCTGTTCAGACAGCGCGGGGCTAGCAGAGGTGAGCTGCACATGTTGCTGATTTGGGGTGGAGAGCGGTGCGACCATAGTGAGTGATCCCATGTGATATTGATAAACATAGAATGGATGCTAATTGCGCAAATAATGTGAAAGAGATTTGGTCTATTTTGCTCGTATGCAAATGGCGTCATTGTCAAGAGTGACGCAAATCAGCGAGGCGTTGTGTATGGGTAGACTGATTGGTGAGTACTTAATCACCTCAATATCATTTTGTCGACGGAATATTTTCTGTGCGGCGGTGATCTGTATAAATCCGCAAAGCTAAAAATACGGAGACACCTGCAACGGTAGCGCAAAGGACATGGTGCAATATTAAGTGGCTGACAATAAAAGTTGGTATATCTTCGAAGCCATCGATTAGTAATACTTTTAAAAATAAGGCGAGGTAGGCGCTTATGTGACCCCACAGAGCAACTTTAAATAAGCGCTTAAATTGTAACCTGTGTGACATTGATATATCGAGTGATGTAAGTTTAATTATCAGCAGAGAAAGCGCAGCAATAACAATGCTGATCCCTCCTAGCCCCAACAGCGAGGTTTTGACTAATACAATCACTAAAATAAACGCTAATAACATCTTTGAAAATTACTTAATTCACACGTGTGCGATGCTACGACAGCACAGTCAAATTTGTCTATCTGAAATTCTCTGAGCGGTCGTCAATTTTTCTTTGTTATTCGTGTTGACTCAAGCAGTGGAAGGGTACATAGTAGACATTCTACTTTGCAGGATAATAAGAAATTACAATGAATAAGCTTACTAATACATTACTAAATCTATCGTGGCTCCCTGTCACGTGGCTTTGTGTGTAGCGGTTAAGCAACTTCTTCTAACCGCGACGATAAATGCGGTTAGCCCTTCAAAAGAGTTTCTCCCATTTATCGTCCTTGTCATAAAGGATAAAAAGAAATGCCCGCGCAACTGTCTTATGCTTTTGTCGTATTAATTTGGTCTACTACACCGCTGGCAATTGTCTGGAGTAGTGCTTCTATGGCTCCCACTACCAGCGTACTATTGAGAATGTTACTGGCTTTAGTGTTAGCTGCTGTGGTCGTGACTTTCAGTAAAATCAGAATGCAATGGACGAAAAAAGCATGGCTCCTTTACACTTATTCTGGTGGCGGGATCTTGGTCGGAATGATGTTTGCGTATTTAGCATCCCTAACAGTACCTTCAGGGGTGATTTCTTTGGTATTTGGGCTAGCGCCAATAATATCGGGTTTACTGGCGCAAAAGCTGCTGGGAGAGGAAAAATTCACAGCAATCAAAAAGTGTGCGCTCGCCTTGGCTTTACTCGGTATGGTGTTAGTGTGTTTTGCACAGCTGCAACAGTTAAACATAGAGCCAATTGGACTGATATATGTTTTATGTGCCGTTGTTAACTTTAGCCTAAGCGGGGTGTTAGTTAAGCGTGTAAAAATAGCGATCCATCCAATGGCGACAACATATGGGTCTTTGCTTTTTGCTACCCCAGGTTTTGCAATAATTTGGCTCTTAGCTGGCGCGCCTTTTGAGGTGGAAAGCTGGAGTGAGAAATCAATGTGGTCCACTTTTTATCTCGGTATTTTTGGTTCTTTCTTTGGTTTTCTAGCTTATTTTCATATTTTGCAGCACATGAAAGCCAGTACGGTTGCATTAACCACTTTGATTACACCGGGGTTTGCAATGACTTTAGGGGCACTGATTAACAACGAGGAGATCACTATGTTGTTATTGATAGGTGCGATTACAATTATACTGAGTCTAGCGCTCTACCAATTTGGTGGGCAGTTAAACAGCTGGCTTCGCTTTAAGGCCAAACCAATTGACTAGCAGTTGACGATGCGCGGTAAAAAGGACGTGACCGCGCAGCTGCATTTACCATGTAATTTAATGGGTAAATAAATTGAAATTAAGACCATATATAAATAACAGGTTTAATTCATATCCTTATTTGTGGTAAAAATAGTAACATCGGTGAAAATTATAATTATAAGTTTAGGGACAATGATACTAGCATTCGACGACTTTCAGTTTGATATTCAGGCGCTTACACTATCTAAAGACGGACGAAAAATTTCGTTAAAAGAAAAACCGGCACAAATACTCGCGTTATTGATCACACAACCGGATAAAATTCATAGCAAAGTTGAAATCCTTGAAGAGGTTTGGCCTGGTCGAACTGTTACAGAGCAAGTAGTATTTCAGAATATTGGTCACTTAAGAGCACTGTTTGGTGATGAAGCGATCAAAACGTTTTCAAAAAAAGGCTATCAGTGGCAATTACCTTGCGATCCTGTGGATGGTAAAACACCTGCTGTGTCCGAGTCTTTGGCGACAGATAACGTTTCTGCCCCAGCGGATCCATCTGTAAACGTCTCAGATGATGATTCTGCGCAAAACATCGCAAATGCCTCAGCGAAACTACCTTGGCAGGTATTAGTCCCAGTGTTGGTTGCTGTAGCCGCTATAACAGGGTACTTCGCACTATCTTAAACGTGTAATAATAAGGTAATTTACATAGGGTGAGTGCACATTCACGTGCAACATGGTTGAAGGCATATCCAAATAATATGCCTTTACGACTTGGTAATCAAAACTAAGGTAGCTTCATTAAATCGCAAACAATAAATTGAATATTTGAACTCGTGAATAGAGTTATTGTCAAAATTTAAGTCTAAAGCCCCTTTTTTAGGGCATACTTGACCTGTTTTTCTTGGTGCTTTTAGGTTAGCCTTCCAGCGAGGCTATTTTGACCAAAAGGAGTATTGTTTGACTACGATAGCATATCATCACTCGACACAAATCATTTGTGTTGATAGTTTAACCACAACTTCTCACAGTATCGTGACAGATCAAGCACAGAAGTGCCAACGTGTGCACAATGGGTTTGTTTTTGCTTCTGGCAATTGCACAGAGATTTATCATTTGCTGAGTAATTGGCAAAAAAACTGCTTTGAAGCGATCAGTTGCACTTTTTTCTTTATCAATAAACAAGACCAAGTTTTTTATGGAGAAATACGTCATGGCAAACGGTTCTTAGAACCCTTGCAAATGAATTGGGCTATTGGATCTGGTGCCAATTGGGCAATTGCAGCGATGGACTTTGGTAAGAGCGCTCTAGAAGCTGTACAGTATGCGTGCAAAAGGGATAAGTCATCGGGCGGAAAAGTACATACGTTTAGCTTAAGCAATACGGCAAAGTGGTTGTCTCTTGGCAGCGCACAAAAAATCCATGCGTAAAAGGTTGGTTTTGTTGGTGCAGAATGTATCCGTCTTTCTAGGTTTTTCATTTTAAATAAGTAACTTGATATGACAACACTGTATATTACAGGCGCAGGTGTAAGTGCCGAAAGTGGCATTCCTACCTTTCGTGGCGAGGATGGATTTTGGACAATCGGTAGTCGCAATTATACGCCGCAGCAAATGGCTACACGGGCGATGTATGAGCAAAACCCAGCAGAGTTTTTGAAGTGGTATTATCACCGCTTTGTGACTTATCGCCACCATGGACCAAATTCTGTCCACTATTGGTTGGCTGACAAGCAGCTAATTACGCAAAATATAGATGGCCTGGATGGCAAAGCAGGCAATGAACATTTTATTTCTATCCATGGACGAATTGATAAAGTCACTCCGTTTCATATTCAAGGGGAGGATGTGGTAGTAGATACGGCCCCTTGGGACGAGGTTGATGAAAACAATTTAACTCTGTCACTGCTCGACTTATTCAAAATCTCTAGTAAAGGACCTGAATTAAACGTTTCACTGAAACCCCTTGTTTTATTATTCGATGAGTTTTACACCGATTTATACGGTATAGACAGTGCGCAAAAGCGGATGTGGGATGCCAGTAAAATGGTCTTTATGGGCACTTCTTTCAGTGTCAATATTACGCAAATGGCGCTTGATATAGCAGGACACAAAGGAATACCTATAGAAGTGGTAGACCCAGAGCCCACACATATCATGCATGCAAACGTTGAGTATTTTGCGATGACGGCAAAAGAGTACATTGATCGTGATTAACGTACCCCGATATAAAGGCTTAGCGCAGCTCACAACCAAGCGCTTATTACTTAGGCAGTGGCAAGGTGCAGATAAACCTATCTTTGCACAAATGGGGGCAGATCCAGACGTGATGCGTTATTTCCCCAATCAGTTGGATAAACATAGCAGTGATAGACTGTGTGATAAAATATCGAGTTTGATTGCCGAGCGTGGTTATGGTTTTTGGGCTGTAGCATTGCAAGATGGTGAAGCGCAGCAGCTGGGTTGTACACAGACAAGTCGATTTATTGGTTTTGTTGGCTTGCACTGGCAAACGACTATAAAGCCAGAGCAGCCATTTATGGAGGTAGGGTGGCGTTTACATCGGGATTATTGGGGACGGGGTTATGCTTTTGAAGCCGCGCAAGCCGCGCTAAATTTTGCTTTTAATACCCTACATTTGGAGCAAGTGTACGCATTTACTGCGTTGCAAAATACGCCATCTCAACAACTGATGAAACGCTTAGGCATGTATAATACTGGCCGTGACTTTGCTCACCCAGAATTGCCTAATGGACACGCTTTGCAAATGCACTGCTTGTACCGGATCAGCAGTGAAGGGTTCAGTGCACAATCATCAATGTAAGTGATATAACGTGCTGACGTCGACCTGATAGTAACTGGCGATAATCAGTAAAACTTGACTGTCTTGTGATAGCGCAATGTTTCTTTTTACTAAGCTGGCTTTAATATGGCTTAAGTTTGCATTTTGAGGGATAAAATTATCTGTTCGTTCGGCTTCGATTAAAGCAAACAGTGCCGTCAGTTCATGCTCTGGTAGCTTATGATCCGCAAGATTGTATATAAAGTAACACTCCAAAGGTGTTAAGCCGTGCTGGTTACGTATTTGCAGCGCTTTGGCAAGCGATTCGTTGCGCTCAAATAGCAGCAATGATCGAATAAAGTTAAAGGGGGGAGGAGATTGCTCTTCGTTGGCAAATAATGCATGTAAAAACGTATTACCCTGATGGTTTGTGTGTGTGAAGGCTCCAGATGCTTGCAGCGCAGGCATAAAAAAGTTAATCCTATCACTATTATTTAGGCCGGCAATAATCCCTGTGGGTAGTCCATGTGCAGCGATACATTGTGCGGCGATATTTTGGTAATTGGCATAGCTACTTACTTGTGATTCACCGGTTTCAAAACAAAACTTGAGTTGCGCAGCTCGCCCGGTTTCATTTTGCTGGTGGTACGCAGACAATATTTTAGCTAAGTCTTTACTACGGATTGCTAAAATGAGCTCTGCAATGGCTTGTTCATTCGGATTGTTATTGTTTTGTTCCTGTGCCATTGACTTACCCTCATTAGATATCTGCATTATATATATCATAAACTTACTCTTGGATCCGTGCTATAGAAAACTCACTCAAATTCAGTGATGCTTGAAATGAGAATGAAGCGACCTCATAGCATAGAGACAACATAAGGATAGAGGAGTAGGTATGAACTGGGTCTATTTGTGTGCGTTTATAGCTGGTGCGATAGTATTACTTATATTGATGTATCGCATGGTTGTTTGGGCTAAAAAAATGCCCAAAGGCGCATTTTTATTTATGGCATTCATGCCATTAATCGCATTATTTCCAATCCCGCCGCCACAGTTTAAAAATATTGCCAAGGCGAAACAAGAGCAACGTAAAAAACAACGCTCAGAAGAAGATTAATAGCATCAAGGACATTTGCATTTGCTAAGGTGGATTAAAGCGCACAAGCAGTAATTTAAATAAAAAGAGGGACAAGTCATGTCTGGGGAAACAAATTTAGCAGTGCTGCTGGCCAGTATGGAGCCTGTACTGTCAGCTGAATTATATGTTTATGTGGTAGTATCGGAGCAGCAGCTAACGGATCTAACACTGGATAACATCTTTGGCCTGTTCCGTGAACAAGAGGGTATTACAGTGATCACTAGTTTGGCGTATGCACAAGAGAGCGGTTTAAGCTATCAGGGAGATTATCGCTGCATAACTCTCAACGTGCACTCGAGTTTGGAGGCAGTGGGTTTAACCGCAGCTTTTGCAACGGCACTGGGTGAAGACAACATCAGTGCTAATGTTGTGGCAGGGTATTATCACGACCATATATTTGTTCAAAATAGCTGTGCGGACAATGCATTGCGTTGTTTACAAAAGCTGTCTAAAAAACATCAAGCGTAAAAGGTGTTTTAAAGCTAAAAAAGGCTGCCAGTGCAGCCTAACAAGTTGGGATGAGGGAGTGTATAAAATCAGTCCATGGTTAATACAATGCGGCCTTGGATATCATTGTCTTGCATTTGTGCAAACACCTGATTGATATTGGCCAGAGGCTGCGTCGTCACGATGGCACGCACCTTACCTGCGGCTGCAAATTCTAAGCATTCAATCAAATCTTGACGGGTTCCTACTATACTGCCGATGACGCTAATTCCTTTTAACACAGTGTCAAATATCGGGATCGGCAAGGCATCATTTGGCAAGCCCACTAGAACACATTTGCCACCGCGTTTCACACTTTGATAGGCACTGTCAAAGGCTGCTTTGGAAGTCGCTGTGCAAATAACAGCTTGTACACCGCCGAATTGTGATTGGATTTGCTGCGCTGGATCTATAATTTGATAGTCAATGCAGTGATCTGCGCCTAGCTCTTTGGCCAATGCAAGCTTGCTATCACCACTGTCTACAGCGATCACATTTAGGCCCATGGCTTTTGCATACTGAATAGCTAAGTGCCCGAGACCACCCACACCGACAATAGACACCCATTGTCCAGGTTTTGCCTCGCTCACTTTGAGCGCCTTGTAGGTCGTAACTCCCGCACAGAACAACGGCGCAGTCTCAACGAAGTCTAAGTTGTCTGGAATTTTAACCACATAATTAGCATCAGCTAAGCAATATTCAGCGTAGCCACCATCTACAGAGTAGCCGCTATTTTGCTGACTGGGGCACAGGTTCTCATCACCTTGTAGGCAGTGTTCACAGTGGCCACATGCAGAGTGTAGCCAAGGGATCCCGACCTTATCTCCGACAGTTAAATGGACGACATCATCGGCTTTACTTACTATGGTGCCGACGCCCTCATGACCAGGAATGAGTGGCATTTTTGGTTTGACTGGCCAGTCACCGTGGCATGCATGTAGATCAGTGTGGCACACGCCACATGCTGCTATTTTTACTAAAACAGTACCGGGTTTAATATTAGGCTGTGCGACAGTCTCAACGCACAGCGGTGCTTTAAATTCATGGGCAACAGCTGCTTTCATTGTCAATCCTTGTGTCGTGGAGGTAATTGATTGTGTTTAAAAGCAGTGTAACGGGTTATTTGATGGCGCAATTGATCGGGCGCAATAAACCGCTGTATAATCGAGCCTCAAACTTGCGGCATCCTTTTCTCAACCGCTCGTTCAATAATATTAATAATAGCGCCACCATGGCAGTATCACTGGATCATCAACTGAACAAAATCGCATTGACTTCGTCTATAGATTGAAGACGTGATTTGTCTTGTGACAATATCTCGACTTAAACGTATGGATGCGCCAGTGAAATAGGGATAAAAATGAAAGATTTAACGCAAGGGCCTATCTATAAACACCTGATTTTTATGAGTATACCAATTATGGTTGGTATGTTTGTACAAACCCTCTACTTTTTAGTCGATTTATACTTTATTGGTCAATTAGGTGATGTGGCGTTAGCAGGGGTGAGCAGTGCAGGGACTTTGTTTTTCTTTGTGATGGCCTTAACGCAGGTGCTCAATGTCGGTGTGGGCACTTTGGTGTCTCATGCAGTTGGCAGAAAAGATCAGCAGCACGCTAACCTTATATTTAATCAAGGCCTGTGTATTAGCATACTTTGTGTGTTCATACTGGCTATGCTCGGTGTGATTGCCGGGCCCGTATTTTTCTCCAATATGGCCCCGGATGCGGCAACATATGAGGCTGGACTCAGTTACTTTTATTGGTTTTTACCGACCCTGTTGCTGCAATTTCCGATGACAGTGATTGTTGCTGCGCTGCGTGGTGCTGGGGTTGTGAAGCAGCCTATGATGATCAGTATGCTCGCGGTGGTTATCAATATCGTGTTGTCTCCAATGCTTATTACTGGTTGGGGATTTGGTCTTGAGATGGGCGTTGCGGGTGCAGCTTTGGCGAGCTCATTGGCTACCGCGCTCGGACTGCTGGCATTGTGCTGGTATTTTCATTTTAAAGAGAGTTACCTGCACTTTTCTATCAATAAATGTATGCCAAAAGCAATAGAGATAAAAGGCATTATTGGGCTTGGGTTGCCTGCTGGTGGAGAGTTTTTGTTATCGTTTGCGTATATGTCGATTATCTATTGGGTACTTCGAGAATTCGATGCCTCAGCGCAAGCAGGTTTTGGCGTCGGTGTGCGTGTAATGCAAGCTTTGTTTCTACCTGTCATGGCGGTTGCCTTTGCTGCGCCTGCCGTTGCTGGCCAAAACTTTGCGGCGGGAAATACGCAGCGAGTTTATCAAACCTACCATCAAACTGCTCTGCTGACTTGTGGGTGTATGTTGGTTTTGAACTTGGTATGTTGGCTTTACGCAGAATATTTCTTGGCACCATTTTCAAATGATCAGAACGTGATTCTCGTAGCAACGATATTTTTAAGCTATGTATGCTTCAACTTTATACCTGCTGGATATGTGTTTGCAGCATCAGGTATGTTCCAAGCTTTAGGTAATACTTGGCCAGCTCTGATGAGCACAGCAACCAGACTTGGATTGTTTGCATTACCGGTGATTTGGTTGTCAATGCAGCCAGACTTTAATATCGAAGTGATTTGGGTATTTTCAGTGGCAACCGTGTATGTACAAGCTTTGGTGAGTTTTATCTTGTTAAGAAAAGAGCTACGTAAAAAGTTATCGGGCGCTTTTGCGCCAACAGAGACAGACCTTGAAGGCGAACCGCAACAGCCAAGCAATGCTTGATTGTTGCGGCGAGTGATTTTATTGTGAAGTGTCGGCACTTCTTATTTGAAATACAAACTCACTGCCTTGACCTAGTCGGCTGTTGACTTTGATTTCGGATTTGATCAGCTCTATCAGCCTTGCGGTGATGGCTAGCCCTAACCCTGCATGAGATTTCTTGCACCCTCTGGTATTGCTTGCTTGATACCTTGCCTCAAAAATATAGGGCAATTCTTTGGGGCTGATCCCTACGCCTGTATCTTGCACCGCAATGCTATATGATTTATCCGTGGCGCAAATAGAGATGCAAATATTGCCTTTGGCAGGCGTATGACGCAACGCGTTTTCTATCAGGTTGCTGAGTATGCGCTCGAGTTTTGCGATATCTGAGTACACAGTATAGTCACAATTGGCGGGGTAAACGTTCAATGAAATATCCGCTTTTTGGGCTTTTAATGCGAACTTAGCCAGTATGTCGTAGATTAACTCCCCCAAATTAAATACTTCAAAGCTGACATTGGATTGCCCTGATTCTAAATGGGCGAGCTCAAATATTTGGTCGATTAGACTTTTTAGTTGGTTGCAGTTTTTCAGTGCGATAGCGAGATACTCCTGTTCGTTAATTCCTTTGGGCGGCTGCTTTTCAATAAGCTCTAAATAGCCTTGCAATGACGCAAGCGGAGTACGCAAGTCATGCGATAGGTGAGCGAGTAATTTTCGGCGTTGCTCGTCAATGGCGGTTAACTGGGACATTTGCTGGTTAATCGTCTCTAGCATACTGTTGACGCTTTGGCCGACTAGGTGGATCTCATTGTGTTTAGACGGCCAAGTGATTTTATCGACGGACTGAATGTCGAAGTCATTTTGTTCTACAGTTTGAATAAATTGGCTAAGTCGTTTTAAAGGTCGGGTCATCGTCCTAAATAGCAAGAGCAAAATCGCAAATAAAAATACCGCCATGGCAATTAACCAAGCAGTACTTTGGGCCAGTTGTTCCGAGCTTTTAATTTGCGCACTGATGGAGTCTGCAATGGAAGAGCCGATTATCACATACAGGTAGCCTTGCAATGTATCTCCGTTATATACAGGTGAAACGGAGAATATTTTGTTTTGTTCAACTGAGCGAGGATCTTCTCCATAGACGGGGAGTTTATCTGGTTCATTGATCAGTTGAATAAGCGGCCTTAAATCAATTGATTGCCTTTTTACTTCACCGGGTTTTGCAGAGTAGGTGAGGAGTTTGCCACTCGGATCTACAAAGTAAAATTCAAATGCGGGCCCTAATACCATGAGGGTATGGAATAAGTTTTCCAGTGCTTTGTAATCGTATACCCCCTGTTTGAGCAGTGGGTTGTCTTGCGCTAGGTGCTCAGCCAATCCTAAATGCAACTGCTGCTCTGCTTGAGAGCGCGAAATGGAAGACAGGTTTTGTGTCCAAAACACAAACGCAGATGCGGTGAGCATAAATACGCCAGTGATGGTCAAAGCGAGCCTGTGATAAAGTGAAAAGGTCATAACCGTTCCTGTTGCAAAGGCTTGGAGTTAAGCTTATATCCAACTCCCCAAACGGTTTCGATGATCGCTTGGTCAGTGAGCTTTTCAAGTTTGGTTCGAATACGGTTTATGTGTGAATTTACAGTATGTTCGTAACCTAAATGATCATAGCCCCAGACTGATTCAAGTAACTGTGCGCGAGAGAAAACTTGATTTGGGTGTTTGGCAAAAAATAGCATTAGCTCAAATTCGGTCGCCGTTAGGTCTAATTGCTTCTGATGTAATGAAACCTCGTGACAGTGTGGGTCCACTTGCAAATCTCCGAGCGTAATAGGCATCGATTTACTAGAAGGCATGTCATTGCTCTGTTGTGCTTCCAATAATTTGATATGTCTAAGTTGTGCTTTAATCCGCGCTTGAAATTCTCGATAACTACAGGGTTTACAGATGTAGTCATCCGCGCCCATTTCTAAACCGATGATGCGATCCATTTCACTACTTTTAGAAGTCAGCATAATAACGCTGATTTTTGGGTGTAGGGTTTTAATTTCGCGGCATAAAGTTAACCCATCGACTTGTGGCAGCATGATATCTAATAACACAATCGCGTAACTTTGATTAGATAGCTGAGACATAACACCTTCTCCGGTTGCAAGGTGATCAACTTCAAGGTCAAGTTCGTTCAAATGAACTTGAAGTAAACGAGCAATGTCTAAATCGTCTTCGACAATAAGCACACGCTGATGCATAGACTAACCTCCTGCTTGTGTAAAATCACAAGCAAACTCGCCCCGGCTACTCGAATACCGGGGCGAGTAGGAGGCTACTTCATTCTCATTATGGTTACTGACATCAGAGGGTTGTCAAACTTGTGGGCACTTGTTAACACAGAGTTTGTTAGGCCATCGTCTTGGCCGACAACACCGGGATGCATAGCAACCTTGTTCAGTGCTTCTCGTTCGGCATTAAACCCCTCTCCGCCATCGGCAGGTCCAGGTATTGTGCCACTGACCTCTGAATTGGCTTCAGTGCCAGCGTCATAAGCATAGGTGACTAACGAAAGTTCTTCACCCACAGCCATAGAAGACACATCTAGGGCATTAAGACCGGTAAAACCGTCATTTGTATTCACCATCATGGTAAATAATGACAATTTTTGTTCATCAAGTGATGATTGGCTTAACATGAGCTCTGCTTTTGCTCCCGGCAGTAAAACCCCTTCTCCTGAGACTTTACCTTGCACTATGCCTAAGGCTAAAAGGTCGCTGTTGTCACCACTTTCAGCCATCTTCTCAAGTGCTTCACTCGCAGGTTGACCAATTTCCCAAAGTTGTCCTTCTTTATGTAACACCACCCCAACAGGTGATAAAGGCTGCGCATAGGTCATATTTGTGACCGTCACTTTTAACATCGCCTCGCTAGGCTCTGGGTCTGGTGTCGGATCAGGAGTCGGATCAGGAGTTGGATCAGGCGTTGGGTCTGGTGTTGGATCCGGAGTCGGTGCTGGTGCAGGTGCAGGTGTCTCTACAATTGGGGCCGGATCATCGTCATTATCGCTACACGCCACTAAAGTAAGGCAAGCAATTGGTATAATTAATTTAGACAGTTTCATAGTGGTCACCTTATTTAACTGTGATAGTTACTTTAGCAACCGGGTTTAACCAGCGATGAACTGTGTTGTGTAAATCGCTTTTACCGCCTGAAGCATCATCGTCGCCTAAGTTACCACGGTGAATGTGGATCATCTCATTCGCTTCGTCTTCGGTTACGCCAGTGCCTTGAGTACCAGGCGCTGCACCTGGCGATGCAGGAATACCGAGTACACCTGGTGCGCCTGAGCCATCTACCACAAGTTCATTGTTTGCTTCAGTGCCAGCATCATAAGCATTTAGGTACACATGATAGGTGCCAGCTTCAGAGGGGATCTGCCAACTATTAAGACCAATAAAGCCGTCATTAGTGGGTAGCATCATAGCGACGATAGACAGTTTGTCATTTCCGTCGCTGGTTTCGAGGTCTGCCATTGTGCTGGTCACAGGGGCTAATAGGCCTTCTGCCGGGTTGCTGACTGTGTTTGCATTGATGCCCGTTAAAATGGTGTTGAGGCCATCTAAGCTACCACCTTCGGCCATCGCCTGAAGCGCATCGGAAGCCTTTTCCCCAGTTTTAAATAGCATCGCATCGCCGGTATGTGCACTAATGAGTATCGGGGTGAAGTATATCCCTTGAGTTAGGTTTGTGACCTTAACTTCAAGAGAAGCTGCATGTGCTGCGCCTGAGCTAAGAAGTGTGCCTGCGATGAGTGATAGAATACGTGTTTTCATAATTGGCTCTTGTTGATTGTAATTGACATCAATAAGCATGCAGGGCAATTATTGCGAAAGCCTCTCTCAATTATCACAAATTTATCACAGCAAGATCATTTTTTAATATTGAGTGAAAAAGACAGAACCAGCCCGCAGGCTGGTTTGGGGATTAGAACTTGTTGGCTGGTGGCCATTGCGGGTTACTGATCTCATCTTCACCTACAGCTGTTGGCGCTTCAGCGGTAATGGTTGAGGGCGTATCTTCTTTTGGAATACATACTTCAACAACATAGTTGATACTGTCGTTTTGGCGGATCTCTTCCAACGCCCCTAAAAGTTGCTCGACACTCGTTACTTTAATACCTTTTCCGCCAAATGCGTCGGGCAATTTAGCAATTTGCCAAGAAGGGAGATCGTTATAGCTATACACTTGGTTGAGAAGTTTGTCTTGATAATCCACTGGTGGTTTGCGAAATGGATTGGGGTTTACCAAATATTGTTCAATGCCGTAAATGCCATTTGCCAATACAAAAACCACGGTATTTTGCCCATAAGCATGTTGATCGGCTACTGCTTGGCAAGTTTCGTGAAATGCGCCGTCACCGACAACAACAACTGAGCGCTTATCTGGGTATGCGCATTTTACCCCAGTGCCCGCAGGCACGGAGTAACCGATTGAGAGCCAAGCTGCTTGTGCCACAAAGCCGCCGCGAGCAGGGATTTTAACACGTTGAGCACCAATTAATGGGAATCCTGCGTCGACAATTAGCACGTCATCTTCAGCCAGCCAACTGCTAATGGCCGCGAAGAAGCTGTCATAGCCGAGTTGATTATCGGTATTTGGAAAGCTGCAAACAGGGTTTACTTTACGCAACCCAGTTAGCTGTGCAGGGGCATGCTTTGCCAACGCTTCAAATGCTTCGGTTAGATACAGCAAGTAATCTTTGAGCATGACGGAGGGATAAAAATCGGCGCCCACATAAACACCTTTATGCGCGGATAATACGGTATTGCTACTACGGATATCTTGGTTCCCGGTATCTTTGCCTGTCGTCCATGCGCCCAATCCAACGAGGACACCATCTTCACCAACTAGATCTTGTACTTCTGATGGTGTAAGTGTGACACACCCTTCAAACCACGGGTGTGTTTCTGCGATAACTGATTTACTCAGTGCAGAGGTTACGAAGTGGATCTGACCATCAGGCATTGTATGGTGGCGGTTAATGACCTCTAGCAAGTTTAAGAATTCATCTTGGAGGCCAAAGCGTTGCAATTCGATCCCTGCCCAAAATATGCTTTTTGGTTTTGAAAGCATAAGTTGCAAGGTTGCCTCAGCTGCTTGTTTGGCACAGCTGACAGTGAGAGTGTCATTTTGCCGCTCCCTGATCCGTCCTTGCGGCCTTTGACATGGGCTACGCCAAATATCTTCAGTCACTTCAAAGTAAATAGGACGTTGTTCACTGAGCAAAGCGGTCAAAGCTGAATCGATTTGAAATGGGGCCTGAAGCGCGTTATTAACTCGCTCTGCTGCTACGGTGACAGGGCGGAACATATGAATATCGACAAATTCGTAGCCAGTAGTATGGGAGTACAGCAAACCAGCACATTTTGATATCTGATCTTCTTTATTGGTGGGAGCGCCATTGATTAATATAACAGGCACCTGTTCGACATAGGAACCAGCTATGGTATTGAGTAAGCTAAATGCCCCGACACTGTACGTCACGTATAGTGCACTTGGCCCTTTTAATCGTGCATAAGCATCTGCTGCAAAACCAGCACAGATTTCATTCGCATTGCCTTTAATTGTGATAGGTGATTGGCTGTCGGCCAAGATCGTATCGAGTAAACCCGCTGTGTAATTTCCGGCGACACCAAACATATGATCGACGCCGATCTCCTCAAGCCTATCTTTAAAGTAATCGGCAACTGTGTATTCTTTAAAATTTGTACTCATAAATATTTCTCTATTGTGTTCACAAAAAAAGCGGTTTAGCGTGTCGCCCAACCGCCACTTTGGTGTGCGCGCTTACTTGGTATCGAAGTAGCTGAGATCGACCCCAATGACACTTTCAATGTTTTGGTTGCGATCTATGGGTGCTTCACTGGCAGAGAAGTTAGATTCAATGTACTGGTTGATAAGTTTACTGGAGTTTTCTTCATAGATAGCCTTGATGGCATCAGATGCGGGAATATTCGTCGCCTCAAAATACACTTGGCTGAAAGGTTTTAAGCCAAATCCTTTTTCTAGTGCTAAATCTGTAGAGCGCAATGCGCCTTCAACCCAGCCTTGGTAATCAGAGAATGCTTCACCACAGGTATAAAGGTTAGGTAGGGGCTCACTGAGCGTTGCCATAACTTCTTTATCATTGGCGCCCACGGCCCATTGGTGCACCCCATAGCCAAATTGGCGGCTGGCTGGGATATCAAACTTAGTACTGCCTTCCCAAATTCGCGCACTTGTTAAAATGGGTGCAGGAACATAATGCGTGTTGAAAATTTCTTTAAAAAATTTGGTTGCTTGTGCAACAACAGCGGTTGAAGCAGGATAAATATCATCGGGCACTTCTTGAATGTAATGCGCTTGATCTGGGTGATGATAGGTCTCACCAATGTTCTGTAAGTTACTCCAGAAGTTAATGTTCAAATAATCGCAGTATATTGTTAATGCAGCTGGACGCTCGTACTTATCATTGCCAATGCGATCTAGTTTTGCCTCTATGTCTTTGGATGGGGTTGTTGTACGTTCTTGATACATAAGTGCTGCGGCCAATTCATCATTGACAGCATAAAATGGGTATACTGATCCGGTTGGCAAGTCCGCAAAGTTTGGACCAAATTCAACCGCAGGTCTGCCAGTGGTGCCGCGGCCCCACCAAGCCGAGTCATAATAGAGGTTAATCTTCAAAAGAGGCTGATTGCTGGCCGTTTGTAAAGTATTCCAAAGTTGCTCTGAATGTGCTTTATCCAGTTGATTGAACGCATTTGAGCGAACAAAGAGCTTTTCTAGCGCAAGCCTGGGCAAGCCTAGAATAACTTTTTCAGCTTGCACAGTACCTTGATGAATTCGACCATGTTCGTCTTTATGAGTGTAATGTAAGCTATAAAGCCCTGACTCTTCGGCGTAATCTATCTCATCGATATTGGTTTGCAAGTGGATATTGTCGGTGCCGACCTCTTCAACCAGTGTATTGGGCAGCGTGCTGAACCCATCTTTAAAGGTTTTGAATTGCACGTTGGCTGGAAAGTCTTCCAATAATTGATAGGCAACACCTGCGTTCATTTGTGACAAAAAAGTACCGTTAAAGCCAAGTACCCGATACAGCATGTTGATGCACTCTTGTGAGTATCCCATATCTGTATACAGATCCCACAATGTCCATTCATTGAGGCTTTGCCCTTGCCACTGGCACTCGAGTCTAAATGCTTGCCAAAATTCAGGGCCTCGCACTTCTGGGCGTTGCTGAAACTGAGGGTTTGCTTCTAAGATGCGGTTAAATACGACATTCACAATGTCTTTTGGGTTAACACCTTGCTCAGACTGGTCCAAATTGTATAAATGTGACCAAATAGCATAATTATCCTGCTGTGCATCCGATACGCTAAAGCTTTCTCCACGGAAAAACAAACGATTATTTCCGCCGCTATTCATTGGAAAGGGCACAATGTCGTTTTGCAAGTTAAGCTTTAAAAAGAGTGCCATTAAGTCGTCCATACCATCAAACAAAAAGCGCATGCCGCCTTGTTCTTCTTTTACTGTGATGGTTTTAGGTTCGCTTGAACGGAGGTTGTTAAATTTAATTAGATCTGAATCTAAACGGCCGCCAGTTCTGTTTGACCGCTCAAAGATAGCGAGGTCTTGACATTGCGCTTCTTGCTGTAAACGCCATGCACTATAAAGTCCTGACATACCTGCGCCGACAATGGCGACTTTTACTTTAGACGGGAGGGGTTTATCCGTTATCTCTTTGCCAAACGTGAAATGTGTCATAGTTTTTCCTTAGCCTCAATGGTTAAGTCTACTTTGGCAGACGACTACTCCTATAAAACGACTACTGCGACTGTGCTGCAAAAGCAGATGATTAAATCTGCGATATACATCAAACCTTGCTGGTATTTGTACAAGTTCGCAAAGGCACCTTGGCACGGTTGTTCAAGATGCATTTGAACGAATTCAATTAAATGTAGCACAAAGGTTAAATTTGTGGGTTTGAACTGAGCGGCAAACGGTTTTTACAACTAACTTGAAGCACATCAATTAAATTGCCTCTGAAGATTATCTTATGATGCTTGAGTGCAATAAGGCATTGAGGCAAACTATATGTAAAACATATGGTTATAATTCACAGCTGTGAAACCAATTTAATGGTGTGAGTGATGCGTTTTAAAGTTGATAACAAGGAAGTCGATCTTATCCGCGGTGTTGTTGTTTGTACATTGGACACGCAGCAAAATCCCGTTGATATACGTGCCAAGACATTGCAAGTTTTAACCTTGTTAGTTGAAAACTCAGACCGTGTTGTGACCAAGCAAGAACTGTTGGAGCAAATATGGCGTGACCTAGTTGTTCAAGAGCAGGTACTTGTACAATCTATCAAGGAAATCCGGGATTTACTCGGGGCCAATACGATAAAAACCTTCCCTAAAAAAGGTTACCGCTGGGTAGCGGACATAGAGTTGGTGCAAAAGACCGGTCAACCACAACGCTACTTGGCGGCTAGATTTCTCGCATTAGGCTTTTTGGCTTTTATCCTGCTATTGGGACTGAGCTACATTGTATTCGTTAAACAGAATACAGCTCAATTGCCAACCATTGCCTTTTTGCCTGTCGAAAATCATATGCCAGATAAGCTGCATGAGTGGGTGCCTATTAAAGGGATGGATCAATTAACGCATGCACTTGCAAAACAAACCGATTTACCTGTCAGCAATACCGACAATGTACTACTCGCAATAGAGCACCTCCAGCAGCGAGATATAAAAGAAAACCAGTCAATCGCACAATTTGTGTTTAAGCTTCAACAAAAATTAGACGCTCAATTGATAGTGCAGACGCGCCTGACAGGTTACCCTCAAGATCTGCAATTACACTATACACTGCATGCACAGCAAGGGCCCGAGCAAGGGGTTATTCTCTCGCAAAGTGTCGACGATGCTTTCAATCAGCTTATTTCTGCACTGGCACAGAGGTTTGGTCAACGCGAGAGAATGAGTGATCAGAGCTACTACAGTGCTTTTAGCAATCAAGCATTTGCCAAGGGAGTAAATGCTTACTTGCAACGAGATTTTGATGCGGCTATCACGCTGTTTCGTGGGGCGCTCGTTGAAGAGCCAAACATGCTTGCGGCAAGACGATATCTGGCCGGCAGCTTAGCCAATACGTATCAATTAGAGCAGGCAATTGTGTTATTGCAAGGGAGTTTAAAATTGGACGACCTGTCGATGGGCCAAAAAGAACACTTGCGGGCAAACTTGATGATAGGGTATCTGCTGATCCATTGGCCCAGCGGTGCAGATAGGCAGCAAGAGTTAGACATGGCAGAGCGATATATCGCCAATGCTAAAGGGTTAGCACAATCGAGCCAAGACAAGCTTTTTATTGCCTATTCTTATGAAGAATTGGGTAAAATCAAACGATTACAAGGCCATTATAGCGAGGCGACTCGCTGGTTATTGGCTGCGCTTGAGTATCATCAGAGTTTTCATGGCCAATATGGACAAACTGCTGCCTTAATCGAGTTGGCAAAAATCGCCATTGCACAACAGGAGATCAGTGAAGCCAAGCACTATTTCGCCAAAGCAAAGCGCGTCGCTGATGAAAGCAACGCTCACCCAAATCAAATTTGGGTGTTGCTTGCTCAAGCGGATATGCATCGTGATTTAGGGGATAAAACACGGGCTAACACTTTGGCACAACAGGCCCTTGATATTGCACATCTTGCAGATAGCCCTCACCTTATCGCGCGGGTGCAGGCATGGTTTGCACAAGTGCCTATTCATACAGTGAATTAGAGACTGCAGTAGTCGGCTTGCTTTGGAACCCAGTCAGGAACAGTATCTCGTTGAGCTACATTGCTCTTTCTTAACTGCTCAACGGCTTTGACAACAGTGCTCGGTTCCACGACTTCATTTTTGACGAAATAGACCCAGTCTACATCCTGATAATATTGGCGCATTTCAGTAGACTGAACAAGCTTATTTGGGTCAAACCATTGATTGAAGTTGATTGACATAGGGACTTCTGGGTAGACATCAGCACCGTGTTGGGCAAATAGATAGCCGTTTACATAGTACTTCAGAGTATTGTCAGCAACTTGGAGTACTAAGGTATTCCAACCTTGCAGGGACTCAATGTGATAATCATATGCGTTGACTTTGGTCCACGGCGTCAGCTGAAAAGTTTCCCAAGAAGTGGCAAATAGCGCGAGCCGCTCCGTACCCCAACCACCATTAGGTAAATACTCGAAATCCATTTCACTGTAGTTTTTGTCCATTGGCGCTTTGAGCGGGCTGATGGCATAAAATGTTTGTATTACTGCGTCACCGTCCGGGCCATATTGTGGTGCATCGTTAAAATAAACACGTGCAGCGTAGGTGCCTTCTTTGAATTTGCGGCTGTGACACACTTGAGTGTGGCGAGTATTTTGAGCCGAGCCATCAGTTTTTGAAGTGATGCGCATCACTGTATTGTTGTGGTTGATGGGATCGGGGTGAAAGGTGACGCCCTCTCGCCACCAAGTCGCATTTTTAATACCTGGATGACCGACTTCGTCTCTAATTTGCCAACCATTTTTTTCTGCTTCAGAGAACTGGCTGTAACTAAAGTCATCAAACATGATTTGTGGGGACTTGGCATTGGCAGTTGCACAGATACCAATTGTGCCTGCTACCAATAAGCACACTTGAGTTTTTATTAGAATTTTATTTATCAGCATGTGTAATTACTCCATTGTTTAGGACGTGGAGTAGCTTGTTTTAGGTTGCTAAAAAGCGCTAATTAAACTTGCTTAAATATTGGGTTTTTGTTTATTAAAATATATTAAATCATTGATAAATAATAATATAAAAATGAGTCATACTCATCCATAAGCTGACTCATTGGGCTAGTATTTGGTTGCTTAGTTGCTGGCTTGTACCTCAACCTCTTGTCCATCGGTTAGGCGCTCAGCGCCTCGTACCGCAATCCGATCACCAACAAGCAATTGGCGCTCATCATCTGAAGGTGTGATCTCGACCAACTTACCTTCGCCTTTTCCGACGGTGACAGGTATTTGCTGAACGGTATTATCTTGCGAAACTTTGACGATATGGATCCCTGTTTGGCGAATAATTAAAGCGTCTCTGTTAATCAACATGACTGGTTTTTTCGACTGTAGTGGCACCGTGACGTCTACCAACTGTCCTACCGCAAAGGTATGTTGATCTGCTACGAGTTTGGCCCGCACCTCCACCGTTTGAGAGCGAGGATCCGTGGCAGGAATAACACTAGTAATGGTTGCTGTGCTTATAGTCGGATTGTCCAAATCTCCACTTTGTATGGGCAAAGAGATACCCGGTTTTAAGTAGTGTAAATATTTGACTGGCACATACAACCTAGTCTCTAGGTTGTGGATATCAACAAAGTTGAGTAATTCACTAGCGCGGCTCACTTCTCTGCCTGCACGCTTGAATCGCTCACTGACGACACCGGTAAAAGGTGCACGAATGGTCGCTCTGGTGAGTTGATCTGCTATTACGCGTAATTCAATTTCCGCCAGCGCGATATCAGACAAAGCTAAATCATGTTGGTTTTGAACACTATCAACTTGTGTTGCCGCTGCACTGTTGGTTTTAGCCAGTTTTTTCAACCGGCTGAGTTCTTGTTTGTGAAACCTGAGGTTTACTTTGGCGCGGTTTAACATTTCTTGCTGACGTGCTTGCTCCAGCTCGAGGGGGAGTGTATCCATACGGACCAGTATCTCTCCCTCTTGCACCTGTTGACCCGGCTCTGCAACAAACAGCAGTCTGCCGGCCAATCCGGCTGTCAGTACGACATCTTGCTTGCCATACAGGGTGCCGTTGACGGCCAAAGAGCTCGTTAATGGCGCTTGCGTAACGGACTCTACGGCAATTGGCAGTGCGGCGGCACTGATTGAACTATACATGAGCGTGCTGCATGCCAAGGCCAATGAGAAAAATTTAACTGTGAAAGGTGTTTTACGCATTGTTACTTCCTTATTGGTTTGACACGAGGTTGAGTGAGGGTTTGCGTTCGCTATTTTGCTCTGGGCGCGAGTATTTTCCTTTGCCCAACTGTAATAAGCTTGGCATGAGGATCAGCGTGAACAGGGCGCTTATCGCCATTCCGCCGACGATCACTGTGGCTAGACCGCGATAAATTTCCGCACCTACACCAGGTACTAATGTCAGAGGCAACATACCGAACAGACTGGTTAACGTACTCAGGTAGACCGGCCTTGCTCGCAGCAGGACAGCTTGACGCACAGCATCTTGTCTAGGCAAACCTGTCGCTTCCGCGATGCGAGTCTGATCGACCAGCAAAATGGCATTATTCACGACCAAACCAAGCAAGATGATAAAGCCAATCATGGTCAGCAAGTCGAGCGATTGAAAAGTGAATAAGTTGAGAATATAGAGTGCTATCACACCACCGGCCGCTGCCAATGGCATAACCATGAGTACCAATAAGCTATCTTTGGCCGATTTAAACAGCGCACTCATCAATAAAAATAAAATAAATAGAGCCAGCACAAAGTTAATGGCCATCTCTTGAATGGCTGAGTTCATTTTTTGCGCATTGCCTGAAAGAATCACCCCTGCGGTTTCTGGCAGTACAGCTTTGACTTTAGGGATCACCTGTGTGCTTAAAATTTGCTGCGCTTGCTCCAAAGACATATCTGCTGGTGGCGTTACGACCACGCTAACCGTTCTACGACCATTGACACGGCGCAGCTGGCTAGGACCAACAGTACGCTCGACATGAGCCAACTCTCCGACCGTTTGTATGCCGGCGTCTGGAGTGACTATAGGGAGTGATTTTAAGGCTTCTGGCGAATCCCAGCTCGAGGCGCGCAGAATGACGTTCATGCGGTCATTGCCGTTAAAGTATTCGTTGACGAATAGCCCGCCAGTGAATGCTTGTATTGCCTGAGATACGTCCTGGCGAGAGAGTCCAGATTGTGTGATACGACGGTCATTAGGGTGCAATCTCAATTCAGGCTCAGCCATATCTAAGCGTGGTTGTGGCTGTGCGGTTGCCTGTGGAATGGCCTCCTTGACTGCAGATAAAGCTGTTTTAGCACCACTGATAAGGTCATCCATATTTGGGCCGGTTATTTCGATGTCTATATTGCGGCCATCGCCCCCATTGGATACTTGGATCATAGAACCTCGGAATAGGAACACCTGTGTATCGGGCAGGTCCACAAGTATTTCCTCGCGAGTTACTTTCATCAACTCTTCAACCCGTTGAGGATCTGCGGAATAGATAAAGCCACCTGCGTTTGTGCCAAATAAGTAAAAATTGAAATCTTTTATACCCGGTTGTTTTTCCCCTGTGTAATGCGGCATTAAGCGCGCTTTAACGCGTTTTAGCAACTCTTCTTCCATATAGTTTATGTTTCCGCCAGGTGGTGTAACGAGCGAAAAGAAGAAGCCATCTGTAGGCGCTTGGGGCATAAAATCGGTTTTTGGCAACATGGTAAATGTGACCAGTAAGGAACTTCCCAATAGACCCACTATCCAGCCTGTTTGTTTGGCGCGCGAGTTGGTTAACTTCATAATAAAATTAGTGAGCTTATGCCAGTATGCTTGATAGGGATCTTGTTTTGCTTTTCTATCAGGCATGTAACGATTGGCGATTGGAATGATGGTTAACGCGCTGACAAGGGATGCAATAACGGCAATGGAAAGGGTTAGGGCTAAATCGGAAAACAGTTGGCCTTCAATTCCGGCCATAAATAAAATAGGTAAAAAGATAGCTACGCTGGTTGCTGTAGAGGCAAAGAGGGCGCCAGCTACCTGAGTTGCGCCCTTTAGGGCTGCCTTGCCATTTTCGAAGCCCTCCGATTTTAGCCGAGCTATATTTTCTTGTACTATGATTGCCGCATCGAGGACTAACCCTACAGCGAAAGCGAGTCCTGCCAAAGAGATAACATTGATGCTGCGATCAAATATATTGAGCGCCAAAAATGCGACCATTAATGATACTGGTATCGTGGCGGCAATAACCATGGTAGTTTTAAAACCGCGAAAGAATAGCCATAAAATGATACAAGACAATAGTACGCCCAAACCTAAGTTGCTTTTCACCAACAGTAGGGCGTTTCGAATGTGTACAGAAGCATCAAAGCTGAGCTCAATGCTTAAACCTGCTTCGCTTAAAGGGCCCGCGTTGAGTTCCTTGATGGCGAGGTTAATATCATCTAACAGTGCGACAGTATTGGCGTCGTTAACACGTGAAATACGGATATAGTAAGCGGGCTGTCCATTCCTACCACTCATGCCAAGCCGATCTGAGAAAGTCTCTTTTACGGTGGCAATATCGCCTAAATAAATGGGGCGATCATTGGAATATCCGACGCGCATTTGCAGCATATCTTGTAAGTCATATTGCCCTGTAAAACGCACTGTGTATTGTCTACGGCCAACATTGGCGAGTCCTGAAGATGTGTCTTGAGAGGCACGCAGCGTTTGCCTGATTTGATTGATGCTGATCCCCAGCGCTGCGGCCTTGTGTGGGTCAAATGTCACACGTAATTCACGGTCTCGTTCACTGGCAAGATCAACTCGGGAAACGCCCTGTATTTGCGACAGCCTAGGTTCAATGATCTCGTCTATTTGTTTTTGGTATTGCGCCATATCAAAGCTTAAACCTTGCTCACCGGCTTCGAGTGGTGTAACCAGCAAAGTAGCTGCGGCTGTACCACCGCCTCCACCAAAACCACCGCCAGCTGAAACGACAGGGTCTAAGGCATCCAGCGGCAGAGGAGGAGCTTGATTCAGGTTGGTTAAGACATCCAACATTGCCTGCTGCATATCGGTGCCAATGGCGAAAGTGAGCGAAATAAAACCGTTCCCGCGATTGATTACGGTATCAACTTCCAGTGCCCCTGGTGTATTTTTTACTGCGTTTTCTAGCGGCTCAATAATGACGGATTCTATTTCTTCGGGGGCAGCTTGTCGCCAGCCAGAAAAAATGGTGATTTGAGGTTGTTCTATATCTGGTGTAAGTTGAATTGGTAGTTTAAATATACTTAACAATCCAAACACCATGACTAAAGCCAGAATGACTATCACACTGGCTGGGTTTTTTAGGGAACTGCGCGTTAAATTCATCACAACATCCAAGTTTAACAGTACATGATGGAGTGTAACGATTGAGGGAAAAACTGCCAGTACCAAAAAATCAGCGGCTAACAAATGACACGATAAAAGGTACTTTTCTCGCGTTTGATTGCAATTTTGCAATAAGCTGTAACAATTTTTCATTGATTGAAACGTATTGCGTTGACACGCAATTTAAAAAGGTTATGGGCTTACTACCAAGCCGGTAAAGTTTAGGCCATACCTAGCGGATTGAATATGTGTGTTTGGGAAGTGGAAGCTCGTAGTGTATAAAAAAAATTCATACTTAAAATGCATGTAGCTTATAAACTGACTTGAGATTGATGTAGGTTAAGAATATCACCATATTTCAAAGTTTATCTGTATATGTTTTGGACGCTGAATTAGAATCGCGTCATAAGTTTAGGGACGGCCTTTTGAGGTTTATTCATGCATGACTGAACGCATTGGGATGTGGATCTGGTTAATGCGAGATAACAGCTTTTCAAAGGGAGAAGTTTAAGGACAAACAGCCTAGCACCTGATGTTTTAATACAGTTAAAAGGAGTATCGTCATGTTTGTTGCCTTGAAATGGGACCATCAAATAGGGGCGCATTTTGTATCTTGGGTTGTCGTAGAGTGCTCTGCGGTAAGAGATAAATTTGGTTTGCCTCAAGCAGTACCGCCACGTCGAGATGTCGCATATTTTGTCAATCCACATACCGCAGAACAAGATGCAAAAGCATTTGCGGATCATAAAAACGGTGTGACCAGTGTGTCATATAAACCGGAATACTCACCCTATCTATCCGATCACCATGGCTTTGTGCATTATCAATGGGATCATACGTACCTTGAAGAATTGATAAAACATGCGGTGCTGTATTGGGAAGATGGTTTGCATATCAAAAAACAACCGTTTAGGGACGATATTGCATATTTTATTTGTCCATCAGAATCTGAATCGGATAGCCGTTTTTTCGCCCAATATAAATTAATGTTAGAAGGGCAGTGCTTGCTGCACAGTGCCTGAGGGTTGTTGAGTGAGGGTGGAGTGACCACCCTCAATTAATCTATTGTGTTAACAAAACATCTTGTGCTGAAAAGGTCGGGTAATGACTGGGCTTAAAGCGATTAATGTTGTTCAAAAATCGACTGTCCTTTACCGGCAAGGTTGCAGAGCCATAGTCATATTGATTGAGCTTATCACGCAGTGATTGGTTAGTTAGACCATCACCGCGCATATGGTACCAGCTGATGATAGGGGGTGTGACAAAGCGACCATAATCATTTTCTGCAATCTCATTACTTTTCGCAAATCTCAGTGCGTGAGTGAGTAGCCCATCTTTGTGATATACGATTTTTAAGTGTCCGTTTTCAAAAGGTAGCTGATCTTTTGGTTTGGTGAAAAGGTCACCGTGTGCACTATAACTCCCATGAGTGACCATACCATCAAGAGTCCATACGGCAGCATATTCCCAGTCATGACGGTGCCCGCCACCTAGATAGGGAATGATTTGGTCTTTCTTAAAATACAGTGCATAGAAATGCGCGCAGTAACGACCTATCTCAGTCTCTTTGCAGGCATACCTGTGTACAGTATTTGAAGTCGACAAAAATTGTCCGTCACGGCAACTTCCACCAAGTGCTCCTGATGTTTTTAGTCCAGAATTTTGTTGTCCAGTTCGGCTAATACCGGCGCTTGGCAAGCAGCCATCTGTGTCAAAATCAAATACTGGCTCGGTACCATTGATGATATAGCTAGGTGGTAACGCCGGATCTAAGGCCGCAAAGTCGTTTGCCATTGCGCTGTCGTTTAATACAGCGCAGCTTATAACTAATGCGCTAAATACAATCTTGTTGGTCATAAATTTCCTTGTTTTTAGAGATTAAAAGATTACTTATGTCACTAATCGTGACATGAAGAAAAATGCTTCGAGACTAAATACTAGGCAGTGATTATGACGGATTGTATACTAAATGTTAAATTTGGTTTTTTTGTTCTAGTTCAGTATGTGCTTTTTTTAGGTAGTCTTGTTTTACAATTTCGAGCGCATCAAGCACTTGTTGAGGAGGAACTTGGTTTTGTTCTAATAACATAATTAAGTCAACGGCGAGTTTTACATGTTGCGGCGCTTGTTCAACCGAGGTGGGTTTATTCATTCTTTAAATTGTCTCTTTTTAGATACTTGCTCTATGGCAACTTCAATGGCGACTTCAACTCGTTCTTCCATTTGCTGTCGTTCAGATTGCGGTAGGTAAAACTCCATATCGACATCGTAACGGATATAACGGGCTGGTAACTGATTGAGGACGGTACAACAAAAGTCGGCCATTACGTTTTCGTCGTACTTTTCGTGCAGCTTGCGCTCCACAATTTGTTCGAGCATAACTTTCTCATAATAATTGTGCAAATCATCATGCAGTTTCATAGTGTTAACTCCTTCGTACTCCCCCTTTGTATCATTTAAAGTCTATATCATAATAGTTGAGTACGCGACTTACCAAGTCGGTTAAATTCGCCTTAAATAGAGTCGATGTTTAGGACATCAATTTTTGCATGATATATATGGGGATGCTGTTAAAGCATTAAAAAGTTGCTGATGGACAGTGACCAATTCATCTGTATTGCGTTGATAACCGCCGCCTAGTGCACACATTAGCGGGATCTGGTGTTCATAACAATAGTCCAAAATAAACGCTTCGCGGTTGAAAACGCCTTGCATTGAAATATTAAAATAACCGAGTTCATCTTTGTCAAAAATATCCGCTCCGGCATTGTATAAGATGATATCGGGCTGGTGTATACGCACACACAAATCCATTGCTTGCTTGAGCGTGGTTAAATAGTCGCTATCTTGAGTTCCTGACGGCAGTGCAAAGTCATAGTCAGAGGATTCTTTTAGTCTTGGAAAGTTTTGTTCACAGTGTAGTGAACAGGTCACAATATTGGCCTGTGATTGCAGAATTGAGGCTGTACCGTCGCCTTGGTGCACATCGCAATCTAGGATCAACACAGAGTCGACTCGGCCTGTTTCAAGGAGTTCACAGGCGGCGATGGCTAAATCATTAAAAATACAAAATCCGCTGGCCTTGTCACCAAATGCGTGATGATAACCGCCCGCCAAATTGGCTGAAAAGCCATGTTGTAGAGCATGATTTGCCGCTGCGATGCTGGCTCCAACAGAGGTTAATGTGCGTTTAACGAGTTGTTTTGACCAGGGAAACCCCATACGTTTTATTTCGGTGCTTGTCATCGTGCCATGGCAAAATGCCTCGATATATTCTTGGCTATGGCAACGGCTTAGCTGCTGATGGGAAGCAGGCTGCGGTACAGGTTTAATATGAGACTCTAGCTCTGAATTAGCTAAGCGAGTTTTGAGTTTGTGGTATTTGCTGATAGGGAATCGGTGTCGAGATGGCAGTTCTAAGCTACTATAAACCGGGTCGTAAAACAGCATGTCAGCGATTGCCTTGCTTTTCTAATTGTTGGATTTTTTCTTCTGTCGCTGATATTGCTTTACGACAACGCCCTAAACGCGTGTGCAACGCTAAAATTTCGGCATTCAGTTTGGTATTTTGCTCTGCGTTAGCACCGTCCAGTTGGGCACGACGAATATCTATCATTTCCTGTAATCGACGTTCAAACTCATGGTTTTGAGATAGCTCTTGGTACAGTTCGTGGGAGGATTGCATGATCCGCTGTACAGCCTTTTTGTAAACCTTGGCTTTTTTCGGTTGACTGAGCTTATTTTCTTTTGCCCATACAGGAGTCGATTTTAATACCTTGATGATGGCCTGCATCTGCTCGCCAATTTGTTCAACAGCAAATTGGTATGCATGACGATTTTGCTCTGGCGGTAAGTGTTTGAGTGCCTGTTGTATTTCATCGACATAATCGGTGAGTAGCAAGCTTTTGGTGTGGAATAAATGACTGTCAAACAAACTAGGTTGATTCTGTATGTAACGGTTTTTGTCAAACCATTTTGCTTTGTCAAACTGATGAGCCTGAGTAGCAAGCTGTTCAAGTTTACTTTTGAGCTTTAGAAAAGCCTGGCTCATGACACATATGCCTCAAATATTAACTTGCCTGCTAAGACTATGACCACAGTATTAAAGATAGGTTTAATTAGCTTACTGCCAAATTTTATTGCTGAATGAGCACCTATCCATGCACCAAGCATTAAAAAAGCTCCCATGGTAACGCCAAGTAAAAAGTTTACATGGCCAAGTGCAACAAACGTGATGAGCGAAATAAAATTCGATACAAAGTTCATTGAACGCGCTAGGCCACAATTTAGCAACAAACTCATTTTATACAGTAAGCTGTTGGATGCGGTCCAAAAAGTGCCCGTCCCCGGGCCTGCTAGGCCATCGAAAAAGCCAAGAGACAGGCCTTGCAACCACTGTTTAATTTTCAGAGCTGGGGTCTTCTTGGGTAGTGTGTTTAATTCCGTAGAACTTAGGCTACCAAATAAACTGTAGAGTGCGACCACGATGATGATTATGGGCAGTAGCTTATTGAGTACTTCGATACTTAGTTTGTCTACAAGTAGCGTGCCGAGGATTGCGCCGATGGCTGTGGCGAGTGTGGAAGCTGCCCAAAATCTTGGGTTAAATAGCTGTTTTTTATAGTAGGTGAAGCTCGCTGTCAGTGAGCCAAAGCTGGCTGCTAACTTATTAGTTCCCAATGTAACATGAGGCGGTAGCCCTGCTGTTAACAATGCAGGTACAGTCAACATGCCACCGCCACCGGCGACAGCATCGATAAATCCAGCTGCCAAAGCAACCGCACATAAAAGTGCCCAAGTTAGCGGGTCAAAAGCGAGTTCAAGCATTATTAATCTATTTGTCTTGCAAAGGGTGGCAGCGTGTCTAGCATGGCTTTTCCGTAACGTTTGGTTACGAGACGCCTATCAAGTATCGTGATGCGACCAGAATCAGTTTCCTTGCGCAGAAGTCTACCACAGCTTTGCACTAATTTCTTTGCAGCATCCGGTACAGTAATAGATAAAAACGGATTTCCACCTTTTGATTGAATAAATTCAGCTTGTGCCTCTTCGACTGGCGAAGTCGGTACTGCGAATGGTATTTTAGTAATTATTAGATTTTCAAGGTATTTTCCAGGCAAATCTAGCCCTTCTGAGAGGCTTTGTGTACCAAATAAAATACTTCCGGCACCTAAATCTATTGCGGCTTTATGGCGGCTAAGGAGGGCTTCTCGAGACATTTCACCCTGCACTAAGATATTAAGTTTTTGCTTACGTAGGGCAGAAACAACATGGTCCATTTGCCAGTAGGAGGCAAATAGCACTAAATTTGCTTTCTTTTTATCCAAATACTCAGGTAAGGCCTCGGCCAAAAAGTCACTAAATGTTTTGTCAGTGGGTTCGACTGTGGTTTTGGGTAGATGTAACGTCGCTTGCTGTTGATACGCAAATGGAGAATCTGCTTTGATAAATTTGGCCCCATCCTCACCAATTAAACCGCTCTCTTTAGAGAAGTGATCAAAGCTGCCAAGTGCGGTTAAGGTCGCTGAACATAACACGGCACCAGCGCACTCTCGCCAAAGTTTGTCTTTTAAATAAAACCCAACTTCAATAGGGCAATCACATAATAAGTAGTCGTGATGGTTTTTGTATTCCATCCTTTTTATCCAGCGCGCATGCGGGGTACTTTCCCCCTTGGCGGCATAGCTAAACCATAACTTGTTGAGTTGCTCTAGTCGATTAATGTATAGCCCACTTTCGACTAAAAGAGGATCCGCTAAAAATGGTTGCACATCGCCATCGGATACATCTGTCGTGAGTGCATCATGCATCTTGTTTAATGCTCTTAGCGCATCTAGCGTGGCATCTGCGATATCTTTGGCTTGTGTTGTTAGCGACTCTGGCACGTCGCCATGAACAAATCGATAGGTGTCATTGTCGTTGTATTCAAAATTAGCCTGATCCAAACTATCACGCACGATTCTGAGAAACTTGCCCGCATCATTGGCTGCATCGTTAAGTTTAAAGTTTTGGCCGATGGCTTTTTGCGACACTATGGTGTTGGCCATTTTGCCACTGAATTTGAGTAGTTTCTCAAGCCACTCTAGGGTGCCTTTGATGGTCGCGGCTGCTGATGAAAAGTCACGGGTGATATGTGGTAAGTGATGCGCTTCATCAATGACATAAAAAGTGTCTTCTGGTTCAGGTAATATAGTACCGCCACCAAGTTCGAGGTCTGCCAATAGCAGAGCATGGTTAATAACCAGTACGTCCATTTGCGCTATTTTTTGTCGTGCTAAGTGAAAAGGACACAGATGGTGTGATTTCATTTGTCTTTGACAAGCGTGTTTGTCGCAAGCAATCAGATTCCATACTTTATCTGGGATAGTGTCTTCCCAGCTATCCCGGTCTCCGGCCCACTGTTTGTTTTGATACGCATTGGCCAGTTCGCGCAAGCATTTTTGCTCCATATCGGTAAGCGGTGAAGAAGTAGTCGGCACCAAAGACATTTGCGTGTCATCTTCGTTCACAGCTGCCATCAACTTTTGCACACAGATATAACGTTGACGGCCTTTGACTAAATCGAATTTAAAGTCGATACCACTGTGTTCTTTAAAAAAGGGCAACTCTTTTTCGATTAGCTGCTCTTGTAATGCAACTGTTGCCGTAGATATGACTAGCTTTTTCTTTTTTGCCAATGCTAAAGGCAATGCACCTAGACAGTATGCGAGAGATTTTCCCGTGCCCGTACCCGCTTCTATAACGCATATGCGTTGTGATTTGTGGTACTCGCCAGCAAGGGTTTTGGCGATTTCTGCAACAAGGTAGTTTTGGCTACTGCGCGGGCGGTAGTCCGTCAATTGCTGGGCGATATTCTGATGGGCATGACGTACGGTTTTTTTTAATGAGTCTGACAACATGTGGATCGCCTAAGCAAAAAAGTATGGATATAATTACAGGGGTGTATTTTAGGCGGGGTTCACAATTGGCACAAGCAGTATATCCGGGCTTTATTTTGTCCCGGCAGCAAACTTCATATAAAGGCAAGACGCGCTTGTGTTATTGGTTAAAGACACATCAGGGTGCTATTAAGGCGTTTGTTGAACATGAAAAAAGTGTGTTTTTTGTTAAACAAATACACCAAGATATTGTAAAAAAACGCTTAAATCAGGTTAATTGCCAATTTCAATTAGCTCAGGTGCCTCTTAAACATTTCGACCAATCCCAAGTCGTAGCGTTATATTTTTCAAGTTTAAGTGACTTTTATTCAGCCAAAGAAACATTAAATGGTCATGTGCCATTATACGAAGAAGATATTCGTCATGCCGATAGATATTTAATGGAGCGCTATATTAAAGGCAGCGTCTGGGTCACCGGCGCATCAAAACAAGGTGACGGCTACCTTGAATTGCACAATGCGAAATTAAAAGCACACCCTTCTTTTATTCCACAGTTAAATATGTTGTCTTTGGATATCGAGTGTAGTGGAGATGGCGTTTTATTTTCTGTTGGCCTGGTAACGCAGTCGGAAAAAGTGGTGATTATGATTGGAGATCCCGAACCGAGTGATATCAATATTATTTGGGTCGAAGATGAAATATCGCTACTGAATACGCTACAGGTGCTTATCAATCAGTTAAACCCTGATGTACTGATTGGCTGGAATATCATTGATTTTGATTGTGTGGTATTGCACGAGCGAGCACAGGCTCTAGGTGTTGTTCTCAATATTGGCCGTGATGGTGATGCCATGCAAGTATCAAGCGGTAATTTCACCCGAGTGCTGATCCCCGGGCGGGTGGTTATCGATGGTATTGATACCATGAAAAATGCAACATATCACTTTGAAACTTTTAAGTTAAGTTTTGTTGCTAAGTCAGTTTTAGGCCGAGATAAGCTGATTGGTCAAGATGATCGTTTGGAAGAGATCGTCAGGCAATTTCATGAAGATAAACCCAGCCTAGCCAAATACAATTTAGAAGACTGTATTCTTGTATGGGATATTTTCCAACAGCAGTCTTTGCTGGACTTTGCGATAGCTAGAACGCGTTTAACGGGCCTAGAGCTTGAGCGCATGGGAGGATCTGTCGCGGCTTTCACTAACCTATATTTACCTTCACTACATCGTAGCGGTTATGTTGCGCCAAACCTCGGCGAGCATGGCTTGAGTTTCGATAGCCCAGGTGGCTATGTTATGGATTCAAAGCCGGGGCTTTACCAAAATGTTTTAGTACTTGATTTTAAGAGCCTATATCCATCTATCATTCGCACATTTTGTATTGACCCTATGGGGCTTATTGAAGGAGGCCGAAACGCGCACGATGCTATTCCAGGGTTCAATAAAGGGCTGTTTTCACGAGTACACCATCATTTGCCAGAATTGGTCGAGCAACTTTGGGCAGCCCGTCATCGTGCCAAACAAGATGGTGAGCATATGTTGCAACAGGCCATCAAGATTATTATGAACAGTTTATATGGTGTACTTGGCTCTAAGGGATGTCGTTTTTATGACCCTCGACTGTCTAGCTCAATTACGATGCGCGGTCATGAAATAATGCAAACAACACGGCGTTGGATCGAAGATTTGGGCTACGAAGTTATATACGGTGATACGGATTCGACTTTTGTTAAGGCGCCAGACACATTTTCACGCCATGCCTGCCTAGATTTGGGAAAAAACTTGATGGAGGAGATAAATACACGCTGGGAACAAGAGCTAAGCGAAAAATATCATTTACAGAGCTTTTTGGAGATTGAGTTTGAAACGCATTACCACCCATTCTTTATGCCCACGATTCGTGGTCAAGAGACTGGCTCGAAAAAGCGCTATGTGGGTCAAATTGAAAAAAATGGTGAGCATGAACTCGTTTTTAAAGGCATGGAAACCGTGCGTAGTGACTGGACGACTATTTCAAAAGAATATCAGCAAGCGGTGATTAGGGCATTATTTGATGGTCAAAGTGTGACAGAAGTAACCGAACATTATATTGCTTTGATCACCTCAGGTCGTGTCGATGATAAGCTCATCTACAAAAAACGTTTGGGCAAACCACTGGATGCCTATGTCAAAAATATACCACCTCATGTTCGAGCTGCGAAAGAGGCGACGAGGCTAGGGTATGTCAAAGGTCTTGGTAAAGGTAGCCAAATAGCTTATTTCATCAGCCAATCAGGTCCGCAGTTGTACATTAAAGAGCTTAAATTGCTTGATTATACGCACTATATAGAAAAGCAAATATTACCAATCTATAAAATGTTGCCAAACGTGGATGACAATACCATTAATTTGGCAGGGCAGCGCTCTCTTGATTTGTAAATCTCAAGAAGCGATTTTTTATCGCTTTGTAATATTCGAGATTTTACCGCACAACAGTTAGTCAATCGATAAAATTGCTTTTGCAGTGATGTAAATTTCCAGTCGGACTTGTGCAAATTATTTGTATTGATTTGATTTTGCAGATTAATTATTAGGCATTCAAACCAAAAGTAAAAATATTTTTATTAACGTGATTCGCGCTTGCTTTTTTTGTATCAAGCCAAAGTTGTTTTTTTATTGCACGTTCAACCTGTGAAATTAATTAAAAAAATAATTCATATGGGAGTAAGTGTTTATTAACTTCAAAACATTATTAAAAATAGAGCTCTTGCTGTTTAAATCTTGTTAGTGAGTGTTAACTCCTGCTTGTTTGACGTTTAACATGCGTGGCGATTAGTATCCCTGCCGAAATTTCAAAACCGGCCACTTAGAGCCAGAAATAAAGACTTATAAAACTCAAGCTTACCAAGTCAAGGTAGGCCCAGGGAGAATCACATGTTGAACACTAAAGTAACTAAGGCAGTGCGTATTGCACTAGCATTGGGTGCTGCTTCTTCAGCTGCATTTGCAGCCAATGCAGTAGCGGCAGATGGTGCAGAAAAAGTAGAGCGTATTGAAGTCACAGGCTCACGTATCAAGCGCGTTGATATGGAAGGTGCAAGCCCAGTTGAAGTAATCACAACAGCTGATTTCGAAAATCAAGGTCGTGTATCTGTTGCTGAAGCACTACAAAGTGTTACATCTAACAGCTTTGGTTCTGTTGCTCCAAGTTCGGGTAACAGTGGTCAGTCACAAAGCACTGTTAGTCTTTTAGGTGCTGGTGCAGGTCGTACGCTAGTGTTGGTAGATGGCAAGCGTCTGGGTGGTTCTCCATCACTAAACGCAGGTGGTGCAAACCTAAGCTCAATCCCAATGGCGGCAGTTGAGCGTATTGAAATTCTTAAAGATGGCGCATCAGCTGTCTATGGTTCTGACGCGATTGCAGGTGTTATCAACGTTATTCTTAAGAAAGACTTTGAAGGCGCAGCGTTTGACATTCAAGTAGGTCGCCCTGATGCTGACGGCGGTGAGACTAAGCAAATGTCACTGTCGTTTGGTGTGAGCTCTGACAAAGGTAACATTACATTTGTATATGACCACCAAGAGCGTCGCGCTATCTTCGATCGCGATCGTGACTACACGAAAGCAACGATGGAAGATAAAAACGGTGATGGCGTAATTTCAGCTGGTGACGAAACGACAGGTATTAGCATCTATGGTGCAACTATCCGAGACGCAGAAGGTAACCATCACGCGTCACTTAAGTGTAAAGAACTAGAAAACACTGTACCTGGTTTTGTTGGTGTACTTGACCAAGGTACTGGTTATGGCGGCATTGGCAAAGGTGAAGTATGTGGTTATGCCTTTGCTGACGTATCGGCGAATATGGCATCTACAAAGCGTGACTCGATCATGACGAGCCTTGCGTACGAACTAACTGATGATATCGAGCTTTATGCCCGTGGTATGTTTAGCCGTAATGACTCGTTTGGTCGTTATGCGCCTGCTGCTGCAATGTGGAGAAACATGCCAGCGGACAACGAGCACAACCCACTAAACGCAGAGGCAAATGGTCTATTCCGTTGGTACCAGCTTGGCAACCGTGACGGTGAAGTAACTGACTATCAACAAGACTACTTACTAGGTCTTAAAGGTATGTTTGGTGATACTGCAGAGTGGGAAGTGTCTTACCACAAAGCGCGTCTAGACTACCGTACTGCAGGTCGTTATTACTTAAGCTACTCAGGTCTTGCATATAATAATCTATATGATATCGATATGGGTTCTGAAGAAGGCATCAACAACATGCGTGCGACAACGTATGTTGAAAGCCAAAGCGATCTAGATCACTTCTTCGCAGGCCTTGGTTTCGAGTTTGGTGAACTTGAAGGCGGTATGATCAGCCACTACGTAGGCGGTGAGTACTTCGAAGAAGTTTTAGACTCAAAGTTTGATGCACAAAGTGATGCTGGACTTGTTGGTGGTAACGCGGGTGCTTCTGGTCTAGGTGAGCGTGATGTGACGGCACTATTCTATGAAGTAGCTTTCCCAGTACTTGATAACTTAATCGTAAGTGCGGCTTACCGTTACGACGATTACAGTGACTTTGGTAGTGTAGGTAACCCAAGTGTTAAAATCGAATACCGTCCATTTGATGACCTATTAGTTCGAGGTTCATACTCAGAAGGTTTCCGTGCTCCGACTCTGAAAGAGCTATATGGTGCAGATTCTGAAGGTAGCCCGAGCACAACTGACTACGTTAAATGTAGAAAAGACCTACCTGAAGGCCATACAAAAGATGACCTTGCGAATGCTTACCTAACTTGTCCACAAAGTGCATACTATGAGCTTAGAAAGAGCAATGAAAACCTAGGTGCTGAAGAGTCTACTTATATTAACCTAGGCTTTGTTTACTCTGGTTTTGAAAATGTAGCGATCAAGGTTGATTACTTTGAGCTTGAAATTGACAATGTAATTTCACTAATCACGATCCAAGACCTTGTACATATTGAAAATGGCCCGGGTTTAAATGAAATTTATACTAAGTTCCCAGAAGTGAAGTTAAACCGTGCTCAAAATGGTGCAATTTCTGGTTACTCTCACACGCAATATGCAAATGGCTCATTCATGTCGCGTAAAGGTTATGACATTGACTTGTCATATAGCCTAGACACTCGTATCGGTGAGTTTAAGTTTAAGAATGTAACAACGCTATTGACAGAAGTTGGTGAAGACATTTACTTCTCTGGCCCTGCGAGCGACCAAAAAGGTGCTCCAGATCAGCCAGATTGGCGTTCACAGCTTTCAGTTAACTACTCAGCAGATAGCTTCTCTGTAAACTGGACAACTGATGTTATCGGCGGCACTCATGAGAGCGATGTTGTTCAAGTCGATCCAGCTGGCAATCCTTACATCGTATACTCTGGTGACGTACCAACTTATGTGACACATAACTTGAATGTGAAATATTTCACAGAGAGCTACGGTACATTCACAGTAGGTGCACGTAACCTATTCGATAAGGGTGTTTTACTAGATAGCAAAGGCAAATGGATTGATGACCCAATGTACAATGCAGGTCATATCGGTCGCGAATTGTTTGCAGGTTATAGCATCAGCTTCTAATTTGCTTATCTAATTTAATCAAGCCTCGCTTTATGCGGGGCTTTTTTTGTACTTGTTTGCATTAATTTCGTTTTTATTCCTTTCTTAAGTCTTCCTTCTAAAAAACAAGCAATAGCGCTTTTATACAGATTTTAAGCAAATCCAAAGTTCCCAGCGCGCTTGATATTTGATTGTTTGAATTTTCCTTATTGATAAATATGGCTCAATAGTGCTGATTTTTGGTTAAAAAATAGCTTTAAAGATGGGTTTTGTATCTATTTTTGGTTCGAAGTTTATTTTTTATATGTGTTTTGAGTGCTTGGTGATCGTTTATTAACTTTTTGGTATCAAGTTTTGTTTTTTTACTATGTTTTAACATGGGGTTTTCTTGTCTTTTTTCTTTTTATGCCTCTGATTTTTATGTGTTTTATTGTGAATGTTTCCTGTTTGTTAATTGGGTACGTCGTTTTTTGATCAGTTTGTTGTGAAATTTGATCTAATTGAGTGTGTAGCAGGTTTTTTGGTTTTTTTTTAAAAAGTGGTGTTTTTTTCATAAAAAAATAAAAAATACTTTAAATACATTTAGTTAAGGTTTTTTCTGTGTGTTTATTGTAACTTTTAGTGTGAAATAATGTTGATTTTTAAGATTAGAAGTGCAATAAAATTGTTGACGCTGAGGGCAGGGATTGTTTAGTATTCCTGCACTGTGTTGCCCTTAGTGCAACAATAAAAAAGATTGGTTCACACCATTTATATAATTATAACCACTCAAAAGAGTGGTCCAGGGAGATTCAAATGTTAAACAATCAAGTAACCAAGGCTGTGCGTTTAGCGCTAGCTTTAGGTGCTGTATCAGCATCAGCTGTTGTATCTGCTAATGAAGCAGGTGAACAAGAAGTAGAGCGTATTGAGATTACAGGTTCAGCGATCAAGCGTACTGACCTTGAAGGCGCGCTACCAGTTGACGTTATCGATGCAGCAGATATTGCTAAGTCTGGTGTAACCAGCGTTCCTGACCTTATTGCGAACATCCCATCGATGCAGGGCTTCACTGCAGCGGGTGAGTCAGTTGGTGGTGGCGGCGGCGGTGTTCAAACTGCTTCATTACGTGATTTAGGTGCTGAATATACGCTAGTACTAGTTAACGGTCGTCGTATGGCGTCTTCAGATTCTGGTTCTAGTATCGACATCAACTCAATTCCTCTATCTGCAATCAAGCGTGTTGAGATCCTAAAAGACGGTGCATCTGCACTTTATGGTTCTGATGCGATTGCGGGTGTTGTAAACTTTATTCTTAAAGACGACGTGCAAGAGACTACAGTCAGTGCGCGTTATGACAAGCCAAAAGATACTTCAAGCTCTAACTTTGCAATCACAACAGGTTTTGGTGACCTAGGTAGTGATGGCTTCAACGTAATGGTGAGCTTCAGCCGTGATGAGCAAGACAACCTAAGATCGGTTGATCGTGACTTTGCAAAAACAGGTTTCGTACAGTTTGAACATGCTGGCCAAGATCTGGTAGCAATTGCTGGTTCTTCGAATGCGATCCCAGGTAACGCTTATGTCACATACAATACACGTGATGAAAATGGCGATTTCATTCTTGATGACGAAGGTGACAACAAGACTGCAACTTACTCGCTTAACCCGTACAAAGAAGCAAATGGCTCATGTCACACAACGAGCGCACCTTCAGGTAATGCGTGTCAGTTTGACTACACAAGTACACTAGAAATTCAGCCAGAGAGTGAGCGTAACAACTTATTCCTTCAAGGTACATTCTCAGTAAATGATGATACGGAAGCATACGTAACTGCATCTGCATCACAGTTTGATATGACAGCGCGTATTGCACCTTACCCAACAGGTACTTTCTCACTAGATGCTGACTCACAACTTGTTCAAGACAACGTAATTAAGTACTTGCCTGAGAATGTTAAAGCGGATATGACAAAAGTTGCAGCTCGTTGGCGTGTACTTCCAGGTGGCAACCGTACTGACGAATACAGCACTATGACTACGCATTTTGTTGCTGGTTTACGTGGTGATTTTGGTGAGTGGAACTATGATGTTGCTGTAACTAAGTCAGATGCTGAACGTGAGCAAAACCGTATTACTGGTTACCCTCTAGAAGAAGAGTTTATGGCTCTTGTAACTTCAGGCCAAATCGACATCTTTGCTGACCCATCTTCACTAACTGATGAGCAAAACACAGCAGTTAGAAACACTATGTTCAGCGGTCTTTGGGAAACTACAGACACAGGCCTATTTGCTATCGAAGGTAAAACTTCAGGCCCAATCGCAGAATTAGATGCTGGTACTGTTTATATGGCTGTTGGTTTTGATTACCGTCAGTCTAGCTACTCACTAACAAACGGTGAAGGCCAAAATGCTGAAGTCGTACTATTCGAATCAGCTGGTACTGAATTTGATTTAGAGCGTGACAGTTACGGTGCATTTGCTGAAGTAGTTGTTCCTGTTCTTGAAGACCTAGAAGTTACAGGTTCACTTCGTTATGACGAAATTGGTGAAATCACAGATTCTAAGCGTACTGGTAACCAAACAGTTAATGACAGTGCTGACGACACAACTTACAAGTTAAGTGTTTCATACCGTCCAAATGACCAGTGGTTGCTACGTGCTTCATACGGTACTGGTTTTAAAGCGGCAACGATGCGTGAAATCGCAGCTCCTCGTCTTGAGTTTGGTGTAACGGCTTCTCCTTACGACTGTCCAGCAGGCCTAAGACAAGAGATCGCTAGACACTGTTATTCAGACAAGCTTCAGTATGACGTGTTCCGTGAAGGTAACCCTCAACTTCAACCTGAAACTTCGAAGCAGTATACGATGGGCTTCGTATGGTCAGGTGACCAAGGTACAAGTTTTGGTGTTGACTACTGGAACGTTGAGATGGAAAACCAAGTTAGACGTCTAACGCAAAATCAAATCTTCGGCGACCCTGTAACATATGCAGAGTGGTTCACAACCAAGATTGACAAAGGTACTGGTGATACAGTTGTAGCAATCATCCAGGCAGCTGATAACGTTGGTGAGTCAAGAACATCTGGTATCGACTGGCACTTCGACTTCACTACGGAGTTCTCATTCGGCACACTTAAGTCTCAGTTAATGGGTACTTATATGCTTGAAAGTGAAAACCTACGTGTAGGTAGTGACAACATCTGGGATACAAGCCTAGGTAAAGTAGGTACAAACGAAGCGGTTACTTTCCGTAACATCATTAACTTCAACAATACGTTCACTCACGGTGACTTCACTCACAGCTTAAACATTAAGGCGCGTAGTGGTTACACAGACGCAGCTGCAGACGTAAGTTTCTACGTGGCTAAAGCTGACGACTGGAATGATGCAGTTGATGGTAGTGTGATTCAAAAGCACGTACCTGTTTACATGACTTTCGATTACCGTCTAGCTTACGCTTGGGGTGATAATGCAAATGTAGGCTTTGGTATTAAGAACCTATTTGACAAGCAACCTCCATTCACACTGAATGCCGCTGCTGGTCACCAGGTTGGTTACGACCCACGTTATGCTGACGCATACGGCCGTAGCTTCTACATACAAGCTGATTACACTTTCTAATTTCAGCTACTTGGCTCTAAGTATCACTTAGAGCCAAGTTACTTATTTACAAGAAAGTTCTAACAAGTTGCAGCATTTATAACTTTATTAATAAAGCGTGTTACGTGAATTTATGTAAAAAAGGTAGATGCCATGTAGCTTAAGTATCTACATGAAATAAACTTGTCTAGAAAACCTACTTAGGTAGGTTTTTTTTTATTTGTTTTATTGCGCATTCCGATCTTATTTGTTTACTTGTTGTTTTTTTTGTTTATATTTTGTTTTTGTGGCTTGTGCGTTAATTGAACGTTTTCCAATTCTTTTTTCACTTCAGTTGATTTAGATTTTTCGTCATCTTTCCTAACAAATGTATCGATATTAAAAAGCTGGAAGTTTTGCAGCTCTTTGTTTTATTGTTATTTTTGTACCTTTTTTGAATTGTTTTTGTTGCGCTACCTAAGCTTGGTTTATCCATTGTTAGCCACAAGTTCGACTATTTTATGAGTTTTGTTTATGAATCTTTTAATTGCTTTTTAAGCAATAATTCATTGTATTAACTGGTTTTTACAAGCTTGCATGAGTATTTACTTTGTGGTTACTATACTTGCGTTGTTACATATGAGGTACACAAAAAAGTAACGTGTTTAACCTCGTATTGAAGGCAAAATTAAAATAAAAGCTTTTCTAAAAGCCTAGGGAGAAATTGAATGTTAAATAGTAAGATTTCAAAAGCAGTTCGCTTAGCGATCGCTTTTGGTGCTGTTTCAGCAACTGCTTTTAACGCAGCAGCTGAAGAAAAAGAAATCGAAAAAATCGAAATTACAGGTTCAAGCATCAAGGGCACAGACCTTGCTGGTGCGTTACCAGTAAATGTCCTAAGTGCAGAAGACATCAAAGCAACAGGTGTTACATCTGTTCCTGATCTGATCACTCAAATTCCTTCAATGCAGGGTTTCACAACTCCAACTTCTTCTGTTGGTGGTGGTGGTGCAGGTACTGCAACAGCTTCACTTCGTGGTCTGGGTTCAGAGTATACTCTAGTTCTTCTTAACGGCCGTCGTATTGCTTCTCAGTTTTCTGGTAGCTCTGTTGATATCAACAGTATCCCTCTTGCAGCAGTTGAGCGCGTTGAAGTTCTAACTGATGGTGCTTCAGCAATCTACGGTTCTGACGCTATCGCAGGTGTAATTAACTTCATCCTAAAAGATGAGGTTGATCAGTCTACTATCTCTGTAAGAACAGACCGTCCTCGCAAAGGTGGTGAAACAACAAACGTAAGTTTCACAACTGGTTTTGGTGACTATGACTCTGACGGTTACAGCTTATTGTTTACAGTTTCTCACGACACTCAAGAAACATTGCGTTCTAAAGATCGTGACTTCTCTAAAACAGGCCTTCTAGAATTTGCACATGAAGGTCAAAGTTACTTCTCTATCAACGGTTCTCCAAATGCAATTCCTGCAAACGTAGAAGTTGAATTTGGTGAAGGCGAAGATACTTACTCATTCAACCCGTACCTATCTACCAATGGTAACTGTGCGCCAGACAATGCAAAAGACCCAAGTTCTGAGCAGTGTATGTTTGACTTCACAAGTACATTGGAAATTGTGCCAGAAAGTGAACGTACTTCATTCATGGTACACGGTAACTTTGATGTCACTGAAGACGTAAAAGCATTTGCTACTGCGAGCTACACAGATTTCACTATGACGTCTCGTATCGCACCTAACCCAACGGGTGGTATTCCAATCGGTACAACTGGTGAAGCATATACTAAATATGTTGAGCCGCACCTGAGTGAAGACCAAAAAGCACGTGCAACAGAAGTATATGCTTCGTGGCGTGCACTACCAGGCGGTAACCGTACTTCAACTTACGACACTACAACATTCAACTCTTCTTTTGGTTTTGAAGGTGTACTTTTCGATACTATCGACTTCAGCACTGCATTAGCTATTTCAGGCGCTGAGCGTGACGAAAGCTTCTCAGATGGTCACTTCTACGCAAACTGGGTTGGTGACATTGCAAATGGTACAATTGACGTATTTGCGCTTCCTGGTGAAATGAGTCAAGCAGGTCTTGATGCACTTGAAGCAAGTAAGTGGCGCCATGTAAACCAAACTTGGAAAACAAGCTCTATTGCTTGGGATTTACGTGCATCACAGCCGTTATTTGAATTACCAGCTGGTGAAGTATATATCGGTTACGGTGTAGACTACCGCATAAACACTTACGAAAACATTCCTTCAGCTGAAAATGCTAAAGATGAGCGTTGGGGTGCAGGTGGCGATCCAATCTTTGACCTAGAGCGTACAACGTACGGCGCGTTCACTGAATTCCAGGTGCCAGTACTAGACGACCTAATGCTTTCTGCAGCGATTCGTTACGATATGATTGGTGGTGTAGATAACAACCACTACATTGATGAAAACGACGAAACCGAAACTGTTCAGCAAATCACTGCGAACGATGATGAAAGCGATGTAACTTACAAAATCAGCTTACGTTACAATGCGACTGATGACTTAGTACTTCGTGGTTCAATCGGTACAGGTTTCCGTTCAGCGACAATGCTAGAAATTGCACAGCCGCAAAACTACGGTGGTGTTACTCGTGCGCCTTACACATGTCCTGTAACTGATGCTCGTAAGAGTGGTTGTAGTACAGCGCCTATTCAGTACAACCTGTTTAACAGTGGTAACGCAAACCTAGAGCCAGAGACATCTGATCAGTGGTCACTTGGTTTCGTATACGCGCCAAGCAATGAGTTCACTTTCGAAATTGACTACTGGAAAGTTGACATTAAAAACCGTGTAGATGAGCCATCAGAGACTTATGCGTTTACTACAAACCCTGCGCTATATGACGAGCAGTTCGTACTTGCGCCGGATCCGAACAACGCGAGTCGTCAGCGTCTATACTTCATCTCTCAGCCTCTGAACATCGGTGAGAGCATCAACGAAGGTATCGACTGGAAAGTTTACCTAAACAATGAATTTAGTTTTGGTACTCTGAAAACTTCACTTCAAGGTACATACTTCGTGAAGCAAGAGTACACACTAGCGGGTACAGCTGATGAGTGGAGAAGTTCACTTGGTCAATACGGTGCGGACGAAGAAGTTGTATTCCGTAACGTAATCACTGCTCAAACAGTATTGACGACTGGTGACTTCAGCCATACATTACGTGCGAACTATCGTTCAGGCTGGCATGATGCAGAAACTAACGTTCAGTACGGTACAATTGAGAACCCAGATTACGTACGTAACGACGATGGTACATTAACTGGTGCAGTTCACAGCCGTGACGTACAGTTAGAAGTTCCTTCTCACACAACGTTTAACTACAAAGTTGATTACTTCGGTTTTGAAAACACAGTAATCACAGCTGGTATTAAGAACATCTTTGACAAAGAGCCTCCGTTCTCACTAGGTGATGCAGAAGGTCACTTGGTAGGTTATGAAGGTCGTTACTATGACCAGTTCCTACGTACTTTCTACTTAAGTGTTGACTACAGCTTCTAATTTTAGCTGAGTTCTAAAAGAGCCGTTTTATACGGCTCTTTTTAATTATGCTCCTTTATTTTATATTCCCTTTATATTTCACTCTAAACGATAGTTTTTTATAACCTTATACGGTTACCTCATCTTCAGTTACAGTGTATCTCTACGCAATAAAACACAAAGTTAAAAAGTTATACGCTTTGCCAAAATAACGAGCGATGCTAGTTGTTCATGGGTAGCTAAAATAAAAAAGTATTTACATCTATTATAGCTATGGTAGGTGAGTTTCTTGCAGTTAATGTTGCTTATAAGAAGTGGTGGTTTTTGATTTTTCTCTAGAATTAATTGTTTAATATGTATTATTTAATATTTATTATTTTTTGTTTTATATGACTTGTTTTTTATTTTTAATAGCTTGATTTATTCTTTTGTACGTTGTAGTTTTAATTGGTAGGTATTTATAATAAAAGGATAGGGAATAAAATGATAAAAAAAATAGGATTAGTAGCGCTTTTAGTATCGACAGGCTTCGTTACCGGTTGTCAGTCAACAGATGCATCGGGAGACAGTGCAAAAAAAGATGGCTATCGTTGTGAGCAGGTACGTAGTTTAGGGTCAAGTATCCCGAAAAAACGTTGTACAACAAAAGAGCAGCGTAGGCAAGATCGTGAGAACGCCCAAGATCATTTACGTGAAAGTCAGGTTATACTGAGCGGTGATGGCTAATAATAAACTTTAGTGTACCTTAAAGCTCTATTTTATTACACTAATTTGAATATGGCCTATAAACTTAGGTCATTTATTTTTAAATAATACCTTACTTTTTATTTCTTCTCTAATGTTGTGGTTTTAGTCTCTTGTTTTTTAAATGAAAAATAATGTTGGGTGGTAGTAAGTTTTATAACCCTGGTCTTTCTTCCTTTATTTACAGTTTTCTGGTCTAGCCAGCTATTTTAAAGTGGAAAGTTAAGTGTCTATATATCATTGTTAATAGTTTCATGGCTTAGTGCTATATTCCCCCAAAAACCTGCACCATAAAAATAAAGGCTGAAGGTCTGGTAATATTCTAAAACAGATTAGGAGATCCCAAAGAAACGCCCTAACAAATATAATTATCTGTGAAGTTCAGGTGGTTGGGGTTGCGAGTATTACACTATTAACAGTGCTTTTTACTTTATATCTACAACCTTACTGGATTTTTTATACTGAATTTTATAACCTGTCCAGCTTGGTAGCTCCCACCTTTTAGGCGCATCTTTTCTGTTTCCTGAGAGGTATTCTAATAAAATCCGTTTACTTAAAAAATTATAAGCAACGGACATATTTAGCTCTGGTAGAGAGACCTTAATAGGGTGCTTCTCGATGAAGGGATCTAATAGCCAGCTTTCTACTTTTTGGAAGTCTAAGTCATTTGATTCGATTAACTCTATGTCTTCTGGCTGCGTAATACCGAGTACACGCAATGTATGGTCAAGATGTTCTTCTAAAGTTGGAACTGTTTTATTTATCTTTTCATGCTTGTAGTATAAAGAATGGTAAGTGAGAGTGTTTTTTATTTTGGCTGCGGAGCCTGGAAACAGCGTATCGGATTGAATGAGAAGTCGGCAAGCTGTGATCAGATCATCACCTTGAGCTAGTTCTGCTTTAGTATTCAGCGATATACCTGCATATATTAAATCACATTCTATATAGATTTGTTCATTTTCAATAAAAGCCTGAGTGATACGGTGTTCTCCTATGCTCAGTTCGGTAAGTATGTTCATTGGCAGTGGCGCGGCGAGTGTTGCCATTGTCATCGCTTGTTTACTGCCTTTACCGGCAAGGGAGAAGGTATCTAATACCAACATGGCTTGGGTATGTTCATTGATACGTGATGTATTGGAAGGAGAAACTTCTATTTTACCATTACCATAGCCACCTCTACGATTTTGTCGCTTTACGAATATCCATTCTGGGCGTGCTTTTGCAATGGCTTGTAGAAGAGCTTGGCGGTCATAACTCGCTGCTTTGTCTAGACTTGGCAAGCAAAAAGATTCTCGTAATTGTTCGCTAAATTGTTTTGCTTCAGCCAACGCCTCTTGTTCGATATGGAGCAGTCCATCTAGTTTTCCACGAACAAGGGCAATGGCTAACTCAACATCGCAGTAGTTTGGTAGTAATGAATTCACTTGCTCTAGCTGGTCGAGGTTATTGGGCAGTTGATAAACTCGCGCAGGCACAGAGATCAGTGCTATTAAGTCGATAACAGCTTGTTTGAGTGCACCAGAAGGCATATTCGCAATCAAAAACCCCAGCTCAGCATCTACCGGAAGCGGATAGAGAAGCTTCCCAAGCTCGGTCGCACATTGTGTGTTATCAATTGCGCCGATACCATGTAGAGTCGTGAGTGCTTGTTGTTTAGATGCCTCTGGTAAGGGGTCGATAAATGGTAAGGAATCTACGCCTTGTGCCGCGCACCCCGCGGCCAATACCAGTTCTGTCAGTGATTCGCGCTGAATTTCTGGAGGGGTTCGTTCAATAAGAGGGGCAAATTGACCGTATAGACGGATACAAATACCCGCTTGTGTTCGGCCTGCACGGCCTAAACGTTGTTTTGCGGAGTCACGCCCAATTGCGTCTAACCCCAAAACAGTTTTGCCATTTCTGAGGTGTGTGCGTCGTTCTAGGCCTGAATCTATGACACAGGTAACATTTGGTATGGTCAGAGAGGTTTCAGCCACGTTGGTAGCTAAGATAATACGCTGCGATGACTGCCTCGAAAGTGCGAGTTGTTGATTGTGTTTGGAGCAGCCACTGTAAAGTTGCACCACTACCGCATCAAAAGATTTTAATGCAGACGCACAGGCTATGATTTCCCCTTTTCCTGGAAGAAAAACTAAAATATCACCGTCAGTGTCTTCTTGTGCTTGATGGCACGCTGCAACGACACGCTCTGTTAACCTGTCTTTTGTTGGCATAGCACGTTGATCTTTTGCTATAAAGTCCTCTTCAACGGGGTACATATTTCCCTCGCTGTGTAGGATTGGTGCATTTAAATATCGGCTTAGGCTGTGTGCATTAAGCGTAGCGGAGGTGAGAATAAGCCGATGTTGCGCATGCTGCTTGAGCAATGCAAGCAGGAGATCCATGTCCCAGCGGCGCTCGTGAAATTCATCTAATACTATTTGTGAATAGGCGTTCAGTTTGTCTTCAAAATACCATCTAAGTGCAACGCCTGGGGTTACAAATACGATATCGGTGTGTGCATCAAATACAGTTTCAAAACGAATAGCGTAGCCTACTTTATCCCCAAGTTTTGTTTCGCATAAATTAGCGACATATTCCGCAAGTGATGTACAAGCGATACGCCTTGGCTCAACAACGAGTACTTTGCCCTGAGAGGCTGCCCAAATGGGTAGCTGTGTCGATTTACCAGAGCCTGTGGCTGCGGTAACAATGACATCTTGTTTGGAAATAGTGGTTAAAAAATCTGACTGTATAGATTCAATAGGCAGTGACATGGCAATTTATATTCGGTGTTTTATTTGACGATTTTATCAAAGAATGATTGAAAAGGGACAAAGGTGCACACACTTAAGTAAAAAAGCACAGTAAATGAGCAAGTATGATAAATCTTATGTTAATCGCCTTTTTAGCCGTGTTTGTGGTTGTTTATTGGTATCTCAACGACATAAAACGCTATTTTTGGCACAAAAAATACCAACCGCACAAGTTGTCAACAGCAGATAAAAAGGTGCTACTTAACTACATGCCTATCTACCGCAACATGACAGACGCTGATCGTCAGAGGCTTGAGCAGCATATCATTTGGTTTTTAGGTGAAAAGCGGGTGATTGGCCGGGATGGTTTACAAGTAACCAGGGCAATGTCATTGATCATTGCAGCTGATGCATGTTTATTGGTCTTGAATCAAGCCTGGCCACTATATCCAAACGTTAAAGAAGTACTTTTGTATCCAAGTCAGTATTACGCACCACAGACCAACAAAGACAGTGCAGGACTGGTAAGTTATCACACTGCGGTTAGGCAAGGTGAATCATGGCCTGGTGGCACATTGGTGCTTAGCTGGCATGATGTTTTAGAAGGAAACCGTCTACCAGGTGATGGTCATAATCTAGTGTTTCATGAGTTTGCTCATCAGTTAGATCAACAAGCTGGTAATACCAATGGTACCCCCGAGTTGCCAAAAGAAATCAGCTATCAGCACTGGGCTGATGTGTTGAGTCGCGCTTATCGCCAACTTAAAACTCAGCTTGCGTATCAGATGCCCCATGTGATCCATGAGTATGGGGCGACCAATGAAGCCGAGTATTTCGCTGTATTAACCGAAACCTTTATTGAAAAGCCGGTTGAGTTGAAGCAGGAGAATCCAGAGCTGTTTAATCTGATGGTAGCCTACTTTAGATTTGATCCCAGAGACTGGTTGGGAAGAACGATTTAGGACGGGACTTAAAATAAAAAAAGCCGCTAAAGTAGCAGCTTTTTTTAAAGATGTTTACAACTTATGAAAAGTTGATTTCGTTACGTTCACCACGCTCTTTGCGTCTGTTGTCACGGTTACCATCTCTGTTACCGTCACGACGCTTGTCGCTACGTGGATCTCTGAAGCTGCGCTTACCACCGTCACGACGGTCACCACGCTCTTCGAAGCGTCTGCCACCATCACGGCGTTCACCACGCTCTTCAAAACGTCTGCCACCTTCACGGCGATTACCATTGCCACGCGCCTGATCAGCAGGGTGAGTACTCTTAGTCATCTTCATTGGACGTTGACAAATGTGAACGCCTTGGAAGTGTGTTAGAGTCTCAGCTGGCATATCTTGAGGAAGTTGAACTGTGCTGTGCTCGTCAAATAAGCGGATCTCACCGATAAACTTACTTGAGATATCTGCTTCGTTTGCAATCGCACCAACAATGTTCTTAACCTGAACACCGTGCTCACGACCAACTTCAATACGATATGTATCCATTGGACCTGTGTTACGACGGCCTTTTTTATCACCACGGTCACCGCGTTCACCACGTCTGTCATCACGGCGATCACGATTGCCATCACGGTCACGACGTTCGCGCTGTTGAACTTTAATTTCTTCAACTTTAAGTGGAGACTGTTGCTGTGCAAGGCAAAGAAGTGCAGCAGCAAGTTGCTCTTGGCTTAGTTCAAGTTTTTCACCTAGACCTTGAGCTACTTCACTGAAGAACTCGATGTCTTTGTGATCAAGTGACATGCTTAGCTTATTCTGAAGTGCTTCGATACGCTTTTGCTCAACGATTTTTGCACTTGGTAGCTCTACTTGCTCAATGTCTGAACGAGTATGGCGCATGATGTTACGTAATAAGTAACGCTCGTTACCTTTTACGAACAAGATAGCTTTACCTTTACGACCTGCACGACCAGTACGGCCAATACGGTGAACGTAGGCTTCACTGTCTTGTGGAATATCGTAGTTGATAACTAGGCTTAGGCGGTCAACATCTAGACCACGTGCCGCAACGTCTGTTGCGATAACGATGTCTAGTAAACCACTTTTCAGTCTTTCAACTGTACGCTCACGTGCCTGTTGGTTCATGTCACCATTTAGTGGTGCAGCAGAGAAACCTTCACGCTCAAGTAGTTCAGCAAGCTGAACAGTATCATTACGAGTACGTACAAACACGATAGAAGCATCGTAATCTTCAGCTTCTAAGAAGCGTACGATAGCTTTATTTTTATGTGTCGTTGCACGCCAGTAAACTTGCTCAATTGTGTCAACAGTTGAGTTACGTGGCGTGATTTTTACTTGCTCTGCGTTATCTAAGTACTTAGAACAAATAGATTGGATCTGCTTTGGCATAGTTGCAGAGAAAAGACATGTTTGCTTTTCTTCTGGTGTTTTTTCCATGATGCTTTCAACATCATCGATAAAGCCCATGCGTAGCATTTCATCAGCTTCATCTAATACCAATGCATTTAGGTTAGATAGATCAATGGTCTTACGGTTGATATGGTCGATTAAACGCCCCGGAGTTGCCACGATGATCTGTGCGCCACGGCGAAGTGCACTTAATTGCACGCCATAGCTTTGTCCACCATATAGCGCAAGTACTTCTACGCCTCTGGTGTACTTAGCATACTGCTCGAATGCCTCTGCAACTTGCAGTGCAAGTTCACGAGTCGGAGTCAGTACTAAAATTTGTGGTTGCTTAACGGATGCGTCAACATTGTTTAATAGCGGCAGTGCGAAAGCTGCCGTCTTGCCCGTACCCGTTTGCGCTAGTCCCAGCACGTCCTTTCTTTCTAGCAATAACGGTATACATTGAGCCTGGATCTCAGAAGGTGATTGATACCCTAGCTCTTCGACTGCTTTAAGGATTGCAGGAGAAAGATCTAAAGATTCAAACGTTACTGGTTCTGACATTAATGCGCCTCAACAATTTAAAAGAGGCGGCATTGTACAGTAAAGAAAAGATAATTGCTTGTATAAATTGGCACTAAATTTGTAGGTGGTTGAAATTGGTCAAAAAATAAACTGTATTTTTTTTAGGGTTATTGATATAACCCTAAATTTGCCTTGGCATAGGCCTCAAAATCATCAAATCCACCGATATGGGATTGGTCGACAAATATTTGTGGAACTGTGTTACAAGGCTTGCCAGCAGACTTTTCTAGATCGGCTTTACTGATCCCTTCTTTATTTATGTCAATGTATCGAAAGTTAAAGTCATCACGCTCTTCTTTTAAACGTGTTGCCAATTCTTTTGCACGTACACAGTAAGGACAGCCTTCACGACCAAAAATAACAGTAAACATAGTAATAACTCTCTCAGTGATTTCAATGCCACTCAGTATAGTTGAGTGAGACCGAATTAAAATTGATTAAAAGCTATTAAGGTAATCTGTTTTTTCGATTGAATTAGGGGCAGCTTTTCAGCGTCTCACTAACTTCGATACACAGTTTTAATTAAATGGTAACCAAACTTTGTTTTAACCGGGCCATGTACTTCATACAGTGGTTTTTTAAACACGACGTCATCGAAGGCTTTAACCATGTCTCCTTTGCTAAATTCTCCTAGATCACCACCACGTTTTTTTGAAGGACAGGTTGAATGCTGTTTTGCCAATTTATTAAAGTCGCCGCCTTTTGCTAACTTGGTTTTGATGGCTAAGCATTCTTTTTCGGTTTTAACTAAGATGTGATATGCGCAAGCTTTAGGCATGATAATACTCCGAGGTGTTAAACGGGCGGATCATGCAAGGCAATGGCGAAAAACGCAAGTAGCAATTACTTACTCGCCATGCCTTATTGGGAAGGTTAACGCTACTTGTGCTTAGCGGCCCAAGCAGCCTAGGGGAATTAAAATGTCACGCTAAAACCGATTGAAGGACGCATTTCAAAATCATCGTTCTCTTCTTTTATATGAAGATCACTGACTGATTTTATTTTGTCATAATCCAAATCAATGTAGGCAACATTGTCTTGACCATAAGCATTCATAAGTTCGAATACCAACTTACCATCTAAACCAAATACGGAGGTTTTTCTTTCGAAGCGTACATCAAGGCGGTGGTAGGTTTTGAAGCGCTCTGAAAATGGGTCACCATATACAGGTAAAAAGCGACCGGCGTGATCCGGGTTCTCTCGTACACCAACAATTGGTGTATATGCTTGGCCGCTTCGCGCGGTGAAGTTAAAGCCACCTTGCCACAACTCATTAATGTCGTAGTTGAGCACTGCGTTGAAGACCAACGGTGTATCGGCGTAATAGTCTCGTGTGACATTTCTTCTTAAATCAGTACGTTCGCTTTTCGCATAACTCAGCGCAACCCAGCCGTACCAATTATCGGTTTTGTTTTTATTGACTAAAATGTCAACACCATATGCACGTCCCTCAACTTGGTTGCTGTATAAAAGGTGCGCGTCATTGCCAGAGTCAATCGCCAGTGGTAAGTCTTCCATTGTCTTGTAATAGCCCTCGATTGACCAAGACCACTCGTTTTCTAACTCTTGTCTAAAGCCCAGTGTGCTGTGAGTCGCAACTTGAGACTTTAATTTAGGGTTACCAATTTCAGGCAAGATATACTCGACATCTTGCATGCGATTATAACGGCCTACTTTTGCACTGATCACGCTGTTTGGTGAAACATAGTAGTTAACCGCAAGACGAGGAGAGGTGAAGGTCTCATCTGTATAGCGATTGTGCTGACTTTGCAAGCCAAGTTCTGTCTGCCAATCTTCATGTGGCTGCCAAATATGGGTGATACCAGCAAAACCTGAGTCCAGATCAATGGTGCGTTTTCCGTTGATCCGATCGCCTTTTTTCAAATCACAGTCAGGGTCTATTTCAGTACAAAGGTACTGAAAAGTATCATATTCATAAGTTGTTTCATTGTCGAAGTACGCGGCATCAAAAACGAAACGGTGCTGATAATTGACGGTATAGTTTAAGCGTGCCTTATAGGTATATTGCTTTTCTCCTTCTTGCTCGTAAAAGCCAGCTAGATTAGTGGGTTGTTTACCATATTCGAGTCTGCCAGAGTGATCCAAAGCACCTACACCTACTTTTAGATGAAACTTCTTACTATAGTGATCCCATAGGATACTTTGGCTGTTGAATTCTCTAATAAATCGAGCATCGCCCTGAAACTCAGGAGTTTTTTGCGCAAGTTCTGCACGCTCACTAAACCCAGCAGCGGCTGAATCTTCGGCACCCGTAAAATTAAAGGTGAGGGTATTTTTATCATTGATGTCCCACAAAAACTTGCCTTGATAGTCGTGGTCATCAGGGGCATCGTTGACTGTGACACCGCTGGGTTCTCCATCATCATCTTCTAGCTCTTCACCTTCGCTAAAAAATAGTGGAAGTGTACTTTTTCTACCTGATACATAAAAAGCGGTATTCTCCGTAGCTTGACCCTCGACAAAAAATCCAGCATTAAACATAGAGAAGTCTAGTGTGGTTGTGATGGGTTGGTATTTTGGGTTTCTCAAAGTGACGTCAAAAACAGCGCCTGTTGCATTACTGTATCCGGCGCCATAACCAGCAGAATATAGTTGGAAATCTTGAATAATATGGCGGTTAAAAATAGAACTACCAAAATCATGAAATATATAACCTGCGGGCATGAAATCAACTTCAAACATGTTGTCGCTAGGCGAAGAACCTCTTACCGCAGGTTCACTCATAGATCCCCCTGCTGCAACAACACCGGGCAGAGCGAAAACGGCGCGCAGTGGGTCGCCCAGCGCGCCAGGCATTTCAATCAGCTTTTCAGTGTCTTCAGTAATTTCAGAAGTAATTGAGCTTCGTTTATAGATAACTTCAATGTGTTCCATGTCATCATTTTTGGTTTGAGCATGGGCGGCCATCGCCATACACAACATCACAGGAGATAAAGTAAAATATTTGAGAGTATGTTGAGCAAACATCGTCGAGTCCCTTTGGCAGTGAGGAGAATTAATTTGAGGGACAGTCTACGGACAAAATGCGTTGATTTATTGCGGGTTTGGGTAAGAAAGTGTACTAAGTAGATACACTTTCTTACAAGCGTAAGCGTATTCCAAGCTCGCTAGAATAGCCAATTGAGCGTTCAATTATTTTCAGTTTTGGATCCATAACATAATAAGTCGGATAGGCTTTAACTTTGTAATCTTGTGCTGTTTTTTGATTGCCTAACAAGATTGGCATAGACAGGTTTAAGTCTTGGCTAAACTTGGTGATTTCTTCCGTACTTTGGAAGTCTAGAGCAATGGCAACAGCATTGACCTTACCTTGGCGGTGCAATTTATCTATATTGGGCATGCTATAGCGGCATATGTTGCACCACGGGGCGAAAAAGTAAATTACCGAACGCTCGCCTTGCAGCGCGCTGATATTGTATCGCTCTGAGGGGTTTGCCAATGTTGGCAAAGAAAAGTATGGCGCAGACTGTTTACCGTCGTCTTCTAGCATGCCTAATTCCTGATATGCCAAGGCTGCGGCGAGTACGACTACAAAAATAATAATATTAAAGAGGGACTTAATCATTATTGGCGCTTAATCTACGTTGTTAAATATGGAGACCGAGCGCCAGTATAAAAAATTGCAACAAGGTTGCAAGGGATTTATCTTTAATTCTTACAACTTCATTGCTTTACCGCAAAGACAGAGTGTCCATCGCGACTTTACCTAAGATTGATAAATGTTTTCACCAAGATAACGTTTGGCTTTATTTGCCTTTAATTTAGTGAGATCAACCAGTACAAGGCCATCAATACAATTATTGAAATCCGGATCGGTACTGAAACTTAAGAAATTAACGCCACTTTGTTCGCACAATTCAGTATATTGTTTAAACAGTGTTGGCACTTGTGCGCCCATATTCGCCAAAATATGCTTTAGCTCTGCAAAGTCTTCTTTTATATCATCACCACAAAACAGGCTTTTGCATGTATCGAGTTGTGACTGGGACAGTTTAAACTCGTTGTTGGGTTGGGCTAAATTATCGAGATCTGAAAAGTAATGTTGATAATGATATACCAGCATAGCTTTTGCTTTATCAGGCAAAGTGTTGGATAAACTGACAGGGCCAAACAAGTACCTGTGTTCAGGGTATCGCTTAATAAAAGCACCGATGCCATACCAGAGGTAATCTAAGCTCTTACGGCCCCAGTATTTAGGTTGCACGAAGCTTCGACCTAGTTCCAAGCCTTGTGCAAAGTAAGGACTCATAGCGTCGTTATACGAGAATAAACTACTGGTATATAAACCACTTGCGCCATGTTGTTTAATGACTTGTTGTGCACTGGCCAAACGGTACGCACCAACTAACTCTAGCTGTTTGGCATCCCAAAGTACAAGTTGCTGATAATACATATCATATTTATCAGTATCTCGCCTTTTTCCGCTGCCTTCACCAACGGCTCTAAAAGCAATTTCTCTCAATCTGCCAAGTTCTCTAAATATCGGAGAGCTCCCTGCGTATTGATAGAGGTAAATTTGCATCCCATCTGATGTTTCACCAAGACGCTCACACTGTTCAATGGCTTTTTTTAGCTCTTTTTTACATTCAGGTACAGCGATGGGGGTTTGGGTTTTTAACGGCAATGTTTTTTTGCTGTTTAGCCTGTAAAGCTGTTTGCGTATCAGTGCAACGATCTCTTTGTCTTTTAAATTATCTAGGCGATACGACTCAGGCGGAATACTGGCACCGATTTCAAACTCCAGTGACTTTTGCCGTTGTTTAAACATTTCTTTAACCAGCAATAGGCTCGCTAATGGCTTGTAAATCATAGAAGTGCCATAAAAGAGGGGGCTATTTTTAGCCTTGATGTAGATTGGCAAAATTGGACAGTTGGCTTTTTTCGCCATACGTAAAAAGCCAGTATTCCATTTGCAATCTTTTATTCCAGTGGGGCTAAGGCGAGACACTTCGCCGGCTGGAAAGATTAACAGCGCGCCTTCTGCTTTTAAATGCTTTTGAATATTCGCGAGTTCTTGTTTGCGACTGGCATTAGATAAATTGTCAACGGGCAATAACAAAGAGTGCATAGGAGTAATTGACATCAGCATGCGGTTGGCGACAACCTTTAGGTCAGGTCTTGCTTTCGCCAGTACTTTTATCAAAGCCAGCGCGTCCAATGAACCAATTGGGTGGTTTGCGACGATAACGACGCTTCCTTCACTTGGTATATGTTCGATTTGCTTGGGTTTGAAGCGCGCGTCAAAGTCTAGCTCTTCCAGAACTTGCTCAACAAATTCTAATCCTTCTAAATGTGGGTAAGTGTCGGCAAATGCAACAAATTCTTGTTCATGCAATAAGTAACCTAGGCCTTTTTTTACCAACCCTTTTACTTTAGGTGAGTTCTCCAACTGAGGCAGGTTTGCTTCGATCACTTTATCGACGCTGATCATAAATATTTCTCTACGGCTGTGTTTATAGCAGATTAAAAAGCAAGTGTGACAGCCATGTTGCAAGGGTATGTCAGTTTTGTGGTGATCTTGCTCTATCAACACTTTACTAGTCGCAGGTATACTGTGGGTGTCTTGTAACAAGCGTATTGAAGGGAGAAGAGATGTCCGTATTAGTCTGTATTACGGGTAGGAACAATGACAAACTGATGGCAAAACTCAAAGGGGCTTTACCAGATGTTGATATCTACCTGTGGCCGCATTGTGATAATTTGGCCGATATCGAATTTGTACTTGTTTGGAAAGCGCCTGAAGAGCTATGGCAACAGTTGCCTAATTTAAAAGTGGTACAGTCATTTGGAGCTGGGGTCGATGGTATCCCAGTAGATAAACTTCCTCCTGACGTTGAAGTAGCGAGGATAGTTGATAAGCAACTGAGTCACGATATGGCTGAGTATGTACTTTCTCATATTCTTGCCTACAAACTTAGATCTCAAGAGTACAGTGCAAACCAATCAACATCCTATTGGAAGCCTCGGCGAGCGAGACAAGGTGCAACAGCAGGTATATTAGGCATGGGCGAACTGGGGGCCGTTGTGGCGAAACGTTTGTCTGCAAATGGGTTAAGTGTCAGGGGATGGTCTCGCACAGCAAAACAGTTAGATAATATTAGGTGTTTTCATGGAGAAGAGCAGCTGAGTGAGTTTCTATCTCAACTGGATTACCTAGTGTGTTTATTGCCTTTGACTGATGCAACGGCAGGTATATTGAATCGTGCGCTGTTTAATCAGGTGTCAAGTGACTGTCTGTTGATTAACGTTGCTCGTGGGCAGCACTTAAATGAGCATGATCTTCTCGAAGCATTGGATTGCGGTGAACTTGGCCATGCTGTACTGGACGTGTTTGTAACTGAACCTTTGCCCAAAGATCATGCTTTTTGGTCAAACCCAAAAGTGACGGTGACGCCGCATGTTGCAGCAGTTACCAATTTGGATACGGTTGTTGCACAAATTACCAGTAATATAAAAGCTTGTTTGGAAAAAAAGCCAATAAAAAATACGGTGGATATAACTGTTGGGTACTAACTGATATGTATGGTGTGGACCTTTTAAGTGCTGACTGAATTTATCTCAAGTGACGGTAACTAATGAATAATTTTATAGGGATAAAAAATAACTACATGATTTGTAAGTAAATGTAATTAAGAGTTATTCTAATTTACATAATTACTGTATATAAAAACATATTGAGACATCTATTTATATTCAGTATGTTAGAAAAAAAACAATAATAAAGCAGGAAAAAACAATGAAAAACGGTCAAGGTGGTGTGAAACTTTCTTTTGTCGTTATTTCAGTACTCGCGTTAGGTGTGTCGGCTTGGTTTAATCAGGCACAGGCGGCTGAAGCGCAAACCTGTACGTATTCTCTTCAGCAAAGATAAGAAACGTTAAATTCAAATGGGGCTTTGGCTGCCCCATTTTTAATGTTTATCTTTTGGCGTGTATTTCTCTGTTTTCTAATTTCTTTTCTTCGCTTTTCTTTAGCAGTGTGTAAGTTGAACCACTGCCGCCGTGGCATGTTAGAGCGGAATGAAATGCCAGCACGTTGGGCATCTCTTGCAACCACTTATTACAATAGCTTTTTAGAATAGCTGGAAATGGTTTGCTTTTAAGCCCAATACCGTGGCGGATCAATAAAACTCGGATATTTCTTTTCTGACAATCTACCACGAATTCAAACAGCGCTTGTCGAGCTTCAACAAAAGACTTGCCATGTAGGTCAAGTGTTGCATCTATTTGATATTTACCTAGTCTTAAGTTTTTATATACACCTTCCTGAACACCGTCTTTTTTATAACCAAGCTGATCGTGAGGGTCTAGCAGGTCAACATATTCAGTAGAGAGAAAGTTAGGGTCAAAGTCTAATTCTTTTTGAGCAGCTTCCCGCCTAGCGAGCTGTGCCTCTGTTGGTTGGCTTTTTTGTTTCTCTAGTTGTGCGCGATTATCTTGTGCCAGCGGTACAACATCGCCCATGGAAGCTAAAAATAACTCTTCATCTGTCATGGCCATGACAATCCTCCAATAAGGGACATTTTTCCCGATTTTAGCTCATCAATGATTGCTTGGATAGCCTTGAGTCAATGAATATTTGATTGCCTGTGAGGTGTGCGAAAATAGTAAAAAAGCGCTTTACAGACAGCATAGGTGAATAGTTATTAACTTTTATTCAATAGATATTATTAATGAAAGTTCTCTGAAGCGCGGGGCGCTTCAGAAGCTGGCGATCAATTTGTTTCGTAGTGCTCAAGTGTAAATACTTTGAACAAATAAAATGAGTTGATCAATATCAAGCCAAGATTAGAAATCACTGAAGTATCCATAAGATCTAGACTAAATAACACGAATAATAAGCTGCAGGCCACAACAGCCGCGGTGCGAAGCAGTGTTTTATGATTAATAAAAAGAGCTCCAAATCCCAGTACTAGTAATAAACTATTTAGTAACCAGTCAAACTCGTTAGCCATGATCTTAAATTAACTCCATAAATGATTAAAAAGGGGCGCCATTATGCGCCGCTTTTTTAGTCATCTCAAACGAGTAATTTTACGTTATTCGGATTAGTTTTTCTAATTGATGGTGAGGTGCTTCAGAGCAGCAATGAATCCCTGTGTTTGGATAATTGCATATTTTTGGCAGGTATCGGGCTTTGACACATCTTGACACAAATAAAGTGTGTTGCGATCCAGCGCCGGAATAGGTTGTAAAACGGAGTCAAATAAAATGGGTTTTACGCCTGGTAACCCTGGCCAGTAAACGCTTTGAGTGACCATACTTAGTTTTTTGTAAGTGATGAGTTGAGGCTTGGGAAATAAAATAGCGGTGAGTGCGATCACGCCAATAATAATCAGCTTTGTAAGCCCTTTTTTAGGTGGCTCAGGTTGCTGCTGTTGAAGTCTATGCTGTTGTTCGAGCTGTTGTTGTCTTTTTATCTGTTGTGCTGAGAGGCGACGCTTTTTATTTTTGTCGGCTTGTTGCTTTTGAAAGTCACTTTTATTCAATAGTGATTGTTTTTTTGGATTATTTGCCATGCTTAGGTGTAGCCTTTTGGTTGCAGGACTCTATAATAGTTCTATGCTATAGATGATAGCGCATTTCTAATTACTAGCCCACGGGAAAGGATATGGAACAACAAATCTCTATTCTCATTGTTGATGATGTAGGAACTGTAAGAAGCTTTTTGCATCAGACATTGATGCATTTGGGAATTGACAATGTAAAAGAAGCGTCGACAGCGAAGCAGTGTATCGCTGCTTGTGAAGAGCGACATTTCGATATTGTCTTTTTGGATATTGAATTACCAGATGGAGATGGAAAAGAGCTGATAGCTGAGTTAGCTCAGATAAATCCAGATATAAACGTCGTTATGGTCTCTGCCCATTCAACGGTTGATAATGTCAAAGATGCCATTGAACGCGGGGCTAAAGGGTTTGTCGTGAAACCTTTCTCACCGAAAAAGATTGCTGCTATGTTGAAGAAGTTTTATCCAAAACTGGAGATTGCTTAGTCAGCGTAGTCAGACTCAAAAAACAGGCATAAAAAAACCGACTTACGTCGGTTTTTTTATATCCATTTCCACAGATTATAGCGCTTTGATTTTAGCAGCTAGGCGGCTCTTGTGACGAGCAGCTTTGTTTTTGTGGATTAGACCTTTAGTTGCGTAGCGGTCTAGGATTGGAGTTGCAACAGCAAATGCTTGCTGTGCAGCTTCTTTATCACCAGCTTCAATAGCAGCGATAACTTTTTTGAAGTATGTACGCATCATTGAACGACGGCTTGCGTTGTGCTGACGACGCTTTTCGCTAGTGATAGCGCGTTTTTTTGCAGACTTGATGTTAGCCAAGGTATGCTCCTAACAATCTTTTAAAAATAAGCTTAGTTTAAAGGCCGAGGACTATGCCTGTTTTATGATCCAATGTCAATAAAAAATAACCTGCCCGGCCTAAGTATTTCAGTGCGGCTCACACACATACATTGACGTCTACAAACTAATTTAGACTTAATAGTGCGCAGCCCTTATACCGTCTGTTAACCATCTCCTAAACCTTTGGCCCTCGGCTATAGTAACAACAGACTACGAATCAAAAGCCAAGTGAGCTAATGATTAATGCGCGCATTGTAGCAAAACACAGAACTCAAGCCTAGCTTTAATGTCGCTTGTTATTTCTAATCAATGTAGCGGGATTTACGGTTATTGTTCGATGAGGTCTGTGGCATACTTGCCGCAGACTGTTTATTGGTAGGATTGATTTAGTGGCAAAAGGGTTATTTAAGTCTGGCATGATAGTGAGTGCCATGACAATGTTGTCTCGCATTTTAGGGCTGGTGCGCGATGCTGTGGTAGCTAATTTACTCGGCGCGGGGCTTGCGGCGGATGTATTTTTGTTTGCAAATCGGATCCCAAACTTTTTTAGAAGGTTATTTGCAGAAGGTGCTTTCGCGCAGGCATTTGTTCCAGTGCTGTCTGAAATCAAAGAAAAGCACGGAGACGATGAAGTCCGGATTTTTGTGGCGCAGGCCGCAGGTACCTTGGGCACGATTTTACTCGGAGTGACCTTGCTTGGTGTTATTGGCTCTCCAGTCATCGCCGCGTTGTTTGGCGCAACTTGGTTTATAGACTGGTGGCAAGGTGGAGAAAATGCCGCTAAGTTCGTATTGGCCAGTGCCCTACTTAAACTGACAATCCCCTATTTATTTTTTATTTCTTTGGTGGCGTTATGTGGCGCAGTACTCAATGTCTATAATCGATTTTCAGTGGCGGCGTTTACACCGGTACTGTTAAATCTCAGTATAATTAGCAGCGCCGTATTCCTTCATGAGCAATTTGAGCAAGGGGCCTATGCACTGGCGGTCGGGGTATTTATTGGTGGTGTTATCCAGTTGGCATTTCAAATTCCATTTATGGGAAAACTGGGTGTACTGTCTAAGCCTAAATTTGCATGGCGCGCGCCGCATATTGTCAAAGTACGCAAATTAATGTTACCAGCTATTTTTGGTGTATCCGTTAGTCAGATCAATCTATTGCTTGATACCATTATAGCGGCAGCCCTGATGACGGGCTCAATAGCATGGCTTTACTACTCCGATCGTTTAATTGAGTTCCCTCTAGGTTTATTTGGCATCGCCATCGCGACGGTCATATTACCCACTTTATCCAAATTACATGCAACTGATAAAGCTGAAAACTTTCAACACACCATGGATTGGGGAGTACGCTTTGTTTTGTTACTCGGGATCCCTGCGATGGGGGGGCTGATGGTGATCAGCCCTTTGATCATCTCTGTTCTATTTGGTCATGGAGAATTTAAAAATAGTGATGTTGATAACATTGCTGCGGTGAGTGCAGGTGTTTCTGCATATAGTGTGGGGTTAGTAAGCTTTATGCTGATCAAGGTGTTAGCCCCTGGGTTTTATGCCCGGCAAGACACCAAAACGCCCGTGAAAATAGGTATCAAAGCGATGGCTTTAAACATGGTGTTTAATTTAGCCTTAGCCCCTTTTATTGGGTATCTCGGTCTCGCTTTGGCGACTTCTTTGTCAGCGACGTGCAATGCATTTTTACTTTATCATGCGCTAAAAAGGGAGGGCGTATACTCGGTGTCACGGTTCACACTATTGTTTGCCGCAAAGTCTGTTCTAGCGACCTTGGCAATGGTCGGTGCGGTATATTGGCTGTCACAGCAGCTGATTTGGCGAGATGAGGGTCTTTTCACACAGCTTTGGGTATTAGGCTTTTTATTGGTATGCGCAATGTTAATGTACTTCTTGGTGTTGTTCGTTTTTGGGGTCAGGCTCTCGACAATCAAGGAGATTCGGGCTGTAGAAGAATAAATCGGCGCGAATGAGGAGTTTCATAGCTCGCATTTCTAACTAACTTGGGTATAATCGGGCTTTTTGAAGACTCGAGCAAAGGCACGCGTTGTATGCAATTAATCAGGGGTATCCATAATATTCGACCACACCATTATGGATGTGTATTGACTATAGGGAACTTTGATGGTGTTCATTTGGGCCACACTGAAGTACTAAAGGGGCTTAAAGCTGACGCTAAAAAATACAACTTACCCAGCACTGTGATGTTGTTTGAGCCTCAACCTCAAGAATTTTTTGTCAAAAATAAAGCGCCAGCCCGTTTGACACGGCTGCGTGACAAGCTTGCACTGTTAGCAGAAAACGGCATTGAAAGGGTCATATGCGTAAGTTTCAATGACAAGTTTTCAAACTTAGAAGCGGAATACTTCGTTCGAGAAGTACTTGATCAACGGTTAGGTGTAAAAGCACTGACGGTTGGTGATGACTTTCGTTTTGGCAAAGCCAGAAAAGGCGACTTTGCAATGCTGTCTACGATAGGCCAAGAGCTAGGCGTGCATGTCAAGGATACTCAGAGTTTTAGACAACAAAATAGTCGAGTGAGCAGCACTCTTATTCGCACAGCACTGGCACAAGGCGATCTACATAAAGCACACGAAATGTTAGGTCATACTTACGCAATCTCTGGGCGAGTTATTCACGGTTGGAAAAAAGGGCGCGAGCTTGGTTTTCGAACCGCCAATGTGGCGTTAAAAAGGCAGGTCAGCCCAGTTCAAGGGGTATTTGCCGTCAATGTCTACATTAAAGATAAGATTTATAACGGTGTTGCTAACGTAGGCACGAAACCAACTTTAAATGGTAAACGTGCTTTACTTGAAGTACATCTGTTTGATTTTGACCGGGACATTTACGGTCAATTTATCAAAGTGGAGCTTATTCATAAGCTCCGCAATGAGCAAAAATTTGAGTCACTGATGCATCTGACAAAGCAAATCTCGGCAGATGTCGATGCAGCAAGAGCAGTATTTTCTAAAATTTAGGTAGCCGAGCGGGTAGTAAGTTAAATGAGCGATTACAAACATACTTTAAATTTACCGGAAACTTCATTTCCGATGCGTGGCAATTTGGCACAGCGTGAACCCAAAATGCTAAAAAAATGGTCTGAACAAGACCTTTACGGTCAAATACGCATTGCGAAAAAAGGTAAAAAGCCATTTATACTTCACGATGGACCTCCTTATGCAAATGGTAATATTCATTTAGGCCATTCTGTAAATAAAATTTTAAAAGACATCATCATTAAGTCGAAGACGCTGTCAGATTTTGACGCGCCTTATGTGCCTGGTTGGGATTGTCATGGTCTACCAATTGAGCTGATGGTAGAGAAAAAAGTAGGGAAACCTGGCAAAAAAGTGTCAGTGGCTGAATTTAGAGAGAAGTGTCGTGAATACGCACGTAAACAAGTTGATGGTCAAAAGGCGGACTTTAAACGTTTAGGTGTGTTTGGTGATTGGGACAAGCCTTATCTAACCATGAATTTCGATTTCGAAGCCAATGCCATTCGCGTTTTGGGTCGTATTATTAAAAATGGCCACTTACACAAAGGTGCAAAGCCTGTTCATTGGTGTACTGACTGTGGCTCAGCGCTTGCAGAAGCAGAAGTTGAATATCAAGACAAACAGTCTCCAGCTATCGATGTGCGCTTTATGTTCTCTGATATCAGTGCTGTGGAAAAGGCATTTTCACTCAATGAAGGTCACGAAGGCAAAGGTGATATTAGCACTGTGATCTGGACAACGACGCCGTGGACTTTACCTGCAAACAGAGCAGTAGCGGTGCATGGTGGTTTAGAATATGCGCTAGTACAAATTGAAGACGAAGGTAAAGAGCAGCGTTTGGTATTAGGTTCAGAGCTAGTTAAAGACGCAGTTGACCGCTTTGGATTCAAGCAATATCACGTACTGGGTTACTGTAAAGGTGATGTGCTAGAAAATCTTGAAGTGGCACACCCATTCTATGACTTTAATGTACCAGTTATTTTAGGCGAACATGTAACGACAGACTCAGGTACTGGTATCGTGCACACAGCACCTGGCCACGGTCAAGAAGACTTTGTTGCAGGTCAGGCATACAACCTAGAGGTTGCCAACCCTGTCGGTGCAAACGGTGTATACCTGCCTGACACGCCTATATTTGCTGGTCAGCACGTGTTCAAAGCAAATGCAAGTGTAATCGAGTTATTGACTGAAAAAGGCATGTTAATGCACCACCATGCATTAACACATAGCTACCCGCATTGTTGGAGACACAAAACACCAATTATTTTCCGTGCGACACCTCAGTGGTTCGTCAGTATGGATCAAGCTGACTTACGTAAAAACTCAATGAAAGAAATTGAGCAGACTCAGTGGATCCCTGCTTGGGGTGAAAACCGTATTGCAAACATGGTAGAAGGTCGTCCTGATTGGTGTATTTCTCGCCAGCGTACTTGGGGTGTGCCAATTGCGCTATTTGTAGATAAAGATACAGGTGCGCTTCATCCAGATACTGAATCGCTCATAGAGAAAGTTGCTGACTTAGTTGACGAAGCGGGTATTCAAGCTTGGTATGACTTAGAGCCAAGTACCTTATTAAATGATGCAGATGCACAGCAATATGTAAAAGTGCAAGATACACTGGATGTTTGGTTTGACTCAGGTGTAACCCATGCTTGTGTTGTCGATGCGCGTGAAGACTTAACCGGTCCTGCAGACTTATACCTTGAAGGTTCGGATCAACACCGTGGCTGGTTTATGTCGTCGATGATGACTTCAGTTGCGATCAACGGTCATGCACCTTACAAGCAAGTGCTAACACATGGCTTCACGGTAGATGAAAACGGCCGCAAGATGTCAAAGTCTTTGGGGAATGTAATTTCACCACAAGATATCATGAACAAGTTGGGTGCAGACATTCTACGCTTGTGGGTGGCTTCTACAGACTATACTGCGGAAATGACTGTATCTGACGAGATTTTTAAGCGTTCAGCAGATCGCTACCGCCGTATTCGTAATACCAGCCGCTACTTATTGTCGAACTTAAGTGGTTTCAACCCAGAAACAGATTCGGTAGCCATTGAAGATATGGTGGAACTTGATCGCTGGATTGTCGCTCAGGCAGCAGAATTACAAAAAGAAATAGTAGAGGCATACGACAACTATCAAATGCTCGTTGTAACACAGAAATTAATGAATTTCTGTACAGGTGAGCTAGGCTCATTCTACCTAGACGTTATCAAAGATAGGCAGTACACCGCGAAGAGTGATAGTCATGCACGTCGCTCGTGTCAAACAGCTCTGTACCATATTGCAGAAGCAATGACGCGCTGGATGGCGCCAATTCTAAGCTTTACGGCACAAGAGCTTTGGGAAGCACTACCTGGACAGCGTGGCGACTTTGTCTTTACAGATGTTTGGTATGAAAGCATTGCAGATGCAACTTGTGGTCAGCTAGGTAATGATTTCTGGCAGGAACTGCTAACTGTACGTGATGAAGTGAACCGAGTATTAGAAAGTGCACGTAAAGAAGAAGTGATTGGTGCAACACTACAGGCTGAAGTGACACTGTATACTGGCGGTGAGCTGGCAGAGAAACTTCAAGGTTTGGAAGATGAGCTGCGTTTTGTATTATTGACGTCAAAAGCACATGTTGAGGTTGTATCAACTCAACCTGAAGGCTCAGTCGCTTCTGAGGTAGACGGGTTATTTATCAAAGTGGCAGCGACAGATGCAGCCAAATGTGATCGCTGCTGGCATCACAGCGAAGATGTCGGTACAAATGAAGCACACCCTGAGCTGTGTGGCCGTTGTATTACCAATGTTGAAGGTGAAGGCGAACAACGCAAGTTTGCATAGGAGTTGCAAGTGACAAAATTGACCGAACGAAGTGGTCTAGTATGGTTATGGTTGAGTCTACTGCTTTTTGCAGTAGACTTCGGCACTAAAGCAGTCGTAGTGGCGAATATGAAGCTGTATGAATCTATTGAACTGCTGCCATTTTTTAATTTCACTTACATGCACAATTATGGTGCAGCTTTTAGCTTTTTAAGTGAAGCTGGCGGATGGCAGAGATGGTTTCTCAGCGGTATCGCAGTTGTGATCAGTGTGTTGTTGGTAGTGTGGTTGAAAAATCTGCGCGCAAATAACTGGATCTTATGTGGTGCATATTCACTGGTGCTGGCTGGTGCGATAGGCAATTTATATGATCGCGTGACATTAGGTTACGTTGTCGATTTTTTACATTTCTATTATCAAGACTGGCACTATCCCGCCTTTAACGTTGCTGATATGGCGATTGTCGGCGGTGCTGGTTTACTTCTTTTTGATGCATTTTTTGGTGATAAAACCAATACTCGGGAGACAGAGGCGTGAGTGAACAAGTCATAGGCCCAAAATCAGAAGTTCTATTCCACTATTCAATTAAGCTGGAAGACGGATCTGCTGCTGACTCAACAAAGGTAAATAATAAACCTGCGAAGTTATTTATGGGAGATGGAAGCCTCACTGAAAATTTTGAAAGCTGCTTATTGGGACTTAAAGAAGGTGACAATAAGAGCTTTAAGCTACAACCAGAGGACGCCTTTGGTATGCCGAACCCGGACAACATTTATTATTTAGACCGTACTAAATTTGGCAGTGAAACGCCTGCTGAAGTAGGCAGTATTATCGCGTTTACTCAGCCAGATGGCACTGAATTACCTGGCTTGATCCGCGAGGTCGCTGGTGACTCTGTAACTGTTGATTTCAACCACCCCTTGGCTGGACAAGTGGTGACATTTGAAGTAGACATTTTAGAGGTTCATAGCTAATGGAGATTTTGTTAGCCAATCCGCGTGGGTTTTGTGCCGGAGTAGACAGGGCAATTAGCATTGTTGAAAGGGCTTTAGATATTTTTGAAAAGCCGATTTATGTACGTCATGAAGTGGTTCATAACAAATATGTTGTCAATGGTTTGAAAGACCGTGGTGCTGTGTTTGTTGAGGAGCTTCACCAAGTACCTGACGACAGCATTGTTATTTTCAGTGCGCACGGCGTATCACAACAAGTTAGGCAAGAAGCTAAAAGGCGCGAATTAAAGGTTTTTGATGCGACATGTCCACTAGTAACCAAAGTTCATATGGAAGTTACTAGAGCGAGCAGGAAAGGCACAGAGTGTATTTTAATAGGTCACAATGGTCACCCTGAAGTTGAAGGTACGATGGGGCAGTACGATAACCCTCAAGGCGGAATTTACCTTGTTGAAACACCAGAAGATGTAGCATCTTTGGAAGTAAAAGATGCAAGCAATCTGTTTTATTGTAGCCAAACAACGTTATCAGTTGATGATACCGCAGATGTGATCGAAGCACTTCGCATCAAATTCCCTAAGATCCACGGTCCACGTAAAGATGATATCTGTTATGCCACGCAAAATCGTCAAGATGCAGTGCGTGACTTAGCAGATAAAGTTGATCTGTTGTTGGTCGTCGGCGCGAAAAATAGTTCCAACTCAAACCGTTTACGCGAACTTGCAGATAAAATGGGCACCGCTGCTCATCTTATAGATGATGAAAAAAGCATTTCGTCTAATTGGTTTGAAAATGTTGAACGTGTCGGCGTGACTGCGGGGGCTTCTGCACCAGAAGTGCTTGTTCAGCAGGTCATTTCACGCTTGAAGCAACTCGGTGGTGAAACTGTTGTGGAAAACCCTGGTCAAGAAGAAAATGTGGTGTTTGCAGTGCCTGTTGAGCTGAGATAACACATGACTCCATGGGTTCATTCGACATCGATTGACCGTGGTTTATTTAAGGCGATGCTCTCGGAGCGAGGCATTCTGGCAATGATTATTGCCTCGCAAGCAGTCGCCTTCATTTATACACTATCGAGTGGCAAAGACTTTTGGCTGAGTTTAGGGTTAGTCAGTTTGTTTACCCACGCGAACGCATTCATTACACTTGCTCTAATCGCTTTTGTCGTTAAATATTTCAAGCAACTATCTTTCAAAACTGAGTTAGGTATTGTACTTGTCTTTTTCCAATCAGTTTGTATCTTCACCAGCTTAATAGTTCAGTACACAACCTTCTCGCCTGTGGATCCAATTGATTGGCAATTTGTGTTTAACAACAACGCAATTTGCGGTTTTGTGGTTATATTGCTGTTACACTTTATGGCAATTTACATTGATAATTTAAACACCATCGCGCATGCCGCTAATGCTGAATTAGAAGCCCTTCAAGCGCGAATACGGCCTCATTTTTTACACAATGCATTAAATACCTTAGCTGAGCTTTGCCACGAAAATCCGAATGCGGCTGAAGAAGCTGCGCTTACCATGGCAAAATTAATGCAGGTTGCATTTTCCAGTGGTAAAAAACACAGTCTGAGCCAAGAGATCTCCCTTACCAAAGGATATTTGACCATTGAAAAGTATCGTTTTGAGCATCGCCTCAACGTTGAGTGGTCTGTCCAAAGTGTCGATTTAGATGTGCGTGTGCCAGCTCTAATTCTCCAGCCTTTAGTAGAAAATGCGGTTGTTCATGGTATTGAGCCTGCACGTTTAGGCGGCTCAATCAAAATTAAAGTGAGCTGCCGTAATGATAAATTGCTGTTTTCAGTAGATAACCCATTTAATCCAGAATCAAAGTCACGTTCAGGGCAGGGAATTGCTTTAGAAAACATTCGCCGGCGCTTAGTTATTTATTACGGTGAGCAAGCGGCTTTGAAGACATCGCAAAAAAGTGGTAGATTCTTTATAAACGTGGTGTTGCCCCTAGGAGCTTTGAATGAAATATCTGGTAGTAGACGATGAACCAATTGCACGACGACGAATACAGCGACTACTGGGTGAATTTGAAGCTTTAAAATTTGTAGGCGAAGCCCAAGATGGCCAACAAGCAATAGAGTTGGTAGAGGAGCTTGAACCAGAACTCGTTTTTTTAGACATCTCAATGCCAGGCATGGATGGAATTGAGCTTGGAAAAATATTACGTGATAAAAATGCCAATTTAAAGCTCGTTTACGTCACCGCTTATCCAGAGCATGCGTTACAAGCTTATCAAATATATGCTTCTGGCTATTTGGTTAAACCCATAGACAGTGCGCAAATATCGGAGCTATTAAATCACCTATTCCCTGATACATTAGCTAAATTGCAATATCAAGTTGGCCACGATATTCGATGGGTGAATGTGCCCGATATCCTTATTGCGCAAACAGATGACAGGTATACCCATATTTACTTTGAAGGCGGGGATGCACTTATCGATACTCCCCTAAAAAAACTGTTGTCTGACTACCCGCACCACTTTGTACAAGTGCATAGAAATACCATTGTAAAAAAGGCAAGCATCATAAAATTAGAGAGTTGTGAGGGTGCACACCGTGTTGTACTCCAAGGTGTTGAAGAGCCAGTCCAGGTCAGCCGTCGTGCATATGCGAGCCTCAAATCAGTGTTTTAACCACTGACCCACATTGATTGACCGTTTAGTCACATCGCTATTTGGTTATACGAAAAAAGCGATACTATGTAGGGTAGATTATACGTTGAGTTTTTTTCATGGGTAGATTGTTTCCAAAAAAAAGCCAAGCTGGATTCACCTTGTTAGAGGTGGTGGTAGCTTTTATGGTTTTGAGCTTTGGCCTGCTCGGGGCAGTTGCATTGCAAGCAAAGGCGAAACAAGCCAGCTTTGATTCAATGCAGCGTGCGGCTGCCGTGGCTTTAGCTGGCGACATTATTCAACGTATTCGCTCAAATGATACCACTGCGCTAACCGATTTGTATGGTGGTTCGTTTACCAGCCAAACTCAGTTGAATACAGATATAACTTGCTTTTCTACTTTTTGTAATAATTTGGCAATTGCCAATCTTGACAAAGAACAGTGGAAGCAAGCCATCAGAGCGAAAGAAAATACGGGCTCGCTAGATGATACAACAGTATGTATCACTCCTGTTAGAGATGGGGATGGTTTTGAAGTGACTGTCACGGTTTCTTGGGTAGGGCGGCAGGCCATCAAGGCAAATAATACAACGTCAAATATTAACTGCGGTACGAAAGATGATTACAGAAGACTTGTTTCTTTAACCAGCTTCGTACTAGTAAGGAGCTAACAATGCGTCAGCGTGGCTTCACCCTGATTGAAATATTGATCTCCTTGTTTATTGGAGCGATTCTCCTCGGAGGTGTGGTAGCTACCTACGTGAGCATGCGCGTAACAACAAAAGATACAATGGCGATAGGGGAGCTGCAAGAAATAGGGCGATTATCATTGACTTTATTGCGCAGAGATCTGGAGCAAATTGGTTTTTGGGGGACGTTCTACGATAAGAATTTCAGTGCCAATAACTCAAGTGGTCCGGCGAACCCTGCTGGTGATTGTTTTGGTGGTCTCAATAACGGCAGCTTTCCAAACTTATCACCAACAAATTTTCGGCCTATTTTTGCAGAATATAGCACTAACGGAAACGCGTTGGACTGCATTACGGGCGCCAAAAAAAATACCGAAGTGTTACAGCTGAAGTTTTTAGAAGGTGACAGGATTACCAATGGTGTTGTAAGTGCTAATAAGTACTACTTTATTGCGCAACAAGAGCAAGGTGACTTTATATCGGGCCCCAGCTTTACAGGCTTGCCGAACGTTAATGCAACGCTGTGGCCCTATAGCCACCATGCGTATTTTATCCAAGAGCAGCAGATCACCATCGACAATGTACAGCTTACAATCCCAGTATTGAGCCGTAAACGACTGACCGTAAATGGAGATATGACTACCGAAACGGTTATTGAAGGTGTCGAGGACATACGCTTTCTTTTTGGTATTGATCTAGACGGTGATAGTCGTGTAGATGGTTATCGCAGTGTAAAGCAAATGACAGCAGCTGATTGGGAGAGATCCGAAGGCGTTTTAACAGTCCAAGTAATTGTCTTAGTTAGGTCTTTGGAACCCGATCCTGGTATTAAATTGAAAAATCAAACATACACTTTGGGAAGTGATAACGACAAAGTCGTACGCACCTTTTCAGATAGTTATCGGCGAACGGTGTTTTCGACGACAGTTCAGCTTTATAACATGGGGTCTTCAGCATGGTAAATCAGGCTAAGCAGCGCGGTATGGTGCTTATTGTATCAATGGTCTTAATCGTGGCTGTAACGAGTATTGCTGTGACTTTGATGAGCAGCAGCACCATTGATATCAAGATCACTAACGCGGCACAGGAGCGTGAGACTGCGGAAGCCTATTTGATGGGTGAAGTACAACGTCTCGTAAAGAATCAAAAGCAATTGTTTGGCGCCAGCAAGTTTCACTTAACCAATGGACAGATCGATGAAAATGACAATGGTGTGCATACGTTTGATAACCAAGATCTAAACAACCCAGTTGATTACGAGTTAAGAAATTTAAATAGAGGCCAGTTGGAAGTGCCGTGTCCTCGTATATATAGCTATACAGAGGGCGTTGTCTGTAATATGACCGAATTAACAAGTTCTGTTGAGTATGGTGATCAAGGTCGTCATACGGTCACAGTTGTGATTGGTATCGGTCAAGAAATCCAAGATATTAAGGCAAATCAATGATGTACTTTAAACGATTACTTTTTTTCTGCCTTGTTATTAGCAGTGCCGTAAATGCCGAAGACATTGAACTTTATGTTAAACACGATGTGAGTGGTTCTGAGAAGTCACGTGTCATTGTTATTTTTGATACCTCAGGCAGCATGGCGTGGGATGTGGTTGATGGAAAACGTTGTTATGAATATAGATATAGACGGTTTTATTCAACAGAGTGTTTTGATACCTCGAAAACATCTAAACGGTGTTACAAATACATCAATGGTCGATATCGTTCAGTCAATTGTGGTGACAGCCGATTAAAAGTGGCGCAATCAGCAATGACGACATTGGTCAACGACAATCCTGATTTTGACTTTGGTTTGATGCGTTTGTATTCCAGTTCAGGTGGATATGTATTAAATGGTATTGGCGCAGATCCAAGTGTTGTTGTCAGTAAAATTAACGCTTTGCGGGCCAGTGGTAACACCCCCTTGGCAGAAACCTTGTGGGAGTCTTACTTATATCTGACTGGCAAAGCGATAGACTATGGTTACAATGGCGGCAATGATAGGGACAAATCAATTGAGTCCAATGGGCGTTACAAATCGCCTTTTGCCCCAGTTGCAGGTGCACCAGAACGCTGTGATACCTCGACAAATATTATCTTAATGACCGACGGTGACCCAACTAGTGATACGGGGAAAAACCAAGCCATTTCTGATGAGCACTATAGGGTGTTTGGCTCTTATCCATCTCGAGTTTCAAATAGCTATTTGAACTCATTGGCAAAATTGATGCGCGGCACCTCTCAAACACAAGTTGATCTATACCCGACAACGGCAGATAAACAAGATTTTGCGCGTGTATATACCATTGGCTTTGGCACAGGTATGTCTAATGCAGGTAAAGCGCTTTTACAGCAAACAGGTGAAGTTGATGGCGGGGGGGATTATCTCCACGCAAATACTGCATCTCAGTTGTCTGAAGCTCTGAAGCTAACTATCTCAAAAATACGCGAGCAAAGTGACAGTTTCTCATCTCCTTCTGTATCAACGAGTAGTTCAGATTTAAGCCGTAGTGGTGACTCTGTGTATTTCACGATGTTTTACCCAGAAACACATACACGTTGGGCTGGTAACTTGAAAAAGTTAAAGGTCACGGGCGGAGTTGTACATGGAGTGGGTACGACCTCCAATGCGATCAATGATAAAGGCCAAATTGATAAATCTGTTACGACGTATTGGTCAAACCCCAGAGGGAAAGATGGCAATGTCGTACTAGAGGGCGGCGTAAATTATCAATTAACTGAGCGACAAACTACACGCAAACTCTATTCAGATTTTGGCAAAGGCACTTTATATAACTTTGATTACAACACTGCATTAAATGCGCACCAAGGTTCTCTTGTTAATTTGGCTGCTAAATTTGGCAGTACAACTTCTCAAGTGCAAAAGACAATTTCATGGGCAAGAGGGTTGGATGTTGATGATCAAAATGGCAACCGCATCACCAATGAAAGACGCAATGATATATTTGGTGACCCCCTTCACTCTAGACCTGTAACAATTGATTACGGCAACAATGACTTAAGGGTCATTGTAGGCACTAATGCGGGTTTCTTGCACATGTTTAAAGACAAGGGAGACACCGTTGAGGAAAGCTGGGCGTTTATTCCAGACTCACTATTGAAAGTATTACAACCTCTGAGAAATCGTAAGCAAGATACTAAGTTATACGGTATGGATGGCCCTATTACTGTGTATTTTTGGGATAAAAACGATAGCGGTGTAGTAGATCCTGGTGAAAAAGTATGGCTGATTGCAGGCATGCGACGGGGCGGAAACGAATACTTTGGTTTTGATATTACAGTGCCTGATCGACCTCGATTAATGTGGGGTGGGCCTATCAAAGGTGGGGTTGGTGATTATGCCGAGTTAGCACAATCTTGGTCTAAGCCGATTGTATCCTTTATTACAGCGCAGCCAAATAAGCCTGTACTGATATTTGGCGCGGGCTACGATACAAATAAAGACAATGCACTGTTTTCTGAAGACAGCAAAGGTCGCGGTATTTATATTGTTGATTTAGAAAGTGGTAAGCCAATATGGTCGTTGACACCTAGCAATGGTTTTAAAGGCAAGCACAGTATTGCTGCCGATGTCAGTGTACTTGACTCTGATTATGATGGCTTTGTAGACAGGATTTATGCCGCGGATACAGGTGGTGGCATTTGGCGAATGGACTTACCGAGCGCATCTCCGAATGATAAAGACGCGCCGTGGACGCATTTTATGTTTGCCAATCTGAGCGGTGGAAAAGATGATGCAAAACGCCGTTTTTTCTATCGCCCTATGATCGCCAGAACCTATTTTAGCAAGGTCACTGTAGAGATTGTTGATGGCAAACCAACAAAAATAAGGCGAGATGTGCCTTATGAAGGGATATTGATCGGTAGTGGTAACCGGGCTAAGCCAACCTCTACACATGTTAAAAACTTCTTGTTTATGCTCAGAGATGAATATACTAAAACGCAATCTTTTACCTCTGAGAATACACCAGCTACAATCAAGGCGAGCCAATTATTCAATGTTACCAACGACCCGTTTAAGGCCAATTTGAACAGCTATGAGAATTTTACGACTCAAGAAGCGGAGTTGGGTAAAGCGAAAGGTTGGAAAATTAGACTTCAATCTGGCGAAAAGTCACTGTCAGCGGCGACAGCAATAGGCGGTTTGGCCTATTTTACATCTTTTTCTCCGACGACTGTGTCTCAGAATCAATGTGCGATAGGTGAAGGTACTGGATATTTGTATATTGTCCATTTGCACTATGGCATGCAGGTATTCCAATTACGCCGCTATCGCACCACAGCAACTCTGCCTGATACACCCAGAACACATTATGATGTATATGAAGATCCGATCACCAAGAAAAAGACGGTAAAAGCTAAGATTATTAGCCCCACAGTGATAAAAGAGGATGCCATTGATCCTATGTTTGGTAACAACCCAGCAGATGGCATAGATCCGCAACGGCTTGAGCCACCCAATGTGTACAAAAACGCTGATGGGTCTGCAAATGTGCCCAGTGTATCGCCTTTGACGATAACTTATGAAACAAGACAATTGTTTATTTATAAGAAAGAAGATAATGATGAAAAGTGATAGACGGCTTCACACAGGTTTTACTTTGATAGAGCTAGTAATTGTGGTTGCTATTGTTGGTATTTTAGCAACCTTAGCTTACCCAAATTACTCTAATTATTTAAAACGCGGTGCGCGCTCAGACGCTATGACCCTGTTGCTTGACGGTGCAAACAAGCAGGAGCAGTACTTTGTGGACAACCGAGAGTATGCGAGTAAGTTATCAGATATTGGCATACCAACAACTAGCGAAAACGGTTACTTTACCATTACAGTTGTACTGAGCAATGGCGGGTATACTTTGACTGCAACTGCGGCAAGTGGCCCTGTCAGTGGAGATACAGAGTGTACTACGCTGTCAATAAACAATTTGGGTATTAAGTCTGTTACAGGAACCGGAAGCGCAGATCACTGTTGGGAGCGTTAATACAAGCATCGGGAGGTATCCTTTAGTCTTGTACGCCCGGTTGTGCTCAGGGATAGAGATTTTCCAGACTTTGTACCGTCACTATGTGTGACGCAGTATGTAAATGTGCCATTACCTAGCCCCCATGTGGTGCCTGTGTGTTTAAACGTAATAGCATTTCTTTGGTATGTCAGCTCATCGTTGGCGGCTATTTTTGAAGTTACTCGCAATATGGTGTCTCGGCTATCCAACCATCCCAGCTTGCCTCTATCAATAAACAAAGTCAGCTCCTTGTCCCAGTAACCCCGAGAACAGCGATTTTCGATTAAGGGGCAAAGGGTGATACGTTCACCTGAATATATTGCTTTGAGTCGTGCAAAGCTAACCAGCCTATCTAAATGCATCAAAGCGTTTTTTGGTCTATTAACAATAAGAATTTCACTCATTGAAGGTATGGCGAGCATGATTACAATTGCACAGATCAGCAAAGTGATAATAAGCTCTAGCATTGAAAAGCCTTGTATAGTCCTTTTTCCTACCCACATCATTTACCCTCCGAAGTAACGAATAATAAGTGTTTTAGAAGTGGGTAGAGTTTAAGGGTGAACGCGTATACAACACGTTAGCTTAGGCCGTCAGGACACATTGAATTATTATTTTTGTATGTCTTTCTACGATAAAATGATGTGATATGAAAAGGTTAATCTTTCCCATCAAAATTGACACCGCCAAGATTTAAGTGCAAGTTTGGGCGGTGTCTCCGGTAAACAACGCTGTACCAGCTTGGGTAATACTCAGGCTTTGATTTTGCGTGGTTGTTCCGTTAGGACAATATATAAAATTGCCGTTTTGTCCATTACCCAAGCGACCGCTGGAATCAAATTTTAGTGATGCTACTGGGTAATTCAGCGTATCGTTTTCGGTTACTTTTTCCATTACTCTGAGAATATCATCGGTATTTACCGTGAAAGTGCCATTATTGTCTCGATCAACAAAAATAACGATACGATTACTTTGCCAATCTGCTAAACAATTAAAGTCTCTGTTTTCCAGTAGCAGCTTTTCTAATACCGGGCAAACAATGACAATTTCGTCACTCGCAGTTGCTTTTGCTCTGGCAAACGTAACGCTGCGTTTGAGCTCTAGTAAAAAACTCTGTGCACGGTTTTCATGATAGGTGGTGTTAGTAAAGAAAAATGTAAGGGAGGCCAAAACGCCTAAAATGGCAACTGTCATTAACAATTCCAGTAAGCTCATGCCGTGTTGGTGTCGCATGGAAAGCTCCTAATCTAGGCTGGTGTTGATACTTTATTTTGCGCCTTTTCAATATATTATTCAACTGCTATGTTTGCCTTGCTTGCCCCTATTGTCTAAAATCGACGCATTACCAGAGGAAGCATGATAATCATGAAGAAGATTGAAGCAATTATTAAACCATTTAAGTTAGATGATGTGAGAGAAGCCCTGTCAGATATCGGCATAACCGGTATGACCGTGTGTGAAGTTAAAGGTTTTGGACGTCAAAAAGGCCATACAGAGTTATACCGTGGTGCAGAGTATATGGTTGATTTCCTACCGAAAGTGAAATTAGACATTGTATTGGCAGAAGAAGATGTTGAGCGTGCAATTGACGTTATTTTAAAAACGGCACAAACAGGTAAAATCGGCGATGGTAAGATATTTGTCACTGAAGTTGAGCGTGTTGTTAGGATCCGTACAGGTGAAGAAGACGAAGAAGCAATTTAATATTGCTTTGATTGCTTGTTGATCAGGCATCAGTGATGCCTGATCAGATACAATTAACGCTGATTAAGTGCTTTCGTTTTTCTCACGTTTTCACTCAATTCTGTTAATCCTAGCTTGTCGTAGCTTTTTTCCATCATATCCAGCGCTTCAAGTAAATAGCTGCTCTGAGAGTAGTGCTCAACAACATACTTACCTCTGTTTGCCGCCGCAAGGTATGCTTCACGCTCATAGTAATAATTGGCAATTTTTAGCTCATAGCGTGCCATTTTGTTAAGTAACCATGCTAAGCGCTTTTTCGCTTCGGGTGTGTAGCTGCTGTCAGGGTAGTTTTTGACCAAAGTTGATAAGTCTTGAAATGCGACACGCGTTTTGCTGACATCTCGGTCTGCGCGATCTACACCAAAGTACTCTTGGAATGCGTTTTCGTCAGCCTTAATATTAACAAGGCCACGCATATAGTACATGTAATCAAGATTCTTATGGTTTGGATTTAAGCGAATAAAACGGTCAATGGTTGCAAGCGCTTGATCTACGTTCCCAGTTTGGTAGTAGGCATAGACCAAATCCATTTGTACTTGTCTCGAATAAGGGCCAAACGGATAGCGGGCATTAATTGCACCAAGCAGTTGAATGGCTCTGGCATATAAGCCTGAGTCTAGAGTGCGTTTAGCATCGTCATACAAAGCTTGTACTGACTTATTCGGTACACGTTCAATCTCTTCTTGTTCTGGTGCTGAAGAACATGCAGCTAATCCTAGTATAGATGCGCTAATAAACACTGCTGCAGCGCGTTTTCCCAACTTCATTATCATTTTATTTTACTACCTTCGTTGTCTTCGGCTAGGCCAAGTCGGTAAAACCGAGTAAACTATGCATTTATGCGATTCTAACCCAGTCGAGCGAGGCTTGCACTGGTAATTTAGGTAAAGTTACACATGTCAGAGCAAATTTCTCTACAAGCCGAAGTGCCAATCGAGTTAGGCGGTAAACGTCTAGACCAAATATTAGCGCAATTGTTCCCAGATTTTTCACGTTCAAGAATAAAAACTTGGATTTTAGATGAAAAGGTGACAGTTAATGGTCAAACATTGAGCACACCGAAAGAAAAACTATTTGGTGGTGAAGTCGTAGAGATCGAAACACAAATAGAAGCAGAGCGCGAATACGAAGCACAAGATATTGCATTAGATATTGTTTATGAAGATGAAGATATCCTTGTGATCAATAAACCAATGGGCTTGGTCGTTCACCCAGGAGCCGGTAATCCAAATGGCACTGTGCTAAACGCATTACTATATCATCATCCAGATATTATCAACGTGCCTCGTGCCGGCATTGTTCATCGTCTGGATAAAGACACAACAGGTCTGATGGTTGTTGCAAAAACTATTCAGGCGCAAACCCACTTGGTAAAAAACCTTCAAGCACGAACCAACTTTACCCGTGAGTATGAAGCTATCTGTAATGGCACTATGACGGCAGGTGGTGTAATTGAAAAGCCGATTGGGCGTCATGCTACTAAACGCACCCATATGGCCGTACATGAAATGGGCAAGCCTGCAATCACACATTACCGTGTTGCTGAAAAATTTAGAGCACATACGCGCTTGAGGTTACGCTTGGAAACGGGTAGAACACACCAAATCCGTGTACATATGGCTTATTTGAAACACCCTCTAATAGGTGATCAACTATATAATGGCCGTCCTTGTCCTCCGAAAAATGCGTCAGCAGAGTTTTTAGATACATTACGTAGTTTTAAGAGACAAGCATTACATGCGGTTAAACTCAGTATCGCACACCCTATTACAGGTGAAAAAATGACTTGGGAAGCACCAATCCCGGATGATATGCAAGCGCTCACTGACATGTTAAGGGCTGATACTAAAGCTAACCCACAAATTGAATACTAGTCATATGATAGTGCCTCAATGGCCTGTGCAACATCAAGTCGGTGCTGTATCCAGCACCCGCTTGGGTGGGCACTCATGCGCGCCTTATGACTCCTTTAATCTTGCCTACCACGTGGGAGATAACAGCGAGCATGTTGCAAAGAATCGAGCAAGATTAGAAAGTTACCTGCCAGCACCGCCAATTTGGGTTGATCAAGTACATGGCTGCGATGTGCACGTAGTTGATACAAACACAGATGCTAACCTACTCGTCAGTGCCGATGCTCTATACACTCGAACAAGACGACAGCCATTGGCCATCATGACCGCAGATTGCCTACCTGTTCTAATCACCAGCCGGTGTGGCAGTGAAGTTGCCGCAGGCCATGGTGGTTGGCGACCATTGGCTGGAGGGATCATTGCAAAAATGGTGCGCCATTTTGAGACTGCTCCAGATCAACTTGTAGCATGGTTGGGACCTGCAATTGGTCGCAATGCCTTTGAGGTTGGCACGGAAGTTAAAGATACTTTTATAGCACAGTCCCCTGAACTGTCAGAGGCATTTAGAGCCATTGGTAATGGGAAATATCTCGCAGATATTTTTTCAATTGCTCAGATGCAGCTGCAAGCTCTCAATGTGAATGACATCTATACTGATAAGCTATGTACCTATAGTGACAAAGAACAATTCTTTTCATATCGACGTGATGGCCAGTGTGGTCGCATGGCCACGGTGATCTGGCGCAAATAAATTCCCTTCGCCACTTGAACAAATTCGCAAAAGGACCCACTTAAAGAAGTAGTTAAGATTACTTAGGTGTGGAGTCTCATGCGTTTAGATAGATTTACCAGCAAATTCCAAAGTGCGTTGTCAGACGCCCAATCTCTAGCTTTAGGCAGAGATCATCAATTTATTGAACCTGTGCATTTAATGTATGCTTTGTTACAGCAAACAGGCTCAAGTGTTAGGGCGCTATTTGCCCAAGCGGGTGTCAGCGCAGATGAACTCAATACCAAATTATCCCAATCTATAGAGCGGCTTTTCAAAGTTGAAGGGGTTGGCGGAGATGTGCAGCTATCGAACACGCTGATTTCGCTTATCAATCTCTGTGATAAATATGCACAAAAGCGTAAAGATAAATATATTTCCAGTGAAGTATTTGTATTTGCAGCGTGTGAAGACAAAGGGGAGCTGGGCGATATATTCCGGGCGCTGAATATTACCCAAGATAAGGTTGAAAAAGCCATTAAGGCTATCCGTGGCGGCCAAAAGGTCGACGACCCAAATGCGGAGGAAACACGTCAGGCACTCGAGAAATACACAATCGACCTAACCGAGCGAGCAGAGCAAGGTAAATTAGATCCCGTAATTGGTCGAGATGACGAAATTAGACGAACAATTCAGGTGCTGCAACGACGCACAAAAAACAATCCTGTTCTCATAGGAGAGCCGGGCGTTGGTAAAACCGCGATTGTCGAAGGCTTAGCTCAGCGCATAGTCAATGGGGAAGTGCCTGAGGGGTTAAAACACAAACGTGTGTTATCTCTGGATCTGGGAGCGCTCGTTGCTGGGGCTAAATACCGTGGTGAATTTGAAGAGCGTTTGAAGTCTGTTCTAAACGAGTTAGCCAAAGAAGAAGGCAGTGTGATTTTATTTATCGATGAGATCCACACAATGGTCGGTGCAGGCAAAACCGATGGCGCAATGGATGCTGGAAATATGTTGAAGCCTGCACTGGCACGAGGTGAACTCCATTGTGTGGGCGCGACGACGCTGGATGAATATCGTCAATATATTGAAAAAGATGCAGCGCTGGAAAGGCGTTTCCAAAAAGTATTTGTCTCAGAGCCAACGGTCGAAGACACCATTGCCATTTTACGCGGATTGAAAGAGCGTTATGAACTGCACCACTCAGTTGATATTACAGATCCTGCAATCGTTGCCGCGGCAAATTTATCACACCGCTATATCAGCGACAGACAGCTTCCTGATAAAGCCATAGATCTGATCGACGAAGCGGGATCATCTATTCGTTTGCAAATTGACTCAAAACCTGAGCAGCTTGATAAGTTAGAAAGGCGCATAATTCAATTGAAGCTCGAAGACAATGCGCTGGCGAAAGAAAAAGATGAAGCCAGTCAAAAACGCCGCACTGAAATGCAAACTTTGATTGCACAACTGGAATCTGAGTATACAGAACTTGATGAAGTTTGGAATGCTGAGAAAGCGTCATTGCAAGGCACACAAGTGATCAAAGCCGAGCTGGAACAGGCAAGACTTGATCTGGAGGTAGCGCGCCGCGCGAGTGACTTACAACGTATGTCTGAACTGCAATACGGTAGGATCCCAGCATTGGAACGCAAGCTAGATTTGGCTTCTCAGGCCGAAATGCAAGAAATGAGCCTGCTGAAAAACCAAGTTTCTGAAGACGAAATTGCTGAAATTTTGTCACGTTGGACGGGGATCCCGGTCGCAAAAATGCTCCAAGGAGAGCGTGAAAAACTACTCCATATGGAAGATGAACTTCATCAAAAAGTCATTGGTCAAGACGAGGCTGTTAACGCCATTGCAAATGCAATTCGTCGCTCTCGAGCGGGTCTTGCAGATCCAAATCGTCCTATTGGCTCATTCTTATTTTTGGGCCCAACGGGGGTAGGTAAAACAGAGCTGACCAAGGCACTGGCCAATTTTATGTTTGATACAGAAGATGCCATGGTACGCATCGATATGTCAGAGTTTATGGAAAAACATTCGGTTGCACGTTTAGTGGGGGCGCCTCCTGGCTACGTTGGCTATGAAGAGGGCGGTTACCTCACGGAAGCTGTGCGTCGTCGGCCTTACTCAGTGGTATTACTTGATGAAGTAGAAAAGGCGCACCCTGATGTGTTTAATATTTTATTGCAAGTGCTAGATGACGGTCGATTAACCGACGGCCAAGGGAGAACTGTTGACTTCAAGAATACGGTGATCATTATGACTTCAAACTTGGGCTCAGATGTGATCCAAGAGCAAGCTGGAAACAATGATTTTGTGGCATTAAAAAGCAAACTGATGGATGTTTTAAGTACTCAGTTTAGACCCGAGTTTATCAACCGAATTGATGAAACCGTTGTGTTCCATCCTCTGATTACCGAGCACATAAAACAGATCGCGCGTATTCAACTAGATAAGTTGTCTACTCGTCTTAAAGACAATGGTTTTGCGTTTGAGGTCAGTGAACAGGCGCTTGAAAAGATTGCGCAAAGTGGCTTCGATCCTGTTTTTGGTGCCAGACCTTTGAAAAGAGCAATTCAGCAGTATATTGAAAACCCGTTAGCACAAAGTCTATTGCAGGGTGACTTCAACGGTAACACCATGATAGCTGTGGATATTGAAGATGACAAAATTCAATTTAATGGCCGCTAAACCAAGCTTGTAAGCGGTTTTTGGAGATTGTCTCTATTTGTTATGAACCCCCTAAAGAACACGATGAAGTTGTTTGGGGGGTCTTGCTTTTATATGGTAAATTTAACAACTATTTAGTCGATCTTGATGAAAATAAATGAATAAAAAATACATACAAGCTGGCGTTGTGCGTTTTGGCACCGCTGATAGACTTCAATCACAAACTATGTCCATGCCATCACTGGAGCCTGAACAAGTTTTTATTCGTGTTATCTCATCTTCAGTCAACCCCATTGATGTTAAAACTCGCGCTGGTTTGGGCTACGTAGCTCAATCTAAAGCCGAAGATGCATTTTTGCCCCTCGGTTATGATGTTTACGGAGTGGTTGAGGAAATTGGCGAGCAAGCTAAAGGTGTCAAGGTTGGTGATACTGTTTTAGGTATGGCTGGGTTTCCAACTAAACCGGGCTGTTATGCAAGTCATGTAACGGCGCAGCACAACGAATTAATTGTGGTCGATGCGAAAGTTTCTGAGCACTTAGCGGGTCTGAGTCTTGCGGGGTTAACTGCATTGCAGGCATTAGAAAAGCTCAATGTAGATGGTGGCACGCTATTTATCAATGCACCAACGGGTGGCGTTGGTCATTTGGCGCTGCAATTGGCATCGCGTAAAGGCTTTGATGTAGTTGCTGTAACGTCGCGCAAGGCGACGATGAAGGCAATGAACTTTGATGTTCCAATGATGTCATACGATGAATTTTTTATGCAAGTAAGAACTGGCCAGCTGCTAGACTTAGTCGGTGGAGAGCTCGCTTGCAATATGTTGTCAAACATGAAAAGCGGCGCGGCATTTGTCACGGTACCGTCAATAACAAAAGATGAGGTTATTGCGCATGCTGCATCATGTGATGCGCATGGTGAGGGTATGTTAGTACACGCAAATTCCAATCAGCTTGATGAACTGTATCAAGCTGTCGCAACACAACAACTACGCATTGTTGTGAGCAAAAAATTTAAACTAGATGAGATTGCTTTGGCTCACAAGTTTATTGAGCAAGGCGAGCACTTTGGTAAAGTAATTATTGTGGCTTGAGTATTTTAAATTTGCCCCCATTGAAGGTGGCATAACTTAAGCTTGGTCCGAGCCTCGAGGTATTTTTTTGAAACACACTAATTTAGAAAGCAAGTTAGATACACTTGCCAACACTGCGCTTGTCCCTTCTTTATCGAGTATCCAGCGTGGTATTGAACGAGAAGCTTTACGGATCCAGCCATCCGGCAAAATTGCTAAAACGTCTCACCCAAAAGGTGTAGGACACCCGCTCACACATAACTCAATCACAACAGACTTTTCAGAGTCTTTACTTGAGTTTATCACGCCTGTAAGCTCGTCGGCTGAGCAAACCTTGTCTCAACTAAGAGATCTACAGAAATACACATTGGCAAATATGGGCGATGAAATGCTCTGGCCTATGAGTATGCCTTGTTTTATTGAAGATCAAGACGATATTGTGCTGGCGCAGTTTGGTAACTCAAATATCGGTAAAATGAAAACCTTGTACCGAGAAGGGTTGAAAAATCGTTATGGCAGCATGATGCAAGCAATTGCGGGTGTACACTTTAACATGTCGTTTCCTGACGCTTTTTGGGATGCGCTTAAGGCCGCTGAGCAAGATCAATCAACCCTGCAAGACTTTATATCAAATAAGTACTTGGGCTTGATCCGAAACTTTAAACGAGAGCTTTGGTTAATTAGCTACTTATTTGGAGCATCTCCTGCCCTGTGTCGTTCATTTTTGCAAGGGAAAGAAAGTGACCTACCGTTTGAAGCGTCAGGTAAAGGTACGTTGTATTTGGCAAATGGCACGGCATTGAGGTTAGGAGATCTCGGTTATACAAACAGCGCACAGTCTTCGCTTAAAGTAATGTATAACAGCCTCCCTGAATATGTTAAAGGGTTGCAAACTGCTATTCGCTGTCGTTCAGATTTGTACGAAAGTATTGATGATTACCGAGCTTCTGAGCCAAAACAACTCAATAAAAATATTCTCCAAATTGAAAACGAATTTTATTCGCCAATTCGTCCCAAACGTAATGCTAATCCACAAGAGACGCCAACACAGGCACTCTCTCGTGGTGGCATAGAGTATATTGAGATCCGTGCTCTCGATGTGAATCCGTTCTCCGATACCGGGATTAGCTTGGAGCAGATCCGGTTTTTGGATGTATTTTTGACTTATTGTCTGCTAAAAGATTCTCCAGAGATGGATTGGGACGAGCAGCAAGTTTCTGATAAAAATCTGCAAAGTGTCATTAGCACAGGCAGAGATACAGAAACTCAGTTACAGCAAGGTGACTCAGTTGTCTCGGTGGAAGCGTGGGCAAAGGGTATCTTCAGTGATTTAACTAAAGTTGCAAGTCTATTTGATAAAGCGCATGGCAACAATGCGTATTCAGATACCATAGCTACTTTGGCAACATGGGTCGATAACCCTGATAAAACTTTTTCAGGGAAGCTGGTAGCGGCCCTTGGTGCGCAAAGTGCTGACTCTTCTGAACAGGCTCTTGACCTTGCGAAACAATACAAAGAGGAACACTTGCAGCGAGCGTATCAGTTTTATCAAGAGGTTGAATTAAACGCACAAGCAGCCCAATCATTCATTGATGAACAAGCGATATGTCAAAGTGACGAGTTGACATTAAAAGCGTTTTTGCAAGACTACTTCGAAAAGGCATAAAAAAACGCAGCCCATGGGGCTGCGTATAAAAATATCAGGGATGAAACAATGCTAAACTGCTGCATTCAAGTACTATGACCCTAGCAAAATGAAAAAGTTCAGGTGAGTTTAAAAAAAATGAGAAAAAAAATAATATTTTTGCCTCTACTCTTAGCATTAACCGGGTGTGCGACAGCGCCACCAAAGCAACCCAATGATATTTGTAAGATTTTTGAAGAAAAAGAAGACTGGTATTACGATGCTCGAGATGCGCAAGAGAAGTGGGGATCACCAAAGCACGTCTTGATGAGTATGATGTATCAAGAAAGCTCATTTAGGCACGATGCTGCACCGCCGATGGAGTATTTTTTGGGCTTTATTCCAATAGGGCGAGCCAGCTCTGCTTATGGTTACTCTCAGGCAAAAACCATGACTTGGAGTGATTATATTCGTGAAACAGGTAATTCAGGTGCAGATAGAGATGATTTTGAGGATGCTATCGACTTCATGGGCTGGTTTGTCTATAAAACCCATAAAGTCAATGGTGTTTCCAAGTGGGATGCTTATGCTCAATACTTAAATTATCATGAAGGGTGGGGCGGATATCGCCGTGGCACGTACAAAAAGAAGCAATGGTTGGTGAAAGTTGCAAATAAGGTTAAGCACCGTGCTTCTCGATACGGAGCCCAACTTCGTAAGTGTGAAGATGATTTAAACAAGAGCTGGTTTGAGAGGTTGTTCTCTTAAGCAGGAAAATAATCTAAATTACTTTGAATAGACAAACGGGTTTAGCAGTGGCTAAACCCGTTTTTGATTACGCTTCTTTTCGTGCAGGCTGTTGCAGTGGGAAAATTTTCACCATCTTGATCATATTTTCTTTCACTTCCATCACTTCCATTGGATAGTTTGCGATTTTTAAACTCAGTTGTGACTCGGGAATATCTTCCAAGTATTCAACAATCAAACCACTCAGAGTTTTTGGCCCTTCAGTAGGAAGCTCCCATCCCATTTCTTTATTCAAGTCACGAATATTCGCGCTCCCATCTACTAGCACAGAGCCATCGCTTTGGACTTTGACTTCATCGCTAGGTGTTGGTGTTTGGGTGGTAGTAAAGTCGCCAACAACCTCTTCGAGAATGTCTTCAAGTGTTACTAAACCTTGAATATCGCCGTATTCATCAACCACTAATCCAATACGCTCTTTATTTTGTTGGAACTTTAACAACTGGGTATTGAGGGAAGTGCCTTCTGGAATAAAGTAAATTTCACGAACTGCGCGTAACAGAGAAGGTTTATCAAATTGTTCTTTGGTCAGCAGACGCAGCGCATCACGAGAGTGAATAAACCCGACCGCATCGTCAATTTGGTCCCGGTACAGAAGTACTCTCGTATGCTGCGCATTGGTAAGTCGGCGGGTAATGTCTTTCCAGTCGTCATTGATATCTATGGCGTTGATTTCGTTGCGCGGGATCATAATATCTTCGACGGTAACCTGCTCTAGATCTAAAATCGACGTTAACATATTGCCGTGGTTTGTAGGCAGCATGGCACTTGATTCATTTACGACTGTTTTTAGCTCTTCTTTACTCAAGCTGTGCTCTTCAATTTGTTCAGGAGAAACACCAAATAATTTTAACATGCCATTTGTGATCCAATTGACAGTGACGACAACAGGGAAAAGGACTTTTAATAGCACTTTCAGTATCACAGAGCTTGGAAAGGCGACCTTTTCGGGATACAGAGCGGCAAGTGTTTTTGGCGTCACTTCAGCAAAAATCAAGATGACTAAAGTCAATGCAAAGGTTGCAACAACAATACCTGCATCTCCTAGTAGGCGCATACCAATGACAGTTGCTACTGCGGATGCAGCAATGTTAACGAGGTTATTACCGATAAGAATAAGGCCGATAAGGCGATCAGGTCTTTTTAGTAGTTTATCGACCCGTTTGGCAGATTTGTTATTCTCTTTAACTAAATGTCTGAGCCTATAGCGATTAATGGACATGATGCCAGTCTCAGAACTTGAGAAATAACCTGATATAAGTATCAGTACGCCGAGTATGATAAACAAGGCGCTGGTAGATATGTCGTCCAACAGAGGATCCCTTTTTTACTTTCGAACGGATATTAAGCGTCAGCACAGGAGCAGAGTCAAGTTCGACACCTAATTTTTTGTATTAAAATTTGTCTAAAATGACTTCCTGAATAAATCGGCTACCAAAATAAGCCAAAGTCACAATGCCAGAAGCGCCAATTACTGCAAATACAACGGGCTTTCCACGCCAGCCAAATTGATGGTGGCCCAATGTAACAGCTGTAAAAATAGTCCATGCAATTAGAGAAAGCACTGTTTTGTGGATAGAGGCTTTAGCAAACATACCATCTAAGAATACAAAACCGGCCAACAGTGCCAAGGTTAAGAGTCCTGTACCTACTGTAAGTAATTGATAAAGTTGGGACTCTACTTGCATTAGTGGGGGTAAGTGGCTATTCATAATTGCCAGGTCTTTGCTTTTTAGACGTTTGTCGATGAAATAAAATTGCACGGCATATAGCGTTGCGATGATCAGAATACAATAGGCCAGCAGTGATAATGAAATATGTGTGACCAAACCAATATCGACATGGATATCATCCATAATAATGTGATGTGGAATAAACAGACTTGCAATCAGTAGGATAGCCGCAAAGCCGTAGACAACGGGTAAGAGTAAAGTTGCGGGAAACTTTAATGAGACTGTTGTCACAGAGACCACAATGACCCAGCAAGTCAACAGCGCAATATTTATGGTACTCAAATCCTGTCCGTGTTGGGTAAACACCGAATTCACTAAAACCAGCATATGGCTCAAAATTGCAACCGTGCTTAGAATAACGGTTAACTTCTGACTTGGGCCTTCTTTGTGGAATAAACGTGAAAGCACGTGTCCGGTTGCTAGTATATAAAACAGGCTCGCCAACAATGACAAAATGATGATCATGAACTTTGTGTCTACTTTCGTGGTCCTTTAATAGGCTATTGTATTTTAAGCCTCGCCGCTTGCATAGACTTTGTAAAAAGAATCTTTGTATAACTTGAATACTGTATTAGTTGCGCGCATATCAGTATAATGTTGCGTAATTACGAGATAGTGGAAGCGATACATGTTTGAGAACCTCCAAGAACGCTTAGGAAAAACGCTTAAAAACATCAGTGGCAGGGGCCGACTGACCGAAGACAATATTAAAGAGACACTACGCGAAGTACGCATGGCTTTATTGGAAGCTGATGTGGCATTGCCTGTGGTACGCGAGTTTGTAAAGCAAGTTAAAGAGCGTGCTGTTGGTGTAGAAGTAACCAAAAGTCTAAGTCCTGGTCAGGTTTTCATTAAAATTGTTCGTGAAGAACTTGAAAAAGCGATGGGTGAAGCTAACGAAGAGCTGAACCTCAACGCACAGCCGCCAGCAGTTGTCATGATGGCTGGTTTACAAGGTGCTGGTAAAACGACCAGTGTCGGTAAACTTGCTAAATTCCTAAAAGAGAAAAAGAAAAAATCTGTGCTGGTTGTCAGTGCTGACGTTTATCGTCCTGCCGCAATCAAACAGCTTGAGACCTTAGCTTCAGAAGTTGATGTTGAGTTTTTCCCAAGTGATATTTCACAAAAGCCTGTTGATATTGCAAACAATGCAGTTAGTCACGCCAAGAAAAAATTCATCGACGTGGTGCTGGTGGATACCGCTGGTCGTCTTCATGTCGATAGCGACATGATGGAAGAGATCAAAGCGCTACACGCGGCGATAAACCCAATTGAAACCCTATTTGTTGTTGACTCCATGACAGGTCAAGATGCGGCAAACACGGCAAAAGCATTTGATGAAGCGCTACCGCTGACAGGTGTGATCTTAACGAAAACTGATGGTGATGCTCGTGGTGGTGCTGCACTGTCAATCCGTAATATAACGGGTAAGCCAATAAAATTTATGGGTGTCGGTGAGCGTACTGACGCTTTAGAGCCATTCCACCCTGATCGTATAGCCTCTCGTATTCTTGGTATGGGTGATGTTTTATCACTGATTGAAGAAGTCGAAGCAAAAGTTGATAAAGACAAAGCGGCTAAGGTTGCAGAAAAGGTATTTAAAGGGGATGGTTTTACCCTTGAAGACTTCGCTGAGCAGTTAAAGCAAATGAAAAACATGGGCGGTATGATGTCCATGCTTGAAAAGCTTCCAGGTATGAATAATTTACCGGATGCGGTTAAAGGACAAGTTAACGACAAAACTTTTAATCAAATGGAAGCGATTATTAGCTCTATGACGCCCAAAGAGCGTGCTCGTCCTGAAATTATCAAAGGCTCGCGTAAGAAGCGTATTGCAGCGGGCTCAGGTACTCAGGTGCAAGACATCAATAAGCTGCTAAAGCAATTTACACAAATGCAGAAAATGATGAAAAAGATGAAAGGCAAAGGCGGCATGATGAAAATGATGCGCGGCATGAAAGGTATGATGCCACCAGGTATGTTTGGCGGCGGTGGCCCCAAGTTTTAATTTGCCAAAAATATAAAAAAGGGAAGTGGTGACACTTCCCTTTTTTGATCTAAAGTTGAACAGCTTAGCTGTGTTTCAATTTAATCTTGCGCAGTTTCAGTGCTGGTGTTTAACTCTTTTCTGGCCAGCTTAGTGAGCCTGACTAATTCCATTCGAACAGCTTTACTATCCATACACACATTTTCAAATTGAATGTAGTAATTTTTATCATTGGCTCGTAAGTAGCATCCATCAGGTACTATGGTGGTCATAGTTACGTGTTCGGCTTCGACCTGATGAATAAGTTTGAGCATTAATTGGTTGGCGTCAGCATGGTCGTCATTCATATGCTCAACCATTCTTTTTTCATCTTCTAATGTCCATTCCGGTTCTTGCGCATTCCACTCATTTTGTTCTATCCAGAAGATATGACCAAAACCACCAATGTAGCGAACGCGTTTTACGTCCATACGCCATAGTTGGAAATCATGGGCCTGTCGGTAAGAAACAGCCTCTGGATATTGACGTTCATAACGTTCTAGCAGTGCTTCAGATTCCTCAGTTGGCACTGGAGCAGCATCACCGACGATAGTAACGCGTGCATGGGCGTTTTGGTCACCTTGCTCTGCGGCGTCAAAAACCGTAGCGCACATGCGGCTGTCTTCGGTTAGGTTGCGCGAATGCTGCGCGATGCCGGCAATATAAAACACGAGTCTACCTTGGTTGTCCGTCATAAAAGGAGACACAGAACCAAAAGGGTAGCCTTGTAGGTTTTTAGAAAGAGTTGAGATCACACAGACAGATGACTGTCTTACTAGGGTGCGTGCTTCAAAAGCGGCTTGTTCACGCATTGGAGGCTCCTGTTAGCGGTTCTGAAAAAATCATAGGGATTTCAAAGCTGGGGTGCAAGTTAATTTGCATACCAGCACGATAGATAGGCTGTAATACTTCTGGGCGCAATACGTCTTGCGGTTTTCCGTCATGGTAAATAATGCCATGATGTAGTAGTAAGATTCTATCTGCATATAATGAAGCAAGGTTCAAATCATGCAACACGGCAATAACTGTATTGCCTTGTTCGGCAAATGATTTGGCTTTGCTCAGGGTTACGTGTTGGTGGTGAAGATCGAGCGCGGATGTCGGCTCATCCAACAACATAAGTTTACCTGTAGTTTGAGTGCTATGTGCATTTAATTGTGCAATACAACGCGCGAATTGAACGCGTTGAAACTCGCCCCCAGACAACACAGTGACATCTCTGTCAGCCAAAGTTTCAAGAGACATTTGCGCTATTATATCATTGACAACATCCGCTTGTGTTTGCGTTGTTTCATGGTAAGGGTAGCGACCCATTGCAATTAGCTCTGCGGCATTAAAGGCGAAGTTTACTCGGTTGTTTTGTAGTAGCATCGCTCGCTGGGTTGCCAGTGTTTGAGGGTCAAGAGCATGAACAGACTGACCATTCAATAACACTTCACCGGTGTAGCTCAAATCATCGCATATTGCACTCAACAAGGTTGATTTGCCTGCACCATTCTCTCCCAGCAATACAATAAACTCACCTTGACGAGCAGTAAATGAGAGATCGTGAACAATACGCTTGGTACCACGAGTAATGCTAACATTTTTACATTCAAGCATGTGCACCTCGCTTTTGTTTGATTAACTGGTAGATGAAAAATGGCGCGCCAAACAAAGCGGTAACTATGCCAATTGGCAATTCAGATGGTGCAACAATTAAGCGTGCAATCCAATCAGCCAAAAGCATAAGTAAGCAGCCTAAAAGCATACTTAGTGGTAACATTTTACGCAGATCTGGACCCACCAATAAACGTGCGATATGTGGCACAACTAAGCCTACAAAGCCAATCATACCGGCCATTGCAACAGCGCCACCAACGCCCAAAGCAACTAAAAATACCACTTCTGTTTTAAGGCGTTTTACGTTGACACCTAGATGCCTTGCATCTCGCTCTCCTAACATCAATGCATTGATTTGACGTTTTTTCAACAGCAACATAATTGTACTAATGATGATCAATGGCGCACCATAAGTCATTGCTGACCAACTAGCACCACCTAAAGAGCCCATTTGCCAATAAGTCATTAGTCGCAATGAGCTGTCGTCAGCAAAAAAGCTAAACAAGCCTATAATAGCCATGGCAATGGCATTAATAGCGACGCCAGCGAGTAACAAAGTGGTGATTTGCACTTGTCCTTGATGATTTGCTAGGCGATATATGACAGAGGTGATGGTTAATGCACCTATGAATGCAGCCGGTGCAACCATGGCTTCGTTTATAAAGCTGACTTTGGGGGCCAGTGCGATCACAGCGATGGCGGCTACTGCTGCACCGCCAGTGACTCCCATTAGGCTAGGGTCGGCCAATGGGTTGCGGCAAAGAGCTTGGGTTGCTGCACCACTACAGGCAAGTACAGAGCCAACTAAAATGGCAAGCATGAGCCTCGGTAGCCTAATTTGTGATACAACGCTTATATGTAGGTCATTAATGTCGGTTGTCATTGAATCCGGTAACAGCCATACGATGGGCATTTTCCAATCCCAACCGACAGGGCCACTGCTTAGCGACAGCCAAGCAAGGCTAAGCAGCAAAAAAATGCTTAGCCAGTACCATTTTAAATGTTGCTTTGAGTTTAAAATCGGGAGCGTAATATTACTCATAGTGCCTGCTTACGATGAAATGCGTCTAGCTTGGCAATGGCTTCAGGTAAGCGTGTGGTCATACCTAGTGCCATTAATGAATCCATAACTAAAAGACGACATTCCTTCGCAGCGGGGATCAAAGCCAGTGCAGCTTGATTGCAAAACTTTTCTGGACCACCGGCTCCGTATACAACGTGGCTGGGCGCGATGATAAAATCGGGGTTGGCGACGAGCATAGATTCTCGATTAATTGGTTTAAACCCGCTATGTGTCGCGATGTTTTTAATTCCTGTGTAGTTAAACAGCACCTCAGGTACAGTTTCTTTCCCTGCGACCATCACACCACGTTCACCCGCGGAGAGAATAAATAAGGCTTTGGTTTTTGAGGGTTTAGGTTTCTGGGGCAACTGGGACTTGAGCGATTTTATCAATATAGTCGCTTGGTGCTCTTTTTTTAAGTCCTTTGCTACTTGGTTGATTAAAGTGTAAAGATCGTTAACTTTATCTGGCTTGTCATAGTGATGAACCGGTACACCTGTGCTTTTAATTTGTGTAAGCACTTCTGGGCGACCTGCGCCTTCTAAAGTCAAAATCATGGTCGGTTTTTGCGACAAAATACCTTCGGCGGCGAGATCTCGATAGTAGCCGACTTTAGGTAAAGCAGCCGCTTTTGGAGGCCAAGTACTTGAGGTGTCTACGGCAACAACGTTGTCACCAGCATTTAGTGCATAAACGATGTCGGTAATTGTACCGCCAGCAACAACCAAGCGTTCGGCGTTAGCCATGAAGCTGTTTACCATCAGTAAAATACCGATAAAAAAGGTATGTTTCATTGTTTTTCTCACGTTTTAATACTTGAGTATTTGACCCAAAACTGCGCTGTAATTGCCTCAGTTTGAGCGACTGATAAATCCCTTATGAGTACATGTATCCAATAACGGCAATAATACATTCTACAGAAAATAAAATCTATATGATTATAGAAATGCAAATAATTATCGTTTGCGATCGAGTGAAAATACCTTTATAGTGCACAGCGAAAATTATTCATTCTTCCTGTTTGAGGTTAAAAGATAATGTTTAAAAGAACTACTCTTTCGCTAGGTATTGCGGCGGCAGTCTTAACTGCGCCTAATGTTGTTGCTGAACAATTTGAAAAAGATAGCGAAGTAATCGTAGTATCAGGGTCGCGTATTGAGCAAAAGCTTGAAGATGTCGCAGGCACTGTAAATGTTGTCACCGAACAAGAGATTGAACGTGAGTTAGCAGTTGACTTAAATACCGCATTTAAGTATCAAACAGGGATTACAACTACGGGCTCTACAGGTGAAGCCCAAGCGCTCAATATTCGTGGTATCGGTGGAAACCGCGTGGTGTACGTCAAAGACGGTCGCCGTTTAAATGATGCATACTCAGGTGGTGGTGGTTTAATTATCGGCCGCGGCTATTTTGATGTAGATAATGTTAAGCAAATCGAGGTTGCCAAAGGCGCGGCATCGTCGCTATATGGTTCAGATGCGCTTGGCGGTATTGTTGTCATTTCGACAAAAAATCCGTCTGATTATTTATCGGGTAAGGATACATACGCACAAGTTGGCCTTGGTTACTATGGCGTAAATGCTGAAAAAAGCGCGACGGCGACATTTGCCAAGCAGCTGAGTGATTCTAACGCGACATCTATTCAAGTTACACGTCGCGATGGTGAAGAAACCCAAAACTATGCAGAAGATTTGCCCGGTTTTGACTACACATCAAATGCATTGCTACTCAAATCTGAATTCAAAATTACTGATAATGAAAGTATTTTGGCGACAGTGGACTACTTTGACCAAGATGTTGAGCAAATCATTAATGCAAATGCTTATGAAACAAGAGATGACAATGAAAGCATTTCATTCTCTTTAGAGTTTGATACAGCGAGTGCAACCAGTTTTTACGATAATCTAAGCGCACAAGTTTATTACACAGACTTTGAGCAACTGAGCGACCAGATCCGCGCTAATGATGGCAGCCGCAGTCGCACAGGACCATATACTGACTTCAATGACTACCGTTTCGAGCAATCTATTTTTGGTACGCGCCTAGTCCTTGATAAACAGCTTGAATTTGGCTCGTTGGCTCATCAATTGGTTTACGGCTTTGATTTTGATAGCTACGAGACGTCACGTCCTCGTTATAAAACACGGATTGATGCACAAGGCAATAAAAGCAAAGATAGAGAAGGACAAAAGACGTTTCCAGGCGCAGATACAACTATGCTAGGTCTATTTGTTCAAGACAACATTACCTTGATACCAGATACACTTAAGCTCAATGCTGGCTTACGTATTGACCGCTATGAGATGGATGCTAAACAAAGTGAATTATATGCGGGCACAGAGTTCGGCGACATCAGTGAAACGGCTCTGTCTCCTAAACTGGGCTTAGTTTATTCTGTGTCAGAAAACTTAAATGTTGTTGCTCAGTATTCTCGAGGTTTCAAAATCCCACCTCATGATCTTGCATATCAAAGTCATGGTGTTGAGCCGTTCTATCAAATTCTACCTAATTCAGATTTAGAGCCAGAAACCAGTGATAGCATTGAATTTGGTGTTAAAGGTGATTTTGAGTCGAAACAGTTCTCTGTCACAGTATTTAATTCAAAATTTGATGATTTTATCTCAAACAAAATAGTGCGCGTAGAGCCAAGCCAAATTCCAGGCATGCCTCCTAAGACATACTATCAGTACCAAAATATCGCAGAAGTCGAGATCAAAGGTTTAGAAGCTAATTTCACTGTCTGGGTAAACGACAATGTATCGATTGATACTGGCTTTACTTATGTACAGGGTAAAGATAAAGAGACCAATGAATACATTAGCACTCTTAGTCCACTCAATGGCTTTGCAAAAGCACGCTATGAGCTGGACAACTGGTCAGTTACAGCGGCATTTAAAGCAGCCAAACGTATGACTAAGGTACCAGCTGATGACAAAGTCAAAACAGCGGGTTGGGGTACGGTTGATCTCTTCGCTGAGTACGATTTTGGTAACTTGAGACTCAATGCGGGTGTCTTTAACTTGCTAGACAAGGAATATATTCCATATGAGAGCGTTGCTGGACAGTCTGCTGACGCAGCGCTAGGACAGTACACGCAACCTGGACGCAATTTTGCCCTAAATGCGAAATATACGTTCTAAGGTGTAATACCTCCCTGCGAGCAAGGTGATTAATGCTTTGCTTGAGCTTTTAAACGGGTGTTTTTAACAGCACCCGTTTCTTTATTTTGGCGTGTGCGAAGCCAAACAATGAGTGCGTTTTAGGTCCAAATTGACCTAGGCATGTCAAGATTGAGAATTAAATCCAAAACATGCTTGCATTGTTGAGAAAAACTCGTACAATTCCCCAGCTTCCCGTAGTGGGAAGTAATATCTTATTAATGAAAACAGTCAATCTATGTAGAGGACGGTATGGTAACTATTCGTTTGCAACGTGGCGGCGCTAAAAAGCGTCCATTCTATCAAATCGTGGTTGCGGATAGCCGTTTCTCGCGTGACGGTCGTTTCATCGAGAAAGTAGGTTTCTTTAACCCAATCGCTTCTGGTCAGGAAGAAAAAATTCGTCTAGATCTTGCTCGTGTTGATCACTGGGTAGGCCAAGGCGCATCTCTTTCAGATCGCGTAGCTAAGTTAGTTAAAGACGCTCGTAAAGCGGCTTAATAGGCGTAAGTGTAACCATGAGTCAAGATAACACCTCGACACTAGTTGTCGGCAAATTAGGTGCCCCTTATGGTATTAAGGGTTGGCTTAAGGTGCATTCATTTACTGATGATCCCCAAGGGATCTTCGATTTCAGCCCATGGTTGATAGGGCAACAAGGTAAATGGCAAGCACTTGAAGTGAGCGACTGGCGTCGCCACAACAAGGGTTTCATCGCTAAATTTGCAAACATTAACGACAGAGACGAAGCAATGGCTTATACCAACGCTGAAATCGCCGTTAATAGTGAGCAGCTTCCTGAATTACCTGAAGGGGAGTTTTATTGGCGAGACTTAATTGGTATGACGGTTGTAACTAATAAAGGTTACAACTTAGGTCATGTCGATGACCTGATGGAGACTGGCTCAAATGATGTTTTGGTTGTGAAAGCAAACAAAAAAGATGCATTTGGTCAGACTGAGCGCTTAATTCCATTTTTGACAGATTCTGTCATTATTGAAGTTAAGCATGATGAACGTGAAATTACGGTTGATTGGGATCCTGCATTTTAATGAGTGATCAGCAAAAACTTTGGGTGGGCGTGGTATCGCTGTTCCCAGAAATGTTTGATGCAGTTACTCAGCAAGGTGTAACTGGTCGAGCTGTGAAAAACGGTTTGATTGAGTTCAATTGTTGGAACCCTAGAGCGTATGCTACTGACAAACATCGTACTGTAGATGATCGGCCTTACGGCGGTGGTCCAGGTATGTTGATGATGGTAGAGCCGCTTGAAAAAGCCATTCTTGATGCAAAATCTGCAGCGGGTGATGGTGCAAAAGTAATTTATATGTCTCCACAGGGACGCAAACTGGATCAACAAGGCGTTGCTGAATTAGCACAGTCTGAAAAGTTGATTTTAGTTGCGGGTCGATATGAAGGTATAGATGAACGGATCATTGAGTCTCATGTAGACGAAGAGTGGTCCATTGGTGATTTTATTCTCAGTGGTGGCGAATTGCCCGCTATGACGCTTATCGATGCGGTTGCACGATTAGTGCCTGGTGTGCTTGGTCACAATCAGTCTGCTGAGCAGGACTCATTTTCGGATGGCCTGTTAGATTGCCCTCACTATACTCGGCCTGAAATATTGGATGGAAAGCAGGTCCCTGCTGTATTACTCAGTGGGAACCACAAAGAAATTGCAAAATGGCGCTTAAAGCAGTCATTAGGCAGGACTTGGCTACGCCGTCCGGACTTGTTGCGTAACCTAGCTCTGACTGAGGAGCAAGCAAAGCTCCTTGCTGAATTTCAGCAAGAACACGAAGCTTGTGGCTAGAAGACAGTTACTCCTAGGAATGTGAGAAATAAAATGGCAAAAGTAAACCAAAATATTATTAAAGCGCTTGAAGAAGAGCAGCTTAAAACAGACGTACCTGCGTTCGGCGCTGGTGACACAGTTGTTGTACAAGTACGTGTTAAAGAAGGTAACAAAGAGCGTCTACAGGCCTTTGAAGGTGTTGTAATCGCTAAGCGTAACCGTGGCCTTCATTCATCTTTCACTGTTCGTAAGATCTCAAGCGGTGAAGGTGTTGAACGTGTTTTCCAAACACACAGCCCACTGGTTGACAGCGTTACAGTTAAGCGTCGTGGTGCGGTTCGTCGCGCTAAGCTTTACTACTTACGCGAGCGTTCTGGTAAATCTGCACGTATTAAAGAAAAACTTAACTAATACGCGCATACTACCTATGCTTAACAAACAGGCCGCTTCATGCGGCCTGTTTGGTTTCTCCCTCTATATTTCAATTCATTGATTGTCTGCTATCTTTTGTCGTAATACTCACCTACTGACATGTAAATTTAAAACCCATTGGTTTGTACCTTATAATTTCATGAAGTAACGAAATGTTACTTTCTTAATAAAATTCGTCCTGTTAGACTAGGTGTAATTAAATATTTACTGGTGTAAATTAAGGTTTACGGTATGGGAATGAGAGATAATTTGAGTCTAGATGAGCTGCGTGTCCAGATAGATCGCTGTGATAGCGAGCTGGTTAGCTTGCTTGCTGAGCGCAGAAAACTAACAGAGCAGGTTGGGCAAATTAAGCAGCAACAGGGGGCGCCACTACACGCTCCAGATCGAGAAGCGGTTTTAATTGCGGCACGTCGTCAGCAAGCGCAAGAAAAGGGGGTTAACCCTGAATTGGTTGAAGATATTTTGCGCAGAATGATGCGTGAAGCATACGAAAATCAGCAAAGTAAATTAGCGTGTACAGCTCCGCAGCTTTCGCCAATAGTGATAGTAGGTGGTGAAGGAGCAATGGGTCAGTTGTTTGCAAAGCAGTTTCGACGCTCAGGTTATGAAGTCAAAATACTCGATAAAAGTCATCAAGAAGAGGCCGCAGATATTTTATCCGGCGCGAAACTTGTGCTTGTGAGCGTGCCTATAAACAGCTTAGAACAAGTTATCGATGATTTGCCTGCGCTGGATCCCGAATGCATTTTGGCGGATATTACATCTGTAAAGCAGACTCCACTTAAAAGTTTACTCAAAAAACACCCAGGCCCTGTAGTTGGTTTGCACCCAATGTTTGGCCCAGATATCTCTCACTGGGTTAAGCAAACTGTAGTAGCTTGCCACGGGCGAGATCAAGCGGCATATGAGGGGTTACTGAAACAACTTCAGATCTGGGGATGCCATATCGTCTCAATGGAAGCGAAAAAGCACGACCAAGCGATGCAAATTATTCAGGTCATGCGGCACTTGACTACATTTGTTTACGGTCAGTTTTTAGCAAAACAGTGTCACACATTGGAAGAGCTTCGCAGTTGTTCTTCACCCATTTATCAATTGGAGTTGATGATGGTCGGCCGTTTATTTGCACAGTCCCCTGAGTTATATGCCGATATTATGCTTGCTCAATTTGACGACGTTGAAGGATTGCTCGCCAGCTATCAGGATACCTTTGCGCAAACACTTCAAAGCTTGAAACAACGTGACAAAAAAGCTTTGATAGAAGGGTTTGATAAAGCGCAGACCTATTTCTCTGACAGTGCCCATACTTTCTTAGCGCAGAGTAGAGGTATTTTAAATAAAGCCAATGACGCCAAGGTGCTCGATGAGTTAGCTTCATAAGTAGTAATTTTTTGCGCTACATTAGTAGCGCATATACTCTTAAGAGAAAGTATGTATTAAGTTAAGAGGGTTTGCCCAGCACCTAAGCTGGGGTTTTCAATCAAATAGGCTCTACCGCTTTGAGTGACTCACTTTGATAGCAGCCTAAAATCCTAACCGTTTGAGTATGCTCTTTGAGCGCTTCCAGCGCCTTTTGCACTTGAGGATCCGCAATATTTGCCTGTAGATCTACGTAAAAGACTTCTTCCCACGGGTTACCTGGAACAGGACGCGATTCAAGTTTTGTCATGTTAATGCTGTTTTCTTTGAACACCATCAACGCATCTGCAAGGGAACCGACATGCTGTTTTGTCGCCATGATAAGGCTGGTTTTTGTTGGGATTTGAGTTGATACTTGAAGTGGTTTTCTTGCGACCACAATAAAGCGACTGTGGTTCTCAGCTTGATTGGCAAGTTCACTTTTTATGACTTCCAAGCCCTGTGAACGTCCTGCCTGCGCAGAACCAATCGCCGCACTTTGGTCACATTCCGCAGCAGCCATGATAGCGCTCGAAGTGGAGTCACATGTTTCATGGGTAACGTCTGCAAGACTTTGTAAGAAGCGACTGCACTGTGCGAAAGGTTGTGGGTGTGCATAGATCTTTTTCACATCTTTAAGCTCGATACCGGGTTTGGCCAATAGGCAGTGCTCTACACTGTGAGTGACCTCTCCAACGATAGAAACTTGAGCGTGTTGCATTAAGTCAAACACTTCATTAATACTGCCTGAGCTGGTGTTTTCGATTGGTAAAATACCAAAATCGGCTTTGCCTTTTTCAACTGAATTGGTGATATCTTCAAATGATTGGCAGCCCATTTCGACGACTTTCCCGGGGCGACGGCTAAAATATTTGTGACAAGCTAACTGGCTATACGAACCTTGCCCACCTAGGTAGGCAACTCTATGCGTATCATTGACGGTGTCGGGATTCAGGCTCTTTTGCAGGAGCGCCTGCTGATTGAGTACGGAGTCTTCCAGAATTACTTGAAAAACATTATTAATGTAAAACTGATCTAGGCCCAGAGACTTGCCGTATCGAATTAGTTTTTCTAAGAGGGCAAGTTCTCGTTCTTCATCCCTGATCGGTTTATTGTTGTTAATTTTGTATTCCAATACCCCGTGACTAATACGTCTACGCTTTGCCAAAAGTACTAATAATTCAGAGTCAATTTCATTAATCTCTGTCCTCAATGCATCTAAAGTATCTTGCGTCATGGTCCTCACTCCCATTGTGCCAAAAAAAAAGCCTCCCAGATGGTGGGAGGCTTAGCTATTCGTTTTTACGCGCAAACAGTTAAGCCTCTTCACCTAAAGAAGCTAAAAAAGAAAAAATAACGGCGCGTGAAAAAGTTCATAATCTGTTCGTATCTAAAAATCAGTATTAGCAGTATTATTAACACAGATATCGAACCAATTACAACTAGGTATTTTAAATTATACTCTAATTGCATTGGCTACGAATTACGTGATCTGATATATTCAAGTCAATATATGAAAAAAAACATAACAGGGTAAAGGGTTTATCGTGGGCAACCGTCGTCCTCCTTCGCGTTTTGGTGCTAATTCTCTAAGTGTGAAATTATCAATCTTAATTTCCGCTGTGTGTGTCATTGCTGGCGTATTTGCAGCCGCGTTGATGTTGAAATCTGAGGAAAAGCATCTCGTTGAGGCTGAATTTGTCCAATTACATGGTTTAAGTGAGCAAGTATTACAGCAGTTTTCTCACTATTTAGAACTCAAAAAGAGCCTCGCTCAACAGACAAATGTCGTGGTGTCAAAAAAGCTTCTGTCAGCAACAGAGATACCACTAAATACCGAGTTACCCTTAACTACGAGTAATGGCAGAATGCATAGTGTTGCTGCTAATGGCATGTCGGCAGCTTACATTTTGAAAGATACATTGAGCGAAAGCGATCAAGCGTTATTTCAAAAGTCAGAAAGCCTTTGGAATATTCTGTCACCTATTTTGCTGCAAGACTTTTTCAATTTTTATATCTATACCACAGAGAACTTTGTACGAATTGCGCCACCTAACTCGGTCCTTTTAGACAGCGCACAGAATAGACAGGCTAATATTCACGCTCAACCGCTGTTACGCGAGGAGTTAAACCCTACCAGAGAAGCTGTTTGGTCCGATGTACATCACGACCCTATTTGGAGCAAATGGGTAGTGAGTATTTTAGTTCCGCTGTATGAAGGAGATGTGTATCGAGGCTTTACTGGGAGCGATTTAGATTTAGAAACCTTGCTTTCTAGGCTGCCAAAACCGACCGCAGAGCAAAGTTACATTATTTTTGATAAACAGGGGCGGATTATATCTGCGCCAAATTTACTCAGAGATACCGAGCATTCCGAGTTGTTAACAAAAGATGCATTACCCAGCCCAATACAACGCGTGATTGACACTGCGCTCAAGGTAAATTTACCAAGCTATCAAGATGAGTTTGTACATGACAAAGCAGGCCATATCGCAAATGTGATGCATTTGGGGGAGCTTGACTGGTATGTTGGTATGTACAAGCGCCGAGATACGGCTTTGCACGCGCTTGAAGAGCTCAAGGTCAAGTTTTTTGGCTTGTTTGTTCTCTACGCCGGTTTTGTTGCCATGCTCCTGCACCAAGTAATTTACCATCTGATTTTGAAGCGTATTAATCAATTGGTTAAAGTTCTGATCAGTTTTGGTCGAGGTCAATGGGATCATCCGAAACTCGCCGACAGTGATGATGAAATCGGTTTGTTGAATGCATCATTTAATGACATGAGTGATGATATTAAAAAATTAGTCAACGGACTGAATCAGCGTATCAATGAAAAAGAAATCGCAGAGAAGGCGGCAAACCGGTTATCCAAGGCCGTTGCGTTTTCTGGTACAGGGGTGGTGATCACCAATGAGCGATTCAAAATTGAGTATGTGAATCCAAAAATGGTTGAAATGACTGGGTTTGCCGAATCTCACTTTTTGGATGCGCCACTGCTAGATATTATTTCTAGCGAGATGGCCATCTTAATTGATGATATAGATTTTGACCTCAAAAGCCGTAACTACTGGCGTGGTGATACTTTGTTGCAAAGTAGCAACAATGACCAAATTTGGGTGAGTTTGAGTATTTCTCCAATCCGGGAAAATGGTGGTCGCATTTCAAGTTATGTGGCATCTGCACAAGACATTTCATTTGTTAAAGAAAGTCAAAGAAAGATGGAAGAGCTGGCCTATTTTGACACTCTAACAGGCTTAGCTAATCGTACCTTTTTCCGTATGCAACTGCGTAAATCCATGGCATTGGCCTCTCGTGGACACTACGCGTTTGCGCTATTTTACTTTGACCTCGATGAATTTAAACGCATTAACGATACACTCGGACATGATGCAGGAGATCGGTTACTTGTAGAGGTTGCCGACAGACTTAAACAAAGATTAAGGGCCGAGGATACAATTGCGCGATTGGGTGGTGATGAATTTGCTGTTTTGCTAAGCGGGATAAGCACCCGAGACAACGCAATGGATGTAGCACATACAATACAAAAAACTCTCAGCCAACCCATTTCGCTAGGAAACAACGAGGTCATTGTCAGTGCCAGTATTGGTATCACTTTGGCACCATTTGATAGCCAAGAAGAAGAGCAGTTATTAAAACATGCTGATTTGGCCATGTATGAAGCCAAAGCAAAAGGGCGAAACACTTTCCATTTTTATTCTCAGGAGCTAAATGCGGCAGCGAATGAGCGATTGCACATAGAAAATGAATTACGACAGGCGATTAAGAGTCAACAATTCTCATTGCAGTATCAACCACAAATAGATAGTCGAAGTGGAAAAATTGTTGGTTATGAGGCGTTAATTCGGTGGAATCATCCAACGGAAGGCGGGATCCCGCCGACTAAGTTTATCCCAATTGCTGAGGCTACGGGATTAATCGTCGAAATAGGTACATGGGTTTTGAAAGAGGCTTGCAGATTCTCTTCTGTGCTAAAATCTAAAGGGTATACCGCTGATATTTCAATTAACTTGTCTGCACGACAGTTTAAGGACGCGAATTTAATCGAGACGATTTCTCACACATTAGATGAAGTAGGCCTACCACCTTCAATGCTTCACCTTGAGTTGACAGAAAGTATGCTAATGGGTGATGTCGAAGCAGCAATTGAGCAGCTAAAGGAGATGAAAAAGCTAGGTGTATCACTATCAATTGATGATTTTGGAACAGGCTACTCGTCGCTCAGTTATCTGAAGCGCTTCCCAGTCGATGTACTCAAAGTGGATAGGTCCTTTGTGAAGGATATTCCAGATGATAGTAATGACATGGAAATTACTGCTGCAATTATTGCGATGGCTCAGAAGCTCAGTATGAAGGTGGTTGCTGAAGGGGTGGAAACCGCCGAGCAAGTCGCTTTTTTACAGCGGAATAATTGCCATATCGTACAAGGTTACTACTACAGTGCGCCGCTGACAGAGCAACAAGTATTTGCTCAAGAGCCAGATATTATGAGAGTAGCAGGGAATTAACCCCCTGCTATTTTGACTTTGAATCCCTGAGCAATTAATAGACCTTTTAGCTTTTCACGATCATCGCCTTGAATTTCAATTACACCATCCTTTACTGCACCACCTTGCCCCATTTTACTTTTCAGTAACTTAGCTAATTTTTTTAGATCATGCTGTTCAGGATCAATACCGACTACCAACATCACGCCTTTACCTTTTCTACCTTTGGTTTGACGTTCAATGCGAATGTGGCCATCTTTAAAAAGCTTTACTTCTTGTTGCGGTTGTTCGTCTTGCGGTTTAATTCTTCCCAGCTCGGTAGAATATACTAAACGACCTTCTGACATGGCTTACTCCAAACTAGTTTCATTACCTTGGATACTAACAAAAAGTGTTTTGTGCTGTTATATTTTTTTGGCGAAATTACGTAATACGATTATATTTAAAACATAAAGATGGATAACAATACCAAATTCAAAGTAGGAGCTTGCAATGAGCCTGAGCAAAAATGCTTCAGCCGACGGAAAGACCTTAACAATCCAAATTAAAGGGAAGTTTGACTTTAATTTAGTACAATCATTTCGCCAAGCCTATGCAGAGGTGAACGCCGAAACAGAAAAAGTAGTCGTCGATTTACGAGATACAGACTACATGGATAGCTCAGCCTTAGGGATGCTATTAAATATGAAAAAAACACTTGGTGATTCTGTTGGAAGCATACAGATCAGCAATTGTAGACCACAATTAAAGAAAATCTTGCAGATATCTCGGTTTGATAAAAAGTTTGAAATTGACTAACTGAGTTCGATCGCATGCTTATTTTAGTGGTTGATGATCAACCTCTTAACTGCCGATTGCTCACTGCCATGTTGGAGCAACAACACTATGATGTATTGGTTGCAAACAACGGGCAAGAAGCGCTGGACTTGTTGCAGCAGCATGAGGTAGACATTGTATTGCTTGATGTCATGATGCCTGTTATGAACGGGTTTGAAACGGCGCCAAAGATCAAGGAGTACGCTGGGGATGTGTATTTACCCATTATTTTTATAACCGCGCTTGAAGATCATGCTAGTTTTGAAAAGTGTCTGCGAGTTGGCGGGGATGATTTCATTCATAAACCTTTTGACAGAATTATTCTCTCTGCAAAAATTCGTGCCCACGCCCGTACAAGAAAGCTCAGCAAAGAAGCAAACGAACAAAAGAAACAGCTGCAGTATCATTACAATCAAACTGAAAGAGAGCATGAAATTGTAGAGCATATATTTAGAAATGCCCTGTCAGGCCAAGAAAGGTTTGATACGCTGTGTGACTTTCATCTCTCGCCTGCCTCTATGTTCAATGGTGACATGTTTTTAATGGCAAAAAGCCCCATAGGTGGTTTTTATTGCTTGTTGGGCGACTTTACCGGCCACGGCTTAGCGGCTGCCGTGGGGGCGCTTCCTGCATCGAAAATCTTTTACACTATGGTACAAAAGGGAATGGCTGTAGGGGATATAGCAACGGAGCTGAACAGTTCTTTATATACTTTGCTACCAGGCCACATGTTTTGCGCCGCAGCGATTATTGAGTTGAGCAGTTCTGGTAAGAATATTTCGGCTTGGTTGGGAGGGCTGCCGGACATTTATTTGATTAATGGCCAGGGTAAGGTATTGAAAACCGTTGAGTCGCAGCACATGGCGTTGGGGATTTTGGACGATGAAGAATTCGAAAGAACCATTTTACACTTTGAGGTAGAGCGGGGTACGCGATTAGTGATGGCTACCGATGGGATCATCGAAAGTGAAGGGCCTGATGGCGAAATGTTTGGTGAAGGAAGGTTCATCGATACTTTGCAAAGTAAAAATGCTATCACAACGCAGGAAGTGATAGATAAAGTAAGAGGGTTTGCACAACATGCGGAGCAACAGGATGACTTGAGTATTGCAATAGTTAACTGTTTGGCAGCCGAGGTAGAGAGTTCAAGTGATACGCATTATTCTTGTTTGCCCTTTGATGTGTCAGTTTCTTTAGACGCCGAGCAAATGAAAGTGACTGATCCTGTATTAGAAGTGGTTAATGTATTGAGTAATGTTGAGGGAGTGGATGCGCATAGGTCCAATATATTCCTGTTATTATCGGAAGCGTACAATAACTCTTTAGACCATGGTGTGCTGGGGATCAGCTCTGAATTAAAAAACCAAGAAGATGGGTTTCTAGAATATTATACCCAGCGGGCTGAAGCATTGGCTGAACTGAACAATGCGTCAATTCAAATATCGGCTTCTTATTCTCCCGAAAAGCATTCGATTACCTTTGATATAAAAGATTCTGGCAGCGGATTTATGCAGCCTGAAGTGCAACATGATAACTCTCTATCTAATGAACATGGACGCGGTGTTCAATTGCTTTCAGAGATTGCGGATAGTGTGAGTTACAATCAAATAGGCAATGAAGTAAGGCTTGTTTACTCCCTCAACTAGCTGTTCGAAATATTGAAATTTTTTTTCACTTATTCCTTTCTATTGTTCCTCAAAATAAAAAACATGCTCTTTCCTATAGTCAACGGCATAATTGCGTGTTAAATTTGATTTAGATATATAGATGTTTGGATGGCTAAATGATTTCTGCATACTTAAATAAAACGAAAACCCCAGTGGAACCTTCTTTGGTGAAATTGCAACTAGACTCTTTAGAGGCATTTTTGGCAAGTAATCAAACCAAACCGATATGGTCTTATAAAATTCCAGAGCTTGGTGAAGGGGGAAGTTGTAGCTTATTTGGTCATTTACAAGAAGCACCATTTGAATTGAATTCTTATATTTCACACAGTGAAAGAAACACAGAACTACTGTCTAAACTGCAAGCTATTGTAGAGTTCGTTACCTGTAAAACCGGAGTAGATTGGTTTGGCATCTACCAAACGAGATTGGTAGACGGTGAAAATCAGCTCTTGAAGTTGGCCTATAACGGTGCGCCAAGTCGCCCTCTCTTTCCCATTAATGAACAATTTGCAGCGACTTCGAACAACATTCAAACTGTATTGTCAGAACAATCCCGTATTATCAATGATATTCCCGAATATATTGCAACGGGCGGTGAGTATTATACCTGTGACCCGAAAGTGCAAGCTGAGGTTTGTATTCCATTGTTAAACGACAGTTTTGAGTGTGTCGGGATCATTGATGCAGAGGCTTTTAGTAAAGACTTTTTTACTCCTGACAATTTATCTGTACTGGTTGCGGCTTGCATGAAAATAACACACTACCTTCCTGAGTGAGAGGGCTCGTGTTCTCGTTAAATTGTGTTAGTATTATGGCAACTATAACCCCCAAGATTACTACGTATTATCGAGTTGAATACTTAGAGAAATGAAGGTGAGCTTGAATGCGCTTGAGCGAATTTTTGCGGCCTTGTGTTTTTGCGTACTAGTTTTAATAGGAAAAAAATACACATGTTTTCAGAACTAAAACCACTTCCTACAGACCCAATTTTGGGCCTAATGGCAGCTTATAAGCAAGACGATAACCCTAAAAAAATTGATTTAGGCGTTGGTGTATATAAAGATGAGCAAGGTGCTACTCCGGTTTTAAAAGCGGTTAAAAAAGCAGAAGCATTTCGTTTAGAAAACGAAACCACAAAATCGTACATTGGGTTAGCTGGTAACTTAGACTTTTGCGCTAAGATGGAAGAGTTGTTATTAAGCAATAGTCACACTACATTACTTGCCAACCGAGTGCGTACGGCGCAGACTCCAGGTGGCACAGGCTCTTTGCGCGTAGCTGCTGAGTTCATTAAGCGTTGTAATAAAGATGCGACGGTTTGGGTGACGACACCAACTTGGGCAAACCATATTAGCCTATTTGAAGCTGCTGGCTTGACAGTAAAAGAGTACCCTTACTACGACTACGAGAATAAAGGGCTACTTTTTGACGAGATGATTGATACGCTGAAGCAAGTGCCAAAGGGTGACGTTGTTTTAGTTCATGCATGTTGCCACAATCCAAGTGGTATGGATCTGAATGCCGAACAGTGGCAGATTTTTGCGGACCTTGCTAAAGAGGTTGGCTTTACTCCACTTGTAGACATTGCTTATCAAGGTTTTGGTACCAGCCTAGACGAAGATGCTAATGGTCTACGTTTGCTAGCTCAAACAGTAGAAGAGATGATCATTTGTTCTTCATGCTCTAAAAACTTTGGTCTTTACCGTGAGCGTATTGGTGCATGTTCTGTTATCTCTAAAGATGCAGCGAATGCGGATGTTGCAAACTCAGTTCTATTAAGCGTAGTACGCAGCATCTATTCTATGCCACCGGCACATGGTGCCGACATTGTAAATACTATCCTTTCAAGTGATGAGTTAACACAAGAGTGGCATCAAGAGCTTGCTGAAATGCGTGATCGTATTAACGGTTTACGTAGCCTTGTAAAAGATAGCTTAGCGCAGAGAAATACTGGACATGATTTCTCATTCATTGAGCGCCAGCACGGTATGTTCTCATTCTTAGGTATTAATAAAGAGCAAATTAACCGCCTACGTGAGGAATATTCAATCTATATCGTGGGTTCTAGCCGTGTAAATGTGGCGGGTATTAGCCAAAGCAATATTGATTATTTTGCTGATGCAGTTGCTGCAGTTTTAAAATAATCGCTACGTCGGTTATATAAAACTAAAACGCCGAACTATATCAATAGTGCGGCGTTTTTGCGTTTTTGGAACGAATAAGTCAGTAAAGGTAATTTAAGAACCAAGTAATATTTATGCTTGCTTTATAGCAGTGACCTTATCCTCGGCGACTTCGTCAGTAACTTCTTCGGCTTTCTTGGACGCTTTTTTATTGTCTTTCTCTGCTGATGGTTTACTGCCTTTGAGTACAGAAATAAAATCGTCTTTATACTTTGCCATTTCTAGAGCCAGTGATTCAACTTGTTGCTCGCTAAGTGGTACATCTACCTTATCTAGCATTGCTTCAAGCGCTTCTGCAACATCCAGCATTTTATCGTAGGCATCAGCCTCTTTTTTGCTAGTAAATGTCATTCGCTCTACTCCGTTTCTTTCAACCACATACTTTACTATAACAGCCATGATGACCCTCCATAAAACACTGTTTTTTTATACAGTAAACTGTATTTGCTATTAATGCAACTTAAAGGCACTTCATTAGACGATCCATATGAAAAAAACACAATGAAAATATTAGTAGGCATTTTACAAAAGTAATCGTTAAATCTTATGGTTAGATAGCTTATTTAGTATTTTTAAGCAGTGTTAGACTCATAAACTTTTAAGGAAAATTAAATGCGAAGACATACATGGATTCTTGGACTGATAGTAGCAGTATTTTTGTTGAGTAATTTGGTTCAGGCGCAAGATGTAAACCCGCCTGAACAAGTGCCACTGGTTGTAAATGTGAACACAGCGCAAGTAAATGAGCTGATCCAGCTACCTGGGATTGGTGAGGCAAAAGCGCAGGCAATTGTGATGTCTAGGGAGCAAAATGGTAGATTTGTGGATGTGCAGGAATTAGAGAGAGTGAAAGGAATAGGAAAGGGCCTAATTGAAAAGTTAAAAGCTCACGTGGTATTTGAGTAAGCCAGAGTCTCGCAGAGCCTATGTTTGGCTCTGCTTAAACTGTTCAAGCGCTTGGTCTATATTTTTCAACGCAAATTGTATTTCGATTGGCGCAGTGAGCAATGGATAAGCAAGGCCCGCAACAAGTAGCACAGGTAACAGTGCCCACCCTTCAAAATATGCCAATGCCATAAAAAGGGGTGTTAACAATGTCAGCTTACATACTGCCAAAAATACCTTACTTTTCGCCGATAGCATTGACAGTGCAATTGCTTGGACTTTTTGCTTGTCACGTAGCGACAGGGTTGAAAGCTTGGAAACCTGACTCAGTCTAAAAATCATATCTATCTCAAATCTACTTTTTAAAAATAATCAATGGCGCAAAGATCAAAAAGCTAATCGAATACACTGCAAAGACCACAGCCATCCAGCCGGGCATTGATAAACCAGCAAACGACCAGTCTATACTAGAACAGCTGCCAGTCACAGCGAAAAACGATGGGATCCATTCGTGCAATGGAACTGGGAAGTCTGGTTCAAAAGCACACGTAAAGGCAAAAGGATCTGTTGTGGTTTGCATAGAAAGGTGTTCACGTGCAAGCAACCAACCCCAAATTGAGGCTATGCCCCATCCAGCTGTAGCGATGAGTCGGACGATATAGATACCTTTACCACATAGGCCAATTAGTGCGGCAATTAATACACCTAACATAGCAGTACGTTGGTAGATACACATCACGCAAGGCTCTAAACCCATGGCATACTGAAAATATAGTGCGACAACTTCGAAAATAAGTGCACTTATAAACAATAGCGCCCAAGCGTTGGTAGAGCGAGAAAAGCTCGCAAGTCTTTCAATCATGTATATCTCCTTTTTTGGCCGCTATTATGGCGATGTAGTACGAAGGCATCAAGACCTTTACATTTACGACAAGCCACAAAGAGGCAATTATGTTCTGGCCTATTTACCTTGGTGCGTATAATTCGTATTGCAAACAGTGTATTAGTCACTTGATTTACAGTTAAGTTCCCTTTTTACTTCTTGCCCAGTTGTTCAATGTGAGAGCGTGCGGGTCTACATTCTACCCGACAATCCCGTCATGGTGCTGAGTTTAAATTGAGTGCCAAACTGAATTTAATCGGAGCTAGATTAAAAATGTAATCAATTGATGTTAACTATATAGATCAGGTGCGAATTAAACATGCGGGATAAATGCACAGATTGAAGTCGGGCGTAAAGGCTTTATGGTAAGTGGTGTGTTTATTTAGATGAAAGGAATTGGATTAGTCGACCCTTTTTAAATGCGCAATAGTTAATAACCTGAACATCAATTTGCAGTTGCGCTTGTTACTTTATATCCATCTGGTACAATCAGTAGATTAACGAGTTGCAGTATCATGCTCCGCCTGCTTTCGAGAGTCGCTTGCGTTGAATGTATCTAGCCTTAGGTTGTAAATTAAGTGGTGCTAAATGAGAATTTTTAAAGCCAAGAGCCCAGCGGGATTCGCTGAGGAATATATAGTTGAATCGATTTGGAATGGAGAGTTTCCACCTGGGTCTATTTTACCGGCTGAGCGTGAACTATCAGAGCTAATCGGTGTGACTCGCACAACCTTAAGAGAAGTTTTACAGCGATTGGCCCGCGATGGATGGCTAACAATTCAACATGGTAAGCCAACCAGAGTTAATAATTTTTGGGAAACTTCAGGTCTTAATATCCTGGAAGCTCTAGCTCGACTTGATGAAGACAAAGTTCCCGAGTTGACGGACCAGCTGTTGTCAGCCAGAACCAACATTAGTGCTATCTATACACGCGCGGCGATCAAGCTAAGTCCAGAAAAAGTGATCGAAATACTAGCACAATATGCAGAGTTGCCAGATACAGCAGAAGCTTTTGCAGATTATGATTATCAAGTGCATCATCAACTTGCGATTGCTGGTGGCAATAAGATTTATGTCCTCATCCTGAATGGTTTTAGAGGTTTGTATTCGAAGATTGGTTGTCATTACTTTTCAGAGCCAAAAATTCGAAAAATCACCAGAGAGTTTTATCGCGATTTAACAGAACTTGCTCAGCAAGGCGATCATGATCGCGCGATATCGCTGATACGTAAATATGGTCACCAGTCAGGTGAGCTGTGGCAGCATATCCGTGCAGATATGCCAAATGACATTATGGACTAATTCAGAAAAGGCCCCGCAAGGGGCTTTTTTATGTCTAAAGTTTAGCCTCATCGAATTTTTAGATTGTACCTATCGGATAATTCGATTGTTATTTTTCCCCAGAGCTGAATAAACTTAGGCAAATTTTTTCAAGGGGTTGTTTTTCTTAAACAGCGCCTCAATAATTAGAATCAAATTACAAAATGATTTGTATATTGGAACTAAACCTAACTATTTGGAGAAAACAATGGGTGTATTAGTTGGCCGTCAGGCTCCTGACTTTACAGCAGCAGCAGTACTAGGTAATGGTGAAATCGTAGATAGCTATAATCTACATGAGCGTATCAAAGGTAAAAAAGCGGTTGTATTCTTTTACCCACTAGACTTCACTTTTGTTTGTCCTTCAGAGCTTATTGCGTTCGACAAGCGTTTTGAAGAATTCCAAAAGCGTGGCGTTGAAGTTATCGGTGTTTCTATCGATTCTCAATTCTCACACAACGCATGGCGTAACACACCAGTAAACGAAGGCGGTATCGGTCCAGTTAAATATGACCTAGTTGCTGACGTTAAGCACGAAATCTGTCAAGCATACGACGTTGAGCACCCAGAAGCTGGTGTTGCTTTCCGTGGTTCTTTCCTAATTGACTCTGAAGGTAACGTTCGTCACCAAGTAGTTAACGATCTACCTCTAGGTCGTAACATCGATGAAATGCTTCGCATGGTTGACGCACTAGCGTTCCACGAAGAGCACGGTGAAGTTTGTCCTGCAGGTTGGACTGAAGGTAAATCAGGTATGGACGCAAGCCCTGAAGGTGTTGCTAAGTTCCTATCTGAAAACGAAGGCGAGCTATAATTAGCATTTGCGTCCATCGTTTAAAAACCCGCCTTGTGCGGGTTTTTTGTCTTCGTCAATAACCGCTTCATCAAGTTCTCTCCGCAAACCATTTATGACTGATGATCTTAATGGTTTCTATCGAAAAATAAGCCAGCAATAAGCTCACTACTGGCATCGCTAATAAGCTAATCAAGGTTACTTCACTAAACATATTAGTTTTCCTTTTGAACCTGCTTAGTTTCAGGTTGAGTGGTTTCGATGTCCTTATTTGTACGGATGAAACTATCTACTAGTGCCTTTTTAGTATTAAGCTTTAACTCAACTATGCTCGATTGAATATTTTCACTTACTCGACTTTGCACATCACTTAACATATCACTGGTTATAGTGTTCGCATTTGCAGACGCAGATATACCAATGAAAAGGCTGGTAGTTAGTAATTTAGTAAATAAGTTCATGGCGTTGTTCCCTTTGATTGTTTAGACGCAATAACTATTACAAAGGTTGTGCCAGCTTGGATTTTTATTTTAAGTAATTGATTTTTTGATGATTTTACGTTTGTGTTCTAATTGGCCAAAAATTGATTTGGTGTTTTTGGCCAAGGGAAGTGGTTAAAATAACTAATATATAGTTAATTTTGTTCAAGCATTTGATAAATGAGCTGTTTAACGATATTCGGCTCAAATGGTTTATCACACATAGCATTGACACCTGATTGTGCGACGTTGGCAAGGTGTGTCTCGTTTGCTTCAGAAGTCACCATGAGTACAGGAACGTGGGCATGCTCGTCTGAGCGGCGAATAGCTTCAGTAAGTTCTTGTCCGTTTACTTCTGGCATATTGTAGTCTGTTACTATGAGGTCGAACATGCTCTGCTGCAATACATCTAGTGCCTGCGCGCCATTCTCTGCCTCGCTGATCCGTGTTGCGCCCAAGTTTTGCAAAACCCGTTGTATGTGGTTGCGGGCCAACTTGGAGTCATCTACCACCAAAATTCTCAAATCTTGAATGTCATATAGCTCAAGCTCAAGCTCTTGTGGTGACAGTAAATCAAGCGTCGCATTGATCGCTTTTCCTAAATGCTCCTTGGTAAATGGCTTAGGCAGAATTGCAACCACTCCAGATTGTTTGTATGCCTCAAGCTGCTGTCTGCGTGTTTCACTTGAGACCAGCATAAAGGGCAGCTGATGATCACTAAAATGTGTGTGCACGTGGTCGAGCAATTTGAGCGCATCTCCGTCAGCAAGGTAAAGGGTAGAGATGATCAAATCGGGAAGGTTCTGATTCAATGCGTCAATGGCCGTGCTAACAGAATCTGCAAAATCAATATTTTGCACGCCTTCTTGTTGGAGCTCATGGGCAATAATCTTTCTTTGGGTAACTGAAGGTTCGACGAGTAATATCGTCAAATCTGTACTGAGTAAATCGTTCATTTTAAGCCTGAGGGTAATAGCAGAAACTAAATGTACAAGGCCCGCGTTTTTATGTGGCACCCGTTAAGGGTACAATCTTCCCGCTGACTTCGTATTGTTCAGCTAATATAGCTTATTTGTAAATCTCAGGCTAGCTTGGTTGAGAAACTGCGTTAATAGTTGTTAACGATTATCTACGAAATTCTAAATTTTGTGGCAAATCAACTAAGATTAAAATCGCCCCTTTTCCACCATATTCCAGCGGGGCTTGATGCATTGCAAGAATGTCGGGATGTTGGACTAAATAGTGTGGAACTTTGTGTTTTAGAATACGCTCACCTATACCATGGACAATGCATGCACAGCTGACGTGCTGTTTTTTACAAGCATGAATGAGTGCGGCGAGTTCATCTTTGGCTGTTTCTTTATTCATACCGTGCATATCTAAGATCAATTCAGGCGCGTAATCCCCGCGTCTGAGCTGTTTTGCAAGGTATTTATCAGCACCTGGTCTGACGTAGTTTACGGTACCGTTTGTATCTATATCTGGAACGTATTCATCAGAAAAGTAGAATTCAGCTTGATGTTGCTTTTTTTGTTCTGCAATTACTTCGCCTTTAAAGCGTGTTGCTTTTTGTTTGTGTACCACGGTGTCTTGTTTAAGTGGTTGTGTTCCGGAAATTGCATCGCGGAATAAGTCAAAGTCGTCAGAGGCCATAGCTACTTCGGGATATTCTCTAGTCATTCGCACATTTTAAATAAAAAAAGCATAAAAACCTAGCCTAAAAACCGCTACAATGCCGCTATCTACATAGTGTGAGAATTATCATGAGTGAATTATCAATAACCAATGAAATCGCCCAAGAGGCTTATGAAGATCTGGTAACGATACAAGATTGGCTGCGTTGGACTGCAAGTCAGTTCGTTGCAAGTGGGCTATTTTATGGTCACGGTACCGATAACCCTTGGGATGAAGCGGTGAATTTACTCTTACCTACCCTTAACCTACCTATTGATTCACCTAAAGATTTAATGCAGGCTCGGCTAACTGGCACAGAGAAAAGACGTTTAGTTGAAGTAATAAAACTACGTATTGAACAGCGAATTCCAGTGCCTTATTTAACAAATCAAGCGTGGTTTGCGGGTATGCCTTTTTATGTGGATGAGCGAGTTTTGGTACCTCGATCACCATTTGCAGAGTTAATTACCAAGCAGTTTAAACCTTGGGTGCAAGCACCTGAAGAGGTAACACGTATTTTAGATATGTGCACAGGCTCAGCGTGTATTGCAATCGCTTTGGCAAAATACTTTGAAAATGCCCAAGTAGATGCGGTAGATATCTCTTTTGATGCATTAGCAGTAGCTGAGATGAATATTAACGACCATATGATGGATGACCACGTATTTGCAATTCAATCGGATGTCTTTAGTGGCGTACCGGGTCAGAAATACGATTTAATAGTCGCAAACCCGCCTTATGTTGACGCCGAAGATATGGCTGATTTACCAGATGAATTCCATCATGAGCCTGAATTAGGGCTTGCATCTGGCGATGATGGTCTCGATGTTACACGTATATTGCTCAGAGATGCGGCTGAACACTTAACGGAGAACGGTATTCTATTTGTCGAGGTGGGTAATTCTATGGTACATATGGAAGCATTATATCCAGGTGCGCCATTTACTTGGCTCGAGTTTGAACACGGCGGTCTAGGCGTGTTTATGATCAGCAAACAAGAGTTGGTAGCCTATTTTAACGATTAACCTTTGCGGTACATTGCTTGACCGTGGACTATATCCATTGTTGGTTTGGTACGGCAAAGGAAGATGCGCAGAGAAATTTGTCGAATATTCGGGGGATGTTTACCCCACATAGGTTCTGATGAACCAAAACCGTAACGAGGAATGAGGAAAGTTAATGGCAGGCAATAGCATAGGCCAGTTGTTTCGGGTCACGACATTCGGTGAAAGTCATGGTACAGCACTTGGTGGTGTTGTCGATGGTGTACCGGCGGGACTTGAAATCAATGAGGCTGATTTACAGGTTGATCTAGACAGAAGGAAACCCGGACAAAGCCGCTACACGACACAGCGTCGTGAAGGGGATGAAATTAAAATATTATCCGGAGTATTCGAGGGAAAAACCACAGGCACTAGTATTGGGTTATTGATTGAAAATACCGATCAACGCTCAAAAGATTACAGCAAGATCATGGATGTGTTTCGCCCGGGTCACGGTGACTATACCTACTGGCATAAATACGGGCATCGCGACTATCGCGGTGGAGGCCGCTCATCTGCACGTGAAACGGCAATTCGTGTAGCTGCTGGCGGTATCGCTAAAAAGTATTTAAAGCAAGTTCATGGCATTGAAGTTCGAGCATGTTTGTCTCAACTAGGACCGATTAAAGCCGAATCTTATAACTGGGATAGCGTTGAGCAAAACGCATTTTTCTTCCCCGATGAAAGCAAGTTAGACGCGCTTGATGAGTATATGAGAGACCTTAAAAAACAAGGCGATTCAATCGGTGCTAAAGTCAAAGTAGTTGCTAAAAATGTTCCAGTTGGTCTTGGCGAACCTGTATTTGATAGACTGGATGCCGAACTTGCACATTCATTAATGAGCATTAACGCGGTGAAAGGCGTCGAGATTGGTGATGGCTTTGACGTAGTCGAGCAAAAGGGCTCAGAGCATCGAGATGAACTGACGCCTGAAGGTTTTGTCAGTAATCATGCTGGCGGTGTGCTTGCGGGGATTTCTACAGGGCAGGATATCATCGCATCTATTGCTCTAAAACCAACATCAAGCATTACAGTGCCAGGTCAGAGTATCAATACCGCGAACGAGTCTGTGGAGATGATCACCAAAGGCCGTCATGACCCCTGTGTAGGTATTCGGGCGATCCCCATTGCTGAAGCCATGATGGCTATCACAATTATGGACCACTTACTGAGGCAGCGCGGACAAAACCCGCATGTCGAAGTTCCCCAAGGACCAATTCCTGCTCAAGCGAAATAAGAAAAAGGCACCCAGTAGGTGCCTTTTTACGTTTTGCGCAGAGAACGATACCTGATTAATTCCCTTGGTTCATTTGAGTTAACTTGTCGCCAATTGGTTTTGAGAAGTTATATCCATCATATTTATCCCAATTGATTGACCAAGTCATCACACCGCCAAACTTTGGATAGTTAAATGCGGGTTTGATAGTGCCACAGCTAAGGCCTTTGGTTAGGCAGTCCAACGCAGCGGTGATGTTTGCCGTTGGTGCTTGTCCTGAGTTAGCTGATTTGGGGCCAGATGGCAACCCGATAGCAACTTGGTCATCTCTCAGTGGCGCAAAGCGTGTGCCATCGGCTAGGTCAAACCCTTCTATGAGCATTTTGGCGTGAGCGACCATCATATTAACAGAGCCCTCTGGTGCGCTACCTGGTTCGTATGGATTAGGTAAACCACCATTGTTGTATAGTTGCACGTGCAGTAAGTCTAATGTATCTCTAAGTGCATCAATTAAAGGAATATAGGCACCCCAAATGCCAGTATATGCAACCATACCACCATGAACATAAGGGTGCTCTGGCGCCATAGTTAGCACCATGTTGCCACCGATATTTTGTTCGATTTGTTTAAGTGCACGAGGCAGACGAGCTTGTATTTGTGAACCGTGCACAAGGTTAGAGCCACTTTCTAAATCAATGTCCAGCCCATCAAATCCCCACTCTTGTATGATATTGGTTAGGCTAGATACAAACTTCGCCTCGTCAGCATCGGTATTAAGCGTAATAGTACCTTCTGCGCCGCCAAGGCTTAATACGAACACTTTGCCTTGTGCTTGTAGTGCTTTCATATCTGCTTTGAATTGCACTGGGTCAATCGGTGGACAGTTGGAGCGAATGTCTTTCTCAAATGGTTTGAAGTGAACTGTGCCATCGGAATTACGGTCATTTTCTGCAAAAGCAATATCGATAATGTCCCATGCAGGTGACATCTGCGCAAGTGGGATAGGACAGCCAGCTGGATTGACAAAGTTATGCCAATAACCAATCAATTTGTGTGTTTTACCAATCGGTTTATCGATGACATTAATCGTGGTACCAGCACTGTTGGCTTGATTTCCGGCACTGTCTTTTGCAATAGCGGTGAGTGTCTGATTGCCAAGTACCGCAGGTGTGTATACCCAATTGTATGGCGACGTTGTGTCATGACCTAGTAGTGTGCCGTTGGCATAAAATTCCACACTGCTAATTGTACCTGTGAGTGCTTGCGCTTGTGCTTTAATATTCACCGAGTCACCGAGTGTGTATTGCGTACCTGCTGTCGGCGAAGTTAAGTCAACAACCACGGGCTTATCCGTAATGTTCACTTGAATTTGTTCGGTGCTAACATTTCCTTCATTGTCTGTCGCACTCGCTGACAGTGTCACTGCACCAAGCGTAACGGGCTGCCAATTTACAGTGCCTGTTCCACTGGTAAAACTGCCAAGCAATGTTTGATCTGCATAAAGATCCAGCTGTGCTACCGTGCCATCTGGATCTGTCGCTACAATGCTGACTTCACTGTGTTGCCCCTGAAGAAGCGTGCTGTTTGGTTCTGGAGAAATAAAGCGAATTTCAGGTGCAATTGCACAAATACCAAGATCGCTCCATGCATCTTGCCAATGTTGGCCTGCACCTGGCTCATATGCCCATTGTGCATTTGAGCTACACCATCCTCCAACATCACAGCGGTACTTGCGATTGTTGTGAGAAACTAGTTCACCAGTTTGATATGTCTGGCCTGCTTGATATGCTTTGAGGCCCACACATCCGCCTTGATTTGGCGATGCAATGTTAATATTTACGCTCGTATTACTGCTGGCATTTTTATCATCAACGGCAGAAACCTTTATTTGTACTTGGCCAGTTGTATCGCTTATCCAGTCATAAGAGATATTTCCATTTGCAAATGTCGCGACCTCTACATTGTTGATGGATATTGATGCCCTGGCAATAGAACCATCTTGATCTGTTGCTGTTGCTATGACGTTGACTGTATCACCCAGCGAAAACTGATTGTTATTGCCCGGAGATGTTAGCTCTATCGCTGGTGGTGTATTGATTGTGCCATCGGTTACCTCGATTGTTGCTGAGCTAACTTGGCTGATTGCGCCTTGATCATCTGTTGCTACAGCGGAAACGACATGCGGACCGAGCTGTGCAGACCACGTGACCTGATAAGGTGCTTGATTGTCAAAACCGACAGATACATCATTGATGAAAAATTCAACTTGGCCTATTGCCCCATCAGCATCTGTCGCTTCGGCCGATAAGACAACGTTGTCATTTTGGGTGAAAATACTTCCTTGGGCAGGCGTCAATAATGTGACTTCTGGGTTTTGGTTGCCACCACATGCGCCTAAGTTTTTCCACACCTTATAATCGCCAAAGTTCTGCTGTGGATCTTCATTTTGACTATACCATCTTGCTTCAAAAGCACTGCTTAAGTGCTGTACTTGATCGCCCGCGCGATAAACTTCGGAGGCTTGCCAAGTAGCCAAGCCGGTACAATTTGCTGCCAGCGTTTGCATGCTAGATAGCAAAAGCACGCCACTGCCGAGCAAGTAACCAATATTACTATTTCTCATTGTTTTTCTCCTTACATGTTGTATGTTTTGTGAACAAAACGTTTCCAGCATAGAACTATGTAAAGGGTTAATCAATGGCTTTTTTCTATGAGTGTTAGAATGTAGAGGGGCACTGCAGTTGGTTGATACCTCCTGCAGTACAAAGGTTTATTCCGACTTTGGTGTGTTTGATTTAATAGTGACAACTCGCTGAGGGAACGGAATTTCAATATTCGCGTCTTTAAAGCCTTGGTAAATTGCCTGATTGACATTGAGCTTATTTTCAATCAAAGATGTGGTGGGTGTCCAATATCGATAGCTGATAGTGATCGCGCTATCCGAAAATGCTTCTATGCCAACTTGCGGGGCAGGGCTATCAGCGACATTATCATCGTCAACCAGTATTTTCTGGATAACAGATATAGCTTGATTGACCGGCGCGTCGTAAGCTATGCCGACCTGGCCCTCAATGTGAGAATAGTTAAAAGAGTTGTGTAAAACCTCGCCAATAATGTGTTTATTGGGCACTGTGATCTCGACTTTTTGTTCATTGATTAAAATAGTATGTCCGAGCTCTATAGACTTAACTTGTCCACTAACTCCTTTTACGGCAATGGTGTCACCAACAACAAACGGGCGTGTTGCAATCAGCGCAAGACCTGCGCCATAGTTTGATAACATACCTTGTACTGCCAAGCCGGCCCCAAGTGATGCGGCGCCAATTGCTGCGACAAACGGGGTCACACTGATCCCAACCTTGCCTAAAGCAATGATAATAAACATGGTGACAACTAAGACCTTAACAACATTTGCTACGAAGTTAGTCAAAGTAATATCAATGTTGTGTCGTATCATCACTGCATGGGTTGCTGAGGCAAGTTTTTTAGCAAGCCATAAGCCGACAATCAGGATCAGCAAAGCAGCCAGCAGCTGCATACTGTAGGTAAGTAAATAAGTACGTATCATGTCGTAGTACTTTTCAAATTGTTCTATTTCTTGCTCTATCAAGTTGAGCTCCTTTGAGCGTAATGTTCAGTGCCCATTAGGCGTATAAGTTATTGAGTATAGTAAAAAGTACCGGAACCCAAAAAGCGCTTATTATGGCGCTTAATATCATAGCTACAGATGCAAAAGCACCAGCTAGCGGGTGGTATTCCATTGCAGCAGCAGTGCCAATCGCATGACAACTGACACCCAGTGCAATGCCTTTTGCTTGGGGCTGCGTAATATTGAGTAGGGTGAGTAACTGAAGACCAAAAACGCCACCAAACACACCGATTAAAATAACCATAGCAGCAGCAATACTCGGTATTCCCCCCAGCGACTCCGTTATGAGCAACGTGATAGGAGATGTGACCGACAGCGCCATCATTGTGCTGGTCAACACACTGTCAGCTTGCGTGAACAAACATAGGGCGTAGGCAAAAACGGTAGACACGGACACGCCAATGAAAGTACAAAAAATCAATAATTTAAATACCGACTTTATATGAGTGTATTGCTGATACAGGGGGTAGGCGAGGGCCACGACAGCTGGCTCCAAAAACCAATCTATGGGCATACTGGCTTGGAAATAGAGCGGGTATTTATACCCAGTTAGCAGTAATATTAAAGTGATGATTGCGATACAAATCAATACCGGATTGAGCAAAGGACTCGGCCAGCGTTTATAAACTTTTCGCGCTATTAAGAATAAGCCAATTGTAAGAATACAAACAACTGTGCTAATCACGGTATTTCCCTTTTGTGGCCAGTTTACCAACACTGAATAGGACAAGGCACGGAAGCAAAAAAAGTAACGATATGATTAAAAGTTTATGCTTTGCAACTAGTTGCAGGTGTTCAATAAAGCCAACTCCTACTGGAATAAAAAACAGTGCCATATACGCAATCAGCGATTGGCATGTCAGAGCTAATTTATGTGGCGCGAGGATACGACCTTTCAGTAGCAGAAACAGTAAGATTAAGCCTACCAAAGGAGCTGGAATATTTAGCCCGGTCAATAAAACGAGCATTTTGGCACTATATAGACATACAAGTACATAAAACATGCCGATGATGTAATTGAGCTTTTCCACAAATTATCAACTCATGGGGTATGGGGACGAATAGGGTGTTATTTCCATTTTGCACGCTCAATGTAAGGTTGCTGTACGTTCTTTTTTACACCATTTTTCATAGCGATACGAGTGTTTTTTGAGCATAAAAGTTTAATTTGATACCAAGTTTCTCGCCATAGTAGCTGGCGGTTAGCTGGATGGTAAGCATGGTTATAGAGTTGCTTGATTGCGGCTAATGCGTCGGGCGAATGGCTGCTTAAAGAATCGATGTGTTGTTTTACATATGTCAGTGGGTTTTCATCAATTTTACTAATGAGACCAAATTCTAAGGCTTGTATTGCCGAGATTCGCTCGGCACTAAGTGCCATAGCTAAAGCGTTGTCCTGTTTGACGTAGGAGGGCAAAATAAGGCTAGTGCCCATATCGGGGCAAAGCCCCCAACGAGATTCCATGATGGCGACCTGTGTATCTGGGTGGGCAACTCTAAAGTCTGCGCCCAGCGCAATGTGTAAACCACCCCCTAGGCAATTTCCTTGCAATATGGCATATACAGGTACGGGCAGAGTACGCCACCCTAATACAACTCTTTGCACTAGGTTTTGGTTTCCTGGGAGCAATTTGAATAACAGCTTGAAAACTTGGCTTGGCTGTTTGGTAACACTTTGTACATCTAGTCCAGAGCAAAAGTGTGATCCTGCTCCTTGAATAACTGCTGCTCTGATTTGGCGGTTCGATTTGATCTGTTTGATTGAGCGATCGAGCTGTCGAAACATCTCATAGTTGAGTGCATTTTGTTTTTCAGGGCGGTTTAATGTTACCCATGCGATGTTATCGATGACTTTGTACTGAACCATGGCGGCTCCTATGTATTGTTATTTTTCTTTTAAGTAAATATTAGAGTATTAACGTTAAATTATCCATTTAAGCTTATTAAGTATAGGTTTAATAGCTAAAGTCGACATTAGTACGTTTTATTAGAGTTATCATGCTAATTTAGTTAATGCAATTTAGCGTTAAATTTATTCATTACACCCTATCCTTGTAGAAAACGAAATTACGGATTTGGTATCATGGGGTTGGTTATAAATGAGGGGTGAGGACATGTCAGCAAGACTAAGCAGTATTGAAGAAGTAACACATCAGGCATATGATATTTTTCTTGAGTTGGCGCCAGAAAATTTATCTCAAGAAGATATTGATGTATTTAATGAACACAGAGAAGAGTTTGGCTTTATTGAAGAAGCGGATGTTGATGACAGCTGGCAAGCTGTGGTGGCATTTGAGCAAGAAGCTGAACGTGATCATTTTGTACAGGTCACTATCGGCATTGAATTTGAAGATGGTGATGAAGTGTTTGCAAAGGTATTGATCAGTCGAGACTTAGATGCGCCATTTTGCCATGTAGTTTGGAAGCAATAAAAAAGAGTATGTTGTCGAGTGAAAAGAGAGAAGTTACTCCTATTTATATCTGCATTATGCTGTGCTCAGGCGTATGCTGTTGATCCTTTTGAAGACTTCCACGAATATGGTGAGTTATCTGAAGAAGAAATCCACGAGTTGCACAAAGGTGAATTTTTATATGGTGATGTAGAGTTTGGGTTTATTGCGAACAGTGGTAATACGAAAAACTCCTCATTTAAATTAAAAGGCAACCTCTATCAGGATTTTAAGCATTGGCGTAACCAATTTAAAATTGATGGTCACTACGCTGATGAAACTGATATTGAAACAGGTGTCGAAGATGAAACGGCATCACGTTACTTTGTGTCCGCTCAAACTAGTTATAAGTTTGGCATAGATAACGAGTCATTTTTTCTTTACGGTGACTACGAAGTTGATGAGTTTAATGGCCGAGAGTATACATCGACCTTTGTTGTGGGGTATGGCAATCGCATATTTGAAGGGCGTAAGAATACGGTCGACTTTCATTTTGGTCCAGGTGTCTTAATATACCGGGTTGATAATGAATCAGAATTGCTTCCTCACCAAGCGAGAGTAGAGCGGGGATATTTATTGCGTGCTTCATTGCAGTGGGAGCGTAATATTTCAAAACGGACTCGGTTTAATCAAGATTTTAGTTATGAAAGGTCTGTGTCTGGACTTGGTGCAAGGAGTTTCTCAGAAACAGCGTTAATTAGCCAAGTAATTGAAGGCTTGTCACTTAAGGTTTCGTATACTTATCGGTATAATTCCGATCCGGAAGAAAATAAAAGCAAAGTAGATACCGAGTTTGGTGTGACCTTTGTTTATGGTTTTGATTGAGGCAATATGTATCAAAAAACGCAGCTCGCATGGGCAATTTTTGGGATCTTGGCTTGGCTAAGTACTTTTGTTGTGATGGGGTTTGTACTGCTTGGTGAAAATGTAGGGGTTATTGCCTTTGGAATTATTTTAGTTCTGGTTGCAATTGCCTTCTATGGCTTGACGATTAAAGTTGATACAACTGCACAACAATTAAGCTGGTGGTTTGGGCCAAAAGTGGCGAAAAAAACAATTCGTTTTGAAGACATTGAATCCGTGCGTGCAGTCACCAACTCCTTTAGGCATGGTATTGGGATCCGAATTTCCCATGATGGTTGGGTTTACAGTGTATCTGGATTCAAAGCGGTAGAAGTCAATATGGTAGATGGCACTAAATATCGTTTAGGTACATCAGATCAAGCTGGCTTGCTCGAAGCTTTAAAAGAAAAAGTTAAAGAAGATGCACAAGAAGAAAGCGCCGAATAGGCGCTTTTTTTAATGGTCGTGGCCGCAGCCGCCTGCGCCATGTACGTGACCATGCTCCAGCTCATCAGCTGTCGCTTCACGTACTTCCAAAATCTCGACATCAAAATGCAATGTAAGCCCAGACAACGGGTGGTTACCATCGACAATGACTTCATCACCTTCGACGCCTATCACAATAACGGCTTGTTCACCTTCATCTGTAGTCGCACGAAATTGCATACCGACTTCTACATCAATACCTTCAAACATACTCTTTGGTACCGCTTGAGTTAGGCTGTCATTGCGCTCACCGTAGCCTTCTTCAGGCTTTACAGTCACGCTGATTTTGTCACCAGCTTGTTTGTCGATAAGTGCATTTTCTAAGCCTTCGATTAAATAACCAGTGCCAATGATAAATTCTAGTGGATCTTCATCAAATGTATTGTCAATGGTATTTTGGTCATCATCCAAAACCGCGTAATGCATTTTTACCACTGCATTTTGAGCTACTTTCATAGTATTTCCGTTAATTATCTTCTATAGAGTAAGGCAAAGCCTTGATGTTTAGCGATACTGAAAGGATATCTTTCGGTCTCAGTACAGCTGAATTTTCTAGATCGTTAGGCAAAACGGCCAATGCATAGTATGTTTTTGATGCTGCATCATATGCTTGGCGAATAACCTTGCCAGCCCGGCGCCAATTGTCTTCACCAAGTTGCATTTCAAGATCTTGCACGTCGAGGCTTGACTCTGATTGGCCTTGAACAATGAACATCGCGCGTTTGTTCTTGCCTAAATAACGCATGCGGGCAACAGTCTCTTGACCAGTATAGCAGCCCTTTTTAAAGCTAATGCCGTTTAGCGCTTGCAGGTTAATCATTTGTGGCACAAATTCATCTATGCCATGCTCACCGAGCTGAGGTTCTCCGGCGAGAATGTCGCGGATCTCAAACGCGGTTGAATCACCTTCAACGGTAAATTGAGCAGGGAGAGATGTCGTGTTTTCAATAATTAAAATTAGGCTACTGTCATCGATTTTTAAGGCTTTACCGCCATTAAACGAACAGGCATTATTGTCTGTATCAAACTGCAAATTGAAGGTGTGGCAAACCTCATCGAATGAATCGGCTAGTACGCCAAAACATTGGTGTTCGGACAAGTTAATGTCTACTTTTGCAAAGACGCCGTATTTACTTAACTCACGGCATGCAGCTTCAACCTCTGGCTGTGAGCCCAATAAACAAAATGCATCGTCTAAACGCAATACGCGCAGCGCAGCCCATAACTTGCCTTTCGGGCTACAGTGACCAGTCCAAAGAAAGTTGTTATCTTGAACTAAGTTCATATCTTGTGTTACTTGTCCGTGAAGGTAGCTGAGTTTGTCTTGTCCGGATACTGAGAGCAAGCGAAGAGGGAGTTGGTATACTGTGGCCATCAAGCTGATCCTGCGTAAATATTTTAGATTATGTTACCTGATAAATGGGTCTTGAGGTAGGCAAAAGCAAGATCAAATGACAATAATTCTTAACAATGACTATGCAGTGTACAGTTGCTTTTTAACTGCGCTTGTTGAGTTAGCGCAAATGAGTGGCGATCTAATTTTCCTGAACGACCAATTGCGGTTATACTGCGTGGCGAGATTTATATGTTCTAGATAAGAGGTATTTAAGCAATATGGAACAATTGTATCCTAAACCCCGCATAAAGTGGGCCTGTCGTCGAGGCATGTTAGAGCTAGATGTATTGCTTGAGCCATTCGTTGATGAAGCTTATGATCAGCTTAGCGATGCAGATAAACTCACTTTTCAGCGTTTGTTAGAAGTTGAGGATCCGGACTTATTTGCGTGGTTTATGGGACACGAGAAGTGCCCGCACCCGGAGTTAAGCAAAATGGTGCAATTTATTCTTGACCGAGTTCGCGTATAGCATTGCTTTTAAAAAAAATAATATAGACCGCAAAGCACTTGTGGTCTTTTTTGTGATTTTTGCTTTTTTATTGCTCGTCTTAATTCCAGAACTGTGGTGGCTACATTTGACGTTGTGTTATGTTAGTTACCGTCATGCCTTATTTACCTGCACTAAAATAATGCCCCAAGAGGGCGATATTACACTGATTGAAAAGGATGCCTGGTTTAAACTAACCAGTGAAGCTAAGCATACAGAAGGCACGATAAGTTACGGTAAAGTATTTGCGTCGTTATTAATTGTAGAAGTGTATACTGAGTCTGGCGAGAAGGTTAAATTTGCTTTTACGGTTAGCGCAATGGGCTCGGATGCTTGGTCACACCTGAGCCGCATTGCCTTGCAAGCCAAGTAAGTTAGGGGGTTAAAATTGTTGGCTTGGGCTGATTGTGTTGCTCTGGGTAGTCTAGGGTATAGTGAAGACCTCGACTTTCCGTTCTTGCCAATGCGCTGCGAATGATAAGTTCAGCGACTTGCACAAGGTTTCTAAGCTCTAATAAGTTGTTACTGACTCTGAAGTTTGCGTAATACTCGTGTATTTCTTGTTTTAACAATTCAACTCGCCTAAGTGCTCGTTCTAATCGTTTTGTAGAGCGCACAATACCAACATAGTCCCACATAAACAATCTAAGTTCATGCCAATTGTGTGTGATGACCACCTCTTCGTCAGAGTCACTGACTTTGCTCTCATCCCAAGGAGACAAAGTAGGTATGTCAGGTTGAGTATCAATATTTGAGAGAATGTCTTGGGCCGCTGCATGGGCGAATACAATACACTCAAGTAGTGAATTGCTCGCCATTCGGTTTGCGCCGTGCAGACCCGTGTAAGCGACTTCACCAATCGCATAGAGGTTTGATATATCCGTTTTACCATTAAAGTCGGTCATGACACCACCACATGTGTAGTGTGCCGCGGGCACCACAGGGATAGGCTCTTTGGTGATATCTAGCCCGACACTGAGGCATTTTGCATAAATGGTTGGAAAGTGCTCAATAATGAAATCTTTGTTCTTATGTGAGATATCCAAATATACACAATTGGCACCCAATCGTTTCATCTCGTAGTCAATCGCCCGAGCTACGACATCTCGTGGAGCAAGCTCTTCTCGCTCATCAAAGTCGGGCATAAAACGCGTGCCATCAGGTCGTTTTAAGTGTGCCCCTTCACCTCGCATCGCCTCGGTAATCAAAAAATTCTGTAATTCAGGGTGGTATAAGCTGGTTGGGTGGAATTGATTAAATTCCATATTGGCGACTTTACAGCCTGCACGCCATGCCATGGCTATGCCATCTCCACTAGAAACATCTGGGTTTGATGTATACAAGTAAACTTTACTTGCGCCACCTGTGGCAAGGGCGACATATTTCCCGGCAATAGACTCTACACAGTTATGTTTGCGGTTGTATACATAAAGTCCATTGACTCTTTTGTCATCGGCGGTTATGTCGGTGATGAGGTCAATCGCATTGTATTGCTCAAGTACAGTAATATTAGTGTGTTCGAGTACGCGCTCAACCAAGGTGGTTTGCACCGCTTTTCCTGTCGCGTCGGCTGCGTGTAAAATTCGTCTATGGCTATGACCACCTTCCCGAGTGAGGTGATAGCGCTCTTTGCCTTTGCTATCAAACTCCATATCAAATGGCACACCTTGTTCAATTAACCACTTGAGGCATTTTTTGGCGTTAGATGCAGTGTAATGAACGGCTTCTCTATCACACAAACCACCACCGGCTTTTAATGTATCTTCAACATGAGATTCTATACTGTCGTTCTTTTTGTCAAACACAGCAGCGATTCCGCCTTGGGCGTAAAGTGTTGAACCTTCCTTTAAATCCCCTTTACTGATTACAGTAACTTGGCAGTGATTTGCCAAAGAAAGAGCGAGGCTTAGTCCGGCTGCGCCGCTACCGACAATAATTACATCTGTCTGATGCTGCATTTTTTTCTTCATGTTAGTGGTTCTTAGCTTTTAAAGTTTTATTACAACTACAAAGATAGCGTCTATCATATATCAATAGTGTTCGCTGGTACGAGATAAAAATATTAGTTGTGTATCGTCTACGACGAAGTAATACGGAGTATTTTAAAAAAAATATCAAAAAAACAGAACTTTTTATTCATGGTACAGTCAGACTAGCTGTAAAATGATGGCAACACTGCGCAAATATAAGTAATAACAAAGAGGAGTACCGGCTCGAATGAACGAGCAGGATTTGGATTTAGAATTAGTTAGAAAAGTTCAGCAAGGAGATAAAAACGCCTTTAACTTATTGGTTGCCAAATATCAAAATAAGGTGGCGGCGTTGATCTCTCGATATGTATCTAATTCAGGTGATGTGGCCGATGTGGCCCAAGAGGCATTTATCAAAGCGTATAGGGCATTGCCAAACTTTCGCGGAGACAGTGCATTTTATACTTGGTTATACAGGATTGCGGTAAACTGCTCTAAAAATTATTTAGTATCTCAGGGGCGAAAAGCGCCTGCGAGTGATATCGATGCTGAAGAAGCAGAGGTTTACGATGGAGCTGATCAATTACGGTCTAATGCTTCGCCAGAAAGTCTGTTATTGAGCGATGAAATTAAAGCGGTCATCTTTAAAACCATAGATGAGTTGCCAGATGACTTGAAGACAGCGATTACCTTAAGGGAAATTGAAGGGATGAGTTATGAAGAAATCGCTGTGGTAATGGAGTGTCCTGTCGGAACCGTCAGGTCGCGGATTTTTAGGGCACGTGAGGCCATTGATAAAAATATTAACCCACTCATAGGTAAAGATTAAATGACGCAGTCAAAGTTTGATGTAAACAATGAGCAAATGACGTCTGAAATTTTAGACGCAGAGCGTGAACTCAAAATGGGGAACCAAGCTCAATTAGATGCAGATAAATTTGCTCGCTACGCGCTGATTGGCGATGTTATGAGACAAAAAGAGCAATCGACACCGTGTATCGATATTACAGCGAGTGTCGCTGCTGCAATTGCAGATGAACCTGTTTACAACATGACTGAAGAAGAGGCAGCACAAGAGCTGCAAAGCAAAAATAGTAATGTGGTGCAGATGTCTTTTTGGCGCCGGCCTTTATCTCAAGTCGCCATAGCGGCGAGTGTCGCATTATGCACTGTCATTGGGGTTAACAACTTTACACCTCAAAATAACATTGATGCACAAGCGCCTATGTTACAATCAATGCCTTTAACAGGCACAGTTGCGCCAGTGAGCTTATCGTCAGAACCGGCGATGCAATCAGCTGAACGTGGCGTTAGAGAACTGCAAAAGCAACGCATCGGTGCCTTGGTACTAGAACATCAGCGCCAATCTAGAATGGCACATGCTCTGTCTAAGAATACAAAACAGACAGAAAAGGACAAACAAGAGGAAAATTAAACCTTGATTAAATGGCTTGCGGTTGTACTGAGTGTAGTGCTAAGCACTCAGATATTCGCCAACGAAACTATCAATGCACGGCAACTCCTTAAAGATATGTCTTCAGCGGTGCAAGAGAGAAATTTTGACGCATCTTTTGTCGTTGTTAAAGGCAAAGGTATGGAACCATATCGATGGTTGCATGGGCAGGTAGAGCAAACCGATTTAGAAATTCTGACTTTATTAAATGGCGCAGGCTTAGAAGTTGTCAGAGTAGACGATGTGGTGACTTATTTTGAACCACAAACCGAGCCATACTCTTTGAGTACAGATGTGATTGCTGGGCCAATCCCTGAGGTATTGCTACGCGATATTAGTACATTAGACTCGAGTTATGAGTTTGTCCTTGGAGGTAAAGAGCGTATTGCCGGCAGACCAGCTCAATTGGTTAGGCTGGTGGCAAAAGATGAAAGTAAGTTTAACTACTGGCTGTGGGTGGACTTGCAGTCCGCGCTGTTATTGAAAGCCGCGTATGTTAATCAAGATTCTGAGGTACTAGAGCAATTACAGCTGACTCATATCTCGGTTACAGAGCGACCAGCTAGCCAGCTACTGGAATTAAAAGAGAAAACGCTACCTACTCCAATCGCAGCACTATCGGATGATGGTCCTGTTAAGCAACAAAATAATTGGCAAATAGGGTGGCTACCGAATGGCTTTAAGCTTCTTAAAGCTGACAGGCACAAGTTAGATTTGAATAATGAGCTAGCGGATTATTTTCTCTATTCGGATGGGTTGGTTGAGGTATCGGTATTTGTTCAACGACCATTGACTGGACAGCGAGCGAGTGGGGCACTCACTTCTGGCGCGACAACTGTGTATGTGCACAACGCAGGGGCGTTTGATGTCTCTGTGGTCGGTAAAATACCTGTAGAAACGGCTAAAAATATTGCAGAATCTGTAAAGCGTTCCTTATGATAGAACAAACACTCACAGTGTCTGAGCTAAAAGGAAACACAGCTTGGCTGATTTCAGAACAAAAACCTGCATGTGAGGGCTGCAATGGTAAATGTGGCTCTCAAGTGTTTAGTAAGCTTTTTGGTACCCACAAAAAAGCGTTCCCCTTACCTAATTCATACAAGCTCAACGTCGGGCAAAAAGTGAAACTCGCATTGGATGACAGTAAAGTTGTACAGCATGCCTTGTGGGTCTATTTGCTGCCCTTGTTAATGGCGTTTTTAGGCATGTTTAGCGCGCTACTTATTTTTTCCTTACCTGAAATCGGCCAAATAGGCTTTGCCATAGTGTTTGCTGCCGTTGGGTTCGTGATAGCAAAAATGAAGGGGCAAAGCCTAAAACACGAGGTAAAAGTGATAAAAATTTATCCAATTAGCCTTCCAGTCACGCAAATAGATGGTGATTGAGTCAAATAAATTGTAAAATCGTCGTTTAATCTCTATTTGTGAATAACAGAAGTTTAGAATCCAGTATATGAAGCATATCCGTAACTTTTCAATTATAGCCCATATAGATCATGGAAAATCGACACTTTCGGACCGCTTAATCCAGGTATGCGGTGGCTTGTCAGACCGCGAAATGCAGCAGCAAGTACTGGATTCAATGGAACTCGAGCGTGAGCGCGGTATTACCATTAAAGCGCAAAGTGTTACCTTGAACTATACCGCACAAGATGGCGAAACCTATCAGTTAAACTTTATCGACACACCAGGACACGTAGACTTTACGTATGAAGTGTCACGTTCATTGGCTGCATGTGAAGGTGCATTATTGGTCGTCGATGCAGGTCAAGGTGTAGAGGCACAGACGCTTGCTAACTGTTACACTGCAATTGAAATGGACTTAGAAGTCGTTCCAATTCTGAATAAGATTGACTTACCACAAGCCGACCCACTGCGCGTTGCAGAAGAGATCGAAGAAATTGTAGGTATTGATGCGCTAGAAGCTGTTCAATGTAGCGCGAAGACCGGTATTGGTATTGATGCTGTTCTTGAAGAGATTGTAAAGGAGATCCCACCACCTGAAGGTGATGTGAATAAGCCATTACAAGCGCTGATCATCGACTCATGGTTTGACCCTTACCAAGGGGTTGTATCACTTGTACGTATTAAGCATGGCGAACTACGTAAAGGTGAAAAAATCAAAATTATGTCTACGGATCAAGTTCATATCGTAGATAAAATTGGTATTTTCACGCCAAAGCAAACCGAGACCGGTGCACTAACGAGCGGTGAAGTTGGCTTTATCATCGCAGGTATTAAAGACATCCATGGTGCACCAGTTGGTGATACGATAACCCTTGCAAAAACGCCAGCAGAAGAAACACTGCCGGGCTTCCAGAAAGTGAAGCCGCAAGTTTATGCAGGTATGTTCCCAATCTCTTCAGATGATTATGAAAACTTCCGTGATGCACTGAATAAATTGAGCTTGAACGATGCATCTTTGTTCTTCGAGCCTGAAAACTCGACTGCACTAGGTTTTGGTTTCCGCTGTGGCTTTTTAGGCATGCTACACATGGAAATTATCCAAGAGCGTTTAGAGCGTGAATATGACATGGACCTTATCACGACAGCGCCAACGGTAGTGTACGAAGTTGAAACTAAAGATGGCGTAATTCAAATTGATAACCCGTCAGATTTACCGCCGGTCAATGATATCTTAGAAATCAGAGAACCAATTGTAGAAGCTAACATCTTGGTTCCACAAGAGTACTTAGGTAATGTAATTACGCTATGTATCGAGAAGCGTGGTGTTCAAACTAAGATGAGTTATCACGGTAATCAGGTTGCCGTAACCTATGAATTACCTATGGCTGAAGTGGTGATGGACTTCTTCGATAAACTTAAATCGACTAGCCGCGGCTTCGCATCACTTGATTACAACTTTAAACGCTTCCAAGTATCTGACATGGTTCGCTGTGATATTTTGATTAATGGTGATAGAGTGGACGCACTTGCGATCATTGTTCACCGTGATAATGCACAGAGCCGAGGCCGTCAGTTGGCTGATGCCTTGAGAGAGTTAATCCCAAGGCAGATGTTTGATATTGCGATTCAGGCTGCAATTGGCAACCACGTAATTGCCCGTACAACAGTGAAACAGTTACGTAAAAACGTAATTGCAAAATGTTATGGTGGCGATGTGAGTCGTAAGAAAAAGCTATTACAAAAGCAAAAAGAAGGTAAGAAACGTATGAAGCAACTGGGTAACGTAGAAGTACCTCAGGATGCGTTCCTTGCAATATTAAAAGTAGGTAAGTAACAGGAATTATTATTTATGGCAGGTTATTTTTCGGTCTTTCTCGTGCTGTTGACTTTGGGATCGGGCCTGATCTGGTTAATAGATCACTTAGTTTATGCACCAAAGCGTAAGGAGCGTATAGCGCTTGCACAAGGAGCATCGGAGCAACCGCTGGACCAAGAAGTTATTGACCAGATTGCGCCGGTACCTGCCATAACTGATAGTGCAAAGTCTATCTTTCCAATGATCGCGGCAATTACTGTGTTTCGGTCATTTATCTTCGAGCCGTTTCAAATACCGTCGGGCTCTATGATGCCAACATTGTTGGATGGTGACTTTATTTTGGTGCAAAAGTATGCGTACGGCATTAAAGATCCGGTTTGGCGTTCACAGCTAGTTGATGTGGATGATCCAAAGCGAGGAGACATAGCCGTATTCAAGTTTCCGTTAGACGAACGTATTGACTTTATCAAGCGTATTGTCGGTTTGCCTGGTGATCGTATTGTGTATCGCAATCGTCAGCTTTTCATTAACCCAAAATGTGAAGAGGGTGAGCAAAGCCGAGATGGGTTGGCGTGTGGAGAGTTCAACAAGATTGATGTAGAAATTGTTAATCGTGATGAATTTAAGCAAGGTTCAATGCCACTAGTACGTTTGACAGAATCTTTACCTGATGTTGAGCACGATATTTTAATTAACCCGAAAGCACTGGAATTGTCAGAGCGCTATTACCAACAACCAGGTACGCGACGCGATGAATGGGTCGTTCCAGAAGGTAGCTATTTCGCTCTTGGCGATAATCGTAATAATAGTCAGGACAGCCGCGTATGGGGTTTTGTTCCTAAAGAAAACTTAGTTGGAAAAGCTGTATTTATCTGGATGAGTTTTGATTTCGAAAATGGTCCAAATAGCTTATTGCCAGGCTGGGTTCCAACAGGGGTTCGATTCGAACGCCTAGGTAATATTCAGTAACAATGAAAAAGAACGTCACAGAATTATATAAAAAAATAGGCTACGACTTTGCTGATCAAGCACTGCTTGAACAGGCAATGACTCATCGTAGCCACAAAGGTCAGCATAATGAACGCCTAGAATTTCTAGGCGATTCTATTTTAAGCTTTGTTATCGCAGATGCGTTGTACCACAAGTTTCCAAAAGCGCGTGAAGGTGATCTAAGCCGCATGCGTTCGACTTTAGTACGCGGTCAAACATTGGCTGAATTTGGTGTTGAATTTGGTTTAGGGGACTATCTGAGGTTAGGCCCTGGTGAACTTAAAAGTGGTGGTTATCGCAGAGAGTCAACGCTGGCTGATGCGGTAGAAGCGATTATTGGCGCGGTGTTTCTAGATTCAGACATCGAGACCTGTAAGACGCTTGTGCTTAAATGGTATAAAAGCCGTTTAGAGGCCATTTCTCCAGGACACAATCAAAAAGACCCAAAAACGCTGTTGCAAGAATATCTGCAAGCGCGAAAATTACCATTACCTGCATATCAAGTTATTGATACAAAAGGGCAGGCACACAATCAGACATTCACGGTTGAGTGTACTGTAAAGGGTATGGATAGTATTATTTCTGTCGGTAGCTCACGTCGAAAGGCAGAGCAAAAAGCCGCAGAGCAAGCACTGAAGATATTAAAAGATGAATCCTAACACCCACTGCGGCATGATTGCGATTGTCGGCCGCCCAAACGTAGGTAAATCGACTTTGCTCAACAAAATTGTGGAGCAAAAAGTCAGTATTACATCCCGTAAGCCTCAAACGACTCGCCATAGAATTATGGGGATACATACAGAGGACAACTACCAAGCTGTATACGTTGATACGCCAGGTCTTCATATTGAAGAAAAACGTGCTATCAACCGCTTAATGAACCGTGCGGCAAGCAGTTCGATTGGTGATGTTGAACTGATTATTTTTGTCGTTGAAGGAACATTGTGGAACCAAGACGATGAAATGGTTCTAAATAAAGTCAAAGAGAGCGGTCGTCCAGTTTTGGTCGTAATGAATAAAAGCGATCAAGTTAAAGAGAAAGAAGAGATATTGCATCATATGCAATGGCTTGCCGAGCAGCATGACTTTGTTGGTATCGTACCAGTTTCTGCGAAAATTGGTAAAAATATTGATATGGTCAAAGAGGAAGTAAAAAACCGCTTACCTGAGTGTGAATTTTATTTCCCTGAAGACTATGTAACAGATCGCTCTATGCGCTTTTTGGCTGCGGAAATTGTCCGCGAGAAGCTGATGCGCTTTATGGGTGATGAATTGCCATACTCTGTCACCGTTGAAATTGAACAATTCAAATGGCAAGACAATGGTGTGTGGCAAATTAATGCATTGATCTTAGTAGAGCGCGAGTCACAAAAACGCATGGTGATCGGCAATAAAGGCGAAAAGCTAAAAGTTATTGGCCGCGAAGCGCGACGTGACTTAGAGGACATGTTGGACAACAAAGTGTTCTTGGAGCTTTGGGTAAAAGTTAAGTCTGGCTGGGCGGATGACGAGCGTGCTCTAAGAAGCTTAGGCTACGGAGAAGACTGATTGGATAGTGACTTTCGACAAGCATATTTGCTTCATCGGCGACCATATAGAGATTCGCAAGTGATGCTAAATATGCTCGTTGAAGGCGTTGGTCAACTCTCCATGCTCGCAAGGTTCAAAGGCAAGCGAGCAGTTAAACAGAATGCTGCTTTGCAACCGTTTACTTGTCTGCTGGTCCGCTATGCGGGTAAATATGATTTAAAGTATTTAAACGATTTCGAAATTCAATCCCCCCCTTTGATGTTTAAAGGTACGCACTTGTATTGTGCTTTTTATCTTAACGAATTGTCCCATCGAATAATTCCTATTAATGAACCACTTGATCATGTATTTTGTTTGTATCAAGACCATCTCAAGCTGTTGTACAGTGATGGGGACAATGGCCTTGCCATTAAAGTGAATAGCCAACAACCTAAAAAGCCAAACAACAGCGAACAAATTGAAGAGATCCTTCGTACATATGAGTTTAAATTGTTGTACGAATTGGGTGTCGGTGTTGAATTTGATTACGATGCATTTGGCACACCCATTGATGAAGGAAGTTATTACCAGTTTGTGAGGGAAGTTGGCTTTTGTCCTAGTGAGGACATACATCGCAGCTTTTCAGGAAAAACACTGCTTGCAATTGCTCATGGGGACTACGGTTCCGTAGTATCTCGCAGGCAAGCAAAGGCACTAAGCCGCTATTTATTAAAACCACTGCTTGGAAATAAACCACTAAAAAGCAGAGAACTTTTTCAACCAAGGTAGAGTAATGAAAGATATTTTATTGGGCATAAATGTTGACCATATTGCAACCTTAAGACAAGCACGTGGTACGAGTTACCCAGATCCTGCTCACGCTGCTGCTGTCGCAGAACACGCTGGTGCCGATGGAATCACAATTCATTTGAGAGAAGACCGTCGCCATATTCAAGATCGTGATGTGTATGTTATGGCCAAGACCATTCAAACACGTATGAATCTAGAAATTGCGGTAACAGAAGAAATGCTCAACATTGCGTGTGAAGTTAAGCCTGAATACGTCTGCTTGGTGCCAGAAAAGCGTGAAGAGCTGACTACTGAAGGCGGTTTAGACGTTATTACAAATCAACAAAAAATTACCGAAGCGGTAGAAAAGTTAACTGCTGCGGGAATTAAAGTTTCATTGTTTATCGACGCGGACAAGGGACAAATTGACGCGGCTAAAGCGACTAAGGCGCCGTATATTGAAATTCATACTGGAGCTTATGCGGATGCTGAGTCTGATAGTGAGCAAAATGCAGAACTTGAGCGCATTAGAGAAGGCGTACAATATGCTCATGCAAACGGTATTATTGTCAATGCGGGCCATGGGCTTCATTACCATAACGTTAAACCCATTGCACAAATGCCTGAGATTTACGAACTGAATATTGGTCATGCAATCATTGCACGCGCTGCGATTGACGGATTGGAAAAAGCAGTCAGAGATATGAAACGCATTATGCTTGAAGCTAGACAAGCGTAAGTTGAAGCTGATTTAAGAATTAAAAAACCCAGCATAGTGCTGGGTTTTTTGTTATTGCTGTGCGTTTAGGTGGTCTAGTACCACTTGGTGGTGTTCTTTTGTTTTGAACTTATTAAACACGTGTTTGATAACACCGTCTTGCCCAACTAAAAAACTGAGTCTATGAATACCGTCGTATTCTTTACCCATAAACTTCTTAAGTCCCCACACGCCAAATGCGTCGGCAATTGCGTGATCTTCATCAGACAGTAGATCAAAGTTGAGTTCTTTTTTCGTCTCAAAGTTTTTTAGCTTTTTAACTGGATCTGGGCTAATCCCAACCGCAACTGTGTTTAGTTGTGCCAGTTGCTCTTTGTGGTCGCGAAGTTGCTCCGCTTGCACTGTGCACCCAGGCGTCAAAGCTTTTGGGTAGAAGTAAACTAACACTTGGTTTGACTCAAGTAGCTGACTGAGTGCTACTGTGTCGCCATTTTGATTTTCTAATGTAAAACTAGGTGCATTATCACCTGCTTTTAATGTATTCATTAATGATCCTTAGCGAATGCGTCTGAAAACATACTGTACGTTTGAAATGCTAGAAAGTTCTTCAAACTTTACTTTAAACTGGTCAAAATTCAGCTCTGACGGCGTGTTAAATTCGAGCACACAACGCATGTGTAGTTGCTTATCTTCTTCAAAAGTATCTGATTTAAGAGAACAAATACTGATGTTTTGCTCGGCAAAAAAGCGTGTAACTCGGCTGAGTGTGCCCTGAGTATCAATGCCTGTGTATTCTAATGTATATCCCGCGCTATAGTCACTTTCAGTGTGACTAGAAGTGCGCTTCATCATGGTTAGTAAACCAAGCTCCATACTTTTTACTGGCAAAGTATGTTCGACTCGACTAATTGCCGCCATATCACCAGCTAGCAGCATTATAAATGTAAATTCATTTCCTAAAATCGCTATGCGGCTATCAATAATATTGCAATTACACTCACTGACTAATTGAGTGAGTTCACTGACAATGCCTGATCTATCTTCCCCTATTGCTGTTAAAACAAGTTGATGTGAAGTAAAAGTAGTCATACCGACGTCCTAGTGAGCTTGCGCCAAAGTGAGTCATAGAGGCTGTTTTAAATTTATAGCGGCGAATACTATCACAGTTTATAAATGAGTCCTACACGTTGTCTGTGATTGTATTGAGGTGAAGTATAGACAATTCAAACGCGTGATTCTTGTGTTTGCCAAGTTTGCCAAGTAACATAGTGCAGATTTTTTGAAATTTACTTGTCAGGCTAAATAGAAAATTAGTGTAAATGGCAGTGAACCATTTCAGCATTCCTTAATCTTAAGTGAAAGAATAATTACATAGTGGGTTTGCTAAGGAGTTTTATTAGTGCAGTATTGGGTCCCTAAAGCGCTAACGTTAAGCGTTATACTCGGTTTATCAGGTTGTAGTGTTTTTACCAATGACACGCATCAAAAGAAAAACTATCGTGTCCACGAGGCTGTGCAAGTTCCAGCAGATCTCGAGCAACCTTATCAAGATAAAGAATTCCAAATGAATGTGGCCGTCTATAACAATGACGCTGAGCCACTGAGTTTTCGACCACCTCAACAGGTACTGACACTTGCCAAAGGCAGCTGGGCTGAGGACAAAGAAGATGTTGCGCGTATATATTTTGATAAAAATGATGGTATAGACGCACTGGATGCATTTATTTGGCAAGCGGTTGAAGGTGTCATTGAAAACCATCAATCTTCAATTAATGAAGATGACCGTACCAATGGTAAGCTCACCACTGGCTGGTATTCCATAATCAAAGCTGAAGAAGGTTGGTTTTGGGAAACAACGGCAGAGGTTTCAAGACAGAAGTTTGAATTTACATTGTCACAAGAGGAGCACCAGCGTACAGCCTCTTTAGAAGCGAAACTGATTGATTATCAAAGTGACAAAGTTGAGCTAGACGACATGTTACAGCAGCAACTTGAAGTACGCGCACTGAATGAAGTTGTTGCTGAGTTCGATTACAGATACCGCTTACTTGAAGTCGAATTGCGTAAACAGCAGGGTGTACTATCGCTTGAATTAGGCTTCGATAACGACGGTAACGCGGCACTCATTACCCTTGCAGATAGAAGTTCTGTTATGGAACGACTCTCTAACTTCCTAGAAAAGCTGAGCTTTACAGTTATTCGCCTTGACGACGAAAAAAATGAAGTTTTTGTCAGGTATGAAGCGCCAGAAAGTAGTGTTTGGGACTCTATCTGGGGTGACGAGGTGACAACACTTGCCATTGAAGATGGCGATTATACTATTGAAGTAGGTACAACAGACGATGGGCAAACCTCGTTAACCTGGTCTGATGCTGAGGGGAATGTACTCGACTCAGTGACTATGGAAGCACTTCAAAAAGGGTTGGTCGAGGCCCTGCGTAATCGCGGACTGAGTATATAAATACAAACCGCTAAGTAGTTCAGAAAAGAGCGAATGCTCTTTTCTTTTTGTTGGATAAAGAAATGATGTCAGATACAACGCAAACGCCGCCTGTGAATTGGCAAACATGGTTCGCATTTATTGTACCGTCACTGATAGGTGTATTTTTATTTATGACACCTGTTGCTGTCGGCGATGCAATGACAATCCCAATTGCGGTGTTAGCAAAAGAGTTGCAGCAATATACTGGTCCTTTTATACATGCATTGATTGTAGCCATCGTGTGTATTACGGGGGTGTTTAGTTTAGTGATTAAACTCTTCAAGCCACGCATATTGCTAAAAAGTGAGCTTATTAAGCACTTGTTTGATGTAAGCTGGCTATGGGTTACCACAAGACTCTTTGGTATGGCATTCATTCTGATGACCTTCTTCCAGGTTGGACCTGAGCTTATTCACTCAAGTGGCACGGGAGCCTTGGTTTTAAACGATCTATTGCCAGTACTATTCTCGGTATTTGTGTTTGCGGGTCTGTTACTTCCTTTGTTGCTCAATTTTGGATTGTTGGAGCTAGTTGGTACGTTACTTACTAAAGTGATGAGGCCTTTGTTTGGTGTGCCAGGACGAAGTGCGGTGAACTGCGTGGCTTCGTGGTTAGGCGATGGTAGCGTTGGTATTTTGATGACTTCTCGACAATATGAAGATAAGCACTATACGCAAAGAGAAGCTGCAATCATAGGTACCACTTTTTCCGCTGTGTCGATCACATTTTGCCTCGTTGTCATTGGTCAAGTTAAACTAGAACACTTGTTCGCGCCTTTTTACTTGACCGTTTGTGCGGCCGGTGTCGTCGCGGCCATCATTGTGCCTAGACTACCGCCATTAAGTTTCAAAAAAGACATTTATGTCGATGGTAGTACACATAACCAAGACTCTGAAGCTGTTCCTGAAGGTAAAACTCTATTTGGTCATGCTTTAGATGTCGCATTGCTAAAAGCGCATAAAGCTCCCGGCATAAAAGGTACTGTTAAAGAGGGTGTTCACAATGCGCTGGATATGCTGTTTGCGGTCCTTCCTGTTGTTATGGCTGTTGGCACATTTGCCCTTATCATTGCTGAAGAAACACCTATCTTTCAATTTTTAGGTCAACCTTTCATTCCTTATTTGGAGTTGCTACAGGTGCCTGAAGCCGCAAAAGCTGCTGAAACAATTGTTGTAGGTTTTGCAGATATGTTTATTCCATCGATTTTAGCTGCCAGCAATATAGAAAGTGATGTAACGCGGTTTATTGTTGCAGCGCTCAGTGTGACACAATTGATATACATGTCAGAAGTTGGTGCTTTGCTATTGGGCAGTAAAATTCCGGTCAACATCTTTGAACTGTTCGCAGTATTTATTTTGAGAACATTGGTTACTCTACCTGTGATTGCGCTGATGGCACACTGGTTAGTGGGTTAATAAGTCTGTGCAGTGAGTATTGCTTGATACTCACTGCTTATTTAGGCTCTTCTTTCTCTTTCTCTTTCTCTTTCTCTTTCTCTTTCTCTTTCTCGTCGCCTTGTTCCGGTTTGATTTGTTTGTCAATTTTGTCTTTGACGTTAAATTTATTCGCATATTTAAGCAGCATAATATTGCCAATAACATAGCCAAAAACGGCGAGGATGATTAGGATTACTTTCCAAGTTTCTAATTTTTCCAAGATTGCTCCGATGTACCTATTCAGCCTATATAAACTTACGGTCCATAGGCTAGTGCTAGGTTGTATTATTACATGGATTACAGTCTACTAAATTCAGTGTCAATGTACGACTGATACGTTACTCATTCTCATGGCTAGGCATACATGTAAATAGTGTGAGATATTCGCAGCTTTTTTTGTTTACACTTGGTATTATCTTGCTGGCTAAGCATTGCGATAATTTTAGTTCTTAGTAAAAGTAATTTTGGTGATTTTATTAAATGGTTTGTGCATCCATGGAGCAAGTTTTAATTTGGCCTTCTCAATTTCCACTTTTGTTAAAAGGCCTAGTGGAAGACAATGGTGCATTCATTCTTGATGCACTCGAAGCGTGGCCTGAGTGCGACGTGGTAAAGGATGAGCAAGGAGTTATATCTCAAGTCTTGCCTCCTATATTTTATGTTGCATGGTTAAAACCACTGGATCCCTTCGAATCCTGTTTTTTTCAGCATATTGATGAATATGATGATGAACAGCACAATTACGTTTTACAGTTGCTCAATCATATTGAACAAGCTGGGATCTCTCGGGATGAGTTAACGGTTAAGCTACTGGGGTGTTTGTCTCAGTATTCGAGTATTGCATCACAGGCTAAAATTCAAAATAAAATTTCTTTTATCGATTTATTGCTCAAGTATAAACAGTTTAAAACGCTATGTTGGTTGTTGCCGAATGGCTTTAAATTGACACCAGCACAAACCTGTGAGCTCTGGCTAAATGGCGAAGAGAGTAGTAGGTCATGTATACAAGAGTGCTATCGGGATATTCTGGAAAATACCTCATTAACCCAAGCAGAAGCGGTCAAACATTTAAATGAAGGGCAGGACTGCGAAGGTTTGCTTACACTCCTGTGCAACGAGGAAGAGCGCCTACAAATACTCGACAATGCCTTACTGGAGCAGGTCATGTCAGGGGCCGCGAAACAGTCGAGTATGCTTTCTTTAATAGAGAAGGGAGCCAGAGGTCATGGTGCAGACAGTGCTGGTAAGTCAGCGATGATGTGGATCGTTGAAAAAGGCTTTGTGAGCGCTGCTAAAGCATTACGAGAGTTTCATTGCGGTGTGTCACTGGATGACCTGGGCAGGAACCTGATGCATTACGCAGTGCTATCAAATTCTCGCCCAATGCTAGAGTTGATTGAAGATATGGGGGTAGATCCTAGGTTAGCAGATGCTTCAGGTTGCACACCTTATCGATTAGCCACAGAGAATCAGTCTGTAAACTCTAAGAAGTACTTGGAAAAGCGTGGCATCATTGAACTCAGTGATGAAGCAAAGTATCAGAGAATTTTTAGAGTGTATGTTTTGAAAGCATTTGCTGTACTATTTCTACCACTGCAATTAGCGCTTTTTTTAGATGCATCACGAGACAATAAATTGTCGATGGTGTTATTGCTGTCAAGTTGTACTTTATTTATATTTGCTTTGGCGAGATTGCTGAAAAGAAGGCGGCTTTTCCCTACCACAAAACTGCCTTTTAGCTTGCGTTGCATAGGGGTATTGAGCTGGTTAAGTTTGTCTATTCAAGCAATATTTACGGTAGTGATGTGTTTGGCTGTGGTTAGTATTTAACTTTCAAGTGGCTATTTTAGCGGTTTGTGGTGTGAGGCAGGTTAGGATTACCTGCCACAAAGAAGCGCAATAGCTTAGTTATCAAGTGGCGTATTGAATTCTGCCGGTATTTCAAAATCGCCAGTTAACTTAGCCAGTTTGTCGTTCTCAAAATGAACCACTAAACTTTTACGCACCTCAGAGTCTCTGTCTATGTTAAATACATATTTGTAGTGCCACTTCGAGGAGTCAAAAGCATCTTTAGCAACCGGCGTGCCCAATACGAACATGACTTGCTCTTTTGTCATTTCTATTCTGAGTTTATCTACATCAGATTGCTCTAAGAAGTTGCCTTGAGGCACATTTATTCTATAAACCCAGCTTGAACAACCGGACAGAAAAATAGTCATCATGGCCGCTACGAGCCAAGTCAAAAGGGGTTTATTGTACTGCATGTATGTGTATCCTTATTTTAGGTTATTACGAATGATACAGATTGCACTAAGAAGGTAAAGTAGATTGTGCATTTCGACTGTGCATTTTGGTAAAAGTTTCTAGATTTGAGAAATTTAAATTTGAGTGAACATGAGCGAGTAAAAAGAGATTGGTATCTATATATTGTCGAAAATAAACTTGGGCAGTGGTATACCGGGATCACCAATAACTTAGCACGAAGGTTAGAGCAGCACGGCAACGGGACAGGTGCGAAAAGCTTGCGTGGCAAAGGCCCAATTGAATTGCAAATTGCATTGTCTGGTCTCACCAAAGTTGAAGCTGCTAAATTAGAGTGGCAAGTTAAACGTTTGAGTAAAAAGAAGAAGTGTCAGTTGGTTACAGCTGCATTGCTGGAAACTTGCGACAGCACAAACTTGGTTATCGCATTTGACACCTGTGTGAGCTTTTCAAAGTTAATTTTATCCAATGAATCATTGACGGAGTGATGATGCTTGTCCATTCCTGCACCAAAATAGATAAAAGGGATATCTGCTCTATAAAATGGATAGTGATCACTGGCCCGCAGCCAATCTATTTGCGGGGCATTTAGCCGCCTAGCCATTATTTTTGCGGAAAAATAGAGTTGGAATTTAACTGGCGTGCTGGCAAACGTAGAGGTGATTGTTTCTTTCATTGGTTGTAAGGACCTTGAGGCAAGCGCATAGAGCTTGTTTTTTCTTTGTAGGTCGAGCATGTCCAAATTAATGTTCATATGTACTTGGGTGCTTGAAAGCTGCTTAACAAACGCTTTGGCACCATGGAGGCCTTTTTCTTCGGCGTCTGTAGCGACGTAAATTATGTTGCGATTGACGTCCATGCCTTGTAGCTGCCTTGCAATGTCAATCATCACGGCAACACCAGATGCATTATCATTTGCACCAGGAAAGTATCTACTACCGCGAGTGCCTAAGTGGTCATAATGGGCGGTAATGACAATGGGAGAGTGGCATAGCGCACGCCTGCAGTACTGAGTCGCGACCACATTATGGCCAGTAGCTGAGTCAAAGAAGCCATAGTCAAATTCGAACTGGTCAAATCGTACTTCTAATCCATATTTTTCAAATTGACGAGTAATATAGTAGGCGCTGCGATGTGGCTGTGCCCCGCCTGAAGGTCGACCTTCAAATTCGGGGCTGGTCAAAATCAGCATATCTCGTTCTAGGGCATAGCTTTGAAAGCTAAACAAAAACAGCAGAGTGAAGTTAATTTTTAGCCACTGCATCTAGCCATTCCAATTTACCTCGATATTGTTTTTGATTGTGCTCAAATTCAGCTAGCGCGAGTGCTCGCTTCATGTGAAGTCGGGTAAGTTTTAAATTGCCAAGGCCATAGTATGCTTTGGCAAGCGCGAAATGACCTTCATGAAGACGGTTGTTTATTTTGAGGGCGTTTCTATAGTGTTTAATCGCTTTTGTAAAATTGCCTTGCGCCATAGCCTCATGACCGACTGTTAAAATGTAATACGGGTTGCTTCGGCGCAGTTGATGGAGGTTAGCCCTGATATCTTCCGCTTGTTTTTGTCTGTCTGTTAAATCATACAACACCGCTAAATTTCCTTTTGCTGTGTTGTTATCTGGATCGAGTTCTATCGCTTGTTCGTAAAGCCTTTCAGCCGTATCAAATTGTCCTGCAATTCGGTAGAGTATGGCGAGGTTTGCCCAGGCACTGGAATAGTAGTTGTCCATTTCTATGGCCGCTCGAAAATAGCTAAATGCTAAATCATGTCTGTTCTCAACCATATTGAGCGCCCCTTTGTTATTGTAAAACATGGCGGTGACGCGGTCTTTACTTATGGGGGTGGTTTTAAAAGCCTGACGACGGCTATTTGGGTCAAAATCAATGGTTAAGGTTTTTGGTGCGGTATGAAGTACCTTTTTAGTGAAATAGCGAGTTCTGTCTTCGTGAATTTTTAAATTGACATGACCACTTAAAAAATTATATCCGCGGCTATTTGCCCAGTACTCTGGTACGTGTACTTTTTGAAATTCAGCGCCTAAATTCAAAAACTCAGACAAACTGTAAGACAAAATTGAGAGAGACAAGCAGTTGGCGTTTAGGTTTTGGTATGTTTGCGAGGCGGTGAGGTTGGCATCACTCATGTAAGAGAGTGAAGCATCTCCATTTTCTAATAAGAACTGCATAATGAGCTCAGCTTGTTCTAACTCTGGAGGGGCGTCCTTTTTAAAGTGTTTCTCTAGGGATTTAATGATTTGCTCATCTAAAACGAAGATTTCGGCTTGTGATTCAACTTCTAGTGTTTTAAATGGCGCCTGATTGAGTAAAGCCAAACTTTCTGGAGCAACATTCTTGCTTGACTGGCATCCACTCGTAAAAACAGTGGCAGTGATGATAAACAAACTTAGCAAAACGCTTTGATAACATAACTTCATATTATTTACTCCCAAACGCTCTTTCTTATTAGACTAGCGAAACTTGAGAGTAAATAAAGAAAAAATTGTTACAAAGCGTTGCTTAAAATTCAGCTTACCTTATCAGAAACTTGCCACCAGTTTGTCTAGCGCTTTCGCTGAATCAGCTAATTGCTGAATTGCTTGCTCGGTACTAAGTTGGTCATTCATCACTTCGTCACTAATGACACTGATCTGTTCGATACTTCTACCCACATCAACCACAACATTGCTTTGCTGCTCTGTCGCCGTGGCGATAAGTGTTGTCATATCATTGATTTGATTGGCAGTTTCAGTGATCTTATCCATCAATTCAACGGAAGTTTGCATTTGTGAGACACTTTGCTCTGCTTGCTGTGACGATAGTGCGATTTGTTCGACTATTGAATCAGATGCGGCTGTGAGCTCGGTGATCGTGGCTTGAATTTCATCTGTGGATTGAGATGTACGGCTGGCAAGCGCGCGTACTTCATCTGCAACAACAGCAAACCCTCGCCCATGTTCTCCGGCGCGTGCAGACTCAATCGCTGCATTAAGTGCCAATAAGTTAGTTTGCTCAGATATCGCCCTGATCACATCAAGAATATTGGCGATTGACTGTGTTTTACTCGCAAGCGTTTCGACTTGAGTGGCCATATTTTGTATATCAGTTGCCAGCTCCATCAGCGTTTCTTGGCTGGTTTGCACACAGTCATGGCTCTCCTGTGAGCTTTCTTTACTAGCCAGTGTCAACTTCGCGGTATTGTTTGCACTGCCCGCAATTTCTTGCACTGTGGCCGCCATCTCATTGATTGCCGCAGCCACAGAAAGCGTTTGGTTCTTTTGCTCGTCTAATGACTGAGAGTTGCGTTGTGACTGCTCGAAAACCAATTCACTGGCCGCGCGAATGTCGCGACTTTCAGTTGCTACCTTGCTAATTGCACCGTCTATTTTATCGATAAATTGATTGAACCCATCACCAAGTGCAGCAAGCTCTGGTTGTTCTGAGCGCGGTACACGATAGTTTAGGTTGGCATCGCCACTTCCCAGCTGTTTAAACACGTCGGCCATTTTCAGTAGCGGGGCGCTCAGGGTGCGAGCGAGGAGTACGCTGATGATACTAGCAACCAGCGCAATCACCAGTGCAAAGGTCACAATTTGCCATTGTAATTCGGTAACTTGGGCAAATACTTCTTGCTGAGGCACTTGTGCAATTACATATAGATCGGTTTCAGGAATGCGATTAGCCGCAACCAAAACGGCTTCGCCGTTGGCAGACATCTCGAGGATACTGAGTTTTGAGCTATTCAATAATGCACTATCCGAGCGGGCACCGTAAAAGTCATCAAGGGTTGAGCTGGCGACCAAACTGGCGTCTGGATGAAGCTGTACGAGTCCTTGTTGGTTAACAACAAATACAAATCCACTTTGCTCGATGCGCATATTTGCAAGCTTTCGCTGCATTTCGTCAATGCTTTTGGCCAGACCCGCGAGCCCGATACCATTGGTTTGCTGGTGATTGACGAACATTTTTACATCACCAGGTGCTTCTTGAAAGATACTAATTGAGTAAGCTTGATTACTGTTGGTAAAAGCAAAGAACCAATTGTCTTGCTGTTTATTTAACACTCTCAAAAAGCCATTTTGATTCCAATACTTATGGTTTTGTCTGTTGGCCCAAGAGGCTGTTGCTAAGCCGTATTGTTGCTGTAACCGATTTAACTCTTCGAGTAACAAAGGTTCATTTAACTGACCATTTTTTGCTGAATCAACGATAAACTTGTTACTGGAAAGCTGCTCAGCAGCATTTTTTAGTACCACAATTTCTTGTTCAATAGACTTGGTGATACTTTCAACTTTGCTGGGCAATTCGGAACCGAGCATTCTCGACTCTACCATGGATTTAGATTGAAAAATCGAAATAAACCCTATTAAACAGGCGACTACGATTGCAGTAGCGCTGCCGAGAATGGTGATTTTTTGAGTGATTGTAAAGCTTGTGTTACTCATTTAGCCTTCTAAAATTGATAACCGCATGGCGATAATTCTAGCATGGTCAATAATTAACACATATAGATTTATTAATTATGTCGTATAGATTTATTAGCTGTTGATGGATTTTATCATGTAAATGTATGAAAAAAAGCCCAAAGTTTTCACTAATGGGCCTTGGTTCTAACAAGCGAACTGATTTATACGATACGTTTCATTGCGGACATATAACCTCGCAATTCTGTACCTACAACTTCAACCGGGTGGTTTCTTATCGCACTGTTAACGGCTATAAGTTTTTGATTATCCACATGGTTGTTTTGAGTGTCCAAACCTGCACCGATCACATCTGTATTGATTTTCTGCATAAATGGCAGAAGCAGAGGTATGCAAGCATGGTTGTATAGATAGCATCCATATTCAGCTGTATCAGAGATGGTTCTATTCATTTCAAAGAGTTTTTTGCGTGCAATTGTGTTAGCAATAAGTGGTGTTTCGTGCAAAGACTCGTAATAGGCCGATTCGGCGATGATCCCTGCGGCTGTCATTGTTTCAAACGCAAGCTCTACACCCGCTTTCACCATCGCAACCATTAGAATGCCTTTATCAAAAAAGGTCTGCTCAGAGATATGTTGCTCAGTATTGGCCTGCTTTTCAAAAGCGGATTGCGCAGTTTCTTCACGCCAAGCGAGTAACTTTGCATCACCCTCAGCCCAGTCTGCCATCATGCCAGTTGAAAATTCACCACTGATGATGTCGTCCATGTGCTTGTTGTAAAGCGGTGTCATAATGGTCTTAAGCTCTTCACTTAGATCATGCGCTTTAATTTTCGCAGGGTTTGACAGCCTGTCCATCATGTTGGTAATACCACCATGTTTTAATGCTTCTGTGATGACTTCCCAGCCATACTGAATCAATTTTGACGCGTAGTCTGGCGCGATGCCTTGTTCAACCATCTTATCGAAACACAGTAAAGAGCCTGTTTGTAACATGCCACATAAAATGGTCTGTTCACCCATTAAATCAGACTTTACCTCAGCGATAAATGAAGAGTTGAGTACACCAGCACGGTCTCCTCCTGTGCCTGCTGCATAAGCCTTGGCTTGCGCTAAACCTTTACCTTGAGGGTCGTTCTCAGGGTGCACTGCAATGAGTGTTGGCACGCCAAAACCGCGTTTGTATTCTTCTCGTACCTCAGTACCAGGGCATTTTGGCGCGACCATAATAACCGTGATGTCTTCACGCACTTGCATGCCTTCTTCGACAATATTAAAGCCATGAGAGTAGGCAAGAGTTGCGCCTTGCTTCATTAGTGGCATGACGGCATTAACAACTGCTGAGTGTTGTTTGTCTGGGGTCAAGTTGAGTACCAGATCCGCGGTTGGAATTAGCTCTTCATAAGTGCCAACAACAAACCCGTTGTCGCTCGCATTAAGAAACGATTGTCTTTTTTCATCAATCGCAGATTGCCTCAGTGCGTAAGTAACGTCCAAACCTGAGTCTCTTAGGTTTAGGCCTTGGTTTAACCCCTGTGCGCCACAACCAACAATCACCAACTTTTTGCCCTTCAATACATCTACGCCATCACTAAATTCCGATGGGTCCATAAAATTACATTGAGCTAGTTGAGCTAGTTGCTCACGTAGAGGTAAAGAGTTGAAATAATTCGCCATGTCAGATCCTGCTTTATCGTCTTAAAATAACTGTATATGTGTTGACTCTACGATAGTGAGATAATGTACTTGCGTAAAATGATATATTTAAATTATTGTATTTCATATAATGAAACGTAGGGGCGTGCAGATGGACCACAAACAACTTAATTACTTTTTAGCGTTAGCAGATACATTGCACTTTTCACGCGCAAGTGAACGATGCTATATCAGTCCACCGACCTTGAGTCGACAAATAAAACAGCTAGAGAGTGAAGTGGGCGCACCGCTGTTTATTAGAGACAATCGCAGCGTGTCCTTGACACCTCAAGGTAAGGCTTTTGTCCACTATGCTCAGGCAACTTTAGCCAGCTGGCGACAGTTTAAAAGTGAATGTCAGGACGAGTCCAAACCGCTGACAGGCGAACTAAGTTTATATTGCTCGGTTACCGCATCGTACAGTTTTATCTATGATTTGTTTGCTCGATACCGTAAGGAGTATCCTCAGGTTGAGCTAAACTTGATGACCGGGGATCCTGCGTTTTCAATTTCTCAAGTTCAAGGGGATTTGGCTGATGTTGCTGTTGCTGTAAAACCCGCATCATTGCCACAAGGGCTTGAATATCAATCGATTGGCCGATCGCGACTGGTATTTATAGCACCAACCATGACGTGCCCGTTAACTGATTTAATTGACAATCATAGTGCGGGCGATATGCCATGGGGGGCGCTGCCTTATATCGTGCCAGAGCAAGGCGTGTTAAAAGAGAGAATTGACCACTTTTTTAAACGCAAAGGCATTCAACCGCAAGTGTATGCACATGTCTCTGGCCATGAAGCGATGGTCGCCCTGGCAAGTTTAGGGTTTGGCGTTGCATACATTCCCGAAATTGTACTTTCACAAAGCCCATTTAAAAACCAAGTTCAACAGCTAAACTTACAATCCGAAGAGATTGATATCGGCTTGGTTACAAAGAAAAAACGGCTACAAGATCCGGTAATTAATAAATTGTTTTCAGTCTCTTGTGGAATATTTAATTCGTAAAGCTGATGTTCAGTTAAAAGGAGTAGACTCGCAAAAAATTAGGTGTATGAACAGGGGTAGGTAGTGCATACCGTACTGATCGCTGAGAGTAAAAGTAATAGTTTAGCCATGCCACAAGCCGCGCTTCAAGGTCAGGGGTTTGACGTACAAAAGATGGTGCTAGAAAGCTTGGACCACATTAACCATAAGAATAATCAAGGACAAGTCAGTAGCATTGTGATAGATCAAGCAATTGCAACCAGTGCAAAATTCGATACCATCAATACATTGAGAACGTATTATCAAGCGCCCGTACTGGTCTCTGTTGATGACAACAATGACGATATGCAAAGCCTGTTATTAGAGTTGGGAGCGGATGATGTGATTGCGACAAATGCCAAGCCAAGGTTATGGCGGGCACGATTAGAGGCAATATTACGCAAAAAGCAGATCGTTACGTCAATTAAAGAAGCTGGCAAAGAGACAACTCTGTCATATGGTGCTTTGACAATTAAAGGAGATGAACGCACTGTATTGATTGACAACAAGCGCGTAAGTTTGACAACCCATGAATTTGATCTAATTTGGTTATTGGCATCTTCAGCACCAAAAGTCGTGAGTCGTGAAGAAATTTACCAAACAATTATTGGTCAAGATTATCAAATCAGTAGCCGTACCGTTGATGTACGTGTTTCTTGTTTAAGAAAAAAGCTAGGTGATAATGCATCGAGCCCACAAAAGATAAAAACCGTGTGGCGACAAGGATATCTCTTTGTAAAAGAAGCTTGGTAAGAATTTATAGTTCGAATTTTTCGAACTATAAATCAATCAAAGACTGTGAAAAATTTATAACTAAATAATCTATATTTTGTATACGAAAGTCCAAATTCATTTAAAAACATTGAGTTATAAATTATTTTGTTACAAATCTTATTGACTCTCATTTTCTCTTCTATATTTAGTCTTAACTCTACCTGTCAATTTGTATACTTTTAACAACGCAAATAATATTGATTGCTATTTAGGGCAGTGTATACTGGCCGTGTTAATTGAATGCAAATACAAATAATTTTCATAGGAAGACGTCTAATGGCATTAAGAAAGTCTCTGCTTGCAACTGCAATTTTAGCAGCAACAGTTGGTTTAACAGGTTGTGGTGGCTCTAGTAGCGATAACAACACGGTAACGACTCCTGATACACCAACACCTCCAGCAAATAAAGCGCCAACAATTACTGCTGAAAACGCAACAGTAAAAGAGGATACACTAGGCGCTGAAGTAACCGGTGTGGTGTTCGCTGATGACAGTGATGACGCAGCTGCACTGACATTTGCTGTTAGTGATGGGCGCTTTGAAGTGGTTGAAGGTAAGCTTAAGCTTAAAGATGCTAATACGTTAAACTATGAACAAGAAGCTGAACAAAAGGTAACTGTTACGGTTACAGCAACAGACTCGGCAGGTGAAAAAGTTGAGCAAGCTGTTGAAGTATCAATTGAAGACATCGCTGCTGAAGCTGGTGTTAACGTTTATGAGTTCAAAAATGGTTCAGGCGAGTCATCAGTAGCTTATTCTGGTCAGGTATCACGTCAAGCTGCAATCTCTGAAGCTAAAAAGCTTTTAGGAACACTAAAAACTGGCACTGATGGCATCAATGATGTTGAAGAGCTAAAAACAATCGTTGCAAACGTACGTGGCTTTTTATTCCCTGTTGACGATTCTCGTCAAGAGACAACACTGACTTTCCTTAGCGGCAAAAATACAAAACAAGCTACTTTGGGCCAAATCTCTAGCCTGAAAAAAGTTGCTGGTGAAGGCGGTAAAATCGCTGGTCGCGATGCAACTTATATGAATAAAGACTGGCAGGCTGAAGGCTCGCTAGTTGGTTGGTCTGAGTTTGGTGGAAACCCATCTACACCTGAAGGTTTAGTATTATACTACCTAGATCTTATTGACGCACAAATCACACAATTTGAAAACGGTGAACAGCTGTCAGCAACGCATAATGGTACAACTGTTAATCTAAACAGCCTGTATATCACACCAGAAGGTCTTGATATCGTTCAGCTACTTCAAAAGCATTTAAATGGTGCCGTTGCACTTTCTCAAGGTGCTGATGATTATTTAGATGAGCTATTAATTGGCGAAAAGTCTGCTGACAACAAAGCGCTAGCTGAAGGTAAGTCGTACACAGAACTTGAGCACAAATTTGACGAAGGTTACGGCTACTTTGGTGCTGCAACACACTACTTAGAGTTCAGCGATGAGCAAATCTCAAGCTCTGCGGCTCAAGACTCTGATGGTAACGGTGTATTTGATTTATTAACTGAGTACAACTTCGGTAACTCTACAAATGCATCTAAGCGCGATAAAGGCACTGCGGGCAATACATACCCAACTGATTTTTCAGGTGCAGCGCAAATCGCTTTCATTAAAGGTCGTAAGCTTATCAACGACAAAGTTGGTATGAACGTATCTGAGTGGACTGAAGATGAGCAAAAAGCAATTGAAATGTACCGTGACCAGGCGCTATTAAACTGGGAAAAATCAATTGCAGCAACTGTTATTCACTACATCAACTACACCATTGCAAAAGATGACGGCAACTTGACGATGATCAAGTCAGGTGAATTTGATGCTGGTAACTTTGAAAAGCTGGCTAAATACTGGGGTGAGATGAAAGGTTTCGCACTGAACTTCCAGTTCAACCCACATTCACCATTTACAGCAGAAAAGTTTGCAGAGATGCATACGCTTATGGGTAATGCACCTAAGCTAAATGCAGATGACGTAGACAACTATATCAAAGACCTAGAAAAAGCACGTGACATTATTGCTGAGGTATATGGCTTTGATGCAGAAAATGTTGAAAAGTGGTAACCACTTAATTAACAAGTAGCTTAAAGGTTAGTTGCGTATGCAGCTAACCTTTTGTTGTATTTATAGGTATCAAAAAGAGAGACACAATGAGAGTGTTAACACCGTTAAGTGCAGTTGCTGTAGCAGTCACATTGCTTTTAAGCGGCTGTGGAGAGAGTAGTTCCAGCTCGGCTGGTTCTGAGTTTGCTGGAGGTAATGGTTCAACTCCTCCTACGACGCCAACAACACCGACGACGCCAACAACGCCGACGACCCCAACAACGCCAACAGATCCTTCGACACCAACGACACCGCCAACCGATCCATCTACGCCAACTGATCCGACTACACCGGGGACATTTGATGAATCAAAGTTGGTTGCAAATTTGGTAAATAATGTTTTGACGCCCGCGCTTACCCAGTTTGATACATTTGCTAAAGCACAGCAGAGCCAAATAGGTGAATATTGTGTGGCTGAAAAAGCGCAAAGCGCCAATGCTGCAGACTTGCATGAAAAAGCAAAAGACAGCTGGCGTGCGGCCATGAGTAGCTGGCAATATGTCGAGTTAATGCAAGTGGGTCCTCTTTTAAGTAACGGTAAAGAGCTTAAGGGCAATATATATTCTTGGCCTGCAGGTGGTGCACTGTGTAGTTTGGACTTGGACATTGTGTATCATGAAGACGGTTTCATCAATGGAGACACAAATAGGCCATATGATATAAAAATGCGCACTTCCGACCGCAAAGGTTTAATTGCCATTGAACATGCTTTATTCAATACCAATTACAACCATAGCTGTGCTTCTGAAAATGCATCGTTGGCACCTTGGAATAGCCGCACAATAACTGAACGAAAGGCAGCGCGCTGTGAATTTGCCCACACCGTGGCGGGCGATATTGTCGATAATAGCACTGCTATTTTAGCGAGTTGGCAAGGCGACAACGGCTTTGCGAATCAACTAATTAATGCAGGTAACCCCGGTTCGCAGTTTGACACGCCTCACATAGCATTAAACGAAATATCAAAAGCCCTCTTTTATATGACTAAAGAGCTAAAGGATGAAAAGCTTGGTACACCACTTGGGCTATTTACTAATAGCTGTGGATTTGTAGCGTGTGGTCAGGATGTAGAATCTGATATATCGGAACATTCAAAAGAAAATTTATTGGCAAATATTCGAGCGTTTAAACAAATTTTCACCGGTGAGGGCAGCAATGCAGACAACACACTGGGTTTTGATGATTTTCTCGATGCAGAGCAAGGCTCAGACATAAAACAGCGTATGCTACAAGGCCTAGCAGAAGCGGAAGCGGCATTACTGGCGATTGATGGTTCGTTAAAGCAAGCAATTGATAATGACACTGCAAAAGTCACTGAAGTACACGCAAAAGTTAAAAATGTGACTGATGAGCTTAAAAATGATTTTATCAATAAGTTAGCTTTAGAACTTCCTCAAACATCGGCAGGTGACAATGACTAAGTACACTCGTATGAATAAATCGTTACTAGCAATGGCCGTTGCTGTTGCACTACCAAATGCTTACGCAGATGAAACAGCGAAAGATGACATCGAACATATTCAAATAATCAGTCACTATGACAAGTTAAGAACTGAGGCAGGTTCCGCGACTTTGCTTACAGAAGAGCAATTAGGTGAGTATGAATATGATGATATTCACCGTGTACTTTCTTCAGTACCTGGTGTGAATATTCGTGAGGAAGATGGTTATGGCTTGCGTCCAAACATCGGCTTTCGTGGTGTGACCCCAGAACGAAGTAAAAAAATTACCATTATGGAAGATGGTGTCCTAATTGGTCCTGCGCCATATTCAGCGCCTGCTGCTTATTACTTCCCACAAACAACGCGTATGACAGCTGTTGAAGTATTTAAGGGGCCTGCAGCGATTAAACATGGTCCACAGACCATTGCTGGTGCGTTGAATCTAGTGACGCGCTCAGTCCCTGAATTTACCGAAGGGGCAATAGACATTGCAGCGGGTGGTGATGGTTATACCAAAGCGCACGGTTATTTTGGCTCCGTGGTCAACAACATTGGCTTTTTAGTAGAAGCGGTTAACGTCCAAGCGGATGGCTTTAAAGAGCTTGATGGTGGTGGTGATACAGGATTTGATAAGAATGATTTCTTAGCCAAATTTAATTACCGTTTACAGCAAGGTGATATTGAGCACAATTTCGGCTTAAAACTCAGTTATGCTGATGAGATATCAGATGAGACATATCTTGGCTTAACCGAAGCAGATTTTGCAGAAAACCCATATCGTCGATACGCAGCAACAGCGCCTGCAAAAATGGATACTGAACATCAACAAGTGATGTTCACCCACAGTATGAGCACGGATAATTTGAGCTTAACAACGCGTTTGTATCGCAATGATTATGAGCGTGCTTGGTTGAAGCTAAATAGTGTTGAAGGTAAGTCACCTCAGGAAATTTTATTAAACCCTGAAGCGGAAGATAATCAGCGTTTATATGAAATCTTGAAAGGCGAGCAAGATTCAGTGGTCCCAGGTGCGGCGAACTTTTTGACAATGGGCACGAACGACAGAGAATACTATTCGCAAGGTTTACAAATCGATGGTGATTTTGCGTTTAATTTGTTCGACTTAAACCATGACTTATCATTTGGTGTGAGGTTCCATGAGGATGAAATCGAACGTAAGCACTTTGAAGAAAGCTATAAAATGACGTCTGGGGTGTCTTCACTGGTTGAAAACAGCAAACGCTTCACAACATTGAATACAGAGCATACCGAAGCGTGGTCAGTGTATGTTGAAGACAAAATCAAGCTGGATGCGTTAACTCTGGGTGTTGGTGTGCGTGGTGAGCTGATGGACATGCATTACCAAAACAACAGTAACCCAAATGATTGGCTTGATAAAACTACCCGTATTTGGTTGCCTGGCGTCAGTGGTTTCTACCAATTAAGTGAAGACTCGGGCGTATTGTTTGGCATCCACCGTGGTTTTTCTCCAGCTTCCCCGGCGCAATCGTCAGAAATTGAGATAGAGAAGAGTACCAACTATGAATTTGGTGGACGTTATAATGATGGCGTAACTGAGTTTGAAGTTGTGAGCTTTTTCAATGACTATAGCAACTTAAAGGAGAGCTGTGGCCAGTCTAACTGTGGTGATAGCCTACAACAAGATGCCGAGTTTAATGGCGGTGCTGCCCATGTTTATGGCCTTGAGGCGCAATTCTCGCAGCGCTATCCACTTAACTTGCAGTTAGATATTCCGTACAGCCTTGTTTATACCTATACAAAAGGTGAGTTTAAAAATGATCGCCGAACCACATTTGCTCAATGGGGCGAAGTGAAAAGTGGCGATCCGCTGCCGTATTTGCCAGAGCATCAAGTTAGCTTCAATGTTGGTCTAAGTGCAGATAAATGGCGTACGTCATTAGCTGTTAAATATATTGGTTCTATGCCCGAAGCTGCAGGTCGAAGCTGGCAAGAGGGTACTCAAGAATTTACTTTATATTTAGAAGGTCAGGAAGTTCCTTCATCAACAACGGTCGACTTGTCAGCAAGCTACGACTTTGATGAATACGGTCAGGTATACCTAAAGGTAGACAACTTACTTGATGAAGATAAAATTGTAAGTCGTAGACCTTATGGCGCGCGTCCAGGAAAACCAAGACAGGTTACTGTTGGATACAAATACCAATTTTAGACATCCGTGATGTTTAACGCCACGTATAAAAGTAAGGCCGCATCATGCGGCCTTTTTTAACAATAAATGGGAGTGGATAGGCTTAATGTTTGAGACTATATGGCAAAGTATTTCTACATTGCCAGGCTATTTGGTCGATGCAAATAAACGCATTTTCTGGCTGTATTTGGCATCGGCTGTGGTAATGGCTTTTTTTGTATATTTCACGACCAATACAACTCGCAGCTTAAAAGGCTTTTGGCATTTTTTGTTTCCGCGCTCAGTATGGTTGCATGAAAGTGCCAAACAGGATTACGGACTGTTTATTATTAATCGCATTATTAAAGCCCTCACTTTTGCGCCAATTGTATTAACTATGGTGCCAGTTGCAATTGGCTTATCTGATGGGCTTGAAGCTTTATTTGGCCCGTCTTTACATTTGCAGTGGCCTCAACCGGTAATAATTGGTCTGTTTACACTGATGTTATTTATTGTCGATGATTTGACGCGATATCTACTTCATCTTGCGTTACATAAGATCCCGTGTTTGTGGGAAATTCACAAGGTTCATCACTCTGCCAAAGTACTTACGCCATTTACAATTTATCGCTCACACCCAATAGAAAGCTATTTTTATGCATGTCGCATGGCTTTAACACAGGGAATAGTTGTTGGTCTCGGCTACTTCTTTTTTGGGTCTGCACTGAGTATGTTTGATATTTTAGGGGCTAATCTATTCGTTTTTGTATTCAACATATGTGGGTCTAATTTACGCCATTCTCATGTCTGGTTTAGCTGGGGAGATAAATTAGAAGGGTGGTTTATCAGTCCTGCACAACATCAAATTCATCATAGTGATAACCCAAAGCATTTTGATACAAACATTGGTTCGGCATTGGCAATATGGGATCGCATAGCTGGCAGTTTAATTCGTGCATCGCAAGCCAAGGGCATTTCAATTGGGGTAGGCAAGTACGATGCTGGCCATGATAGCCTATGGGCGATTTACTACAAACCTGTAGTTGCTGCGTTTAAAGCGCTGTATCCGACTGCATTGATGAACAAGAAAGAAGATAATTAGTAAAAAGAAGAGAAGGTAGGCTGGCGACGGGCATGGCCAGCCTATTGTAGAGGGAGTAGGCCCTCAAAAAATCGATTGTTTAGTGCATTACACGAGATGATGAACGGTAGAAGCCTAATTCATTTAGTTTATCAATAAGGCTAGGGTCGTCTAAACGCTCTGGTGTCGACTCAGTACGCAAGTAGTGATCGTCGGGTACAGCATGTAAATCCAACATTTTTTGAAATAAAATATTACGAATTGCTAGCGCTGTCATCCCCGAGTCCTGAATGCTATCTAAGCGTTCTTGTATGTCGGCGAATGGGCCCGCATTCACATCGTCAACCGCTGCTGGAAAGTACGAATTTAACTTATTCTTGCTCATGCAAACCCTCATAAAATATCTCGTTAGGATCCGTGGGTGTTCCCCAAAAAGGATACTAAGTATAAGATTTAAGTACAAAAAATTATTGAACCAGTCTTTAACTGACACAGCCAGTGTACTCTGTTTCTATGTCGAATTACTAACTTCGATGTAAAGTTTTGTAAATCGCACTAATACAAAAAAGTACGAAAAAGTGGGTGGGATTTTAGACGTCTAGATGTAACTATATGACAGGAAAATAAAAATAGTTCTCAGTACCCTTTAAAGGGTCTGAGAACTGAAATGAATAATTTAAAATAATTTTTCTTTTACATGTTCAGCAAAACCACTTCCCGCTTCTAAATAGAAGTTATAGGTAGAGTGGACGCCCATATCTTCAAGCTCTTTTTGCTGATCTGGGTAATTGGCGATGGCAGTTACTTGACCTGTATAACCAGACGCTTGTAGCTGCTCCAGCGCATAGATGTTCTGCATATGTTTGGGCATAGCAAGCATGACCATTTCTACATTTGAGTGGTTAACTCTTTGCCAAAAATCTGGGTCTGTAGCATCAGCAAGAAGCACACGCCTGCCGCGCTTAACGTGTTTGTCGACGACTTCTGGTTTTATGTCTATTCCAGCCACAGAATTGGGGTGTGAGCAGTGAATTGTTTCATATGCACCAGTACCTATCCTGCCCATGCCGAATATGACGATCCGGGTGTCTGTGAGGTTCACTGGAAGTTCTTCCTCTAGGCGCTTTGGGCTCTCAAATTTTTGTAATACATGTTCTAATTTGACATAAATCTCATTGGCACGTTTGTTTAGCGGTGACGCGAGAATAAAAGTGATTGAGACGGCAATTGCAACGACGGCTAACCAGTCTGGCGCAATCATTCCAGAGCTTGCTGCAACGGCACATACAATGAGACCAAACTCACTATAATTTGACAGCGTGAAGGCGCTTAGCAGCGACGTACGAGCACGCAATCTAAACATATTTGTGAGCACGTAATATAAGAACACCTTAATCGGTAAGACCAGCACCAGCAGTAAGCCGATCATAAAAGCATTGACCGATATACTGGCATTTAAACCGATGTTTAAGAAAAAGCCGACCAGCAGAATATTTTTTAAATTTAATAATGATTTAGAAAGCTCACTTGCCTTTTTATGCGGGGCAAATATCATCCCGATAATCAACGCACCCAAGTCGCCTTTTAACCCTGCAAACTCAAACGCATGGTAGCCAACGACTAAGGCGAAAAAGAACCCGAACAAGGGCAGCAACTCACCATGTTTGGAGCGACTGAGCACCCAAAACATCACTTTTCTAAAGATGAATAGACCAGCAACAAGCGCTAGCGCCCAAATATTAGGTATTTTACCCGTACTGATTGCCAAAAAGACAACGGCAAAGATATCTTGCATGACCAAAATACCAATGGCAATTTTGCCATGCAGGCTCGCCATTTCCCCTCGTTCTTCCAGTACTTTTACTGCAAATACTGTGCTTGAAAAACTAAACGCAAAGCCCACCAATAAAGCACTTTGCAGGTCCAGTTGATTGAATAGAGGTAAGTTGAATACACACAATAGCAGTAGGAGAGAAGCGAAAAAGGCACTACTTAAAACAATATGCAAAGTTGCTGGCGCCCATACCTGAGGCTTTACAAGGTTTTTTACTCTAAGCTTTAGGCCAATACTAAAAAGTAGGATAGTGACGCCCAAGTCGGCAAGTTGAGAGAGTAATGGAGTTGTTTGTTGACCCATGAGGTTGAGAATAAACCCGGCCATCAAGAATCCTATCAGAGGTGGTAGCTTTAATTGATAAATTGAAAAACCACACGCGAAAGCAATTGCAAAGTAAAGTAGTTCCATAAGTTACGCTGGTTGTGATTGGTAACCTGATTCTACCAAATCGCGTTGGTTTATAAATCAATTCTGGACAAAAGTATATGGCACTATGCATTAGTAATATGCAAACAAATCTATATTTATCAAAAATAGGTAGATTTTCACTGACAAGCTCGAATAAATGTGTTTAAGATGCCTTAACGGAACATCCTCGAGAGGAGTAATGATGTTTAAAAAACTCTTAGCATCTGTCGGAGTAGGTGCAGCAAAAGTAGATACAGTATTAGAAACGGAACATTTACACCCGGGTCAAAAATTTCAAGCTCAAATTATTGTGATGGGCGGCGATGTAGAACAAGAAATTTCTGGACTTGAATTGGCGCTGATGACCAAGGTCAAAGTCGAAAATGATGATGGTGAATACTTCACTAATCACGTCATAGAAAAGTGGCGAATCCCAGAAGAGTTTACAATTTCTCCAGGCGAGCAAAAAGTGATCCCATTTGAAGCTCGACTCCATTCAGAAACACCGATAACGCAGATTAACGCGCCTTATAACCATTGCCATGTGTGGCTGGAAACGGGGTTGGATATTGATCTAGCGCTAGACCCATCAGACAAAGACGCGCTGCATATCTATCCGAACGAAGCCGTAAAAGCTGTGCTTAGTGCAATGGATAAATTGGGCTTCCAACTGGTTAAAGCAGATGTTGAAAAAGGTTATTTACGTGCCTCAAGCTTCCAGTCTATTTCAGGGTGTTACCAAGAGATAGAGTACCGACCGAGCAGTCGCTCTATGTTTGGTTTACAAGAGGTTGAGCTTTCGTTCGTACCTGAAGCGCATAAAACCCATGTATTAATTGAATTGGATCGCGCTTTTCGCAATGACGGTTATGTTGATTTAACGATTGAACATGATCAAGTGAACTTGTCACGTATATGTGATCAACTCGAACGCTTATTTGCCTAACTATATAAAGAAGGCAGTTTGAATCAATGACGGATTTTAAAGACAAGTCATTTTATGAGCTCAGTCATGATGAGCTCTTTAACGTGTTTAAATTGCGTGTAGATGTGTTTGTGGTTGAGCAAAACTGCCCTTATCATGAAATAGATGAGGTCGACCGAGTGCCAAGTACTCGACATATTTTGTTTAGCGAGAGTGACCACTTACAAGCATATGCACGCTGTTACTCAAAAGAAAATGGTGCAGCGGCAATTGGGCGTGTTTTGATTTCTACAGAGCAGCGTGGCTCTGGCATTGCCTATAAACTGATGGAAAGTGCACTGGCGTGCTGTATTGCGCATTTCCCAAACAGGCCAATCGAAATATCGGCACAAACATATTTGCAGCCATTTTATCAAAAGCTAGGCTTTGAGGTTGTGAGTGAAGCTTATTTAGAAGATGGTATTGAACACATTGATATGCTGTTGAAGCCTTGAGCCCTTATTTCATAGAGCTAAATTATCATTAAAAAGTAAAAAGGCGCTAACAGCGCCTTTTTTATAGTGAATTAATGAACACCAATGCGATTGCAACTGGGCATACAAATTTAATATACCAAGGCCAAATCTTCCAAAAGAAAGAGTGTTCAACTGCTTCATTGCCTTCTTTAATCGCTGACAATAGTTTACCTCTATGCCAAATCCAACCGGCAAATACACAGCACAACATACCAATCAATGGCTGTGCAAACTGTGTCGTTAGCTGCACAACTAAACCGAATAGACTGTTGAAGTTAAGAATAATCGTAACACTTACCACACTGACGATGATGCCGATTAATCTGGTCGCTTGTAGACGTGCGAGCGCAAATTTCTCTACAACATAGGAAACTGGCGCCTCCAGCATTGAAATAGAACTGGTTAAGGCTGCGATACTCATTAAAGCGAAGAAGGCAAAACCAATGAAAATACCAATGCTGCCCATGCTTTCAAACAAGGCGGGTAAAACTTGAAATACCAATGTGTCTTCAGACAGTAATTCGCCAGTTTGTGAGAAAATTTCAACCCCTTGTGCCTGAGCAACGTACATCGCTGGAATGATCAACATACCCGCGACAAAGGCGATGAAAACATCGATAAGAGTAACGTAGGCACCTAAAGAAACGAGGTTCTCTCTTTTGCTAATGTAGGAGCCATATATGATCATGACACTGGTACCTAAAGAGAGGGAAAAGAATGCTTGCCCGAGCGCGCTGACGAGTAAATTCGGGTCTAATATAGAGCTAAAATCTGGTACTAAATAAGCCTTCAAGCCCGTCATTGCACCTTCTTGTGTTAGCACATATCCGATGAGGGCAAATAAAATGAACAGCAGTGCAGGCATGAGGCGCTTCGACCACTTTTCAATACCGTTCTCAACCCCCTTGCTGATGATGGCAACAGTCAGCAATATAAATGCAGCGGTGAATAATAAGTCTCTAGATAGTGAGCGCTCGCTAAGCCAAGAGGTTGCGGTTTCATTACCACTAAGTACGGCGATCGGTTCTAATGTTGCGCTGAACATCCAACCTGCAACAATTGCGTAGAAGCTTAATATTAAGCCTGAACAAATAATACCGCCGAATCCGACGATAAATGCAAAACGTTTTTGCGCATTGTTGTTTGCCAGTTTTTGCAACGAGGCAACCGCATTAGCTTGGCCATGACGACCAATGACTAACTCAGCCATTAACGCTGGATAGGCAAGGCAAAATGCGAGCACCAAATAAACTAATACAAACGCCGCGCCACCATTGCTCGCCGTTTGTGTCGGGAATCCCCAAATATTGCCTAGACCCACCGCGGAGCCAGCAGCGGCCATAATAAATCCAAACCGAGAACTAAACTCTCCTCGAATACTGCTCATGTTTTTATACTTCTCTTTTTTTAAAGACGGCCGCAACAATCTACTGTAATTGGCGCGAAATAAAAAGGTTTATCTGCACTGATCCAGCACAAGTTTTTGATGGAAAAAACACCGTAGACTGGAGTATCCATAATTTTTCATTAATTTTTAGTTTAAGTGTTTGTTTTTCATCTACTATTTTGTGTTTGGCTACAATGACTGTCAGTCACTCTGTACAGCTTGAGATACTGCTTTACAGGGCAGAATTAACGTAAATTTGGCCCCCCCCAGTAACTCAGAACGACTTACCGACGCCTTACCGTGGTGCCAATCAACAACTTTTGAGACGATAGCTAGGCCCAATCCATAGCTCTTCCCGGCCCTGTTTCGGTGGCCTTGCTCTTGGAAAAATGGGTTGAAAACTTTATTCCAGTTTTCTGGTTCGATACCAGGACCATCGTCTTCGACGGTGATTTCGATTTCATGGTCATGTAATTTGGCGCTGATAAATAGCTGCATTTGGGCAAAATCACACGCATTGCTGAGCAAGTTAGATATGGCGCGTGCAAGCCAGTGCAGGTCTGCTTCCATTACAAGTTCTGCTTTAATGGACAGGTTAGCGGTTAACCCATTTTTAGACATTTTTGGATGCATCTGGTCGACAATGTCGGATATATAGCCTTGAAGTCTAATGGGTTCGAACTTAAGCAAGTGCGATTTTTGCTCTAAGGTTGCAAAGGACAGGTAGCTCGATAACATATCTTCCATTTGGTCGAGATCTTTCTCCATTCGCTCAAGTAAATGGTGTACTTCTTCAATATCAGTTTCTTCAAGTGCAGCGTCAAATCCAAACCTCAAACACGCAACAGGCGTTCTTATATCGTGAGATAAGCTTGATGCCATTAATTTATTTTCGGCTAACAATTTTTCAATTTGGTTTGCCATCCGATTAAATGTGAGCTCAACATCTTTGATGTAAGTGAAATGATTAACCTCTATTCTTGTATCTAAGTTACCGCCTGCGAACTGCTTTGCTGCGTGAGTGAGCACTGACAATCTTTTTGCAAGCGGCGCTAAGACAAACCACATAAACGCACAGACGCCGGAATAAAAAGCAATGGTGAGTATGACGTCATAGCTATTTCGTTCAGGGGGCTTTTCCAATTGCAGCTCTATATAGTCTGGCTTTATGGCAGGTGTTGATTTTAGTAGATAAAAATAGCCCTCATCAGAGTCAATAAGCAGCCCTTGTGGGCGATGCATCTGTTCGGTGAGTTCTGTTGGTAGAGCAAGCGATGCGCCTGAATGGTAAGCTATTTTTAGGTCGAAGTCTCTGCCTGCTTGCTCGATAAAGCTTGCTCTGTCATTTATTGGGTTATTGCCAGCCTGGTTGGCTATGCCCACTAGTAGTTTTGCTTGCCAAAAAAAATTATCCTCATCTGGTGCAGTTTGCTCACTAAAGGTATCAATGAGCCAGCCCAATAAGATAATCGAGATGATCACACCGGTCAGTAAGGATAAATAGAGTTTTCTCATTAATTAGCTCCAATGAGAGTGGCCAGAGCTCCGAAAAATAGGATTGTAATACTTAAAAACACGCTGTAGCTTTGGCAATTGCCCTCAGCTACATACGATACTACCAAGCCGATGGCACGAGCAAATAGCCTTTCCCCCAAATGGTTTTGATCTTTTCAGGGTTTTGAGGGTCATCATCAAACTTTTTACGCAGCGCTGAGATCAGCACATCGACACTTCTATCAAGGCCGTCATATTCACGGCCCTTAGTGGCTTTAAACACCGCGTCTCTAGATACAACTTCACCTGCATTGGTAGCCAAGAAGTGTAAAAGTAAGTATTCGGCACTAGAAATAACGATTTCTTTTTCAGAAACCAATACTTTTCGAGACTGCGTATCTATTTTAAGATTACCTACAGTCAAAATGGCGCTGTTGGTTTGCTCGTTACTTGAAGAGTCTTGTGCAGCGCGCGCATTAGCCTTAATCCTCGCAAGTAAGGCTCTTGGTCTGACAGGTTTGATAACATAATCACTGGCGCCGACTTCAAGACCAATTACCTCGTCCATCTCTTCATCTTTTGCTGTTAGCATTATGATGGGCTTGTTATAAAACTGGCGCAGCTCTCTACAGACACTAATGCCGTCCTGACCAGGCAACATAATATCTAGCAATACTAAGTCTGGGTTAATTTGCTTTACCATTGACACTACTTCATCGCCACGATGGCAACAATGCGTGTTATAGCCTTGATTATTAAGGTAGTCAGCAACCCACTGTGCGAGTGATTCGTCATCTTCGACTAGTAAAATAGTCCCGTATTGCTCCATGAACAAGCTCCTTTAAATCGAATAGGTATCATTGCTAAAGATGACACTTATTTGGTATTAAAACCATACTAACTTTTTATTTTAAACGCGCCAATTATAATATCTGTTTCACTAAAAAATGTAATGAAGTGTATGAGTTTGTTGATTATTGAACATTGAGTTTATCAACAAGGCCCTGAGTTAATTTCAGTAACATTTTAGGTGTTAGTGCATTGACTTCATCTTGCTCGCAGGCGCCAGCGACTTTTACCAGTGGGGTTTGGACTGGCTCTACAATATATTTTGGTATATTAACAGGTGCTTGATAGCGAGCACGCCTTGCTTCGTCAGTATTTTGTTGTTCTATGAAACTACTTACATCCTTCTCATTGGTAATGTTTTGTGTTTCGGTAAAGGTATATTGCATAGGGATACCTTGAAAACCCGCACTGTCTACCGAAGATTTAGCAAACCAAACTACATCTGTTGACTGGTTGTGAGTTAACCTCATACTTAAAGAAGCCGTAATGTTACTGCATTGCTTGGTGGGCATTGTTTGAGATATTTTTGCAATGTATGGGTGATCACTACTCGGTTTATTTAACACATAAACTTTGTCTTTGCCGTAGGTTAAATCGATTTGCTGCACTACCAAGCGATAATCAGTCGCTTCGCCATTGTCTACAATTAGGCCTTTTTTACTGAGGATATGTGCCAGAGCTTTATGTAGCTCGTCGGTCATTGACACCTTACTGGCATCTATATATACAGAATCTAGCTTTTTAACTGTGTGCGCAGGTAATTGTACAGATTTGATTCGAGCTGATTCGAGCTCGCTGCTGTAGCTTATTTGAAATATAGACTTTTGCAGTAGAGGTTTGGGAGGCGTGTTGAGCTTTGGCGCAAGTGGCTGTGTCATCATACAACCAGCTAGCCCTGTCAATGCAATACCGCCAATGATTATTCGCATTACTAAACACCTCAAATTACTTTTCTTCATTTTCTTGTACAACCAATGTGCTAAATTCTACCTTGTAATCATTAGTCACTTACAGTCTAAAAATGTTCAAGATTGTAACCAGTTATGCACTGTAACTTTAATTCTACAAAAAGATTAGCGGTTTAAATTAATGTATGTCGTGAGTCAGCAACTTACGTGATACCATAACATCGCGTGTTAATGAACTGAGTCATTATGAAGTCACTATTTATATTTTCAAAATGCTTAATATTGATGCTTTTATCTCACCCCGTAAAAAGTAATGAGATAGACAGAGCCAAAGCTTGGGAGCATTTTGTAAACGACTATTCTAAGCAAGTCCGACAAAAACTAAAAGAAAAATCGGTTCCCGGTGCTGCATTGAGTATCACCCACATAGAGTTTGGAGATCTAGCCAAAGGTTATGGACGGACCAAGGTAAAAAAAGGCCGCAAAGTAAATGGCAAAACTCGATTTCGTTTGGCGTCTGTGTCAAAAACATTTGCGGGCTCTTTGGCGGCAAAATTGGCAGCAGAGAAACGCGTTGACTTAGATAAGTATGTGGCTGACTATCTCCCAATTTTCCTCGATAGTCAGTATTCAGGTCTGCGTGTATACCATTTATTAAGTCATTCAAGCGGCCTGGTGCCAAATGCTTATGATAATTTAATAGAATCGCGAATGTCCTATCAAGATATCTACCCTCGTCTTTTAAAAGTCGACAGGCTGTGCCGGCCGGGGATTTGCTATGGATATCAAAACGTCATGTTTAGCTTAGTCGGTAATGTTATTGAACAGGCCACTGGGCTCAGCTATGAGACTTGGCTCAATGAATTTATCTTTAAGCCACTGCGAATGAAAGATGCTGGGGTCGGTTACGCTCATATGATCCAAGATGAAAACTATGCATTACCTCATGTCAAAGGAAGAAAGTATTGGCATACCGCAAAATTGAAAAAGCACTACTATAAAGTAGCACCTGCGGCAGGAGTTAATGCCAGTGCTGAAGATATGGTAGTCTGGCTCAAGGCGCAGTTAGGTTTATATCCCAATGTTTTGTCATTGGATGCTTTGACTATGCAATCTCGACCATTTACTCGTACACAGAGAGAGCTGAAGCGCCGAGTGTGGCGAAAGTACGTTGACCATGCTCATTATGGACTTGGCTGGAGAATATACGATTTTGCTGGTGAAACAGTGTATTACCATAGTGGCTGGGTACAGGGGTATAGAACGGATGTCGTTGTGTTACCTTATTTAGGTATAGGGTTTAGTCTGTTATTAAATGCAGAAAGCGGAGTTATTAACCAATTGACTACTAACTTTATTCGGGATGCGATTGCTGTAGCACGAAAGAACGAGCCGCAATAGCGGCTCGAATTAAAACTATTTAGTTGCGAGGAAGAACAATCTTTTTCTCTTCGCTTTGACGATAAAGTACTAAAATATGACCGATCGCTTGAACTTTGTGCGCGCCTGTTTCACGGACGATAGCATCAAAAATTAGCTGTTTTGTTTCACGGTCATTAGTAGGGACTTTAACTTTGATCAATTCATGAATTTCTAAACATTGTTCAATTTCTAACAATACGCCCTCTGTTAGGCCGTTTCCACCGAGTAAAACGACAGGTTTTAGAGCGTGAGCTAACCCTTTTAGGTGCTGCTTTTGTTTATTTGATAAAGTCATATTGGTACAATTTACTAAATTAAGGCTTGAATTCTCGTTATTCTAACGCCATCTAAAGAAGATTACTAATGAGTTGCAGTGAATATGGCAAATAAAAAACACTCAGCGAGCTCAAAACGCTGGTTAAAAGAGCATGTAGACGATCCTTTTGTACATGAAGCGCAAAAGCGAGGCTACAGATCGCGGGCTGTGTTTAAACTTGAGGAAATACAACAGCGCGACAAATTGATCCGTCCAGGTATGCATGTAGTTGATTTAGGTGCGGCCCCGGGAAGTTGGTCACAGTACTTAGCTGAACAAGTAGGTGATAAAGGGGAAGTCATTGCATGTGATATTCTTCCAATGGACTCATTACCCGGTGTTGCATTTTTGCAAGGTGATTTTCGCGAAGAAAGTGTACTAAATGCGTTACTCGATCGTATTGGTGGTAAAAATATCGATGTTGTTTTTTCGGACATGGCACCGAATATGAGCGGTAATAATGTAATAGATCAAGCTGGTAGTATGTACCTTGTTGAGCTAGCGCTGGATATGTGCCACCAAGTACTTAAGCCAAATGGTGCGTTTGCAGTAAAGGTTTTCCAAGGTGAAGGGTTTGATCAATTTGTACAAGAAGTGCGGAATGCTTTTAAAGTTGTAAAGATCCGTAAACCAAAAGCGTCTCGACCTAGGTCTCGTGAAGTATATATAGTGGCGACAGGATACAAACTGTAGTACAGTTGAGGTGCATTAAAGATGATTTTAAATAAATTGGATACAAGAGGTTAACCCCTTGAGCGATATGGCGAAGAACTTAATTCTCTGGCTGGTCATTGCAGTTGTGCTTATGACGGTGTTTCAGAGTTTCAATAATGGCGAGCAAATTGATCGTCAAACTAGTTACACTCAGTTTGTAAAAGAAGTGCGTAGTGGTGCGATCAGAGAAGCAAATATAGACCGTACAGCTGGCACTATTTCAGGGACTAAAAGTAATGGTGAACGTTTTCAAACAATCATGCCATTATATGACGAAGACTTAATTAATGACTTGCTCAAGAATGATGTCAACGTGAAAGGCGTTGCACCGGAAGAGCAATCGTTCTTAGCAAATGTCTTTATTTCTTGGTTCCCAATGCTGCTGTTAATTGGAGTGTGGATTTTCTTCATGCGCCAAATGCAAGGCGGTGGCGGCAAAGGTGCGATGTCATTTGGTAAGAGTAAAGCGCGCTTAATGAGCGAAGACCAAGTTAAAACGACATTTGCAGACGTTGCAGGTTGTGATGAAGCGAAAGAAGACGTAACAGAATTAGTAGACTTCTTACGCGATCCGTCAAAATTCCAAAAGCTAGGCGGTAATATACCTAAAGGTGTACTCATGGTGGGTCCTCCTGGTACAGGTAAAACACTACTGGCTAAAGCTGTTGCTGGTGAAGCAAAAGTACCTTTTTTCACTATTTCAGGTTCAGATTTCGTTGAAATGTTTGTTGGTGTAGGTGCATCACGTGTTAGAGACATGTTTGAGCAGGCCAAAAAAGCAGCACCTTGCATTATCTTCATTGATGAAATTGATGCTGTGGGCCGCAAACGTGGCGCTGGAATGGGTGGCGGTCACGATGAGCGTGAACAAACACTTAACCAAATGCTGGTTGAAATGGACGGATTTGAAGGCAATGAAGGTATTATCGTTATTGCAGCGACAAACCGCCCAGACGTATTGGACCCTGCGTTACTAAGACCTGGTCGTTTTGACCGTCAAGTTGTTGTAGGTTTGCCTGATGTTCGTGGTCGAGAACAGATATTAAACGTGCATATGCGTAAAGTGCCACTAGATTCAAACGTGGAAGCGTCTTTGATTGCTCGCGGTACACCAGGTTTCTCTGGTGCAGATCTAGCCAACTTAGTGAACGAAGCAGCCCTATTTGCCGCTCGTGGTAACAAACGTAAGGTCAGCATGGCTGAGTTTGATGCTGCAAAAGACAAAATCATGATGGGTGCTGAGCGCAAGTCGATGGTAATGTCTGAGAAAGAGAAAGAAATGACTGCTTATCATGAAGCTGGCCACGCCATTGTTGGTCGCTTGGTTCCAGAGCATGACCCAGTTTATAAAGTCTCGATTATTCCTCGCGGACGTGCGCTTGGTGTGACTATGTACCTGCCTGAGCAAGACCGGGTGAGTCATTCTAAAGAACATTTAGAGTCGATGTTATCTAGCCTTTATGGTGGCCGTATCGCAGAAGCCATAATTTATGGTGATGATAAAGTCACCACCGGTGCTAGTAATGACATTGAGCGAGCGACTGATATTGCTCGTAAGATGGTTACCCAATGGGGTTTAAGCCCTGTGTTGGGTCCGCAAATGTACATGGAAGAACAAGGTGAAATGTACATGGGTGGAAACGGCTCTAGAATGGCAGGTGTATCTGACGAAACTGCTAAGCTTATTGATGCGGAAATTAAGAAGTTTGTTTCTAGCAACTACGACAGAGCAGAGCAGATCCTCAAAGACAACATGGATATTCTTCATGCTATGAAAGATGCATTGATGAAATATGAAACCATTGATGCGGGACAAATTGACGATCTAATGGAGCGTAAAGAGGTCCGCCCTCCAAGAGATGCACATGATAGAAAGTCAGATAAAGATAGTGGTCTAAATGGTGGTGCATCTGCTTCACAAACTGATGAGCCAAACTCAGATATTCCACCTCAATCAAACACAGAGCTTGATGATAAACCTTAATCAAAGGTAAAATAGCGATGTAGGAATTTAGGCCTCGAGCATTCTCGAGGCCTTTTTGTATCTTGAACTTTGCTTTTTGTCCGTTTTACTCTTTAGTTAACTTCATTTTTAGTGAATCTAATCAATAATCTGGAAGGAGTCGCCAAAGTATGCTTAGATACAAATAGCAGGAAGGTAACAAATGTTTCAACTTTCATTACCCCGAGGTCGCAGTTTAGACCTTTCCAACCCTCAAATTATGGGTATCGTAAATACAACTCCAGATTCTTTTTCTGATGGCGGCAAGAATTACAAAAATGATAGCGCTGTCATAAATGCTTTATCACTGCTAGATGAAGGTGCAACCATACTAGATATTGGTGGCGAATCTACTAGACCTGGTGCTTCAGATGTTGCCTTACAAGAAGAACTAGATAGAGTCATACCAGTGATTAAAGGGATCAGAGCACATTCAGATTGTGTGATCTCTATTGACACCAGCAAAGCTGAAGTGATGAAGCAGGCTATCTTAGCGGGAGCAGACATAATCAATGATGTTCGAGCGCTTAGAGAAGATGGGTGCCTCACCGTTGCGGCTGAATTCCCGAATGTACCCATTTGCTTGATGCATATGCAGGGGCAGCCGAGAACGATGCAACACGATCCCCAGTATGATCACCTAATAAACGATATAAAGCACTTTTTTGATGAGCGTATTGAAGCGTGCGAGCAGGCGGGGATCTCGCGTGCTAGGCTAATAATTGACCCAGGTTTTGGGTTCGGTAAATCATTACAACATAATTTTGAATTGCTTGGGCAATTTAACCAGTTTGCAGATTTCAACATGCCGGTGTTGGCGGGGCTATCTCGCAAATCCATGTTTGGAATGCTATTAAATCGGGATACAAATGAACGTTTACCAGCGAGTCTAGCTGGTGCTTTGTTATGTGTGCAGCAAGGTGCGCATATTCTTCGCGTTCATGATGTAAGAGAAACCAATGATGTGCTGCAAGTGTGGTCTGCGGCAAACCATGGAGTAACTAAATGACAACAAGAAAATATTTTGGCACAGATGGCGTTAGGGGGCTCGTAGGAGAGTTTCCTATCACACCTGAATTTGCCTTAAAGCTAGGCTGGGCAGCTGGAAAAGTTTTGTCTAAGTCGGGCACTAAAAAAGTAATAATAGGTAAAGATACAAGAATCTCTGGCTATTTATTAGAAACCTCTCTTGAAGCTGGGCTAATTGCAGCAGGTATTGACGTGGTTTTATTAGGCCCAATGCCAACGCCTGCCGTTGCTTACCTTACGCAAACCTTTAGGGCTGAAGCCGGTATAGTGATTAGCGCGTCTCATAACCCATATCACGACAATGGTATTAAGTTTTTCGCTGGGAATGGCAAAAAGCTAGCTGATGATGTTGAGCTAGAAATTGAAGCAATGCTTGATGAACCGATGACGTGTGTGCCGTCTGAGCAATTAGGTAAAGCACGACGCCTTGATAGTGCAAGTGGGCGTTATATCGAGTTTTGCAAGAGCCAATTCCCTAAGGAATATTCATTAGAGGGCATTAAAATCGTTTTAGATTGTGCCAATGGTGCAACATACCATATTGCACCTTCAGTGATGCAAGAGCTTGGTGCTGAAGTGATAGCAACGGCCTGTGAACCCGACGGTATGAATATTAATGCGCAGTGTGGTGCAACGCACGTCGACGCATTAAAACGTCAAGTTTTAGAGCACAAAGCGGATGTTGGTATTGCCTACGATGGTGATGGTGACCGAGTGATGATGGTTGATCATAACGGTCGCGTATTTGATGGTGATGACATTGTTTATATCGCTGCATTGCAAGCCAAGTTTAACGGTACGCTCAAAGGCGGCGTAGTGGGAACTGTGATGTCGAACATGGGGTTAGAAAATGCGCTTAAGGCGCAAGACATTCCTTTCTTGCGTTCTAAAGTAGGTGACCGTTATGTGTTAGAACTGTTATCACAAGAAGGATGGAATATCGGTGGTGAGAGTTCAGGACACGTATTGAATTTAGACTTGATTGCAACCGGTGATGGGATCATTTCTAGCTTACAAGTACTCGCTGCTATGGTTGCGCAGAATAAAACACTTAAAGATCTTGGTGCTGGTTTTACAAAATACCCAATGAACATGATCAATGTGAGATATGCAAAAGGAAAGGATCCTGTAGCTAATGAGGCCGTACAGGCAGCAGTGAAAGAAGTTGAGGAAAAACTTGAAGGTAAGGGCAGGGTCCTACTACGTAAGTCAGGCACAGAGCCTGTGATCCGAGTCATGGTTGAGGCTGAGCAAGAGAAACAAGTGATGGATTTTTCTCAGCAGATTGCCGAAGTTGTTGAATCTGTAAGCAATTAAGCCAAAAAAATAAAATTTTTCTTGTAACTTTGGGTGAGTAGGGTTAGTATCTCACCCGCTTTCTGACGCGGAGTATCGAATGTTGAAAAGAAAGCCTATGGTGGCAGGTAATTGGAAAATGAACGGTTCAGTCGAATTGGTTCAATCAATTGCAAGCACAGTTAAAAACATCAATAACCAAGATGTTGAAGTTGTTGTAATTCCACCAACTGCACTGTTGAGTAACGTGATTGCGTCAGGCGTAGTCGCTGGAGTGCAGACTGTTTCAGAGCATAGCGCAGGTGCATACACAGGTGAAGTACAAGCTTCCCTAGTAAAATCCCTTGGTGCTACTTATACCCTAGTAGGTCACTCTGAAAGAAGAAGTATTTTTGGTGAGTCTAATGAAGACGTTGCCAATAAGTTTGCACAAGCTCAGGCGGACGGTTTAATACCAATCTTATGTGTTGGTGAAACAGAAAGCCAAAGAGAGCAGGCGCAAACTGAAGAAGTCGTTGCAGAGCAAATAATCGCTGTAATTGACAAATTAGGTATAGCATCACTGGCTAACTCTGTGATAGCATACGAGCCTGTTTGGGCTATAGGGACTGGTAAAACAGCTACCCCAGAGCAAGCTCAAGCAGTACACAAGTTTATTAGAAATTTAGTGTCAAAATATGACGCTGATGTTTCTGAAACACTGCAAATTTTATATGGTGGCAGTGTTAACGAAAGTAATAGTGAATTATTGTTCGCACAAGCAGATATCGACGGTGGTTTAATAGGTGGCGCAAGCTTAAAACCTGAATCATTTAAAGTTATCTGTGAGAGTGCAAAAGGATAAGTAAATGTACGAAATTCTTTTGGTTGTCTACTTAGTCGTTGCTTTAGCGTTAGTTGGAATGATTTTGATTCAACAAGGTAAAGGTGCCGACATGGGCTCTTCATTCGGAGCAGGTGCATCAGCAACCGTTTTCGGTTCGTCAGGTGCAGGCAACTTTATGACGAAAACAACGACAATACTAGCAACTGTGTTTTTCGTGCTAAGTATTGCTTTAGGTAACCTTACTGCAGGTCAAATTAAACAGACTGACCAGTGGGAAAACCTAGAAGCGCCAGCTGCGACAACAGTGCCAGCGGCAAGTGACGTACCAGCTTCTAATAAAGAAGAGTCGGACGTACCAAACTAAAGTATTTGCGAATGTGGTGGAATTGGTAGACACGCCATCTTGAGGGGGTGGTGAGCTATGCTCGTGGGGGTTCAAGTCCCCCCATTCGCACCAAATAAAACACTTTAAAATAGAGTGTTACTGAAAAAACCGCGTATCTTATGGATCCGCGGTTTTTTGCTTTTCAGCTTCCTAAACTGCTTAATGGTTTCAACTGTTATCGGGGTTGTTTTTATCTCTTGTTTCACCCTGAGCCCTTCATGTTTTGTCTAGCCTTGGTCGTTCAGTAAGGTTCCTGCATTGTAACTAATGCCAAATTGTTCAGCTTTTCAGTTGCGATGAGCTTTATCTGCAATGTCAAAAGGCACACAGCCTATCTATTGATCCTTTTGATGAGTCACCTCTAGCCCTTCTAGAGCGCGCTGTAACGGCGTTTTAATTGAGGTTGGTTAGGAAAGTCTGGGCAGCTCGCTTGTAACTTCTTTGCTTCGAGAAAAATAAGGTTGGTGAAAGCTATTTCGAGATCGGAAGGTTTATATGATTTTTTATTGCAAGGCTAGTCAAGTTACTGCTCGGTTGCTTCAATTATTGCTTATAAAGACAAAAGCGGTTATATATTGTACTTTTAATTTCGTTCAACTAATATTGCTTTTTTGGGAATGGAAAAATATATAAGGAGTATTAATAGTTTGCTTTTATTCTATTATAAAAGGGACTTATTGAGGGGGGGTGATACTGTGTGCCCTTCATGCAGGAGTTCACATTGCGCATATGTATCGAGTGTTAATTACATATCATTTATGATTTTTCCTGTTTTTCCAACTAGTATATCGCGCTGTTATAGCTGTTTTAATTGCTCAAAACTGATAAAAAATAGCTCTGGCTCACCAGAACAATTTCCAAGAATAAGTAAGTTTAGAATTTTCAATAAATTTATAGCTGTACCACTGGCTTTAGTTATATTACTAATGGTACAGAGTTATAGCCAAAATATGGAAAAGTTGCAGTATCAGTTTCGGCTACAGCCTCAAAAGAATGATGTTTTATTTATAGACAATTTCAAACTCTCTACCGAACCAACGCAAGTATTATATCCATACAGAATGGCCAAAATAACAAAGGTAGATAATAAAAAGCAAACTATGTCCATTGTTCTTAGCAGCTTAGGGTATAGAAGTATATCTAGGGCAAATAGGGACTTTGTGGTAAGGCGCCATTTGTTTTCTAGTTATTTTTATGAAGAAGAAGTTGAGCTATCTGTCAAAATGCTTTTAGACGAAGAGAAAGTTATTAAGATAAAAAGGCCTTTTAATCTTTTGGACGTTGAAAATTTACATAACGACGTCGAATTTGAAAAAAAGTTTGAAGAGTTTCCATATTTATAGTGACAGAAAATCAACCTCGGCTTAAGTAAGTCGGTTTTAGATAGTTATTGCTAAAACTTAGCTAATGTAAGTCAATCTCGAGAGGCGTGAATTGATTTAACTTCTTGGTACACAAATACTGACGGGAAATATAATTTAAAATCTAACAAGAGAAAGAGGTTATCTGCTCCATTTATAGTAAATGTGGACCAGATAACCCCGTTAAGTCAGCGACACAATTTAAAAAGAGTTGCTATTCAAAATTTCCTTAGCAATGTGTTTTGCATTGTCTCCTAACAGAATGCTGAAGTGATCTCCAGGCAATTTACTGGTTGATATTTGTGACGCGTGCCTGTCCAAGTAAGCGATATATTTGTTTTGGTCGGCCGGACTTTGGGTCGCTAATACTAGCTGTGTGTGACCCAAACTCCAATTTGGCTGGTATTCAATGTGTAGCCGTGACTGTAAGTTATACAGCGACTTCAAATGTTCTGCGACTTCAATAGAGTCGATATTTTCATTTAATGTTGCGGCATCAACAAACCTAGCCGGGTGAATATAGGTATCCAACATGGTAAGTTCAACTTGGTATCCCGAGTCGATTAACCTTGCCGCTAATTCTAACGCGAGTACACCCCCGTAAGAGTGGCCAACGAGCTTAACTTTATTTAAATTACGTGCTGTGATTGCGTCAATAAACGCTTCCACATTCTCTGTAATGCTTGTGAACGGCTTTTCACCTGAAATAAGACCCCTATGCCTGAAAACTCCAACTTCGCCTTCAAACTCATTCATGTGCTGCATAATGTCGATAAAATCTTTATCTGTGCTGGCAACACCTGGTATGAAGTAACACCCGATGGCTGGAGCCGCCACTTTACGCGTTAGTTGAAGAAGTGGCTGATCCCAAAGGTGTGTTGAGCGAAGAGAGTCAATTAGCTCGGCCTGTGTCTTGATGGTATTAAATTCAAATACTTGAGACAAGCTCACCGGTTTTTGTAATACAGTGTGGATTTTTGAAATGAGTTTTACAGCAAGTAATGAATGCCCACCAATTTCAAAAAAGCTTGAGCCTATACTTAAGGTATCAATATGGGTGTCTAGCACATCAGCCCAAATTTTTGTAAGAGCAATTTCAGCTTCGGTACTAGGCGCTTCGTGCTGCTGAGCGCTGATTTCAAAGCTAATTGCAGGCAATGCATTTTTATCTATTTTACCATTCGCAGTTAAAGGCCATTCAGATACGATTACAATCTTATGTGGTTGCATGTAATCTGGTAACGCGGCTTTTAAACTTTGTTGAATTGTTTGCTCAAGTTCGGTCGAATTGGCCGTAACAATCTGGCTTTCAGCTTTGACATAAGCAACTAAGTACTGATTGTGGTTAAGTTCAGTGATGTTGACTAGTACAGAGTCAATCTCCGGAATTTGGGCAATTTGCGACTCTATTTCGCCAAGCTCTACCCTAAAACCGCGAATTTTGACTTGACTGTCTTGTCGACCGACAAAATGCACAGTGCCATCTTCTAGTAAGTATCCTAGATCTCCTGTTCTATACAGCAACTCAGAGCTTTGTTTATGTTGAGGGTCATGATAGGGATTTACTACAAACTTCTCTTTGGTTAAGTCTAAGCGTTGCCAATACCCTTTTGCCAATCCTGGACCGCCAATGTAGATTTCTCCAATACTGCCAAGAGGAGTGGGTGAAAGATAGGGATCTAGAACCAACAATTGATAGTTCGGGTTTGCTTTTCCAATAGGAATGTTGTGCGCTTGGGCATCCTTAGGTGAGGTGACATAGCTTGATGCTGTGACGGTTGCTTCTGTCGGTCCATAGGTATTAATAAGAGAAGTACCATTGCCTAATTTTTGATAGTGATTTTTAACCGTTGTTGCTGTGAGCGCTTCACCGCCGACAATGACTTTTTGTAAACTATGTACAGGTACAGCAAGTTCACCCGAGGTGGTTTGTGCCCAAAAAGCGGTGGGCAAGCTAGCAATGGTGATGTTGTGCTGATTACAAAATTGTATGAAGTGGTCGAAACTATAAGCTGATTGCTCATTCCTTAGGACCAACTGAGCACCAATACACAAGCTCGCACACAATTCTTCAATAAAGATATCAAATGAAATGTTTGAAAATTGCAACACAACGTCATTATCACTGACCTGATATACCGTTTTGATATGCTCTTGGTAATTAAGTAAAGCACTATGTGCTACCATTACACCTTTTGGTTGACCTGTTGAACCAGAGGTATAGATGATGTAAGCCGTGCTTGATGCGCACAGCGATAGCTGATCTTTTGTTATGTTTTCGGTCGTATAGGTACTCAATACGCCCGTTTGATTAACAACGCGGTCTAAATCTATTTTATCGACAGAACTTTGGCTCAGAGCCTTGTTGCCGTTACCTTGAGTTAGTACCAGTTTTAACTGAGCATCATCAAGCATATACTCAATGCGAGGCAAAGGGTATGCAGGATCGATTGGCACAAACCCGCCGCCCGTTTTTAAGATAGCAATCGCACCGATCACCATTTCGACGCTGCGATCTGCACAAAGGCCAACCACAGTCTCGGCTGATACGTCGAAGTCGTTCATGATGTATCGAGCAAGTTGGTTTGCTTGTGCATTGATCTGCGCATAGGTTAACTGAGTATCACCGTTTATAAGCGCGACTTTGTCAGGCCTTTCATGGGCCATTTGCTCAATGAGCTCATGGATACATTGATTGTCGTTAAAGGCTCTGCTTACACCGTGTGAGAGGCGCAAAAGCTGATTTTCTTCTTCGCGGCTGTACGCTGGCAATGTCAGAGGCGGAGCATCTTTGAGATCTGTATAGCTTGCAGATAAATTCTCCATAAGCGTACACAGGTGATCACTCATCTTTTGAATTCTTTGCTGAGTAAATAGACTTGAGTTGTACTGCCAGTGCACCTTGATACCACTTTCACAAATAACAAAGTCAACTTCCAAATCAAACTTGGCCAACCCTTGTTGCGCAGTTAACAGTTCAAAACGCGCATCACCATGTTCCTCTGTTGACTGCTGCGCATTATCCATTTGCCCAAACTCTGAGTTTATGGTGACCATAATTTGGAAGATAGGGGTGACTTGCGTAGAGCGTGACTCTGATAAGTGTTCAACCAATTGTTCGAAAGGAATATCTTGGTGCTTTTGTGAATTTAGGTGGACTTCACGTAAGTGATTAAAAAAGTCTTGCCAATCAGCCTGTTCGGTATTCACACGTAGTACGAGTGTATTGACAAATAGTCCTACAAGTGGTGCCAGTTCTGTTTTCAATCTATTCGCGGTTGGCGTGCCAACGATGATGTCATGAGAGTTACTGTGTTTGGTTATGATAAGTGAGAGCAAACCATGCATCAGCATGAAAGGCGTTAACTTGGCGTCTTTCGCGATGGCCATTAACTTAGCCGATGGCTGTTCACCAAGCGTTGACTCAACCACTGCGGCAGGATTGGTCAGGTTTTGAGATCTAGGTTGGCAAAGCGGTAACGAGTGTGTGGCAGGTGCATCTCGTAAGTTATCCAGCCAGTAGTGAAGTTGCTGTTTTAGCTTTGTCTCATCCAAATATGCTCTTTGCCAAAGTGCGAAGTCGGCATATTGAATAGGTAAATCGTTGAGCGCAGATGGCTGAGCTTGTTTATATGCTGAATATAAGGCAGTAAACTCTCTGGTAATAACCTCCATCGACCAGCCGTCAGACGCGATATGGTGCATATTGTAAATCAATGTGCTTTTGCGCTCGCTGAGCTTTACGATGTGCGCGCGCAACATCAAATCGGAGGCAAGGTCGAAAGGTCTCGAAAATTCAGCATCGAGCTTTTCATTTAGCTTCTGTGTTTGAGACACCGTGCTATAGGCTGTGAGATCTGTTACCTCAATTTTAAAGTCAATCAGCTCTACTGGTCGTACTTTTTGCTTAATTTCGCCATCTTGTTCATGGTAAGTTGTTCGAATAATTTCGTGGCGTCTGATAATTTCGTTAAAGGCGTGCTCGAGAAGTCCGAAATCTACGTCACCTTCGATATTAAAGGCCACAGGCATGTTATATTCTGCAGAGCCGCTTTGTAGCTTATCCATAAACCACATGCGTTGCTGTGCATAGGAAACGGGAAGTAGCTCTGAAGTCCTTTCGATGGGGACGAGCGCTATAGTATTGCTTTCCTCGGCGTTTCTGGAGTCTATTTGCTGTGCTAAATGCGCTAAATTCTGAGCATTGAACACTTGCTCAACAGAGATGTCGATACTAAAGGCCTGAGATATTTCAGCGACGAGCCGGATACAAAGTAGTGAATGTCCGCCTAGCTCAAAGAAATTGGCATCAATGCCAATGGTCGTTGCGTCAACGCCCAATAATTCGGCCCATATTTTTGCGATGTCTTTTTCTGTTGCGGTGCGTGCGGGTATGGTTGCTGCTGGTGTGTGCGTATCTGGATTGGGAAGAGCGCGTTTATTTAATTTTCCATTTGCAGTCATAGGCCAACTGTCTACAACTATAAATGCACTGGGCACCATGTAGCTTGGCAACTTATCGACTAGGTTTTTCTTGATGTCGGCTAAAGTGGTGTCAACACTTTCACTTCGCACTGTATCGCACAACTGTATATAAGCTGCTAGTTTCACTGTTTTGCCACTATTAAAAGTGATGACAGACGCAGATGTTACTTTTTGATGCTCAACCAGTTTGCTTTCTATTTCTCCCAGTTCAATGCGAAAACCGCGAATTTTAACTTGGTCATCTGTTCTACCAATATATTCAAGTGTGTTATCAGGTAGGTATCGAACTAAGTCGCCTGTTCTATACAAACGATCCGATGCATCTGATGTTCTTGATGACACGAAAGGGTTGGCAATAAATTTTTGCGCGGTCAACTCTGGTTTGTTGACATACCCTGTTGCAAGTCCGTCACCACCTACACAGAGTTCGCCAATAGCACCATGAGGCGTTAAGTTGTTATATTTATCAAGTATATAAATTTCATCACAATGTAGTCGTTTACCGATAGGGACGACTTTAGAAGGCAGCGGAAACTTAAACTTGTGGGATGTTGTAAACGTCGTATTTTCTGTTGGACCATATGCATTGATGAGCTGTACGTGCGTGAGCTTTTTCTGTGCAAGCTGCACTGTAGCCAGATCTAGCGCCTCACCTCCTACAATTAACTGTTGTAGGGATTCGAGTCTATTTTCGAGCAATAACCACTCTTTAAAAAATGCAGTGGTGAGGAACATAGAGTTGACTTGATGTTTATCTATGGTGGCATTGAGCTGTTGCGGAGTGAGGATATTATCTGGGTATAAGATAACCTTACCACCATTGAGTAATGGCCCCCAAACTTCTAGTGTCGCCGCATCGAAAGCGATATTTGCGGTATGTATCATTACAGTACTGCTATCCAATTGCATAAAGCTTGGATTGGTGATTAGTCTTATGATACCGATGTGAGGTATTTCAACCCCTTTGGGTTTGCCCGTCGAGCCTGATGTGTAAATGATATAGGCCGGAGTCTGCGCATCTGGCGCTGTGGGCAAGAGAAGCGTTTGATCTTGGTCTATCTCGGTGTTATCGAGTGCGCTGATTGCTTCTGACAGGTTGCATATTTCACCATGCCAGTTGGCAATATCGAGGTCATTTTTGCTGTGCTTTAGAATAAGCTGAGGTGACGCATCTTGGAGAATATGCGCTAACCGCTGGGCTGGGGAGTTAATTTCCATGGGAACATAAGAGCAGCCCGCTTTTAAAATCGCCAGCATACCAATGACCATTTCAATGGAGCGCTCGGCAAACAGTCCTATCGGCTTGTTACTCTCGAGCTTATAATTTTTAATCAGTAGTTTAGCTAAGTCAGTTGCTTTGTCATTGAGCACTTTGTAAGTAATGGAGTGCGCTTCAAATATGACAGCTACGCTATGTGGATTTAAGTTTGCCTGCCGGTCAAAGAGTGTACATACACTGTGTGATTGCGAGTATTCAATCTCTCTGGCATTCAAAGTATTAATTAAATGCGCTTGTTCGGTGTGTGGCAAGAGTGCCAGATCTGATATTTTGGTTGTAGCAGGGTGAGCGATATTAGAAAAGCTTTCGAGCAGTACTTGCAAGTGGGTATGAAGTTTTTCGATGTAAGACTGTTTGTAGATACTCGGATCATACTGCCAACAAATATCAACTCCACTGTCACTGATATTCAGCGAGATATGCAGCTCGAATTGAGCAGGAGTGCTCTGTGATTCAAAAACCGTTGCATCTACATCTGCCAACGCCGAGCGATTCAGAGTTTGCTGATCGTTTAATCCGTATTCAGTATTACTGGTAAACATGATCTGAAAGAGCGGGTTGTACCCACCGTCTCTAGGCACTTTTAATCGGTCAACCAGTTGGTCGTAGGGCATTTCCTGATATTGCTGGGCCGATAGGTGAACTTTCCTCAGTGCAGCAAAGTACTCTTCTAACATATTAATGCTTGTGTCTACTCGCAATACGAGTGTATTGACAAAAAAGCCAATGAGCGGCTGCAATTGTGCTTGCGAACGGTTGGCAATTGGCGTGCCTACGATAATATCGTCACTATTGGAGTGTTTTGACATCACAATGGAGAAAATGCCATGCATTAGCATAAATGGTGTGACATTTAGGTCTTTCGCAAGCTTTAAAAGCTTATTGGCGCAATCGGTAGGGAGCCCACCTGAAACAGTCTGTGCTTGACGCGTATGATCTTCTAACGGCGTAGGTTCGCGGTGCAAACCATGTATTAATGGCATATCACTTAATTGTTGTTGCCAGTATTTAAATTGTTGATCAAGGCTAGGTGCATGCTCATGCTGCCATACAGCATAGTCGCTATATTGAATATTCAATGGAGGAAGCGGATCTGAGAGTCCCGTTTTAAATGCATCATATAGCGCAAAAAACTCTTTGATAAGCACTTCGATAGACCAACCATCCGATGAAATATGATGCATGTTTAAGATTAAAATACCGCTGGCTTGGCTGGTGTGTATATAACTCACACGCAGCATTAGGTCTTTGCTTAAGTCAAACGGTGTGTACATATTTCGCTGTACAATATCTGCCAGCTCAGAGTCTGTTTGCGCAGAGCTTAGTGTCATTTCATCAATGGCAAAATTGAATTCAGATAGAGGCTTTACTTGCTGATAAGCCGTGCCGTTATCATTGATATAGTTGGTTCTCAATATCTCATGTCTGCTTACAATGCAGGAAAAAGCACGTTTAACCAAGGCCAAGTTGAGTACGCCTGAAATCTTAAAGGCTATGGGCATATTGTACTCAGGAGAGCCTTGTTTAAGCTGATCGATAAACCAAAGCCGTTGCTGGGCGAAAGATAAAGGCAGTTTATTACCTTTGTCTTTTACTGCCACGATTTGCTCTTGAGTCACTTGCGAAGCCGTCATGGAGGCTAATTTTTGCAAATAGGTCGTCAGATCTACTTTGTTTTCTTTAATTGTTTTCGATAGCTCAGGCGTAATGGCACCCTTAGGTGCCTTTGCGCGCAGTTTTGTCGCTTTATCTAAATACAAAGTGATATCGAGTGATGCTAATTTTTGCAGCAGTGCTGGAATATTTGTTTTAGAATTCGACATCTTCAAACTCCGTTTCTTCTAGTTCATTGAGTTTGTCTTGTGCATTTAAATTCAGTTTTAAGGAGTCGCAAATTTGTGCGAGTTCCCGAAGTTCTGAGACTTCATAAAGACCTTGCAGATCCAGCTTGAGACCGAGTTCCTGCTCTATACGACTCAGTAAACGGATCACGAGTATTGAGTGTCCACCTAACTCAAAGAAACCGTTGTGAATACTGATTTGGTGCGCTTCAATTTTGAGTAACTCAGCCCAAATTTTGGCGAGCGTACGCTCTGTATCTGTTTGGGGAGCAACGTATTCTACTTCGATACTTTGCTGTGGTTGAGCTAATGCCTTTCTATCTAATTTACCATTAGGGGTTAAAGGCCACTCATCGACTATCATCAAAACACTCGGCACCATATAGTCAGGCAGTACACTATTAAGTGCTGATTTTAATCCGCTGATATAGTTACTCTGCTCTGCTTCACTTAACGTATCGGTTGGTTTTACATACGCTACAAGCTGCTGGCTGCCTGCAAGTTCCGTTGCCACAACCAGAGATGACTCCACCCTAGGTTGCTGAGATAATTGTGCTTCTATTTCACCAAGTTCGATCCTAAAACCACGGATCTTAACTTGGTGGTCTATTCGGGCAATAAACTCTAAATTTCCATCGGATAAATAACGAACTAAATCACCAGTACGGTACAGTCGTTTGGAGCTATTAGGGCTGCCCGCGTCGAAATACGGATTATCAATAAAGCGCTCTGTCGTTAGTTCAGGGCGGTTGAGGTAGCCACGGGCTAAACCAGTACCTCCAATGAATAATTCTCCAGCTACGCCATGTGGGGTCATGTTTAGGAACTTGTCCAGCACCATAAGCTGAATGTTATCAATGGGCTTTCCTATCGGTACACCGTGACTGATATCTCCAGAGCAGTTCCAGTAACTTACATCAATTGCAGCTTCTGTTGGGCCGTATAAATTGTGTAATTCTGTATTCGGTAATGCTTGCCTTACTCCTTCTACATGGCTCACCTGCAGTGCTTCACCGCTACAAAAGACTTGTTTCAAATTGGTACAGAGTTTGAACGCTTCATTTTCGAGCATGGCTCCGAGCATCGAAGGTACGAAATGAAGTTTCGTGATAGCGCTGCGCTGAATTAGGTCACATAGGTAAGCTGAGTCCTTATGCCCTTCTGGTTTTGCAATGACTAACCGTCCTCCATAAGACAGTGGCCAAACAAACTCCCAAACCGACACATCAAAGCTATATGGTGTTTTCTGGAGCACAGTATCGTCGACAGTCATATTGTATTGGGTTTGCATCCAGTGAATGCGGTTCACCAACGCTTGATGCTCTACCATGACGCCTTTAGGTTTACCTGTCGAACCAGAAGTATAAATGACATACGCTAAGTGAGATGAAGTTAAGCCCTGTGCTGTAAGATTGACATTTGTAGTAGGGAATTGAGCAAAGTGTACATTGTTTTTTATATCAATGATCCTGCCGTTGTAGATTTCACCCAGTACCACAGATGTACTATTTGCGCTCAGCACAACATCTAAGGATGCATCGTCAAGCATATAGCTTAAGCGTGCTTGTGGGTAACTTGGATCCAACGGCACATATGCGCCACCCGCTTTAAGTATGGCGAGTATACCGATGACCATTTCTAGAGAGCGTTCGATACATAGGCCAACCAATGTATCTGGCTTAACATCATATTGAGCGACTAAGCAGTGAGCCAACTGATTTGCTCGCGCATTCAATTCACCATAAGTCAGCTGCTCATTTTCAAATACAATTGCGATATTATCATGGTGTACTGTTGCTTGGTGTTCGAATAACTCGTGGATACATAGATCCGTTGGGTAGTCCGAAGCCGTATCGTTTAGCGCATTGAGCAAGAAGCCTGTTTCCTCTTTGCTAAGCATAGGTAACTTAGAGGGGCACAGTTGCTGATCCGTTACTGAAGGTAGTGCACTTACAGCAAACACCATTTGCTCTAGGTGGCTCATAAATTGAGTGATAAATGCCTTGTCAAATAAGTGGCAATCAAAGGTGCAGCTTAAATCGACTCCGTCATTGGTGATTCGAAAATCAACATGAAGATCATACTTTTCGTGAATCACATTTGAAGAGTAGGGCTTGAGCTCTATATCTGGTAATGTGAAATCTTCTTCGCTGGAGGTGATGCCATACTCTGTGTTGGTTGTCATCATAATTTGGAAAACCGGAGCATGGCTTGTGCTTCGGGCGACATTCAAGCTTTCAACTAACTGTTCAAACGGTACATCTTGGTTTTCTTGTGCCGCTAAATGTGTGTTTTTCACATGCTGTAAGTATTTTGCGATAGAGCCTTGTTCGACGTCTAGTCGCAAAACCAGATTGTTGATAAACATGCCAATTAAATTATCCACTTCCGTATGAAGGCGGTTAGCGACCGGTACACCTATCACAATGTCATTGGTGCCGCTGTAGCGGGCGAGCAACAGTGCAAAAATACCATGGCAGAGCATAAACTGGGTCACCCCATGCTTTTTGGCCATTGTTTGTAGTTGCTGCGCAGCGTGCTCTGGCAAACTGAGTTTTACAATATCGCCTTCGTACTGTTTGATGTTAGGGCGTGGATATTGTGTTGGCAGGTTATGTACTTCTGGTAAATCTGCCAATTGTTGCTGCCAGTAGGCCAATTGCGACTCAAGCATTTCTTCAGTTAAATAGCTTCGCTGCCAATGGGCATAATCGGCATATTGAATGTCGAGCGCTGGTAGGGGGTTGGCTTGCCCTGAATGAAAAGCGTTATATAGCGTTATGAACTCATTAGTGAAAATCTCTAACGACCATCCATCTGAGGCAATATGGTGCATGTTTACCGTGAGTACGCCTTCACCCTCACTTGTCTTAATATACTTGGCTCGTAGCATTAAGTCGTGAGCGAGGTCAAATGGAGTACGTACCTCTTGTTCAACTAATTGCTGTATTTGGGCAGTCTGATCTGTACCGTCAGTGGTAGTAAGATCTATGACCTTGATTGCAAATGGCGCATTTTCTGAGCGCTTAATGTGCTGTGTGACTTCGCCATCAGTATTAACAAAGTTGGTGCGCAAAACTTCGTGGCGATCCACAATTGTCTGGAAGACGAGATTGAGCAGTGCCAAGTTTATGTCACCATGCAGCTCAAAAATAATCGGCATATTGTATTCTGGCGTCCCCCCTTGTAGCGAGTCCAGAAACCACAATCGTTGCTGTGAATATGACAGGGGAAGGTATTTACCAGTGCGCTCTACTGGGATGATTGGCGGGCGTTCAACACGGTTACTCTGAGTGTCAATTATGTTAGCCAGCGCAGTGAGGGTTGGCGATTGAAATACGTCTTTTATGGCCACTTCACAATCAAGCTGAGTACGAATTTCTGACGTGAGGCGGACCGCCAATAAAGAGTGCCCACCCAGTGAAAAGAAGCTAGATTCTTGGCCAATTGAATCTTTTGGCACACCCAATAGCTCTGCCCATATTGCTGCCAATGCATGTTCTGTGATTGTTTCTGGAGGCAGAGCATGTTCATCGTCTATCACATCGTCATAGGCAGGAAGCCTTTTTTTATCGGTTTTACCATTGGTCGTTAGTGGCCAATTTTCGACTACGACAAACCTGTTAGGGATCATGTATTCTGGCAGCTTTTGAGATAACTCTGCTTTTAATTCAGAGATTTCAATAGGTTCTTTTGGCAAAATATAGGCGACCAGCATCTCACGGTCTTCAATGGCAATCACACACGTCTTGGCAATCTTGTCACAGTTAGTTATTTGACTTTCAATTGCACCAATTTCTATTCTAAATCCGCGGATTTTAACTTGCTCATCTTTTCTGCCGATATACTCTAGTTCGCCATTGGCTAGCCAGCGTACGAGATCACCACTGCGATATAGCAATGGCGAAGTATCACCGGGGAAGGTGTTAGGAATGAAGCTTTGTTCAGTAAGCGCTGTATTGTTTAGATACCCTTTACCGACACATTCACCGCCAATAAATAATTCGCCGATAGCACCGTCTGGTACCAATTTACCGTTGTGATCTACAACATAGCAATGCGTGTTAGTGATAGGGGCACCAATGGCGATACTTTCTGGCCACTCATCCACCTCGCTGGTCAGTACGGTCGAGGTACACACGTGAGTTTCTGATGGACCATATTGATTCACAAGTCTGATATTGGGGTGGCGTTTAAAGAACGTACGGATTTCTGGCGTGATGACCAAAAGCGCTGCGGTGGAAATAACAACTTCAAGTGATGGGAATTGAAGCTGTTTTTCATTGCTGTAACTGGCTAATGTTTGCAACATAGAGTAGGGCAAATTAGCGAGACTAATGTTGGCTGCGTGAAGCTTAGTAGCTATCTCTTCAACATCAAATTGCTCAGTCTCAGTAACCAATTGCAATGAACCGCCTTGTAACAAGGCTAAAAATATGTCGGTAAAACTCATATCAAAGCCAATCGACGAAAACTGCAAAACAGTGTGTGGCTTAGCTATTTCTTGGCAATTTTCCTGCATCGCATAAATGAGATTGACCAACGGCTTGTGGTGCATACCAATCAATTTAGGCTTGCCTGTTGACCCCGACGTTGTGAGCGCGTAAGCAAGAGCTTGTTGGTCTACAGAAATGTTGAGATCTGATACTTCTTGCTCCCAGTTAATTTTGTCCAAATGAATAACATCAATATTGGCAGTGTCGCTTAGGGCTTGGGCATTGGCTGAATTGGAGAGAATGAGCCCGACGTTTGCATCTTGTACACGCTCGACAATAATCTTGTCACTGTGTTTGATGTCCAGCGCCAAATACCCACAGCCAGCTTTTAATATGCCGAGAAGCCCTGCGATCATCTCCACAGAGCGTTCGATGTATAAACCGATGAGTGGATTCGTCATCTCTTTTGTATATGTCTTTATCCTGTGGGCGATAAGATTGGCTTTGTGATTTAACTCTCGATAGCTGGTGGCGCCTTGAGCAGTGATAACTGCACATGCATCGGGCGTAAGTTTGGTTTGTTGTTCAAATATTTGGTGTAAACACTGCGGTGTTTCCCGAGCTATTTTCGGGCCCGCAGCCTTATCAAGTAGCTTGTCGATTTCGTTGTCAGACAATATTGCGATGTTGGCAAGTGCTACTTGGCCACTCGACTGCTCGCCCAATTCACTGATGGCGCTAAGCACATTACACAGGTGCTGTACAAGTAGTTGAACTTGCGACTCGCCAAACAGGGCTTCGTCATACGTCCAGTCAATGCACAGGCCATTCATTGTGAAGCTCACATCGATATCCATATCAAATTTCGACGTCGATTCGGCTAAACTGAGTGGCTCAATATCAACACCTGGCAGCTCATAATTGACGTCGCTTTGCAGTTTGTAGTCCGTCATTGTGGTGAGCATAATTTGAATAAGTGGAGAATGGCTGGTGCTGCGCTCCAGTTTTAAATGTTCAACCAGTTGATCAAATGGCACATCCTGATTGGATTGGGCTCCTAAGTGAACCTCTCTTACGTGTTCAAAATAGGCTGCCAAGTTGGTGTGATTGGTATTCAATCTTAATGGAAGAGAATTAACAAAAAAACCAATTAACGGCTCAAGCCCAGCGACCAGTCGATTAGCTACGGGTGTACCGATGACAATATCTTGAGAATTACTGTGTTTTGATATGACCAAAGCCAATGTTGCGTGAATGAGCATAAATGGCGTTAGCTGAAAGTCATTTGCTATTTTTTGTAGTGTAGAGGCAATGTCTAAAGGGAGTGTTTCGCTGACTGTTTTGCCTGCACTTTGTTTGACCTTTGGTCTGGTGTTTCGAGTCGCTATGCCATGGAGTGCAGGGGCATCGTCTAATTTTTTCTGCCAGTACGATAATTGCGATTCTAAAACTTTACCGTCCAACCACTCTCGTTGCCAACATGCATAGTCGGCATATTGAAATTGCAATGCTGGAAGATCAGCACTTTCTCCTGCTGTATAGGCTTGGTAGAAAGTAATAAACTCTCTGGACATAACATTCATTGACCAGCCGTCAGAGGCTATGTGGTGTATATTGAAAAACAGCACACCAGAGCTAGGTTGAGTGTCAGTCGCCTTTGAAGTATGTATATAGAGGCAGCGGAGCATAAGGTCTGAACTAAGATTGAATGGTTTGGCAGCACTCTTTGTTATGATATTTTTAACTAGCGACTGCTTTTGATCCTCTGCTACTTCAGTGAGGTCATGCTGTTCAATATCGACTTTTGTGTTATCACATACTTTTTGGTAAACAAGGCTTTGTTCAGTTTCAATATAAACGGTTCTTAACACTTCGTGTCGCTCAAGTATGGACTGTAAGGCTTTTTTTACCGAAGCTAAGTCTAATGAACCGGTGATTTTATATACAAGCGGGACGTTATACTCTACCCCCCCTCCTTGTACCTTGTCTAAAAACCATAATCGCTGTTGCGAGAATGAAAGTGGAATACGGTCTTTAGGGCAGGTATGGGGTTTTAGTTTTGCGCGAGTATTGGAGAGTTGTGAAACAACAGAGATAATACTTTCTTTATTTTGCTTAAAAAATTGTTTGTCTTCGTCAGACAGTGCAGCAAGATTACCTTTGATGATAAGTTTGCCATTTTGTGAGCTGACCTTTAACCCGTTTTGAATTTTTTCTTTTATAAAGTTTCTAATGATATTTAAGTCGTTAGCCATAATGTTCTACAGTGCTTATATACAAGGTTAGTTAGGGCGGGGTTTTAGACAATTTAACCACTTCAATAGTTTGACCCCCCCGGCTTTAACCAAGGCGGGTATCATTTAGCTATTAACGATTGGGCGTGTTGATTTTATTGTTATAAACCCCATTTCTTATTACTGGGTTATTTTTAAACGCATGGTTCACATTGCTTTTCAACTAACCTTGGTTTTGTACTTTTTTCTGTAGTGGCGGTGACGGGAATTGACACCAATGTTTTATGCAGTCCACAATTAAACTGCCATACCATTTCGGATAGCGTATCTTCGTGCCATTTAAATTCGATGGTGCGCTCGACACTCCACCCGCGGAATTTAAATAGTCCATCGCTAAGCGGTTCTAAAGTAAAGAGAGGTTTTTCATCTAACCAAAATTGCAGTTCACGATTGTCGATTAACTTTATTTGACCGGAAATAATACCTAGGATGCCATCATCTGTTTCAAATATACCTTTTAACAAGGCGGCTGAGATATCAAAGTCACACTGGTATTTTTTTAGAGATTCAACAGCGAGTGGTTGGCTATTTTGATGGCATAGTATCTGTTTTGCAGCGATCGCCTTTTGCTCTGACTGCGGGAATAATTCAAGTAGTTTATCAGTGATATAGGCATCAAAGATTAAGTGAATACGATGTTTGTCACTGCCATTATCTACGCTATGAGGCACTGAGAAATCACCGTACCACAACTCACCTTCCGGCCAGTGAAACTCCTCTTTACCAAACCTCATAATGACATTCTCATCGGTTTGAATGGGGATATGTAATCTGACTTGACCATATTGGAGTGCTACAAAAGTATCGCAGTGTTCTTGTATTGTCATGCCTGGTCCCATTGAGGACAGTCTAACGGTACGAATATCACCACCGAAATATGACATCAGCTTACGAATATATGGTGTGTGTTTACTCATCTCGTTATATTCATAGTCATGGATGCTTGGGCCTCCAGGGTCTGTCCGGGACTCGCTGCCTCCTAAGGAGCGTAAACTGACCACTTTCCAGTTTCCACTATGATAAACAGTAGTATTTAATCCTGGGACATTTTCAGCAATAAAAGGAGACTCTTTGTGCCACTGAAGTCTTTGGATAATTTCTAGTTCTTTTTTTAGTTCTGGTAGGTCAATATCCATATTTAATTTACTGCATATTGAAAGTGACATTTCAAGCTCCTTTAACTTGCTAAATATAACTATTTAACTTTTGGGTCGTATTATTTTTATTTTAGTTTTTTGTGTTGTGGCTTTTTATTTGCCATCTTTTTATTTTTTGCTTTTCGTTTTTATTTTTATCGAGGTTCGGCGAGTTGAACCTTGTCATTCAACTCACCTATAGGGCTAGTTAATCTCCTGATTTTAAGCTATAGACAAGGGGTCTATTTAAGATAGGTCTCAAAGGTACATAACAGGCAATCCAAGAAATTGCTAAAATCAGCGCAAGTGTGTATACGCCAATTGCAACAAGTTCAAAGCCTATATATTGAGAGAGTAAGTTAGGGTCTATTAGATAAGCGATGATCAGCATAGCAGTTGCAATGGAGACTCCTACAACATACGATTTAAAATTGTTTTTAAAGACAAACAAAATTAATTGTTTGCGTTTAGATCCAAGTGCTAAGCGCGTGCCAAGTTCAAATTTGTTCATCTGCGTGGTGTAATTGAGAACACCGTAAAGACCCAATCCAGCTAGGATTGTGCTTATCAAAGAAATGGCGAGAGTAGAAATAATGGTGACGATTTCGCCAAATTGAGACATGTATTTTGTCTGTGCAAGTGACTCAAATTCAAACACGGCCAACTTCGAATCAATACCATAAATAATGTTAACGATATCAGTTCTATCAAGTGTCTGGTTGTCTTTAATTTTGATCAGCATGGTCTGGCTTGCTTTATTCATAGGAGTGTACAAACGTGCAGCATCATTTTCAGCGCCCGGCACCATGATATTGTCTATTACACCTACAATGACGTGCTCTTTATTTCTTACTAAGAGTTTTTTACCTAGTGCACTGTCATTGCCAGCCAGCAGCTTAGCAAATCCCTGATTGACAACAAGCACGTTGCTCTCACCATTGAGTTCGCTTCGATCAAAGCCTTTCCCTTCGATGAAGGAAATATCTAGCGTGTTGAAATAGTTGTTATCAACACTATTGCCAATAGGTACATAGTTTTCATTTGTTTCGACGTCAGTTGCGGCCCACATACTGAAAGAGGACAGTGGGGATTCACCAAATGTGACAGATTCAACTTGCGGTAGTTTTTCAATTTGGGCTTTCGTTTCTACGAGTAGTGCAGCCATTTCATCCCACTTTACAGAGTGCTTTTCCATATGTGAGAAGTCGACATTGATTAAGCCATCGATTTTCATGCCTAGAGGTTGGTTAACTTTTTTATAGGCTTCGGAAAACAGAACTGAAGTTGCGAAGATGATAATGCTTGCAATGGCAATTTGGGCAATCATTAAACTGGAGCGAGTTTTTTGTGACACCTGTAAACCGGAGCCTTTACCACTTGATTGAATTGCGGCTCTTAGCTCTTTGTAATTTATCATTGATAAATTTACTCGAGAGAAAGTGAGTATCAGAACTATCATAAGTACAAATGCAGACATGACGCTCATGAAATTGAGCTGGAGTTCATTGCTTCTTGGAAGCAGGTCAGTGAAAAATGTTTGCATGATCTCGATGCCCACATAAGCAATAACAAGACCAAATAGTGCCGCTGGTAACATGAGTAATGTTGCTTCTAGTAAGAATATGACATGCAATTGAGATTTTTTAGCACCCAGAGCAGCGTTGATTGCGAGTTTTCGGTGTTGTTCGATTGTTCTTGAAATAAATAGGTTTGTGATGTTAGCCATTGCTATCAACAAGAGTGCAAAAGCGCCTAGAACCAACATGGTCACCGTTTTTTGGCTGTCCCCTAATACTTTATCCTTCAATGAAGTGACGATTAGCTCGATTGACCACCCTTTGAAAAAAGGAATACCGACATTATTTTGGTTAAAAAGCTCACTGGCTCTTGGTGATGATTGCTGAGCGGCAATATCTGCTGTCACACCTGCTTTTACTTTCGCAACGTAGACGATACCACCATCAATGTACGACCAAGTTTCTTTGGCCATTGCGGAGTTTTGGTCCCAAGTTAGCCAAACGCTTGTAGATGACTGATCTGCACGGATCCTTGGTTCAATAAAATCGGGTGATAAAACCCCGACAATTTTGTAAGAGATGCCATTAAAACTCACACTTTGATCTAGTACACTTTCATCTGAATTGAACATTTCTTGCCACGTTTTGTGGCTCAAAACTGCTAGGGGTATGTGACTATTCAATCCTTCATCAGCTGTAAATACGCGACCTAAAGACGTTTTCGCACTAGTGATATCAAACCACTCAGGTGTCACCGATGTGGTAGCAAGGGTTGGTTGGGCACTATTCGATGTCATCACTGAGGTTGCATAAAACATCAGTGCACTAGCATCAAAAGAGTCATTATTTTTGTAGATTTCAATGGCGCCTGGGTAGGTAAATGCATTACCCATCACGCCCCCTTCCGCATTTAGTGCTCTGTACTCAACCGTGACTAATCTCTCCTGATCAGGGTAGGGAAGTGGTTTGAGAAACATGTAGTATGCAAGCGTTAAAACAGATATAAATGCGCCGAGTGTTAAGCCAAGTGTTGCAATGACACCAAACATTAAGGTTGGCTTGCGACTCAGGCTCTTAATGGATTGTTTGACTACTAACGTTGAATTCTTCATACGGCTTCACTCAACTGTTCCTCTTCAACTTGCAAAACCCCGTCTTTTAGCTGGTATTTAGTTCTAGCCATGTCCGCGTATCTGCTGTCGTGAGTTACCATGCAAATCGTAGTACCTTGCGCATTTAGTTCCTCTAAAAGCTGCATGACTTGATCACCAGTTGTTGAGTCAAGGTTACCTGTCGGTTCATCAACTAATAAAATGGCGGGATCTGCGGCAAGCGCTCTGGCAATCGCGACTCTTTGCTGCTGACCACCAGAGAGTTGATTTGGAAAGTGGTCGAGTCGGTGTGACAAGCTAACTTTTTCTAAGCATTCTGTTACTTTTTTATCAATTTCTTCCGCTGCAAGCCCGTCTGTGCGATAAGTCAATGGCAGAGCCACATTGTCATATACTGACAGTTCTTCGATTAGGTTAAATGATTGAAAAATAAAACCTAGCTTGGTATTTCTTACTTCTGCAGCCTGATCTTGGGTAAGTGATGTGACATCTTTACCTTCAATTTTTAACTCTCCACCACTGGCTTCGTCTAACAGGCCGATGATCGATAGCAGGGTTGACTTACCCCCACCAGAAGGTCCAGATATAGAAACGTAGTCGCCTTCGTATATTTTAATATTAATGTCTTTTAAAGCATGTGTTTCGACAAGATCTGTATCGTAAACCTTGGACACATGATTTATTTCAATCTTGATGTCTTTGTTCATGGGTTTTCCTTTATTGTTTTTTACTGGCTACTGTATGTCAAAGTTCGCTTTCCCTTTGACCTGTGTAGGTACATCAGAGATGATGAACTCATCATTTTCTTTTGCTCCAGAATTAATTTGGATGTATTTACCACTACTATAGCCAAACATAAGATTTCTCTTTGTTGCGTTTAGGCCGTCATTTGAAAGTGCATACAGCATCGCAGGCTGAAATGCTCGTGCGTCTTTTGGGTGTTCGATAAATAGCGCGTTTTCAATTTCATTAATGACAATGTGTCCGTCAATACTACGCTGAGGACGTGCGCTTTTAGGGAGTTGGTTAGGCAAGGCAATTTCTACAGTGACCGTATTGTTTTGTACTTCGGGGACGATTCGGTTCACCGTGCCATTAATTTTGTCTTGGTATGTATCGATAACTGCATTTTGGCCAATTTCTATATATTGAGCTTGGCTTTGGGGCACCTGAAGCATAGCCATCAGACTATTGCTACTTCCTATCATTAAGATTTCTTGCCCGGTGGTGAGGCTTTGCCCTTCTTCAACAGACAGACGTTGGATAACCCCATTTGAATCAGCACGTACTTCGAGGCGATTTACCCGCTCTTGTGCAATATGTAGCTCGCCTTCAGTTTGCCTCATTTGTTGTTGGCTAATAATAATTTTTTGCTCATGAACTTTTTCTAAAGTCGCGATTTTTGTGGTTTGAATGTCATGTTGAACTTTGAGTTTGTTCAATGTAGAAAGGTTTTTTATATAATTGAGCCTAGATACTACACCCGATTCAACTAATTGCTTTTCAGCCTCATGTTGCTGTTCCATCGCTTCTATATCTGCGCTGAGTCGACTGAGCGTTGACTGCTCATCCAACATTGCCAATTCTTGAGAGAGTTCTAGTTGCTTAAGATTTGCTTGGGCTTGGGACATTTGTTTTTGTGCACTTTGTACTTGCTGGTGCAGTTCAGGGTTATCGAGTACGACAAGTAAGTCATTCGGTTTTACAATTGCGCCTGGACGTTGGACTATTTTTTTAACCGTGGCAGGAGTCATGGTCGTCAATACGCGGAGGTCATTAGGTATTAAGGTGCCAAACCCCTCAACTTTTACAGTAAATAAACCTTTTTCTACTTTAGAGGTAACCATAGACTCTCCATCTACGGATGCTCCAGATTTGGTTGTTAACATATATGCACTGGCGATGAGTGCTAAGCTCGCTGCGACAATAACTGGTTTAGATACTTTTGGCTTTTTCTTTTTTTCTTTTTTAATATCCATTTCAATGAACCTTTGAGTTCCTCACTAATTTCCAAATCTATCATAGTGAGTAGGGGGGTTATCAAATAATTATGCTTTTTGTTTTTATGTTATATGGTAAATAAAATTATTTTTTTCTATTTAAGGTGTTTATTTATATAACAAGTTGTTCAGGCTCTATTGCATTATCATTGATAATTGTTACGAGATCTTTAAGTGGATTTTTTTGCGTTTCAATAAAGAAGTGGCCACCTTCATAGTGATTTATACTTATGGGAATTTTACTAAAATCTTGCCATAGAGATAGGTTGCTTTGGTTAACATCTAGGTCTTCTTTACCTGTAAAAACGGTGATTGGCACATTGAGCTGGTGGGGTAGGCTTTGGTATTCTTCTGCGATTTTGAAATCCGCTCGAATAGAGGGAAGTATGAGTTCCATAAGTTCTTCTTGTGCGAGTACTTCTGGTGGGGTCCCCCCAATAATATGAAGCTTTTCAATGAATTCATGGTCAGGTTTATCACTCAGCTTGAGCACATTTTCATTTGGATTCGGTGCTGGGCTTCCTGACACGACAAGCCGTAGAGGTTGTCTAATTGTTAATTGCTCTAATTCTTTGGCGAGTGCAAACGCAACTCTTGCCCCCAAACTATGGCCGAAAAATAAGTAGGGCACATCGCTGAGTTGTTTAAAATCAGGAAGCAAAGAATTAATTAGTTCTTCCATATTATCTATAGCGGGTTCAGAAAACCTTTTTCCTTTCCCTGGAAAGCTGGCGACAAGGACTTCAATGTCATTATCAATATAATCAGGCCAATCAGAAAATGTGGTGTGACCACCACCTGCATATGGAAAGCAAAAGACCCTGAATCTGGGGCTTGAAACCTGATTAATAGACAGGAAGGACTTAAGCACTTAATGCTCCTTATTATAATTATTATTCCTAAAATATTAACAATAGGTTAGAGGATAAGGGGCGGCTTATTGCTGAAATGCATTTTCCAGTTGGCTACACACTTCTTGCCTTACTACAACCAGGTTTGATGTTCTGCACAAGTGAAAACCTGTCAGAAATTCCAGTTTACGCACCTGTAACCTATTGGGTGATGTTATTATCATAAGTCTAACTTTGTCAACAATTTGGTTAGCTTTAATTTACGTTGAAATCGGCTTTGGCGAGGGAGAGATGGGGTTGTGATTTTGATGTGGTTTCTTTTTGATACTTTTAATTAACGAGTTTTGTGGCTTTTGATGTTGGGTTGTAGAAATGGTGGCCAGGCGTGTGCAGGCAGCTTGATTCGACTATGTAACGCTGCTGTGTATCAGTCTGTGGTGAGTTTTTATATGTCTAAACGACATGGTCGCTCCTATCAACGGCATTGTTACTTGTTTGTTTTTGATTTGATCTTATTGTTTTAATGGTGTTTTGTTTTTTGTGTATGGGTTTCTGAATTTCTATTGAGAATATTAAAACATTCATAATTTTCAAGGAGGGTGAAAATAACATTTTTAAAATTTACTTTAGCGAATGCCTTTCCAGCCCTTTGTTAGTGCAGTGCGGCTAAAAATCAGGCGAAATTATCCATTATTCTTAATGGTATAGGTCTGTTTTTTTTGATGTTTACTTCGTTGACAATGCTGTTTCAATTGTGCAACTATTGTAATAACTGGTTTAATCATAATAACGGTATCTAGAACCAAAATGTTAAGGAGTTAATAGTGAGTTCTAGATTGAAAATAATAACGCAGTGGTGATCAGTTGGTTTTTTAGTTGCGAAAATGGATTTTCATATGCAAAAGGAAGGTTTTTAGTGGCAAAAGTGTTGTTCGTTTAGTTATAAACGGATCTCTTAGCTTAGTCTCATTTTGTTGATCAAGCCCCCTTCGCATTGGCTGAACTGTCACATGTCAATCACTGTTCTTATATAAAAATAATAAAAATCAAGAGATTAAATTTATGTTTAACCGCTACCCCATGCTGTCAAGGACAGGCGTGTTTCTGTTGCTACCTCTTATTCTGGCTGTCCTGTATACATTCTCCTGGGTGAAGTCGACAATATTTGAAGAGGATTCAAGTTTTACTGTTCAAGGTATTGAACAGGATATTTCTGTTACTGTTGATGAATTTGGGGTGCCGTCGATAGATGCAAATTCTGACTCAGATGCATTTTTTGCGATGGGTTTCTTGCATGCCAAAGACCGTATGTGGCAAATGGAAGTCCAAAGGCGAATGGGCAAAGGCGAAACAGCCGAGATATTCGGACGAAGTAGCTTGTCTCAAGATATCTGGATGAGAACCCTAGGTTTGCACGCTGTTGCGGAAGCTTCATGGGAAAATTACGACGATGATTTTAAGGCCGCAATGGTGGCTTTTTCTGCAGGTTATAATGCATGGCTTGCTCAAACGGACGAATTACCCGTCGAGTTTTCGCTGTTTAATGTTGAGCCTAAACCTTGGACTCCCGTTGATTCAATTGTGATCGGCAAGTTGTTCTCGCTTATGTTGAGCTTCAATTTATCTCGAGAGTTAGATGCTGTTAGAGCGATGAGTTTGCTGCCTGAACAGCACTTCAGAGCGCTTTATCCCGATATTCCTCAAGCGCATATTTCTACTTCTCTTGCTGAGCAAACCTCGCTGGATATTGAAAGCAACTATGCGCAATTGCAAGCTCAGCGATTTGGCAAACAGAAAGATTTAGGCAGTAATGGCTGGGTTGTTTCGGGTGAACACACGACAAATGGCGTGCCTATTTTGGCAAATGATCCGCATCTTGGTATCGAACTGCCTTCGATGTGGTATGCAGCAAAAATCAAAGGGGACAAAATTAACAGCGCTGGTATGACTTTCCCCGGCCTGCCTTTTGTCATCTTTGGTAAAAATGAAGATATAGCTTGGGGAGGCGCAAATTTTACGATAGATAAACAGGATGTTGTGTTACATGAGTTTAATCCTAATTCGCCTAACCAATACGCATCGAGCACAGGCTGGAAGCCACTCGATATCGAAGTTCAACAAATACATATCAAGTCAGAATTTCCTGATGCGTTGAGAACAAAGCAACCGCCGTATGAACTTTTTATAGCGCGTACTGAAAGTGGCCCAATCCTTGATTACGTGCCGGGTTCTCTAAATGGTATGTCGCTAAAATGGACTGCGTTAGACGCTACTGATTTGAGCTTAAAAGCACTGTTGCAGCTCAACTACGCTAAAGATTGGCACAGCTTCAGAAGTGCTTTAAGCCATTTAGTGTCACCTTCATTAAACGTATTTTACGCTGACAGAGCGGGCAATATTGGCATGAGTGCATCAGGCCTTATTCCAATTCGAAAGGTGGGACAAGGCAAAGTACCGGTACCGAATACTCAATTCGCGTGGACAGGCTATGTACCTTGGGAAGAGATGCCATATATTTACAACCCACCTGAAGGTTTTATTGCCAATGCAAATGAAAATTATCTGCCAACGAGCTATCCATATTTTGTCGGCAGCGATTGGGCTGAGCCGACAAGAGCAAACCGTATAAAGCGTATCCTGAAAAAACGTATCGACAATGGACAAAAGGTCGATGCTGAGTTTAACCGAGTGATGCAACTGGATGTCGTGGATGACAATGTACGCCACCTTCAACGTATTCTGATTGAACAATATGGGTTTAACCCTGAACAAGCGATTCGAAAAGGTTTTCTGACTTGGGATGGTGATATGTCTTCGGATTCCCCTTACCCAGCGTTATACGTGTCATTTATTGAGCATCTTAGAGAAGAATTAGTTAGGCCGCACTTTAAACTAGCTGGAACAGGGAGCGTTTTAGATGACCGAGTGTCTAGCCTAGTAAGCCGTGTGGAGACTGGCACTTTATTGAGGTTATTGGAGGAAGAACCTTATTGGTGTATTAAGCAATCAGCACAGCAACAACAGACGTGTATCGCTGTTATTAACTCAGCTTTTGACAAAGCACAAGCCGAACTAACAAAACTTGTGGGCTCAAATCCAGATAATTGGCGATGGTCAGAGATTGTCAGTCGTGAATATACGCACCGTCCATTGGGTGATATGGAAGCATTAAAGTCGTCCTTTAAAACCTATATCAGCGGTGATGGTACTCCCCACACAATTAATGTGGCGAACTATCGTTTCGATGAAGATGATGGCTATATTCAAAACGCGGGGGCAACCTTCAGACATGTTTTTGAACTGACACCTGATATTTCTTATCACTTTATTAATTCCACAGGTCAATCTGGTCATATTTATAGCGCGCACTACGCAGACATGATGCCGATGATGCACACCAATACACTGATCAAAAGTACCGAATCAAAATCACAGTACACACTAAATTTGAGGCCAGCGGAATAATTATGCGAGTAATTAAAGAAATTACCAAATATGCACCAAACTCGATTTTTGTTTCACTTGTGTTTGGTGGCTTAGCGGGTGTTGTTTACACCGGACTTATCCCCATTTTATTGATCGGAATTGAAGATCTAGTCAATGCGAATCAAAGCGGTAACACAGCTGTTGTACTGGGTATTCAGGTGTCAAATGTCGCCTTAGCTGGGTTGTTTTTAGCGCTGTGTTTTGCCATTTTGATATTCAGAGTGCTCTCTCAGACCATTTTGCTCAAGGCAAGCTTTTTATTTGCCACATCTTTTCGTAAAAAACTCTATGAGAAGGTGCTGGCAAGTAAACTTGATAAATTAGAAGACACCGGATCAGCAAGGCTAATCAACGCGTTAACCACTGACATAAACAATATTGTCGGAGGTGGTCAGTCAGCACCAGTGTTATTTATTAACCTGATCACCATTTTCGGCATGCTGATTTATGTGTGGGTGGTCAATTCTTCAGTATTTTATTTTTTGATCATTGCGCTGCTAATTGGCGTGATCACCTATCAAGTGCCTCTTATTTTGGCGGGAAACTATTTTACACGATCAAGGGAATGGAGAGACAAGTTACAGGCATCTTTTGAAGCTTTATCCTACGGCACCAAAGAGCTAAAAGTTAACACAACACTCAAAGAAGACTTTTTTGAGTCTGAATTGATAAAGGCTGAAGAAAAAGTCAAAGATTACTCTACCAAAAGTAACATTGTTTACTCAATTACGGGTAATTATGGAGAAATGATCTGCTTTTTGGTGATTGGCACTGTGGTATTTGCCTACTCCAATTATCAGCAAATAAGTAATAGCCAATTGATCTCTGTGGTCATGATTATGCTGTATCTAACCGGGCCCATTGCGGCATTGTTATCGGCTATTCCAAGCATTATGCAGGCGGCAATCTCATATAGAAAGCTCGATATTTTATACGATGAATTGGAGTCAGAGGGGTATGCCTTAGCCGTTGAAAAGCAACAGCCATGGCAGACCTTGACGCTTAAAGATGTGGTATATCAATACGAAAAGTCTCCTTTTTTTGTAGGGCCTGTCAACTTATCAATTTCTAAAGGCGAACTTGTGTTTTTAGTCGGTGGAAATGGCTCTGGAAAGTCGACATTGAGCAAGCTGTTATCACTATTTTTCAAACCTACTAGTGGCGCACTCTATTTTGACGATGTGCAAGCAAACGATGCAAATATAAACGGGTTTAGACAAAGCATATTTACGATATTCACAGATTACTACCTATTTAAAAAAATCGGCTCAATTGATGAGAATGATCATCAAGAGATTAAAGAAGTTAACAAGTTAATTGCAGATTTTGAGTTGGCGCACAAAGTTGAATATACCGGCTCTGGGTTTTCACAAACTTCTTTGTCCGATGGGCAAAGAAAGCGATTAGCGCTGATCTCTGCGATTTATGAAGACAAAGAATTGTACTTATTTGATGAATGGGCAGCCGATCAAGACCCAGAGTTTCGCGAGCGTTTTTATCGTCATATTTTGCCAATGTTGAGGGCCAAAAATAAAGCTGTACTAGTAGTCAGTCACGACGACAGGTTTTTTGATGTGGCAGACAAACTGATATTTATGGAGACAGGGCAAGTTATAGAACAACGCGAGCACCAACACCGTAATCTTAACGCTAGCTAATACAGGTTTGAAAAAATGTATAAAAATAAATCTACTGTATTAAATATTGGCATCTTAAATTTGATGCCGGATTTGGACAAGTACCAAAGTGAACTTGAAACTTTGTTTTCAAGCTTGGGTATTTCGACAAAACTACACTGGCTGAAGCTTAGCAGCAAACCTAGCTCTGCTTCTCAACCGGCGGCGCTTAAGCCTCCATATTCGTTGTACTCAGAAGTGATAGAAACGACCCAGTTAGATGGACTGATCGTGTCTGGCGCACCGGTTGAAAAATTGCCATTTTCAGAAGTGGTTTATTGGCAAGAACTACTCGCACTCATTAAATCTGCGCAGCGTCGCAGCATACCTTTGCTGGGCATATGCTGGGGAGCGTTGGCAATTGCTAAATCCATCGGTATCGGTAAAAAAGTGATTGAAGAAAAGCACAATGGCATCTACGACATGCAGAATCAGTCGTTCAGTCATAGTGCTTATTCGTGTTTAAAGCAAAGCTTTCCCATGCCTTTTAGCATTTACGCACATTTAAATGAAAGCGATGTCCACAGCCAAATAGTAAATGGTGTTGTGACAGTGCTTGCCGGTAACGATTGTTACCCTCATGCGCTGCTTCAAACAACGGATGAAATGAACACCATGTGTTTGGGTCATCCCGAATACACTTCGAACCGTGTTTTAAATGAGTGGTTACGAGATGCCGCTAATAACCCCAACTCAGTGCCGCCAGTCAATTTCGATTTAAATGACCCCAAGCATTTTTGGAAGTCCTATTCTGAACAATTTTTTGTGACCTGGTTGCAGCAACTAACCTCAATAAAAAAAGCTGCAATGGCACCGTTACTACAAGAATCAACAAATGGAGATGTCTTATTTTATGAGTAATCATGTTTATTTACGACCTGATGTTTATTTTGAACCATTGTTTAATAAGTGGTTTATGTGGCCGTATTTGATGTCACCAGCGACAGCAGCTATGAATTTAGTAAATCAGCATATGCGTTCAATGAAATCTTTTGTCGCGAACGCAAAGATCCACGCAAAATCAGTCAAGGCAAAGTCAATGACCGGCAGCTCGCTGATGAATCTACCGTTATCTCAGGTTGATGATGTTAAGCAGCTGGTTGCAAAATCTCGCGACCAATATGGTGATTTATTTGAGCTAGTTGATGCCATCTGTGAACTGGACAAGATGTTATTGTCAGAGGCAAAAGGCATGTCACTTGAGCCTCTTTATGAAAAAATACCTGATCCGCTTCGTGGTCTTGTAGAGCTATGTTATGACTTGAATAACCAGCCGTCATTTCGCTTGATAGAAAGCCTATTTTATAAAACGTCCTATTATAAAGAGTGTGCCCAATCTGTGTGCCTAGGTCGCTTGCACAGCTCAGAAAGAAAGTTTGTATTATCGACCCCAAGATTTGCTGATGACGATCATTTGCACCTCAATATTCCACTTAATCATCCTTTTGTGAACACGCTATTTAGTATGCGTGATGTACCGCAAGAGCTCGATGACATCGCGGCTCAATTTGAGGCTCTCGATATTGAGGGAAGCTTAAGTTTCGAAGAGTTGTTTACCACGACACCCCCAAAGAAAACCGCAAAGCCCGTTGAACAGGGTAAGGTGGAGATCGACTATCTTGGACATGCTGGTTTGATGGTTAGAACCGCAAGTGCAACTGTGATGGTAGACCCTGTTCTTGCATATATGAACGATGAAGAAGTAAACAAAGTCACTTTTGATGATTTACCAGACTCCATCGATTGTGTGATGGTCACTCATACGCACATGGATCATTTATGCATTGAAACCCTATTGCAGCTCAAGCACAAAATTAAGCAAATTGCGGTTCCTAAGAGTAACTCAGGTATGTTAGCTGACCCATCGATGAAGCTGATGCTAAATGCACTGGGTTTTTCAAATGTGGTTGAAGTAGAAGATTTAGATACCTTTGATCATGAAGACATCACAATAACTGCAATGCCATTTCTTGGTGAGCATGCAGACGTCAATATTCGCAGCAAATCTGCATGGCTCATAGAGTCCAAAGGCAAAAAGATCATGGCAGCAGCCGATTCGTCCAACATAGACCCCTATTTGTACAAAAGGCTCAACGATTTGTATGGCGATGTTGATGTGTTGTTCATCGGCATGGAGTGCACTGGCGGGCCGCTAAGATGGTTATACGGCGCGTTGTTGACTTCGCCAGTTTCGAGTGAAGTCAACGAAAGTAGACGTTTTAACGGTTCAGACTACAAAGCCGCTTCAAGCATTGCTGCCGCGTTCAATGCGAAAAGTGTATACGTCTATGCTTTGGGCATTGAACCTTGGTTTGGCTATTTCATGGGGATCTCTTACAACGAGGATGACGAGCAATTGGTTCAGTCAAAAATGTTGGTTGATGAATGTCACTCTAAAGGCATACCAGCAAAACAGCTGCAAGGAAGAGAGCACTGGGTTTTTAGTTAGTTACCAATAAACCACAGGTCTCAATAAAAATAATAAAAGTAAGAAGATATACATGAATTCAATAGTTGATGTTTTGCAAAAAAGAGCGTTGAGTGAACCGCAACAGCCAGCGTTTACGTTTATTGATAATAAGAATGAAGAAACCATTTCCTATGCTGAGCTAGATAGTGTTGCTCGTGACGTAGCTGGTCGCTTGTCAAATTTAACGCAGCCTAACGAGCCGGTACTCTTATTGTGTCCCCCAGGTTTAGAGTTCATCAAACTGTTTTTTGCATGTCTATACGCTGGCCGCATGGCCGTGCCACTTTATCCACCGAGATTGAAGCAGCGCACGGAGCGGATAAAACAGGTTGTTGAGAATTGTAATGCGCGCATCGCGTTAACGAGCAATGGCTTGCATGACTCACTGAGTGACTATTTATCAGAGCACGATGACTTGCAAGGTGGCCAGTTGTTTAGCTTATCAACATTGAATCAAGTTGATGCGGCTGATGTGTTGGCATCTGTGACAAGCAACGACACTGCATTTATTCAGTATACCTCTGGGTCTACCGGGACACCAAAAGGTGTTGTTGTAAGACATGACAACATAGTGGCAAATATCCAGGGTTTGGAAGCCAATACAGGGTGTTCAAAAGAAGACATTTTCGTTAACTGGCTGCCACTATTTCATGACTTAGGGTTGGTTAATACCATATTGTTACCTGTCTATTTTGGCGCCCACTCTATTTTGATGGCACCGGCAGCATTTGTCCAAAAGCCAAGCTTTTGGCTTCAGGCAATCAGCAAATATCGCGGAACAATATGCGGAGCGCCGAACTTTGCTTACGACCTTTGCGTAGATAAAATTCAAGAAGAAGCCTTAGAAGGCTTAGACCTATCTTGCTGGAAAATTGCATTTAATGCGGCAGAGCCTATCCATGCCGCTACCTTGGAGCGATTTGTCGCCAAGTTTAATACCGTGGGCTTCAGCGCATCGGCATTGTATCCCAGCTATGGCATGGCTGAAGCGACTGTATTTATTAGTGGTGGGGAGCCTCAAAGTACTCCCGTGGTGGTAGAGTTTGATAAAGCTGAATTGGCAAATCGATGTGCTAAAAAAGTACAGTCAGATGGCCAGCGTTTAGTAAGCTGTGGCCAAGTACCACCCAAACATACACTTAAGATTGTTGACCAAGACACTAAAGCGACATTGCCTGATGGTCAGTGCGGTGAGATCTGGGTATCAGGCCCAAGTATCGCACAAGGTTATTGGGGCGATGAAAGCAAAACAGCTGAGGTATTTAATGCGTTTACCTCTGAAGGAGATGGTCCATTTTTGAGAACGGGCGATCTTGGTTTTGTATTCGATGATGACCTATATATTGCAGGTCGGATCAAAGATGTGCTGATTGTCAGGGGCGCTAACTATTATCCACAAGATATAGAAAAGTGCGTCAGTGATCTGCATCCTGCTTTTGTAAACCATAGAGCCACGGCATTCACAACAGGTGAAGGGCCATCGCAGCGCCTTGTGGTGGTGCAAGAAGTTTTTGCCCGCGCTGCGCGTAAGGAAAATCTGGATGAATTAACGGCACTAGCAAGACAAGCTGTGGCAGAGCAATTTGATTTAAAAGCAGAGATTGTTTGCATTCGTCAAGGCACTCTTAGTTTGACCTCAAGTGGTAAAGTGCAGCGCGCAAATACAAAAATGCTATTTGAATCGGAGCAACTCATCACCTTGTGTAATGAGGGGCAAAGCGACAAACTAGAAACGCCTTTGACGTCTATGAGCAAGACGGAAACTCAGCTACATGCGACTTGGCAACGAATCTTCAATCAAGCAGATATCAGTATAGATACGAACTTTTTTGCCTTGGGGGGGGACTCTCTCGATGCGGCAAAAGCGGTATCAGAGATTGAGCGCACTTTTGCAATTCAGCTTAACCACGAGCACTTTTACGCTCACCCGACAATTCGTGAACTTGCCACAGAAATAGATAAGCTGAGTGCCATTGATGGCGCAGTCACACCGCAAAGCACACTGTCTGCATCAGGTTTAACGGAAGCGCCAGCTTCTTATGGACAACAGGCGTTGTGGGTATTAGATCAAATTGAACATCAGCGTGCAACGCTCAAGTTACATGTCGCTTTTAAGCTACAAGGAAAAACCGATATTGCCAAACTTGAATGGGCAATCAATCAAGTAATTACTCGCCATACGGCACTGCGCACGCGATTTATAGTTAAAGACGATACGCTGATACAACAAATTGTTGAGCCCTATACAGTGGCACTACAAAATGACTTGGCAACGGTCTCAACTTCTGACCTTGATGCTTTTTTACAATGTCACGGTCAAGATGATTTCGACCTTGAAAGGGGTCATAACTTGCAAGTAAAAATCGCCAAATTGGGCGATGATGAACTAGTACTAAGCTTCTTGCTGCACCACATTGTGTTTGATGCGTGGTCAGCAGAGCTATTAATCGAAGAAATTAACGGCTTGTACAACGGACAGCAGCAGCCTCTAGCGGAGCCTGCACTCTCATATATAGACTGTACACTGTGGCAAAAACAACAAGGTCGTCTAAATAGCGGTTTTGAATATTGGCAGGATGTGCTCACAGGCGCACCGGAGCTACTGCTGTTACCATACGATAGACCCCGCAATAAAACCCAATCATTTGCAGGAAGTCGCATCACCTATTCGTTAGATGCATCGATTCAGCGCAAACTAGAGAGCCTCGCAGCATCGCATCAGACCACTTTGTACACTGTGATGCTATCAGCCTATCAGGTCTTGTTATATAGACTAAGCGGCAGCAAAGACATTGTTATCGGGACAGATAGCGCAAACCGCCAAGTGAGCGAGACCATGAATGTCATTGGTTACTTTGTGAATCAATTGGTATTGCGCCAAGTCATTAATGCGGAGCATTCTCTGTCGCAGCTGATTGCTGATAACCACAATGTGGTGAATGGTGCTTTGAATCATCAGCATATACCTTTTGACTTGCTTGTTGATAACTTGAAGTTAAAAAGAAACTCAAGTTACTCACCACTTTTCCAAACCAAATTTATTCTCAACGGTAAGGCGAATTTGCAATTGGCACTGTCCGATGTTGCGGCTTCTAAAATTGAGATAGCAACCAATACGGCACAGTTCGATTTAACGCTGAGCGTAGACAAAAATGAAGCGGACAACTGGGATATTAATTTCCACTACAACACGGCACTGTTTGACGCACAAACCGTGGAGCGCTTCCTAGCAGATTATCTAGTGTTGCTTGAGCAGGCGGTGAGTGAACCTAGCCGCGAAATTAAGGATATTACCCTAGCGTCACTGTGTATCGACGAGTATGAACAAGCACACAGAGGCAAGGTTGTTGACGCAGAGTCCATTCCTGATTTTGTTTCAATGTTTGAGCAAGCTGTCGCACAGGATCCAGACAAACAAGCAGTGGTGTTTAATGGACAAAGCTATAGCTATGCGTATTTAAACCAGTTAGCTAATCAGTTTGCCCACTTTTTACAGGATATTGATGTGTCGAGTGGTGCCATCGTTGGTGTCCATATTGAACGTTCACTCAAACAGGTAGTAGTACTGCTGGCTTTAGCTAAATGTGGCGCAACATTTTTGCCGTTAGATCCAGCTTACCCGGTAACTCGGATCAGAAATATTATTGCTGATGATGAACTTGACCTGATTGTTACTACAAACCCTGAACATGAGCATTTATCTCATTACGATGGCGCGCTGTTAGAGTTAGATGATGAATACAGTTTGCTGGAAGGGGAACCTCAGAGCAATCTGACTCAATCAGCAACCGACTCGGCGTTGGTATATAGGCTTTATACCTCTGGCTCAAGTGGTGTACCAAAAGGCGTTAATGTGAGTCGTCGCTCGTTTAATAACCTGTGTAATTGGTACATTAACTTTTCTTCAATGAATACACACAGTGTTGTATTTCAACCTATTCCATTGAGCTTTGATGCGTCGATAAAAAATATCTTTGCACCTTTGATGTGTGGCGCGACATTGGTTTTGCCTGAAGAGGGGACTTTTGACGCAGAGCATTATGCTGAGTTGATTGCGACAAATCAGGTAACACATATTAACTGTGTGCCAAGCCTGTTTTATGCATTAGTTGATGCGACTCAACCAGATAACTTTAGTGCACTGCATGGCATGCAGTTCGTCGCATTTGGTGGAGAGGCAACAGACTTGGAACGCCTTAAGCCATGGTTAAGTCATGCAAAATGTCACGCACAGATAGCGAATATCTACGGCCCGACTGAGTGTACGGATATCAGTGCGGCCTATATTGCCCCTGCTCACCAAGTGGCACAGTTAAAGTCCCTGCCAATCGGTAAGGCGATTGACAATATGACGTTGTACGTTGTTGATGAAGAACAAAATATTGTGCCAACCAACCTGATTGGTGAAGTGCTTATTGCCGGTGCGGGTGTCAGTGAGGGTTATCATAACCGGGCATCGCAAAATGAGAGCAGTTTTATTGAACACGCGGTAGGAAAGTCTGCCAGATTTTACCGCACAGGCGATCTGATGAAAGTAAACAGTGATGGCTTACTTGAATACCAAGGTCGTGTAGATGAGCAGATCAAGATCAATGGTATGCGCGTGGAAACCGCAGAGATTGAAGCGCTATTACAAGGGCAATCTGGTATTGCTTCTGCGCTTGTGGCAAAGGTAGAAAATCAATTGGTTGCCTACTATGAAACGTCGAGTTTGACTCCCCCCACAACAGCTCAGCTCAAAGAGGTTTTAAAACAAAACCTTCATCAAAATTGGATCCCAAAACACTTTGTTCATATGTCTGAAATGCCACTGCTACCGAATGGCAAAATAGACAGAGATAAACTGGCAAATACGGCTTTGCCTGCATCTAGCGAACCAAGCCTTATTGTCGCGCCAGAAAACGACTTAGAGCAGTCATTACATGACGTGTGGTGCCAAGTGTTGGAACAACAAGCACTGAGTGTAACAGAGAGCTTTTTTGACCTTGGGGGGGATTCAATTACCGCTGTGCGAGTGATTGCATTGGTGAAAGAGCAAGGTTACCTGATGTCGGTAGCCGACATTTTTGAACAGCAATCAATTCGTAACCTATGCCAATCGGGCAGCATGAAGCCAGAGCAAACTGAGTCTGAAAATAATCAAGATGCGTCATTCGATATGTTGAGTGAAGAAGACAAACTCATTCTCGAATCATTAAATATTAGCTAGAAAAGAATAATAAGCATAAGGGCTATATAAATGTCACTTAATGTACCCAATAAAGTTGTAGATGCTTACCCGTTAAGCAAAATGCAGGATGGCCTACTGTTTCATTACAGTGAAGAGCAAGATGAAGTGCTTTATCACGATGTATTTCGCTTGAGAATTAGTGGAAAGTTCGATGAAGAAAAGTTTGTAGAAGCGATCGCTTATTTACTTGATAGGCACCCGGTGCTGCGAACTGCATTTGAGTTAGTCAAATTTAGTAAGCCGATGCAATTGGTTTATGCCAATGGCATTACGCGTTTTGACGCACAGGATATTTCAAAACAAAGCGCTGAGCAGCAATCGGAGTTTATAGCTGAACATATAGAGAAGTTACTTCACACACCTTTCGACCTATCTGCGCCCAGTCAGATCCGCTTCTCAGTGGTGGAAGTAAAGCCTGCAGAGTTTCAGCTATTCATTGACGCGCATCACATCATTCTTGATGGTTGGAGTATGGCTAGCTTAATTTCTGAGCTGTTGCAGATGTATTTAAGCCTACAGGGCCTGTGTGAGTCACCAATTCGACCTCAAAATGGACTTACCTACAGGGATTTTGTCAAAGCTGAATTGTTAGAAAATGACAATACAGTGGCCAAGTCATATTGGCAAGAGAAGCTCAGCGACCATGAATACAGCCCGGTAACGTCTAAAGGTGAGTCACAAAAAATAGCGGTTAGCACGTTGTCTCATGGCTTGCCGATACTGGCGCTAGAACGCTTTTGTGAACACAACAAATATCGCCTTAAAGATGTGCTTATGGCGGCTTATTTGCGTGTGGCGGCAATGCTAACAAGCCGCACTGATACCACTGTCACATCTGTTGTGAATGGTCGGTTAGAAGAAAAGGGCGCAGAGCATGTCGCAGGCCTGTTTGTTAACTTACAGGCTATTAGAGCGGACTTGAGCTCACTGTCGTGGCGTCAACTGATTGAACAGGTGATTGAGCAGCAAAAAGAGCAGATGCGCTTTCGTCGCTATCCTTTTGCTAACATCGTTCAGCAACAAAACAATCCAATCAGTGACTTCTGTTTTAACTTTGTACATTTTCACGTCTATAAGGGATTACAGGGTATAGAAGGGTTCCAAATCCTTGATGGCGAGATCATTGAAAAAAGTAACTTTAAAGTTTCGACCACCTTTAATCTAAAAATGACAGGGGAACTTGATCTGTTATTGAGCTATGACAAAGCGTTCATTTCGACTGACTTTGCCGAGCGAATATGCGGTTACTTCCAGCGTGCACTTGAACAAATTATCGACAGTGTAGACAGTCCGGTGATGAGCTCAAGCTTGTTGAGTGCAGAAGAGACGACTCATTTGCTTGACGGTTTTAATGGTATCTATCCGCAAACCACCAGTGTAACGCGTTGCTTGCATCAGGAATTCGAAGCGCAGGTGGAAAAGTCACCAGATGCAATTGCAGTGGTGTTCAATAATGAAAAGCTGACCTACCAGCAGTTGAATTGCAAAGCGAACCAGCTCGCACAGTACTTAAAGCAACAGCACAACATTGGTCCTGACTCCTTAGTTGGGCTATGTGTTGAGCGCTCAACAGAATTAATTTTGGGCACACTGGCGATTTTAAAAGCGGGCGGTGCATATGTGCCACTCGACATTCAGTATTCAAAGTCAATTATCACCAAGCGTATAAACGATGTTGGTTTGCAGCTGGTGATCACCAAAGACAGTTGTGCTCACCTAGTCAGTGAGGCTGCCCCGAGCGTGGTTAACTTATCTGACTGGACAGCCTTTGACTCATTTAGCAGCAACAACTTAAACGACAGCCAACATGTCGACACCTTGGCATATATCCTCTCGACTTCTGGATCAACGGGTGAACCTAAGCTTATCAGCATGCCTCATAAGCCTTTAGTCAATATGATCCAAGGCATGAGAAGTAGCTGCGCGGAAATGGACAAAGCACACAGCGTTTTACAGTTCTCGTCTATCGCATTTGATATGAGTTTTACTGATATCTTCTTAGCACTGCTTCAGGGCGGCACCCTGCACATGATAGGTGAATCTGAGCAGTTTAATGTAGAGCTCCTTGTACCGCTTATCATTGATAAAAAAATCAGCATGTTGAACTTGCCTTATCCCATGCTGCAAATGCTCGCTTGCTACTGTAACGACAATGATATTTACCTCAGCAATGTTGAAGTGGTTATTTCGACAGCGGCGTTATTAATAGTAACTCAAGAAATCAGAAGGTTCTTTAAGCGACACAGTCAGATCCGTACTGTTAATCAGTATGGGCCTTCTGAAACACATGTTTGTACATCTAATACCATGTCCTTTGACGTAGATAGTTGGCATGACAGCATTTCTATTGGTAGCTCAATTGCGAATACCCACTGTTACGTGCTGGATCAGTGTGGAAATCTGGCCCCATTTGGTGTGAATGGTGAGCTATATATTGGTGGTGATTGTGTTTCTCGTGGCTATTTAAATAATTCCAAGTTAACTGAGCAGCGCTACGTGCGCGACCCATTTGCGCAATCTGAGCAAGCACTGATGTACCGCAGTGGCGACATTGTGCGTTGGCTATCCAATGGAGAGTTAGAGTACGTAAGCAGAGCGGATGATCAGGTAAAAATACGAGGTTTCCGGGTTGAAATAGGCGCCATCGATACGGTGTTAAGTAGCCTTGCAGGGATCACTGATTCCTGTGTTATCGCGGATGTTGAGAACGACATGCTTATTGCCTACTTCAAGAGCGACGAAGCGATAGACCTTGAGCAAATGAAAAACAGCTTCCGTGAAGCTCTGCCAGACTACATGGTGCCAGGCGCATTTGTAGCGGTCTCTGATTGGCCGTTAACAGTGAATGGCAAGGTAGACAAAAGAAAACTTCCACCAGTATCTCAGCGACTGACTGAGAATGACTACCAAGCCCCAGAAACTGAATTGGAAATATTGATTGCTGGTGTTTGGCAGACTTTGCTTGATGTGCCACAAATTAGTCGCACAGATGACTTTTTCAGCCTTGGCGGCCACTCAATTTTGGCGACGCGATTGGCGGCTGTATTGAGTGAAAAATTAGGTACGAAAGTGGCGCTTAAGCAGATATTTATGCAGCCGGTATTAAGTCAGCTAGCGAGCGCAATTGAAAGCTTGCTGCCTAAGCAAGCGGAGCGCATTGAGCGCGCCGATCGCAACCAAGCCTTACCACTGTCATACGCGCAGCAAAGGCTTTGGTTGCTAGACAAAATCGAAGGTCAAAATGCACACTATAATATTCCAGCAGTCCTGACCCTAAAAGGCACGCTGAATGAAGGTGCACTGGTTGCGAGCCTTCAGGAGTTGGTTAACCGTCACGAGGTATTGCGTACGGTTTATCGCCAGCAGGGCTCAGCAGAGCCGCTTCAATCGATTTTGTCCGATGTAGATATGCACGTGCCTATTCATGACGTAAGTGAGTTTGCGGCTGAGCAAAAGAGTACCAGAGTTGAGCAACTTATTGAGTTAGAAAAGAGTGAAGGGTTCAATTTACAGCAAGATTTGATGCTCAGAGCACACTTAATTAAAACTAGTGCATGTGAGCATTTACTTCTTGTAACAATGCATCATATCGCGTCAGATGGCTGGTCTTTAACTCTATTCATCAACGAATTTTGCGCACTGTATCAAGCGAAAGTAGAAAAGCAGCAAATTAACCTACCTGAATTGCCAATTCAGTATGCTGATTATGCCGCTTGGCAAAGGCAGGTTCTGCAAGGGGAGACCCTCTCAAAGCAAGTCGATGCTTGGCAAGAAAAACTGCAAAATTTGCCTGTGGTACATCAGCTGCCGCTCGATTTTCCAAGACCAGAGGTACAAACCTTCTTAGGTAAAAAGTTCACTCACCGCATTGATAAAGCCACCTCAGACAAGTTGTATCGTGTTTGTGAATCACTTAAAGCAACACTATTTATGGGGCTACATGCTAGCTTTAGCGCCTTATTGTCTTTGTACAGCAAAGAGGAAGATATTGTTGTAGGTAGCCCAATTGCCAACCGAGAGCAAGCGGAAGTCGCAGATCTGATAGGCTTCTTTGTGAATACGCTGGTGTTGAGAAGTAACTTAAGCGGCCAGCCAAGTTTTCTTGATTTGATAGCCCAGAGCAAAGAGATGCTGCTGTTTGCTTACGAACACCAACAGGTTCCGTTTGAGCAGTTAGTAGAGGCGTTACACCCAGAACGAAGTGTGCAGCATAGCCCACTGTTCCAAATCATGCTGACGTTGCAAAACAACGACAAAACTGAGTTTAACTTACCTCAACTTGATGTCGAGGTGCATGATAGTGAAGAGATCGGGGTCAAGTATGATCTAGCGCTGAACGTTTCAGAAGACGGATCTGGATTGTTATTGGAGTGGGAATACAACACGGAGTTATTTGCAGAGAAAACCATCGAGCGAATGGGGAGTCATTTTGAAAGACTCATCGCTAGCTTGGTTGAACAGCCAGAGCTGGCTTTTTCTCAACATGAATTTACCACCGATGAAGAGCGCATTTGGCAAGCGCGTGTTGGCACCGGTAGCGCAACTGATATTGACTCCGTTGGTTTGGATGAGTTGTTTGAGAGGCAAGTTGCCAGCGCGCCAAATCAAACAGCATTAATTTATCAAGGCAAGCAGACCAGCTACGCAGAGCTCAGTGAGATGGCGAACAGTGTTGCGCACCGTTTAGTCACACAAAACAAATCAGAGCAGCAATTAGTAGGTGTGCTTGTTGAACGCTCAGAATTAATGGTGGCTTCGCTGCTAGGTGTTCTAAAATCTGGGGCTGCATATGTACCACTTGACCCAAGTTATCCCGTTGAACGCTTAGATTATATTATTGAACATGCGGGGATTAGTTGTATTTTGACCACCCAGAGCATGCAAGGTTTAATCGCCCCCAGTGATGATGTTGACGTGATCTGTGTTGATCAATTAGAGCGTAACTCTGAACTTGTGGTACGAGAGAGTCGTGCCTCAAACGCTGAAGAACTGGCATATGTGATATACACATCTGGTTCAACAGGAAAACCTAAAGGTGTGCAAGTTACTCACGGTAATATCGTGAACTTTTTCACCGGTCTGAATCATTATTTTGCACCGCATGAAACAACCCAGCGTTGGTTAGCAGTAACCAGTATTTGCTTTGATATATCAGTGTTAGAGATTTTCTGGACTCTTTGTCAGGGCCATGAAGTCGTACTGATGCCTGAAAAGCCAGTCAAAGGGCTTGTTTCAAATGAGGTATTGGCAAGCTTAGATGAGTCTACTCGACGCCGAGTCGAGTTCCAGCAGTCGATGTTTTCTACACAAGCTCTGTCTGTTCAAGATGTTCAAGCACTGATTATTGAGAATAACGTGACGCATCTGCAATGTACGCCGTCATTTGTGAAGGGCTGGAACCGCTCTGCACAAGGGGTTGCAGCATTGGGCCAACTCCAAGCACTACTGGTTGGTGGAGAAGGCATTGCAATTCAAGAAGCAAACCTACTACTGGACCACCTAGGTGGGCACATGTTCAATATGTATGGCCCGACAGAGACAACAGTGTGGTCGTCAATTTCTGAAATTAAGAAAGATCAGCTCACCATAGGGCAGCCAATTGTAAATACACAGTTTTATGTTTTGGACAAATGGCAGAAACCAGTGCCACAAGGGCATGTTGGTGAGCTTTTAATTGGTGGCTTAGGTGTGACATCTGGTTACTACAACAGTCCAGAGTTAAGCGCACAACAGTTTGTATCTATACCAAATTATTCACCCACCACCTTGTACAAAACTGGCGATTTGGTGCGTGTCAATGAATTAGGTCAATACGAGTTTGTGGGCAGACTGGACAGCCAAATTAAGGTAAATGGCTATCGCATTGAATTGGGTGAAATTGAGCGTGTCTTGCAATCTTTATCACAGGTAAAAGACGGTGCTGTTTTGTGTGTAGATGGTGATAACGGCAACAAACGTCTATTGGCATTTGCTGTTACCCAGCAGGATAGCACTGATTTTGAACTACGTTCGGAGCTGAGCCTAAAACTCGCCAATTATATGGTGCCAGAGCATGTTTATCTGTTGGATAGCATGCCTCTTACACCGAATGGAAAAACCGATAAAAAGTCACTGTATAGTTTAATTACGCAACCCACACAAAGCACACTTTTAGCGCCTGAGAGTGACGATGAGCTGCAACTCGCCAGCATATGCGCCGATGTTCTCGGGGTGGAAGTGAGTGCGATTAATATGCGGGCATCGTTTTTTGAAGTTGGTGGTCACTCACTGTTGGCAACCCAGTTTGTCGCATCACTCAATGCCAAGTTTGGTATTGAGTTAACCATGCGACAGTTATTTGAATTGAATGATTTAGCATCATTATCCAAGCACATATCAGATCTGCAGATCCATAAACAATTAGAACAAGAATTAAGAAATTTATCGCACGACGATATTGAAGAGGTAGAACTGTAAATGAAAGATTTGTTTATCAAATTGGCAAAAGAAGGTGTTGAGGTTTACCTGCAAGATGGGAAACTTAAAGCGCGTGCACACAAAGGTGGTTTAAAGCCTGAATTACTAAACTTAATCAAGGAAAATAAAGCACAATTATTGGCTTACTTAAATGAAGCGCAATCACAAAAAGTGTCTGTTGAGCACAGTTCAATCGCGCAATTTTGTACTGAAAACACCAGTGAGCCTATCTCTTTTCAGCAGCAAAGAATTTGGTTTATTGATCAGCTTGAAGGCAGTTCTAGCCAATATAATTTACCTTTATCCGCAAAAATAAAAGGGTGTTTTGATCTAGATATTGCACAGCAGTCATTTGAAATTTTACTCCAGAGACATCAATCACTGCGCACAAACTACCATGAGGTAGAGAACGAAACACAAGTCAGTGTGCAACCTCAGTATTCGTTTAATGTCACTGAAGTGGACCTTAGCCATCTAAATGCAGATGAGCAGCAAACTGAGTTAGAGCAGTTTACTAAAACGTTCCACGCGCGTGAGTTTGATTTATCAAATGATGTGCTAATCGATTGCGCGTATGTGAAGCAACAAAGTGACCTTGGGGTTTTATTGGTTGTCGTTCACCATATTGCGTCAGATGGTTGGTCGATGCAGGTACTCGTCAAAGAATTTATTGAAACCTATCAAGCTTTATCTGCCGGTCAGCAACCAGATCTGCCTGAACTGACAATTTCCTATTCTAACTACGCGAACTGGCAAAGAAACTGGCTGCAACCTAATGTGATAAGCAACAGTGAGTCATTTTGGTTAGAAAATCTAAGTGAAGCCCCAAGTTTACATAGCTTGCCTTTAGACAAACCTCGACCAGTTAATCAAAGCTACAACACAAGTGTGTGTGTTTCAGAGTTACCAAGTGCGCTTTTGGCGTCGCTTAAACAGTTAGCGGCAAAAGAAAATTGCACTTTATTTATGCTCGTTCATGCAGCGTTGTCCCTTGTGCTTATGCGCTATGGGCGTTTAAATGACTTAGTCATCGGTACGCCAGTTGCGAATCGAAACCAGGCTGAACTGGCTAATATGGTTGGCTTCTTTACCAACACAGTGTTACTTAAAAGTACACAGCCAACGTCAGGTACTTTCCAAGATTATCTAAAAGAAGTACGTGAAGTAAATTTATTGGCCCAAGAAAACCAAGATGTACCATTTGAGCGCATTGTTGAAATTGTAAACCCGCAGCGCAGTACAGCTTATGCACCACTGTTCCAAATTGAGCTCAATATGAATAACACCGGGGCGCATAGCAGTCGCTTCGAATTTGCAGGCTTGGAGTTGGAAGTACTTAAAGACTTGGATCTAAGAACTCCGTTAGATTTGATGGTGTCTGCCAATGAGCTTGATGACGCGTTAGAAGTGAAATTTATTTACTCTTCAGACTTGTTTGATGCGGCCACAATCAATCAGTTATCGAACAGCTTAGCGCATGTACTGGCAACAGTTGCTGACGATATAGGTGTTGATCTGACTGAGTTATCGTTACTTGATGATACCCAGCAAAGCCTAGCACTACCAGATTTCACAACCACGCCATCAGCAGGTTATTTTCATCAACTGGTAGAGCAGGCTGCCAACTCTAACCCTGATGCGATTGCAATCCAAAGCGAAGCTGGCACTATCACTTATGCAGAGCTAAATGCAAAAGCCAATCAGCTTGCGCGCAGTATGCAAGACAAAGGGTTGGTGCGAGAAGACCGTGTCGCAATTTGCTTGAATCGCTCTATCGAATTCGCGATTTCAATGTTGGCGGTTGCTAAGTCTGGCGGGGCGTTTGTTCCCGTAGACATTAGTATGCCAGAGGAACGAATTGCGTATATTCTGCAAGACACAGCAGCGACGATTGTCCTGACAGAGCAAGAGATCATGGCAGAGCTGCCGCTTGAGGGTCAAAAAACAATCCTTGTTGACCCAATGTGGTTTGAGCGCTTTTGTGGCGCTTTATCCAGCGAAAACCTTGAGTCCCAAGGTGATGGGTGTCAGCACAACCTAAGTTATGTGATCTATACATCAGGCTCCACAGGTGAACCAAAAGGGGTGGCAATAGAGCATGGCGCTTTGGCCAACTTTATTGACAACCAGACTGATATTCTAGCCTTTGATCAAAACTCAGTGGTATTGAATGTTCTGTCTTTCTCATTTGACGCGGGTATAGGGCTGCTGTGCAGTGCATTATCTTCTGGTGCGACTACAGTGATAGCGCAAGCCGACGAACCATTTTATGCACTGATTGATCAGCATCATATTAGCCACATTTCAGTGACATCACTGATGTTGAAAACGATCCCAGAGCAAAATTACCCAAGCTTACAAAGCTTGGTAATTGGTGGGGACAAAGTACCGAGCAAAATGCTTGAATTCTGGCTCACTCAGTGTCGAGTCATCAACGAATATGGGCCTACAGAGGCCGCGGTGACTGTGCTGTCAAATGAGTGCTCGCTCGAAGAGCCTATTAACATTGGTACACCGTACAAAAATGTTCAAACATTGGTATTGGATGACAACTTAAACTTAGTGCCTGCTGGTGGTATTGGCGAGTTGTATTTGGCTGGTGCGCAGTTGGCTAGGGAATACCTCAACCAGCCTGAATTAACTCAACGAGCGTTTATTGCGAACCCCTATACAGCAGATACAAATGCCCGATTATACAAAACAGGTGATTTAGTACGCGCGCTACCAAGTGGCAAATTAGAGTTTGTTGGTCGCGTCGATGAACAAGTAAAAGTCCGTGGATATCGAATCGAACTCAGTGAAATTGAGCATCAAATCTCTTTAGTCGACGGTGTTGTCTCCAACATCGTTATTGTTGCACAAGATGATGTTGGCAATAAGCGCATTATCGCGTATGTGGAAAGTACACACTCTGATGAGCGCTCATTAGCTCGGTTACTTGGCGAAAAGCTACAAACAGCCTTGCCGGATTACATGATCCCAGCAGCCTTTATTAAGGTTGAACAATGGCCAAAGACTTTGTCAGGGAAAATTGACCGCAATGCGCTGCCAGAGCCATCCTTTGCTAGCCAGGACGACGAGATAGTACATGCTGAAAATGAGCTAGAGCGCCAGTTGGTGGCTATTTGGGCTGAATATCTGAAATTGGATGAAGCGCAAGTCAGTGTGACAGCAAATTTCTTTGAACTCGGCGGTGATTCAATTCTCTCAATCCAGATTGCGTCAAAAGCTGCACAACAAGGGCTGCACTTCAGAGTCAAAGACATATTTGCCGCAAAGACCATTCGCGCCTTGACTGAATATGTTTCTTGCACAGATGCGCAAACTCACGATCAAGCACCAAGTGCAGGTCAGATGCAGCTTATGCCTATTCATAGTGAATTTTTTACCGATGAAACGCAGTGGTATCACTATAATCAGTCTTTGTTACTCAATGTATCAAGTAAGCTCGCACAGTGCCCATTCGGTGACTTTGTGCAGCTGCTTGTTGAGCGTCACGATGCGCTGCGCCTGTGCTTTGAAAAATCAGAGTCGGGGTGGCAAGCAGAGTTTCTCCCCCTTGAGCGGCTTGATCTTAACGCGGCATTTAAGTTAGTGGATTTAAATGCGCACCCAGAGATCAGTATTGAAACGTATGCCAACGACATTCAAAAAACACTTAACCCAGCGAAAGGCGAACTGTTTAAACTTGTATATTTCCACGATGCGGATAAGGGACAAGGAAAGCTGTTGTGGGTAGTTCACCACTTGGTCGTCGATGGTGTGTCATGGCGTATTTTAACCGAAGATCTTAATACCCTTGTACAGCAGTGGGAACAAAAGCAAACTTTGGCTTTAAACGCTAAAACAACTTCTTACCAGCAATGGGCTGAGTCTCTGCATGAGCTTGCCAGTTCAGAGCACTATCAAAATCAACTTGAGTACTGGCAGCAGCAAGCAAGCCTTGCAGTGCCAAACTTTGCCAATGGCGATATCAATACCCAAAATGCAGGTACTCATGGGTCTCGCGAAACGGCTCAATTTACATTAAGCGACAACGATACTGCTTCGTTGTTAAACAAGTGCAATGCCAGTTATCGCACTCAAATTAACGAGCTGTTATTTGCTGCATTGAGCTTAGCGAGCAATCGTTGGCGTGGCGTGAATGCGATACGGTTTGACCTCGAAGGACATGGTCGAGATGAGCTTGATGAAGCGATGGATATCAGTCAAACCGTTGGCTGGTTCACGACTTTTTATCCGCTCACTATTCATGCGCAAAGCTCAGACATTGCTGAGACTATTTCTGCGGTTAAAAATGCCTATCGCAGTGTGCCTGATAAGGGACTAGGTTTTGGCCTACTGAAACATTGTACGGGGCAAAATGACGTCGCAAGTTTTTCTAAAAGTGAGCTTAGCTTCAACTATTTAGGTCAAATAGATGCGTCATCTGAGCAACAGGGATTGATGAGTTTGGCATCTGAAAGTACCGGCGAGAATATCAGTCTTGCTAGAAAAGCCGAGCATTTAATGGCGCTCAATGGCATGGTGCAAAATAACCAGCTTACATTTAACCTCAGCTATGACAGCAATACTTATCACGAAAGTGAGATGTCAGAATTTATGGCTGCGTTTAATGGCGCTTTGGTAGACATCATCGCACATTGTGCCGATGTTAAACATGGTCGTTATTGTGAGTCGGACTTCCCGCTGGCTTCGGTGAACGAAGCGCAGATCAATGAGTGGGCAGCAAACGCGCAAATTGCAGATTTGTATCCCGCAACAGGTATGCAACAAGGTCTGCTGTTCCAATCGGCGCGCGAACAGGGGAGTTATGTAACTCAAACTCTGTTGACGGTTGAGTCCATTGAAATCGAAAGCTTTATCTCGGCGTGGCAAATGGTGGTTGCCCGCAACCCTATATTTAGAACTGAGTTTAGAGGGATTGACGCGGGTCATTGTCATCAAGTGGTGCGCAAAGAAGCAACTTTGCCATGGGTTCTGCATGATCTTTCAGCATTGTCTATTGAACAACAAGAAGCGAGACTTGAGCAGCTAATCGAAGAAGACAAGCAAGCAGGATTTGATTTTAATAACGCGCCGTTGATGCGTCTGACACTGTGCACCCTTGCTGATGGGAAAATTAAGGTGTTGTGGTCTCACCATCATGCATTACTTGATGGTTGGTGTTTAACGCTGGTTTTCGATGAAGTTACGCAATATTACCGTCAAATCACACAAGGGGTTGAGGTCACACTGGATGAACCGGTTTCTTATCGCAACTATATTGAATGGCTAAGCGCGCAAGATTTAGAGCAAGCGCGTGAAAAATGGCAAGTACGCTTAGCTGATTTCACTAAGGCGACGCCAACCCCGCTTTACAAAAGTGAAGAGCTGAGCCATAACGAGCGAGTCTCAAGCGCGCTGCGTTTTGATAGTGATACTACGGCAAGGTTGCAAAAACTCGCACAGGCGGGCCATACGACCATCAATACGCTATTACAAGCTGCTTGGGCTTATGCACTGTCTATTTATTCCAACGATGAAAATGTGTGTTTTGGTACTGTTGTATCTGGTCGTCCAGCGACTATCGATAATGTCGACAGCATCATGGGACTATTTATCAATACTATCCCAGTTCAAGTCAAGGTGGCCCCAGAGAAGGCCTTGCAACAATGGTTAAGTGAGATCCATCAAGATCTGGTTGAATCAAGTGAAATGAGCTTTATACCGCTGGCTGAAATTCAGAAGTTAGTCGTGGATCAGCAATCGTTATTTGATAGTTTACTGGTTTTTGAGAACTACCCAGTAGATGAGCAAATTAGCAACAAATCGGCTGAAGCGGGGATCAATGTAACTGACCTCGTACATTTCGAAAAAACCAATTTTGCCATTCAATTGACGGCATCGGTAACAGATAGCCTAGAAGTGAGGTTTGAGTTAGATAACCGCCACTATGTGCAGTCGGATGCTCAGCAATTGGCTGACAGTCTTTCGAACATCATTATGAGTATGCTTAACGAACAAACCCAGCTCGTAAAACAGCTCGACGTTATTGGCGATAGTGAAAAGCTGTTGGAGTCACTTATGCCGAAAGGGTTTGAAGACTCACAGCAAACTTTGCATGAAGTATTCGAGTTGCAGGTAGCCCGTTATCCAAATAAAACGGCCGTTGACGATGGCAAAACAAGCCTGACGTACAGCGAGCTGAATCAAAAAGCAAACCAGATGGCGCACATCCTATTGGAGCAACATCAAGTCACACCAGACAGCTTGGTCGGTGTGTGCTTGCAGCGCTCGTGCGACATGGCTGTGACGGTGCTGGCTATTTTAAAAGCTGGCGGTGCTTACTTACCACTAGATGCCAGCTACCCCGTTGAACGCATCGAATACATTCTTGGTGATGCGCAGCCAGTGGTGATCATTACCGATGAAACGACCGTTGACTTTTCTGCACTGTCTCAACAGACCCTTTTGAACCTGCACAGTGATGACTTTGTTCACAGCTTTGCTATGCAAAGTACTTGCAGTCCTGAGATATCAAAACACACAGGGCTGTATGACAAACTTGCCTACGTGATTTATACCTCTGGCTCAACTGGAAATCCAAAAGGGGTGCAAGTAGAGCACCGCAATGCGCTGAGCTTGTTCAGTGCTACAACGGATTTATTTGGTTTCTCAGAGGATGATGTGTGGGTGATGTTCCACTCCTTGTCTTTTGATTTCTCAGTTTGGGAGATTTGGGGAGCACTGTTGCATGGCGGTAAATTGGTTGTTGTTCCATTTGAAGTATCTCGTGCACCGAGAGAGTTTTATAGCTTGCTTGTTGAGCACCAGGTAACCGTCCTGAACCAAACACCGAGTGCATTTAATAACTTGATTAAAGAGTGTATGGACTGCCCAGCGCACGCTTTGAGGTATGTGATATTTGGCGGTGAGGCACTCACTTTCTCATCATTGCGACCTTGGGTAAATAAGTATGGCTTGGATAAAACCCAGTTAGTGAATATGTATGGTATTACCGAAACAAGTGTGCATGTTACTTATTATTCCATTACCCACGATGACGTATTTAATGATCACAGCAGCAGTAAAATAGGGGCTGTATTACCGCATTTAAGCGCAGTGGTTCTAGATCAACATGGCAACCCGTCCCCAGTAGGTGCTATTGGAGAATTGCACATCGGTGGCAGTGGGGTCACCCGAGGATACTTGCTTAATCCGCAACTCACATCGGAACGCTTTATTGCTAATCCATTTCAACCTCATGCCACACAACCCATGGTAGAAGTGTTGTACAAAACGGGCGATTTAGTGAAGCAATTAGACAATGGAGAGTTTGAGTACATAGGTCGAAACGACCATCAAGTTCAAGTCAATGGCTTTAGAATTGAACTTGAAGAAGTTGAACAAAAAATTACACGTTGTGAAGAAGTTAAAAGTGCTTGGGTTAGTGTCGTTGATAATGCAAAAGGTCAAGGGTCAATTGTTGCCTACATTGTTTTAGAGCAAAGTGCATTGAGTGACTCCGAGGCAATTGACGCGGTTCGAGCTAAGCTGGCAAATACACTTCCTTATTTCATGTTGCCTACTGCCTTTATTCCGATGGAGCAGTGGCCTTTAACGGTCAACGGTAAGTTAGATACAAGCCGCTTGCCAAAGTGGCACGGAGAGCGTGCGCACAACGAATACGTTGCACCTCAAAATGAAGTTGAAGCCAAATTGCAGAGCTTGTGGTGTCAGCTATTAAAGCTGTCACCAAACGAACTCAGTGTGAAGAGAAACTTTTTTGAGTTAGGTGGTGATTCCATTATCGCCATTCAGCTAGTTTCAAAAGCAACTGAAGCAGGCTTATACTTCACAATCAATGATCTATTTGCGACGCCAACAGTGCGCGGCCTCGCTGATAAAGCGTACTCATCTAGCGCTTTAATTGCCGATCAAGGTGATATCGAAGGCACTATCGAGCTGTTGCCGATACAGCAAGAATTCTTTGAAAACGACAATGGGATTAATCACTACAACCAAGCTGTTTTGCTCGAGCCTCCTGTTGATCTGACACTGGCTGATTTACAATACATTGTCGCGCGCTTGTATCAAACGCATGATGCAATGCGGTTGCACTTTGAACAACAGGCTGACTCCTCTTGGGTAGCAACGCACCAGGAGGTAAGTCAAGCACACATCGAATCGAGTATTGCTAAGATCGCGCTAAATGGCGGTGATTGGGAGAGCATATTACCGCAAATTGACGCCATTCAGGCGAGTTTAGATATCGCCACAGGAGAGTTATTTAAAGCAGTACTGATCACTGATGAAAATCGTGCTTATAGGCTTTTATTGGTACTTCACCACCTAGTGGTCGATGGTGTTTCGTGGCGCATAATCATGTCGGATATTGAGCGAATTTATAGTCAATTACGCAATAACAGTGATGACACACCGAGAGTAAAAACCGCGTCCTTCAAGCAATGGGGTGAGTATTTATCTGAGTATGCAACATCTGAGCTATCAGCGCAGGAAGGTGCATACTGGGCATCAGTGACTGAACAAGAAGTTAGTAGTATTGCAAATAAACAAGCGCTGACTGAATTTGAAAGTGCAAGCACTATGGCTGAGAGTGCAATTGCCATCGACAGCAAAGTCACAAATCAGATACTCACAAGTGCGATAGAAAGTTTTGATAGCTCGATTAACGCGCTATTACTGAGTGCATTGCTTGAATCTATAAGCCGTACATTCGATATTGGAAGTATCCGCATTGATATGGAAGGCCATGGACGTGAAGCGCTTAACTCAAACTTAGATCTAAGCGGAACAATTGGGTGGTTCACTTCGGTTTACCCTGTCAATTTTGCTGTTGGTCAAAATCAAGACATAGCTCAGTTGATAGACAGTGTGGGGACGCAACTTTCAAAAGTGCCAAACAATGGCATCGGCTATGGTGCACTTAAATATCTTGCCGAGCTTCCCGCGCTGCAAGGTAGCGTGCACAGTGAACTGGCATTCAACTACTTAGGTCAATTTGACCAAGTCAGTGGTGGTGATGGGGCATTTACATTTGCGCCAGAGAGTGTCGGCCAAGTGGTTTGCCCAACACGCGGCAGCAGCCACCCGCTTTCAGCTAATGGTTACGTGTTAAACGGCGAGCTGAATATCAGCATTGGCTATGATACATCGCTCTATTGTGGTGACCAAATTGCGCAACTAGCAAACACATTTGACTCTGTTTTATCAGAGATCGCAGCGTTATCTGAGCAGCGCTTGAATCAAAACAATATTAATGGAGAGCGGATCGTGCAGCGATATCCTGCAACAGGCATGCAAACCAGTCTACTCATTCAAAACTTGTTTGATAAAGAAAGTTACATCACTCAGAACAAAATTAAGTTTAAAGACCTAAATGTTGAATTATTTCAAAAAGCATGGCAGTCCGTTATGGATAAACATGCCATATTACGAACCTCATTTTCTGGCATTGAGGAGGGGTATGTAGTTCAGTGTGTCCATGAGCGTGCAGAGCTTAATTGGCACCAACATGACTTAAGTGAAGTAGAAGCAAGTCAGCAATTAGAAGCCGTTGAGCGTATTCGCTGCAACGACAGAAAGCTGGGAATGGATCCAAGCATAGCGCCATTGATGCGTATGAATCTGGCTGATTTAGGAGAAGGAGAAAGTTACTTAATTTGGTCACACCACCATGCCTTACTTGACGGTTGGAGTTTAGAGTTAGTCTTTGCTGATGTATTTCAGTGTTACCATGCCTTATTAATGGGTCAGCAGCCGAGCACTGACGGCGCAGTACCATATAAGAATTACATCGACTGGTTGGCACAGCAAGACCTAAAAAGCGCGAAAGCATTTTGGAAAAATGAACTCCAAGAGCGCACTTTTGTCGGCCATTTTTCTGATAAAAATACCCAGTTAAATTCGTCAGAGCCCAAAATATGGCAACGTAACTTTGCCTTACCTAAAAACGTTACTCAGCGTATTCAAGAGTTTGCTAGGTCTGCACATGTGTCGGTTAATGCGGTGGTACAGGGGGCTTGGGCACTTGTTTTAGCCAATACTTTCGCTTCGGATGATGTCATATTTGGGGTAACGACTTCAGGCCGCCCAGCGCAGTTACCTGGAGTTGATAAAACAGTGGGTTTATTTATCAACACCTTGCCAGTTGTGGTCAATGTCGCAAAAAGTGAATCAATCACAGATTGGGTGAAAAATGTACATCACAGGTTTAGCCAAATTAATCAACACAGTTTCCTTTCATTCAATGAGATATTACAAACTGGTAATTTAGCTGGGCCGATCTTTGATAGCCTATTGGTCTTTGAAAACTATCCTCTAGAACAAGGTATTAGAGATCAGCAGTCTCAATTAACTCTGAATGTCTTAGAGATGGATTCGGATGATGAAACGACATTCCCATTGACTGTGAAGGCGTTTGTAAAAGATGAGATGGTCTTCCGCTTGGAGGGTCATTCAGATACCTTTACAGAGCGTCAAATGGATATGTTAGAGCAGTGCTTGAGTAATGTGCTAGCTGACATACCACAACAAGATACTGAGCAAGTGGGCCAGCTCCCGTTATTTGGCGAGCAAGACCTGCAAGAAACTCACTCTCAGCCAGTGGCCTCGCAAAAATATAGCCATGATTTGGTTAATTTGCACAACCAGTTTGAGCAACAGGCTCACTTGCACCCGGAAAAAGAAGCTGTTGTTTTTGAAGGTACAAGTCTGACTTATCGCCAATTAAACGAAGCTGCGAATCAACTATCTCATTATTTGATAAATGAAATTGGCGTAGAACAAGGTGATTTGGTGGGCATTTGTTTACCGCACTCACCAGATTATATAGTTGCAATTATAGCCATGTTCAAAGCGGGCGCAGCCTATATTCCGATGGATCCTGAGTACCCGATGGAGCGTCTGGAATATTTCTTGTCAGATGCGAAGCCAAAATTGGTGCTGGCAGATGCGTCAGTTAACATGGCAACAATGGCTGAGCACAGCCCCTTAGTGAGTTTATCTGAGCCTGACTTACAGGCCGCATTGGCTGTTCAATCCAAAGCAAACCCCGGCATCAATGTGTGTGCTCAAGAGTTAGCCTATGTGACTTATACTTCAGGCTCTACAGGAAAGCCAAAGGGTGTGATGGTCGAACAGGGCAACCTATCTCAGACATTTGCCAACTACCAAGAGCACTTCACGCTGGATGCAGATGACGTATGGTCGCTGTCCCACTCCTTTTCATTTGATGTATCCGTATGGGAATTGTGGGGTGCCTTAACGCGCGGCGCTAAAATTGTGGTTGTCCCTTATTGGACGGCTCGTTCACCACAAGCATTGTATGACGTGCTATTAGAGCAGCAAGTCACGATGCTGTGTCAAACGCCAACCGCATTTGGTCATTTAGTTGATGTACAACTCGAAAAAGACACCTCCTTAAACCTTAAGTATGTGGTGTTTTCTGGTGAGGCGTTGAAATTTGCTGATTTACAGCCGTGGGTAGAAAGGTATGGCACGGCGAAGCCTGCGCTGCTCAACGGTTATGGTGTTACCGAGACCACCATTTATTCAATGTTCTATCAGGTCACGATGAAAGATATTTACCAGCCGAGCGTAAATAGCAAGATTGGTGTGCCTATCAAAGGTGTTGAATTCTTGGTTTTAAATGACCAAGGCGAAAAAGTCGCGGCGGGGGACGAAGGTGAGCTCTATATTGCAGGCGCAGGGGTATCGCGCGGTTACCTGCACAAAGAAGCGCTGACGAAGGATCGGTTTGTTCATCTTAACTTCGGTGATGAGCAAAGTACTTTGTATTACAAAACAGGCGATTTGGTTAAGTGTTTAGCTGATGGGGGATACGAATACATTGGTCGCAATGACCATCAGGTAAATATTAAAGGATTTAGGGTTGAGCTGGGAGAGATAGAGCACAAGCTACTGAGTATTGACTTTGTAGACAAAGCGTATGTAACACCAAGCAATGAACACACCATCGCGGCCTTTGTAGTCCTCAACTCAACTGAATTAAACAATCATGATGAGTTGGAACAAGTGCGCAAGTCGCTGGCGGTGAGCCTCCCTTACTACATGCAGCCAGACTCGATAGTGGCCGTAGAATCTTGGCCTCGCACCAATGTTGGCAAAATAGACAGAGAAGCTTTACTGGCTTTCAGTGAGCTATCGGCCTCTGCTGCGTCCAAAGAACCAGAGAAAATAACTGGGCCAGAAACTGAGACTGAGCGGTTTTTAGCACAGCATTGGGCTGCGTTGTTTGAAGTTGAGCTAAACCTTGTGGATATTCACGCTTCTTTTTATCAAAACGCTGGCAACTCACTGATGATGGTGCGACTTACCAACGAAGTGAAAAAAGCCTATTCAGTGAATATCTCAGTGAACGTATTGTACGAGTATTCGACGATCCACCAATTAGCTTCATATATAGATTTATTAGTACACAAAGGAAAAGACAACACGGCTCAACAAAGCGGTGACAGAGAGATGTTTGAACTATGAATATAATGACCTTTATTTTAGAACTACAAAAAAAACAAGTGTTCTTAGCAGTAAATAGTGGAAAGTTAAGCGTTGATGCCCCGAAAGGGGCGTTGGATAGTCAAACTTTCGAAAAACTAAAATTACATAAGAATGAGATTATTGAGCACTTAAGCAAGTTGACCAACGTAGAAGAAGAAATCAAAACTGCCGAATACGCCAATAGTTACCCACTTTCTTTTGCACAGCAAAGGCTGTGGTTTATTGATCAGATTGAACAAAGTAGCGCCAGCTACAATATTCCTTGGGCATTTGAAGTCAATGGAGAGTTTGACATCTCTACGGCATCTAAGGCATTGACTGCGATAATTGAAAAACATGAAGTGCTTAGAACTGTGTATATCAACGACGCCGGACAGGGGCGTCAGCAAGTATTGCCTGATTTTGAATTTGCCATATCAGAGTATGACTTCACACAAGATGCAGACGGCATTCAACTCTTTATAGAGGAAGAGGCTAGCAGGCCATTTGACTTAGCATCGGAGCTGGTGCTGCGAGTAAGCTATTTAAAAAAGGCCCAAGACATTGGTGTGATCGTATTTAATATTCACCATATTGCATTTGATGAGTGGTCACTTGAGATTTTAATGGCTGAGTTTATGCAAAACTACAGTCAGCTCTATGCTGGTCAGGATATTGTCCAAGAGACATTGGATGTACAGTATCGCGACTTCGCAGTGTGGCAAAACAAGCAAGTAGATAAGGGCATTTTTAAAGCCCAGCTCGATTACTGGCACAAACAACTAGCAGATGCGCCAGTCACACATGAGCTTGCATTGCAGCGCAATAGGCCCGAAGTAAATCAAAAAATGGGAAACAAGCATCGCTTTTCGCTGCCAGCGCAAACCAAACATGCATTAGATGACTTAGCTAAGTCGCAGTCTGTAACGCCATTTGTATTGGTCCATGCAATATTTGCTCTGATGCTTACTAAAGCAACGCGTAATTCTGATGTGGTTATTGGCACCCCGAGTGCAGGTCGTAGTAATAGCCAATTGGAAGGTATGATAGGTTTTTTTGTTAATTTCTTATCGTTGAGAACGGATAGTGACGGTTACACCTCATTTAGTGACTTTTTAGAGTATGTTAAAGAGGTGAACCTTGGTGCACTACAACATCAAGATGTCCCTTTTGATAGGGTACTAGAGCACTGCGGCATCGAGCGAAACCCGCAAATGGCGCCGCTATTCCAAATTGTACTTTCAGTGCACCAGAGCAGCCAAGCACAGCCAAGAGACATGTTGTGGGGCTTAACACCGGTCAACATTGAACACACATCGGCTAATTTTGACTTGATGCTTGAAGTGGGTATGGACACCAATGCATTAGAAATGATGTTTACCTATGATAGCGCACTATTTTCTGAACAATACATAGCAAGTCTTGCACAGTACTTCTGTACTGTATGTCAGCAAGTGGTTGCAAATAAAGACGTAAATATTGCAGATATTCAATTGGTTGATCAGCAAAAGCAGCAAATACTTATTGATGAAGTCAAATCTGCCTATTCTCCAGTATCAGTAAATCAGTATTTACATCAACAGTTTGAAGAAATTTCGGCGTCTCACCCTACGCGTATCGCGGTATGTGATGAGGCACACTCATTGTCATATCAAGAGCTCAATGAACAAGCAAATAGATTGGCCCGCTATTTAACCGCACACGGTACCAAGGTGTCCGATAAAGTAGGTATATGTTTATCTCGCTCAACTGAATTTGTGGTTGCGATGCTGGCAACGCTGAAAGTTGGGGGTACCTATGTGCCTATGGACCCAGATTATCCAGAAGCGCGCTTGACGCATATTATCCAAGACAGCGATATAAAGGTGGTTATTACTTCAGCGTCGTTGCAGAGTCTGCCTGTGTTGGGTTCTGATCGCATTGAATGTATTGCGCTTGATGACACTAAGTGTATTGACGCGCTATCGTCATTAAGCTGTGCAAATGTAACGACTGAACTACCAGAAAGCCTGCTGGCTTACATTATTTATACATCAGGTTCTTCAGGGTTGCCCAAAGGCGTTCAAGTTACTCATAAAAATGTTCTGCGATTATTTAAATCTTCGGAACAACAGTTCCAGTTTAGTGAGCAAGACGTGTGGAGTTGCTTCCATTCTACTGCCTTTGACTTTTCTGTTTGGGAGCTTTGGGGGGCGTTATTATACGGCGCGAAGACGGTGATGGTGTCTTATGAAGACAGTCGCTCGCCGCAGCGATTTGCCGAACTTTTAGCGGCGCACGGTGTCACCGTGTTGAGCCAAACAGCTTCAGCTTTTTATCAATTGTCAGAATATGTGCTCGAGCACAATAGCCCACATCAACTGCGCTACGTCGTATTTGGTGGAGAATATCTGAACTTTACCAAACTGTCGCCGTGGATGGATCGCTATGGTAGTGAGACTACACAGCTGATCAATATGTATGGTATTACAGAAACCACAGTACATGTTACCTACCAAAAAATAGAGCGCGCACACTGTGAGCAAGGCATCAGCCTTATTGGTAAGCCGTTACAAGATTTGACTTGTTACGTTGTTGATGAACATGGAAATTGTCAGCCTCCTGGGGTCCCAGGGGAGCTTTGGGTTGGCGGTCAAGGTGTTACAAATGGGTATTTGAATCGACCAGAGCTGAATACTGAGAAGTTTATTGCCGATCCATTTAGCGCCGAGTCAAATGCCGTAATATACCGCAGTGGTGACCTTGTCCGCTGGTTGGATGACATGAGTCTACAGTATTTAGGGCGTATTGATGAGCAAGTCAAAATTCGAGGTTTCCGTATTGAGCTCGGTGAAATTGAAGCGAGTTTAAATCAACACCCGTACATAAAGTCATGTGCAGTATTAACAAAGCCGACAGAGCAATCTGGTCATGAGTTAGCTGTTTACTTTACTTTGGTCGACGATGCTGAGGCCGACGATTTTCAAGCTCTGTTGCGAACGTTGCACAGCTATTTGCAAGTGAAACTGCCAAAACACATGGTCCCGACGGCTTATGCCATGCTAGAAGAGCTGCCCATGACGGTAAATGGCAAGCTCAATCGCAGTGCATTATTGTCTTTGTCGGTAAACTATGTGAGTGAAGAGTATCACGCGCCAGAAACCCTAGTTCAACGACAGCTTTGTACTGTCTTTGAGCAGACTCTAGGATGCGAAAAAGTGGGGATTCAGGATAACTTTTTCAACCTAGGTGGAGACTCGATTCGCGCAATTTCATTGGTTGCCAATGCGGCGAAAATAGGTTTACAGATCTCTGTTAAAGACCTATTTAGTTACCAATCTGTCGCATCTCTAGCAGCGGCGATTGAGCAAGGGAATACTGAATCAACCACTGAAGTTAAGGGTGAACCATTTGCGTTACTGACAGAAGAGCAACGGCAGGCGTTACCGCAAATGACAAGTGCGCCAATTGAAGACGCTTTTCCATTGACAGCAACCCAACAAGGTATGCTGATCCACAACATGCTTGATGTGGGAGGGGGGACTTACCACGACGTACCAAGCGTGCGACTAAAAATACAATGGCATCCGGAGCTATTTGCACAGGCATTAAGTGCTGTTGTAGAGCGTCATTCGGTTCTCAGGTCAACATTTGAATACTGTTGTGCTCAACCAATTCAAGTAATTTATGAGCGCATTACATTACCACTGAAAGTCAGAGCGATAACAGATGACGAGCTCAATGACTTGGCACTTTACGAACAACAGTGCTTAGCAAGTGAGCTCGCATCGCCGTTTGAGATGGGTGAATTGCCATGGCGTATGGCTGTGCATACAATCACTGATGACGATATCTACCTCCATATCTCGTTCCATCACTCACTGTTAGATGGTTGGAGCTTTGCTTCATTCAATACCGAACTGATAAATCAATACAAACGTTTATTAGCAGGACAAGAGCTACTTATTCAACCAAAACCGCCTGCTTATTCATTAAACGTTGCGCAAGAAATGGCTGCGGTAGAGTCGGGCAAGAGTCGTCAGTATTTTAAGACGCAATTAGAAAATGCAAACTTACCTTGGTGGTCTAATTTTGAAAAAGGGAATCCACTAGAGGTTGTGTCTGAACTCAGTGCGGAGCAGCGCGAAAGACTGAACGCGATCGCTAAACAGTTAAAAGTAAGTGAGAAAAGTATATTACTTAGTGCACACACTGCTTTAATGGCATTTTTAGGTGGGCAAGAAGATGTTGTAACCTCTGTGATCAGCAATAGTCGACCTGAGCTATCGGGCAGTGAGCAAACACTTGGCTTATTTTTGAATTCTCTTCCTATGAGAATAGATGTATCGAAAGGGTCATGGCAGCAATTGATAAAAAGAGTGCATAGTGAAAGCGTGGAGTTGATGTCACACCGAAGCTACCCTCTAATTGAGATACAGCGAGCCTCGAAACTTGAATTCGGCTCTGCTGCATTTAGCTTTATTGATTTTCATGTCTATAAAAACATATCTGATGAAGTGGCGGTTGAAAGCGGTAGCTTTTTTGAGAAAACAGATATTATGTTATCGGTTAAGTTCATCAACAACCAGTCTAATAACGCTCTTGGCTTTAGAATTCACACGAACGTTAAACAATTCGACCTGCAATACGTTCAAAGAATAAGAGATTACTTACAGAAAATTATTACTCAGATCGTAGAAGACCATACTCAAGAAATTGATTTTGACTCGCTGTTAGAGCCAACTGAAGTGGAAGCGCTTGTAGCGTTTGAACAGCACGGTGTTCAGGCCAAAAAATTGGGTGCGACAAGTGTTGTAGAGTTATTTGCTCAGCAAGTTGAACAAAACTCGAACGCCATTGCGGTCTCCATGTCAGGTCAGAGCTTAACTTATTCGAAACTCAATAAACGGGTCAATAACTTAGCATGTGCTTTACGTGAAGAAGATGTAGGTGAAAGCGACAAAGTCGGTATTTACTTAGACAGAAGTATAGAATCACTGGTTTCTGTACTGGCGGTAATGAAGTCTGGCGCCAGCTATGTGCCACTTGATGTTCAAGACCCTGCCCTGCGCAATCAAGTAATCATCGAGCAAATGCAGGCTGGTGTAATTATCTCTCATGAATCGCAAGTATTGCCTTTTAATGTTGCAGGTGTTTCTGAGCTTGTGCTTGAAGGAGATATTACACAAGATGATTGGTTAGAAGATTTCGCCGATGATGAGCCGTTTTCTCTACCAGGTTTACAGCAAATAGCATATGTGCTGTTCACCTCTGGCTCTACGGGCATACCACAAGGGGTTGAAGTTTCACACGCTAGTTTGAGTGCCTATCTTGCACATGCTAAATCACATTATTTTAATAACGCGACACAAAGCTTAGTGAGCTCTACATTAAGTGTTGATGCAACCATCACCAGCTTGTTGGGCCCACTTACCGTTGGTGGTACTGTGAATTTCTTAGCAGATGATGATAATGATACTGCATCAATTGCGGGATTTTTGAAATTTTGTCAGCTGCCATGTGTGTTTAAAATGACGCCGTCTCAAATGACGTTGGTTGCAGAAAGACTCAGTGAATTCTCTAGTCCTGTTGCACACACCTTGGTTATCGGTGGTGAGGAACTGTATTGGAAAACTATCAATAAGTGGCGCTCAAAGCATCTATCAAATGCAACCTTTATCAATGAGTATGGCCCAACAGAATCAACTGTCGGGTGTTGTTTTGAGGTGATCTCGCCCGAGACTCCATCGAATAGTGATCAAATGAGTGTGGCCATAGGCTCACCAGTAGCTGGCACATCTTTGTTTGTTTTGAATGGTAGCCTACAACGCGTGCCACTAGGGTCTGTGGGTGAGTTGTTTATCGCCGGGGCGGGTTTATCAACAGGGTATTCAAACCTACCTGATTTAACCAAGAAAATGTTTACAGAAAAGACGGTAAACGGCCAAAAAATTGTACTCTATCGCACTGGCGATATGGTTCGCTATCTAGCCAATGGTAAATTGGAGTTCATTGAACGTAAAAGTGAACAGGTGAAAATTCGCGGACACAAAGTTGAGTTAAATGAAATAAAGCATCAAATTTTGGCGGTTAAAGGGGTAAATTCTGCGTTTGTAGCCACAGCCGAAAGTAGTTTGAGTACGGATCGTGACTTTATCAGTTCAGTGAAGTTAGAGCTTGGCGATACGCTGCCTGATTACATGATACCGAGTGTATTGATGAAGGTGGACGAATGGCCATTGACGCCAAATGGCAAAGTAGACAGAAAAGCGTTATTAGCGCTTGAAAAGGTGGACAGTGAAACGCACGTGCCACAGGTAAGCTCGACCAAAGAAGTGCAAGACAGTCAGCTTAAATATTGGTTAGCTCAATTAGATGATGCACCTGCTGTACACGGATTACCACTTAGTTACCCCCGCCCAGAAGTCAAGCAGGAACAAGGTGCGGTAGTAAGCGGAAATTTACCGAGTTCAGTTGCACAACAGCTAAAACAATTGGCTCAGAAGTTTCAATTAACGCCATTTATGTTGATCCATGGTGCAGTATCACTCCTTTTATCGAAACACTGTAATAGTTCAGATATCGTAATAGGAACTCCTGTAGTACAACAAACTCAATCCGACTTGGAGTCTGCGCAGCAGTGCACGATGAATGCACTTGTATTGCGTGTCGACACAAAACATAAGACGTTGGCAGAGTATTTGGCACATATTCAAAGTGTCAATTTGGCTGCACAGTCTAATCAAAATGTATCATTCGAGCGTTTGCTTGAGGTGTTAAAGGTGCCTATCGATACGGCCCATTCCCCGTTATTCCAGATTATGCTTTCAACACACACTGAACACTCGCAGCTAGCTGACTGTGCGCGAGAAATGGTCAAAGCAGATCACGATTTAAATATCGATGTAAGCATCAATGATGAGGGGGTTGGGTTAAGTTGGACGTATGATGTGAGTTTGTTCAATGAAGCCGCTATCACAAGATTAAATGAACATTTCTGTCGCTTACTGACTGCACTCAGTGCGGTGACTGATGGTGAGGTAGAGCCTCACAGCTTGCCTATGCTTTCTCAATCTGAGTGTTATCAGCTAGTAACGCAACTCAATGACACAGGCTCAAATTATTCAGAGGAAAAGTGCGTACATGAATTGTTTGAATCGCAGGTAGCAGCCAACCCTAATAAAATCGCAGTGGCATTTGAAGAGACACACTTAACATATGCTGAGTTGAATGTGCGTGCGAATCAAGTTGCTCATTGTTTAGTGACTCAGTATGGCGTGAAGCCAGATACATTAGTGGGTTTATGTGTTGAGCGTTCATTGGAAATGGTCATCGGTATCTTGGGTGTATTGAAAGCTGGTGGTGCTTATGTGCCGTTAGATCCGAGTTATCCGCAAGCGCGATTGAACCATATGCTTGACGATGCAGGTCTTACGGTTGTGTTGTGTGAAGGGCAGACAACTGAAGTATTAGATAGCACATTTACTGGTACTGTGATTGATCTGGGTGATCATCAGCTTTTTGCTGAGTATGACACGACCAACTTGAGTACTTTAGCGCTTGAGCCAACTCATTTGGCTTATGTGATTTACACGTCGGGCTCTACGGGCAAACCAAAAGGTGTGATGGTTGAACACCGTAATTTAGTGGACTACATGTCTGTAAATAAACGCAATTACTATGATGGTAATGTGGCGGGTTCTCTCATATTCACATCGCTGAGCTTTGACTTGAGTTTGCCAAGTTTATACTTACCGTTACTTAATGGTGACGAGGTAAAACTTGTCGGTAAAGAAGATATCTTAGCGCCTTGTGTCAAAGAATCACTCAGTAGCGATTCGGTCAGATTAGTGCGAATGACGCCTTCTCACTTAATGCTTTTATTGGACCAATTTAATGGCGAGCAAGTTGATACGGAGCATGTGTTTATTGTAGGAGGTGAAGCGTTTGAACACGGCTTGGCATCAAAGTGTCTTGAAACCTTCCCATCGTGTCGATTGGTAAACCATTATGGTCCATCTGAGTCGACAATCGGCTGCACGAGCTTCTCGATTACTCGGGGTGTTTTAAATGCATACAATACTATCCCAATTGGTAAAGCGATGGACAATGCCAGTATGTTGCTGTTGTCAGACACTCAGCAGCTACTGCCTTTTGGTGTGACAGGTGAGCTGTATATCGGTGGCGCTGGGTTGGCCAGAGGGTATTTAAACCACCCTGAGCTAACTGCGCAGCGCTTCATTGATAACCCTTATTACGATGCAAGCGTACCGGGTAGTTCGAAGCGATTGTATCGAACAGGAGACTTAGTCCGTTATTTACCTGATGGCAACTTAGAATTTATGGGTCGCGTAGATGATCAAGTAAAAATACGTGGCTTTAGGATAGAACTAGGGGAAGTTGAATCACAGCTAGCGCAGCTGTCGAATGTAAACTCTGCGCTAGTGTTGGCAAAAGAAGTTGCCGGTCGTCGGCAATTGTTCGGTTATGTAAAGCCCACAGAGACTGCGCGCTCTGAGCAAACTGTGCTGGTGGCATATTACGCTGCGAACGATGGCATGTCGCTAGATAATCAGATACGTCAGAATCTTGAAAAACACTTGCCAGATTACATGTTGCCTAAAATTGTCGTAGCCGTGGATGAGTTTAAATTGACGAAAAGCGGGAAAGTAGATGTTGCATCGCTTCCCGACATTAGCAGCATACAATCCAGCTTGAAGATAACAGAACCTACCACAAGCCTCGAAACACAAATGCGTAATGTTTGGGCGATGGTGTTAAGGGTTGCTCCAGACTCGCTAGATGTGCAAGCTGACTTTTTTGAGTTAGGTGGTGATTCTATTCTTGCGATCCAAGTGGCTGCAAAAGCGCGTCATCAGGGCATTTTCTTTACAGTGGCAGACTTGTTTGAGTATTCAACGATACGGTCATTGTCGCGTGAAGCGACGACAAATAAAGGCTTTGAGGTACCTCAAGAAGCAGTTGAGGGTCAGATGCCACTGTTGCCAATTCAAAGGGCATTTTTAAACTCTGGGATAGAGCTGGATTATTACAACCAAGCTGTTTTGTTAAATACACCGCCGGAATTTAATAGTAGTGCACTGACTGCAATTGTTGAAGCACTGATTGAGCGTCACGATGCATTGAGGCTAAGCTTTAAACTTGACGGCAATATTTGGCAAGCGAATCATGAAGTGAGTACGGCTCAGTCATTGAGTGAATTTTATGCGGTTGAAAAGCTTGATTTGTCCGATAAAAAGCAACTGACAGCAGTCTTAAATAACTATCAACAAAGTTTTGAGCTGTCTGGGCCATTGGCGAAGTTTGTTTATATAGAGGATGTCAATAACGAAAGGGAAGGGCGTTTATTTGTTGTGATACATCACCTTGTTGTGGATGGTGTGTCATGGCGTATTTTACTGTCTGATATTGAAGCTGTGTTTGCACAGTTCCATGCATTTGACAGTGTCCAATTAGCACCTAAATCCTCTTCTTACAAAGCATGGGGGGCATTTCTTAAGAAGCATGCAGCTGACGAAAGTATGGCAGCGCAATTACCGTATTGGAAAGGGGTTATTTCAAAGCAGACTTGCCCTCTCCCCATTAACGAAGTGTGTGATATAAAAGAGCGAGAAGTTCAAAAGTCACTAGCTCGTATTAGCCTGACTCAAAAAGAAACTCGACAACTGACTACGCAGGCTATTTTAAAGTATGACTTGCAAGTGAACGAGTTGCTGTTGAGCTCTCTGTTAATTGCTTTGCATCAGTGGAGTGGGGGGAATCAATTCTTAATAGATATGGAGGGGCATGGTCGAGAAACGCTCAATAGCAGCTTGGATCTGACCGAGACAGTTGGTTGGTTTACCAGTATTTACCCTGTAGCTCTTGGTGCCTCTGAGGAAAGTTTAAGAGAATGTACGTATGAGCAAATAATCAATCATGTCAAAAATACTTATCGAGATATTCCGGAAAACGGCATTGGTTTTGGTGTGATTGCGGGCAGTGACCTCGCAAAAGAGTTGGGTGATTATGAACCAGCAAAAATCCAATTTAACTATTTAGGCCAGTTTGACAATGTCACTGTTGATGGTGAGTTTTTCTCCATTGCTGCGGAATCAACAGGTGATAGTGCGAGCCGAAATCGACCTCTGGCTTATAAATTGGGCTTAGTTGCGATGGTTACTAATGGGTGTATGCAATTCAATATCAATTTTGACTTATCTGACTTTAGCCAACAGCAAGCCGATTTGTTGGCAAATTACCTTCAACAGGCCTTGCAAGGACTTATATCCCACTGCATTGCATCGTTAGGTGAGCAATCGATTAGCGAGCAATTCCCTGAGGCGTTGGCTCCGGCTGAAAAGCTTACACAATGGCAGTCTCAATTTGATGTACAAGATATTTACCCAGCTACAGGCATGCAGCAAGGTCTATTGTTCCATAGTGAACTGGACAGTGGCGCCTACATAACACAGATCCGTTTGGATTTTGAACATGTGATACCCGAAACATTGAAGTCGGCATGGCATAACATCGCAAATCGACATGATATTTTTAAAACTGCATTTGTAGGGTTTGAGGAAGGGCATTGCCATCAGTTAGTTCAGCATGAAGTTGAGCTCAATTGGTCCGAAGTGTCACTTGTTCATTTAGATGCAGCAGCACAACAAGAAGAAGTAGAACGAATTCGCTGCCAAGATGCAAACACCAAATTTAACATCATTGATGCACCGCTGATGAGATTCCATTTACTGAACTTGGGCGAAAATGGCTATGTTTTGATTTGGTCACACCATCATTCTTTGATGGATGGTTGGTCTATGAGCATGGTGTTTCAAGAGGTGGCTAGGGTTTATCAGGCTGAATTAACAAACAAGCCAGTGACCTTGCCAGCTGTTGTGCCATACAAAAATTATATTCAGTGGTTAAATAAACAGGACCAAGCGGCGTCGCTTACCTTTTGGCAAGCGCAGCTATCCGATGATCTTGAGCCAACACCGCTTCCATTGATGGATCTTACTAAAGTAGCAGAGTCGAAAGAAGAGTTCGCTTTACAGTTGACCTCGGAGCAAACACAGTCTCTTGTTGAGTTCGCGAGAAAAATAAAGACAACTGTGAATATATTGCTGCAGTCTTCATGGGCTATCTTGCTATCCCGTTACAGTTCAGAGAATACAGTGACTTTTGGCTATACAACGGCAGGAAGACCGCCTGCACTTGAAAATATAGACAAAATGGTGGGACTGTTTATCAACACTTTACCTTGCAGAGCCGAGGTTGATGACACGGTTAAGGTCAGTGATTTCTTAATTGCTCAACGAGATGCATTGAGTCAGCGTGAGTTACATAACTTTATTTCAGCGACTGAAATTCAATCGGCCATTCATAGCCATGCTGTCAGTGAGTTGTACAACAGTGTGATTGTCTTTGAAAACTACCCGATTAAAGATGTGAGTGCTCATGTTAATAATGCTGGTTTGGTGATCACCGATGTGCAGCCTTATGCGCGCACTAACTTCCCGCTGAGCTTGATAGCGCATTTAGGCGACACCTTATCGATTCGATTTGAATACCACTTGGGGCAATACAGCACAGCTGATATAGAAACTGTGGGTCAACAACTTAAGGCGGTACTACTACAGCTTGTTGAAAAGGCACAAGCGCGCGTATGTGATATTGATTTAGCAGTTGATGCAGCTGAAGAAGCGTTACAAGAAAGCGAAAGTGGTATCGAGTCTATCCCATTCTTTACGCTAAACGACAAGGTTGCAGAGTATGCACAGCAATTACCGATGTCACCTGCTGTGTCTTCAGAGGACGGCGAACTGAATTATCAGGACTTAGCGAAAAAAGTGGCTCACTTAGCCGTTGCGTTGCAAGATGAGGGGTTGGTGTCTGGCCAAGCAGTTGGTATTTGCATGGAGCGCAGTGTTAAGAGTACGGTTGCCATGCTTGCTGTTTTAAAAGCGGGTGGCTTTTACGTTCCCATTGATGCTAAAACGCCCAGTGCACGTATTAATCATATTATTGATGACTGTGGCATGGAATTGATGTTGGTGGATGAACACACTATTGAAAGTGTGCCGCTAGACGGTGTTGACTTCATGATGCTCGATGATGAGCTGTTTGATGAAGATTGGTATCAATGTTCCGAGCAAGAGTTACAGGACGCAAAGGTTTCAATCCAGTCATCAGATACGGCCTACGTAATATACACCTCAGGTTCTACGGGTAAACCTAAAGGCGTTGCCGTATCACATGCTAATTTAGCCCACTACTTGAACTATGCAGCGTCGCAGTATTTTGATGGCGTAAAAGGTGCTGTAGTGAGTACGTCTCTGAGCTTTGATGCGACGATTACCAGCGTGTTTACCCCATTAGTATGCGGCAAAGAAGTTGTATTGATTGAGCAGGGAAGTCGCGAGCTAGATTCACTGGCCGCATTTATTGCAAATGCTGCATCTCCAATGTTGTTTAAATTGACACCGTCGCACTTAAATGCACTTGCCAAGTTGTACGGCCAGTCGCAGACAAAGGTTGAGCATATGTGCATTGTTGGAGGTGAAAATTTGAGTTGGGGTACTGTTGAGCAGTGGCGCAACAGTGTGATGCCAAACGCCTGTATTATCAATGAGTATGGACCGACAGAAGCGACCGTAGGTTGTGTTGTATTTAAAATCTTAGCGCATGAAAACGCAGGACAAACGGCGGGGTCAGTGCCAATTGGTACGCCAATTCACAATACTGTTCTACGCGTATTGGACAAAGACGGTAGAGCCGTTCCCAAAGGCGCTAAAGGAGAGCTGTATATCGGGGGAGCAGGTGTTACTAAAGGGTATATGAATCGTTCAGCGCTTACCCAAGAAAAGTTTATTGAGTTTTCCGATGACACCAGCAAAGCGCTTACTTATTACCGCACGGGTGACATTGTTCGCTACAGGCATGACGGCGATCTTGAGTTTATCAGCCGAGTTGATGAGCAAGTGAAGGTACGTGGTTATCGCATAGAAACAGGCGAGATAGAGCATCACCTGCTGAGCCATCAAAGCATTTCTGCTGCTCATGTGATGTTAGACGATACTGCGGCTCAACACCTTGTTGCCTATATTGCTTGTGACATTGATATGGATTTGGCGGAGCTGGAACGTAGTTTAAGAGCATCTTTGGCGTTAGAGCTCAATGACTATATGTGCCCTAGCCAGTATGTGTTTTTAGCGCAGTTGCCATTAACTGCCAATGGTAAAGTCGATAGAAAGGCATTACCAAAATGGCAAGCACACTCAACGCAAGCCAGTTCGTCTGGCCCTGTAGGTGAAATAGAAAACCAGCTCGCAAACATCTGGGCACAATTGCTTGAAGTGGAATTGGCAGCTATTACACAAGATAGTGACTTTTTCTTGTTAGGCGGTCACTCACTGCTGGCAATACAGCTAATAACCGCAATTAGAGAGACGTTTAACGTTGAGATTTCGCTTCATCAAATATTTGATGCATCCTCTTTGTCAGGACAAGGTGCAGTGATAGAGCAAGCCGATGCGGCGACCTTTACGCCTGCAATTCAACCTGCATCACTCGATATGACGCACTATCCACTGACACATGCACAAGAGCGCCTTTGGTTTATCGACCAAATGGGCCAAGGCAGTTCGCAATATAACATGCCGCTTGCTTTTGAAGTGTCAGGCCAATTTGATGTTGATCTGATTGAGCAGACATTAGGCGAAATTGTTGCGCGCCATCAGGTGCTCAGAAGTAACTTTGTGACGGTGGACGAGCAGCCTCAGATCACTTATGAACATGCTCAACCGTTTAAATTACATCGAGTCGACCTGAGTCATTTGGATGCGCAAGCTCGCCAGCATGAAGTAGCGCAAATTCAATTTGAAAATGCCACAAAGGTGTTTGACCTTGCTAAAGACCTACTGGTTAGAGCCAGTTACGTCAAGCTCACAAACGGTTTAGATGTTGAAAGTGGCGCGCTATTACTGTGTTTCCACCATATTGTCTTTGACGGTTGGTCAATTGGCATCTTGATGAAAGAGTTCAATGCCATTTATGCGGCCAAAAAGCGCAATTGTGAAGCCGAGCTCAACCTGCTGCCTGTACAGTACCAAGATTATGCGGTATGGCAGCGTACGTGGGAAGGTGAGCAGCAATACCTTGCCGATCAGACCTATTGGACAGAGGCGCTTGCTGGGAGTCCACAAATTCACTCAATTCCAACGGATAAAGTTCGTCCTGCGCGACAGTCATTTGCCGGAAGCGCAGTGCCATTTAAGCTTGATCAGGCGCAAACAAATAAGCTCAAGGCATTCTGTCAGAGCCGAGGGGTGACGCTGTCAATGGCACTGCAGACTGTGTTCTCTGTGCTGTTGAATCGTTACAGTGGCGAATCAGATATTTTGTTTGGTACGCCAGTAGCGAATAGGGACCGCAAAGAAGTTGAGCCATTAATTGGCTTCTTCGTAAACCTTGTTGTGATGAGAGTGGGTGTTGAGTCGCAGTCTTCGTTTGATTCTTTGCTACAAACAGTTAAACAGACAAGCTTGGCTGCTCAGTCCCATCAGTCATATCCATTTGATAAGTTAGTTTCAGAATTGGATATCACCCGCAGTGTGTCACATGCTCCACTCGTTCAAGTCATATTCTCAATGAATACGAACAAGGTTGACGCATTGGAGACTACAGATTTTGAAATTTCCCCGATGCATGCCGAACAACTCGTCGCCAAGCTAGATTTAAGCTTAGATGTTGAGGAGTATGAAGATGAGATAGGTTTCTCACTGGGATACTGCACTGATCTTTTTGAAGCCGAAACGATTCAGCAAATGAGCGACAATTATTTGCTGATCATAGAAAACATGTTGTCTTCGCCTGAATTAGAAGTTGCACAAGCACTTGTAAATCAAAGAGCAAGTGTAACCGAGGGTAGTGTCAAAGTGACAGAAACGAGTGCGCCATTTATTGCAGTGCATGAGTCTGTTAAACGTTTTGCGGCTGAAATGCCGGATGCGTTGGCATTAACCGATGGCGTTGAGCAACTTTCATATGCACAACTTGTTACAGCAGCGCATACCTTATCTATTGCACTGCATGAAAAAGGTGTTGGGCAAAATAGCTTAGTTGGTGTGGTTGCTGAGAATTCGGTAAAAAATGTAGTGTTAATGGTTGCGCTGTCGCAAATGGGGGCTGTATATGTACCATTTGATCAAAGGTTGCCAGCTCAGCGTGTTGAGAAAATGATCGAATCTAGTGGTGCAGAGTATCTAGTGTGTCCGTCGACGGCACATCCTTTTGAGCACTTGTCAGCTGCACAGTTTAACTTGGACGAGCTATTTGAATACGCCAAAAATGTTGAGGTAGAGAACGTCGGGCCTGATAACCAGGTCTCAGTACAGAAGCAGCAATTGGCCTATGTCATTCATACCTCAGGATCGACTGGTATGCCAAAAGGCGTGATGATTGAGCATTTAGCTTTGGCTAGTTTTGTACAAAATCATAACAGCTTGGTTGGTACGCCACCACAGTCAAAAGTCATGTCAATATTGTCCCCGGCATTCGATGCAGGTCTTGGTGTCATTTGGAGCAGCTTGTATTCAGGCGCCACCTTGTGCTTGGGCAGCTTTGAGAAGTCCCTATCAACACAGTTGGTGGATTTTGAAGTGCAACAAATCTCTTTAACCCCTTCGATTTTAGAATCGCTGTCTTGGCAAAGTGAGTTTAAGTTGGAAACACTCATCCTTGGTGGTGAGGCGTGTCCAGAATCGACAGTTGAAAAATGGCAGAAACATTGTCGTTTAATCAATGAATATGGTCCCACTGAAACGACAGTAACGGCGATGTCAAGTGATTGGTCTGTATCTCATTCTCGCAGTCTGGGTCATGTCTATCCAGGATTTCAAGCTGCTGTGATAGATGAAAATGGCAACCCTTGTCCTGTGGGGGCAATTGGTGAGCTTTACCTTGCAGGTGATCAACTAGCAAGGGGGTATATCAATGCGCCGGAATTGACCGCCAAGGTGTTTGTCGAAATGACGTTGCCAGGCTGCACTATGCAAAGGTTTTATAAAACGGGTGACCTTGTACGTATTTTACCTTCGGGTGAGTTTAGTTTTGTTGGCAGAGCCGACACACAAGTGAAAATCCGCGGATTTAGAATCGAGCTAGAAGAAATCGAAAATAAAATCATGTTAATGGATGGTGTTGAGCAGGCTGTTGTCGATGTTCGTGTGTTAAATGGTGTTGAAAATATTGTTGCATATTTTGTTGCAATAAAGGATATTGAAAAGCCACAGTTCAAGGAGCATTTGGCGTCATTACTACCAGACTATATGGTGCCTAATCATTATGTTAGCTTGGAAGCAATGCCTCTAACCGTGAATGGTAAAGTTGACCGTAAATCATTGCCAGTGCCACAACTACTTCATCGTGAGCAAACTTATGTTGCACCGACGAATGAGCTAGAACATCAAATTTGCAATATATGGCAAGAGCTTTTGCAAATCGAACGAGTTGGGCTTGAAGATAACTTCTTTGATTTGGGCGGTCACTCGCTATTAGCAGCGCGTATGTACACTTCTATTCAACATCAGTTTGATATAGAGCTGTCCTTACAAGAAATTCTTGAGCAGCCAGTGGTTTCTGAGCTTGTAAAAGTCATAGATACCGCAGTGCGACTCAAAGAGGGGCTAATTTCCCAGCGTGCAGATGACAGTAGTGATGCCGAAGAAGATGTTTGGGAACTGTAACGTTAAGTCAAAATAATAAAAGGCTGGTGGCAAATTGCACACCAGCCGCATAATAAATATAAAGAGATGGAAATGTCACAGAAGTATTATTTAAGAGAAAGTGTTTATGTTGAGCCATTAGTCAATAGTTGGTACGCATGGCCAAACCTTTTATCTCCGTTTCAGTATGCTCTATATATGAACAAAACTCACCTAAGGTTGATGAAGTCATTTGCCAATAACCATGAGTTACATATTATGGCAAACGAAAATAAGACCATCGCGGGTGGGGGGGAATTTGTCGATTGTAAAGCAGAGCAGCTAGAAGATATAAAATCCCTGATCAATAAATTTGAAACAGAAGATGCGCTCTTTGGTGAGCTGGCTGATGCGCTGAAATCCCTCAACGCCATGCTCAAGCAACACGTCAGTGGTGAATCTTTAGAGCCGCTCTACAAACAGGTACCTGACCTTCTTAAAGGGTATGTGGAGCTGGTCATGGACAGTAACCACAACCCGAGTTTCCGTGTTATAGAGGGCTTGGTTTATCAAAGTGAATATTACAGAAAAGATCTGCAATCGGTGTCTTTAGGTGTCTTAAATGAGGAGATGGAAAGGCCGTTTGTTCTGAGCACGCCAAGGCTACCAGATACGGACCATATCCATATCAGTGAACCCTTTGACAGTGAATTCTGGGATACCTTGTTTAAAACACGGACTCAGCCAATTTCTAAACAAGACATTGAAGCCTTGTTTGAAGGCAAGCACTGTACAGGTGGCTTAAATATTTTCGAATTATTCACTACCGAAGCGCCAGCAGACAGAGCACAAGAGATAGAGACAACATCTGTTAAATATATCGGTCATGCCGGTCTACTGTTACAGACAAAAAATGTATCCATATTAGTTGATCCCGTTGTGGCCAATATCACATCAAAAAATCGCGAGCAAGCGATTGGCTTTGCGCAACTGCCGGAAAAAATAGATTACATTTGCCTGACGCACAATCATTCAGATCACGTCAACTTAGAGACCTTATTACAGCTTCGACACAAGACAAGTCGTATCCTAGTTCCTAAAAACAATGGCGGTTCATTGTTAGACCCATCGCTCAAAATGATCCTCAGACAATTAAAGTTTGATGTAATTGAAATTGATGATTTAGAGGTGATTGATGTTCCTGACGGCAGCATTACTGGCATTCCGTTTTTGGGTGAGCATGGTGATTTGAATATAAGAAGTAAGACGGGCTGGCTATTCCAGCTTAACGGTAAAAAAATATATGCCGGTGCTGACTCTTCTAACCTAGAACCCATCATGTATGAAAAGCTAAGCGCTTATTTTGGGGAATTAGACTTAATGGCAATTGGCATGGAATGTGTCGGTGCGCCGTTTACATGGCTATATGGGGCTCTATTCACAGAAGCTGTGCCAAGAAATATAAAAGAGTCACGCCGACTCAATGGCAGTAGTTTTGAAACGGCATCTCAAATCACCAATGCATTGAAACCTAAAAATGTGTGGATTTACGCTTTAGGTTTGGAGCCTTGGTACAACTACTTTATGGGCCTTGATTATAGCGATGACTCTGAGCAGATAGTGCAATCAATGCAAATGGTGGAATTTTGTCAGGCACAAGGTATTCCTGTTGAGCGTTTATGCGGCAAAAGTGAAATTAAGTTTTAGGAGATAAACATGGGATTGATGTCAATGAATGACTTAGTTGAAGTTGAAGGTCAACCACTTGTACTCAACGTGGACTTGCAAGGCGAAAAAACCTTGGATTGGGCACAGAGAAATCGCGACGAACTAGAATCGTTGGTGGCAACCAATGGCGCAGTGTTAATCAAAGGCTTGAAGGTGGTCAGTACTGGGCAATTTTCAAAATTGTTGCAAACCATTTTTCAAGGGCCGCTGCTAGAGTATCAATATCGCTCAACTCCAAGGACAGGGTTGAAGGGCAATATCTATACGGCCACTGAATATCACGCCAGTGAAACTATTTTACAGCACAATGAAAATGCTTATTCAAATGAGTGGCCATTGCGACTCGGTTTTTTGTGCATGCAAGCATCGCCAGTAGGTGGGGAAACGCCGATTGCAGATAGCTGCAAGTTATATGATCTAATTCCACAAGAGATAAGAGACAAGTTTGAGTCCAAGCAGCTTAAATATGTCAGGAACTACTCAGATGTCGATTTGCCTTGGCAAGAAGTGTTTCAAACATCCGACAAGGGAGAAGTGGAAGCATTTTGTCGTCAAAAGAACATCGATTTTGAGTGGTTACCCGGTGATAGATTGCGAACTTGGCAGATAAATCCTGCATCAATTGTCCACCCGGTTTCAGGCAAAAAAGTGTGGTTTAACCAGGCCCATTTATTTCATGTTTCTAGCCTTGGTAAAGATATGAAGGAAAGCCTGATCAATAGCTTGGGTAAAGAATTTTTACCGAGAAATGTGTACTTTGGCGATGGCAGTGAAATTGATGAGTCTGAGTTACAGCTGATCCGCGACTTGAACCAAGATTTGCGAATTAAGTTTAAGTGGGAAAAGCATAACTTGATGTTAATTGATAATACGCGGTTTAGTCATGGCAGAGAGCCGTATGAGGGAAATAGGAAAATCCTCGTAGGCATGTCAGCACCTTCGGGTTTTCAATCTGTTTAATAGGTCAGAATATGGGAATTAAACCTCTGAAAATTAGATCCAAAAAATTAAAAGCGTGTACCGTAGCTGCGGGATTATCTGTTGTGGCACCTGTGTATAGCGCAAGTTTTTCTGAGATCCATCACTGTTATGTCAATAAACATAGTGCAGGCTCTAGTATTCAAATTACCAAGGGCAATCAAGTGTTGTATAGAGGGGCGGTTGGACTCGCAAATGTCTCTACCAAAGAGCCTCTTGGTCAAAAAAGCGTGTTTGATATTGGTTCGATAACAAAGACTTATACCGCTGTGGCTGTTTTGCTTCTCAGCGAAGAAAAAAAGATCAACCTAGATACGCCACTTGGCACCTATGTCAAGTCAATCCCAAAAGAGTATCAACATGCAACGGTTGCCCAAATATTGTCACACATAGCGGGTTTTCCTGATTACTTAAGTGACTCTAGAGTATGGGGGTTGTGGCACCGAGATAGGGGGCTTGACCGTGTTATTAAAAGTATCACAAGACGTAAACCCTACCAAGAGCCTTTGAATAGCTACGAGTATTCAAATACCGGCTACATACTGTTGGGTAAGCTTATAGAGAAAGTATCCGGTCAAACTTATCGTGAATTTTTAGAGCAGCGAATATTTAAGCCCTTAAAGCTAAACAACACTTATGTTTTTGAACAGCCATCTAAACATAAAACGGTTGGCTATTTTTCAGCGCCTAACGCCCCTAAGAAGTTATATTACCCAGAAAAAGTAAGTAGGACCTGGATGCATGCTGCAGGTGCAATTTCAGCCACAGTTTCAGATCTGAGTCAGTTTTATATGAGCCTGCACAAAGGCGAAATTCTATCCGAATCTTCTTACTTGAGGATGATGAGAAGAGCAAAATTAAGCGATGGCACAGAAATCGACTATGGCTTGGGTATCAATATTAATGATGTACTTGGAGTGCCAACTCTTTTTCACGAAGGCCGTGTGCCAGGCTATGCGTCATGGAGTGCGTATTTCAAAGAGTTAGATATTCATGCTGTCGGCCTTTCTAACGATGAGGGAATTCACCCAGGCCCGGCAACTTTGCATATGGTGGCTGAGTACACCAAGCTACTGCCTGCCAGAGTCAGCCTCGCAGATAAGCCAGCAGAAATTGCGCTGTTGGGTCACTATCAAAAAACCGATGGGGAGCGGTTTGAGATTAAACGCAGTGGCGCTGATTTAATTTTGGTTGAAAAGGGCGGTGAAGAAGTCATCGAGTTAAGAGAAAACAACTCTTATAGCCACAAGTGCAGTGGGAACTTTTTTACCCTCGAAAACAATGGCGGTGAGGCTGTGCTGATGTTTACCGATCTGTATAGAGGTCAAAGTACCTACGCCAAGAGAGTTTCGCAACAAAGTGCTCAGGCAGGTTCTTAGCAGAAGCAGACTTTAAAAATACGTTGAAGTGGCTGTAGAGTTTCAATGTCACTATGTTTGCAATATGTTGATATTGAGAACTTTATAGCGCGCTTTATGAAAAGTCGTGGTCGAGCCGATAACACCAAAAGGTTAAAAGTAGGTGCATACACCACGTTGGGCAAATAAATATTAACGATAAAAATTGAACTGAAAATTTAGCAATAAGTGAAAAAGTAGGGAGCTTTTTTATTTAGTGTCAAACATCTCTAAGGCGATTGACTAGGAAGGGGCCTTTTTGGTGACGACATAATTTAGTTTGAAAAGGCAGCGGCACAGCTTAGTTGTGCTTAGGCGACGTATTTTGCGCATTGTGTGCATTTTACCAAGTTTTATGCCGAAGTTGGGCTGAAATTAATTTGCTAACTTAACCAAAAATAACGAATAAAAAAGAGGTTATAGATGAATTTAGAAGTGCTAAACGTAAAGGATAGTGGGTTCAGCAAGCTGGGGCCGGTATTTAGTGAAAAAGAGATAAACCAAATATCTAAGGCGGTTTCTGAGTACTCTAAGAAGTTTAGTGAAGGGGTTGTTTTTGAAGAGGGTACGGACACCATCAGAGCGATACACGGTCCACACCTGTATGACTCTTTTTTCAGAGACATAGCCCAAGATAAAAGACTTGTCAGCTTTGCACAAAAGGTGTTGGGTGAACAGGTTTACGTTCATCAGTTTAAAATAAATCAAAAATTGGCTTTTGAAGGGGCCAACTGGCCATGGCACCAGGACTTTATCTTTTGGCAGAAGTTTGACCATATTGAACATCCAAATATGGTGAATATTGCCATTCCTCTTGATGAAGTGAATATGCTTAACGGACCGCTTTGCATTGTCCTTGGCAGCCATAAACTCGGTAATGTATCTGAATCTATTAGCGGTAATAGTAGTAATGTATGGCAGGAAAACGTGTCATCTAATCTCACGTTCCAAGTCAAAAAGTCTTTTATGCAAGACGTATTATCCGATGGTGAATATGAGTTTGTCACTTGCGCAGCTGGTGAAGGGTTTGCTTTTGATCCTCAGGTCATACACGCATCGTCAAATAATATGTCAGCTTCTGACAGAAGGATCATGATTATTACCTACAATGCGGTTTCCAATGTACCTAAAAAACTGTCTAGTAGGCCAGGCTTCTTAAGTGCACGTAGTTTTGAGCCAATAGACATTTAATACACATCAATATTATCAATCTGCATGACGCATATTTTGGTTGCTACTTTGAAAACTTAATGAAGTAGCAGAGCGGCTTTGAACTGTGTTCAAAGTCGCTGAAAAAGTATGTTTAATTTCGATAAAGAAATGACCGTTCTAAGTAGATGGCATGTCACTCAAATATAAATGAGCGATATGCATTGATAGTGTTGGTGGGTGTAACTTTCCTACAGTGGCCTTATTGGTACTCGGCCACTTCTTACTTATTTTCTGTACATGCCATAGGGCAAGAAGCATCAATGGCAAGTACCAAGGATTGTTCAATCATAAAGTAGATACCCCAACAGAAAGTAATTGTTGCCGTGTTTTGGTCTAGAACAACAGCTTCAAAACAGTGCATTTAGGCTGTTTGCAAGTTTAGCGCTGTTGGGAAGCTAAGGTTATTGAGCTAGGTAACTTGGTGTTGGGAGGCTTGAGGGAAAGCGCGTTTAATTTGATCTCAGATTGAAATAAGCATCAAAAGTTTTGAGGTAAAAGTGAAGGAAGTATATTCAAAAATTACAAAGCTGGGCGTGAGTATTTATTTAGACGATGGGGTTTTGAAAGCCAAAGCGCCCAAGGGCAGAATAAGCCCTGAAATTGCTCAGCTAATTAAAGATAATAAAAATCAATTGATTGACTATCTAACGGACAAGACCTTAGACAAAAGAATAAAAAAAATAGCACGAGGCGATTTAGCACAGCAGCTGCATCCGACGTCTTTCGCTCAACAGGGTTTGTGGCTCATTGATAAACTTCACGGGGGGTCTTCACAATATAATATGTCGGTCTCATATGAGGTGACACCGAGTTTGGACATTGCTGTAATGCAGCAAGTATTCAAGACCATTGTCAACAGACATGAAGTACTCAGAACTGTTTACATTGAGCAGGATGGTGAAGTTAAACAGTTAATTCGCCCCAATTTTGCAGTCGACTTTGAATTAACTTGTGAAGATTTAACTCAGTATAGTGAGGAAAAGCAACGGCAGTTGGTCAGCCAGTTGGCCGCGCAAGCGCAACAAAAAGCGTTCAATTTGTCAGAGGATCTGATGTTACGTGTAAGCTACTTCAAAACGGATCTGGCTTACGCTGTATTGACGTTGAGTATGCATCATATTGCATCAGATGGTTGGTCCATAGATGTGTTGGCGAAAGAGTTTTTTACTCTGTACCAGGCATTGATTGAAGGCAATAAAGCGCCATTACCAGAGTTAGAAATTCAGTATGTAGACTATGCATACTGGCAGCGTGAGTCGCTATCCAACAAGCGCTTGGATAAACAAATAGACTATTGGACTCAGCAATTACATGATCTGCCTGTGGTGCACAATTTACCACTATGCCACCCTAGGCCTGCGGTAAAGCAATATGTAGGTGGTATAATTCGAGACACAGTGCCTGCACCGATAAGTAATAATTTACACGCTCTAGCAAAACAAAATGGCATGACACCATTTATGTTGTTACACAGTGCATTGTCACTGATGTTTGCTCGGCACAGTAATAGCGCTGATATTATCATAGGTACTCCAGTGGCAAATCGGGCTCAAAAAGAATTGGCCTCATTGATCGGATTCTTTGTGAATACCTTGGTGTTGCGAGTCGATACAAACCAAGATTCACTTGCCAGCTATTTTGAACATATCAAGCAAGTTCACCAACAGGCGCAGGCAAATCAAGATGTGTCGCTAGAGCAACTCGCCGAATCGCTAAATATTTCAAGAAGCACCAGCCACAGCCCACTATTTCAAATTGCGATGACAGTTAACAATGACAACTTTGGCAATGGCGCTGATGGGTTAAACGAATCGTTGGCTGGTGTGACTATTAGACGATGCCAATTCGACTCAGTGTTGGCTAAGTTTGATTTGAGTGTAGAGCTCAATATTAACGAGCAAGGTATGGAAGTAAGCTGGATTTATGACGCAAGCCTATTTTCAGAGCAGGCAGTCAAGAGATTCAACAAGCACTTTTGTCGTTTACTCACTGAACTGAGTAGCGTATCCAACTTGCGCATTTCTCCACATGATGTGCCCATGCTCGATGAGCAAGAAACTCACTACCTAGTAACCGAGCTCAATGCCACCGAGCTGGAGTATCCTCATGCGCCATTTATTCATGAGTTAATAGAACAGCAAGCACAAATTCGGCCAAATAGTGTTGCTTTGATATTTGCAACACAAAGTATGACGTACAAAGAACTTAACGAGCGCGCCAACCAACTCGCCCATTATTTGGTCCACAAGCATGACGTAAAACCAAACACACTGATTGGACTGTGCGCTGAGCGTTCATTGGAAATGATAATAGGAATATTGGGGATTTTGAAAGCTGGGGGGGCCTACATTCCACTAGACCCGAGTTATCCTCGAACGCGGCTCGAGTATATGTTTGAGGATGCTTCGCTGGCGACCATTGTTAGCCATCGACAAGCGCACTACGCGCTAACAGGCTTTTCTGGAGATGTTATCGATTTGGACGATGTGCAGCTGTATAGTCACTATAGCACTCAAAATATTGCCAAAGAAACGCTGGGCTTAAACAATCACCACCTTGCGTATGTGGTGTATACCTCTGGCTCTACAGGGAAGCCAAAGGGGGTGATGATTTCCCATGCGGGCCTGACAAATACCATGTTGTATAGTACGACATGCCCACCATTTAACGGCGGGCCGGACGATGTATTTTATCAGGCCACCTCCATTGCATTTGATGCGGCAATATGGCTCTACTGGTGTGCTTTGGCATCTGGTTCGAAATTGAGATTGGCCTCATCTTTGGACTTTCAAAAAGAATTGGAATCTTACGCTGATGTCACCCATTTATTTATGACACCCTCTATCCTCGAAGCTATAAAGCCAGATACTTATCAATCTCTTAAAGTAGTCGCGACGGGTGGGGAAAGCTGCTCTTTAGAGTTAGTCAAAAAATGGCGAGCGCTAGGTGTCCAATTTTACAATTACTACGGCCCTACTGAAATCACGATATACAGTTCACGAGGAAATGTTACCCATGGTGAACAAATCCATATTGGATGTGCCAATGCGAATGTGCAGTATTTTATTTTGGACCGACAGCAGCGGTTGCTGCCCTACGGTGCGATAGGCGAATTGTATATTGGTGGCAAAGGGGTGGCGCGAGGCTATCTCAACTTGCCGACATTGACCCAACAACGTTTTATCCCAAATCCATTTTATGATCATAACAACTCTGCTAGCTCCGAGCGTTTGTATCGCACTGGGGACTTGGTGCGCTATCTGGATGATGGAAATCTGGTATTTGTTGGAAGAGAAGATCAGCAAGTTAAAATACGCGGATTTCGATTAGAGTTGGGAGATGTTGAGGCACATTTGACTGATCACCCGGATATTGATTCAGCATTGGTCATAGCTTCAGAGTTGGCTGGGGAACTGCAGCTTATCGGGTATATCAAACCTGTGCATCAATTGGAAAAGAGTGAGCAATTTGACTGGGTTAAAAAAGTTAAGTTGGAGCTCTTGGCACAATTACCAGATCACATGATCCCAAGTGTATTACAGGTGGTTGATGTATGGCCATTGACTAATAATGGCAAGGTAGATCGCCGCGCCTTACCGCTACCTGACTTAGGTGCATCGGCTCGGGATTATGTTGCACCAACCACCGAGACAGAAAAAAAATTGGTGGCGATATTTGCTGAACTTCTGGGCATAGATGCAGGCAAGTTGAGTACCTCTGAGAGCTTTTTTCAGCTTGGTGGAAACTCCTTGATGAGTATTCGCTTAGTGTCACATATTCGCGCTCAGTTTGAGGTTGAGTTGCCGGTTCAAAGCGTATTTGAATCAAACTCCTTGGCCAGCTTGGCAGCGATGATTGATCGGCGCATAAATCGTCACATAAAAACACCGAGTGACTTACACACTGAGCAGACTCTATCTCGTCACATAGTGCCTGTTGAGCGAGCGTCAAGTTATCGCATTTTATCTTCTGCACAAAACAGATTGTGGTTTATCGATAAATTACAGGGTGGGGCATCTCAGTACAATATATCTGTGGCTTTGGAATATACATCAAAGCTAGATTTAAATTTTCTGGAGCGGGTATTTGCGACCATTATAGAGCGTCATCATGTTCTGAGAACGGTTTACAAAGAGCAGGGAAAAGAGGTACATCAGCATGTCATACCTATGACAGAGGTGGACTTCAAGGTTGTGGTTCATGATTTATCACACCAGATGCACCATATTGAGAGAGATAATAATCGTCAAGACATCCAAGCGCTTATCGATGATGAGGTGGCTAAACCTTTTGACTTAAAGCAAGCGCCTATGCTCAGGGTCAGTTGCTTTGAGGTTGTTAAAGGCGACAGTCCCAAAGGTGTGTTGGTACTCAATATGCACCATATCGCCTCTGACGGTTGGTCTGCTCAGTTATTGATGAAAGAGTTTTTTAGTTTATATCACGCCTTCCTAAATGACGTGCCAAGCCCATTGCCAGAGCTTACCGTGCAGTATTGTGATTACGCCAATTGGCAGCACAATAATCTCAATACACCAGCTGTGAGCCAACAATTGGCGTATTGGAAAAGTAAGTTATCTGAGCTGCCTGCGACGCATAGCCTACCGCTGAGCGCAGCACGTCCGCAAGTTAAAGCGTATCGCGGAAAAAAGGTGACACACTGTTTGGACAGTGAGACGAGTAGCAGACTCATTGGTTTGGCTAAACACCATCAATTAACCCCGTTTATGTTGCTTCACGGTGCACTCGCGTTGGTGCTAGCTCGTCATAGCAATGACTCGGATGTGGTGATAGGTACGCCTGTGGCGAACAGACTCCAACCAGAGGTAGAGGCTCTAATTGGTTGTTTTGTAAATACCTTGGTGCTTCGTGTCGATACCAACAAAGGGTCATTAGGTGAGTATTTCAACTATGTAAAAGCGGTGCATATGGAAGCGCAATCTAATCAAGATGTCCCGTTTGAGCTGTTGGTTGATGAGCTTAAAGTGCCGCGAAGTACAGCTCACAGTCCTCTATTTCAAATCATGCTAACCATTAATAATGACTTTGGTATCCATAGTGCGTCACTGTTTGATTCGACAGCGGCTGTGGATATAGATGTTCAGCCTTTTCAAGTGACAAGTGTTCAAACGAAATTTGATTTAGATATTGATATTCAGATCAGCGACAGTGAGATCTCCATCGATTGGGTTTATGACGTGACTTTATTTCAAGACGCGTATATTCAACAACTGAGTGAGCACTTACACAATTTACTGGTTGGGTTAAGTCAGCACCAAGGACTGTCTGACACACCGCTTAGTCAATTGCAGATGTTATCAGAGCAAGAGCAACAACATCTGGTCAATGAACTAAATGATACCGCTGTGGATTTCTCCCCTTCGCTGTGTATTCATGAACTGTTTGAGTTACAAGTCACGAAAACCCCAGATGCTATCGCTGTGTCGTATGAAGGCACTGAACTGACTTTTGCGCAGCTCAATGCAAGGGCAAACCGACTGGCACACTATTTAATAAATACCGTACAGGTCCCACCGTCTGCATTGGTTGGGGTATGCACTGAACGTTCAATTGGGTTGGTTGTGGGCATGCTGGCCATTTTCAAAGCGGGCGCTGCATATTTGCCGCTAGAACCGAGTTTGCCTAAAGACCGATTGAAGTACTTGATTGATGATTCTGGATCAATGCTGATATTGACGCACGCCCATATTCAATCTGTTCTACAAGGCTATGAGGGCCAGCTGGTGTTACTAGATGAGTTTGAGCAGGCTCACATGCAGTTACAAGACAGCGTGTTTGGTACATGCAAAATAGAGAATATTGCGACGAGTGAAGTACAGGTGGCGCCTTCCGATTTGGCTTATGCTTTTTATACTTCAGGCTCAACGGGTAAGCCAAAGGGAACGCTAAATCGCCACGGAGGTTTGGTGAATCGGCTTCATACTTTGCAGCATCAATTCAACATGCAACCGAATGATAAAATACTCCAGAAAACGCAAATGAGCTTTGATGTTTCTTTGGGAGAAATACTGTGGCCACTCACATCTGGTGGTACTTTGATATTGGCCAAGCCAGGTGCGCAGTCTGATCCAAACTATTTGACGGACACCATAGTAGCCCACGGCATTACGATTATTCATTTTGTACCTTCGATGTTGCAGCTGTTTATCAATCATGCAGACACTTCTAAATTGAAGTCTTTGAGGCTACTGATGACCAGTGGGGAGGCGCTGAATTATAAACTTCAAGCACAAGCGATTAACGCCTTTGAAAACGTTGAGTTGGTTAATCAGTACGGGCCAACAGAAGCGGCAATTGAAGTATCGTATTGGCATTTCAACACCTTGAGAAAAGACAAACGAGTGCCCATAGGTTACCCCTCAGCCAATACTAAGCTGTTGATCCTCGATAAAGAGGGTAATTTGGCGCCCAAAGGAGCACAAGGAGAGCTATATATTGCTGGTTGCCAAGTGGGTCTGGGGTATTTAAAGCAGGCGCAATTGACCGCCCAGAGATTTGTGACATTGAACATGTTAGGAGTTGAACACAAGGCTTATCGCACCGGTGATTTGGCGCGTTGGCTCAGCGATGGCAGCATAGAGTTTTTGGGTCGACTAGATAGCCAAGTAAAACTCAGAGGGATGCGGGTTGAACTCGGTGAAATTGAGGCCAAAATGAGAGACCTTGAATCAGTTCATGATGCCGTGGTGCTAGTCAAAGAACGTGCTGAAAATCAAGTGCTGTGTGCGTTTGTCCAATCTACCCATGGCAATGAAAATAGCCCTGAGTTTATCAACAGTTTGCGCCAAGCCTTACAGCTCGAACTACCAGCTTACATGGTACCGAGTGCCATTTCGGTCGTTGACACCTTCCCACTGTCAGCCAATGGTAAAGTGGACCGTTTAGCATTGATGGCAAAGCCTATTTCAAGTCGCAAGCGTGTTGCGGCAAAAGGCGGCGTCGAAACAGTGATCCTAGAGATTTGGAGCAAGGAACTGGGTATAAGCATCAATGAATTAAGCATTGATGATAACTTTTTCGAAGTGGGTGGAAACTCATTAAACACGATTTCCGTATGTAAAGAAATCAATCATCAACTCAATACATCATTACAAATTGCAGACTTATTCCAGTACCCGAGTGTCGGGCAGCTAAGTCAATTTGTGAGCAAGTCGAATGTCAATAAGGTTAAGCGCAAAAACTTAGACGGCGCGAAAAATCGAATTATGTTGGCAAGGAAAAAGTTTAATAAAAACAATTCAAAAATAAAAACTGGGACTGAGATATGAAAGAGTATAACGGATTAGAAATCGCCGTCATAGGAATGGCAGGCAGGTTCCCTGCTGCACAAAATATAGAACAATATTGGCAGTTGTTACACTCAGGTACTGAAGGTATTAAAGAGCTAGAGGAAAGCGAGTTAGTCGAGCAGGGGTTAGAGAAAAGCACCATTTCACAACCTGACTACGTCAAGCGTTCGGGTTTTGTGGCGAGAAAAAAGTGCTTTGACGCAGAGTTATTTGGCTATAGCGCCGCTGAAGCGCAATTCATGGACCCACAGTTTGGTGTATTTCACGAGGTGGTTTGGGAAGCCTTAGAAAATGCCGGATATACCAGTGAAAATTATGATGGACTCATAGGTTTATACGCGGGGGCAAGTAGCAATACACGTTGGCTGAGAAAAGTAGATGAAAGTTTAGCAAGTACATCAATGGCAGATGGTTACGCATTGGCGAGTGTGAATGAACCTGGATATTTGTGTTCTCGCGTATCACATAAGTTGAACTTGACTGGACCTGCAATTTCAAATAATACCACTTGCTCGACTTCCTTGGTGAACATTCACTTAGCTTGCCAAGCCTTAAATATAGGTGAGTGTGATATTGCTTTAGCTGGTGGTGTATACATTGGCGCACTTGCAGAGCAAGGTTATCTGTATCAAGAGGATATGATTCTATCTCCAGATGGCGTATGTCGCCCATTTGATGAGTTGGCGCAGGGCACCGTGCCCGGAGAAGGCTGCGGCGTTTTAGTTCTTAAACGATTGGAAGATGCCGTTGAAGACAATGATAATATTCTTGCAGTGATCAAAGGCTCGGCCATCAATAACGATGGCGAAAACAAAGTAGGATTTACAGCCCCCAGTGTGAGTGGTCAAGCTCAGGTAATCAGTGATGCATTGCAAAGAGCTGAAATTAGCCCTGATTCTATTCAGTATATAGAAACCCATGGTACGGCAACTAAAATAGGCGATCCAATAGAGATCTCCGCGCTTAAACAAGTTTTTGATGAGGTTGAGGACAGCCGTATTGCCATCGGATCAGTCAAATCCAATATAGGTCATGCTGGCGAAGCGGCGGGCGTTGCTGGTGCAATTAAAACCATTTTATCTATGCAGCATAAAACGCTCCCAGCGAGTTTAAATTACACTGCGGCTAGCCCTTTGCTACATATTGAAAATAGTCCATTTTATGTCAATCAGCACAGTGCCAATTGGGATGGCGGGCTTGACGGAACATTGCGTGCGGGTGTGAGCTCGTTCGGATTGGGCGGCAGTAATGCTCACGTTATTTTTGAGGGTCATCAAGCGCTACCTTATTCCGGCCCATCAAGAGATGAGCATATTATTTCGCTATCGGCTAATACAGACGCTGCCCTAGTCGAAATGGAAAACAACTTGGCAGAGTATATCGCCAAAAATCCAGATACGAGCATTGCCGATATTGCATATACCCTTCACCTTGGTAGGAAAAACTTGAAAATCAAATCAAATTTTGTGGCGAAAAGCCTCGATGATTTGAAGACTCAACTACAAGGTAAAACCAAACACACTCAGGTAGATCAGTCTAAGACAAAGACATTGTGCTTTTTGTTTCCAGGTCAAGGAGCTCAATACATTAATATGGGGCGGGATGTTTTCGACACAGAGCCTGTATTTAGAGCCTCAATGTTAAAAGGGTTTGAGCTGTATGAGCAAAGCACGGGCGTTGCCTTACAAGAGATACTCTACCCCGCCAATGATTACGAAACCCGCGAATTGATTGCGACTGAGTATGCGCAACCAGCACTGTTTATATTCGAATATGCGTTGTTAGAGCTATTCACTAGCTGGGGATGTGATGCAAAGGCATTTCTTGGTCATAGCTTAGGTGAATACGTTGCGGCGTGTGCTGCGGGTGTGATGCGTTATGAAGATGCACTGGCTATTGTTGCAAAACGAGGCCAGTTGGTTGCGTCTATGCAAGAGGGGGCCATGTTGGCAGTCGCTGCTAAGCTAGAAGATGTGGAGAGCTACCTCTGTGAAGGGCTTGTTATTGCTGCGCTCAATGCACCACAAAGAGTTGTGGTGTCAGGCGATACTGCGTTAATTCAACAGCTGCAACGCCAGCTTCAAGAACAGCAAATTAGTGCGACTCAATTGCATACTTCTCATGCCATGCACAGTGCACACCTAGAACCGATATTGAGCGATTTTAGAGCATGTATGTCAGGTGTTACACTGAATGCACCGCACACGCCTTTTTTGTCTAATTTGACAGGCGACTGGGCTGATAGCGAGCAAGTTCAAACGCCGCTCTATTGGGAGCAACATCTGCGCCACACCGTAAAGTTTTCAGATTGTGTACAGGTATTACTCAAGGATCCCGATGTCATTTGTGTCGAAGTTGGACCGGGCAATACATTGTCTCAGCTAGTGGCGCAAAATGGGGGTGAAAGTGGTGTAAAAGCGGTGTCTATCGCAACGACGCACAGTGCAAAACAGCATCTTCAACATACTGACAGCGCTTTGCTGACGTCACTAAGCCAATTGCAATTGGCGGGCTACGATATTGACTGGGCAAAGTTTTATGATGCAGAGCAGCGTTGCAGAGTCGCGCTACCAACATATCCTTTCGCCAATACTTGTTATTATGCGCCGGAGTTAATGCGCATAGGCAGCGCCAATACGGCGTCGCAATCTAGCCAAGCGCATAATGAGGGCGCTCATACAGATAAACATCTTGAAAAACCAGCTGGTCTGGTTTTAAGCGATGTTGGATTGAGCAGCACACAAAGTCAGCTATTGGCTATTTGGTCAAAATATCTTGCGAATGACACACTGACAATTGACGACAACTTACTAAACTTGGGCGTTGATTCTTTGATGTCGATTCGAGTTATCTCGGAGATCAGGGAGACCTTCGAGATTGAGTTGTCCATTGATACCATATTCACATTGGCGACGGTTGCTGAGCAAGCAGACGAAATTCAAAAAAAGCGAGATGCAAGCGCGCACGACCTCGTGCTACCTCCTATTTACGCTACGGGCAAAACCGAGCTAGCAACCCTGTCTACTTCGCAGCAAAGGTTGTGGATGATTTCTCAGTTGGAAGATGGGCTGTCCGCATACAATAACGCCTTTTGCGTATTTATTAAAAATGTATGTATTGCGTCGATGAAGAAGACGCTGTCTGAAATTGTCAATCGACACAGCATCTTGAGAACGCGCTACCGCAACGTAAATGGTCAGCCAGTACAGCAAATTACGGACAATTGCGATGTAGAGATAATTACTCGAGACGTCAGTGATGTATGTGAGTCAGAAAGAATGGATGCTGCAACAGCATTATTTGACGAGTTTTTGTTGGAGCCTACATCGCTAGAAGATGGCGTGATGGTAAGAGCATTATTGATCAAATTTGATGCGCATCGCGACATCCTGTGTATCAGTCAGCATCATATTTGCTCTGACAACTGGACGGTCAATATTCTTGTTGAAGAAATGAGTAAGATATACTTCGCTTATACTAAAGGTGAAGCCCATGATCTGCCACCACTTCCAATTCAATACATTGATTATGCCGACTGGCAATCCCGTTGGTTAGCGCAAAATGAGCTGGAAAATCAAATTGAATTTTGGAAAGAGTACTTATTGGGTGCCCCTGATGTAAACAATTTACCAACCGATTTTACCAGACCAAAGTATCAAAGCTATCGCGGCGCACAGTACATTAAGACCATTGGCAATAACGTGCTTGGCGGGCTCAACCGTTTGAGCCAAGAACAAGGGACAACCTTGTATATGACCATGCAGGCTGCTTTTTCTTCCTTTATTGGTCGTTATAGCAACGAAGATGACATTATTGTCGGTTTTCAAGTTGCAAATAGACTGCAAAAAGAAGTGGAGCCGTTGGTTGGGTTTTTTGTCAATACCTTAGTATTACGCAGTGACTTGACGGGTGATCCAACATTCTCTGAGTTTTTAGCTGCAACAAAGCAAAACTTACTGAAATGCTATTCCAATGCACATTTGCCTTTTGAAAGCTTAGTTGATGAATTGAATCCAAATCGCAGTTTGAGTTACGAGCCCATTGCACAGATACAATTGGTGTATATGGATCAAAGTCAGACTGTCGGTGGGGGTAGAGGCGACTTTGACGAAGAGCAAGCTCAGGTATTTGAGAGTGTGCCGTTTACGGCGCCATTTAGTAAATACGACTTAACACTGTATTTTAGAGTGTTAGATACGGGGATCGAGTGCGTTTGGGAATACGCAACAGACTTGTTTAGAGCCGACACAATCGAACGAATGGCGGACAACTTTGAATGTTTGCTATCAAGTATTATTGCGCAGCCAACTCAAACGATCCGTGCGCTGCCGATGTTATCTGAGCAAGAAAAATCAGTCCAGTATGTAGACTGGCATACGGATAACGAGGGCAGCTTGTCTCACTCTGTATACAACCAGCTAACAGCAAGTGAACTGCAGGTTGAGGGGAGCGAGAAAAGTGTCAACTTTAGTTTGTTCTTTTTTGCGAACGATGCAGGTGACAGCCGTGTGGGTAAGTACAACCTGCTGATGCAAGGCGCTAAATTCGCAGATCAACATGGATTTGAAGCGGTGTGGACCCCCGAGCGACACTTTGGTGCATTTGGTGGTCTGTTCCCCAACCCTGCAATCACCGCGGCAGCCATTGCGGGTATGACTGAGCGGGTCAAAATTAGAGCTGGCAGCTGTGTATTACCCCTGCACAACCCTGTTCGAGTGGCTGAGGATTGGTCGGTCATTGACAATATTTCAGGGGGCCGAATTGGGCTTGGTTTTGCAGCTGGTTGGTCTCCAAAAGACTTCGTGTTGGCACCGCAAGGGTATGAAAGTCGCAGAGATGATTTGCAAGCGGGGATAAAAACAGTCAAATCTCTGTGGAAAGGTGAGACGATTGAAATGCCTTCGGGTAACGGAAAAACCGAAGAGGTGAGTATCAGGCCTCGCCCTATTCAAGCCGAGATACCGATTTGGACGACCACTGCGGGCCATGTCGACGCGTTTGTTAGAGCTGGTCAAGCGGGTCAAAATGTCTTAACCCATCTACTTGGCCAATCTCTTGATGATCTTACTGATAAAGTTGCAGCATATCGTGAAGCATGGAAAAAGGCAGGTCATTTAGGGCACGGGACAGTTACGCTCCTGGCGCATACCTTTATTGCTGACAATGAAGCGGTGATCTTTGACCACGTGAAGGAGCCATTTAAACGCTACTTGGTTACCTCGGCTGGATCACCACAGGAAATAGCGAAGTTGGTTGGTGAATCTGCAGATATGGTTCTATCAGGAGATTTAAATCAGTCTGATGAACTCAATGCGATTACCGAACGCGCGTTTAGGCGTTATTATCATTCAAATGCTTTATTGGGCACGGTGGATAGTTGTAAGCCAACTGTCGAAAAGATAGCGGCCAGTGGTGTGAATGAAATTGCTTGTCTTGTCGATTTTGGAGTTGATGAATCACTTGTTCTTGATAATCTGCCAAACCTACATCAGTTAAAAACACTGTTTACTGAGTCTGTGGAAAAGCAGCAAGCTGATCTGAAGCTTAGCAGTTGTGAGACGGCGAGTGTTTTGGAAAGTGAGTCTCAGCGGTGTTTGCACACACAATTTGAACAAATCGCAGCGCAATTTCCCAGTGCTATTGCTTTAAAGCTTAATGGCGAGACGCTCACTTATGCTGAGTTAAATGATAGAGCAAACCGTTTGGCTAATTACTTGATTGAGCGCCACCAGATTGTTTCTGAGCAAGTGGTTGCACTGTGCTTGGGCCGCTCGTTTGAAATGTATATTGCAATTTTAGCTGTACTCAAATCGGGCGGAGCCTACGTGGCCATCGATCCTAGCCTTCCGCAGCAGCGCACGGAAGCAATCCTAAGCGAAGCACAGGCTGAACTTATGTTGACTCGCGAAGCAGACATTTTTGCTTATCCGCTGCAAGGAATAAGTACGGTATTAACTGAAGATTGCAGCTTATTCTCGGACTACTCGCCAGCGAACCTTGATATAAAAGTCTCACCGTCTCAGCTTTCAAATATCATCTATACTTCAGGCAGTACAGGGACCCCCAAAGGGATTATGATTGAGCATCGTAATATGACACGTTTATTTGATGCTTGCCCTGCGGCCATGAAACGAACCGAACATGATATTGGCTGTGCATTCCACTCGTATGTATTTGATGTATCCGGTTGGGAGATGTGGGGAAGTCTACTGCATGGAGGGCAGCTGGTGCTCATTCCCGAGATCTTAATTGAAGATATGAGCGACCTTTATCGTCTGTTAGTCGATGAAAAGGTCACCCATTTGTCTATGACACCTTCCGCATTTTATACACTGCAATCGCTATTTGACATTAATAGTCACGCACTGTCACTGGTGAACGTGAACCTAGCGGGCGAAGCTTTGAACTTCAAAATGTTGCGACCATGGTACGAACTAGACGCGCAAAATAGACCCCGTTTCTTTAATGTTTGGGCGCCTGCTGAAGTGACGGTGTACGCTTCAGCTCGAGAGATATCTCAGCTAGATATTGAGCTGGGGATCAGTAATATCGGGACTGCATTTAATGATATGGCTTTGTGTATTTTAAATGAAAACCAGCAACCTCAGCCAATTGGCGTGCCCGGAGAGTTATATGCTGGTGGCGCCGGGATTTCGAGAGGATATCTAAATAATGCTGAGTTAACAGCTAAAAGCTTTATATCAAACCCATTAGTACAAGGTGAAAAGGATATCTGGTATCGCACCGGAGATATTTGTCGCTGGATGCCTGATGGATCACTGGAGTTTTTAGAGCGTAAAGATCGACAGGTTAAATTACGCGGTTTGCGAGTTGAGCTGTCCGAAATTGATGTCTGCTTAAATGCCTTTGAGGGGATTAAAGAGGCCGTTGTAGTGGCAGAAAAAGAAGGTGCAGAGCAATATTTAGTAGCTTATTTAGTACTTGAAAATTCTGTGAATAAAGAGCAGTTATTTACCCATGTAAAACAAGCAATAATTAATCAACTTCCTGCATATATGATCCCGAATGTATATACGGTAATAGATGATATACCTCGAACTGTAAGCGGTAAGATTGATAAGGGGGCTCTCCAATTAAAATTGAAAGAAACGCAACAAGAATATATTGCGCCGAGAACTGAGACCGAACGAATTGTCCATGATATTTGGGCTGAGGTATTAGGCTTAAAAACCATTAGTGTCACCTCTAACTTTTTTGCTTTAGGGGGGCAATCCTTACTCGCAATTAATGTTGTAAATAAGTTAATGGTTGAGTTCGGTTTTGAAATAAAGACGAAGTTGATATTTGAATATAGTAGTGTAGAATCAATTTCTGCCCTGATCGACAGTGTTAACATTGTTGAACAAAATGAAAATGGCGAGACTGATTTAGAGCACGAAAATTTAATTGAATTTGAGCTTTAGTCCATAAAGTAAAGTCACTTAACTTTACGCTAAGTTACTGCCGTTTTTTGAACATAAAACGGCAGTAACCATAAAAAATAATAAAAATAATAAATGTGCACAAAATTAATTTTTGTGTTTTGGGTGGTTGTTATATGGATGTGGTAGTTAAAAAGAAAACCGATTATAAAAAGGTTTTTGGCAAAGTGCTTGGTGTATGTGTTTTGCTAGGTGGTGCAGTTGTTTTTTATAATGAATATAACTTAGGTGATTATTCGTCGGTCAAGCTTGAAAGGGTAACTACATCAAACGTTATACAAGGTAGCTTTGAAAATGTGGCGCCAGTGAGTGGTGCTGCTGAATCATTAAATACAGTTTACTTGGATGCGATACAAGGTGGCATTGTCGATAAACTATATGTTGAAAAAGGCGACTTTGTTGAAGCTGGACAAAAAATCATTGAATTCAAGAATACTGCATTTCAACTTCAAGTTTACTCTCAAGAGGCAAGAGTCAGTGAGCAGTTAGATATTAATACAAATACTCGACTTTCAATTGACAGCAAACGCCTAAACCTTGAAACAGAACGTAACGAAATCGAATACGATATAAAACGGCTGACACGTAAGTTAAAAAATTATCAGCGTTTGATTAGTCAGAGGCACGTTAGTGCAGATGACGTTGAAGCGGTTAAAGAAGAGCTAGAGTTTAAAACTAACCAATTGGCGATTATCCGACAAGAGCAAGAAAGTGAGGATAGTGTCAGAGGTGAAAAGGTCCAGCAGCTTCAAGAAAGTGAGCAACGCCTTAAGGCGCATTTAAATATAATCCGAGCGAGTTTGGACGACCTAGTCGTGAAGGCACCCATATCTGGCCAGGTTACGTCTTTAGATATCAAACTAGGGGAATCAAAGTCACAAGGTGAGCACTTGGGCAAACTTGATCAAATCGACAGGTTTAAAATTGTCGCCGACGTTGGCTCGTTTTATATATCTAAAGTCAAAGAGAATGTAAAAGGCAGTATTCAATACCAAGGGAAACCATATCAGGTCGTTGTAGATAGAGTTTACCCAGAAATTATCAATGGCACATTTAAAGTTGATCTAACGTTTTCTGATCAGCAACCCACAGACATTACGAGCGGTCAAAATTTCATTGTAAAGCTCGAACTCTCAGAGCCTGTATCATCCTTGATGGTACACAACGGCGCATATTATCAGGATACGGGCGGTAAGTGGGTATTTGTACTGGATCCTGAAAATCACACTGCGATTAAAAGACATGTCAAATTAGGTCGTAAAAACGATCGGTATGTCGAAGTCATTTCTGGATTGGCAATTGGCGAAAAAATCATTTCTTCATCGTATGCAAACTTCCTTGACTCGGAAACTGTGATCCTCGAGTAATTCATAGTTGGATTACCGTTGATCATGGAGGGCTTGTTTGATAGCGAAACGCAAGCTCATGCGACATTTTATTGTTCAATTTGTGTCAAAAACTAATATAACAAACTGATAGAATTCAAATGATAAAACTAACAAATATTTCAAAGCACTATCGTACAGACGAAATCTTAACAACGGCTTTAAGTGATATAAATCTCTCTCTGCCTCAAGGGGAGTTTATGGCAATCATGGGGCCGTCTGGTTGTGGTAAATCTACACTTCTCAATGTTTTAGGCATGTTGGATACGCCTTCTGAAGGGAAGTATGAATTTATGGGCGAGGAGATCGCAAACTACAAAGAAAGCCAACTTGCCAAAATAAGAAAAGAGCATGTAGGTGTGGTTTTCCAAGAGTTTAATTTGATCGATGAGCTGTCGGTGATTGAAAATGTCGAAGTGGCTTTGCTGTATCACAAAATGCCCAAGGCAAAAAGAAGGGAACTGGCGCTAGAAATGCTGAAAAAAGTCGGCATGGATCATCGTATCAAGCACTATCCAGGACAACTCTCAGGAGGACAGCAGCAACGCGTTGCAATCGCACGCGCTTTAGTAAATAAGCCCAAGCTAATCGTTGCCGATGAGCCAACAGGTAATTTAGACAGCAACCTCGGTAGAGAGATCATGGAATTGATTTCTGATATCAATAAAACAGGTACTTCGGTGATCATGGTGACCCACTCAGAAGCACATGCCCAATATGCCAATCAAATTTTAACCTTGTTGGACGGCAAACTGGTTTCAGGCTCTCTTGAGCAAAGTATTGCGTGCTGATTTGGGTGACTCATGACGGTAGATACGATAGTTTTTTCACTTAAGCGACTTATACATAGCCCACTGTATTCTCTGCTAAATATTATTAGTTTGGGGATCGCGCTTGCCTGTGTTCTGTTAGTTGGACTGTATGTTAATGATGAGTTCGAATACGATGGATTTTGGCAGGATTCAGAGCGCATATACCGAGTCGAGATGAACCGCAGCTATAGCAATGGCGATCGGACTCACACACAATATACATTTGGGCCAATAGTTCCTTTAATCGAGAGTAACCAAGCTGAAGTTGAAAGTGCAACGCGATTTGGTCACTTTAACTTTTTGGTCTCTGCAAATGACAACCGATTTTATGAGAATTTGTTATTTACGGATCCAAGTGTCGTAGATGTTTTCGGCTTGGAGTTCACGGCAGGAGATGGAGCAAGTGCCTTCCAGCAGCCGAACTCTGTTGTCATCACAGAGACAATGGCAAACAAGTTATTTCCCAGTGGCAACGCATTGCATCAGATGGTGTGGTTGGATGGAAAACATCAAATGCAAGTCTCAGGTGTCATCGCAGACATCCCGAATAACTCTCACCTCACTTTTAGTTTATTTGCATCAATGGATAGTGCCAAACAAATGTATGGCGATCGCATAATAAACTGGGACTATGCAAACCAAAGCAGTTATTTAAAGTTAACAGCGGGGGCTGATCCTGATGCAATAGAACGGGAAATTACTCAGCTTGTTGCTGCTAATGCACCGGAGGCTCTCTCTACTAAAGTCGAGCTTAAACTAAAGCCCATCGCCAGTATTAACCTACTCGCACAAGACGGCAAAGGGTTACAGATAATTTATATTATTTCAGCGGTGGCGCTGGCGATTTTATTGATGGCGTGTGCAAATGTGGTGAATTTGGCAACCGCCAGAGGTGCGGAGCGTGCCAAAGAGCTGGGGATCAGAAAGGCTGTAGGGGCCAGCAGAAGGGATCTTTTTGCTCAATTTATAATTGAATCACTCATTCTTGCATTTTTTGCCTTACTGTTTGCGCTCATTGTGACTTATTACTTCCTACCACTTGTAAATGCCATGACACAAAAATCTATGGCGCTAGATTTATTGGGCAATATGGGACAAATCGGGTGGCTCGTATTTCTTTGTTTGGTCACCGGCTTACTATCAGGCGCGTATCCTGCGTTTATGTTATCTAAGTTTCAACCAGCACATGTACTCAAAGGTATGATGAGGTTTGGGCAGGGCTCAATGTGGGTGAGAAAGGCAATTGTGTTATTACAATTTGCAGTCTCCGTTGGCTTAGTCATCGTGACGTTGATCATATATAAACAAGTCAGCTTTATGAAAAATATGGACTTAAAGTTTGAAAAAGAAAATGTGGTGGTGATTGATAATATCCATTGGACCGATATTGCTCCCCACTACAAAACGCTTAAAGCTGAGCTTGAAAAACATCCTGATGTTTTGAGTGTCGGTGGTTCAACGGGCGTTCCGGCACGGGATTACAATTTGATGGGCACTTATGCCGTCAAAGGAGAAAGTGAAACAAGCGCCATCTCATTGAACAGACTTGATATGGACCACGGATTCTTTGAAAGCTATGACGTAAAGCTTTTGGCTGGTCGGTTATTTTCTATAGATCACCCGTCTGATTTGGTGGACCCCGGGCCGGACAGTGGTGCAAGTCAATTTAATATCATCATCAATGAATCGGCTATGCGAAAGCTTGGATTTGCCAGTGCTAATGAGGCCATCAACCAAAGCATAGATAGAATACAGCCTTCTCGTTTGCCTTTTTCTTTTAAAATTGTCGGTGTTGTAGAAGATTTTCATATGCTTGCAGGCCATGGGCCAATCAAACCCTACCTGTTTTTGGTGAAGACTAATGGCTTTGTCCATGCATCAGTAGAGTTGTCTGAAAGTGGGATTGCTGAAGGTTTGGCGCATATCGACAGCACATGGAATAGCGTCTATCCACAGTATCCAATCATTAGAACATTTATCGAGGACGATTTGGCACGAGGGTTTGAGCAATGGGAGAGCTATCGTGTGGTGATGGTCGCACTGGCTATTGTAACAACCATAATTTCTTGTTTTGGCGTATTTGGATTGGTGTCGTATTCAACGAAATACCAGAAAAAAGAAATCAGCGTACGTAAAGTGGTCGGCGCGTCTGCATGGGATATCACTGTGTTATTTAATCTCGGCTTTTTGAAACTACTACTGCTTGCTAATTTGCTTGCTTGGCCTGTTGCTTACATGTTTGCAAGTCGTTGGCTCAGTGAATTTAGTTATCGAATCACGCTGGAACCTTCATTGTTTGTGTATATCGGACTTGCTTCAGCGGCATTGACGACGCTCATAACAAGTTATCACACATACAAAATAGCGAATACAAAACCGGCTTTGGTCTTTCATACGAATTGATCAACCAAGTTTATGTATTGTTCAGTAGCAAAGGAAAGGCATAGTTTTTATGTGCAAGTACTTTGCTCTATGCCATTAAGTTGTACCACGACGAATAAGGCCAGCTTCAAATTCAATTTTAATAACAGATTTGTGGTTGTTATTTGGCGGGGTTCTAGGGAAAAGCAATGACATTGAATTCACTTATAAGCACAGGTTTTAATGTAAAAGAAAAAGCAAACAGTTTTGTTGATATCGTTAAATATTATGCTGAAGTTCAGCCCGAAAAATGCGCCTATCGCTTTTTAAAAAATGGTGAGGATTTAGCGCAAACACTTACTTATAGAGAGCTCGATAAAGATGCGCGTGCAATTGCCAGCAATTTGCAGGCGTGCGGCACCGTTGAACGTGCGATGTTAGTGTACTCACCGGGGCTTGAGTTTGTTAAAGCGTTTTTTGGATGCCTATATGCTGGAGTCGCCAGTGTGCCTGTTTATTTGCCATCAGCAAGGGCTGAAAGTTGGCAACGATTACGCGGCATTATGAATGACGCAGAAGTTCAAGCCATTTTACTCGACCCATCTTGTGTGGAGTCTGTGAACAAATGGTTATTTGCAGACGACGAGCAAGGTAAACCTCAGCTAATCACCACAAACTCGCTTGATGACAGCGCGGAAAATAACTGGGCCGAGCCCGTTTTTGATGCAGATAAATTAGCCTTTTTGCAATATACATCGGGCTCTACAGGGGCTCCAAAAGGGGTGATGGTCAGTCATGGGAACCTCCTGCACAACCAGTCTCTGATTGAAGCTAAGTTTTGTCACACTAACGAGTCCGTGGTCGTTGGCTGGTTACCTCAATACCACGATATGGGCTTAATAGGTAACATACTGCATCCAGTTTATATGGGCGCGACGTCGATCCTTATGTCGCCAGCTGCATTTTTGCAAAATCCGCTTCGTTGGCTAAAAGCCATAAGCCAATATCAGGCTAACACGAGTGGAGGACCAAATTTTGCCTTTGATTTATGTGTGCAGCGAGTCAGTGAGGCGGATAAAAAAACACTCGATTTAAGCTCTTGGGATGTAGCATTTAATGGTGCGGAACCCATTTCACCACAGACCCTTGAAAACTTTTATCAGGCATTTAAAGGTTGTGGTTTTAAACGGCAGGCATTCTATCCGTGTTACGGCCTAGCTGAGTCTACTTTAATGGTCAGCGGTGTTGAAAAAGCAGCCGAACCAGCAGTTGTACATCTGGACCGAAGCGCACTAGAAGACCACCATATAGTGATCAAATCAGCACCTGACGACGATACGTGTTCACTGGTGAGTTGTGGGGCAGTGGAAGCAGGCGTGACGTTACAAATAGTCAACCCAGATTCAGGCACGACAATTGAAGATGGTTCAGTTGGCGAAATATGGGTGAGTGGTGACAGCATTGGTCTTGGCTACTGGAAGCGAGAAGCCCTCAGTCAATCAGCGTTCTACGCGCAATTAGAAGGCTATCAAGCTCGTTTTTTGCGCACTGGTGATTTGGGTTTTGTACACAATGGGCAGGTCTTTGTGTCAGGCAGGTTAAAGGATTTGATTATTCTTAGGGGGAAAAACTACTACCCACAGGATCTCGAAGCCACAGCGCAATCAGTCAGTGCAGCATTAAAACCAGCCAGAGGCATTGCGTTTGTCGGTGAATCATCACTCCAAGGTGGCCAACCCGATGTTGTGCTTATACAGGAGGTAGAACGCACGTCATTGAGAAAAGTGAACTTCGCTCAGCTAGAGAAAAGTATCAAGCAGGCTATTTACAGCACCTTTGATTTGCACATTGAGGTGTTATTAGTGAAGCCTGGGCAAGTCCCGATTACTTCGAGTGGTAAAGTGAGGCGCTCACTGTGCAAAGCAAATTATCAACAGGATCAGTATCAGGGGTTGAACAAGACGCAAAACACCACGTCAAAGGGGAGCCATGAACCCCCGCATTGGCAGCCCAATACTGTGGTTGAGCACTTTATGTTTGACTGGTTGAAATTACATTTTGAGCAATCAGCACAACGCAATAGGCCATTACTAGATTATGGCATAGACTCGATGAAAGCAGCCCAGTTGCAATATGATATTGAAACTGAACTTGGCGTCATCTACCCGATGGAAAAGTTATTAAATACGTCAAATTTAGGGCAGTTGGTTGATGACCTCAGTGCACTGAAAGCGAAAGTTGACGAGCAGCACTCTCGATGTGTGCCAACAGAGTTCTCTGCGACCAAAGTAAATGGTGAGTTATCAACTCATCAGGCTATGTTCTGGCAGATTGATAATCAGTCCAGCAATACTGCTGCATTGAATTTATCGCTACCAATTTTAATCAGAGGCACATCTGAGCAGGCGTTTTGTGTCAATATTTTTAGGCAGGCATTTGATACTTTAATTGCGCAGCAACCGATTCTGCGTACCGTATATCAAGAGCAGTCAGGTGAGGCCAAACAAGTCGTAAAGCCTCTGTGTGAGTTCAAAGAGGTATTAGCTTATCAAGATGCTACACAGTGGAGTCGCGAAGCGTTAAATGCGCAAATACAGGCGTTGGCTACACAACCGTTTGATTTGAAAGACGGCCCGGTTTTTAGAGCAACGATATTTGCTAGAAATAACGGGACTGTTTTGTTCCACTTTGTGGCTCATCACATTGCGATGGATGCCTGGTCTATACAAAAATGCATACAGCAGGTAGCAAAAAATTATGCATTGCTCTTAGCTGGCAAGCAACCAGAGCCAGTTGTTTCTGATGTAAGCTACCTTGATTATTGCCACAGGCAATCAAGCGATAGCATGCAGCAAGAGTATGCAGAGTCGGCGCGTTTTTGGCATAGAGAATTCGAGGGATTCTCAGAGGTGACGGAATTACCCACGGACAGAAAGAGCCCAAAAGTGTTTAACTTTGAAGGTGGTAACTTCGACGTGAAACTGCCAGATAGACTGCGCGGCGACCTATATACACTGGCAAAGCGCCAGGGAGTGACTCCCTATACGCTGCTATTGAGTGCTTTTAATGTCTTGCTTCACAAGTTTATGGGCAATGAGGATATTGTTGTTGGCACGCCGATCTCTCAGCGACCTATGGTTGACTGTGCTGAAGTGGCTGGATGTTTCGTCGATGTAAAACCTGTACGTACCAAAATATATGGAGATATGCAGTTTAATGACTTGCTTAAGAGTGTTAAGAACACTTTTCTATCAGTATTAGAAAACAAGTGCTATCCATCACAACGTATTTTTGAGTTACCGCAGTTAAGAGACGCGTTGCGCGCCGCGAATATATTCCCTAACGTACGATTTTCCTTGCAAAAAGCGCCCGACCTTAAGTCAGTGAGTGAGTTCTTTTTGGCAACAAGTGGCGCAAATATCAATTTGCATGGGCTCGAGCTTTCATCTTATGAAGCGCCAAGCCAGATTGCACAGGCTGAGTTAGCACTTACTGTAGTGGAGTGCTCAGAAAAAGTGTGGCTGCGTTTTAATTACAGTACACAGCTGTTTGAGCAAGATACGGTGGAGTATTTGGCAAAATGCTTCGTGCAAATTATTGCGTCGCTCACTCATGATTCAGAGCAGTCTATTGATCAAATTGTGCTACCTCGAAGAGATAATGTAGAGCAACAGCTGGCAGTGGCAAATGGTCAAGAGGCTTCACTCACAGTTAAAGGTGTGCATCAATTATTTGAACGACAAGTCGCTGTGCGACCGGATGCAATTGCGGTTGTTTGCGCACAACAGCGAGTCACTTATTCAGAATTGAATCACATGGCAAATGCGATTGCGCACACGCTGTTGTCACACAACTTAGCACCAGAAAGTACCGTCGCCATTTGTATGCAGCGTTCGGTAGAAATGGTTGCGGCGTTTCTTGGCGGGTTAAAAGCGCGTGCCTGTTGTGTGCTCATTGAGCCGACGACTCCGCGCGAGCGTCGCGAACATATTTTGGCAGACTCAAATGCTAAATTTATGCTCGTAGATAAAGCAACTAAGTCAGTCAATAGTGGTGAGCAGCTGACTGAGATAATTGTCGATGACAATTTATTTGAGAGTGTGGAAAAGTATCAAAATCCAGACTTGCCAGTCTCTGACACAGATGCTGCGTATGTGATTTATACGTCAGGTTCAACAGGAAAACCAAAAGGTGTGGTGGGGATCCACAAAGGGATGATCAATAGAACTCAGTGGATGATAGAAACCTTTAATGCAAGCCACCTTGATGTTGTTTTACATTGTACGCCATTTAATTTTGTACGCGCTGAACGAGAGGTGTGTTTCGCACTCGGCGCTGGGGCTCAATTGGTTGTGTTGCAGCAGAATGCACTGAATGAGCCCGCAGCGTTTATGCAAGCAATGCAAACACACAAGGTGACATTCACAGCCACCTCGCCAGCGCATATTAAAACGCTTTTGGACCACGATAAGCAGGCTTTTTCTCGCTTGGTGCCGCCCAGACATTGGTTTATTGGTGCAGATGTTTTAGACCATACCTTGGTTTCTAAACTGCAATCTATGCACAGTAATATGACACTCAGTTATTTCTACGGCTCAACGGAAACAACCTCTGATGTGAGCTGTTTTACAGTGCCTAAAAACTACCAAGGTGGCGCGTTCACGACGCCGATTGGGCAGCCTTTAACAAATACCCAGCTCTACATTTTAGACAAGGCCCTTAACCCAGTCCCGAGCGGTGGCAAAGGTGAGCTATACGTGGCAGGTGATCAAATCTCCAGAGGGTATTTAAATGCCAGTGAATTGACTGAGCAGAAGTACATCGACAACCCGTTTTCTTCTGCAAAGCAGCGGCTCTATCGCACTGGGGATTTGGCAAGGCAGCTTAGCAATGGAGATATCATTATTCTGGGAAGAAAGGATTCCCAAGTTAATTTAAATGGCTTCCGTATTGATTTATCCGAAGTGGAACACGGCATTTATCGTCTTGAAAGCGTAAAAGATGTCGCTGTTCGTTTGCATCAAGAAAGTGCAGAAAAGCAATACATAGTTGCCTATGTGGTAATGAGCTGTGACATGCAAACACAAGCTCAAGAAGAGATCACATTGCGCCAGCATGCTCAGAGTATCTTCAATGAGTATATGCAACCCAGTGTGTATGTGTTTGTAGAGCAACTGCCAAGAACCGAGCTTGGAAAGCTTGACCACAGGCGCCTTCCTGATCCTTCAGTCGCTTTGGAGCAAGCCAGAGCGGCAAACTATATGGCACCTGAGAACGAGTTAGAAGTGCTTTTAGTTGATATTTGGCAAGAAGTATTACAGCTAGAACAGGTGGGCGTAGAAGATAATTTTTATCAGCTCGGGGGCAATTCATTACTCAGTGTAAAAATTGTGGCGGAAATAGAGGAGCATGTGGGTATCAGAGTGACGTTAAAAGCGTTTTTTGACGCTTTGACTATTAGGGCGTTAGCGGAAAAAATTCTGACTATCGCGATGCAAGAGATGCCGCAGGAGAGCGAGTTTTAAAGCTTGTTGGTAGCCCGTAGCAAAGCTGTAAAGCTCTGTAGCAGGGGGGATTGAGTCACGGATGCAAGCCGTGGCTTAAGCAAAGTTGTGTAGTATCAGATTAAATGCGAATTAAAAAAATGAAAAATAATAAAAACTTAGTTGGCAAGTTCTCGGGGTTGTCTAAAGAACAACAGAACAACTTTTTGGCTCAACTAAAAAAAAAAGCATTTCAAAGTGAATCATCGCAAAAAAGCGAAGTTTCAAGGGTGTCTCAAACGCAATTAGCCAAGGGCATTGCGCTGTCATATTCTCAGCAGCGCCTGTGGTTTATAGATAAATTAGAGGGAGCGGATAAAGCCAGCTACAACATGCCTGTGGCTGTAGGCCTGAAAGGCAAGGTTAGTATGGCATCAATACGCCGTGCTCTTACGGCAATTGTTGACAGGCATGCTGTGCTTCGCAGCCGCATAATTATGCAAAATGGCCAGCCGCGCCAAGTGATAGATCCCCAGTTTGCGTTGAACATAGAGGTGACGGTCGTCACCGACGCGCAGCTACAATCTGCTTTGTATGATTTTGCGAGCGAACCCTTTGAGTTGGAAAAAGGCAACCTTTTCAAAGCTGAGGTGTTTAAACTGAGCGATGAAAACTATGTGCTCTGTTTAAACATGCATCATATTGTTTCCGACGGGTGGTCATTAGAGGTAATCAAAAAAGAGTTTATTCACTATTATCGTTCAGAAGCTCCGTTGCCAGCACTTGAGGCACAGTTTCACGACTTCGCCCATTGGCAGCGCCAGCCAGCGCAAGACGATGCAATTAAGTCAGGTCTGGCGTTTTGGGCTAAGTCCTTGACTGGACTGCCTGATTACCTGCCTCTGCCAACGTGCTATGAGCGACCAGCTGTATTGACCGAACAGGGCAGTATTTATCGTGACTCGTTGGCGATGGAAGTTCGCGACCAAATCGAGCTTTTCAGTCGTTCACACCAAGTGTCGACATTTGTAACCTTGATGTCGGTGTTCAATGTCCTATTGAATCGCTATACCAATGCTTGTGATATTGCTGTAGGTACGCCTGTGGCAAATCGTCAGCTTAAATCAATTGAATCAAACATCGGCTTGTTTGTGAATACCCTAGTAGTTCGAAACCAAGTTGATCCATCAGTCAGTTTTTCGACGCTATTGCAAAACGTGAATAGTGTTATTAGGACGGCTTTTGAGCATCAGAGTACGCCGTTTGAAAAAGTTGTTGAACATCTTAAGCCAAATCGGAGCCAGAGTTACACACCGCTGTTCCAAGTTATGTTGGTATATCAAGACTTTCCTTCCGCTGTGGCGCTAGAGCTGGATGGCCTGACAATGACACAAATCCCGATATCAAGTGCCACGTCAAAATTTGATTTGACCTTATTTGTCCAGCGCGAGCCCACGGGTTTTAATTTGAGGCTTGAATACAATACTGCGCTGTTTGATGAAGACTACATTGCACAGTTCACTAATCACTATAAACAGCTTGTGATTAAATTATGCAGTGAGCCTGAGCTTAAAATAGGTGCAGTCCCGCTACTAACGGACCATGAAAATGAACTAATCGCACAGCGGCAAGGCAAGCGTTGTGACCGCTATCAAAAACATTCACTTGTCTCACTTATTCGTGAGCAGGTTAAATGCCGTCCAAATGCCACCGCGGTCAGAGTCGGCACGGATTCAATTACCTTTGAACAACTGTACTGTGATGCATTGCAAATATCCAAACTGCTAAACAATGCGCAACTGGCAAGCAATGCCATTGTGGCCATTGCAATCAGCTCAGGTTGGCGGCAAATCACAGCTGTGCTGGGGACGCTGATCTCGGGGTTCACTTTTGTCCCCATAGATACCTCGCTGCCAACTCGGCGTCAGCAACAAATTTTAACCTTATCTGGTGCGAGCATGATGTTGGTTGAAGAGATTGTTGAATGCTCAAGCATTACTCAGGTCATAGTAGAGGAGTTCACCGATAGCGCCAATATCAGTCTTGATGTGGCTGCAAAGACAAATGATTTGGCCTGTATTGTATTTGAAGCAGATGAATGTAGCTCAGAGCCTAAAGGCATTCCAATCACACAAAGTAGCATTATAAATTCAATATTAGATGTTAACGAACAATTGTCTGTGACCCATGAAGACTCGACTCTTGCGGTTTCTGAGTTTGATTGTGAGTATTCGATATTCGAGCGATTTAGCACTTTAGTCAGCGGTGGGTGTGTGGTGATGCTCAATCAGGCAGACCTAAAGAGTCCAACAGCGTGGGCTCGCGCACTCCGTAACCATGATATTACGACTTGGCATTCATCGCCTTACAAAATGGCCGCTTTATTAGCGTACCTTCAAAGCAGTCATGTCACGTTGCCAACAGCCCTCAATAAGCTGTGCTTGGTTGCACAGCACATAGACCAGAAGCTGTTAACGCGTATAGAGACATGGAATGACCAATTATTGATATATGGCTTTGAAGGGCCATCCGAAGCGGCGAGTTGGTCGCTGTTAAGGTGTTATGGCAAAAAAGGGCAGGTAAACAAACTCAATGTATTGAGCAATCAACAAGTACATATATTTAACTCGGCATTAGAAGCCTGCCCCCAACTAGTTAACGGCGCTGTGTATCGCAGCGGGTGCGGCGTCGCGGATGCATACTGGAATAAAGCATCGACAGTAGATACGCGATTTGTCGTTCATCCTTGCACCACAGAACGGTTGTTCAAAAGCGGAGAAATTGGTCGCAGACTGGCGAGTGGGGAGTTGGAAATAAACCAATACAATCAGCAAAAGGTGATAATAAACGGCCGACCTACCAGCTTAATCGAAGTACAAAGTGTGTTGGATACGCATAGGTATGTGTTGGCATCCAAAGTCGATGTCGTTCGCAGTCACAGTGGAGGTGATGTGTTAGTTGCAACTGCTGCAACCAGTGCAGCGCTCACCAAGTCTGATTTATATCGCTACTTACGCAGCAGGCTTCCTCACTACATGGTCCCACGATATTACAACATCGGCAGTGTTTTAGAGACAGAACCCTTTGAATATACAGAGCAATTACTGAAAGGATTGCAGGTGAATAGCCAGTTTGTCGGGGCGAGAACGCCACTGGAAAAACATGTGAACCGCATTTGGCGCAGGGTACTGGAAGAGGATCAAATCAGTATCAACGATAGGTTCACTGAGCTGGGAGGCACGTCGATGCAAGCCATTAAGATTGTTAATGAAATCAATGCCGCTTTTGAAACAAAGGTAACGCTCAAAGAGTTTTTTAGAAGCGAATCGATAGCGGCTTTGGCGGGCTTACTTAGCCGTGCGGCTTAATGGACAGTGTACTGTGCATGGTACAAAACACAATTCGATTGAATTTAAGCGCTGCGTGACAGCGACAAGTTATTGAGGTGATTGATTTGTTTAATTCACTAAAAGAGAAGCACCCACTGCTATCACGGCTGAGTGCATGGATTTTATTTCCCCTATTGGCAATATGTCTGGCGATGTATCTTTGGTTAAGTTCAGGTATGCCAACTGCCAACTCGGTTGTTGAGGTGGCAGGTGAGCATGGCACCGCCGTTATTTCCAGAAGTGAGTGGGGAGTGCCAACTATCTCTGCAAAACAAGATTTGGCCGCTTTTTTTGCCCTGGGTCTGGCACACGCACAAGATAGGTTGTGGCAAATGGACTATCAACGTCGGCTTGGCAAAGGACGGTTGGCTGAAATACTGGGAGTCTCTGCACTCCCTAGTGACAAACTAATGAGAACCTTGGCTTTAAATACGGCCGCAGAGCTGGCGTTAAATGGCCTGTCCGACAAAACGCGTGCAATTTTGAACGCATATGCAGATGGGGTGAATCAGGGGATATCGACACTTAAGGTGAAGCCGATTGAATTTTATTATTATGACATTGACATCGATCTCTGGTCTGAGTCTGACTCACTGCTGTTAATTAAGTTAATGGCGATGAATTTAGGCGCAAATTATCAACAGGAGTTATCGAACACGATTGTAGTTAAGCATTTAGGAAGCGGCAAAGCACGTGAATTATTGGGGATCAATATTGCTCCTGCGCACGATATGCCAGCATCAGCGCAAGAGTTAGCTGCACTTAGCGAATTTTATAAGAAGATTGAGCGTCAATATCATTCTACATGGGAGGGCGTTGGTAGTAATGCTTGGGTCGTGTCTGGTCGACATACCGAGTCAAGTCTTCCAATATTGAGTGGCGATCCACACCTGCGATTACAGCTGCCAACAACTTTTTATTTGGCAAAATTACAAGGGGATCTTATTGATGTAACAGGTGCGACAATCCCAGGTGTGCCGGCAGTTATTTTTGGACACAATAGGCATATAGCATGGTCTGGGGTCAACTTAGCGGCAGACGTGCAAGACATTTATTTGGAGCGCCAACATCAGGTTAATGAAAACCTCTTTGAGTACGAAGGTGCATGGCTTAAAGCCAATATCAAGGTTGAAGAAATAGCGGTCGCTCAGCAGTTCCCGGAGTTTTTGCGCGCGCCATATAAACCCTTAAAGTGGCAGGTGCGTTCAACCTCAAATGGCCCTTTGCTGAGCGATGTATTTGGTTCCGATCGTCACTTTTCACTGAAATGGTCGGTATTGGATCCGGTTGATACCAGCTTGCAAAGCTTTTTAGAAGTTAACTACGCGCGTGATCAGCAAGCATTTAGCCTTGCGCTTGAGCAGCATCATGCACCTGCACTGGCATTTGTGTATGGCGATGTTGCAGATAACATTGGGCTATTTACCGCAGGTAAGATACCAATTCGTCACGATGCAAATGGTCAGTTACCAGTGCCGGGGTGGACTGCTCAATATCAGTGGCAAGGCTATGTGCCATTTGAAGAGATGCCACAACAAATTAACCCAGAGTCGGGGATCCTAGTTACCGCGAACAACCAGATGCATGGACCCGCTTATCCCCATATCATATCCAACAATTGGCAACCAGATTTTCGAGCTCAACGCATTGGTGATTTGCTGACCCAGCATATTCAAGAAAATAACAAGTTGTCGCTTGGCGATATGGCAGCAATTCAGTCAGATGTGTATGCAATTCACGCTGAAAAAGTGGTGGCGTTTTTGCTTCAATCGGTTGCAAAAACATCGGCGCAGGATGAGTTGGTTAATGTACTGAAAGACTGGGACATGGAAATGTCGGCGCACAGCGCAGGGGCGGTTATTTTCAGAGCATGGTCGCGGCACTTTAATAGTCGCATCATTGGTGATGAATTAAAGGTGCAATTTAGCTACCCCAATAGGATGTCCGTTTTGGATGGTCTCAGTGCGAGCTATCAAGCTGAATTCATTGCGACTGTAATAAATGGCGCGCATCGCGCTTGGTGTGACGATGTCACCACAGAGGTAATTGAAAGCTGCGAAAAAATGGCTCAGCTGTCTTTGATTGATGCAAAAGATGAACTTGAATTGATGCTTGGGGGTAACCCAAAGTCGTGGCAATGGCAGGATATGCACAAGGTGACGATCCCGCATTCAACCTTTTCACAACATCCATTTTTAGCAAAGTTTTTTAATCAGGAACATGCCACTCAAGGGGGACTGTACACGGTAAATGTCGCTGGTGGCTCGTACTCAAAAGATGAAGGTTACATTAAGCACATGGGGGCAACTTATCGACAGTTAATCGACTTAGGTGCGCTATCCGATACGCAATTTATTCTCGATACGGGGCAATCAGGGCACCTGTTTAGCCCGCACTATACAGATATGGTGGAGATGTTTGAGCGTGGAGAGTATGTATCGATAGGCCAAGGTGAACTTGGTCAAACTCTGGATACGGGAGAAAAGTAAGATGCCTCGGCACAATAAAATAGAAGAAATAAACAAAGGGCTCTTTCACTTTTTAATCATGCAAGGAGAAAACCGCGTATTGCTGTCAATTCTTACGGGCGTGTTAGGCGGGTTGGCTTATGCGGCATTGATCCCCTTAATATTGGCGTCTGTCAGTGTCGAAAGTGCGCTCATGGCTAATTTTTTGGAGGAAGAAAAAGTGTTCGTTTTGGGTTATGAAATCATTCAACCCAAATTTGCGATAGCTTTCCTTTTTGTTTGCTTAGCGGCGCTCATTTTAAGAGCCATTTCACAGATCCTATTAGAAGGTGTTGTGGTCAAAGCAGCCAGTGGACTGCGTGTATATATGAGCGATCGTCTCTACAGGCTCCCTATTCAGGAACTTGAGCAAATAGGACCTTCGCGATTTATTTCAGCAATTACAATGGATGTGCCAACGATTGCGGGCAGCGCCGCATCTTTGCCGAATTTTGTTATTAACATCAGTGTTGTGCTAGGTGTGCTCGGTTATATCGCTTTTCTCGATGTGCACATGTTGTGGACCGTATTGTTAGTCATTTTATTTGGTGTACTTTCATATCGTATTCCGATGATGTTTGGACAAAAGTTTTACGCAAAATCACGTGATAGTTATGATGATATTCAAGAAAGTGTGAGGGGTTTTATTTACGGGGCCAAAGAGTTAAAGCTGAACCACAAACGATATCAAGAATACCGAGATCAGCGATTGATCACCGCAGAGGGCCGCTATGTAGAGATGCAGTTGTGGGGAGGACGTATTTTTTACATGGCAATTCAGTACGGCAACTTAGTTGGATTTCTCGCGATTGGTGTCATTGTGTATGCGGCAGGAAACTACTATTCACTTTCCAATTCAACCTTAGTCAGTGTGGTGGTGGCAACGTTATATCTGATAGGGCCTTTGGCCAATATCATGAATTCAATAATGCCCTATAGTCAGGGGGTAGTTGCACTTAAAAAACTCAATGTGCTGATCAATGAGATGCCTCAAGAGCCAGTGAACGAAAATTATGAGCCACTACCGTGTGACCGAATTGATATCAAGGAATTGTGTTATCAATACCCAGGGCAAGAAGGGTTTAACCTCGGGCCAGTGAGCTTTACGCTGCAACGCGGGCAGATCACTTTTGCCATCGGCGGAAACGGGTCCGGCAAGTCAACTTTAGCCAAGTTAATCTCTAACCACTATGGCGCGTCAAAAGGTGAAATAACCTTTAATGATATTCAAATCACACCAGAAAACAGATGGCGAGCGCGAGAAAGCATCAGTGCAATCTATACCGATTTTTTCCTGTTTACCAAGCTATATGGGTTTGCACAAGATGATTTAGGTAAGGTTGAAAGATATCTTAAAAAGTTGGCCCTGCATGACAAGGTGTCTTTGCAAGGCGACATGTTTTCGACAATTAGTTTATCGGATGGACAAAGAAAACGATTGGCCTTGTTAGTGAGCTATTTAGAAGATCGAAGCCTTTATGTTTTTGATGAATGGGCAGCAGATCAAGACCCAGAATTTAAAAAGGTCTTTTACACCGAATTACTCCCCGAGCTAAAGGCAAGAGGCAAGATAGTGTTTGTAGTTGGCCACGATGAATTGTATTTCTCTCAAGCAGATCAATTACTGACAATGCAGCGTGGGCGGTTAGTCGACATTCAATCCAATCAATCGAGTAAGAGGGAGTTGAGTCATGTAATTTAACTCAATGGCACAACCTACTTATAGATTGGAAGCTTGAGATAGCATCGATTGGGACCGATCAGCTTATTGATGCCAATTATCATACTTTAAATAATAAAAATAATTAAATAGGTAATAAGAATGAACAACATGACAGTATCTCTATTATCGGAGCTGAAAAGCTTGGGAATTCAATTAACGCAGGAACAGGGTAAACTTAAGTTAAAGGCACCTGAAGGGGCTTTAACCGCGGCGTTAAAAGAAAAAATACTCAAGCACAAAGGAGATATCATCGCCTTGTTGAAGCTCCAGCAAGAGGGCTTTACCAAACTAGACAAAATTCCCAAACGTACGTCAAACAGCGTACTTCCGTTGTCCAATGCACAGCGCAAACTGTGGTTGATAGATATGCTCGAAGGCACAAGTATCCATTATAACATGCCAGGCACTTTGCGGTTTGAGGGGGCGTTGAATGAAAGTGCGCTGTTTCGAGCAATAGAAACGATCATACAACGTCATGAAGCCCTGAGAACGGTGATCAAAGTTGACGAGTTCGGTAAGCCTCATCAATGTATTTACGACTCTTTCGAATTTTCACTTCCGCTGGTTGACCTCACTGCTTTAACACCACAACAGCAATACGATGCGGTAGTTGAACACTATGTGGAAGATATCAATACTGCTTTTGACTTGTCCAAAGACTTAATGTTTCGCGCGCAACTGCTCAAGTTAAGCGCACAAAGCCATGTTCTTATATTTGATATTCATCATATTTCAGCGGATGGTTGGTCGTTTGAGATATTCTACAAAGAGCTCGGTTTATTGTACCTTGCTTATAGTTCAGGTAAGGCCAACCCATTACCTGCATTGCCCATTCAATTTGCCGATTACACGTTGTGGATGGAATCCAAATTTGAGAACAAGGAATTGGATAAACAATTGACGTACTGGCAGGCACACCTTGCTGACATACCTGCGGTGCACAAATTGCCATTGGATAAAGAAAGGCCAGAAGTACAAACCTTAAATGGCAAGAAGTACAGTCGAAAGTTTAGTGAACAAAGCTATGCTGCGCTTAAGCAGTTTGCTGAGCGTAACAATGTTAGCTTATTTATAGTCTTGCAAAGTGCTTATGCGGCAGTGCTCAGTCGTTGGAGCGGTGAAAAAGACATAGTTATGGCGACGCCTAATGCAAACCGCGCGAGGCCAGAACTGGCAGAGTTGATTGGCTTTTTTACCAATACGCTTATCTTGAGAACTGAGTGTGATCTTGGTCAGTCTTTTAACCAGTTTTTGCAATCGTCTACCGAGGTCTTACACAAGGCCTTTGAAAATCAGTTGGTTCCATTCGATATGCTTGTCGAGGCTCTGAATCCACCGCGAGTTATGGCTCATAATGCGCTGGTACAAATCACTTTTTCTCTTGAGAGTCAAAGAACAGGTCCGGCCGATGTACTGAGCTCCTCGACATTGAAAGTAACATCGGCCATAGATGAAGACAATGCTCCCACAGAGGTGCCAAGCAAGTTTGATCTAGAGTTTTATATTTGGGAGCTCGAAAATGGGTGTAAGTTTGAGTGGACTTACAACTGTGATTTGTTTGAAGAAGCCACAATCAAAGCTTTAGATCGCGATTTTGAAAGCTGTCTGCACGGTATTTTGAATAACCCGGATCTACCGATGCATCAATTTTTTAGTTTGGACAACCAGCAGCAACAATTGATCACACAAAGTAATGCCCTGCATTTGGCTTGTCCAAACAATGAAACGCTTTTCGATATGTTAGAGCGTCAGTGCGAGCAGACACCGAACAATATCGCCGTCAAATATGGTGAGTTATCATTGTCATATTGTCAGCTACATGAAAAGGCAAACCAGTTGGCGCATTGCCTGCGGACATCTCAAGACGTTCAGCCCGGGCAGATAGTCGGTTTGTATGCTGAGCGGTCGCTGGATATGATCATCGGCATGCTGGCAATTGTTAAAGCGGGCGGCTGCTACCTGCCTTTAGACCCCAGTTTGCCAAAGCAAAGGCTGGACTTTATGTTGGCCGATGCACAAGTTTCTCTGGTATTAGCACAAACACATTTATGTCATAGTTTGGCAAGCTCGACTATCACAGTACAGCAGATCGCAACTGAGCAGAGTTGGCCTTCCACCACCTTGTTAAATCGCGCCTCGCCGGAGTTACCTGTGTACGCCATTTACACTTCCGGATCAACTGGGCGGCCAAAAGGGGTCTTGAACCATAACAAGGGGTTATGTCATAAATTGCACGGCATCCAGCATCAATATTCATTGCAGGCTGGGGAGCGAATGCTGCAAAAAACACCTGTCCATTTTGATGTATCTATTTTTGAGATTTTCTGGCCGCTGACCACAGGGGCGACAATGGTGTTAGCTGAGCCTGAAGCGCACAAAGATCCGCAGCGTATTTATCAGCTCATTTGCTCCGAACAGATCAATGTTGTGCATTTTGTTCCAGCCATGCTTAGACTGTTCTTGGAAGAAATTAAGAGCCAAGAGTTAGCAGGTTTAAGACTACTTTTTACGAGTGGCGAGGAGTTAAGCTATGCGCTGCAAGCGCAAGCTATTACCGAGCTCAAAGGGGTTGAGTTAGTCAATCTATATGGTCCTACGGAAGCTGCGATTCATGTAACTGGCTGGCGCTTTAATGAACTTAGAGCAGATAAAAAGGTGCCCATTGGCTTTGCAATGCCGAATGTGCAAATACATGTACTTGATCCTTGGCAGCAGCCTGTCCCAATCGGCGTCAGTGGTGAGCTGTATATTGGTGGGCCACAGGTGGGGATGTGTTATTTAAATAATGAGTCATTAACCGCAGAGCGGTTTCCTACACTTGTAATAAATGGCCATCCAACACGTGTATACAGAACAGGTGACAGAGCGAGGCGGTTAAAAGATGGTGCAATTGAATTCTTAGGTCGTTTTGATGAACAAGTCAAACTAAGAGGATTTAGAATAGAGCTTGGCGAGATTGAATTTGCACTGATGAATATCGGCGAGGTAGAGTCTGCGGCTGTTGCGATAAAGGAGCTTGAGAAAGGTGTTGCCAGCAGCGCACTGCTTGTCGCATATGTAAAAATGAGAGATGGCAACATAACTGATGTCGACATTAAAGAGGAACTTAGTAAGTTTTTGCCTGATTACATGATACCAGCTGCAATTGTCCGAATGACCGAGCTGCCACTGACCCCGAGCGGCAAGCTTAATCGACTCGCTTTACCCGCGCCGGGCTTTGCTCCAAGTACGGCAGATATTATCCAGCCAAATAGTGACACTGAAAAAACAGTCTTGCGCATTTTCTCAGAGTTATTAAATCGGGAAAGTATTTGTATTACAGCAGACTTTTTTAGTCTAGGTGGGCACTCCTTGTTAGCCAGTGAGTTGCGCATGAAGTTGCAAAAAAGTATGAATATGGATGTGCCACTGCGCGTGATTTTTGAAAAGCCAACGGTAAAAGCACTGTCGGTATGGTGTGAAAATGCCACCAACAACACCATATCATCTATTGAGGCTGTACCAGAGGCACAGTGGGTCCCCTCTTTTGCGCAGCGCAGCCTATGGTTTATCTCGCAAATTGAAGGCGGATCAAAATACAATATTCATGATAGTTTCCTGATGACAGGTCAGCTGGACATTCCAGCCCTGACGCAGGCTTTCATTGCTTTGGTAGAGCGCCACAGCGTTTTCCGTCAAGTTTTTCCTACCGTCAATGGCCAGCCAAAATTAACTTTACTGAACAGCTATTCTCCATTAACCGTAACGTCGCTGGCACATTTGCACGGGGGTGAACAATTAGAAGCGCTTGAGAAGTTAAGTACCGAGCATGTTTTGTATCCATTTGATATTAGTGCACAAGGGCTTTTCAAAGCACAGCTTGTGGAACTTGGCGAACAGCGTTATAGGTTGATGCTGACTCTGCACCACATGGTGGTAGACGGTCAATCATTCCCTGTTTTGATGCGTGATCTGATAAGTCTATACAGTGCACAGTGTGGCAATAAAGCTACGCTGCCAGCGATGAGTATTCAATACGGAGACTTTGCCGTTTGGCAAAAAGCCCATGCTGATAGCGGCGCCATTGAGCAACAAAAAGCGTATTGGTTGAAAAAGCTCAAAGGTGCCCCTGAATTACTGTCTTTACCGTCCGACTACCCGCGACCATCCGAGGTATCATATCGCGGGGAAACCTTGGCGCTAGCGTTTCCCGATGCTTTAATTTCACCGTTGGAGCGTTTTAGCAGAAAAAATGACAGCACGTTATTTATGACCTTATTGACCATATACAAAGCACTATTGTCTATGTACAGCGATGAAACGGATATTTGTGTTGGCACAGCGGTCAATAATCGCAGTCATCATCAACTGAAAGACGTTATTGGCATGTTTGTTAACCGGCTGGTGTTACGTTCAAAGGTCTCCCTCGATGAGAGCTTGAGTGAGGCACTTGTCAAAGTGCGCAAGACTACATTAGATGCTTTTAGCCATCAAGACTTGCCATTTAGTCAGCTGGTTACCGAGTTAAATCCAAAACGCAATTTGAACTATAACGCATTATTTCAAGTGGCCTTTCAGTTTGAGCAGAGCAGCATGAGCTATATGCAAAATCACAGTGTGGACTTAGAGGGCCTCAGTATAGAAAAAGAGCAGGTTGCTGATAACATTTCAAAATATGATTTGTCGTTATACGTTGTTGAAAGTTTCGGTAAGTTGGAGTGCAATTGGGAATATTCGAGCGATTTATTCAAACGAGAAAGAATTGAACGAATGCATGACCAATTTTGCAATTTATTGGAAGCTGCCTTAGACAATCCAAATGAGCCTCTTGCCGACTTACTCATGGGAGAGTACGGGGCGGGTGTATTTACGATTTAAATTTCATTAAATAATCACAATAATAAAGAAACAATAATGAATACTAAAATAAGCGACACCCTATCTGATGGGATACTTTCATCACGCCTAAAAAGAGTGCTAAAAAGCTTGGCAAGTCCACTGACTGAGCAAGCACCTTTAGATAGTGCGCTGGTATTGGAGTTTGACTTTCAGATTGACAGTACGTTGGTGGAAAAAGCGCTAAATTCGATTGTTGCTCGCCATGATATTCTTCGAACTCGGTTCGTATTAAGTGGCGAACAAGTGCATGTGCACGTATCACCAAAAAGTGCGATAGCGTTGCAACAGTTTAACCTGTCAGCGGATGAGCTGTTGGATAGTGAGCTCGTTGAGAAGTTAATACGTACCGAGCAAAATAAGCGCTTCGACCTCGCGTCAGAGCCCCTTATTGGCGCATCGTTAGTTGTATGTGACGGCGCATGCGAAGACGCGGGCAGTGTATTGATACTGCGTGTTCACAGTGCCATTGCTGAGCCAGAGTGCAAAGCAATCATATTAAAAGAGTTTTGTTCGATATATGAAGACTATGTCCGTGATTTGGGGCGTGCCTTAACACCTGTACAGCGGCAATATTTAGCGTGCCTTGTGGAACCAGATGCTGCCAAAAGTATGGCAGAGCCTGTGGGGCAAATATTAAATGCGCATGCGGGTGAAGGTGACGTACTTACACGGGCAGATTTGGCTCAGAGTGAGCACCCGCAAGATAGGTGTACTTTATTTGAACAGCACAACATAGGCGCAAATCAAGTTCGTAAGCTCAAGGAGTTCGCGCAATCAAAGGGGTTAACCGCTTTTACGGTTTTAAAATGTGCCTTTGATGTGATGTTAGTTAAAGCGGGTTTGGCCGATTGGCATGTAGGTCATGTGGTTTCCACTCGTCGCAGCAGCTTATCAAATGAGATGTTAGGGGCTTTTGACACGGTTATTGGCAGTCGTCATGTTGTCGATGAAAATTCCAGCCTTGATATCATTCTTGGGGCTGTACGGGATGCGCTGTTGGAGTCATTAGATGAGGTGGATGGGAAACAGCATCTCGACCTATTTACTCGCTTTGACAGCACGGCCCCTGCTTTTGATGTGGTGGTGAGTTATGAAAAGTGGCTCGGAGATAGCCAAGCATTAGCTCGTATCGGAGGTACGCTTCGTAAATGCCGCTCTATGCCGATAAATATTCCAGTGCCCTTATCAGTCAACATGGTTGAATCTTATCACGGTATGAATCTGGGCTGCCATTTTTCAGCTGAACAGTTTGAGCGTTCGACCATTCAGAGCATGTTGACATCATTCGAGCTGATACTTTCTGCGATATGCGACGAAGCTGCTTATGCAGTGAAAGATCTTCCCTTTATTGATCATGAACAGTTTCAGCACTTGATTCTTGGCATCAATAACAGCTGGGTTGATCACGCAAAAAGTCAGTGTATACACGAATTTTTTGAGCTCCAAGCAAATACCAGACCTAACGCCGTTGCGCTGATTTGTCATGACAGCTCAATGAGCTATGGTGAATTGAATAACAAGGCCAATCAACTTGCACATTATTTAATTGGCGATCATGGCGTACAACCAAACTCCTTGGTAGGTGTTTGTATGAGCCGCTCTTTAGAAATGGTTATTAGCATGATCGGAATAATGAAAGCGGGGGCGGCGTATGTTCCTTTGGATCCGACTTACCCCGAAGAGCGGCTTAACTATATGATTGAAGATAGCCAGCTCGCAGTGGTACTGGCAGATACGATTGGCGGTCAATCTTTGTCTACCTCATATCAGGGGACTGTCGTGGAGCTAGATGACTTTGCGACGACATCGAATCACTTTTTGGTCGACTATGATACTCGCAATCTTGATAAACGGACTTTGGGGCTAAACTCAGAACACCTCGCGTATGTTATCTATACGTCGGGCTCTACCGGAAAACCCAAAGGAGTCATGATAGAGCACCAATCAGTGTCGAATTTCATCTCAGGTATGTGTGATGCGTTATCGGTATCTAGTGAAGATAAGGTATTAGCGCAAACTTCCATTAATTTTGACATTCATGTTCTGGAGTTTTACGTCACTTTGGGTGCAGGTGCAGCACTCATCGTCGCCACTGATGAACAGCGCAAAACACCAGAAAAAATCACCCAATTAATTACAAACCATCACATCACATTAATCCAGGCGACGCCGAGTTTATGGAAATCTTTGTTCGATTTCGGCTGGCAAAGCAGCGCTAAAATGTCTCTGTTGTGTGGCGGAGAAGCCCTATCTCCGACGCTGTTAGAAACTTTCCACAATAAATGTCCTGACAGTCAGGTCTTCAACATGTATGGCCCAACTGAGACGACCGTTTGGTCTGCCATTGCAGCCCTCGATACGTCGTATTGCCACATGGGTAAAGCGATTCAAAATACGCAGTTTTATGTGCTTGATGAGGCACAGAGGGTTCTGCCTCACGGAACGATAGGGGAACTTTATATTGGTGGACAAGGGCTTGCACGAGGTTATTTACACAGGCTAAGTTTGACTGCTGAGCGTTTCATCGATAACCCATATTATGACCATAACGTCAAAGGTAGTTCTAAAAAGCTTTATAAAACAGGCGATTTAGTTAGGTATTTAGCAGATGATAACTTGGAGTTTATGGGGCGAATAGATGACCAAGTGAAGATCCGGGGGTTCCGAATTGAACTGGCTGAAGTAGAGAGTGCGTTGCACCGCCTCACAGGTGTGCACTCTGCAAAAGTGGTGGCAGCGCATATCGCGGACAGTCAGCAACTTGTCGGGTATGTAAAACAGCACAGCAAAGAAGCAAGTAATGCGGACTCGATTGACGCCATAAAAGCGGCATTGGGTGCCCAGTTGCCTGAATATATGGTGCCCAGCATACTGATTTTTATTGAAGAGTGGCCACTTACGCCAAATGGAAAAATTGACAAACAGGCATTGCCCGACCCAGAAAGTAGCAATTTACATGGTGAGTATGTCGCCCCGTCTACGGAAGTTGAAGAAAAGCTGGTGTATATTTGGGCTGAGTTACTGGGTTTGGACAGCGAAAAAGTCAGCTGTACAGCCAGTTTTTTTAATTTAGGTGGGCATTCATTGTTGGTGAATCAACTACTGCAAAATATAGAAAGTCAGTTGGCGGTTGAGTTGCAACTTGCGGAGCTGTTTAGCGCAGTAACCATTCACCAACAGGCTGAACTGGTGGCACTTGCGACCTCGCAATCAGCCCTTGATGAAGAACTTGAAGCTGCCGATGAGGTTGAGATTATGGCGTTTTAAGTTGCGAGTTTATGGATAAGGCACTTAGCGAACACAAGATTACTTTAGTATAAAATCTGCGCGTGCTCAGTCTGGCAGAGCACGCAGTGAATGGCGAGTTTGGAGATGTAAATGATTGTCTTTGAAAGTGCAGTTTATATAAATTAAGTGTTTTTCAAAGGTAAAATATTTGCATATAAAAATATTCATTAAATTTTTATTTAGATTTTATCATTTATTGGGTATAATAACCTTCCAGAGGAAAGAGGTGCGTATTACGCATCTTTTTTTATGTCTGTTTTTTATACAGCATAAGCTAGCAGCCTCCCTCAGGCTGAATACACACACGGCGATTCCTTTGGAGATTTTATGACAACAGTTTTACCACGCGTTGGTCTATCTGCGCTTAGTGCTGCGATTTTATCCGCAGTGAGCTTACCATCCTTTGCAGCTGAAGATACTCAGGCTAAAAATAATACTTTTGAGAAAATTGAAGTTACAGCACGTAAACGTACTGAAAGCCTGTTTGAAACACCAACCGCGATCACTTCTATTGGCTCGGAAGCTATTGAAAAAGGCAACATGAGCAATTTAGATGACATTGGTAAATTTGTTCCAAATCTAAATATCACTCGTTATGGTGTTGGTAATGCCGCACATGCTTCGGTATTTATTCGTGGTATTGGTCTTCAAGATCACGTTATCACCACAGATCCTGGCGTGGGTGTCTATGTTGATGGTGTTTACTTAGGCCGTCAAATGGGGTCTAACTTATCACTGCCCAATATTGAGCGTGTAGAAGTGCTTCGTGGCCCACAAGGCACACTATATGGTCGTAATACACTTGGTGGTGCAGTTAACATCATCACTAAAAAGCCAGGCAGTGAAGACATTGTTCGCGTTGAGTCGAAAGTAGGCTCTCGAGGCAGACTTGGTGGAGATATCTACACAAACCAAACCATCAATGACCAGTGGAGCTTTGCAGCTAACGCGTCTTATAAAGAGCGCGATGGTGTTGGCCATGCGGTAAACCTAGCGAACCCTGAAAAAGAAATTGGTGAAGAACAAGAAATGAGTGGTCGTTTGGCGCTTAAATGGCAGCCAAGCAGTGACTTTAGTTTAAATGTAGCCCTTGATGGGGTAGATAACGAATCAGGACAATCTCCTTACACAATTGAGGTAACAGGCGGTCTTGATGCAAATAACCCTGACAATGGCGACTTCCCATTACTGAAAGAGAGCATGTTACCAGACAACCCTGATGATTTAGGATCAACAGTGGCTGGTATTGAAAGCACTGATTATTCTGGTTGGGGTGCATCAGTGATCGCAGATTGGCAGGTAAATGATGTCTACGCGGTTAAGTTTATCACCAGCAAACGCAGTTCTGATTACACCGGTGGCCTTGATGATGATGGCACGCCACTTCATTTGTCAGAGTTTCCTGAAGAGGGTGGCGCGGATCAGTTTTCAGTTGAATTTCAGCTAAATGGTACATTTGATTCTTGGGATTTTGTATCGGGCTTGTACTACTTTAACGAAGATGGCTTCACAGCATCGGCACCTTACGTATATTCGCCATTCAATACGCCAGCTGCACCGGGCTCTTTCCGTATTGAACAAGAAACCGACTCTTATGCAGCCTACTTTAATGCGAGTTTCGACATTACCGAGCAGTTAAGCTTGGGTGGTGGTTTAAGATATTCAGAAGACTCAAAGGATGCAAAAGCGGACTTCACTTACTTTGCAAAGAATGCAGAAGCTGAGTTTGATGAAGTAACTTGGGATGTGAACGCGGCCTATCAATTAAATCGTGATATGAACGTTTATGCTCAAATACAAAAAGGGTATCAAAGTGGTGGTTTCCCGCCGCGCCCATTTGGTGGTGCAGACGCATTTGTGTCATTTGATGAAACTAAAGCGCTTAACTACGAAGTCGGCTTTAAAGGCCAAGTTCATGATCGCGTGTCTATGATGGTTGCGGTATTTATCACAGATTACACAGATTTGGCATTGCCATTTAATGACCCGTCAAATGGATTCAATACATACATTGAAAATGCCGGTGAGTCACGCGCACAGGGTATCGAGCTAGAAACAACAGTCGCTGTGACAGATGATTTTAGTATTCGCAGCTCAGTGGGCTATCTAGACTCTGAAATCACGCATGTTGATGAGGGTGTGCAAGGGATCACGGTAGGCAATGCACCAGCTTTGACGCCGCGTTGGACTGTTATGGTTGCCCCTTCATACTTTATGGACCTTGATTCAGGTGCGACGGTTGCTGTGAATGCAAGTTACTCTTACCGTTCTGATATGCAGGGCCAGTCAGTGAATAACCCAAATGAATTCATTGAATCTCGTGAGCTATTTGGATTCAATCTTTCTTATACTAACAGCGAAGGCGATACAGAAATTACCTTATATGGTGAGAATGTATTTAACGAAGTATATGATGTTGGCCGTTTGCAACAAGCTGGCTTTGTTGGTGTGATGCGCAGCAATGACCGAAGTGAATTTGGCTTAAAGTTCAGAAAAGACTTTTGGCTAGACTAATTTAACAATAAGGCCGGCCTATGCTGGCCTTTTCACTTTTGTAGAGAGTTGAAAGCGCTCTTTAAATTTGGCTTTTCGCAATGAATATTCAATGACAGCCTTGCTGGATTCCCCTACACTCTGCAATACACTCGACTCAAGCTGAAGATTGAATGCAGTTTACTGTTCACACATTATCTCGAATTATGGATGGCGTTAGCGCCATGGCGATTTCTGCTAAAGGAATTTCAATAGAGACTAAATCGGTCAAAAAACTGTATACGTGGCAGTCACAATCTCAGCCCCCCGTTATACTCAACGGTAAGATCACGCCAAAAATACAGGTTTTCACAGCCGATGCGAGCTTTAAAGTACGTATTCAGGCATGTGACATTGAGCTTGCACAATTTGAGCTGCAAAAGTTGTGGTTGAGCTCCCATGTGAACAAGCTAAAGCAAAGTATTTTGAAGTTAGAATCATTGCTGGAAAAGCGCTATTTATCACACAGTCTTTTGTCGGCTGCGCAGCGGATGACCTCTGAACTAGCCCAGTATTGGTTAACTTGGTCTTTAGACAAGCGGTTTGAACCCCATCTAGGTCAAACACGTTTTACACTAGAAGAAGTACATCACTGGCAGCAGCAGGATATCGATGAGTTCAGGGAAGCTTTTATTAAAAAGCAGTTGCATGACTTTGAAGCCTATTTTGATTCAGTAGCAGCACAGCCGCTAACGATTGCACAACGTCGAGCCTGTGTGGTGGTTGATGAAAGGCAACTATTGCTTGCCGGTGCAGGCACTGGGAAAACCAGTGTGATGATTGCCAAAGTGGGTTATTTGTTGGCGTCAAAAATTGCGCAGAGTAGCCAGATACTGATGTTAGCCTATGGCAAAGACGCAGCAGATGAAATGCATCAACGCTTAAAGTATGCAAGGCTTGATGCCACATGCCGAACATTTCACAGCCTTGGGACATTTATTCTAACGGAGGTAGAGGGTCGTGCGCCAGTATTGTCAAACATGTCTAATAGCGAGCAGCAAAAAAGACAGTTTATACATGAAACACTGGTGTCTCTGTGCCAAGATCAAGAGTTTAAAACACGTTTTCTTACGCTACTAAAGTCAGAATTTAAATTGGTAAAAAGTGATACCGAAATTGATTTTGCTTCGCCGTCTGTGTCACGTGTCGTGCGACTGTTTAGTGAACTGATAGGTTTATATAAACAGGCTGCAAGTGTAGGTAATATGCAGCACATAGAAGGGCAGTATGAATCAGTATTGGCGGTGTTTCGTCCAGTATTGACTGAATACCAGTTGTATTTATCCAATGAGCAGAGCATTGACTATGACGATATGATCAGCCGAGCGATTAAGTATGTAAAGTCAGGTCAGTTTCAAAGCCCCTGGGTTCATATTTTAGTGGACGAGTTTCAAGATATCTCCCCTGTGCGTGCGGAACTTGTGAAAGTACTTCTTGCCCAACACTCTCGTAGCCACCTGTTTGCAGTTGGGGATGATTGGCAATCTATATACCGCTTCAGTGGTGCTGACCTCACACTAACAACACATTTTGCACAGCACTTTGGTCCATCGACTGTGATGCAATTGGATAAAACCTTTCGCTATGGTCAAGATTTGTTAGATTTAGCCAGTGACTTTATCTGCCAAAACCCTCAGCAAATTGTCAAACAAGTGCGAGCACAAAGCGTGCCTGATGAGCCATCCGTTTTGATCACCCCAGAAGTATCAGAGAACTCATTCACTTTTGTAATTAAAAAAATAGCGGGCAACTCAGCACGTAACGTGTCGGTGATGATTTTGGCGCGTTATCATAAACAATTGCCGTCAAAAGAAGCCTTGTTATTGTTGAATGAGCAGTACACACACTTGAATATTAGTGCAATGACATTTCATGCGGCAAAAGGTAAAGAAGCTGACTACACGATTTTGACAGGCCTTGATAGTGACTCAGTCCCAGCAAAGCGAAAAAACGATGAGCTTGTTGAAGCTTTTTTGCCCAATCTGGAAGCTTATCCAGATGCAGAAGAAAGGCGTTTATTCTATGTTGCCCTGACTCGTGCAAAGCGTCAGGCGTATATCATGTCTCCGAAAAAGCCGAGTCATTTTATTGCAGAAATATCGACCCACCTTTAGTTAAGATATTGAGAATATTCATCACATAATTAGAAATGTCGTCCAGTGAGAGCTAGAGTTTGAGTATCACAGCCTACATTTGGAGCCTACAATGGCGGAAAATATACTGGCAGATGCACTGGTGCGGCTCGCGACGATTGCAAATCAACTAAACATTTCTAGAGATACACTTCAGGCTTTAAGTCAGCCTTTATGCACCCTAACTTGTTACGTGTCCATTCGTAAAGACAATGGGAAAACAGCCTACTTTAATGCCTATCGCTGCCACTACAATAATTTGCTGGGACCAACAAAGGGCGGGATCCGATTTCATTTGGATGTCGACCAAAGTGAGGTTGAAGCCTTGGCGCTTTGGATGACGCTCAAGTGCGCCGCGGTCAATGTGCCATTTGGTGGGGCAAAAGGGGGCGTCGCCGTTGATGCAAAGTCGTTATCTGCACTTGAAATAGAGCGCCTTTCCCGTGCTTATGTTCGCGCAATGGCCGACTTCATTGGCCCGGATACAGATATCCCTGCGCCGGATATGTATACCAATGAGCGGATCATGGGCTGGATGATGGATGAATATCAAACCATTACGCGCTGTAAATCCCCATCGGCATTCACTGGCAAGCCGCTCGTCTTTGGCGGTAGTCGTGGTAGAGATACCGCAACAGGAACAGGGGCGTTTTTATGTATTGAAGCACTGGCCAGTAAACTTGACTGGCAGAGGAATAAAAAAACGGTTGCCATACAAGGATTTGGTAATGGTGGTGCGCAATGCGCAAAACTGCTCCAACAAGCGGGTTATAAAGTTGTCGCCGTCAGTGATTCTCAAGGAGCCATATACGCAGAAGGTGGATTGGACATTCAAAGTATTGAGTTCAAAAAGCAGCACAGTAAACAACTTCAAGCTGTTTACTGTGAAGGCTCGGTATGTGAATTGATAGAGCATACCAAGCTCTCCAATCAGGCACTGTTAGAGCTCGATGTCGATATCTTAGTACCAGCGGCAATCGCAGGGGTGATCACCGACAGCAACGCAGCACAAATCAAAGCAAAAACAATCGTCGAAATCGCTAATGGGCCAATTAGTGCAAAAGCCGATGTCATTTTGAAAGCTAAAAATACGTTGGTGATCCCAGATATTTTAGCCAATGCAGGAGGGGTGATTGTAAGCTACTTTGAGTGGTGCCAAAATCGTCAGGGAATGCAGTGGAGTGAAGACAATGTCGCGAAAAAATTGTCAGAATATATACACAACGCATTTGAAAAAGCGTGGTCCTTGCATGTAGCTGATAACCTCGGTATGCGAGAAGCTGTTTATGCGCTGGCTTTGAACAACTTATCGATGGCGATAGAAGCGCATGGAACCCATGAATACTTTAGTGCTAATTCTTAATCCAGAGTCAAAGATACCCATTGGCGTTAGAATAATTACACAATACTAAATCACGCATCTTCCAATACTATTCTCATAATAATTGCATTGCTGGTTGTTTTTTGTACTGTTGCGGTATAAAACGGCAAGAGGTAACCAAATGTAATGCATATTTAATGGCCACAATCGACGCAATTTTAAAGACTAAAATTTCTATAAAATACGTAATTCTCTTACTCATAAGTATATACCTTATCGATACTTTAACGAATCGTCAGAGCGCAGTCGCTCTAGCCGACTCTCACATTGATAATCAAGTTGACGGTGTATGTCTCGAAGTCCCAGTTAAGCATGGCGTACCGTTAGAGGGTGAAAGCCCAGCTCCCATCAGCATGACCTCCTCAGAGCATGACACAAAGTCAAATGTATTTTCTCTGCCTGAGGAGCAAATAGGCGTGACGCAACTTTTCACGCCTAACGAAGATATCCATGTATCACAAGCGCGCTTTTCTCAACTTCAATCAGCATTAGCTATCAAAGACATTGAGCTTTATATCCAGTCTCAACGTGAGCGGGTTGATAAAAATATCGCGACAATGTTTGCACAAGAGCCCATTGATGAAGAGTGGGCGATGCCGCAACAGCAAGTACTCACTGAACTTTTCGACACGGACGGATTAAGTATATACCCGTTCGAGCGTGCAAAATGCCGCAGTAATCAATGTGCGATCAGTGTTTTTGTGGCAAGTGATGACGAGGTGCGTACGCTATCTATGGATTTAAGCTCCGCGCTGGATGAACAAGCTGGTGGTCATGGGGCGTTACCTATGATGATAGAAAAAGACCCATTAACGGATGAAGTGACTGTTTATATTGCGCGGACTATGCAGGGGTTTAATTTGTCAAATACTGATGTGGAATTTCGTCAAAACACAGGGCTGTAAAGAAGCGATAAGGTACATCTGTTTATTTGCTCATTGTGGCGCAGTATGGACCAGCAGTGTTATGTAGCCAATGTGTGTTTGGCGTCGAAATAAGTTCAATAGTGGTGATGATCGATAATAAATTGTACGTATTGTCGATGGTATGGAGTTGGTCCAAGAAGTCAAAATCTGAACAGGGCCATAAAAGTACAAAGCGAAGTTTTTCAATGTTAGTTAAACATTTTTCATTACGGACATATTAATCATTAAGGAGATTAAGCATGCATAAGTTATTGCAAGGTACAGTATTAGCAGGGCTACTCATGGCCTCAGGACAGGCGCTCGCATGGTCATCAAGTGATCCAAGCTTTAATGACAACTGCAGATGGCAGTTAGTTAAAGTGCATCGTTACACAGGATTCTATGGTGAAGAGTATCGCGCGATTGGTTCATGTAAATATCAAAATAAATTCTTGAACTATAGAAACTCATATATCCATTACTGGTAATAATAGCTAAGCCGCGAAAAATGCGGCTTATTTTTTTGCTCGGAGAAACTTTATTGGCCCATCTTGGTTGTAACAAAAGCCAGTTATTTATAGTTTAAATAGGTACATTTTTTCAATAAAAACTTTGTAGCACAAAGCGTTCAGTACATATTTTTAATTATCTATTTGTTATCTAAATTTATATTTCTTTTCAAGTATTAAAGTTGCTTTGAGGTCTTTAATCGCCTTGGAATGAACTGGTTATTTATGGATCTTACTTTTTAGATGTGAAGTTCTGGTTTAATAAGGTGAAAGGGTATTACCTGTGATTGGTTTTAATATGGGAGCTATACAGCTGGGTTAGCTTGCATGTGCGCAAAAAATATCGATATAGCTCCATTTTAATGCGCACATATTTTTATTACACTAAATATAATTAGTGACAGTTACCCGTATAAATACCACATGGTTGGCCTGGACGCTGTTGAGTCCAGCAAACACCATCTGTATTGCACAGATCAACACTCATCTCAAAGCCACCAGCTACTTGTGGCGTAGCGCCTTTAGGTAGTGCATTTTTAGCTGACGTTAATTTTTTAATGCTTTTTTTATTTAGCTTTAAGTTCATAATAAATATCCTTCTTTTTTTGTTTGTACTTACTTCTTAGGTTTATATTTAAGTAATGTCATTATTATTCACCAGGCTGATAGTACGGTGATTCAGCCTTATTACCACTTAAATACTTTATTGGTAAATGTGAATTTAGGTGACATTAATTTATTAATACCATGAAAGGAAAATAAAAGGCAAGCATGTTTTTTAGACTGGCTGAATATCTGTGTGTGGGGCGAAGCAGTGATTGGAAAGAGAGGAAATGCCTGTCACCGATACGCATGCGTACAGGTGACAGGGGGCGTTTATTTAAAAGCTATATGAGGCTTTAGCATATACAAACCTGCCATCCGTGTTGTAAGCGGAGAAAGCAGAATATGGGAAGATCTGGTTAAAGTTACTAAACCCAATATTACCAACCGTGTCTTGCGGGTATTGATCAAATAAGTTATTTGCACCAATAGCAAAGCGCCACTGTTCTGAGTACTGATAAGCCACTTCTAAATCGGTGATCCATTTTGCCTCTAGTACTTCGTCTTTTTCGACTGTACTTGAGGAATCTGTTGTTTCACCGTAGCGAGTTGCTTTTAATATCGCAGTCCAGTTTTGATACTGCCATGTTGCAACTAAGTTGAGCTTATCTTGAGGCGTCCCCTCTTCAAAGCGAGCAATTTCTCTACGCGCAAAATATTGGTACTCATCACCTAGTGCAGCAAGCTCTGCTGGATTGTTTTTGACTCGTGTCACTTCAGTATCGTTTAAGTTAAGTGCCGCACTTACATTAAGACTACCTAAAGTGCTTAGATCAAAGTTGTAAGTGGCGACGATATCGACACCCTGAGTGCGCGAGTCGATGGCATTTGTAAAGTATCTGACGCGCTGGACATTATGCTCTCCGGCATTGTTTAGAATGCGTTCGACGGCGTCACCACTTAGGTTCTCTGATAGTACAATTCGGTCGTCTATATCTATGCGATAAGCGTCAAGAGTCAAACTAAACGCATCATATGTATAAATAAAACCAGCAGTCATGTTTACGGATTCTTCTGCATCTAGAGGGCGTGCGCCAAGTGCTTGTGCCGCCGGGGTATCGACTGGGAATAAACCGACTTCATTTGGTACACCGTTTTCAAAGACTGTTGCTACTGACTTGTATGATGATTGTGCTAATGAAGGTGCTCGGAACCCTGTGCTGATAGCCCCTCTGAAAGACAAAGCATCATTGATAGCATAGCGTGTCGCAAGTTTACCCGTTAAGGTAGAACCGAAGTCGCTATAATCTTCATAGCGTGCAGCTGCAATTAGGTTCCAGTCGGCGTTCAGATACGTATCAAACTCTGTGAATAGTGCAAAGTTATGGCGAGATTCATCAACCGCACTTGCCGGCGAAAAGCCTGCTAAAACCTGTGCGCCGCCAGCGGCAACAGGAGTGCCATCAGCGTTGAGAACAGTCAGATAAGACGCTTCTTCACCAACCTCAATTTGGTAGGATTCATTGCGGTATTCGCCACCAATGGTGATAAATACTTCTTCATACAAACCAAAATCAAAGCTGTTCTTAGCGTCAAAGTTGAGCGTAAGCTGGTCATAAATGAGTGCACCGTTATCAAACTCGGTCGGGCTCGTTGTGCCCATTGACGTGTTTAAGCTATTGGTGACACCAAAATTGAACTGGTTTCGGCCATAGTTTACGCTGCTGTCTAAATCCCATCCTGCCAGATGTGATTTTGCGCCAATTGCCAACGCAAAATCATCTACCTTGGTTGTAATTTGTGGCAAGAAGCCATTCGGATAAATTTCGACGACATTTCTTTTGTCGTTAGCGCGACGGAAAAAGCCGCCCGAGTTACCTTCACGTTCTGAGTAACTGCCAAATGAATAAACAGACAGAGTGTCAGACAGGTCATAACCTGCGTTGTAAAAGAATGCGACATCTTCAATATCAGCTTTACCAAATCTATGGTTATAACGTTCGGCCTCGAACTCTCTTGGGTCTAAGTTGCCTTGCTCATCTCTGGCGTACTGCTCTCTTGGGTCAAAACCTGAGCGATTTGAAGGGGCTTTATTACGCGCTTCAGCACTGAGGTGAATATAACCATTTTTGCCTAAAGGTAGGCCGATGTTACCGCTCAGAGTGCCTGTGTTACCGTCACTTATGCGTCGGTCTTGTGCTAGGTTAAATGCAAGGTCGCCCTGGTCATCTTGATAAGCGCTTTCAAGTTGTTTTGCACCGGCCATTTGCGTGTCATATTTACCATAGGTAAAGTTTATAGAGCCGCCACTGTCCGCATCTTTCAATACAATGTTGATAACGCCTGCAATGGCGTCCGAACCGTATTGTGCTGCTGCACCGTCTCTAAGCACTTCAATGCGCTTAATTGCCGCTGTAGGGATCATGTTGAGATCAACCGCTGATGAACCTCGTCCGACAGTACCATTGAGGTTTAACAGTGCACTAGAGTGGCGGCGTTTGCCATTGATCAATACTAGTGTGTGATCAGGAGCTAAACCTCTCAAAACAGCTGGGCGGGCATGATCTGTGCCATCGGCAAGCTGTGAATTTGGAAAGTTAAAACTAGGAATAAGGGTGGTCAGTACTTGGCTTAACTCCAACTGACCTGAGCTATTAATTTCGTCCAAGCCGATGATATCGACAGGTACTGTACTTTCGGCAATGCTACGTAAACTGCGTCGAGTTCCTGTTACTTCGATAACTTCTGGCTTTAGTTCAGGAGACTGACTTGAAGATGCCTGCGCAGTGATGGTGAAAGCAGGTGCAGAAGCGAGTATCAGGCTAACTGACGCTGCCAAGAAGCTTGGTTTTAACATGGTATATCCTAGCGAGTTGATTTCGGTGATATGAATAGCTCAATGAATGAGACTGATTGTTCTATGGAGGGGGGATACTAAAGAGTAATTTATGCGTCGTTAAATTCAATTTTGTTATAGTTTATAACTTCTAACCTTTGGCTATTTTATCAGAAAAACATCGCTACCTACCGCTTTCAAGTTATTAATAAAATTAAATATATTAATTTTTTGAGTGCTGTATTTTAACATTCTCAACTTTTTTAAGTTTATGAATAGGATATTTTGCTTGGTTGTTTAGGGTGGAGTTAGATACACATTGTGCCACATTTTTAGCGGTGGGTTTGGCGTAGCCGCACATTAGCGGCTCGCCTAGAGTCAAAACTTGCGATGGTATGGCATAAATGCGCGAGTGCAGGAAGCGCTAAAGGCCTTTGATTTCTTTATCTACTTGGTAGCCTTCATCGGTGACAATTTTTTCTAGCACGGCGACACGGTCTTTTAATTGTGCAATTTCGTTCTTTAGTTGGTCGCTCTCTTGTTTATTTAACCCACTTAGTTTATTGGCTTTTAAGTACTTGCTATATAAGTCACTGATAACACCAAAGCCAACACTCACAAGTACGATTAAAAATACCATTGTAGTACCTGACATAAGATCAATCTCCATAACTTGATTAGATTTAATCATAGTTGAATTTTGTGTTGAGTATAGTGACAAGTGTCAGATTAAATGTAAGAAGAAATGCAGGTTGTGAATTGGATGAATGAAGTAAAAAGTCCCAGAAGCTGCTATACCCAAGTTCATTTTGGGCATAGCAGTTGACGTTTATTCGTACGGGAGTGGATCGGTCGCTTTATTTAATTCAAATGCTTCCAAGCGCTCTTGGCACGCGCCACATTTACCACATGCTTTTTCACGGCCGTTATAACACGTCCATGTATGGCGATAGTCTAGGCCCATCTTCAAACCATCCGTCAAAATATCAATTTTCGAATTGTTTAAATAAGGACATACAATCTCAACTTCGTCATAGTTGGCGATCCGGCAAACATCGTCCATTTTTTTTACAAATTCAGGTCTGCAATCGGGGTAGATAGCATGGTCACCTGAGTGTGCGCCGTAAAATACTTTGTTAGCTTTCAAAGAAACTGCATAACCAACTGCTAGCGAGAGCAAAATCATATTACGATTTGGCACGATTGTGCTCTTCATGCTCTCTTCTTCGTAATGGCCTTCTGGCACATCAATGTCATCGGTAAGTGAAGAACCAGCAAGAAGTTGGTTGATTGCAGATATGTCAACAATTTTATGTGCTACGTTTAAACTGTCGCAGACACTTTTGGCTACTTCTAACTCTTTGACATGTCGTTGTCCATAGTTAAAAGATAGCGCATAAACCTCATGCCCCTCTTGTAGGGCTTTGTTTAGCACGGTGTAAGAATCCATGCCACCAGAATAGATAACAACGACTTTTTCGCTCATTGGAGATACCTCGGATAAATGCCTCAGGTTTTGCCTCGATTTTAATAGAGGTTTGCTTCAGGGCGCGATATACTACACGGCCGCTGAAAAAATGACAATTTTAGCAGGTTATTTTCGCAAAATATATTGAGTAGTTTGGAGCTGTTTTGTACAAAATTAATGAAGTTTTTGAAACCATCCAAGGTGAAGCAAGCTTTACGGGTACCCCGTCTATTTTTGTTCGCTTACAAGGGTGCCCTGTTGGGTGTGCTTGGTGCGACACAAAGCAAACATGGGATGTGAATCCGACTTATCTAGTGAGTTTGGACAAAACGGTGGAGAAAAAAGCGGACTCAGAGTGGTGGGCTAATGCCACGCCGCAGGAAATCATGACTCAATTTGAACAGCGAGGTTATACGGCTAAGCATATCGTGATCACCGGTGGTGAGCCCTGTATGTATGACCTAAATGAGCTGTGTGAGCTATTGCACCAGTCGGGGTACACGACGCAAGTTGAAACCAGCGGTACATTTGAAATTTTGGTTCCAAAAGAGACTTGGGTCACGGTATCACCGAAAATTAATATGCGTGGTGGATACGATGTACTGACCTCTGCAATGCAAAGAGCGGATGAAATCAAGCACCCAGTTGCAATGCAAAAACATATTGATGAGTTAGAAGGTTTGTTTGAACAAACAGGGGTTAGGCCTAAACTTATTTACTTACAGCCGATCAGCCAAAAGGCGAAGGCGACAAAATTAGCCATTGATACCTGTGTTAAGAAAAACTGGCGATTATCGATCCAAGTTCACAAGTATATAGGTATAAATTAAAAGCGCTTCGAGGCGCTTTTAATTTACAAAAAAATGTCAAAAACGGTCATTTTATTGTGGGAATGCTTCAATACCTGAAATTGAGCACTTCCACCAACCATTGTGGCTCGTTTCATTGAAAATGATGCGACCTGAGAAAGACTTTGTTGTCATCATGGTTAGCATCAAAGCGTACAGTTGATCATAGTTAAAGTTTGACTTCTCTAAGCGTCCGCCTCTGCCATGACTGCATCCAGGCATGCTACCAGCCTGAAACTCCACATACAGGCCATCACCGCCCCTTAAGTAAAATGAAGTTGGGTACAGGTTATCAATCTTTGGACCAGATGTTGATGCTTGCGCATTTGTCGTAAACAGGGCTGAAGAGGAAACGGCCAAAAGGGCGAAGAAAAGCTTTTTCATGTTTAATCCTTTATTTTTATATTTTTATATTTTTATATTTTTTATTTTTATAGATATACTAGGTGTGACCTAATATGGGTACATGGTATCAGCCATCTACCGAAAGTTAAAGTTATAGTCAAAAAATACTGTCAGGTGACACGCGATTGTGTTGGCATGCGGTTCTATGGAAGCTCTTTGTTAAAGAGCTTAGAGAAACTTTAATAACACTCTGAGCTCCCCATTTCAATAATACGCTCAGTCTCGCCACTATTATTAAAAATATAGAGACCTTTGTTGATGTCATTGAGCACTTGCCGCCAGCGAGGTTTCTTTTTGCTCAATGCGAAGAATAAGTTGTTGTAGCGAAGCGCGGGTTGAACATCTTCAAGAGCTCGCAATAGAGTCACTTTTTCAGATTTGGATAAGTTAGAGTAACTAACCGTAAAGCGCAGAACTTTTGGATCGCCAATTATGAGGTCGACCCGTTTTCCCACTAATAGCTTAACGAGCTGAAGGTCATCAACTGCTTTGACAATGACAAACTCTCCGTTGTCCATCATTGCATCAAATTCAGGGGTATTTTGATACCCTCTTACTACGCCAATGGTAGTGCCCTTAAGCGCATTTAAATTTCCTTCAAATGAGTCCCGCTCGCCGCGACGTTTGATAAAACCAATTTCTCCGCCAGGGTAGGCATTGGATAATGCGAGTAACTCACGTCTTGTTTTCCCCTCATAGTTGTCAGAAGGGGATGCATCTTCAATAAAGTATTCTGGGAACAATATATCTGCTCGACCGGACTCGGCAGCTTTAACAGCTCTTGCCCAAGGTAAAAATTCGACATACACCGGGTATCCCTGATCAACAAGCAGAGATATAGTAAATTGAAATACCCAGCCTTTATTGCAAAGTTGATCGCCGATATAGGGAGGCCAGTCCAGTGTGACCAAATGCAGTTGCTCTTTTGTTGGGTTCTTACTAAACAAGTATCCGTTTTCGTGGGGCGCACCGACAATCATTTGATATTGTCCTGATTTAAAAAAGCCCACTTGTAGACTTGCGCTGGCAGGAGGTGTAAACAGAATGAGATAGCTGATGACAAGGCCTACGACTAATTTCATTTTACTAAATTCCTTATGCATATATTTTGCTGCATTCTGGTTTTCCCAAGTCAAATAAACACAGACTGGACTTAAACAGATTTTGTATATTACGGATACCATAACTGAGTAACAATATGCTTCAACCACAGCGTTTCAGGAGGTAAACCATCCCGTGGTGGTGAGTTAGCACCCATATTGTCGTTATTTATTTAGTTTAGTAAGAATATGAGGAAAGGCGAAGGAGATTATCTGGATTATCCGATAGGAAATGAAGGCCCGTTTAAAACCGGCCTTCATAAATATATTTGGCAGTTTATTGAACTAGTTCTTGATCGCTGAATTCATCTGCGAACATTGGGCTAGATAGGTAACGCTCAGTAGCGCTTGGTAAAATTACCACAATGTTTTTATCTGCGTTTTCTGGTTTTTCGGCGATACGTTTAGCCGCAACAACTGCTGCACCAGATGAAATACCGACAAGAATACCTTCGTCTTTCATTAGCTGATGTGCCATTGCGATAGCATCTTCGTTTGATACTTGCTCTGCACCGTCAATGAGTTCTAAATCTAGGTTACCCGGGATAAAGCCTGCGCCGATACCTTGGATTTTGTGCGGGCCTGGTTTAACCTCTTCGCCTGCAAGCGTTTGAGAGATAACTGGAGAGTCACTAGGCTCTACAGCAATTGATTTAACATCAAGGCCTTTTTCTTGTTTCAAGAAACGGCTTACACCTGAGATTGTACCACCTGTGCCAACACCTGCTACGAAGTAGTCGATATTACCTTCAAGTGCGTCAAAGATCTCAGGACCTGTTGTTTCAAAGTGAATTTTAGGGTTTGCTGGGTTTTCAAACTGCTGTAAAAGAACATACTTTTGAGGGTCGCTTTCAAGAATTTCGTTAGCTTTCTCGATAGCGCCTTTCATGCCTTTTGCACCTTCAGTCAGTACTAAGTTTGCGCCTAGTGCTTTAAGTAACTTACGACGCTCAAGACTCATTGTATTTGGCATAGTTAAAGTGAGTTTGTAGCCACGTGATGCTGCAACAAATGCAAGGGCGATACCTGTATTACCTGAAGTTGGCTCGATTAGCTCTTTACCATCTCCTAATAGGCCTTGTTTTTCAGCTTCCCAAATCATAGAAGCACCAATGCGACATTTTACGCTAAAGCTCGGGTTGCGAGATTCAACTTTGGCGTATACGTTGCCGCCAGTTACTCGATTTAGTTTAACAATTGGAGTTTGGCCTATTGCTAGGCTGTTATCTGAAAATACTTTAGACATAAATGTTCCCTTGAATGAGCTTAGGACTATTGTGTATAACACTTAATATAGCCACACTTTACTGATCCTGTAGCAAAACAAGAAGTAAAGAATGGCTATATGATATATTAAAAAAGCTTATAGCTATAACGAATAAAAAATACACTGCTAATTACTTTGGGTAATTAGCAAGGCTTTTCATCAACGTAGCCATGCGTAGCTAAATTTGGCGAAAAAGGTTTTATTATCTTTGGTGATATCACTTAAATCATCATCTTGATAGCCACTATCAGAGTAGCCTACAAACAGCACAGTTTCAGGATTTAATTTGTAGGCGTATAAAAGCTGGGTGCTGAGCTTTTTGTAGCGGCTATCGACGTCATCTATATATTTTTGTTGATTGCGTTCTATATCAAGGTTGATAACTGCCAAGCGCACATAACTGTTTATACCAAATTGATAGGTAAAACGTGCATCGGATAAATTCGCGGTGTACACATTTTCGCCGTCATGCTCTAAGCGTTCGTAGGTGTGGCGCAGTTTAACTTCGAAGTGGCGGCCAAGGTTGAAGTCTAGAGTAGGTTTTACTATGTATCGCTGTCCTAACCGGTTGTTAGCAATATCTAATTTATTGCCAGTGTTCAATCTAAGGCCTGCGAATACGCCTGCTTTTGGTTTCATTTCTAAATACATCCACTGGAAATTTTCAGTGAACATGTCTGTGTTGCCGTCTATGTTTAATCGCGTTTCATCGTGTCGTTGGCCTGTACGTTTACGGTGGTCAAAGCCAACCTGAATAATACTTTGAAGTGGGCCTTGTACTTTGAAGTTTGATTGCACTTCTTTTTCTAGTAACTCTCCATCCTCATTATGACTAATATCCCAGTCGCTGTACCAATTGGCGCGATTCCACCAGTTGGATTCATCCCCGTACCAACGGTATTCAAACCCGGTAACAAACTTATTAAAATCGACCTGCGAAATAAATCCTAAGTCAGCGCGCAGTGCGGCGTCGTAATTACGGTATGAACCAAATGCTCGCCAATATTTGCGATTGTGTTCATAGCTGGCGTAATAGCCCAACCCTTGCTGATCGTCGTGGTTTTGCACCCTTAAAACGCTCTCATTAATTTCGCAAGACTCAATAGGGTCGTCATCACATACTTCATTGATAAAGTGTTGATCATACTGGGTATCGGTCGTGATGGCTTGTAGTTTAATCGTATCGTGTTTGGTTGGGCGGTACTTGCTGTCAATACTCAAGACTTGGTTACGATAATCTTCACTTTGCCTGATGGTGCCTGTTGTGCCAATAGATAATTGGTCATTGGCATCATAGCGATATCTCAGCGCAGCATTTTCACTTTTTTGTTCTAGCGAAACGATACTAGATCCTAAATTACCGGGTACTAACACGTGTGTTGAATCGTCATTAGCGATAAACCCGGCAAATGTGTGCCCTTGTTTGCTACTTGTAGCTTTGACGCCATAATCTGGTGCAGATACATTGCGCGTATGCACCAAATTTAAGTGAGAAGAGAAGTAATCGCTGTTTTCTAAGAAAAAGGCGCGTTTTTCAGGAAAGAATAAACTGAAGCTGTTATTAACACTTAACTGTCCAGTGTCGGCTTCAACCTGAGAAAAGTCTGGATTGACAGTTAAGTTTAAAGTGGTATCAGGTGTAACAGCCCATTTTACATCAAGGCCAGGTTCGTAGTTGGTATCACTTTCAAAGTCAGGTACGACAGCGTCGTCAATGTCACGTGTTTGAGTGTGTGCAATGGCCAGTGCTGGTGTGATTGTTAAGTTATTACTTTGTTTAGCAGTGGCAAACCCACTCACTGCTGGCATTTGGCAGATCCAGCAGCTGTTATTGTGGTCAAGTTGCATGTTGGAAATACGTAGCCTTTCATCCCTTGGTAAAAATCGCAGGAACTCCATAGCCATGTGTTTGGTGCCTTGTGAATCGTTAAAATTAAGCACGCGCAATGGAATCTTAACTTCAACACGGTATCCATCAGGTGTTATTTCCCCCTTGCTAGACCAAATGCCATTCCAAGACGAATTTTCATTTTTGGTTAGCTCGTTTTCAATCGAGTCCATCTGGACGCCCAGCGGATTGACAAAAAATTGATAGGCATTTTGACTTGTGTTTAGCGAGTCGATTTTGAGTCCGACAAGGTCGTCATTCCAGATTTTATCTCTATCACGATAGTGCGCCCTTATTTCTTTCGGTGTAGGGTCTTTTGCAATAAATGCGATAAACAACGCTTCCCCATTTTCGTAAACTAACGCCTTTGTTGTAACTGGGCTTGTGGTGTTTTCATGAGGCCAAGTGACATTATCAATGAGTATTTCTTTAGCAGATTGCCAAAGTGGCTCCTCAACTTTGCCATCTATAGTGGCTGCTTGGTCTATAAACGGGATCTCTATAGGCTGTGGCGCGGCAACAGCAGTGGCTGACAATAGCAGGGTGCATAAAACGCTGGTACTTCTAATCATGATAGATGGTTTAATTCGCAGAAACTAAGGGGTGTTAATTTAATAATAATAGTTTAAAGCAACAATTCATTCTCGTTGAGTTGCGTTAATATCGGGTGAACTCAGGTGAACGAACTGAAGTTAAAGTATCGAATTTGTATACCTAAGAGGTAAAAACATGATAAAAAGGGGCTTGGTTTAAATGTAGATCGGACAAACTATGTCTCTAATAATAAAACTCATCGCCGGTATTGTGGGCGGTATTTTGGCAGGTTTGTACTTGCCTTTAGGTCTGACCGAGCTGTTATATACGGCTAAGGTCATAATAGGCCAACTAATTAGCTTTACAATTCCATTGATTATTTTGTTCTTTATCGCTTCAGGTATTGCCGGTTTACCTAAGACATCGGGACACCTTTTAGGTAAAACGGTCGGCTTTGCATACAGCTCTACTGTGATCGCGGGGACTTTGGCCGTGTTACTGGTATTATTTGCAACGGGCTTCTTTGAGGGGAGTGTTGCCTATGAAGCAGCCAAAGGCGCCGAGTTAAAAGGTTATATTCAACTAGAAATTCCGCCGCTGATGAGTGTGATGACTGCACTTGCTGCTGCATTTATTTTTGGTATTGGCATCAGCCAGCTAAATTTAGGCCAGTTGAAAGATGTTGTCGATCAAGGCCGTGACGTCATTGATGCTCTGTTGGCAAAAGTAATTATTCCTGCGCTGCCTTTTTATATCGCAGGTGTATTTGCCGAGATGGCAGTAGCTGGCACGGTTGTTGATACACTTAGCACGTTTGGTGTGGTGCTTGTGGCTGCGGTTGGTATGCATTGGTTGTGGTTAACAACTTTGTTTGTTGTTTCTGGATTGATGCTAAAACGCAGTCCTTTGGAGTTGGTCAAAAATATGTTACCAGCGTATTTCACTGCGATTGGAACTATGTCGAGTGCGGCGACCATTCCTGTTTCGTTGAGAGCGAGTAAGGCTAACGGTGTTTCTGAAGAAGTAGCAAACTTTTCAGTTCCTTTATGTGCTACAATTCATTTGTCCGGTTCGACAATTACCATCGTAACTTGTGCAATGGCAGTGATGTTTTTATCTCCAACGATGGCTGTCCCATCACTGTTAGAAATGTTGCCATTTATTTTCATGCTGGGTGTTGTAATGATAGCTGCCCCTGGTGCGCCAGGCGGTGCCGTTATGTCAGCATTGGGCCTATTGACCTCGATGCTTGGATTTGATGAAAGTGCGATAGCTTTGATGATTGCACTTTACCTAGCACAAGATAGTTTTGGTACAGCATGTAATGTCACAGGTGACGGTGTGATTGCGTTGTGGGTAAACCGATTCTCTGAAAAAGGAGAGTAGCCAAATCAAACCTAGTAATATAGTCGTATATTTGTAGGTTGGCATGATGTAATTGATTATGCTTTGCGAAATTATATGTTAATCTCGCAAAGCGAATCAGAAAAGATTTTTTACCAAGGGCTAGCGTGAGGATGTTCCATTGATTAACGTACTTTTAGTTGATGATCATGAACTTGTAAGGACTGGGATCAAACGCATCTTAGATGATGTGCGTGGTTTCAAGGTGGTCGGAGAGGCTAAAACTGGGGAAGAAGCGGTTACTTTTTGCCGCCAAAATGAACCCGATATCGTATTAATGGACATGAATATGCCGGGCATAGGTGGATTAGAAGCGACTAAGAAAATTTGTCGTTACTGTCCAGATGTTAAGGTCATTGTACTCACGGTACATTGTGAAGACCCATTCCCAAGCAAAGTTATGCAGATAGGGGCACATGGCTATTTAACCAAAAGTGCTGGGCCAGATGAGATGATCAATGCAATTCGATCGGTTAATTCAGGACAGCGTTATATTGCGCCTGAGATTGCGCAGCAAATAGCGTTGGCACAGTTCAGTGGTAAGGTCGATGAAAACCCTTTCCAATCTCTATCAGATCGAGAACTACAGATCATGTTAATGATCACAAAGGGTGAAAAAGCACAAGATATTGCAGAGCGGCTCAACTTAAGCTCTAAAACGGTGAATAGCTACCGTTATAGAATGTTTGAGAAATTAGACGTAAGTGGTGATGTTGAGCTAACGCACCTCGCTATTCGTCATAAAATGATTGATATTGATAGTTCTCGTTGATCATATCTATTTGAATGACAGAGTTTGACCACAAAGCGTTTTTGAAAACGTTGACCACAGAGCCTGGTGTTTATCGTATGTATGATAGCGAACACCAGGTTATTTATGTCGGTAAAGCAAAAAACCTTAAAAAAAGAGTAAGTAGCTACTTTAGGGCAAATATTCCCGACAGTAAAACGCGGGTGTTAGTCAGTAATATTGTCCACATTGAAGTGACGCTGACCAATACAGAAACCGAAGCATTATTGCTCGAAAACAATTTAATTAAAAAATACCAACCGCGTTACAATATTCTGCTGCGTGACGATAAGTCTTACCCTTATATTTTACTCACTGATCATAAACACCCCAGAATTGCATTTCACAGAGGTGCACGAAAGCAAAAAGGGGAGTATTTCGGGCCATTTCCTAGTAGTGCGGCAGTGTCGGAAAGTCTCAGGTTAATGCAAAAGATTTTTCCAGTGCGCCAGTGTGAAGATGCCTATTATCGCGCCCGTAGCCGGCCTTGTTTACAACACCAATTAAAGCGTTGTTCTGCGCCTTGTGTCGATAAGGTAACAGATGATGAGTATGCTCAGCAGGTTGATCTGGTTAGGCAGTTTTTAAGTGGTAAGTCACATCTTGTTATCGAAACGCTGGTGTCTAGAATGGAACAGGCCAGTATGGCGCTTAATTTCGAGGCTGCAGCTAAATATCGAGATCAAATAGCCTTATTAAGACAAATGCAAGAGCAGCAATCTGTCGCTGGTAATTTTGCTGAGATGGATGTGATTGGCTACGCGCAGCGCAATGGCCTGTCAGCAATTCATATGCTTATGATCCGCGATCACAAAATACTAGGCAGCAAAACCTACTTCCCGAAAATACCGAGAGACTCAAGCGAAGATGAAATATTGACGTCTTTTCTTGGTCAGTATTACGTATCGAATGGCTCCAATGCGCGAATTGCTAACGACATTGTATTGCCATTTGAGTTATCTGAGCGGCATGCACTCACAGAAGCCTTGACTCAACTCGCCAAGCGTAAAGTGCACCTGCGCATCAATGTTCGGGCCGAACGTGCTCAGTATCTGGCACTTGCCAATAAAAATGCTTTAAATAGTATTATGGTTAAGCAAAGCACTCAAGATGCGATCAGTAAACGCTATGCCTTATTAAAAGAGGCGATAGGTTTAGCCGACATAGATCGCATGGAATGTTTCGATATTAGCCATACAATGGGTGAAAATACAGTTGCATCATGTGTTGTATTTGATGCTCAGGGCCCCAATACAAGAGAATATCGTCGCTATAATGTCACTGGGATCACGCCTGGTGATGATTACGCAGCCATGGACTTTGCTTTAAATAAGCGCTACGCGAAAGTGACAGATGTATCCAAAGTGCCTGACATTATTTTTATAGATGGGGGCAAAGGTCAGCTGGCAAGGGCTGAGGCGTTTTTTGAAGATTGGCAATTAGAGAAGCTCCCAATGTTAATTGGTGTGGCAAAAGGCACGAGTCGTAAGCCGGGACTGGAAACGCTATTGTTTGATGGTGGTCGAAAAACAATTAACTTAGAAAGTGACTCTCCGGCGCTGCATTTAATACAGCATATTCGTGACGAGTCACACCGTTTTGCCATTGCTGGACACAGGAATAAAAGACAAAAACAACGCACACAGTCCGTATTGGAAGAGATAGGCGGTGTTGGTAATAAGCGAAGACAAGCGCTTCTTAAATATTTAGGAGGTTTACAAGGCGTTAAATCGGCAAATATACAACAAATAGGGCAAGTGCCTGGGATCAGTCCGCAGTTGGCTGAAAAGATATTTAACCATTTGCATGACAAAGCTTGATACTTCATGCGAACATATAGAAAAAGAATTCTTTAAGTAGTTATGTGGAATATTCCAAACACGTTAACAACATTTAGGTTGTTTCTCATCCCCGTCTTTGCTGTGGTGTTTTATCTGCCGTATTCATGGGCTTTTTTTGCCGCTGCTTTTATTTTCTGGCTGGCATCGGTAACAGATATATTAGATGGGTACCTAGCTCGTAAGTTAAACCAATCAACGCCATTCGGTGCTTTTCTCGATCCTGTTGCCGACAAAGTCATGGTAAGTGTCGCATTGGTGCTCATCGCAGCACATTATCAAAATGTTTGGATCACTTTTGCTGCTGTGGTGATTATTAGCCGTGAAATCGTTATCTCAGCTCTGCGAGAGTGGATGGCTGGATTAGGAAAGCGGGCGAGTGTTGCCGTATCTTCTTTGGGGAAATTTAAAACGGCTGCTCAGATGTTGGCAATCATTGGACTAATTTGGCAGTTTTCAACTTGGATGTTGGTACTGAGTTACGTATTACTGGCAACTGCAACAGTATTAACGATAGTGTCTATGCTGCAATATTTGCTTGCTGCTAAAGGAGAGTTGCTCAAATCTTAATTGATATTGAGCAATTAGAGTACGGTTTAGATAAAAAATAAGCAAACAGTTAAAAACATTCATTTTTTATATTGACGCAATCAAGAAGTTCTGTAGAATGCGTCCGTGTTGAGAGACAACAGTCATCAAAACGAAATGTAGCTAAAGCACTTTATATTGCTTTGAATACATGTTGCGAGTATAGCTCAGCTGGTAGAGCGCGACCTTGCCAAGGTCGAGGTCACGAGTTCGAACCTCGTTACTCGCTCCAACTTTTGATACATCGGCGGAATGGCAGAGTGGCCATGCAGCGGATTGCAAATCCGTCTACCTCGGTTCGACTCCGGGTTCCGCCTCCATTTTCTCAACAAAATCCACATGCGAAAGCAACCCGATGCCCGGGTGGTGGAATTGGTAGACACAAGGGATTTAAAATCCCTCGCTGGTAACAGCGTGCCGGTTCAAGTCCGGCCCCGGGCACCATTATGCGAGTATAGCTCAGCTGGTAGAGCGCGACCTTGCCAAGGTCGAGGTCACGAGTTCGAACCTCGTTACTCGCTCCAACTTTACTTTAAGGTTGGCTTTTGCAAAAACCCGATGCCCGGGTGGTGGAATTGGTAGACACAAGGGATTTAAAATCCCTCGCTGGTAACAGCGTGCCGGTTCAAGTCCGGCCCCGGGCACCACTTGTTTTCAAGTGAAAATGCGAGTATAGCTCAGCTGGTAGAGCGCGACCTTGCCAAGGTCGAGGTCACGAGTTCGAACCTCGTTACTCGCTCCAACTCTCTTTAGAGTTTGGCGGAATGGCAGAGTGGCCATGCAGCGGATTGCAAATCCGTCTACCTCGGTTCGACTCCGGGTTCCGCCTCCATTTTACTTCCACACTTTCTGCTTATGTAGACATCCGATGCCCGGGTGGTGGAATTGGTAGACACAAGGGATTTAAAATCCCTCGCTGGTAACAGCGTGCCGGTTCAAGTCCGGCCCCGGGCACCATTTTATTATTTCGATTTTTATTTTAGTTGTTTCGCTAAGCTTATCGCACTATAGATTTATGTATAAGCTGAGATTTCTGCTGTTGCTATCTGATGCTATTTTTGGCCAAGAGGTTGGTGGCACGCGAGGGATTCGAAGCGTGAAGAATCAACGGGGGTTAGCCCGCTGATTGGATAATTCACAGCCAGTAGAAGTAATAATTAAACAATATTTAAGTCAGTATTTTCGCAATATCTACCTAACAATCCCTTTTAATTAGGCAATGAGAAAAATTCTAACATGAGCTTAAAGTGACCAGAGCCGAAATATTCGCTTGATATGATCTTCCCGTGGCCACTTACACAATCCCCTTCAAAAGAGTGCACAAGCTCACCTTCCATAACAACTTGCCGACTATTTTTAGCCCAGTAAATACGGATCCCCTGTTTAGTGCCTCTAAAGGTATCAAAGTAGTCATTGAATTCACGCTCTTTGCCTTTTAAAGGATTAAGTTCAAAGTCTACGTCTTCACTCAAATCTTGCCCATATGAGCTAAACACCGCAAGCTGAAACGTATCATTGATAATAGTGTCAAAATCCCACCATGGTTTATCTGATGCGCTGAGCTCAGGGCTTGCGGCCAACAATTGCACTTCAAAGTTCAATGGCTTCGGTTCGAGCTCTTTTGATTTGTGTTGGTTGTAGATTCGCTCAACTATTGCGATTTCCTGTGGAGAAAGAGCACGCTCTTCTTCATGCTCAAACTCCGTAATTGATTTTGCAATGAGGTGATCTTCAAGCGACTCTAATACCTTGTCTGTGATCTTAACCTTATTCATACTGATATTGTCTCGTTTAATTTATTGCTGTGAGTGAGAAAGTATATGTCGAAGTCTGTCTGTGGGTTGTTACCTATCTCTAGGCTTAAACCTGACTCTTCAACACGTTTAGATAATTTATTTACAAACCTTGATATGTAGGTGATTGCAGCGTTGCCTTTAAAGCCATGACGTTCACCAAGCTGTTTTTGCGTAAGCGCATTCTGTCGAAAAGACAGCGTAAAAAAGTCGTAAAAAAGGGCTTGCTTCTGTTTGTCTTCTTCTTGGGCTATGGTTTCTAGTAGTAAATTGATAAACAACCGTGCATTTCTATCCATTTTTGCAACCTGATCTGGCGAGGGCTGATCGCTTGGCATTAGCTCATAAATATTATTTGAGCCATCAGAGCTATTATTACTTTCATAAAGGTGGACGATTTGCACCGAGCGCCCCTCATCAGGTGATTTAGCTTGCTCTGATGCCGACTTCCGTCGATAGGTTACATTGCTACCCATATCGAGATAGACGCTTTCAAAGGCTTTATATGTATAAGCTTTTAAGACATGGTTAAAGTCAGTTTGTGCATTGAGCTTTTGAGTGTCTTTATCCGGCTCAATCTCATTACTGGCTTCTTGTTTAGTTGCTTTAATCACTTTTAACAATGTCTCTTGAATAAGTGCTTCGGTGTCGATTCTGTGATCAGTTATCGATTTTTTCCGAAGTAAAAACTTAATAAATTTATACGCTTCTTGTACGGCTTGTTTGTTGTCAAACCACATCCATACCCCCTTTCAATTGTTGTTGTATCCCTTTCATCATTCATTTTCTATTACTCTATTAGGAATAGCCTGACTGCTGATTGCGGTATAACAACTTTTCCATAAGTTTCAGCATATTGTGTTTGTTTTCCTAATTGATGTTATCAAGGGTTGTTGCCATTTTAGTTACACTTTAATAATTCTATATAATGTTCAAACTTATTTTTTGCTTTTTGCCACTGAATACTGGTATGTGACGACAAGAATTTATCTGACAGTTCATTACCTTTGATAAAGTAGTCACACGCATTGTCAATTTCACCGACCTCAGAAGCGATGTAGCCTAGGTTAAACAGCTTTTTCCTGTAGCTGACTTGGTAATTTTCATTGTCTGGATGAACTTGCGTTAAACGAAGTGCAAATGCTCTCGCTTTTTCTAAATGACTTTGTGCTGACTTTTTGTCGCCGAGATTGTAAAGGTGTATTGCTACTTTCGAGTGTGCGCCTTGTAAGAGGCTGACAAAGTCTAGGTTGTCTTCATTTTGGCTATAGAGCTTTTGAGCTGCTTTAAGGGCTTTTTCGTAGTACAGAGTACTTTGCTGTGTTTGATTGGTCTGTGAAAAATAATTTGCATAAGCCATATATAGTTCGATGCTATGTCCTTGCCAATCAATGTTATTCTCATTCAATACACGTAGCTTTCTGGTTATATCTAAGCCTTCGAGGAAGTGCGCTTGCGCTTCAACTAGATACCCTTGTGCTAACTTTCTACTGCCCAAACGGCTTGCCAATAAAAGTTGAGCAACTTGTACATGGACATTATCTGGGTCTTTAATAGAGTAGAGTTTTACTAATTCATCAGCGTGATCATAGTACTTATCGGCATCTACAAGGTTGCTACTGTTTTCAGCAAGGTTAATGTAAATTCTCAACAGGTTATATTGTGAAACAAGATGATTTGGATCATTCTTAAGCTGCTTTTCAAGGGCTGTTTTCGCGCGCAATAGCCAATCGCTGGCTTGCTGCTCCGAAGGCTCGGTCTTTGCGAGGTTTCTGAAAGTGTTGACTCTGAGTACGTTAAAAGCTTGCTCGAGACTTTGTGTTGGCACTTGCGTATCGAGTAGTTGCAAGGTTTCATTATATTTTTGAGCAGCTAGCTGCAGGTCGCCGTCCCACAACGCCATAAATGCGAGCTGTGAAATTATCTTCGCTTTGGCAAGTGCCAATGATGGATCTGCTGGAAGTAGTTCAGTTTGTTGTAGTGCACGGTCTAAATACTGTTTGGCTTCGTCATTCCTACCTTGTTTTATTAATAGGACACCAAACTCATAATTGAACGACATTGCGATTTGCAGCTCTTTAGGATCGTCATTTCCAATTTGCGCTATTTTGCTTTCTAACTTTGTTAAGGTCTCAGTGAGTTCGCCGATATGCGTCGAGTCATCTTGGCGTAGAATCTTTACTTTTATTAGTAATAACCTGAGTTTATCGATATCTTCTAACGGGATATCATCAACGCTTGATACCAGCTTCGATATGTGGTTGTTTAAGTATTTACGTTGAAAAGTGGGTAAGTACTGCGCCAGTATCGGTTCGATTGCATCTATATTTAGTAGTACGTTGTCTTTTAAATGAGTGAGTGCTTGCGTTGTTTTGGCCTGCTCGGCAACAACAAGCTGTTTTTGATAATAAGCAAAAGAAGCGGTACTCAGGGCACAGACAAATAAAATACTGGTGGTAAATAAACGTCTTTTTTGTGCTTTGTTTTGTGTTTCAAGCACCGTTTGGTAAAAGCTCTGTGAGGCGAGAATATAGTTTTTAACCGCCTGTAGGCTGATGGTACCAGGTTGGCTTAAGTACTTTGTGCCATCTTGTAGCTCATGTTTGCCCAGCGTGAAGTTGTTTTGTTCATCGGGTTGTGCAGCATAGTTCTTCCACTGTTTGTATTTTGCCTCAACACCATGAAACCACTGTAGGTATTCCTTTCTGGCACTTAACCAGATAAAAAAGCGCGGCCAAATCTGTTGATCTAAGGAGAGTTCTTCCGCAATTGTAATTAGGCAATCGTGAGTTAACTTAACATAGGGAGGTAATTTATGAACTTGATGGCGGATAACAAGTTGTTTTTCAATGAGGGCATTCACCAATTCTAACAATTGCGGATTTTCTTTTTCTAGCGCCAGAAAGTCAACGTGCTTCGAATAGCATGTACCATTGATATTGACCCCAATAAAGAGTTCGAAAAACTGCTCTGTTAGCGGCTCAAACTGCCCCAATATAAACTCAGCTTGTCGATAGATAACCCCAGTTAGTTTGTTAAGTTGGTTATATTGAGAGAAGGTTAAGACTTTGGGTTGATCGCTGTCTATGGCCAGCGCATGCATCTGTGCCAATAGATACTCGACCGCCGGCAACGCATGAGAAAGTTTGAGGGCCTCAGTTTGGATAGTTTGGGCAAGCCCTTCTTCTAGTTCAATGCCCAGCGCAATCGCTTGGTTGTTGATGATTTTTAACCAGTCTTCGGCAGTTAAACTATGTGGTACATAAAAGTCCCTGCCGATCATATCAGTATTGTGTAAGTACTCGCTGCGAATGCTCGTGATCACTGATATGGGGGTGTGCTCACCTAATAATGATAGGCTGTGTAACAAGCGGTTATTTGGTTCAATTTCAAAAATTTCTTCGAATTGATCAATATACCAAATGTAGGTTGTTTTATGTGCGGTAAGGTGCAGCGAAAGCTCGTCTAGGTAGGTTGTGTTTAACTTCAGCAGTTCTTCAACAAACTGTTCAACGCTGATTGACATTGTTTGTAAAACAGTTTCAAAACCCGCATCACCAGACTTGATGAAATGCGTCAACAGTGCCGCGCTACTTTCAAAGTCTTTTGGTAAGCCAATTTGCCACTTTACATTGCCTGTTTGCTTTGCAACGGCAGGAAGCAACCCGGCTTTAATTAAGCTAGATTTACCGCTGCCGGATACGCCATGTACCTTGATTAAACTAGGTCGTTCGTCGAGTAGTGTCAGTAAATCTGAAGTCAGTTTGTCGCGACCAAAAAAATAGTATGCATCATGAGGCTCGAAGCTACGCAAGCCTTTAAAAGTCAACGACCCTGATTGCTGTGTACCATCGTACTCATCGCCCAACAGTGTTTGAAGCGCTTCATTAATGTGCTCTATTGGACATAATTGGCCGCCAAGTAGCTCAACTTCATGAACAAGGCTGTGGTCAATTTCGCCATGATTCGGTGCAGGGTAAAAAATAACAAATGGGCCACTGTGACGGTGTGTCATTGCGTATAACGCACCTTCAATTTTGTTGTTTATATGCCCTATGCTGTGCACATTACCACTGGGGGACACTTCCCCTGTTGCGAAACAAGTGGAGGTAAGTTGAGTGTTTTTTCCCAAATGTTTGCGATAAGCCAGTGCACAACTGAGTGCATACCCCAGACCGACGCTAGTACTGTCCTCTTGTAAATTAACAGTTTCTTGATTGCTGGTGACCAAATCGAGCTCGATGAAAAATTGGCTTTGCTGCCTATCGAGCGGATTGAGGGACATGAAAGCGGCTTCAGCAGCCATGGCAAAATAATTTCGCTGTTCTTTGAACTTGTAGCCTAAGGCGAGTATCAAATCGTTGGCAAATTTGACTTTTACTTTTTGGCGATCTTTTGGTTTTATAAATCTGAATTTAGGGCTGTATGTATAGCGTTTATCAGATAGAAGAATGTGCATTATTATTAGCTCTTTATAGTAAATCGTTGATCGCACGATCATCAATATTTTCAGTTATTGCTTACCTATCGTGTCAAGCACGCTCACAATGTCATGGTCTACGCCGCTGTCCCTATTAAAACGTTAAATCACAGTAAAAAATAACAATTGCGATAAAAAAATCCTTACACCTGCTAAGGGTACAAGTCTAATGAATATTATTCATATTTACGAAACTTTTTGATTTGCTTTACACGACTTTTTCGAAAACGTTAATACCCTACGTATAAATTAAGTTCGCTTACTATGAATTTTTTAATAAATCTACTTTTTTTTAAATTTTATGAGTTTTTTGTGGTTCATTTTGTTATTTTTTAATCAAATAGGCGTTTAAATTGAAAAGGAGCCTGTTTTCTGTTCAAGATCTGGCTTTGGAATTGGGTAAAAAACTGGTATAAGTGAAGTAGGACAGATTGATTTTTACGCGTAATTTATCCATTTTTGTGAAAGATCTTGAATAGGTATATCTCGAATTTAACAATTATCTTAAATGTAAGCAAAAGGAAGCACTGTTACAAAATAGGTAATGGCTTAGCTTAACTTTAAGTGATTGGATATATGTACGTGTGAGAAGTTATGTTGCATTAAAGGACGTGTTCGCATCGTGGAAATGTAAAAGTTAAATTCAGTATTAACAATGGGTTAGGGAAAATATAAAAAATATAAATATCGCTTAGCTAGGAGTTAGTATGGGTTTTTTTAATAGAAGTGCAGTTTTTGCGAGTGTGTTGGTTGGTTTGGGGCTCTGTGCGAGCACACACGCATCAAATAATGACAGCGCATATCTGGTACAATACAAGCACGGGCAGCTCTCTCAAAACGTTCTTGGCTCTTTAAAGGTAATTGGCCAAAGTGGTGAAAAACTCATAGCTCAGGGGGTATTATCACAGCAACAGGTGAGTGAGATAATTCAGTTAGACGGAGTATCAATTGAAGCTGATTACGGCTTATCTCTCAGTAGTAATTCTCTAGATTATTATAAAGCGACTGCAAATAGTCTCGATGTGCTGGCACACAGTGAGCTGGAGCCATATTGGTTACGAGCGACATCAATAAGTAAACTACCTTCGGCATCCAACGACATCTCTGTTTGTGTTATTGATTCTGGTGTAGATAGCAGTCACCCAGACTTGCCAGCCAATATTCATGGTTATCATAGTGTATATGCAGGCTTTTGGGATCAAGATGCACTGAGCCATGGGACACATATGGCAGGGATCATTGCCGCACAAAATAATGGTATCGGTGTAAAGGGCGCACTGAGCGAGGGGGGAGCTAGCTTACAAGTCCATAAGTTGATCAAAACCGCCAATGGAAGAAACTCAGCTATTTGGGGTGGGAATCTAATCGAAGCCATTGAAGTGTGTGCAAATTCAGGTGCTAAGGTCATCAATATGTCGTTAAGTGGTGAGCAGTTCTCACCGATGACCATGTCCGTCATTGATCGGCTTGCTTACGATCGTGGTCTTATTTTTGTAGCGGCAGCAGGAAATCACGGCTCAAGAGAGAAGAAGCTGCAAGGTCAGTACAACGATGCACTGCATTACCCGGCTTCATATCACAATGTGTTGTCGATAGGCGCTTTGGAAACGGATGGCAATATTGCGGCTTTTTCACCAACCAATCCAAATATTGATTTTGTAGCCCCTGGCAGCAAAATACTTTCAACGGCGAATCGCAGCCATTATGCGGTGCAAGATGTGGTTATTCAACACAGTGGTGCAGTATCAGATGCGTTAAAGTATACGCAGATCGACGTGGGTCTGAGCAGCTATTCGATGCAAACTTCGCTCCCTCAGCAATGTGTATATACGCTAACAGCAGAAGATGTTCAGCAGCAAATGACCGAGCGCACCCTGTCTTATCAAACGCGTCAGAGTTTAAGCAGTGCGCAAACGAACTGTATTGCGGAAGGTGGTAAAGTATTGCTGATTAACTACCCTCAACATCCAAATGGACGTTTAAGAGGAATTGATTACTATACTGAATTCCCAACATTACTGGTACATCAGTGGCCAGTGGTCACTGATAGCTCAAATATGTCTGTGGCTATCAGAAGCTATCATAGTGACTATGTTGTGGGAGCCGGTACATCGCAAGCAACGGCAATTATTTCCGGAGGTATCGCGAGGTTGTGGTCCCAAAACCCCAACTGGGATCGAGCGCAAATTATTAATGCGTTAAGATCGACAAGTCATGATTTAGGTTCTGCTGGTAAAGATAGTGTCTACGGCCATGGTTTACCAAATTTTGCAGAAGCACTTGCCTATTTACAGTCTGGGAAAACACCAGCGTGTCCAATGCAATGGTATCACAACAAATCCTATGAAGGTGGAGAGCAGGTGACTTATCAAGGCAAGATATATAGTGCTCACTATTGGAACAAAGGGGCCAGTCCAATCTTAGCGCCCAATATGTGGCGTGAGCAAGGAGAGTGTGATACCACTAATCAAAGCCAATCAGCACCTAGTGACGGCGGTTACAGCATATTAGACTTTTCTGGTTTAGAGAATGAAAGTTCAACATACAGTTGTAAAGGATTAAGTTTGATGTGTGGTGGCTAAACTCACAATACAATAAGGGTCTGATGACCCTTATTGTATTTGTAAAGCAATCTCTATTCGGTGTGGTGCTTTTTTAAGAATGACCTTCTAGTAGCCACACATAAACAACTGGAAAACCATTTTTATACTGAACTTGCAAATCTAGTAGCTGCCCACTAACAACTTGCTTAATATCAAATTGGGTATCACTGAGAAAAAACCGTCCATCTTGATTAAGTAGCGTGCTGGTTGCCGAGACCGTGATCCCTTTGTTTTTAGCAAGTTCAACCAATGCATCACGGATGGCGTACTTTATCGCGCTGCTTATCAGGTTATCTGGCGCTATAGTCCCATCTTCTCCGAAATTGCCCATAACAACGCTTCTTCCCTGATATTGGTGAATCTCTCGCCATGATTGACGAGTAACCTTCTCCTGCTGATGGTCGCTCATACGGTAATTTGCAAACAAGGTTGAGCCGTATTGACAGCTATTGGTCATAATAAGCGGAAGTTGGTAGTCACTGCCGCTGACTTCTCCTTGGCGCGAAAAATGTGTGCGGTGATGGTCTGGCGAATATGATTCTTCGTAACGCTCTTGCATATTCACACGCGTTTGCGTTAGGTATCCAGCTAGTGCTTGTGCGTTGACTGCTGTCATAGGCAGTTGTTGATGAGCAAATGCAGTGTAATAGCTGGCTCCAATAACGCTGTTGTCGTCATTACATAACCACTTAGGTTCGCACAAAGTGAACTTGCAGGTTATCGCCTCACAGGCTTGCCGCGCTTTAATCGGGTGCGTACTGGCGTAAATGTATAAAGTGTCTGAAGTGATATAGGGATCTGAAAAGTAGATCTCCCTACCATTTGCTAAAACAAGGTGCTTTTGTTCTACTGAAAGCGATTCAATTTGATTGTCTAGGTTAGGTAAGCCATGGAAGTTAGCAAGCAGGGCAGCTGCTCGCTGTCTGCTGGCGACAATGGAACCATGTTTAGTCGCGCTGAAGGGGGCTGCGGTGCCAATGAACCCAATTTGATCTTCAAAAACTGGATTTTGCAGCCAACATGGGGCGATTGCTTTCACGGCCGGCTTGCTGTTTGTTTGCGTAGATTGGCATCCCATCAAGGTAACTACGCTGAGACCAATCCAAAACTTAGTATGTGATAACATGTTGAAACCTTAGTGAGAAAGCTACCTAAAATCGGTGTTAGTAGCGTAAGTCCTTTTGTATTAACTAGTCTCTCGCAATGGGATATCAAATTCAACCATCAGGCCTCCTTGAGCACGGTTTTTCAACTTTATTTGACCTTGGTGGGCGTGAATGATGTCATTGCACAAACTGAGTCCAATACCTGAACCATCTTGTTTTGTTGAGTAAAAAGGCAGCAATGCTTGATGGAGGTTGCCATTTACAATGCCTGTGCCTCGGTCAACAATTGCAATTCGTAATCGGTCATAATCTTTAACCACTTTAACTGCTACCTGTGCAATATCGCCACCTGACTGATGGGCGTTCTTTAAAATATTGATCAATACCTGCTCTATTTGCGTCATGTCAAAATAGGCCTGCTCAGTAGGTAGTGGAGCGAGCAGTTCAAAAGAGTACAAAGTTCTAACTTGATCAAATAGAGGCTTCAGTGGGTGATAGTGTAAGTTAGGTTTGGGCAAGCGTGCAAAGCGTGCATATTGTGCAATGAACTCACTGAGGTTCAGTGTTCTTTGATCTATGGTTTGCAAAATATCTGGCAGTAATTCGAGGTGTTTATTTTGCGCTAGCATTGTTTTTGCGGACGATGTCAATGAGCTAATAGGAGCTAGTGAGTTATTTAGCTCATGACTTATCAAGCGAATAGCGTTTTTCCACATATTGAGCTCTTCTTGGCTGAGCTCTTGGGAGACATTTTTTAAGATCATTAATTGGTGTGGTTGATGGTTGAATGTGACGGTTTTAAAGCTCAAATAGTAGCTTTGTTTGGTGTCGTCCTGTTCGAAACTGATCATGCCAGACTGAGCTTGAGCAATGGACTTTTGTAAGTAGGGGTGCAGATTTTCACAGCATTGATGCAAGGTCATACCATCCAATTTAGAGGACTTTAAAAGCTGTGTAGACTCGTTGTTAAAATACACTATGTGTTTGAAGGGGTCGAGTAACACTATCCCCATCGGAGACGCTTGCACTATGCTATCGAGCAGTATTTCTCGCTGATTAAGTGTTTGTCTTTGTTTTTTTAGGTGCGTGGTGAGCTTATTGTACATGCTCACCGCAGTACTTAAATCGGACTGTTGATGTTCGGAAATACGGATTGAAAAGTCATTGTCATGAATACTTTTAAGGCCGTTCGTGAGTGTATCTATGGTTCTCTTATGCTGCTGAAAAATATATTCACAGCTAAAAAATACCAGTGGCAGTGTGATAAGCAGTGATATAAGCAAACCGACTAAAAAAGGCGCTTCAATAACATATAGTGTGCCTTGAATGCCTGTAGCTAGTAGGATGAATATCGTTGCAAAACATGACATTTTTCCAGCTAAAGAGCCCATATTATACTTCATTAGCGTGCTATCCCGAATTTGTCCATACGGCGATACATTGCTTGGCGACTTAAGCCCAAACTTTTTGCCGCGTGTGTGACATTACCATCGTGTGACTGTAAGGCACTTTGAATGTCCTGTGCCGATAGTCCTGTATTAGCTGAAGAATTCGTTTGATTGGGTTTGAGACCTAAATCAGAGGCTTCAATGAGTTCGCTCTGAGCCAGCAATTGTGCACGGCCAACGACATTTTGCAGTTCTCTGACATTGCCTGGCCAAGTATGGCGTTTTAGTGCATTGATGGCGCCTGAACTAAACCGTTTATGGCCTTGCAGAAAGTGCTCTGCTAGCGGGATAATATCATCGGGTCTGTCTACTAGTGCAGGGAGTTTTAATTCGATCATATTCAGGCGGTAATACAGATCTTCTCTAAATACGCCACTGGCAATCGCGGCAGTTAAATCAGCATTGGTCGCGCTAAGTACCCTGACATTGACTTTTTTGGTTTGGCTGCTGCCAACAGGTTCATATTCTCCGGTCTGCAGCACGCGCAGCAACTTTTGTTGCCCTGAAAGTGGTAAGTTTCCTATTTCATCCAAAAAGATGGTGCCGCCATCGGCCGCTTCAAATCGGCCGATACGACTCTTTGTTGCCCCCGTGTATGCACCACTGACTACGCCAAATAGCTCAGCCTCAATTAGGTCTGCTGGCAGCGCACCTGCATTGACTTTAACAAATGCATTGTTGCTGTAGGCGCTATTGGCGACAATCACTTCGGCGATTTTTTCTTTTCCGGCGCCATTAGGTCCCGTAATGAGGACGGGGGCGTCTGAGTGGGCCACTTGTGTTGCAACTTCCAGTAAACTGAGCATCGCAGGATCAGCATAAATAAGACCTGCTAAGTTAAACTGCTCGTTTAGTTTATTAGTACGTGTTCTCGATTGTTTTTGCTGTTGAAATTGTGCTTTTTCAAGCCGGTACATTTCGAGCAATTGATTGACAGATGCCAGTAGTTTTTCTTCCCGCCATGGTTTTTCTAGATAGTCGGCGGCCCCGTCTTTGATGAGCTCCACTGCGGTTTCTAGGTCAGCCCAAGCGGTCAATAAAATAATGGGTAAGTCAGGGTTGAGCGCTCGGATCTCTTGGTAGAGTACTTTGCCTTCCGCACCTGAGGTGGTGTCTTGGCTGAAATTCATATCTTGAATGACTAAATCATAGGCTTGGCTGTTCAATAGTTCGAGCCCTTGTTCAGGTGTTGTCGCGCCGTCACAGTCAATGTCATTGAGTAAAAATAATAGCTTGAGTGCTTTTATTACATCTTGATTGTCGTCGATCACAAGTATTTTATTTTGCATATTTTTATCATTTATAATGCCGGTACAAATGTACCGGCTTGTTATTTAACTGGTTTTTGTAACCTGTGCAGGTGCTATTCTAGCTGCTTTTCTAGCAGGGATATAGACTGCTGTGGCGCTAAGTAACCAAACACATAAGGCTACCAAGCCTGCCAGCCAAGGCACAATAAGCCCTTGGATCCGGAGATTAGTGACAAAATATTGGTTTAGCCACAGCGCAGCAAATAGCCCCAATATAATACCCACAATGGCTAATATTGAGTTTTCGATGAGTAGTGTCTGCATTACCCTAGATTGGCTTGCACCTAAAGCTCGTAGCACACCAATCTCCTTTTTACGTACAGATATTGAGAAGGAGACTAATGCAATGATCCCGACTCCTGTAACCAAAATAGCAATGCCACTGATCCCCATCATAATAAAAGCAAAGGTACTGCGACCATCCCACAAACGTTTCTTTGCTCGGGCTGCAAACTCAACTTGCTGTACTATTCGGCCATCTTCTTCAAACAGTATGTCCTCAATGGTCTCGAGTACGGTTTTATCTGTGTTTGGTGTCACTTTCACCAAGTAGTTTACTTGGCTGTTTCGGCCGTAATGCGCTTCGGGTAAAATTGCTGAGTGATACCAGTTATTGGTGTAGACTGCGGTTTCACCTAACATCATATCGTCATATATGGCAATGACTTGGTAGGGCGCGCGGTCACTATGCAAATAGACCGTTTGACCAAGGGCGCTTTGTTGCGGGAAAAGCTTCTTTGCTAAGGCACTACTTATCATCACCACGCTGGCTCTTTGGTTTTGAGCTGCGGCGCCAAAGATATACTCGGTATCATAAAAGTGGCGTCCTTGGCTTATGTTGACACCCAAAGTCTCGACGCCGCCCTGTGTTTGGGCAAAAAGCGCAACATATTCTCCCTGATTGTCTGTATCAAGCGTATTGTTTGCAAAGTTGCGACCATTTACCGTTGCTAATACCAATTCATTGGCCGCATAACTTGCAGATTCAACGCCTGGCAAGGCTTTAAGACGTTGTAAATCCCGCTCGATGAGTGCCCCGGTATCAAGGTTTTTGTCAAATACACGGGTGTAAACATTGATAATTTGTTCTTCCGCGATATGGGAAGGAACAAGCCAATTTTGTAATGTACGATAACTGATAAAGCTGGTATTGCCGACAATGGTGACCGCTATAGCAATCTGTAATGTGATCAACAACGAAATGCTTTTATGCTTTAAAATGAGTTTTAAAATATGTTTAATCGCCATGAACTTATCCTCTTAACTGAGATGCGGGAGCAATACGGCTGGCTGCGATAATCGGAAATAAGCCCGCGATTAAAATAGTGATATAGATGGCCATTGCTGCTTTAAATGCGAACCACATATCCATGCTGTAAAGTCGCTGTACTTGCTCTGCTACGCCGACATAATCCATTTGGTACATGGCCAGAAGATACATGACATAAAGGCCAATTTGGGCACCAATCAGGCCTAATATGATGGCAATGGTGGCGCCAAGAAGTAACTCAATCATTTGTAGTTTTACAATGTACAATCGGTTCGCTCCGAGTGCTCGGTAAAGGGAGACCAGTTTGGCTCTGTGTTGATTTTTTGCTAGCAAAATGCCAACCGTGTTCACCAAGGTGATAGCAAACAGTAAGTAAGCAAAATTTAAATACACTCGTTCCCAATCCATAAAGCTATAAATGGTGTCGTGAAGGAGTTTTAACGATTGAATATAATAAGGTTCACTATGGGTAAATCGGCCTAGAGTCGATTGTTGCTGAGTGTAATTCCTCATCCAAAGGGTCAGCTCGTCAACTTGTGCTTGTCTGCTGTCTGATGAGACTTGCGCCCAAGCATGTAAGAAGCCACATTCGGCACTTTTCAAGCCTGTGACATTGGTTTGGCGAAGCTCAGGGCGCAGAGCTTCATCTTTGGTCATACATGGCATATAACCGACTCTGGGCAAGTTATTTGCTAGAGCGTAATCCATAGGTACAAATGCCATGTCATTATTTCGATTGCTAAAGCTAATATTTTGAAAGCGGTGAGTGTGCTGAGATAAGTCAACAATGCCGACAACTTCTAGTTGCTGGTTATTAATCATCACAAACTTACCAACAGAGTTTGCCCCGGCAAATAAGTGATCATTGGCTTTTTTATCAAGCACGATGACATTGGCGTCATCCATATTGCTATTCCAAGCGCTGCCAAACAAAAACGGCGTGTTCATCATCTCAAAAAAGCGGTGGTCGACTGCTGAGCCTGTTGCATCTAGAGGTCTTGCGCTGTTGTCATCGAGGTCGATAACAAATGAAGTGGTGTAGTTAAAGCTTAAGCTTTGCAGTGAGATGTCATTTGCCTCATATGCATCAGACAAGGCTTGTGCATCGCGATAGGTCAATGGTGGCGTTCTTAGCGGGTGGCGTCTATCAAACTCAGCATCCATGAAATTGAGGCTAAGGTGCTGAAGTACATCTAGCTTATGAGACATCGCTGAGCGACCACTTTGGTCAATGATGGTTCCCATAGTGAGCAGTAAGGTAATGCCGATCACCAAGTTCACTATCATCAGCGCCGTGAGTTTTGATTTTTGTCTAAATCCTTGCCATGCAAGGTGAAGTGCATCTTTCATGGGGTCACCTATACCGCTAAATCAGTCAATTGGCTTTTGGCTATGTCGCTGACCTGACCGTCTAAGATCTGAATGTTGCGATGTGCTCTTTGTGCCAATTCATTATCATGGGTCACCATAATCAATGTGGTGCCTTGTCGGTTTATTTCTTGTAGAAGCTCCATGACCTGACGAGCCATCATGGTATCTAGGTTACCTGTCGGTTCATCCGCCAATAAAAACCTAGGTTTGCCCGCCAGCGCTCTGGCAATAGCAACCCGTTGTTGTTGCCCGCCACTAAGCTGGGCTGGGAAGTGGCTTGCGCGGCTACCTAAACCAACCAACTCTAGACTCTCTTCAATACGCTTTTTACGTTCTTGTCGGCTAATCCCGCGAAAAATGAGTGGCACTTCAATATTGTCGTATAAATTTAAGTCAGCAATGAGGTTAAAACCTTGGAAAATAAATCCTATTTTCTCATTTCTGAGCTTCGACAAATGCTTGTCCGTGAGTTGGCTGACATCTTCTCCGTCTAAAAGGTACTGTCCTTCTTCGAACGTTTCCAACAGGCCAGTAATGTTTAAAAAGGTGGTTTTGCCTGATCCCGATGGACCAGTTACTGCGATGAATTCACCTTCTTCAACACTGAGATTTACTCCACTTAGAGCATGTGTCTCGACTAAGTCAGTACGATAGATTTTGCTGATATTATTCATTTGTAGCATGGTTTTTCCTTTATTTTTATTCGCTTAGAATGACTTGTTGAGCTTGCCCAAATGGGGAGAGACTAGATATTACTATGGTATCACCAGCCTGCAAGCCGCTTTTTACTTCTACTTCTCTGATACTTTTTGCACCCAATGTGATGCGTGTCCTAACTGCGCTGCCATCTGCAATTTTGTAGGTTGTGCTTGCGGAGCCGGTTTCGACAAATGCACCGCGTTCCACTTTTAGTACATTCTGCTTATGGGAAATGATAATCTGGGCGTTGACGCGTTGATTTTGGCGCAAACTTTCTGGTTGTTGGTCGAAACGAATACGACCTGATACGCGACCATTTTCGACCTCAGGTGAAATGGCCATCAGTGTTGCAAGATAGTACTGGTTATTTATTTGCACTTTGGCCTTCAATCCAATGCCCAGTTCATCTGCGAGATTTTCGGGAATATATGCTTCCACTTCCAATTCACTTAAATCAACCAGTGACATCAGTTCACTGTCTCTTTGTACATGTTGTTTTTGCTGAACGTTTAAGTTGCCTACAATACCGTTGAGTGGAGAAGTGAGTGTTAACGCATCCACTTGGCGCTGTAAATCAGCGACTAGATGGCGCTGCCTATCTAAATCCAATTGGGTGCTTTGCAGTTCAAAGTTGAGCTGTTCTTGTGATAGCTTCAAGCTCTCGATAGCATGGCGTTCATTGAGCTCTGCGCGCTTGAGTTCAACCATGGTTTGCTCCAACTCTAGCTTGGAGATAATTTGTTTTTCTATGCTAGCGTTTGCGCGGGCCATTTCACTTTGTGCAGCCTCAAGCTCTACTTTTGCCAACTCCATTTTTTGTGTGTTGTCGAGTTGTTGCTGTTTGATAGCAATTTGCTTGCGTTTTACTTCCATTTCTATGCGTCTTAATGTGGCTTCTTCTTGCAACAATTGGTTGCGAAGCTCCGGGCTATCTAAACTTGCCAACGCTTGTCCGGTAGTGATGGTGTCACCAGCTTTGACATGCAATGTCACTGTGCCTGAAGCAATGGCGTAGAGTGACGGACTCACCGCGGCGAGGGTACGTCCTTCTACCCGGATGTCTTGGATCATGTCGCCTCTGACCACTTGTGCTGTTTTTAACTGCTGACTTGAAACCACTTGCTCTGCGGATAGCAGTTGCGAAAAGTCTTCAAGTGAAAGTGCGACAGCGCTGAGCAACCCTACGCCTCCAAGCCCTGCTAGCAGCCACTTTTTCGCGGTGGGCTTTTTCGTTATTACTTTATCCTGTTGTGATGTATTGCGGATCATGGCGTCCGGCTCCTTGAATCTATGTCGTTTGTTTTTACATATCAATCATTGTGCCAATTTTTATCTCTTTGTTTTTTCTATACTTTATTGGTTTTGTGGTGAGTTTGCATTTGGCATCGGACGGACACCGGACAGTACGCGGACAGTAAAATGAAGCGGACGCCGGACAATTAATTACTGGTTTTAATGAAAGGCACAAAGTTAACGGTGACTTGCTGGTGAGGAGTCGCTTTGTTGTATGATTGATAATCACAGGGTATAAGTTGTCATGAAGGTAAAAATGATGGTTATGTCTCTATATATCAATATAGGGAGAAGCTATGGTGTTTGATTATTGCCAATTTATTCCATATCGGCTCAAGGTATGGAGTACAGCAAGTTGGATCAATACTAACCAGATAGTGAAAATACTACTCCATGATTTAGATAGCCCCAAAATGCGATTAAAAAGGAATACCAGCCATACAAAAGATAGCGACAGACTGAGTGGGCTATTCAATGTGCTAAGTGCATAAAGTGTCGTAATTGTAGCAATAAAAACGGCGAGCGCGCAGCGCATTATGCTGCCATAGTCTGCGCCAATAAAGCGCACAGTGGCTTTTGCAGGGGCGAGTGTCAGCACAAACAGTAAAGATATCACTAAGAAAGCAGACTCAATTTGATAGTTTAATTCCATTTAACAATCTATGAAGGTTAAGTTTCCAAGTAAGGTAATTATTTCACATTAAGTACGGTGATTACTAGTCGCGTTAGCACGCCTATGTAAACTTGGTAGAATTAATTAGGATTTTACTACTAAATTATTTTATGTATCTAATACAAAAAAACTAAATAAATTGGTTTTGTTCATATTCTTTCCTTATTTCATACGCATATTCTGACTTGGTGGCCTGATTTAAATCTAATCCTATGATTTTGATGCATTTGTTTTCATTTTAGGGATGAAAATGAATAACATCTCAGTCTAAAGTGAGGCCATCGACATAACCCCAACAAGAATTTGGTAGTCGTTATGGAGGAACTGCAATGTTTGGAAAAAACTACCGTCGCTCGATATATCAACTTGTGCTTATCCCCATTTTTATAGGGGCATTTACAGTGCAAGCAAATATCCCAATAGAAGTATCTGCGCCAGAGCAATTGATCGCCAAGGTTCATTCAGCCACTGAAGTAGGGCTGAATTGGCAGGCCCCAAAAGATGTGGAGGGTGTCACCGGATATCGCATTTTTCGCGATGGAAAGCGAGTAGGCCGCACCAAGATGACCTTTTTTATCGACACCTCTGCAAGTCCAAACGTGGAGCATGCCTATCACGTGGTTGCTGTTGCTAAAGGTCAGGGCAGAAAAGTCAGTCTGCCTTCTAACATCGACAGTGTGAGGACTTTGAAAAGCGATGACAACGAAGGTATGCGCAATGGCTCTGTGATCAGAGTGGGTATTGCGAGGCTGGTGGACCACTGTGGTACCAATGATATTGATGCGATACCAGAACAAGAGCTTGATACTTGTATGGATAAGCTGATCGAACACTATACATTGCGAGAGGGGCTCGACGACATGCAAGCTTATGCAGCGCGGTACCGTCGTCAAGAAGACAGTGAACTGATTGAGTTAGGAAAAAGGCTCTTTTTTAGTAAAGCATTGAGTCAAAATTTCGATACATCGTGTGCATCCTGTCATCATCCTGCAGAAAGTTGTGGCAGTGATGGCTTATCTTTGTCAGTGGGCGTCAATGCCAATGATCCTGACGTGATGGGGCCCGGTAGAACGGATGGCCAGGTTGTACCGTCAGTAGGGCGCAGTTCACCTCAAATATGTAACTCGGCACTGTGGGTAGACAGTATGTTTTGGGATCAACGAGTGAGATTACGAGAAGCGAATCGTGACAGTGAAGTTGGTACCGTGTCGACTGCGGATATACAAACGCCGGAACTGACAGTTACACGTCTGATGAATGAAGAGGTGGAAAATACCGATCCATTACGCCTTTTGATGGCGCAGGCACACTTTCCAATCACTGCACCCGCTGAAATGGGTGATCCGTCAGGGTTTGAGTCACCTCAAGCCTATCGTGAGTTTATTGCACAGCGGCTTTCACAGGAGTGGAAACCCTATTTTCATGCCGCATTTGGTGACGAACAAGTAAACTTTTTACGTATTGCTCGCGCTATGTCTGCTTATCAGGCTTCATTTATGTTTATCGATAATCCATTTTTTGATTACATTGACGGTGAACGTCAAAAGCTTAACGAGGCCGAAAAACGCGGTGCGATGTTTTTTTACACCGGGGCTGGGTGTGCCAATTGTCATGATGGTGTGATGTTCACGCCTGAACGTACGCGAGGTCCGCTATACCCACAAATTGGCGTTCATGGTGTTGCCGATGGCAACTTTAAAAACCAGTTTAGAATGCCAAGTTTGCTCAATGTGGGGATCACCGCGCCGTATGGAGATAAAGGTGTATTTACGACTTTAGAGCGGGTTATTGAGCACTATTCTGATGTTACAGGCTCTTTAGAACGCTTTTATGGTGAAAATGAAACATGTGGATTGGCGCAATTTCAACACTTAAATGCTGAGCAATGTGCCCAAGTTGTTGGTGACGCTGGCGAATATGTGTTGGCGTTAAATGCGCAAAATCGAGCTGCATCCGATCGGAGCGATGAGGCTATTGTTCGCGGTTTTACGCCTCAACAAGTAGGTTATCTGGCGGCATTTTTACGTGCTTTGACAGATCCTGAAGCCGTTGCAGGCAGTAATGAGATCAATGCCTTGATCCCGCCAAGAGATGGTGGGCCAGATGGTCATCAGTTTGATGCCATTAATAGGGAAGGGGAGGCACTGTAAAAGAGGTTTAAGCAGGCATGCAATGTGCCTGCTTTTTGTATTTTCTCTATATCTCATTGAATTTGTTTCTATTTATATTCTTTTTTTCGGGTTAATTTTGTTTTAGGATGTTATCCGGGTATGCATAATCGAAGGAAAGCGTAGTGATGGATTTTCATTCAATGATAGAAGTTTGGCATGAGTTTTATTCCGTACTATCTCAAGTAAGTGCAACGTTTGCCGGGTTGCTCTTTGTTAGCCTCTCGTTGCGCCACGAAGTCTTAAATCACCCCGAGTGTGTTCGCGTAAAACACCTCGCGCAACATACTTTCAAAGCATTTCTATATTTGGTGGTTTTTTCACTTATTTTCATGATCCCTAAAGCTGGGCTCCTAGGTACAACCATACCACTGTTTCTAGTTGCGCTTTATGCGTTTGTGATCACTGCACGGGGGTTGAAAATAGAGCTAAGAGACAAGTCAAAGTACAGTGTTCAAGTGTCGGGTGCTATTAAGATTTACCTGTTATCTTTGCTGACATATCTGATGTTTGGTGTGGTGGCTGTGTTGCTATTTATCGGTGTAAATAATGCGCTTTATTTGGTCGTTGGTTTAGTAATATGGACTTTGGCGCTGGTAACGACGAGCTCATGGAAGTTGTTAGCAGAGTTGAACGCAGGTAACATCATACCAAGTAATAAATGATTCACATAACAGTGTGTTTATCTTAGGCTACCCATACAAGTCCAGATAAATAGACACTGGACTTGTATGGTTTCGAAGTGAGGCGTTTGTTACTAGCTAGTTGACAGTTCGCCCTGAACTTGGTCGATGTCTTGTTGGACTTGCTTTGTTTTTTTCGCAAATTTCTGGGCGCTATACCAACACAAACTCGCGATTGTAATGAACATGAAATCGACAATAAATAAATCTACTAGCACTGTGTTTGATAAAACACTGCCATATTGTAAGTAGCTCGGTAAGTTTGCCAACGCTGCAAGTGCATAGACAAGCCCGGATAACTTGAGCGTATATTGGCAGAATTGAGGTTGTTGCTTGATAAACAATGAGATGACAGTACAGACAAAGAAGCTTGCATAAACGATGGTATGAATGCTCGCCATACGATCTTCGAGGTCTATCGGCAATACCTTGGCTGCAACAGCACCTAACGCAATTGCAATCATACAACCAATAAACGCGCCCGATGTTAAACGAGTGACAAAAGCAAGGCTACGCTGGCTCTGTTTTTTTTGTTTGGCACGTTTGCTTATCCACATCAGGTTGCCGGTGATAATTACATAGGCGGTAGCTAGACCAAGAATGAAAAAAGCAATACGCATACCGTAACCTGCAAAATCGCCAAAGTGCAGGCTGGCAATAGTGGCAAGGCCCCCACGCAAATTGTTGTCGTAGTTATCGTGCGTAATGTAAATTTGTTTCTGATCCTTTAGGGTATAACGTACATCCACCTCATTGGAAAACTCATCGTTACTTTTTGCCATAAAAACCAATACTGCATTTTCATCACCAAAATGCTCGATCATCATGCGTCTAAGTGTGACATCACCGAGTTCCTCCATAGCCCTGACATACAATTCGTCTATGCCCGTCATTGCCATGCGAGTGTCTGCTTCTTCAATATGGGGTTCATTAAACCCTGCCGCTTGCAGCACTTTTTCTTGGCTGCCTTGATACAAGATCAGGGCGTAAGAAATTTGATAGACAATGACTAAGTTAAAAACCAGTCCTGTGAATGCATACATGATATGAAATGGCAGTCCCATGGTACCGATTAAGTTGTGGGCATCGAGCCATTTATCCTTATTGGCACCAAATCGATATTGGTAAAAATTTTTAAACAGTTTGCGCCAGTGGATCACCACACCACTGAGTAAGGCGACAAAAAAGAATAATGTGATGATGCCGACAAAATAGAGACCTATGCGCCCGATACCCAAATCATAGTGGAGGTGGTAGACAAAATTGGCAAACTGGAAGTTATTCGCGGGGGCAATAACATCGCCAGTTACCGGGTCGAGCAACAAGCTCATATCTTGGTGGTCTTCGCCAGTTTCAGGATGGGGCTCTTCAAGGTCGACGGCAAAGTAAGCCTGCATGAACGGATTGCGCTCTGTTGGCTCGTACAGGTAGAAAATATGGTGTGTATCAACTTGATACTGCTCGTCCAGTTTTGCCATAACAGTATCATAAGACACTTGTTGGCTGTGAGGCGCATGCTCCCCAATCAATGCGACTTTTTCCCAAGTATCGAGGTTTTCACGGAACAAACTAATAGAACCGGCAATAAACACAATAAATAAAACAAATGAAATGATCAGGCCAATCCAGGCATGTGCATTAGTCAGAGACTTTAAAGTTTGGCTTTTCATTGTGTTACACCATTAATATTACGTTGAGGAGTGCGGATGGAAGCAGCACTAATAGCAAATATTTAGTCGCCTTAAGTGAAGTTTCAAAGGCATATACCCAAACCATGATCCCAGCCCATATAGGAAAGCCTAAAATAAGGCCTATGAGCAGACGAGTGTCTTCCTCAAACGGCAAAATTAAGTTGGTATTGAGTGCGATAGAGATAGAAATCAGTAAGCCAAAAATAAATCCAAGTATTGATTTAGGCCACATAGACAAAACCTCCAACTGTTGAGCAAAGGACAATGAGAAGCACGGATGTTGTCATAAATAAACGTCTAGACTTACCTGACAGAATCGTCACAGAGACCAACCCTAGCATCAAAACCACCAGACTCGCCAAAAGCGCAGACACAAGTGGGAATGTATGTGCGAAAAGGGCATTTGCAAGAAGATAAAGCGCAAGCGCCACCAAATAGCCTAACCACTTATTAATCGGGTTAGCCAACAGACGCTGTTTTGGGCTAGATAGGTATAGCAGCAAAGATGCTATCCATATAGGGATAATAGCGAGAAAGCTCATGTAAATAAAAATCATTGTTATTTTGTTGTTTATTGTTTCAATAAGTGAATCAAATTTCAACAATAAAAGTATGAAGATCTTACATGCTAAGTGAAAATGTATCTGGAATAGTGGCTAAATTAGGGGCAAAGACAACCTTTGGTTCTATGTCTTCGCCCATTTTAATCTGAGTTATAGCGTATCTTTGAGTAGCTCTAACACTTCTTTTACTGATAGTTTGGAAATCGCATCATGACCACTGAGTAATTGGTGTGCCAAATCACGCTTTTGCTCATGCATGGCTAAGATTTTTTCCTCAATCGTGTTCTGTGCAATAAGACGATAAATGGTTACGGGGCGCGATTGACCAATGCGGTGTGCGCGATCTGATGCTTGCGCTTCGACAGCGGGGTTCCACCAAGGGTCCATATGAATCACATAGTCTGCTGCGGTCAAATTTAATCCGGATCCACCCGCTTTAAGGCTGATCAAAAAGACATCTCCATCACCGCGCTGAAATGCGTTGACACGTTCTTGCCTTTGTTTCGCTGTGGTTGAGCCATCTAAATATTGATATCTGATCCCGCGGTTTTGCAAATGTACTTCGAGTAATTTCAGATGGCCAACAAATTGACTGAATATCAGTGCTTTGTGACCATTGTCGCGGAGCTCTAATAGTAACTCATCAAGTTTTGCCAATTTTGCGCTGCTGAGACTTAACTCTGGCGCGACTAAATTAGGGTTACAGCAAACTTGGCGCAACTTGGTCAGTTCAGCGAGCATCGCGAGATGCTGAGTCCCAGTATCTTGTTGTTCATTGGCTTCAGCAATATTCGCGATCGCCGTCTGCCGCAGTGCTTCATACAAGGTTTGTTCTTCGTCACTGAGTTGTATCGGGACGTTGATCTCGGTACGCGGAGGAAGCTCGGTGAGTACTTGGTGTTTCATTCTACGCAAGATAAACGGCTGCAATAGAGTTTTCAAATTTTGTTGTGCGTAGCGCGCTGCGATGGGCTTTTCATCTTTATTGTCTATTGGCTGAATAAAACGCTCTGAAAAGCGTTTTAAATTCCCAAGTAACCCTGGATTTACAAAACGGAAGAGCGACCATAACTCAACTAGGTTGTTCTCAATAGGTGTGCCTGTTGTGATCATTTTAAACTCACCTTTTAGCGCGCAAGCCGCTTTTGCCCGTTGTGAGAGTGGATTTTTAATAGCCTGCGCTTCATCGGCAACGATAGATGACCAGTTTATTTCTTTCAACAATGCAATATCGCGCACCAGTAATCCGTAGCTGACAACGACAACATCATGGGCTCGAAGCTCTGAAAATAGCGCGTGGCGTTTTTCGCCAGAGGGGAAGTGCGCAAGCATTTTTAATGTTAAAGTTGGGGCAAATTTGCGTGCTTCTTGTTGCCAATTAAAGCACACGGATGTCGGTGCAATGATTAAGCTCGGTCCTTTGTGTGCTCTCGATAGCAAGACTGCGAGAGATTGCAACGTTTTACCCAGTCCCATATCATCGGCGAGGCAGGCTCCTGCGCCCCAATGAGCAAGTCGCATGGCCCAATCATATCCTGCCAATTGGTAGTCGCGAAGCGTTGCTTGTAAATCAGCTGGCGGTGCGAGCTCTAAAGTGTTCGCCTGCTGCATTAATTGTGATTGCTGCTCCCACGCATGGAGTGTTTTCATACGCATGCCTGTGGTGGCTTCAGAGACTATTGGGCTGGCTAAGGGGTGAAACCGACCTTGCTCTGTACTTTGATTTAACTGAACAAGTTTCTCATGAAGAGCGTGAGACAGTGCGATTACTTGCTGTGTGTCTAACTCCACAAATCGGCCATGACTTTGCTCAACAAGTTTGAGTAGTTCTTTAAGATCTAGCACTTGTTGATCATTGATTTGCAGTTCTCCATTTAGATCAAACCATTGATTTTTCTTAGAGATAGCCAGTTGTAAATGCTGTGATTCTAAAGTGGGAGAGAGCTGTATTTTTTTCCCTTTTGGCCAGCGAATTTGGACCGCCAGTGGTGGCGTTTTTTGTAGTGAAAGCTCTAGCTGCTCCAGTGCACACAGGGCATCTTGTAGGTCTGCAATGCAAAGCCGGTTGTCTGCCATGGCTAAAAAAGCGGGGCATTGTGTATCTAGGCTATCTAGTAGCTCTTGTTCCATTACTAGGTTTCGCTTTGTGGCAATGCGTTTGCCATTGATCTCTGTGCTGATACTTGCATTGCCCACCCCGGGGTGAAATGCGGGGCCTGCATCGCCAAAGGGCATACTCAAGCAGTGAAATTCCAAACCTTGCTGGTACGGACTGACATTGATCACCAGCTGCTGCTGCGCTGCAACTGTCTCAAGACCGATATCAATATCGCTCACATCTGATTGAATATTTAACAATGGCGCAATGGCCGCAATACTGGAAATGAGTTTTTGCTTAGCCTGCTTGGGAATAAGCAGTCCGTTTTCGCCAATTATACTGGCGATTTTTAAGTGCGGTTTTTCAAAGTAAGTGAATACATACTTATATTCAGAGTCTTTTTTTATCGAATATACCGTACTGCGTTTTGCAAAGTCATTGGGGAGTTCCGGCAGACTTAAAAGTAGCTGATCACCGCACTCGGTAATAGCGAGTTGAGCGGGTGACTCTGCCACTTCAATCGGTTCATTTAAATCGCTCACATGATAGATGTTTGAGGCGTGAACGGCTGCGCGAAGTGCATTGATATTCTGCAAGTGATAATGCGTGTGCTGCCAGTGCTGCTCAACGCTCATGGCTTCAATTATGTTAAGGTCCGAAGATGTTAGATATGATAACTCTTGATGGGTTAAATGCAGGGTTTCAAGGGAGACTGCTTTGCCCTTGCTCCAACCGCTTTGTTGTTGCTTTTGTATTTTTGCAGTGAAACACACATTATCTTTATCTATATCGAGAAGCCAAATTAACCGCTCTGTGCTTTGTGCCTTGTCTTGCTCCGATGAAATATGTGCAGGCGCAAGAGCTAGTAATCTGTCTAACGCCAAGTCCCACTCAGATTGCTGCTTGATGAGCCTAGGAAAATTCAGCGCTATATGGGTATCGTATGTCGTAGAATTAGTCTCTACTTGTAGCTGATTAGCCATAGCAGACAAGATGTTGAGCCGACCTGTATCAAAAAATGCGCGGCATAACGTCAATCGCTCTAACTGCAAATCATTAATCGGTTGTTTGCACCAGTACAAAGCAAACAGCGAAAAAAGCTGGCATACATAATAATTTAGAGGGCTGTCTTGTAAATCTCGTTCCTGCTCTGAAAACTGTGTGATAAATGGTGCGCAAGTAAGTAAAGACTCACTTAAGCACTCAAATAGCTGTCCGATATAGTAATTTGCTTTAGTACCTTTTTTGTCTGAGAGCTGATTGCTAGCAAGCGTCATTGCTTGTTCAATATGGTTATTTTGGCTAGTGCCAGATGCCATCAAAGCAAGTAAGTGCAACCAGCCAAAAAAGCCATGAAGGTAAGGCGCTTTCTTTTTAGAGTATTTTTGTTGTGCTTGTAATGCCGCATTAAACTGTTCGCACGCCGCTTTCAACTGATTGTCTAAAAGTAAAAAACAGGCTTTAAGCTGTTGGCCGTAGCTCGTTATGTCATTTGCTTTTATGAGCAGTTGCGCTTGCTCGGTATTGTTCATCAGCAACAAACTTTCACACAATAGTAAACGTAGATCACGATTTTTCGGGCTGTGCACTTGAGCCTGTGTTAACAACTCAATTGTCACACTCGGGTCCATACCAAACTGTTTTTGATTAGATAGCAGAGCAGCAAAAGCTTGGTATTGCATATCTTCAGGGAGTTCGAGAAATGTATCTAGCTGAAATGGGAAAAACACAAAATGCACCAACGCAGCGTTGTTGTGAACATTGACCATTTGTGGGTTCTTGTTAAATGCGAGACGGTTTTTTGCTTTGGGTATTTGGCCTAAAAACAAAAAGTCACGTGTCAGGCGGTTTTCATCTTCTGGATCTCGTTCCCATTCATAGGCATTGAGTACAGGTATATATTCTTCTGCACACTTTAAAATTGGTAATAATAGCCCGAGCTTCTGAACATGTTGTGTGACAAGATTCGCAACCAGTGGATTAATGCGTAAGTTTAATTGCTCACACTGTGCCAACTGCTTGCTTTCAAGTACCGCTGTCAACTCTGAACTTAGCGCTGACGCTGGTCTGCCTTGCGCGATGAATCCTTGTTCTGCTAATCGCTTCAATATTTGTTTAATCTTGATTGTCGAAGCTGATTTAAACACCACGGCGAGCACCTGAACTAGCGCTTTATAATCATCATCGAGTGCCAAATAGTTTTGGTAGAGCCGTTCTATCGTGGCGTGTGTATCAGCTGTCAAATTAAGCGAGCGATTGATTGCGTCCAAAAGTATTCCTAAACATACGGTATTGCGGGGGAAAGTACCAAATGGCAGCGTTTGTCACAAGTCTTATGCATGGTTTAAAAACGATGGATATAAAAGGCATTTCTTCCAGCTACTGACGTTTGTGCTAATTCAAATCGACATTTTTCAAGGGCACGTATTGAACCAAGATTATTAGGATCAACACCAGCGTGCACTGTTTTAATTGGTGTGTTTTGCCTTAAATAACCCATTACGCCCGACAGCAATTCGGTGCCATATCCCTTTCCCCAATCTTGCTCGGCAACTAAATAACCAAGATGAGCACTGTATTGTTCGCTGTGTACAATGGCGAGTCCTATGGGATGGAAGGTTGAATTGAGAGGCGATGACTTAGGCACTGCGATGTAAATTTCAGCCTCTTTTAATTTGCCGTTAAGCCAATGGTGCGCGTCGCAATCTTGTGGTGGAGATTGCCAATCTTGTGGCAAAAATGACACCACAGAAGGCGTGAGTATTTTTACGATGGACGTAGCGCATTCGGGGGTTTCCAGTAAGGCGCTGCAGGTATAGAAATCTAGTCTCGAAGTTTGAAACAAAGGCGTCATAATTAAACCGCTCCATGGGCAAGCCAACCTTGACCGCCCACTAAATCTATATTCGTTAATGTTAGTCAGCTTTTCATTTTTGTGACTGTTTAAATGCCATCAGTTGCTGATGGCCCGATAGTGCGGGACCTGCAAGTGCTTTTAACAGCAAGCTACCTACATAAATGAATAGCGCGGTAACAAGGGCATCTAAAAACCATGCAATTGGCACTGCGGCAATACCTAAAACGCCCGGCATAACTTGTAAACCTGGTAGCGTAAATTGCTGTGTGATGCCATGGAGACACAGTGCGATCCAAAACCCAAAACAGTAGGGACATTGCCAAGCTTCATAGAGGTAGGCTAATGGTTTAGGTAGTTTGTGGATTAGGGCAGTAAACCAAGTGCCCCAGTCAGGAAGCTTTTCCCAAATCAATATATGTAATGTGAGGCCAAGCAAGGCTGTGGAAAAGTTTATTGTCTCTGTAGATTCAATCATAATACACCTATCAATCTGCGTTTTTTAATATGCTGACTATATTAGTTAGGTTTATAGCCGTTAAAAATTGACAGTTTTAATTGATAATCGGCTTATTCTTTGTTTTAGGATATTGGGAGATGTTACATGCATGCACTTTCAGTTGGGGAGGCGTTTTTAGATACACTTGTTGAACAAAAGCATGGTTCACACGCAGAGTGTGTGCTCACATATATCGTGGCAGGCGAAATGACCGTTGCTCATCGTGTTCCTTTTCAGGTTTTACCCGGCATGTTTAATATTGTACCGCCTGGTGTCCCTCATTCCTTGCTAGAGGGGAGTGGGTTGCAGGTTTTGTGGCTGAGTTTTTGTCCTGACTGTTTAAATTTAACATCAAGTGACTTAATGATGCCGTTTGAAAGTGTCAAAAGGGGCGAACTACCGGCACGTAAAACCCAGCAGAATAGACGTGATTTTATTGTCACGTTATTTCATGAGTTAATGGTGGCACAGCAACGAAAGCTCACTTTAGAAGTCCAGCGCAGCTTTGTCATTCTATTATTAAATGAGCTTAATCAGGCAGGCGCATTGGCACCAAACCAAACCCAATATAATGCAAAGGTTGAAAGCGCACTGGCTTATATTCAAGCTAATTTTCTACAACCTATTGGGTTAAATGAAGTGAGTACAGCTGTGCATGTTAGCCCGCCATATCTTGCGACCCTATTTAAGCGAGAAACAGGCTATACAGTAGGACAATGGATCACTGAAAAACGATTGGCCCAAGCCTGTACTCAGCTATTACATACCGCTTTACCTGTAAGTCAGTTGGCTGAAACATTAGGCTGGAGTGACACCACACATTTTATTCGCCAGTTTAAAAAGCATCTAGGTCAAACGCCAGCTGCGTGGCGTAAAGAAAATAAAAAGTAGTTTTATTGTTTAAAAACCACTTAATTTATATTTTTTATTTACATTAAAATGCGCTATTTATCTATTTTTAAACTGCGTAAAAATCAAGTTGTTTAATTGTGGTTCGATGAAATTGATAATTCATATTAGTTGTTTTGATAGTGTTGTTAATTTGTTTATAGCATTTGTTTTTTAACGAGTTTTCGCTTTTTTGACGAGTAGAAAAAAATCATTATTATTCGCTTTTTAATTTTAAGGAGTAATATTGGTTGAAGTTTTTTCTACTGTTAATATTTTTTCTAAGTCCATTTGTAAATGCGAAAACAACTTGGATCCCCATACACTCAGGTAAAGTTTTTACCGTCATTCCCCTGATACCAAAAGGTGTTTTTGAAGCGCCAACAGGTATAAAAAAACAGCAGTTAAGCAGCGGTATTAAAGTGTCTTGGAATGATGTAGAGCATGCGAGTAAATTTTTAATACAGGCAAAAAATACATCAGGTGATTGGATTGACATAAAAATAGTTGAAGGTACTGAGCTTATATTAGGCAATGAGTTTAAGCGGTATCATCAAGTTCGCATCTCAGCTTGCAACTATATTTCCTGTAAAAATACAGGCCTTGCCAGCTCAAGCTTAACGTTTAAAAAATCAATTATATTTGTTCATCCAGATATATTAGGCAGTCCAGTTGCGGAGAGTACGCTGTGAAGCAATTTATAAATTATAGTTTAGTTGTGGGCTCTATTGTTACAGCAACAACGTTAAGTGCACTTACAACTGAAGATCTTTTTGAAGTACAGGGGGTTAGACTTAGCCAATTCTCCAGTGCTATGACGGGTAATGATTTAAGCAATGTTTTAAAGGTAGAGCAATTAAATCACGATATGTTCACAGATAAAATTGACACGGGTGCAGGTACAGTGTCATTTATCAATACGGATATTAGCTTGCCCGGCAACTTTGATTTACCTGTAGATTATCGATATAGATATGATACCAATTATCCCTACCACCGAAGCTGGTACCGAGATGTAGCTAGAATATCTTTCACTTACATGTCCAGTAAGGACTTTACGACCATGCCAATATCATGGCAAAACGGAAAGTATTGTTCACAAGATATTGTAAAGAACAGAACAGAAACTAAAGAGCGAATCGTTCACTCAATGACAGGGGCGTTTGAACTCTATGTTCCAGGTCGCACACAGTCTAGACTAATTGCGAATAAAGGCGGCTGGGCAGAAGCAAAATCTTCTTATCGATATTTTACCAATGATAATTGGTTAGTCTCTTGTTACACAGAAAGTGGCAAAGAAGGGTTTATTGCGCATGCACCTAATGGCGATAAATACTATTTTAATCAGGTGGAACATACGACGACCTTAAATGAGTGGGGAACTGCCATTTATGATATAGATGACTACCCGGCATATTTAAATCGAGTTGAGCTTAGGTTATCGAAAATAGTCGATAAGTTTGGCAACTGGGTGAAATATGAAAAAGGCAAAACCATTGCCAGTGATGGGCGTGTGCTGGAAGTAAAGTCCGGTTTGGGGGGGCATCAGCGCAGTGGTTACAGTGGTGCTTTCACCATTGAAGGGTATAATCAAAAGAATCCGAGCGATAAGCGTAAGTGGACAATTGTTCGTTATAAGCAAAAGAACTGGAATAGCCCGTTAAGTATTGAGCTGATACGCCCAAGTGGCCGATCATGGCATTATACAACAGATTATATAGATGCGGAGGCTGCTGATTTAATCATAGGTGGCGGATCGGCTATTCCACCAATCGGGTGTTACCACGCAACTCCTGAAACTGTAATGACAGTGCAGCATCCGAATAAATCGTCTGCTAAATTTATTATGAGCGAGCGAGGAGACTCTATATTCAATGCACCTAGAAATATCGAAGGTAGAACCCCGCATTGCACCTCTAGGCTGAGTATTAAAAGAAAAGAAGTGAAGATTATCAATGCTAACTTAAATGGAGGTACTGAAAATTATGTGTGGAATTACACCTATTCCGAAGCTTCTGGATTAGATACAAGAGATGACTCGAATATTTTTGAAGGCTCAGCGCCTAGTAATATTGATAAACTCTACTTTAAGTGGACTAGAGTGGATGGACCTGAAGACTACTATAAGAAGTACTTTATAAACCGAGATAACAAAAGTCCCTTTCAAAATAGAACATTCGCCATTGAGACGCGTAAAAAGTCCAATAATCGCTTGTTGAGTACCAAAAAATTTGATTATTGGAGTTCAGATCAACTAGGCTCAATCAACTACGATCGCAATGCAAATTTTGAGCAAACAACTCGAATGGCACATATCAAAGAAGAGGTAACTGAAACTAACTCTGATATCTATAAAATACAATACTCAGATTTTGATAGCTTTGGTACATCAAAAAAGCAAGAGTATTTATTGAATAATAAAAAGACCCACTATGTTAAACGATTGTATAATCATGATATTGCAAAATGGCATTTGAAGCAGCATAAAAGCTATGAAGTGTCTGAAGACGGATATAATTATCATAACCTAAGTTATATTGAATTTAGGCGCTTTTCATCAGACGGTGGGAGGTGGTCAAACATGCTATTGCCTGCGTACGAAAATAAATATCGCCGCGTGGTCAAACGGTTTAACAGTTATAACGATGAAGGCAATTTAACGCAAGTTACCCATTCATCAAACTCTTATACTGGACGTCAATATATTGAAAAGCTAAGTGATTATAAATCGGGTATCGCTCAAAAAGTTAGTCGCTATGCGCCATACAGTACTTCTTTGGTTGATGAGCATTACACTGCTGATGTAATGGGAAATATAACGTCAGCGACGGACTTTAACGGCAATACTAGTAAATATTACTATGATGGTGAAAATAGGGTAGTAGGTATTGAGTTTCCAGTAGACCAAATAAATGGCAGTTGGCAAGATATGAGTATTGCGTGGAACAATAACTCAAACAGCCGTACCATTTATAACTGTGATTTGAATACATACACGAAAAAATGTAATGGTGGTTATAGCTTAAAAGTGCAAGAGCACTATGATACATATGACCGTTTGGTACATACGAAACTAACTGACCCCAGTATGTTAGGTGGCTCCAAAGATATTTATCAATCCTATAAATATGATTCAGACAATAGACAGATCTTCTCTTCCCTGCCTAGCTTCTCTAATAATGAGAACGATGGAGATGTATTTAAATACGACCACCTCGGACGCTTATATTTTAGTAAAACACGCCAAGAAGGACTAAGGTTATTTGCTTATGAACAAGGAAATAAAGTTACCGAGAATGGTGGGACGGAGCTTGAGGTTAGTCGCTGGTATAAGCCGTTTGGGAAGCCTTCCTATGACGAGCTTCTAAAAGTTGTTACTAAAGAGTCAACGACAAACATTGACAAGGATGCCGCTGGACGTATTAATTATATTCAAAAGTCTCATGGTAGTAAGTCATTTATAGAACGCAGATTATACAGCAGTTTTGATGGCACTTTGTGTTTAATTCGTCGAGCAGATACTGGCAACGAATTATTAAAATATGATGTGACGGGTAAAAAAACTATGGTCTAAAAAAGGTGTTGCTAATACGAGTTGTGTGACAGCTATGCCGTCTGGTGCGACACAGTACAAGTACGATAATGCCGGAAACTTAAAGCTGATCGATTACCCATCGGGAACACATGATGTGCACTTTGAGCGCGATGCTGCAGGCAATACACTATCTATTCGTCAAGGCTCAGTAACACAGCGATATAATTACAATTCAATGCATTTAGCGGAAGATGAGCAACTTTATATCGAGGGTGAAACGCCACTATTTTTAGACTACGAGTATAATAAATCTGGCTATCTAGAGTCATTGGTATACCCAGATGGTTCGGTTGTAAAGTACGCTCTAAGTGGAACAGGCTCGCCAAAGTCAATCAATATATATGACCAACAAGGTAAGCTGGAACAGGCCGTAATTAAGAATATCTACTATCACGCCAATGGTATACCCAGACAATTTGAGTATGCAAACGGGGTTAAGTACGACTTGTCTTTGCACACAGATATTGGTTTACCGAAAGGCTTGAGTTATAAGCAGGGAAGTCGAGCGCTTGTTAGCTATCAATATGGCTACAACGATCAGCATAATATTCAGTCGATTAAAGACTATGTAGATGGTCGTTTTACTATCTCAGGTATGAATTATGACAGCGAAGGCCGCTTGACTTATGCCCGAGGCGGCTCAGCACTAGGTAATATCGACGTAGACTATGACTACTTAGGTAATATTTCTCATTATTCGAGTAGTCGACGAAATCTCAATTACACATATGCATCAAATAATCGCCTATCTAAGGTAACTGGTGTGAGCGGCCGCTATGGCAGTTTTAGGTATGACTCGAGAGGCAACACTCTATATAACGGCGCATATAATATGACCTATGATGCGGCTGGTCGTATGATCACTGCAAACGGCACTAGCTTTGTATATGACGGCCATGGAAAGCGTGTTAAAACCACTGCAAATGGTAAAGAAAGTTTTAGTTTTTACAATGCTCACGGTAGGTTGGTTTTTAGTGAAAAAGGCTCGTTAGATGGAGCTGGGACTAACTATGTTTATTTTGATAATTTACTGGTGGCAAAATATGGCAGCGTAGATCTCACGAAAGTTAAATCTGGAGTGAAGCGTCATATGCCTTTTGGTGAACCCTTGAACTCGCAAGAGGATGAAGTAGGCTACACAGGTCATATGTACGATAAATCTTTGGGGCTCAACTATGCACAAGCTCGCTACTATGATCCCGTGATTGGTCGCTTTTATTCTAATGATCCTGTAGATGCTGCAGGGCATCTTGGTATTGGTAATATTGTACAAGGATTTAATCGTTTTTCTTATGCAAACAACAATCCATATAAATTTACTGACCCAGATGGTGAACTACCACTTTGGGTAGGAGCTGGACTTGGCGCTGCGGCCATTAATTATGGTCAGCAAGTGGCAAAGAACCTCGCAAGCCAAGAGATGTCTTTCTCCGATGCAATTTACGGTGAAGTTAAATTTACGGAAGTTGCAGTAGAAGGTTTAGTAGGGGCGGTCGGCGCTAATGGAGCCAAAATGTTGGCGACGGCGATTTCCGGCGCAAACAGTGTTGGCAAGATTGATTCGGTCGGTGCTAGGATTTCCATGGGGGTGACAGGAGCCGCGCAAACCGGCTACGCAGGTGCAATTAAAGGCGGTCTGACTGAAGAGGATCCGTTAACAACTGCCGTTAAAAATGTTATTGATACCGCTTCACCTGTTCCTGTAGCAGATCAGCTTCATGAGTGGCTCAGAGAGTTATGGTAGTAAATTACTTAAAATCTAATGTCTTGAACCCTATTGTTTTGGGGTCAATGATAAAATATTTCGTGGTGAAACTCTGGCTATTTATTTTGCTGCTATCAGCAAGCAGTACTGTTTTTAAAGATGAGCTCTTATTTAAGAAAATATATTTGTCTGTTATTTCAGCTATGATTTTTCTATTTATATTTACTGTGCTTACTTTGATACTTTTTCCACTCGTAAAAAGAAAGCAGGGCTTGGAGGAACTAGCGAAGTTAAGCAGTAAACAAAGAGGAGAAGAGCTTGGAAAGTTATTAACTTGGTGGGCTTAATTTAAAGTTAGGATTTTCCTAACAAATTATATATCAATGGGTTATTGGCATTTACTTATGGTGAGAGTAACCGCCGTTTGGCAATAACCCTAATAAACAGACTCAAAGCTATAATCAAAAACGCTAAGGCCATGATGATATCATGGCCTTTTTTGATGCTTTAGCTAAGCAAATCTTTTAGGCAGCGGTTAACTAGCTGGTCGGCTTGTCGTGTGGTTTCCGGGAGGCGATATTTGGGAGTGAGTTTATTTATCCATTCTATCGCTGTATCTATGCTTACCCTGTGACCAATTGAAACAAATACAGGCTTAACACCGTCTTGTGTTCTCAACACTTTTCCAATACATGTTTGAGCATCTATTAGATCCGCGCAGCTGCCTTTTTGGCTATCTGGCATCTGATATTCACCTACTAATTTGGTTTTACCACACCCTATGGTTGGTATATCAAGTAGAACGCCTAAATGGCTCGCCATACCAAAGCGCTTTGGGTGTGCTATGCCGTGACCATCGCAGACAATTAAATCGGGCGATACAGAAAGCCTGTTGATAGCACTGAGAAGTGGTGGTATTTCTCGAAAAGAAAAAAGCCCTGGAATATAAGGAAAACTTATCGACTCTACAACACTACAGGATTCAATCACTTTAAGCGTTTTTGCATCTAAGAGTACAGCGGCACCGACAACTTGGTTACTGTCTTCATCATAAGCAACATCGACACCAGCAATTGTGTCTATATGCGCCAATTTATCAGAGGTAATGACTTTGTCGGCGAAGGATGTCTGGATCTCTATTGCTTGTTCTTCGGTTTGTGGTGCATCGTATTGGATCATGCTGACTACTAATAATGGACAAGAGTGACCAATAGAATAGAGATTAAAAATCTAAATTCAATGGTATTGTGCTTCAAAAGGGCACGTTTGAGAGTGTAAGTACCTTTACATATTGCGTAAAAGTGTAAAGGCACTAGCAATTTCAATAGTTGATTGAGGTTCTAAAGTCATACCTAAAACCAACAGACAGCGAGTCAAAATCTTGGTTGTTGGTGTAAGATTTAGTTAGGTATTCAAAGTGTACGCGCAGTGGTGGGGTGGGTAGCCACTCCAAAGTTACGTTGTACCCGTCATAGCTTTGATTGCTTGGATCGCCGTTATTATAACCATCGTCAAAATCAAAGTAGCCAGTTTTAAGCTTATAGTACTTATTCAATTTGTAGGCAAATGACAAATCTAGCGTTGAGCCATCTCTATCTGCAACATTTTCTCTTTCATAGGTTTTATCTTGATAAGACACTGCAGCATAAAACCTATCGGTAAACTCATATGCCAAGGAGCCTGCCCACAGAGAGTTTTCACCGAGTCGTACTTGTTGGTCGTATACATCATTCATTTGATAGGTAATCGCAGCGTGCAAACCGTTTTTGTTATAACTGACACCCGCATTAAATAAGTCATTGTTATTGTCATTGTTGTCACCATCAAATTGGCCGACGGCAACAAGGGTAATAGGACCTGTATCAAGGCGATAACTAATTAGATTATCGACAAAAAAGAGGCTTTCAACATCGTACGCAAAGGGGCTATTTGCATGATTAAATATGTCGACATACTCGGCAATAAACAGGTATTGTGCAGGGCGTTGTTTACCGATCCCAAAGCGCCCTACAGGCGTAACAAGGGCGGTGTAAGCGCGGCGTGAACGGCCAAACTCTCCGGTATTTTGAACATCAATACTCCATTCGCCATGCAGTTCTGCGGCCCAGTCATCATTAAACCTATGGGTGGCCTTAACGCCAGCATGAGACAGGGCATCACGTACATCGTATTGGTCTTCACCTCTATCTTCAATTCGGCCAAACGTTGGGCGCATGGTTGCATATACATCAAGGGTGTGAGTTTTGGCCTCTTTGTTAACCTTTGGCGCAGGTGCCTCAGTCTTCGCCACATCTTTAGGTTGGGGATTTTGGTTTATAAATCGTCGTTTCAGCTCAGCGAGCTGGGCTTCTAGCGCTTTAATGTCTTCCATTGTGACAGGTCGGTTATCATTTGCAAAAACCGGGTAAGCAAATGAAGAGCAAAGGAGTATAAGAACAAAAGGAGAGCCGCTCGCTGTTTTCATAGTGTTTAAACCAATTAGTTGCGATAAAGCGAATTATAGACAACACTTTTCGATGATGACTGATTTTTTTTGGCGAACAACTATGAAGATTAGAACCAAGTTTTCAGTCGCTTCTGCGCTGGTGGTGTTTATTATTATCCTAGTGTTCAGTGGCTCCACATACTGGTTTATCAACAATTCAATGAAGCAAAAAACAGCAGCTTATGTAGCGGATACGACGCAACTGCTCGCAATAAGTATTAATAACTGGCTGTCTCAAAAAGCTGCGCAAGTACATTTAGTTAAAACGCAGTTAGACGTTGATTTTAGCGTAGAAAATTTTCAAAAGGCATTGAACACTCCCTATTTTAGTAGCTCATTTTTATTGGCATTTGGTACGGTTGAAACAGAAACTGGACTCAGATCAAATAATCCAAACCGTCAAAACCCACCTGGTGTCGACTTTAGGCAGCGTGCTTGGTACACGCTGGCTAAACAGCAAGGTAAAACAGTGTTTACTAGCCCTTACGTTGATGCCGCGACGGGCGAATTGCTACTTTCAGTGGTGTCACCGGTTAACTATCAAGGGCAATTTAAAGGGGTAATTGGCGGTGATTTAAGTTTGACGACAATTGCCAACAGTATCAATGCAGTCGATTTTGACAATACTGGTTTCGCATTTTTAGTTGATAAAGAAGGCGAGATTATTTCGCATCAACAAACAGAACTAAATGGTAAAACATTGCGGGATATCTCCCCAAACTTGTCTCTGTCCAAAATGCAATCAGTGCTTGAGGTAGAGGTTCGCGGGAAAGAGCATATTGTGTATTACTACCCTTTGGATCATCAATATGGAAACGTGTGGTATCTGGCGGTGATGCTTGATAAAGATAAAGTTTATCAAGTGTTAAACCAAATGACGGTCAATACATTTATTATTGCGATCATTGCCATTGTGCTAGGTTCTTTAACGATTAGAACATTGGCTATTCATTTGTTGAAACCATTAAAAGAGCTTGAGGCTGCGATAACAAATATAGCTTCAGGCAGTGGCGACCTTACGCAGCGTTTGACGATAAAAAATGACGATGAGTGCGGCAAGGTGGCACAGCAATTTAATATATTCTTAGGCTCATTACATCAACTTGTATCGCAAGTGAAACATGGTACGGACATTGTGGTATCAAGTAGTGACGCGGCTAGAGAGTTGGCGACACAGTCTAGTTCTCGTTTGCAGGAGCAAGTTGGTTTAGTGGAAAGTTTGGCAACCGCCATGCATGAAATGAGTACGACTTCTAGCGAGATCGCAGGCAGTGCGCAAAATGCAGCCAGTTCTATTACAACAGTAAATGACAAAACGCGCGATGGGCAGCAGGTTTTCTTAGAAACGAAAAAGGAAATATCGGCACTGTCTGAAGAGATTAATGAATCTCACGCTATGAGTACGCAGCTAGCCGAATATAGCCATAGCATCGAGAACATCCTATCGGTGATCAATGGGATTGCAGAGCAGACCAATTTACTTGCATTAAATGCAGCAATTGAGGCCGCGAGAGCGGGTGAGCAGGGGCGTGGATTTGCTGTGGTAGCAGATGAGGTTAGGTCTTTGGCGACAAAAACCCAAGAGTCCACAACCGAAATCAAAAGTATGATTGAGCAAATTCAGGTATCTTCAAACCAAGTGCAAAACGCGATGGGAGCAAGTCGGGACAAAACGTTACTATGTGTTGAACAAACAGAGCATGCGACACAAATGCTGAACGAGATTTCCGAATCGGTGAAAGATATCATGGATCGTAATATTCAAATTGCAACGGCCATTGAAGAACAAAGTGTGGTCATTGAAGAGATCAATAAAAATACCGCCAATATTAATGATATCAGTGTAGAAGTAGATAGTTTCTCGAGCCAGCAATATGAAGCGAGCCAAGAGCTTGCGCAACAATCTCACGAACAAGAAGTACTACTTTCAAAGTTCACTCTTTGACATAGCTAGGTGTTTTCAGTCGATTAAAAAGCACGTATCATTTTAGTTTAATGAAAACACCTGTGTTTGAGGAAGAGTTTATGGCCATATGGGTTGATGCAGATGCCTGTCCTGTCGTAATTAGAGAAATTTTGTTTCGTGCCGCTGTACGGACACAGGTTACTGTGACCTTGGTTGCCAATCAGTATTTAAAGACACCCCCTTCTCCGTATATTTGTAAACTGCAAGTGAGTGCGGGTTTTGATGTGGCTGACAATGAAATTGTAAAACGCATGTCTGCGGGTGATTTGGTGATAACCAGTGATATTCCTCTGGCAGCAGAAGTTATTGAAAAAGGTGGACTGGCGCTAAGCACTCGAGGGGAAATGTATACCACAGAAAATATTCGTGCTCGCTTAAATATGCGTGACTTCATGGATACTCTAAGAAGTAGTGGCGTGCAAACTGGGGGACCACCACCATTGAGCCAAAGCGAAAAGCAACAATTTGCAAATTGTCTAGATAGATGGTTGCAGCAGCACAAAACAAATCAAGCTTAACTTCAATGTGCACAGCCTTCTTCGGCAAAATTGGCTGTGCACTTACCTCCTCTTGCTAAATATTATTTATTGATTTATCCCTTGCGATTGTATCGAGTTTATGGACATTATTATTCTGTCTGAAACTTGAGATGACGGTGTAAAGCTGTCTAACCGCTAAGGAGTATTCAATTGATAAGAGCGATGACAAAACAAGACTTTAGAGAATTCTGGCCAGTATTTAAAGATGTTATATTACAGCAAGAAACCTATGCCTTTGACCCTAAAATGGATGAAGACCTTGCATATCAGATTTGGTGCGAAGAACCGCTCAAAGCTTTTATCTACGAAGACAATGGACAAGTGATTGGGAGCTACTACCTCAAAGCAAATGCGATGGGTCCGAGTGACCACATCTGTAATTGCGGCTATATGGTCTCGCCGCAGGCGCGTGGGAAGGGAGTGGCAAGAAAGTTATGTGAACATTCACAACAACAGGCACGATTACTGGGGTTTCGAGCCATGCAGTTTAATTCTGTGGTGTCAAGCAATCAAATTGCTGTCGCACTTTGGAAAAAGCTAGGTTACGAGATCATTGGAACTATCCCCAAAGCTTATCGACACCGCCACTTAGGTTTGGTTGACAGTTACATAATGTATAAGTGGCTAGAGTAAAAAATAAAAAGGCGTCAATATGAACAAGGATTTGGCATTTTACTATTTAGCAGATAAACCAGAGTATTTACCGACTGTGGCTGCTTGGTACTATAAAGAATGGTGTGAGCACAGTGGCCGCTATTCCTTATCTGAATTAACTGAAAAGCTAGAAAAGTCTTTAAATAAAAGCGAGTTACCCCTAAGTATCATTGCACTTAAAAATGATGAGCTGGTTGCAGCTGCTGAACTAAAGCTTCGAGAAATGGAAGCGTATCCGCAATACGAACATTGGTTAGGTGGGGTATATGTTGCCCCCGAAGCGAGAGGCAAGCAATTGGCCACTGCATTGGTTAGTTATCTTTTGGATAAAGCTAAAATGGCGAACATCGAGACGCTTTATTTGCAAACCGAGCATTTGCAAGGAGGTTTGTATTGTGAGCTGGGGTTTAAGCCTCTATTTGAGACCGAATCAAAAGGCTATCAGGTATTGGTTATGAGCAAAGAGTTATAAGGGGTGAGATGATCACGGGCATTAATCATATTACGCTGTCAGTGAGCAATTTGATGCGTTCCATAGAGTTTTATCAAAACTTGGGGGCGATTGCACATGTACGTTGGCAAAGTGGCGCATATTTATCTTTTGGGGAATTGTGGCTGTGTCTTAGTATTTGTGAACAGCCCAGTAGTAAATTAAACGCACAAGAAGACTATACACATTTTGCATTGAACATTGAGCCAGAGAATTTCATCGAATATCGGCAAAAGGTTGAACGTCTGGAATTACAACACTGGCAGCAAAATAGAAGTGAAGGTGAGTCTCTTTACATTCTTGACCCTGATGGTCATAAATTGGAAGTGCACGTGGGCTCAATGCAAAGCCGCTTAAACAGTTTAAAAGCTAATCCCTACAACGAGTTGGTATGGTATGAAGAACATTAATTGAACCATGATAAAGCGTTAGCACTGTTTTAAATTTGGCAACGGATTGTTGTTAATGTTATTACATAACAATGGTTTACAGGGTTTTTTTCAAATTCTAAAATTGACATTATGACTTGCACTAATTATATTATCAGCTCATTTATAATGCTAAGGTGCTACCTTGAGTGTCAGAATAATTGTCAACGTTATGCTTATGATAGTGATTGCTTTGCAGTCAGTATCTTCGGTTGCTTCGTTGTCAGATCTCCATTTAGTTGACGCACAGCATTTGCAAACCACCCACCTTCATCAGCATGATGAACGTGTAACCACTGTGGTTGAACTAGATGAGCATGGACACGCCATTCAAGATTGCCACCATTGCGGTCACTGTTCAGGAAGTCACACTTCTTGGGTAACTGTTCAACCTTCGACAAATACCATTTTAAAAACTACTTTAAGTACTTTTACAGTCCCTGACGCGCAGATACGTAAAAGAGTCGAGTCAAAATATAAACCTCCCATTTTATCATAAGCTTTTAACTTTTAGCTCGTCGAGCGTTGCCTACAGCATAAATACGGCGAGCGTATAAATTAAACGCTTAGTGAGAGCTATACCCCAAGTCAGATCTGGCAGCAAAGACTAAGTAAAGAAATACGTGAATGTTTATTCACGTGGTTTTGTCATGCCGACAACACTTCCATATGTCAATGGAGGTGGTGTTATTTTGTGCATGACTTTGCCACCCGGGCTCATGAATTATGTAACTTAGCCTGAGGTTGGCAAATGGAGGTTTTATTAATGAATATTAAGACAAAACGATACTTGCAACTCATGCTTTTCCTTTTTGGTATACACAGCCAAAGTATATTAGCCGCGTCGTCGGAGCATGGTCACTCGGCACAAGTGGATAGTCATGGTGATGCTACGAATGATCATCAACATGAAGAAACGCATAAACATGGCACTAGGTTGGAAGATGAAATAAACACTGTTGCTCTAACTAAAGCACAGCGTCTTTTGGCTGGCATTGAAGTAGCTGATATTTACCCAAAAGAGTTTCACCAGAGTTATTACGCACCAGCAGAAGTAAAAGCGAATGGCTATACCAGCTACATAGTGTCTCCAAGAACAGAGTCAGTGGTGGTGAGCCGTCATGTAATATTGGGTGAAAAAGTTAAAAAAGGGCAAAAGTTAGTTACCTTGTTTAGCCATGACATGGCGCAAGCTCAGGCTAACTACCTGCTGGCAAAAAGTGATTGGCAGCGAGTAGAAAAACTGGCGAGTAATGCTATCAGTGAGAGTGAACGAGTTGCCGTGAAAACCAAATACAGCGCGGCGTACGGACAACTTGTTGCATTAGGACTGAGTGACTTGGCAATAAAGTCACTACAATCCTCAGCCAGTGATACGCTGGGACAATACTCGCTTGTTGCGCAACAAGCAGGCATTGTGTTGAAGGATGAGTTTTCTCAGGGACAAAGAATTTCTGCTGGAAGCGCACTGATGTTATTGGCGGATGAAAGCACACTTTGGGTTGAGGCCAAGTTGTCTGTTGAAGCGGAACTTGAACCAAAAACTATAGCGACTGCTTTAGTTTCTTTCAAAAACTACGAATACGTTGCCAAAGTGATCCAGCAAACACACACCATAGATACCAAAACACGGACTAAAATCATTCGGCTTTCAGTCGAAAATAAAGACGATGTATTGCATGCAGGCATGTTTGTCGATGTGAACTTTCTTGTTCCCTCTGCGCAAAAAGCAATGTTAGTGCCTGAATCGGCTGTAATGCGCAATGAAGAGCAAAATTGGGTTGTTTTTGTTGAACAGCCCGACGCGTCGTTTTTACCAACCGAAATACGTTTAGGTTCTCAAATTAATGAAGAGCGTATTGTGTTTGGCTTGCCAAGTGGTAGCCGTATTGCAGTTAAGGGCGCATTTTTTATTGCTTCAGAGTTCGCTAAAAGTGGCTTTGATCCGCATAACCATTGAGGGTAAAAATGATGCTAAATAATACTATTTTATGGGCGGTCAATAACCGATATCTAGTCCTTATTGCGGTTATCATACTCATGGTTGCGAGTATTTTTTCAGTTCAGAAAATAAACTTAGATGCCTTTCCTGACGTAACTAGCACACAGGTTGTTGTCAATACAGAAGCCCCAGGGCTTGCCGCGCAAGAAGTTGAGCAATTGATCACCTTTCCGATAGAGGCCGTGATGTATGCATTGCCAGATGTAGAAGAGGTGAGATCTATCTCTAAAACAGGGCTGTCTGGGGTTACTGTTGTGTTCAAAGAACGCGTGGATATTTATTTCGCCAGACAATTAGTATTTGAACGTCTGCAAGATGCCAAAGAATTGATCCCTACAGGGGCTGGCACACCAAAGATGGGGCCAAATACTTCTGGTTTAGGACAAGTATTTCAGTATCTCCTAGTTTCAGAAGAGGGGGCTGGCTTTGACAAAATGGCATTGAGAAGTCTCAATGATTGGCTTGTAAAATTGTTACTGATGCCAGTTGATGGTGTAACGGATGTACTGTCATTTGGTGGTGAAGTTCGACAGTATCAAGTCAATTTAAATCCCAAAAAGTTATTGGCATATCAGCTGAGTCAGTCAGATGTAAACACTGCGTTGGATGAAAACAATGTGAATGCGGGTGGCTGGTATATAAACCGAGGGCAGGAGCAGTTAGTGATCAGGGGCGCAGGTTGGTATGCCAGTGGAGAGCAAGGTATTGCACAGATTGCGCAGGTACCCGTTAAGGTAGTCGATGGTACAGTGATTACAATTGCCGATGTAGCAAGTGTTGGGTTTGGTACAGAGATACGTCAAGGTGCTGTTACCATGACACGCCGTGATAGCTCTGGAGATATGCGTGCTATGGGGGAAGTGGTCTCTGGCATCGTACTTAAACGAAGTGGTGCAAACAGCAAAGATACGATAGACGCGATCCACCAAAGGCTTGATTACATACAGCAAGCGCTGCCCAAGGGGGTAAAACTAATTCCGTTTTACGATCAAGCTGATTTAGTAGAGCAAGCCGTAACAACTGTCGTCAAAGCACTTGGGTTAGCGTTTGTTTTCATCACATTTATATTGTCGCTATTTTTATTGAATATAAGAGCAACACTATTGGTTCTTATCTCTATCCCATTGTCTATTGGGTTGGCGATGATGACCATGACTTGGATGGGAGTGTCAGCCAATTTAATGTCACTGGGCGGCGTTGCCATTGCAATCGGTATGTTGGTAGATGGATCTGTTGTCATGATCGAAAATATTGTGCGAAAGCTTAATATACGAGCAGGCAAAGCGAAGGAAAACCAAGAGAGTATAACTACCTTGGTAAGTAATGCTGCTCAGGAAGTTGCACGTTCAATCTTTTTTGCGTCTTTGGTCATTTTAATTGTGTTTTTGCCTCTATTTAGTTTCGAAGGAGTTGAAGCTAAAATGTTTGAACCTATGGCCACGAGCATTATGCTCGCGATTGTTTTTGCGATCATAGTGGCTTTAATGATTGTTCCTGCATTGGCTTGCATTTCTTATCGGCTAAATTTTAAGCCCCGAACCCATCAATTATTTACACGTTTAGAGACAGTTTATCGAGCAAGTTTGTTAGGAGTTATGTCCAGCAAGCGAGTATTGTTAGCGGCCTTGATTGTTTTAATCGGCCTCAGTGCTTTTCTAGCATCAAAGATAGGTACTGAGTTTATGCCGGAACTAGAAGAAGGGACCATAAATTTACGTGTGACGCTGGCCTCATCTGCTAGTTTAGATACTGCGCTGAGCGTGGCGCCCAAAATAGAAGAAAGGTTATTGGCATTTCCTGAAGTCACTTACGCGCTGAGCAGGATAGGGCGTGCGGAAATTGGTGGGGATCCGGAGCCAGTTAATAATATAGAAATTTATATTGGGTTAAAGCCAATTGAGCAGTGGCAAAGTGCTCATAGTCGCACAGAATTACAGGCTCTGATGAAAGAGAAGCTCGAAGTGTTCCCTGGGGTATTACTTAATTTCTCACAACCAATTGCAACGCGCGTTGATGAATTACTTTCTGGTGTTAAAGCACAGCTGGCAATTAAGCTATTTGGCCCTGACCTTGAGGTTTTGGCTGCAAAAGGAGCTGAACTCGAACGAGCAATCAGTCAAGTGGAGGGGACTACTGATGTGGCCATGGAACAAATTACCGGTGAAGCGCAGTTATTGATAACCCCTAAAAGGCAGGCTTTATCAAGATATGGTCTGTCAGTTTCAGATGTGATGTCAATTATCAATGATGGTGTTGGAGGGAAGAGGGGCGGCCAGATCGTCAATGGTAACGAGCGTTACGATATTTATATACGGTTGGAATCACAATTTCGTAAAAATGCACAGGCCATTGCCGAGATGACCTTACTGTCTCCGCAGGGAGAATGGATCAGGTTGGGTGATGTAGCAAATATTGAGCTGAGTTCTGGCGCAGTACAAATTAGACGTGATGATGTGCAACGGCGTGTAGTCATACAAGCGAATGTGCAAGGGCAGGATATGGGGAGTGTTGTGGCCAATGTTCGACAGCAAATTGCATCAAAAGTCGATCTGCCTGCAGGGTATACCGTGTCGATAGGAGGACAATTTGAAAGTCAACAACGTGCGCAGCACCGTTTGCAAGTGATAGTTCCCTTGTCGATATTGCTTATTGCATTGATGTTGTTCCTAGCATTTAATTCTGTGAGGCAAGTTGTCCTTATCTTACTTAATATTCCACTAGCGATTGCCGGGGGAATTATTGCGCTCTATTTTTCTGGTTTATATTTATCAGTTGCCAGCTCTGTTGGCTTTATTACGTTATTTGGGGTTGCGATTTTAAATGGCGTGGTGATGATCGAAAGCATCAATGCGAGGTGCAATAGTCAGAAGCAGCTGTTGGCTGTTTTAGATGGAGCAACATCTAGATTACGACCGGTACTTATGACTGCAACGACATCTGCATTGGGTTTGATACCTATGATATTGTCGCAAGGTGTTGGAGCGGAGCTGCAAAAACCCATTGCGATAGTAGTGGTTGGCGGTTTAGTTAGCTCGACATTGTTGACTTTATTTGTGCTGCCAAGCTTTTATCCTGTATTTACACCGAAAAGAGGGTGTGATAAATCTGAATTGAATTAGCATGCAATCATATATTAGGCTCTTTCAAGGGCCTAATATTTGGAGTGTATTAAAATGGTACGGCAATTTGCGAGTTTTAACGAGTTTTATCAATTCTACCTGACGGAGCATAGCAATAAAAACTGTCGACGAATGCACTTTATCGGCTCAGCTCTAGTGCTTGTTACACTATTTGTGAGCATCATCTTGCAGCTATGGGCGTTGCTGATACTTCTCCCTCTTTTTGGTTATGGCTTTGCGTGGTTTGGGCACTTTTTTTTCGAAGGTAATAGGCCCGCAACTTTTACTTACCCATTTTATAGCTTGTTAGCTGATTGGGTGATGTTTAAAGATATCATCACCCGAAAAGTAACTATTTAGTTATTGTATTTGGCTCTGTCTTTACTGGCTGGTTAAGAAGATAGACTGCACATAGTGCGAAGGCCCCACCAAGAAACATTGTTAAACTGAGTGACTCGTTAAAATACCAAATGGACATACCCATAGCTGTTACTGGTACGATAAAAATAAATGAACTTGATCGGCTTGGGCCAAGTTGCTGTGTTGCCAAAAAGAAAATGCTGGTGGCAATACTGACAACAATAATCGACAGGTAAAACATATGATACCAATAGGTGGCAGAGTAACTCGTGATATTTTGTATCGGTGACAGATCATAAGCAAAAATATAACTTAACAGAGTTGCCCAAAAATACATTAACGTGCTGAAGGTAAGAAAATCGCAAAATTTTGTACCTTGCTTGCTGATAAGCGTTAAGAAGGCCCAAGTTAATGATGCAAGTAAAAAGTAAGCATTACCGGATGCCAGTATTTGTGCGGTATCGAAGTGCCACACTTCAATCATGAATAAGCCACCAACTAAGCCTAACATACATCCCAACACCTGCTTAGTAGATAAAGCAATACGTAAAATCATAGTGCTAAGAATAATCGTAAATATTGGATTGGTAGTTGTAACTAGCATGCCGCCTTTACCAGGTAATCCGTCGAGCAAGCCGAGGAAGAAAAACTGGTTATACATCGCCATTAGGGTGCCTGCTGGTAATGACCACAAGATGGCTTTTTTAGAGCAAAATAATTTTTGTAACTTGGCTTTTCTTACAAACAAAAGAATGGGCAGCATACTGAGTGTGGCAAGTGCAATACGATAAAAAACAGTGACTTTTGCAGGAGCCATATCTGCAATAATTTTGCCCGATATCCAGCTCGAACCCCATATCAGCATCGCTGTTATCAGGGCAAATATGACGCTCGTGTCCTTTGATGAAGTGTCTAATACGGTTGTGGACATTATTTTCCTCGCAAATCGAAAGATCAGGCTTAAATGTTCGCGGTTGATTTAAGGTTGATAGGATTGATGTGGCGCTAGAGTAACACTGCTTTTCTAAAAAACTTACATTAATCGACGAAATTGTATACTTTATTTAATTAATGTATTTAACAATAGCATTGGTAGTATATGCTAGCTACGCATGATTATTTAATTAAGTACGATATGGAAACTTGCCATTAAAGTAATTTAGAACTAAATATCGGATTGCTAGGTACATTGTATAAAACGTACTTCTATAAACTGAAAATGATATCCGTTAAAACTATAAAAACACTTGTTACACGCATGCTGTAATGCCCCGTAATTGCATTTAATCCTAATATCCCTATAGTTGCACATAGATTATCCAGTTTGAGGGAAACGCTATGTCTGCTAAGGTAACCGTTACATTTATTAATAAAACAGATACACCAATGTTTGCGTTCTTATGCCAAGAAAACCAGATACTTGCATTGACCCTTACGCAGATTTTTCCGGGCTCTGCATATAGATTATCTGAAGAAGTTGATTGTTTCGATGACCTACGAGTTGGATTTGGAAATTCTTGGTCAGAAGCTGAACTTGAAATGCAATTAAATGTTAAAAGAGGCATAACCGACTTTAATGTTACCCTAGACCGTGAAGGAGCAATGGAAATAGTTACAAACGGTGATCTGAAATTAAAGCGTAAACATTATTTCTATGATGTGGCAATTGGCCATTAGTCAGTTTTGATATCAAAAGCTTTTTTAAACCATTACTTAGTAGAGCGTAGATTAAAGTAGTAACTCTTTGTCTGCGTTCAAAGAACCTACTGCATAACATCAATATCTCTTTAACCTTTCCACTTTCTTTTTGATATTTATCTATTAAATTACATTTTTTATAAAAAACACTTGATCCAAATTTGGATCTCCCTATAATGCGCATCCACTGACACGGCGGGCTGCAAGAGAAAACGCAAACCAAAGTGAAGGTCAAAGTTAAACGG
>NZ_AUXS01000076.1 GCF_001625565.1 Pseudoalteromonas luteoviolacea NCIMB 1944
GTGTTCAGTGATGGTACCTTCCTAAGTGCTGAAGAGGTGTTTGAATTAGCAAGAAGCCAGTTTGGCACATCAGGCAATGATACGTTAAACGGTTCGAACCAAAGTGACAAAATTTATGGCTTAGATGGAGATGACCATATAGACGGCGTTGGTGGTAATGACTACTTAGATGGTGGAAAAGGCAACGATACATTGGTTGTAGGGCAAAGCAGGTATACAGAAAATACACTTGTTGGCGGTCAAGGCGACGACATTCTCAAAGGGTATGTCAGTTCAGAAACCTATGTCTAT
>NZ_AUXS01000077.1 GCF_001625565.1 Pseudoalteromonas luteoviolacea NCIMB 1944
AGGTGAGGATCTTTACGGTGAAGCGGTGAATCTGCGCACCACAACGGATGCAAATGGCACGTTTAACTTTACAGGACTTCGCGCTTCGAACTCAGCAGGCTACACCATCACGCAAGGCGCAACAGATTATGTTGAAGGGCAAGATTACTTAGGTTTAACAGCAGATCAGTTTGGCTCAAACAGTGAGATCAAACTAGTACTGGGCGAGCAAGCAGCGCCTGAGCTTATCTTCACTGAGCAACTAAGCACTGGCGACAAATCAATATCAGGTCGCGTATTTGTCGATATCAACCAAGATGGTGCTAACAACGGGAATGACTTTGTCCTTGCGGGGATTGAGATCCAGCTGTCAGGTCAGGATCTTTACGGTGAAGCGGTGAATCTGCGCACCACAACAGATGCAAATGGCACGTTTAACTTTACCGGCCTTCGCGCTTCTAACTCATCGGGCTACACCATCACGCAAGGTACAACTGACTATGTT
>NZ_AUXS01000078.1 GCF_001625565.1 Pseudoalteromonas luteoviolacea NCIMB 1944
CGCAATGTTGCCTCAGTAACCGACTTTGATAGCACGGCGCTTGACTGTAAAAACATCGCTAATGTCTCGTATGAACCCTCAAGTAAAGACGTGCGAATATCTTCTGATCTTGCATCTGTTGATAGCAGCCAGTGTGTTGTTCAACTGACAACGTTTGATGAATTTGGCAGGGTGTTCCAACAATTTGATGACTACCGTCGGCTTAAACACAGAAATGAATACATAGAAGCACAAGGTGTT
>NZ_AUXS01000079.1 GCF_001625565.1 Pseudoalteromonas luteoviolacea NCIMB 1944
ATCACCCAAGTTATAGACATAAGTTTCTGAACTAACATCCCCTTTGAGAATGTCGTCGCCTTGACCGCCAACAAGTATATTTTCTGTATACCTGCTTTGCCCTACAACCAATGTATCGTTGCCTTTTCCACCATCTAAGTAGTCATTACCACCAACGCCGTCTATATGGTCATCTCCATCTAAGCCATAAATTTTGTCACTTTGGTTCGAACCGTTTAACGTATCATTGCCTGATGTGCCAAACTGGCTTCTTGCTAATTCAAACACCTCTTCAGCACTTAGGAAGGTACCATCACTGAACACAACTTTATCGACAATATCGCTCTTATCACTAAATGCTCCAGCAAGCGTAATTGAGCCTACAACACTGCCTGCGGTATCTAATATTTGCAGTGCTATGTCATCATCAACACGTAAAATTTTAACTTGCTCTTTCGAAATACCCTCACCCAACATGAGTTGGTCTGTTGTGCTGGTAGTGCCAATTTCGTAGATAACATCATGACCATCACC
>NZ_AUXS01000081.1 GCF_001625565.1 Pseudoalteromonas luteoviolacea NCIMB 1944
ACGTGAGTAACTATATATCCAGACCCTTTTTTTCCTTCAACAAGATCACCCTCCCAGTCGCCAATACGAGTCCGTTCCTCTACAATCACAGGCCGCTCATGGATACTAACCCTGTCTTTTATTTTGCCGCGTAAGTCGCCGTATTTACGTTGCTTTTTTCTCTTCTTGTGACGTTTTGGTAGCGCTTTATATAGCTCACCACCTGCTTGATAGTCCTTAATAACCCATTGATAAATAGTCTCATGGCTCACTCGTTTTTCTTTGTCATTAGGGTGATTTTTTTTGAGTCTTCCAGCAATCGCATCCGGAGACCATCCTTCATATAATTTATGCACAACATGATTATAAAGCGCTTTATTTGAACGCTTTTTTGTATGCCTTGGCTTCTTTCTCCGTTCGACAGCTAAGTCTTCTGCAGATTCATCGAAGTAAGTATAGTATGGTGGTTTATTCCTCTTTACTTCACGCATGATGGTGGTGTGATGTCGATTAAGTAAACGGCCGATCGAACGGTAACTTTCACCGCTATTGTAGCGATAATAGATTGCTTTTCGTTCAAAGCTGTTAAGATGTTCATAAGGCATTTCTTAACTCCTAAAATGTAAGTGGTCGCACATTTACATTAGCAGAAGCTGAGAAGTGCCTTATTTCTATCTTGTTTTTATACTTGGTGCACTTGCATGTTGAATTCGGCTTTCCACTGCACACCGCGCTGGCGTGATTGTACAGAAAAAAGGCGCTCACTGAGCGCCAATTTTGAATGGATGTCACCTCAAATTTTGTCTTCCCAAATTTGAGTGGGTGTCACATGTATTGCTTCCAGCTAATGCTGGGGCTTTTGAATGGGTGTTTTTTATTTATTGTTTCCTATATTTATGAATTGAAATAAATGAAGTATGCATACAGTCATCTATATTACTTTTTAAACGACTTTAATTCTGAAGAGCAAGATGTAGCGCCACAATATAATAAGGAAATAACAATGGTATCATCCTCAAACTCATAAATATTGTCTACAACCCCTCCTTCGAACTCATAGCTTTCATTATTAATAATGAGCAATGATGAAATCATGCCAAAGTTGAAATTTAATGATATTTTGTAGTTACCATTATGAAGACTTCTCCATAAAGCATAATCACCACCCAACTTCACACTTTCCTTGAAATTCAATACATTTTCTAAAATGCCATTCATAGCTGCAACATGTTTGCTTCTTATGGCTTTGGTATCCAAATGAGATAGATCAACTTTACTTTCAGTAAACTTTCCGCTCCGATAATAAACCTTTTTTATTTTAAACTTCTTGTCAGGTAAGTAATAAGAATTAAGAAACCCTCCTCCTTCGAAGCTACTCAACCCGTGTTTAACTCTATAATTATCTATTGGAGATAGCCTTAAGGAGTTGGCACAAGCAGTTATTGAAAAAAATGATAAAAATAAAACTAGTATTACTTTCATTAATCATACCTCGATAAAAAACGCGTTTCCCATGAGGAGTTCTGATAACCTCTATTTGAATTGTAAGATGGCATCCCCTTTGGAAAATAGCCATCATGATAGATACCATATGCTCTAGCAGCTCTTAACCTCAAATCGCCTGAACGATTCCAAGAGTGATGATATCCAGCGGCAAAAACCTTAACGGAAACCTCTAGGTTATATTCCCAATAATGAAGCAGTCTATCGTAACTCTCTCCATAAAGACCAGCTGTATACCGTGTAACTTGTCCAAGACCAGCAGCGCTAGAATTTGGATCTGGCGTAATTAGCGGTGTGCCATCACTTTCGAATTGTCTAAAATCTGATTCTGCCGATACCATAGCAACAAGTGCTCGTTCTGGAACGTCGTATTCTACCGACAGAGCTCTAAGTTTTTTTTCAATCTTTTCCCTAGAGGGGTTTTGATTTCCAACACCAAAAGCATTATAAATCTCCCTAATCGACTCAGCCGTCTGATTCAACACATACTGCATTGCCCCAGTACGAGCACCATTGGCAAATTTTCCACCTGTAAGCTCCGATACTGTACCACCAATTATCGCTGAAATAACCGTGCCTTTTACAATTTGGCTCAGCTTTAAGTCTCCACCACCGGGTAAAAACACACCTCCAACACCTTTAGTAACACCCGCGCTTACAAAGCCATGGCCAAATTTACCGCCGCTCAGCTCTGCCGAAATACCTCCAATTACTGCGTGCGCGCCAATTTGTCCAGCTACTTGTCCACCGGTTAACATATTGCCACCAAACTCGATGAGCCCTGCAGCCTTTGCCCCTTCTACACTACCAAACTGTTTTAGATTATTCGCACCTAATTTATTAAATTGCTGCCCAACCCCATAAAATGCTTGAGCCGTTAAGCCTCCGATTACTCCTGCTCTGAGTGCTTGAGATGAACTCCCCCCCATTGCACGAGTAAACTCATAGTTCCAAGCAGCAGCACAAGCACCTACTGCTGGTCCACAAAATACAGACAATACATTACCCGCAATATTGACCAGCTCAGGCCCAAACACACGCGTAGCAGCTCTTATAAGACCTCGCCCGGCCTGTTTAAATGGCTTCGTGATTTTATCCCACAAATACCCACTCGGATCCG
>NZ_AUXS01000082.1 GCF_001625565.1 Pseudoalteromonas luteoviolacea NCIMB 1944
GGTGCACTTGGAACTTGAATTCGGGTTTTATTCTTAGGCCAGAAACAGAAAAAACCCAGCAAATGCTGGAACTTTGGGTTGGGTGTCTTTTGTACTTCAGATAAAAGAAAACCAGCTCCCGCTGGCTTTCGTTTGCTTGTTGGCTGCGCCTTTTGGGTTGCTCCCAAAAAATGTAAACTTGATTAAACCTCATATTAGTAGAAAGTCGATATCAAGGATTTGATCCCTCTAGTTGCTGACCCTTAAGACCATGTTCTACAGCTCAAAGGGTTTCCACCTTTATCAAAACCCCAAGCTAAAATAATATTGCTCTTTGGATCAACATCATAATAAATAAGACACTTTCCTATATAATCTTGAATACTATAATTAGACAATACCTCATGAGCACTATAATGATATCTTAACGTACCATTATCCATCTCAGTGATATGAGTTAAGCCTTCTCCGCCTAACAAATAATCAGATCTTATTAATTTCCCAGCATTATCAGAGTCAAAAGGGGGATGTTCTTTTATATTTTTACCAATATCCATATCTAAATACCTTTTATAATCCTGATGACCAATAACACAACCTGCTAAGCCAAGTGATAGTAGAATATAGATAGTTTTAACAAAACTTTTAATAATTTTAGTTTCCATACTTATCATCCATTAGTTCATAAGTAGCATAAGTATAATTGTACGGTCTTGCCGCTGCTAAAAGCGTCAATCTATAAGAGTGAGGCATTGTCACAATTAATCCGACTCCATTATTGGTAACAATATCTCCCTTACCTAATACATTAGTAAACATATCATGAAGCCCATCATGAAACTCAGCAAAAGAGTCCATATATGGCCCTTTAGCAATATCCTTCATTACTCCAGCTTGGTCTGACATCCCCCAGTAATGTTCATCAAGGTTTTTCTTGACTTGTTTACCTACATCACTGATTCCTTCTTGCTTAAGATGAACCTCGCCCGTTTTGTTATATTTGCTACTGACACTTTTGTAAATAGCTTCAGCACTCATAGTTAAAGCTTGAGCCATTGCAGCCATTTTAGCGCCTTTACTACAAGATCCACCTGCTGCTTTGCCTGCGCCACATCCACCAAGCGCTGAAACTGCGACTCTTTGTGCAGCATCTCCCCAGCCACTAACACTACCAAAATTAGCATAACCACCAGCAGCGCCTGCAATTGCACCTGTAAAAGCCCCTCTCAGTGCTCCTTTCAAGCTTCCTGTTACTAGTGCTCCACCTATAGCGCCTCCAACTGCACCAGCAATAGCACCAGTAGCCACAGCTCCCGTAGCCGTCAAAGTAGCCGCAGATGTCGCGGTTGCAGCAGTCCCAAATGTGCCCGCAGTTCCCCAACCAGCTACCCAGCCAGATGCTGCACCGTAAGTAACGGCAGTTGCAACTATTGCGACTATCGGCTTCCAGTATTTCTTAACCAACTTTTTGAGTTTTTTGAAAAAGAAACCTGATGGTTCGGTATAACTCAACGGATTATTCAGCACATAACTATATCGGTTATAGTTCTGCAAATTACTCGGCGCTTGCACAAACGGATCCGCCTGCATAAACCGGCCCGTGTCTGCATCGTAGATCCGACCATTCATATGAATGATGCGCTTGACGCCACCCAGCGACACTTGCTCATGCCCTGTGTAAGCTTTAAAGTTATTAGACACATCATCAAAAATTGATATGGTCACCTCTAGTGCATAATGCCCCCTTGTGGCATCTGTTGGTGCAACTAAGGTTTGTTTGCCACAAGTAAAAATGAAGATAAAAAAGTCAATTTTGAATTGGGGTCATCTGAAATTCTTGACAGATATTTATGATTTGGTGCCAAGATATCAGGACCCAACACCTAAACGCCAGATAAAAGAAAACCAGCTCCCGCTGGCTTTCGTTTGATTCGCTTAGGTTGCTCCCAAAGAAGCCAAACCTTCAGGCAACCGACTGCGGTGAGTTAAAAATTGAATATCAACAGCCTCCAATTTCCCTTATTTAACGTATCCGCCAATCATTAATATAGTGAGAACAAATTGGCTTGCAGCTAACACAAATGCAACTAATAGCAAAACTCTACAAGTGTCCATTTTAGATATAAGTTCGCTGTCGTTTGTTGATTTATAGCGAGTCGTTAATATTAACTTTAACAGTTTATATGAACTTACAACATTGTTGTTCCCGAGCAATTCGAAAGAACCATAATCTGTCCATAACTCTCGATACTTATTCTTGAGTATTTTTGTTGCGCTATAACAAACTGGTAAATACCAAACACTCACAATTCCTAATGCAACTAATTGCAAATACCACATTGATTTCATTTTATTTTCCCCCTAGTTGCCGCCAATCACCCGGCTATCTCCAACTGAATTTTTAATGCTAACTCCGCCAACATAGTCCGGTGAAAATACGAATGCACCTCCTGTAGAAGACGTTACATATGTAGCACAGAGGCATTTTTGCGATGACATATATGGACACTCCATTTATGTCAAAGGTATTCTGTTACATTGACAATTGGTTTGGATATAAAACTAGAACTACCTACTGCGGAAATTAAGCCAGCTGTCCAAAAACCCATGACCAAAATTATCACCATTAATGTCTACTTCAACACTTCCGGATTAAAGGTCACATATATGGAAACTCCATTTATGTTACCTATTTTTCATTATCTTTCCGTAATAACTATTATTGGGAGCGAATCAAATTCTTTTACCAAATAACCTTTATCAAAAAGGTGAAATTTAAACGTGGCATTATCAGAATATTTAATACAAGAGTTTTTCAAAAATCCAACATTCTCTTTGAAAGTAAAACAATCTTCTATGCTGGACCCTTTTTCAAAAAAATTTTCCGTGTCTTTTTTAACAAATACACCGTCAAGTTTTTTGTGTCTAACTAACCCAAAAAACTCTATCACTCTTTCAGCATCGATATGTAAATATCCAGAACGGAGATTTTTAATTATGTAAACCTCGTATTCCGCATCAAAACCCCCTTTTCCTAAAGTGTTTTTGGATTTAATGAACATCGTATTGACAAATTTTGCAAGTTCAAAATTAGATAACATCGCGATTGAATATTCGTCGCTATTTGTCATCATTACAGGAATATAGTTTTTAGCAAAGCTTGGCAAATAAAAATCAATGTTCGTTTCCATATTTGCATTCACATTGAGAGATATTATGACTACTAGCAGCCATTTAAATTCCAATTTTTTTACCATGTGTCTGTCGCCTTATCCCAAATTGTTCTTTGATACACAGGCCTAGAAACTCCCCCCAGAGACAGGAGAGCGTAATCCTTTCGTAAAGGGGCGCCCATCCACGCCCTATATTTATTCTCAGCTTGGCTTACCGCATCAGGGCCAATTGAATAAGATTGTGGATCACCATAGCCTCCGGCAGTTCTTGTATGTGCAAGTTCATGAATAAAAGTCGTTCCATCATCCATCGATGGCCCCCAAGGTTCGTTAGCTACCAATTCCCCAAATGACTTATTGCCTAACATTGTATTTTGAACATTACCATCAAAATATATTGTATTTGAGCCTGTTGGAACATGAGGGCCACATGCACCTCCGCACTGAAAATTGTATGGCGAAGTGCTTTCAGGCAACACACTTAAAGTTTCATTGCTACTTCTAAATTTGTTTAGCAAGTTTTGCCCAGTCGGAGATTGTCCAGCATCTTTAATTGCATTTAATAAATCGTCTGTACAGCCTGATTTTCCACAATCTAAATTATTCTCAATAAACTTATCTGATTGGTAATCTCTTACTCCCCAAACTAATGAAGAAGTTGCGGCCCCTACAATTGCTCCTGTTCTAAACCCTTTACCAAAACTGCCACCAAAAAATACTGAATTAACCCCCCCAGTAAATCCTCCTCCGAGCGTTCCGCGTATAAGGGCTAAAGATAAATGCCTTGCACTTAGAGACAGTCCTCTACCAATCATGCCGCTAAGTGGACCTGTAAAGACGTTACCGATGGCACTTGAAAGTGAACCTGTGATGAAGCCTTTTAAGCCTCCTCCATTAAGTAAAGCAAGACCATTATTAACCATTGTTCCAACCCATGGCATACCCGCCATAGCAAAACCGACTCCAATAACTGTCGATAAGTGACCTCCAAAAACTTTGTTAACCTTTTTAAACAACTTCTTAAACAAATACCCACTCGGATCCGTGTACGACAGCGGATTATTCAGCACATAACTATATCGGTTATAGTTCTGCAAATTACTCGACGCTTGCACAAACGGGTCGGTTTGCATAAACCGCCCAGTATCTGCATCGTAGATCCGACCATTCATATGAATGATGCGGCTGTCATCACCTATTTTTATAGGTTCATGACCCGTGTAGCCTCTAAAGTTATCTGACACCACGTCAAATATTCTTTGCGCACTGGTGAAGTTGAGCGCATCTGTTTCATTTATCGCACCATGTGACTTTTGCGCGCCAAATACATCGTATGAATACCGGGCTAGTAACTCGTAATTTCTGTTCGTCACCGCAATGATTGACCCTTGGTGGTCCGTAAACATCCATTGCAGCGCACTGTTGCCATTCATAAAGTACTTTTGTTGAGCGTCATTGCCAATATAGCGTTTGACAAAAGCAGTGTCGCCACCTTCTGTCGAGCGAACCGTCAGCTCTAAGAGAACAATTTCACATGACACCCAATTTAATTTATACCACAAATGCTCCCCTGCTAACTTCAAAACAGAAACAAATCACACAAACATGTTGGATTAGCATTTATTTGCCTCAGGCGTTGCTTAAATTTGGGCTTTCGAAGGGATTTTAGACATGAGTAACCCAATAACTCTTAATTAGTTATGGCTAAAGTAGATGATTTTAATACGTATGCAGGCTAAGCGAGTAATTCACTACACTGAGCCAAGTTAGCTCGTCGTTTTAACTTTAAATGTTCGCAGTATTTTTGTTTTGCGTCTGGTCTGCCAACTGACCCTTTAAAGACTTTGGTAAAATTAGTGGTGAGTTTTAACCAATTCTCTGGTTGGATATTAAGCCTCGCTAAAATGGGCTGAGAGTCCGTGATAAATCCACGTTTGTCTTCACGCATACACCGACCTGTTAAATCAACAAGTTCAACATAGTATTTAAATTCAAACGGTAAC
>NZ_AUXS01000083.1 GCF_001625565.1 Pseudoalteromonas luteoviolacea NCIMB 1944
AAATACCCACTCGGATCCGTATAACTCAGCGGATTATTCAGCACATAACTATATCGGTTATAGTTCTGCAAATTACTCGGTGCTTGTACAAATGGGTCGGTTTGCATAAATCGCCCAGTATCTGCATCAAAGATCCGACCATTCATATGAATGATGCGCGAATCATCACCAAACTTAACGGGTTCGTGGCCTGTGTACGCTCTTTGGTTACTTGCTACGGTCCAAAATAGTCCTGTTTCAAGGGCCCAGTTTAGTTTGTCTATGTCATTGTTTGGCATCACAACTTCTGATTGCTTGCCAAATACGTCATAGCTAAAACGCTTTAAGAGCTTACCACTATTGTTAACCACTGCAACAACTGAGCCTTGATGATCTGTAAACAACCATTGCATGCTCTCTTGACCATGTTCATGGTAAGTTTTTACTGCATCATTGCCTATATTACGGCGAATATAAGTTTGCGCAGACAGTGCCTCTGTGCCGCTTTCTTTGACTATTTCAAGGGCACCCACGTAGTAGATGGTTTTGTTGCGCTCAACACGTTTATAGCGTCGGTTATTGGTATCGTAACTAAATTGAACCAACTCACCATTGACCGTAATGTGCGTCGCCTTATTACGCGCAGAGTACACCACATCGCGTTGATACTCAGTGCTGCCATTATTTGTCATCACAGCGCTGATTTGATTACCATTGCTGTCATAGTCAAACACTTCAATCTGGCTGCCTTTCACGCGCTTGGTAATTGCATGCGGTCTTGTGTCTTCATAGTGCTGTGTCCAACCAGACTTCGTAGTCAGGTTACCATTTGCGGTATAGGCAAACTCGGTTGCACCATTGACTTTGATTACGCGGTTTAGGTCGTCATAGCCAAATCGGCTGATCTCAACTTGCCCACCATCTGATGAAAGTGCACGTGATGTCAGATTCCCTAAGCCATCAAACTGGTAACTATGTGATTGGATATAACCATAACTGCCTTGCACAGCCAAGCTGCTAACGAAACCCGTATCGCTATAACCAACCGACATCGCAAAGCGACCCTTGTTATAGTGAGTGACACGTCCAGCGCGATCCTCATGAGAATGCAGGTAGTAGATTGTGCCGTTAGCACCCTCTCTTGCTTCTTTCTTGGTGACAACTTGGCCCGCTCGATAGGTAAAATGAACACCTTGTGCTTCTATGTATTCATTTCTGTGTTTAAGCCGACGGTAGTCA
>NZ_AUXS01000084.1 GCF_001625565.1 Pseudoalteromonas luteoviolacea NCIMB 1944
TCAACGCGATGTGGTGTACTCTGCGCGTAATAAGGCGACGCACATTACGGTCAATGGTGAGTTGGTTCAATTTAGTTACGATACCAATAACCGACGCTATAAACGTGTTGAGCGCAACAAAACCATCTACTACGTGGGTGCCCTTGAAATAGTCAAAGAAAGCGGCACAGAGGCACTGTCTGCGCAAACTTATATTCGCCGTAATATAGGCAATGATGCAGTAAAAACTTACCATGAACATGGTCAAGAGAGCATGCAATGGTTGTTTACAGATCATCAAGGCTCAGTTGTTGCAGTGGTTAACAATAGTGGTAAGCTCTTAAAGCGTTTTAGCTATGACGTATTTGGCAAGCAATCAGAAGTTGTGATGCCAAACAATGACATAGACAAACTAAACTGGGCCCTTGAAACAGGACTATTCTGGACCGTAGCAAGTAACCAAAGAGCGTACACAGGCCACGAACCGGTTAAGTTTGGTGATGATTCGCGCATCATTCATATGAATGGTCGAGTTTACGATGCAGACACTGGCCGGTTTATGCAAACCGACCCGTTTGTGCAAGCGCCGAGTAATTTGCAGAACTATAACCGATATAGTTATGTGCTGAATAATCCGTTGTCGTTTACGGATCCGAGTGGGTATTT
>NZ_AUXS01000085.1 GCF_001625565.1 Pseudoalteromonas luteoviolacea NCIMB 1944
TTCCAAATTTTTAAAGAGCAAGAGAATTACTTCTCAGAGTTAAAAACTCTCAGTTTATTTAATGCGTAAACTAAGTAAGAGTGCTTATCTTTGAGAAGGAGTAGTAAAGTGGTGGAGCTAAGCAGGATCGAACTGCTGACCTCCTGCGTGCAAGGCAGGCGCTCTCCCAGCTGAGCTATAGCCCCACATTACTAGGAAGACATTGTTTG
>NZ_AUXS01000086.1 GCF_001625565.1 Pseudoalteromonas luteoviolacea NCIMB 1944
TTGTCTCACGCATGAGACAAAGTGCTAAGCCTTAATGCGATTGTTTCATTTATATTAATTATTTAATAAAAAGCGTAAAACCATCAAGAAGAAACCAAATAACTCTTAATTTTATAGTATTTAAGACGTCAATAAAGGAATTGACAGACTAATTCATGTTCTGAAAAACACTATTTTTGCAATAAAGGTGAAATTCTCTTTAGCAAGAGTTAGACTTGCGTACTAGTCTTACTTAGGCAAATGTTACTCTTTTTAATATCACTATTCTTTTGGTAGTCGCATGATCAGTTTAGAACAGAAAGTTATCTCATTTTTAGGGAAGAACAAGGAAATGAGCTTTAAAGATGAAGATTTCTCTTACGAGGCGATTTTCCTCTGTAACGTAAAGCCCGATCCGACAAATGCCCGTTACCTGCCCACGGTAATGATCAGTGATGAAGATGCAGCTCTTTTCGTCAACAGGAAAATATCCAAGCGAACATTGGCTAAGATGTATGATGCCGAGGGTCTCGTACTTGTCGGCCACAACTGTTTTATCAATTGCCTCCCCCACGGCTCACCAGATTGGAAAAAAGCAAACGAAACCATTCACTCTATCGTCGATTTAGCCAATAACTTGGCCATGTCAGAAATCATTCAGGTGCCGACTGTTTACCCAATTCAAGATGGTCAATTTCAAATTTTAACGGGACACCGCCGATACTTTGCTCTTTTATATACCTACGGAATTAATTCTGTTTCCCAGTTTAAAGTTTATCAATGCGAGCCTATCTTACTAAAGACCAAACAATTTCAAGAAAATGCCAGCCGCGAAGAGCTACCTCAGTATGGAAAATTGGTCTCGTTTAATGCCGCACTGCTCGAATTACAAACCTTGTCAGACGCCAGACTCCGACTCGGGCTCAAAAAACTAACCGTGCGAGACACCGTCAGCATACTGGGGATCTCCATGGGGTCTTTTGACAACTATAAAGTCCTTACTCGATACCCCTGTGTACTTTCTGCATACGAAAATGGCATAGCCTTGCCATTCATGAAAGCCAAAAAGATTGTGTTGACCATTGAAGAGCAATACAAAGAAAAGCACGATAAAAGCGTCCTCAATGTGACTGATAAGCACCACATTAATGAGGAAATTGATTGTGTGTTGAATGGTAAAACACAGAAAGTCTCCCCCCCGCGCTCAGCATTTAAGTTTAAAAAAATTAACTCGGCTAATACAATTAAGACGTTATTTGAAGCAAATATTTTCCAACTAGATATCGGTATTGACTGGCAGGAACTAGATTGGGGAAAAGCGGCGGATGTGAACGACGCACTGGCCCAGGTGATCGATTACCTCGAATCACACAATCGCGACATTCCTTAATTTCCGGCCACTTTCCCGCGGTTTCGCGTAGAGATAGCAGCGCAACTGCGGCTGTGTTGCGCGCCGATATATGTTGCATTAAATATCCTAACTGGCCCGTATAGACTGCTGATATTTCGTTGAAATATGCGCCACGATATGGATATACTAGGCAGTAATATTGTGGCAATCACCATGGTATTAGACACCCAGCGATATACGTAGCATCAGTCAAAAACGTTGTCGCAAGAAACACTGAGTATATATTGTGAGTCATTCACCCCGCGATCGGTGTGTTGTCGCGCATGTCACCAGCTGCGCGCACGGTCATCATGTGATCACCTTTGTGGTTCGTATATACATGCAAATAGTAAAAAAGACACAGGTATAAAAATGGAATCTTTAGTTCAAGTTATATTAGTAGGGATAGGTGCAACCTTGATCATGGATCTTTGGGCCTTGCTATTAAAAGTCAGTTTTGGCATCCCTTCATTAAATTACGGTATGGTTGGCAGATGGTGTGTCTATCTCACCAAAGGCAAAGTATTTCATCAAGGCATAATGAAAACACCGCCCGTCTCTGGAGAAAATTTACTTGGTTGGATAGCGCACTACGTGATTGGTGTTGCTTTCGCAGCACTGCTTTTTTTAGTGTTGGGTAGTGAGTGGATTGAATCACCGACCCTATTGCCAGCCTTGGTGGCCGGGGTTGTCACCATGGTATTTCCTTTTTTCATTATGCAGCCATGTTTTGGCATGGGAGTCGCGGCCTCCAAGTTGCCCAACCCCAACACACTGAGATTTAGAAGTCTGTTGGCCCATCTGTCGTTTGGCATTGGTCTCTACCTTTCCGCTAAATTGATAATGACACTTGCTTAAAATGATGGATACCACGCCCATTTTCGTAACAGAGCTATAAAATTCAGACACACAGTGTAGGGCGGTGTTGCATCATACACAGTGTGACTTGGCACCTTGTGATACAAGGTGCCAAAGCTAGGGCTAATAAGGAATTTAAATAAAATGCATGATTCACCCCTTAATCAAGAATACTTGTTTCATCCTTTTGTGAAGCGCTTTGCAGGTGATCCCGAACAGGTTCGAGACATCCACGACATCGAGCAATTGGAAAAGCATCCGGCTGCCGAACGCTTTCCCTGCCAATCGGTGACAGATGCACTATTCATCGCTGCACAGAAGTATCAAGATGCCCGAGCAATGAGTTACTTACCCAATGGACGTGCAGACGATCCCGTACAGAGCTGGAGTTACATCGAGTTTCTTGAACAATGTATTGGCGCTGCCAATCTTTTCCACTCATTAGGGATAGATAGCGACAGTTCGGTGGCATTTTTGTTACCCAATATGCCCGAAATGGTGTTTGGGTTATGGGGCGCACAGGCGGTCGCCATCAGCACACCGATCAATCCATTTCTGGAAGTGGAGCATATTTGCGGCATTATGAAAGAAACCCAAGCACGCATTTTAGTGACCCTTTCAAGTGATGCCAACCCAGCGCTTTTCGAAAAAGCGCTGGCAGTCAAGCACAACACAGTCCATCCAGTGACGTTAGTAACCATAGGTGCCCCCAGCAAGGAGGCAATCGACTGGCACTCAGAGCTGAAAAAACAGCCCACTGATAAGTACCTTTTTCATCGTCCATTGCACGGTCACGAAACTTCTGCCTATTTTCATACTGGCGGCACCACAGGCACCCCAAAAATAGCCAGACACACCCATCGAGGTGCAATAGTCAATGCCTGTCAAATGCTCATCGTCGGTCCCAATGAAGCCCTACTCGATACCAAATCGAAAGTTTCACTGTGTGCACTGCCGCTATTTCATGTCAATGCCATTGTGGTGTCCTCATTGACGTCATTGCTCAATGGCTCCGAGCTGCTATTAGCAGGACAGCAGGGATTTAGAAACAAAGCTCTCATGCAAGATTTCTGGGCGATTGTCGAGCGCTTTAAAATCAATTTTTTTGCCGGTGTCCCCACCGTATACGCCGCATTGCTAGAGCAGCCAATCGAACAACACGACATCGACAGCCTATTTTATTGCGGCTGCGGTTCATCTCCTATGCCACAAGTTCTCATCAATGAATTTACCCAGCGCACAGGGGCAGATATTTGTGAAGGCTACGGCATGACAGAAACCACCGCCTGCGCGTCAACGCACTACTATTATGGTGCGCGTAAAGTTGGCTCTGTTGGCATGAGAGTCCCTTATCAAGCCATTCGTGTCGTGCAATTGGGCGACGATGGGCAGATCATAAAAGAATGTGCACACAATGAAGTAGGGGTGCTGCTGATCAAAGGCCCCAATGTGATCCCTGAATATAAACAAGCCTTTGCCAATGCCAATGCGTGGCCAGAGCCAGGGTGGTTGAATACCGGAGATCTGGGCAAGTTCGATGCCGAAGGCTATTTGTGGCTAACCGGCCGACAAAAAGATTTGATCATTCGAGGTGGGCACAATATCGACCCACTGATCATTGAAAATACCTTAGTGGGGCACTCAGATGTCACTATGGCTGCCGCCGTCGGAAAGCCCGATGCGTACGCAGGTGAGTTGCCTGTCGCCTATGTGACGCTCAGTCCAGACTCAACACTCACTGCGGACACCTTAAAACAATATTGCAAAGATAACATACCCGAACCCGCAGCCTCGCCAGTGGAGATAATGATTGTCCCTGAGTTACCTATGACCCCGGTTGGCAAAATATTCAAACTACCACTGCGCCAAGCTGTGCTGATAAATTGCGTCAGCAGTGTCATTCACGCACTGAATGATACGCTTGATTTCACGGTGGAAGTCATCAATAACATGTCGACAGGCAGCATTGTCAGGGTCCACTTTGCCCAACCACGCGAAGACATAGATGAGGTTGCAGAGCAATTGCAGCATCAGCTCGACAAGTTCCACTTTCAATGGGAATTCAAATTTGCACCAGTGTCAGCACCTCAAACCGCACTGGAAATATAACAAACCTAGGCCAGCTATGCAGAGCCCCAAATTTTGGGCGCTTGCTTTTCAATAAAAAGGAAATTGTTGTGACAACGACGAATTTGCAGGAACACGCGATGACCAAGCCCCCCATCGCGAAAAATATCACGGACGGCAAACAACCAATCACCTGGTTAGACAACCCTCTCACATACTTGCGTCAGTGCTATGACCAATACGGTGATATATTTAGAATAGGCTCTGAGAAAAGTTCAGTCACGGTATTGGCCGGGCTTAAAGCCAATCAGCTTATGAGTACGGAGAGCAAGGACTTTTTGAGTTCAAATGCATTTTGGTCAGACACATTGGATGAAATGAATTGCCCTCACTCATTTATTGGCGTCGATGGTGATGTGCATCGCTATCAACGCCGTTTGATGGCCCCGATGTTTTGCAAAGCATCGTTAAAAGACAGCGTCGGCGAGTTTGGGAAAACTTTTCGAGATATTTTAAGTACCCAGTATCGCGAGCCATCAACTCGGCTTTGTCCGTTTCTGCGCCACACTTTGTCAACACAAATCGGGTATGCATTGCAAGGTTATGCCCCCACTCCTGAAGAAGTGGAAGCATTGATCGATTATCAGGCAACGGTCATGAACGCCTGCTCCTTTAAACGTATTTCAAAAAGGGTTTTAACCTCACCTGAATACCTACAAGCGAAGAAGACCGTGCATGAGCTTGCCGATCGGATCATTCACAATGAACAAGCTGAACATGCAAAAGAGCGCTATATTGATGTGTTGATCTCACAAGGACTTAAGAATAAACCTCAGTGGTTCACACCCGGAGATATACGTAATCACGCAATTATTCCTTTTCTTGCGGGAATTGATACGGTTACCTCTGCCCTAAGCTTTGCCTTACGAGAGCTCTTACTCAACCCAGATATTCGACAGGAATTACAACAAGAAGTCGCGCAGTTAAACCTCAATGAACCCGACCTGTCAGTGATCAACGATATGACCAAAGTTAATTTGTTTACCAAAGAGGTCATGCGTTTATACCCACCGGCATTTGCAATTTACCGTGTTGCAACCAATGACTTTGAGTTCAATGGCTATCAAATAAAACAGGGAGAGACCTTGATCTTTTTCTTGTCAGCCTGTCACACGGACGCTCGCTATTTTAGCGATCCGTATACGTTTAAATTACAGCGATTCGCCGATCCAGATGTTGAATCGGAAGCCTATGCGCCTTTTGGTAAAGGACCACACACCTGTATTGGTGCGGGTTTATCCAACATTATTTTACCGCTCAACCTCGCCACTATCTTAAAGTTTGCAGATTTTAAGTACGAGGGTAATATTGCGGATCTGGCACTGGATTACACCAAACCCTCTCTGTCTCTTGACCCCGATTTTTCCTTGAGCATTACTCCGCTTGCACACCAGTAAACTGCATAGGACACGGTTATGTATCCACACCTTTGTCAATTGGCGCTCACCACCAAACACCCCGATTTATGCCGCAGCTTTTATAAAAAGCTGCTGGGCTATCAAGATAGTGGGGGACGCGCGGTGCGCGGTATTGCCGCCGCACGCATTTTCAGTTGTAAAAAAGTGCAAGCACACTGTTATTGGCTCACAGGCGACGACCCGTTTTTTCAATTGGAGATCTTTCACTTTGAACAGCCCCATTCGACAGATAACACAGAAAATATGCTAACGCGCGGTTACAATATGTTGTTTATTGAGGCGCCATCCATTGATAAGATCAGTCAAGACCCACACCTCACTCCCCATATGCGTCAGATATGCCGCTATCGCGATCAGGACACTGAACATCTGTTGGTCAGAGACATTGATAACAATCTTTTGGATATTTTTTCCAACGCGACCTCGCATACCCTGACTAAACCCACACTTCGCGGAGTCGGGGCCACCGTGAATGATTTGGACAGAGAAGTTGCTCACTTCACCCAGGGCTTTGGCTTATCTGAATCCTCGCTGTCGTCGCATTTTGACCCGCTGTTTAAACGCTTGTCTGAACAGCCGCAATACAGTGAGGTGACGCGACGAAGTAAAACACTGGTATGCGGTGGATATCACTTACAGCTCACCCAATACAGTGATGTTTATGCCCATGATACTAAGGCCGCCACAGATCAAGGGGTGCTCAACATTGCCTTGGGCATTCGAGAATACGCCGAGTTTGCACCACTGTACCAAAGTCTATTGGATACAGGTTATCAACCGCTGTGTCTACCGATGGGAGATACCATATCCAATAGCGCATATGTGCACAGTGCTTCACTCAGTGTCGAGCTAATGCAGCTCCCCACACACATTCAAGCCATGTGGGGGTTTCCGACACTCGAGTCTGTAATGGCCTAGGTTAAACCGCGGACTTGACACCTGGTTGAGCAACAGCACGTATTGCGCTCACTGAGTCTATGATGGTCTGCGCTAACTCGATGCGGTATGGATCACAGAAATCTCGCTTTAGTTTGCTGTCATCAAAGCGGTGTTCGATACCTAAGAACTTGTCTAGATAAGCCGTGGTTAAGCCGGTGTTGTGCACCGCTAAGGCGTACACCATCGCATCCTTTAATTCACGACTCGGCATTTTATACTCCGGAAAATGCTGTGCGACAACTGCGGCAATACCTAACAACGATATTGATTTACCCGGTAATAAGTAACGCCCCGTGGCGGCAGGGTTGCGCAAAGCGTCAACATATATTCTCGCGACGTCGCGCACATCGGCAATGCTGTAATACAAACGAGGGCAGCCACTTGCTCGCGCATCAAGTAAATTACGCAATATGGAAATACTGGACTCTTGGTGCGCTTTGGCTGTAAACGGTCCCATCAAAACTGACGGGTTAAATCTTATCAGGGTAGGTAATGCACCAGATGTATCCGCTTCATATTGGGACTTTAGTAACTGCTCTGCTTGTGTTTTTGAATAAAAATAGGGTTCACTATTGGCTTTGTTGTCATTGTTCCAATCACTTTCATCATACAGATGGTCATCAGCAACATCTGAACGAAATACCGCGGCCATTGAAGAGCTGTAAATGACTTTTTTCAAACCTGTGCAGCGCTTCACGCTTTGCAACATATGGTCGGTACCAATGATGTTCGCATCCTGATGGGTATGTGGCACATCGACATCACTGGTAAACCCCAGTGCCGTCGTCGCCGCACAAAAAATCAAAAAGTCGCTGCTTGCAAGGGCTGCATCTAAACTATTTGGCACCGTAAAATCAGCGCGCATCACCTCGAGCGTGTCAGCGCCCTGTGCCTGAGCTAGCTGTTGCAAATATCGCGCGCCCTCGCTTGTAACATCTCTCACCGAGGCTATCACCCGGTAACCTTGTGACAGCAACTCAGCGACAACATGTGTCCCTAAATAGCCACTCGCCCCCGTCACACATACTGTTTCACGCACAATTAGACTCCTTCTTGTGTTCTTATTTTTGGCACCTTGACTGTGCCAGCTTGGCGAGTCAGCCCTCTGATCTTACTCTCATACCACGCGATGCTCATATGCTCCCCTTGCGGATCTCTCGGCAAGGTTAGTCCGCTTTGCGTATCGCAGAGCACCTGTGTGGCAAACTTAGGATCAATTGCCAAAGCCCGCGCAACACCCACAAAATCCGCAGCGCCGCTCTGTAAACATGCTCTCATTCCTGTGGCGCTTCGGAATCCCCCCGTGACAACCAACGCGGTGTTCACCTGAGTGCGAATTTGCTTAGCATATTCTAAAAAATAAGATTCCCGCGCTCGTGTGCTCTCTTTCATATTCCCCATCATGACCGGGTTTTCATAGGTGCCACCTGAGATCTCGATTTGGTCGATCCCCATTTCGTCCAACATCTTGGCAACCTGCATTGACTCCGCTTCACTAAACCCGCCCCGCTGAAAATCTGCCGAGTTAAGCTTTATGGCCACCGGGTAATCCGGACCCACTGCAAGGCGAATTGACTCATAGGTCGCCACTAAGAAGCGCATCCGGTTTTGCAAACTCCCGCCCCATCTATCTGTGCGTATATTATGCAGTGGCGAGAGAAACTGACTGATCAAATAGCCGTGTGCAGCGTGGATCTGTACGCCGCCAAAGCCCACTTGTTTACAGCGCGCTGCACAGCTGGCAAACTTGTCTATCAGGGCCAAAATTTCCTCGTCCGTCAATGCCCGAGGCAAATTAAAATGGCGCGCAAGGCCATTGCCCAACGGCACGACTGAGGGGGCCACTGGTTGAGCACATAACTGACTGATAATTTGCTTCCCAGGATGATTGATTTGCGCCCAAAAATGGGTGTTATTTTCACTGCCCGCAGCGGTCCAGCGACGAAAGCTGTCTAGATCGCTGTGTTGGTCTAATACCACATCCCTTGCCCCAGATAGGGCAGCCCTATCAATCATAATATTGCCAGACACTGAAATACCAATGTCTCCCGCAGCCCATAGACGATATAAGGTCACTAACTTATCGGTTGGATTATGATTTTTATCACCTAACTGTTCACTCATCGCCGATTTAAATATGCGGTTTTTAACCACCACGGAATCGGAAAAGGCATACTGCGCAGCGAGCATATCCTGTGCATTGTCTTTCATAAACGCCTCCACGGGCAGCAGCTCACCTACCCGGTTATTATTAAAAATTCCTTGTTTATAGATGGGGATGTTTAGTCTCGGCATGCCTGTAATAACACTTGCGCTCTTAGCCCCGACGCACTGGAATGCAACGCAAAATACTCCCCATGGGCCGCCGTTGAGCAGGCCATATAATCGACCAGATTAATAATCGAGTCGGCAGAAAAACAATGTCCAAAGCGCGCGATATTGTCCAGATATAGCTGTGTTTTGCTGACCCCAATACTGCCCTCTTTAAGGGTGATCACCGGCATGTAGAGATTGTTGCTAAAGACTTTGCTCAGATCGCGAATAGTGAGGTGATTACGATCCATTAATTGCTGTGCTGTTGTGGTAAAAAGCGGCGTATCGTCGATGTCTTCCCCTGCCACTTTTAACTGTAAGTGTGCATTGACTTGAGAGTCTACAATATTCAGCCCGTCCTCAGGCACCTCGCTCAGCGCCTTTTTATCAGACACCATAAAACTTGCTGCGCCATCACTAAACAGCGCATAATCTTGAAAACGATGCCGCTCATCACGAATCTTATTACTGGTTACCAGCAAAATATGCTGATATTTACCACTTTCAATAAATTGCTTAGCCATATCTAATACTGACAGCAGATTGGCACAGTCAGATACAGTAACTCCCATAGGGAATGCACGCTCCATACCCAAAGATAGCAGTAGCTGGCTATACGAAAGGGTTTCATCCACTGGACTAAAATCGGAACTACAAATGATCACCAGATCAACCTCTTGTGGCTCTATTGGCGCACCAGCAAGGGTCTGCTGCATAGACTCAAATGCCATTTCGAATATCGTTTTAGCTGACGTGCGATACCCACCCCAAGCAAACAACTTGGGCATATTTGGCAGTCCATATTCTGCTAACACACTGTGAAAAACGTCAACATCATCATATTGGTGCTCAACTTCTCCCAAGAAGTATTTTGCAGAATGTAAACAGGATAGCCTCATCATATTTAAACCTCTAATACTTAAAATATCGTAACTTGCCCCTGCACTATGGCTGCGTTTAGCAGCCACCAGGAGCACTGTGTTCATGTCATGTTTTTATATCGAGTCTGCAAACTGCGCATTTAAATAATCCGCAAATGCTCGAACAGTCGGGTTTTCGAGCAGCCAAACCGGTTCAATCTGCATACCCAAGTTTTTACTTAAACGTGAAGAGATCTGCATAGCCGACACAGAATCCATGCCATAGTATTGCAGTGATTCATCGACCGAGATCTCCTCAACTAATAACGCTTTTTTTACGGTGTCCAGCACGATTTGTTGGATGTCGCGCTGATCATCCAGTGGCTGCTCAGTCGCCGACACAGCTGCAACGTTAACAGTGGCGTCTTCAGTACGAGCTTGGCTCTGGCCAAACAAGATGCCATACACTTTTTCTACTTGAGCATCGCTGAAGTGATTGACATCAAACTGAGCTAACATGCCAACCATTGCATCCTTAATAGCCCCTTTGTCACCATCACTCAGGTGTGACTGATGTGTCGACCACTCGGTCAAGAGTTGCTCAAGCTGTTCCGACTCTGTTGACACAGTGTCTTGCTTGTCGACGTCAAAGAAGTGCTTCGCTTTGTCTTTATCGGAGATCCCGACAAACCCGACCACAGGCTCAGATAAATTCAAACTCTCACAAAACATCGGCATCGCAGCATCCATATCGATGGGGAGCATGCCATGTTTTTGCATTACATCCCTTCGCGCAGCTGGCATATATCGGTCCACGCTCCACCCAGCCCAGCACTGAGATATCGCTCGACCAGAACGCAACCCTTGAGCTGTGAGGCCATTTCGATAGCGAGCAAAACTATTTTGGAAAGCCGCTGAATAGCCGTAATCCGTTCCGCCTCGCAAGCCAAAAGCAGCTATCGACGAAAACATCATAAAAAAGTCTAAAGGAGCCTCAGCAAGGCAGGTATCTAGATTAACCGTACCTGTGACTTTTGCCTGTATCGTGTCGCTAAATTCCTGCCAACTTTTTGCTACCAATAAATTATCGTGCACCAACCTTGCCATATGCACCACCCCATGGATCGGCCCCACTTGTTGCGTAACTTGCGCAACAGTTTGCTGCAGTGCCTGTTGATCACAAATATCCACCGCATGGTAATGGATGCGTCCTTTGTATTGGTTGAGCTGCGCACACAGCGCACGCTGTTCATCATCGAGCACAGAGCGAGACAGCACCACAAAGTTAGCCTGCCAGGTTTTCACCAGCCGCTCACATAACAAACGACCAACAGGACCAAATCCCCCTGTAATAAGGTAAGTTTTTCCATCCTCAAATGCGATTGACTCAGCTCCACCGGGCGATCCCAAGGCAGCCTCGCCTTGGTGGTATTCAACGTGTCGCTCTACTTGGCGCTTCCCGTGATGATACCGCACTTTTTTAACTGCTTTGTCGACGCCATCGCTTTGCAATACCTCTTGTAGCAACATTTGTTGTAATGTTTGCTGTTGCGATCCGTGCTGGAGCAAAGTAAAGCGATAACCGTCATTTTCACGATTCACAGATTCATAGAACCCGGACATAGCATCAAGATACGCTTGGCTGACGGCTCGGTCTTCATAGATATAATACACCTCGACAGCCTGCTGCCAATTATTTTTCATGGTGGCTTTGAGTAATCCAAACAGCCCCTGTAGGCCAGTTTGTGCAGCTCGTGCACTGTCGTCTAGGCTGTCCATACACAATATAAGATCCGGCAATGACGCCAACGAGTCCATCGTTGCGGCCTGCTGATATGACAAGCAGGTAAGCGCTGGGAAATCAGCCAGTTTGGCTTTATCACACACTTGATAGAGCAACTTAGTCAACGCTGCCGTTTGAGGTTCATCTCCCAATAGATACAAGGTTTTACCTGCCAGCTGTGCCACGGCTTTATCCCAGGAAGCGACGGCGTCAAAAGGAGATGCCGCATAATGAGGCTGTGTTAACAGCCAAGAGAAAGGCTGCGCATTGGACATCGGCACTGACGCTGCGCCGCTATCAACCTCCTCAGATGAAGGCACCCAATATTTTTTCTGCTCAAAAGGATAAGTAGGCAGCGGTACTCGGCGACGTTCCGTGTCTAAAAATAAACGACTCAATTCAATGCGATACCCTTGTACAAACAGATCAGCGATGATACGCAATGCGTCATACTGCTCCTGCGCGCTGTGGCTGCTGCTGAAGCGCTGCACACACTCATTGCTATATGCTTGTAGTGACACCTGTTTTTTAAACGCTTTTCTATCAAAATGCGCATAACTGTAAGTGGGATCCTCTGTGCCTTCGATATAGGCCGTTAGAATTTGTGCCAATTCTTGCTGATCACGCGCAACCCAAGCCAAGCGGTGTGCACAGTGCTTACGACCATTGAGCAGAGTAAAGCTCGTTGCTGCCAGATCAAGTTCATGACTTTGACTGTGTGCAAGGAGCTGTTTGGCCATGATCACCAACTGAGGTTGTGACTGTGACGACAACACAAATAAATACTGTGCTCGTGGCGGTTGGACATGCGCACTAACTGGCGCTTCTTCGAGCACTAGGTGTGCATTGGTGCCACTGAATCCAAAAGAGCTGATCGCGGCAGTTCTTGGTTTGCCTACAGGCTGTTCCCACGGAGTGAGTTCAGTATTGACGTAAAATGGCGTATCGGCAAAATTGATCTGCTCGTTGAGCTTTTCGAAGTGAATGGTCGGAGGCAGCTGACGATGTTTTAACGCCATTAAAACTTTGACCGCACTGGCAACGCCAGCAGCCGTGATTGCATGGCCCATATTGGATTTAATTGACCCTAAAGCACATGCATTCGCAGGCTCAGTGGCCTCACTCTGAAAACTCGCCTTTAAACCTTCACTTTCAATTGGATCCCCTAAACTGGTGCCTGTACCGTGGGCCTCGATCAGCTGAATATCCTCAGCTGCAATGTTAAAACGACGGTGAACCTCTTTTATCAGCTTTTGCTGCGACTTTGCACTCGGCGCTGTGATGCCATTGCTGGCGCCATCTTGATTGGTACCACTGCCTTTTATGACACCGTGAATGTGATCGCCATCCGCCAAGGCATCCGCGAGCCGTTTCAGTATTAACACACCGACCCCTTCAGCGGGCACGAAGCCATCCGCTGCGGTATCAAATGTCTGGCAGCGGCCCTGTTTAGACAACATATTGGCACGATCCGCTTGCAGATAGAATTCAGGGCTTGATTGCACAAACACCCCGCCAGCAAGTGCCACATCTAACTCGCCGGACCACAACCCTTGACACGCTAAATGAATCGCAACCAAAGAACTTGAACAGGCCGTATCTACTGCCACAGCAGGCCCCGTCAGGTTCAAATAATAAGATAACCGCGCCGGTGTGATAGAGCCGGCATTCCCCCAAAATGCTTGAGCAGGGGCATCTTGCGACAAAATGTTCTTGTAGTCACCGCTATTACAGCCAACATACACTCCCGCTTTTTCACCAAAGTTGGGATCACCGGCATAACCTGCATCTTCAAGCGCTTTCCAAGACTCCTGTAGGAACAATCGCTGCTGTGGATCCATATAGGTTGCTTCTGTCCCAGAGATATTAAAAAAGCCTGGGTCAAATTGCTCGATGTCACGAAGAAAGCCCCCTTGGGCACAAAAATCAGTGGATAGCCCAGCGTATTTTGACATATCCCAACGGGTTATTGGCGTCACTAGATCAACGCGATTAGCAATATTTTGCCATAGCGCATCCACACTCTCAGAGCCTGGAAAACGACCACTCATCCCCACCACCGCGATCGCCTCATCTGGGTACTCGCGACGACTTGGCTGCTGTTGCATATCCTGTTTAGGCATAGGTTGAATGTCATTGGACGAAGGCGTAAGGTCATTGTCCGAAGCGGTTTGAAGCGCTTGCGCACCGTCAAAGCTATTCGCCTTTTGTGCGATATTGCGCTCTGGATAGCTCGTCAAAATATGTTCCGCCAGTTGGTGTACTGACACATAATCAAACAGCACTGTGGTACTGAGCTCAATGCCTAACTGTTGGGAAATATGTTGCGCCACAGCGACCCCTGAGATGGAGTCCAAACCATAGTCCGCAAACCCTTCGTGGGGATCAATATCAGCCACACGGACTTTCAAAGCATCACACAGCGCTTGCGTGATCACCTCATAAATTGCAGCTTGCTGCGCATCATCAGCGGCTATTGATTGGCTGCTGTGTGTCGCCGACAACTCCGGTGGCGCTGATATCGATGCCGTTGCCTCGGCGATATCAGGGTTTTGCGCCACTATATGCTGGCAGAGCTGTTCGACATTAACGTGGTCGAATAACACCGTGGTGTTGAGGTCAATGTGTAGTTCATTGGAGATGGTTTGCGCTACATTCACACCTGTAATGGAGTCTAGTCCATAATCCGAAAAGGCTTCTGTTGGTTCAATCACCTCTGGCGGCACTTTCAATGCGTGAGACAGTGCCCGCGTGACAATTGACATCACCTCAGCGTGATCAGCTTGCGACGATTGCACCGGAGCTGCGCGACCAACCGATGACGTGACCTGTGTTAGCTCATTATCAGCTTTATCTGATAACAAAGACACCACATACTGTGCCAGCTGCTCCACATTAACATAGTCAAATAGCACCGTAGTGTTGAGCTCTACGTCCAACTCAGTGGAAATGGTTTGCGCCACATTAACGCCTGTGATCGAGTCTAAACCATAGTCAGAAAACGCTTCAGTGGGGTCAATTGACGCTTTTGGCACTTTCAATGCCGCCGAAAATGCCTCCAAGATCACTGAACTTACCTCAGTCAGCTGCGGTGCAATTTGCCCTGAACTGGGAGTAGCTACGGCCACAGTCTGTGCCTCTTGCGCTGCCGGTTTAGCGACATCTAAAGGTAGAGCTGTGCTGTGCGCCTGCTTGGGGGTCATATAATTACCATCACTGATCGCAATGACAATTTGCTGACCCATGCCATGAGATTGTGGCGCGGGGAAGTAGCTTTGGCTAAAACCCTGTGCAGCCAAACAATGTTGCCAGCCCGATGAAGATAACCCCGGCGAATACGGCATTCGCAAAGCAGCATCTTGATACAGCCACCAACCATCTAACAAGCCAAAGGTCAGATGGCTATATACCGAGCGCTCACTCAGTTCATTGAGGATCAATACACCATTGCGTTTGAGCAGCGCTTTGGTGTGTGCCAAGGTGGTGCTGATACTCTTCGTGGCATGTAATACTTGTGCTGCTATGACGATATCATAACTGCCTGTATTCACCCCTTGCGCCAATAGGGGCTGTTCGATATTGAGCAACTGCGTTTTGATAAATGGAAAGTCTGCCACATAGTGGGTTTGTGCATGATTGAGAAATGCCTGAGAGACATCGGTGTAACAATATTCAGCAATCTGTGGCGCAAACGGTCTCAGCTTTTCTAACAAGCCCGCAGTGGTGCCACCCGTTCCAGCACCGATCTCCAGTATTCTCAGTTTATGGCCATGCCCCTGTTGCTGCCATGCTCGAATAGCGGCACAAACAGTCAGTGCGACATCATGGTTAAAGTAGTCCGACACCTCATTATTTTTATACACCCCTTCTACTAGAGCCATGGACGACTGAGGGAACATAATATCGGTGGCTTTTATCTTCCCAGTGATGATATCAGGTATGGCCGTGACCATGGCATCCAATAGCGTCGCTTTAGCCGCGATCAGGTTGTTGTCTTGGTTGTGCTGGCAATATTGTTTCCAGCGCTGCCTGCAGGTATCCGCATCAAGTGCCTGCATTGGCTGTAAAGAAAGCAACTGCTGCCCCACTTGTTTGATCCACCCAGCTTGCTGTAATAGCTCCACACTGTAGGTCAACCACTGACTAAACATCGTCTCGTGATACGCACTCAACCCCAGCCCCTGTATGCGACCAACCAGCTCGGAAATCCTCACCTCTGAACCAGAGTGTACAGCAAGCACTCCCGCTGCACGTAATTGCACAGCTAACAATGGCAGTAAAGCTTCTGCCAAGGCTTGATTGGCTTGCTGATCTAATTGCCCAAGATGTCTGAGGGCTTGTTGACGCGCAGCTCCCTCCTGATAGGCCAAGTCAAATTCAGCCTGAATATCCGCTAAGACATTGTGCAGCTTCGGCGCTCGTGTGATCTGAGCGTGTTCGTTGACGCCGCCGATCTGTGCCCTGCTGTCCACACGAATAAATCCAAGTTGTGGCTCGTCACTGCTCAGTAAGTGATGGATAGCCGCCAGGGCAGGTTCGGGTTGGATCGATAAGATACCAGCTTTTTCCATTCTCTGACGATAAGACGCGTCGCTCACTGCACCGACATCTCCCCAGTAACCCCAATTGATCACGCTCACTTTGCACGACCAATGGCGGTTCATTTGTGTTGCGAAGACATCTTCAAACACCGAACCTGTGGCATAGTTTGCCTGACCTGGGTTGCGTGTGAATGCGATTAAGGATGAGAAAAACAAAGCAAAATCTAACAATTCAGCGTTAAATGTTTGTGCCAAACACAGGGATATATCCACTTTGGCGCTTAAACAGCCGAGGAACTCATCCTGTGACATTCTGGCCAAACTGCGATCTTGCAGCACCAATGCAGAGTGCACCACCCCGTGGATGTGCGGGTGGTGTACTTTAATTGAATCCAACGCGTCACGCATAGCGACGGGGTCACTGGCATCTGCGCACAGATACCAAGGTTTAGGACCATATTGTGCAAGACGCTCTATGGCGCCGCTGATCTCAGCATCTTGTTCACGACGGCCAATCCAGATCACATGGGCTTGATGGTTTTTAATCATCATCTCACTCCACACCTGACCTAAACCGCCAGCGCCGCCAACAACCACGTAAACCCCGCCATCGCGATAGGGCTCACTCGACACACTCGGTGGCGTGTAGGGGTAAAGTTGTTGAACAAACCATTGCCCCTGTCGGTAAGCTATCGATACACCATCGGTGGCTTGCTCAACACGACTCAGCGCGTGTATTGGCAAGCCACTGATAAAATCGCTATCTACAGCAGTGACATGCCAGTTTTTGTATTCTTTGGCCAAGCAACCAAATAGACCATGTAGGCTCGCATAAGCAGGATCTGCGCCCTCATCCGGCAAGACGGAAAAGGCATGGATCGTAACCAGTTTGATATCCAGTGCCCGATTTGCATAACCACACTGTAGCAACGCCTTGATAAAGTTAAAGCACAGCAATGCGCTCCCTTTTTGCATACTGCTGAGCTTAGTGTAAGCAAGGTCTAAATCATTGTCTGACGCACTGTCATAGTTCAGTTCAACATTGGCAGCTAAACACACGATTTCGTCAAATTGGCCAGCATGGGTGATCTTGTTGACAATGTCCTCAACAGAGTAGCTCTCTTTGAGCGCAATGCTTGTACCTTTGTTATATTGCAATACGCTGAGCGCTTTTGAGTAGTCTCCCAATTCAACCACCAACGTATTGCGTTGTGTATCGCGACTGTCATGCTCGCTGGCAACGGCGACAGTTGTCCAGCGCGGTATTAAATATTGATCCCACGCTTCGCTCGAGCTTGAGACCAATGACCCCGCGCTCTGGCTTGAGCTGATGTTGGTCACCTTGGTCTGCTCATCTGAAGGCGTTTGATGTACGCTGCCCGGCCCATGATAGGGCATCACAGCTAACTGTTTAAATTGCACGCTTAGTTCACCTTTGTTATTGAACACCTCAATATTAAATTGATGTTTTGCCCCCTTCTCGTCTCGATTGCACAGCACCCACATAGTGGCACTTAGCGCTGCGTGGATGCGCACTTGCTGACATGAGAACGGCACCATCAAACGAGGATCCGCATCTTGTATATAAAATGCTTTGATTGCTTGCAAAGCCGCATCCATCAGGCCCGGATGCAAAGTGAATGTACCTAACTGGTTTTCCTCTGTCTGCGCAAGCGCGATATTAGCAAGTGTCTGAGTTGGGGTGATGTACAAGGCTTGGACCAAACGATGTGTCTCACCATATTCAATGCCATGCTGCGCAAATGCCGCATAGAATTCAGCTGGTGCAATGGTGCGAGCACCGGCCATTAATTGTTGTAAATCAGGCTGTTTATTGCCAACGAAGCGGCCGTGTTGTGCCCCCTGTTCCTCGATGTTGATCCGCGCATTCATACACAGCGCGTCATTATGTTGCACCGTAAAATCAATATTGTTGTTGCTGCCTTTCGGGGCCAGAGCCATCTCAATACGACCACCTTGTTGAGCCACGACCACAGCGCGGCGCCACACAATATTTGACAGCGAGAGACGGTCACTCTCCGTGAGTTTATGCACGTCTTTGGCAGCTTGCACCGCCATTTCTAGATAGGCGACACCCGGCAGTACTTTTTCGCCACTCACTTGATGGTCACGCAAGAACCACTCCTGCCCATTAAAATCGTTTTCATAACGCACACCCGAAAAATTGGATGTATTGCGCTGCAACAACGGATGCTGATGTGGCGTGACAGGCGCAAGTTGTGGCGCATCATCACAAATTGATGTGTACCAATATGAGTCCTGCTTGAATGGATAAGTCGGCAAAGACACGCGACGAACATGCTGATCTGTAAACCACTGTGCCTGCACATCGACATTTTGCCCCAAACACCAGTCGAGCAACCAAGGATATGCGGTAAAATCCGTAGCAGCTTGGTGTTGTTCGTTCGCCGCTTTGATATTTGCACTGAATACACCGGTTGCCGCTTGCCCGCCTTGATAAGACTTCAGCTTCTCAACCAACTCAGAGCGAGAACTGGCGATGATCACCAAACGTTCTTTGAGCGCTTTGCGTCCAACTTGCAGCGTATACGCAATATCAGCAAGAGCGACTGAGTCAAAATGCCCCGCTGCAAACCACGCTAAGAAATCACTGACCAATGTACTTAACTGCTGAGACGTTGCAGCAGAGAACATATAGGGCAGCGCCACATCACTGTCATCAGCTGAACTGCGTGCAGCCACTGGATACTCCTCAAGCACAATATGTGCATTCGCCCCACCCGCACCAAATGAAGAGATACCGGCGCGATAAGGTAAGATGGTGTCCTCTCGCTGCTGGTGTGGCCAATCTTCATAGTGCGTTTGTAGTTGCAGCAAAGAATGCTCAAAATCAATATTTGGATTCAGTGTTTGAGCGTGAATTGAAGGCACTAATTTTTGATGCTTCATTTGCAACAGCACTTTGCTCACACCCGCAACTCCTGCCGCTCCCTCACAATGTCCAATATTCGACTTTACTGAACCGATACGACAGCTAAATGGTGCGCTGCTCATGCCTTTGAAGGCTTTTTCTAACCCTGCAATTTCAATCGGATCGCCCAGTGACGTGCCAGTGCCATGGGCCTCGATATAGCCAAGTGTAGTCACATCTACATCTGCACTGGTCAGCGCGCTACTGATCACCTCAGCTTGGGCATTGGGGCTGGGCACAGTGTAGCCATTGGTTTTACCCGCGTGGTTAATAGACGACGCTTTTATCAGACCATAGATCTGGTCATTATCCCGTAGTGCCTGTGAAAGTGGTTTCAGGATAAGCGCCCCACACCCTTCACTGGGCACATAGCCATTGCCATCCGCAGCGAAGCTCTTACAGCGCCCTTCTGATGAAGCAAAGTTACCCTGCGCCAAGTTTAAATATTTATTCGGGTGCAGATTTAAGTTAACCCCACCTGCAATCGCAGCATGACAGTGGCCATTGAGAATGCTTTCACACGCCAAGTTTATTGACGTCAATGACGCTGAACACATGCTATCGACAGCCAAACTTGGTCCCGTAAAGTTGAGACTAAACGATACTCGATTAGCAATTGAGGCCGCACTGCCACCCAGTGAAATCGGGGTGCCGTGCACACCTTGCTGCGCGCCATAAAGTTGATATTCCGAATACATAACGCCGACAAATACCCCCACTTTTTCACCCAGTGGGTTCGCCCCTGGCTGAGCGCAATAAGTATCGGCATAACCGGCATCTTCTAGCGCGTGATAGGCACACTGCAAGAATATACGTTCCTGCGGATCCATAAACTCAGCGTCATGGGGAGAGATATTAAAAAACAAGGGGTCAAATTCATCTACGCCATCAATAAAACCGCCCCACTTACTGTATGTTTTTCCGAGCACCCCTTTGCGCTCATCAAAGTAGCGACTGTGATCCCAACGCGAAGCAGGTATCTCAGTAATGGCATCCACACCTTGTACAAGGTTTTGCCAAAACTCATGTAGCGAGCTCGCTTGTGGATAGCGACCTGCAATTCCAACAATGGCAATGTGGTCTGATTGCGCCGACATGCCAGCTGTCAGTGTCGGCTCAGTTTGGCGCGCTGATAATGCCGTAGTTTCCTGTTGCGGCGCGTGTAATTGTGGTGTGCCGCTGTGCTGAACGAGTTCATCTTCAATGACGTGTCCATCTGACTGATCGGTACTTGAGTCCAGCGCAGTTTTGGGCGCAAAATGCGCTTGCAATTTGTCCGGGAAATGTTCTGAGATATATTGGCTGATCTGCGCAATGGTATTGTATTCAAAAAATAGCGTTTTTGGTAAACGTCCGCATATTTTCTCAAGCGCACTGGTCATACTCACCACCATCAGAGAATCAATACCAAAACGCTCAAAATGTGCATCGCTGGTAATATCTTCCAGTGCGATATCAGTATGTTGATGCACAAGTTCACGCAACAGCTGCGCAACATGTTCAGTGAGCTGTTGCGTTGCCACTGGCGTGTGCTGCGCTGAGCTTATTTGCTCACTTGAATTGGGACTCTCTGAGCGCTGCTGCTGGCGCTCAGCTGCGTGATTAAGATAGGTATTTAACTCATCGAGCGAGCCTGCTTGATACAGAATATGTTTGTCGATACTTTCACCTAACTTTGCACTGAGCCTATCGATCAGCACGCTGCGCTGTGTCATATCAAAGCCGTACTCATCAAATGCAAGATGAGTGTCCAACTCGTGGGCTGCCACGCCGCTCAATTCACTGCTTTGTGCTATCAAAAAAGCCATTGTCTGATCGGATGATAGGGACTGAGCTGGCGCGTTAAATAGCGCCCGGATCCGCGCGCTGACACCATGCATAACAAACACATTGTTGTGTTGACATTGTAACACTTGGTAGAGCGTTTGCAGGCCGTCTTGCGGAGCCAGGGTGCTCATCCCCCAATCTTGGTGCATGCGCGCAAGCGTCGGCGCATCAATTGCCATTCCCTCGGTGCCCCAAATAGGCCAGTTAATGGACACAGTACGACCTCTGCGCTCACCACGTTGAGCTAACTGATTGCGATATGTCGCATACCGGTCCATAAACTTATTGGCAGTGGCATAATTGCCCTGACCCACATTTCCCAGTACCGCGCTCACAGAAGAAAACAGCACCAGATTTTCAACATCTAAATGTTTGGTGGCGGTATCTAGGTTGACCACCCCGGCAACTTTTGGCTGGTATGTCTGATGTAAACCCTCTGGTGCCATATAAGCCACCAAACTGTCACGGGTCACCCCAGCACAGTGCAATATCGTGATACATTGCAGCGCATTTTGGTGAGCAGTAATAAAGTGGTTGAGTGCCGCCGCTTGAGTGACATCGACACTGTGATAAGAAGTGTGGCCACCTAGTGAGTTGAGTTGTGCTACCTGCTGTTCAATCTGTCTATCAGCTTGGCGCGACCCAAGTAAGAAAATACGTGCGGTGCGGGTGTGCTGCACAATATCTTGTGCAATCGCATAGCCAATCCCGCCCATACCGCCAGTGATCAGATAGACCGCCTCGTCACGCCACGGACTAAGGGCCCCTGTATCAGGGTTTATCTCGGTCCAAGTTTCTCGGTATAGCGTATTATTTTTATATAGTAAATACGCTTCATCCATATGATTGGCTGCAACCCGGCACAATCCATTTATGTGTGCTTGGCTGGGCGGCGCTGATCCTTCTGGCACTGCGATGTCGATAAATTGACAACAAAACCTCGGATCTTCAAGTGCTGTGGTTTTTAATAACGCGGATAGGCTCGAGGTAACCGATGTCAGGATATTTTCCTCACCTTCAGACATATGTGTGGCGGCCACCACTTGTAAGCGGATCTCTGTCAATTGTTTTTGCTGCATCAGCAACTGTAACATCGCCAGTAAACAGCTCGAATGACGCTCAAAAGTGTCATTTAAGTTCTGATGTTCTACGCCATTAAATTGCCCACACACTTGCTGCAATTGTGCCTGACACAGCGCAAAATCTGTTCCAGCTTGTATTTGTACATGGCTCTCATCCAATACAACAATCAACTGCGCTTTATCCAGTGTAACCCTGTCACTCAGTGCTAAATGCACCGCACGCTCTGTCGCTTGTATCGCGCGGCTAAACTGTAACGTTTGCATCTTCTGCGCCGCTGGCGCAATCACCTTGTCCGGTGAAGGTGAGGTCGCTAACATGGCTCTAAAACTCAACCCGGTCATGCTCGCAATTAAATTGCCTTCTTCGCTAAACACGTCAATATTCACCTTGTGCACACTGGTGTTCGCACTTAGCTCGGAGGCCATAGTGATATGTGCGCGCACAGTGCCATTGAGTGCACCATAAATTCGCAATTGCGCTAGCGCGATTGGCACCAATGCCTCGTCAATATTACGGCTGCGGGCAATCAAGACCGCAGCGGATTGCAACACCCCATCAAAAATGCCCGGTTCAATCACCATCTCTTGCTGCGCAACGTTTTGCTCTGGATGCGCAACAATATCTGCAATCCCTTGTGTGCCTGAGATGATCAATTGCGAAACCCGTCTAAACTGCTCACCATATGCTATGTGACACTGTTCAAAATACCCATAGACAGATTCAGCAGATAACACAAGTGATCCGCTTTTAGGAAGTTCCGGTACAGCGCTACGCACTGGCGCAGAGGGCGCTTCCAATTGCACGTCTCCACTACAATGCGTCACAGGCTCAGCTTGCGCGGGGCTCGAAGTACTATTGATCTCAAATCGCGTGCCAGAACCATCACGATGCAGGTCAATGTGCACCGTTTTTGTCGCTTCATCGAGCACCCAAGGCGTCAACCAGCCAATATTGTTCATCACCAGTGTGTGCTGCTCAACATGATTAGTACCTTGCGTTGATATTGACAGCGCCGCACGCACCATTTCAACCATACTGACGCCTGGCAATATCGGTTTGCCATGGATCACATGTTGTTGTAAAAAGTAATCTTGACTGTCAAAGTGACTGACAAAACGTTGCTGCAAAAAGGTAGACGCGTTGTTGTGCACTAATGGATGAAGTTTGTTGGCCTGCGGCTGCACAGCAGCGCTGCGCCGATTTTCAACCTGACCATCAATCCAAATGCTCTTTTGCTCAAAAGGGTAATCCGGCAGGGTGATCACCCGGGCTGCACTGTGCTGAAATAGCACTGAAAAATCACATGCCTCGCCCTCGCTATAGAGCTGTCCAAGCATATCTAATGCTTGCTGATATCTGTGGTGATTGTGCTCCGTTATCGCTTTGTTTAGTGAGTCCATTGCAAACTGCGCATAGCCTGGACGCACCGCGCTGGCAGACTCTGACTGAATATTGTCATAAACCTGTGTGCCCGGCTCACGGGCTACCCACTGCTTTAGGGCCTGCTCAGCGTGCGCCAGATTTTCAACCACACACGCAAAGCGATACTCAAAGTGAGTGCGCCTTTGCAACAGCGAGTAACTCAGATCCGCACAGTTAGTGACTAGGCCGCTTTGCAGATGTACTAAGAGATCTTCAACGCGGCGGCTGAGTTGCTGCGCCGTCTTTGCCGACAAGCAGAGTAAATAGTGGCTGTGGGCCTCTGTTGTGGGCTGTAATTCAGGCGCTTCTTCAATCACTAAATGGGCGTTGGTGCCGCTAAACCCGAACGAGCTGATCGCCGCTGCTCTCGGGTCTTGCCCATTCGACTGCCAGTTCGAGAGCGCGGTATTGACGTAAAAAGGTGAGCCATCAAATTGGATCGCAGGGTTACCGGTGTTGTAATTCAGTGATGCTGGGATTTTTTTATGTTGTAGCGACAGCAGTATTTTGCACAAACCAGCCATGCCCGCAGCCGTGGCGGCGTGCCCTAAATTGGTTTTTATCGACCCCAATGCACTCCATGCGGTGTTGCTGGAGTAGTGACTGTACGCGCGGCTTAAGGCTTCGTATTCAATGGGGTCGCCTAAACGAGTTCCCGTCCCGTGAGCCTCGACCATTTGAATGTTTTCTGGATTAATATTGAATTTGTCATAGGTGTCTTTGATCAGACGCTCTTGAGACACCGAGCTTGGCGCGGTGATCCCATTACTGGTGCCATCTTGGTTTATACCGCTGGCTTTGATCACACCATAAATTCTATCCTTGTCAGCAATGGCATCACGCAAACGTTTGAGCACTACAACCCCAACCCCTTCGCCTGGCACAAATCCATCGGCGCGCTCATCAAAGGTATAACACTTGCCAGACTTAGATAGCATATTGGCGCGATTAGACTTCAGATAAAAATCTGGGGTTGATTGCACAAATACCCCACCGACAATGGAAATATCGACATCGCCATGTCGCAAGCTATCACAGGCGTTATGGATCGCCACCAATGAGCTTGAGCAGGCGGTATCAATGGCAATGGCCGCCCCTTTCAGGTTCAAGTGATAAGATATTCTGGCAGGAATAATTGACGGCGCATTGCCCCAAAAGGCCTGCGCTAGCGGCGCGTCGTCAAACAAGTGGTCGTAATCACCCTGCTCACACCCCACATAGATGCTGACAGCTTCACCATCCATACTTTGCTCGCTGATCCCGGCATCTTCCAAAGCATGCCAACAGGTTTCCATAAACAGACGCTGTTGTGGGTCCATATAAGTGGCTTCTTTGGGAGACAGGTTGAAAAAGCCGGGATCAAATTGGTCAATACGGGTCAGTAAAGCCCCCGAATCACAATACTCATTCGGGTCAATATCCGGATAATATTGCGATAAATTCCAGCGGCGTACCGGTTCAACCAAATCTTCGCCCTTTTCCAATGCCGCCCATAGCGCGGATAAATTGTCGGCTTTACCAAAGCGACCGCTCATACCAACAATAGCGATGTCGTCATCTGATGATGTTAACGGCGTACTTGCTTGCGCACGGCTCTGCGGCACAGGCTGGCTTTGAGCCGCGTCCTCATCCGCTGGGCTGTGATGCGCTACCATGTCGTTTTCAGGCTGTTCGGGTAACTGCGTTGCAATGTAGTCAGCCAACCGCGTGATATTGGTATAATCAAATAAACAGGTACTGTGTAAAGTCAGTGTCAGTGCCTCATTTAAAGCCTGAACAACATTAACGCCAGTGATAGAATCGACCCCATAATCCGCAAACGACTCATCGACTTGAATGTCGTTCACGCTGTACTTTAAGGCATCCGCTATGACCTGCTTGATGGTATTTTTCAGCGCTGATGTGCTGTGCGCCTGAGGGGCCACACGTTGTTTGGCCCCAGTCTTGTCCTTGGTACTTGCTTCATCCGTGTCACTGTCGATCACAGCGGGTGATGGTTGGCTATCCGCACGAGTATCAGCTTGGGCAAACCGCACGCCATTGCTTTTAGCGACAATGATTTGTTGACCCAACACATGTGCACTCAGCTGTGGAAAGGCTACTTCCTGATACCCTTCTTGCTCTAGGGCTTGTTTCCAGCCAAGTGAGGTCAGTCCCGGACACTCGGGGATCCTGATAGCAGAATCCTCGTGTAACCACCATCCTTCGAGCAGACCAAAGGTCATGTGACAAAAAATAGAATCTTCGGACAATTCATTTAAGATCAAAACACCGCCAGGTTTGAGCAGCGCCTTGGCATTACTCAAGGTGTTACGAATATTTCGCGTCGCATGCAGCACGTTCGTTGCGATCACCATATCATAACTGCCACGCTCCACCGCTTGCTCGTCTACTGGCTGCTCTACGTTAAAAATCGCCGTTTTCAAAAATGGGTTGTGTGCTTGATAATGCGTGTGAGCATGCATTAAAAACGCCCGTGAAATATCAGTGTAGCAGTATTCTTCTACCTGATGTTTCACTGTTTTCAAGGTTTCAAAGACCAGCGCGCTGGTGCCCCCGGTTCCCGCTCCGATCTCTAATATTCGCACTTTTCTCCCGTGTTTAAAGCCGTGCTGGGTAATATGCGCAGCCACATCTGCTACCAAGTGGTTGAAGTAATCCGAGACCGGATTATGTTTGTAAATGCCTTCCAGTAAGCGCATTGAAGACTCGGGAAACATGATCTCAGTAGCCCGTTTCTCTGCGCTGAGAATTGCAGGTAGCGCCGATAATGTCGCGTCGAGTAGTCGAGCCTGTGCCGCCGTTGCAGGATCCGCGGTCCAGTTAGCACACGCCTCGGCCCACTGTGTTAAAATCTGCTCATCGGTCGCAAGTTGTCGGCCTTGTTCGGTGATAGAAAATACGCTCTGTGCCTCTTGCTCAGAAGTTTGATAGGCAAGTATGCCGCTCTCACACAGGACATTGATGGCCTTGTGTAACCAACGCTGGAGGTAAGACTCGCTCTGCTCTGCGCGCAGCTGCTGCAAACGCAGCTGGCATGTTTGTACTGTCAAATTCGAATCATCAAACAAGCCACAGCGGTAAAGCTGGTACCACATATACTGAATGGTTAATTCATCTGCGACGGGAAACGTCAAACCCCCGCTAAGATCTGCCGTAGCGGGTAACAAAACGCGATTCAAATCACTGAGTTCCAGTGCATCACTACGCACCTCAGCAGCGACGTAACAGCGCTGTTTTGGTTCTGTATTTGGCAGGTTAGCCGATGCCGTCAAGGCGTTAACATACGCCACTTGATGAAGCTCTGAGCGCATCACGTTTTCAAGGGTTGCCATCGCATCAGTAATGGTTAAATCCCCCACCCCAGATTTGGCGCGCCAATATTGGAACATGTCAGAGTCAGCCAGTGCGCCCTCAGCGGTCCAATACCCCCAATTGATGGTTTTCACCTGAAACGGTACTACTCTTTGCAATGCGTTAGATAAAGTATCTTGAAACAGACTCCCCGCCGCATAATGGCTTTGCTCGGCGGCGGTGATAAAACTATTGATCGATGAGAAGTTCACCAGATAATCGAGTGATTCATATTTCAACAGCCGGGCGAGGTTAACACTGCTTTGTACTTTGGCATCAAAGACCGCGGAAAAATCAGCAAAGCGCATATTTTTAAAGGCACACGCCTTAAAAACCATCGCGGCATTGATCACCCCATTTATTTGACCAAACTGCTGTACAATGTGTTGGTAGGCCGTTTTTAAAGCAGCGTACTCAGTGACATCCGCTTGCACATACTGCAAGGTCATCCCCTCTTTGCGCAATTGTTCGATAGATGCTTGAATTTGCGGTTCCAAAGCTCTGCGGCCCAGCCATATGACATGCACATTTTGATGCTTGAACATATATTCTGTGACCGCGCGGCCTATTCCCCCAGCGCCACCCACTATGACATACACACCACCTGAGCGACACAATACAGATGATTGCGCTGTGGTAGGTAAGGTGTTAGTCCATTCAATCGGAACAAACTGGCGCACTAGCCACTGTCCATGACGATACAGATGGACCCCATCAAAGCGACGCTGTATATCGCCTAGGATCTCCAGCGGCCACTGCGTACTACCTGTTCCCACATCAAACAAACGCACATTCAGCGCCGGGTATTCCTTACTAATACTGCCCAGCATGCCCACCAACGGCGCGTGCTCAAAAGCAATATCTTCCGGCAGGTCACTCTCCTGTTGCATAAGCAATGTCACACAAGATGGCGCAACCGACAGCTCATGCAGTACAAACTGTAGCCATTGAAAACAGTCCTGTACACACTTGTTATGATCGCCGCCAAGGACATCATTACTCGCCGTCGGAGGGATCCAAATGACATGGCTAATGTGCTGTGGGGCTATGTCAGGCAATGCCTTCTGCGGCGCTTGCTGTGCATCAAAAAAATACACTTTGTCATGCAGTGTCGACAGTGTCGCTTGTAGCGATACGCTCGCCCCCACCACACACACAACCCCCTCATGTTGACTGCTCGCTGCGTCACTTTGAGGCTGTGGTTCGATCTCAGTCCAGCGCGGTACCAGCGCACACTTCCCGACTCCCCCTTGGATATTCTCTCCTTGCGCTGCACGCTGCACAGTAAATTCTGATGTCGCCTCTTTTTCCTCACGGGGTGCTTGACTGTCAGTTTCTGGTAGCGACTCAAACCAGCACTCTGATGGCTCGAAGGCATAACTGGGCAAGCTGATATGCTGCGTCAGCTCAGGAATCACCTGATGATGTTCAATGTCCATATCCTGTAGCCACTGCGCCGCTTGATCATACACTTGCTCGACCCTCTGGTGCTCGCTATGAAAAGGCTGGCCATAGGCCTGCTCAGTAACCGCTGCGATGGCATCTTGTAAATTCGCCAACAGTGCTGCTTGTGAGCTAGCTATCACCACAACCCGTTTACTAAAGTGCGTGCGATGTCTGTACAAGTTGGCACTGAGCTGTGCTAACGCCAAGGTCGTTTGACGTGACAACCAAGCATGCATATTAGACAGTTGCGCCAGCAAGCTGGCCTCTGTTTTGGCTGAAAACACAAATATATAGGCTGATTGCGCCGCAGTTTGCGGCGATGGCTGCCCCCTTTGTGGGGCTTCTTCCAGCACAATATGTCCATTGGTGCCACCAAAACCAAATGCACTGACCCCTGCACGGCGCGGCAGCAAATAGCCTTGGCTATCGGTGCGCTGTTGCCACGGTTGGGCATTTTGAAGCACATAAAACGGCGAGTCTTCCAATGTGATCCGCGGATTGAGCGATTTAAAATTCGCCAGCCCTGGCAGGACGCCAGCTCGCATGGAGAGCAAGACTTTGATGATCCCTGCGATGCCCGCAGCCGCTTCAAGGTGACCGATATTGGACTTGGCCGAACCAATGGCACAATACTGGGTGTCGGTGCTGTGTTGGAATGCATGCTGTAGTCCCTGGATCTCTATTGGATCACCTTTTGGTGTCCCGGTGCCATGGGCCTCGATGTAGGTCATTGTATCTGGGCTCACCTGTGCATTGTGCATCGCACGAGAGATCACCTGCGCTTGTGCTTGATAGCTTGGATAAGTCAACGTATGGGTCTTACCACAGTGATTGACAGCCCCTCCTTTTATCACTCCGTGGATCTGATCGTTGTCCGCCAGTGCAGCGGCTAAGGGCTTTAACAAAATCAGTCCGGCCCCTTCGCTGCGCACATACCCATCAGCGCCAGCATCAAATGATTTGCTTTGGCCGCTCGGAGACAGCATCCCGGTTTTTGAAAATGAAATGTGTCGCGTAGGGGTCAGGATCAAGTTGATACCACCGGCCAGCGCCAAGTCTGTCTCCCCTAATTGCAACGATTGCATGGCACTGTGTACCGCGTTCATCGACGCCGAACACGCGGTATCCACCGTCACACTTGGGCCATTAAAGTCATAAAAATGCGAGATCCGATTGGCAATGATGGCATTGGCGGTGCCAGTAGACTGATAGGCTTCAATGGGCCTTTCGTGTTTTTCTAACAACTCCTTATAATCAAAGTTAAACGCCCCAATATACACCCCCACATTTTTCCCAGCCAGCGATTGCGGTACCACCCCAGCGTCTTCCATGCATGCCCATGAGAGCTCTAGCATGATCCGCTGTTGCGGGTCCATCGCCTGTGCTGTGGAGGGGGAGATACCAAAAAAACGGTAGTCAAAACAGTTCACTTTGTCGATGAACCCACCCCATCGCGAATTGCTCTTATTGACTTCGACGAGTGGATCGCCATCGTAATGTCGCCAATCCCATCTGGTATGGGGAATATCAGAAATACAGCTTTTCTGAGCCAAAAGGTTTTCCCAGTACTGATGATAATCTTCAGCCTTGGGAAACCGGCACGCCATACCAATAATTGCGATATCTTTTTGTGAAATTGTCGACATTCTTATTATCCTTGAATACTCGTCTCATCTTTAAACTACGGGGTTGTGTGCCATCAGTGAGGCAACCAGTTTCTAATCTTGTAATGCCACCTCAAGCGCGGCTGCACCTTGTTTCGGCTGCTGCGCGCGGGTCATCAATTGCGCATACTTTTGCGTCATGTACTCTGCGGTACCGTCCAATAACAAGTGTGCGATTTCATCGACGTGGCGGTTTTGCCATGCCTCAAACCGAGTACCTTTAACCCATTGATTAAACGCCCCAAGGGACGGACCACAGTGAATTTGATAGTCCACTTTATCGGCAGCGCCGCTGATGGCAATGCGATTGGTATGAATGAAATACCAGCGAAATACCAAGGCCATTTTATGCTTGCTGTCTTTTTCAGCGCGCACTATCTCTTGCGGTTTCGCTTTGTTGTAATACTCACAAGTTTCTTGATACACAGCGTCAAATGAACGTTTAAAGTATTTCTTCTCTATCAGGTCTCGTGTCGCAGCATCTACCTCGTGCCACCCCTGGTGACGTTGCCACAACTCATACAATTTGTTTGCTCTGGCTGGGAAAAAGACACCTTTTCTCAACACCTGTACTTTTGCACCAATTTCAAACATATCGCCTGCAGGGGCATATCGTGTGTCGTGAATGTTGGCGTCTTGCAGCAGCGCTTTCACTTCATCGCTGGTGCCCGCCTCTGGCGAACATTGATTAATTGAACCGGTTAAAATAAAGTCAGCGCCGAGCATCAGTGCAGATGCGGCTGACTCTGGCGTGCCAATACCACCTGCAGCACCGACATCGATCTGTGCTTGGTAGTTGTACTCGTGAGCAACCCGATCGCGCAGCCGAATGATGGTGGGCAGAATAACCGACAGCACACCCATATCTGTGTGTCCACCTGAATCCGCTTCGACGCAAAGTGAGTCAGCCATGGCAATGGTTTTCGCCAGCTCGGCTTGCGCACTACTTACCAATCCCTGCTCAAGTAATTTCTTAACCACATGAGCGGGCGCGGGTTTCAAAAATTGCTCGGCGACTTCTGGTCTAGAGATCTTCGCCATAATGCGATTCGCTGCACGCACATTACCCTGAGCATCTCGGCTCAGACCTTGTAAGCGATATCGTACCAAGGCCGGTGTCACACTGAGAAACGCCGCAGCTTCAATCACAGTAATGCCCTTTTGCATAAACAGCTCAACCGTACGCATTTCTTTGTCCGGGTTTGCTAAATTACACACCAGATTCATCCCAACCGTCGCAGTAGTGCCTAGGGCCTGTTGGATTGCATCTATATTCTGAGCAATGTTTTCGTCACTTAACCCGCCAGTGCCAAAGAAAGATAAAAATCCAGCTTTCGCCATACGGATCACCAGCGCCTTGGAGGCAATGCCTTTGTACATCGCCCCCGTTGCGTAGGCATATTGCAAGCCATATTTTTTCTTAAAGTGTTCAGAGCCTAGTTGTCGTGACGTAAGCGGTGCCACGGCGTGAGTTGGACGCGCTACCTTTGCTGGCACAGGTCTTGACTCTTCGCTCTGCACTGGTGCGGCATGCGTATTTGTCCATGCAGTTTGAATTTTTGCCAATAAATTTTTCAGTACTTGCCCATGGCCCACTTCATGAAAGTTGCTCACCCCTTTTTGCAACAAGTACTCGATGCTATCGCACCAGCGCACGGGTGAAGAGATCTGCTTCGCCAGGCACTGTTTCAGCTGCGCCGCATCATATGGTTGAGCATGCACATTTGAAATAATCACCTTGTTCGGAGTGGCAAATGAAAACTGTGTTAAATAGTTCGCAAAATGACGCTGCACTTGTGCCATATAACGAGAGTGAAACGGTGCACTGACATTCAGCGGCACAACCGCAGCACCTTCTTCTTCCAAACCCAAGGTTAAGCGCGCCAAACTGTCTTTTGGTCCTGCCAGTACCAGTTGTGAAGGGCTGTTGTAATTGGCAAAATCAATATCTTTAATGTGCGCGGCGTCCATCACTTTGTGGATCACCTCAGGCGCACATTTCATCACCGCGATCATCCCCCCGTCGGACATTTGCGCCATCAATTCTCCGCGCTTTTTCACCAACCTCAAACCATCTTCAAAGCTGAATACACCCGCGGCAAACAGTGCATTGAATTCACCTAAACTGTGCCCCATAACCACGTCAGGCTCGGCTTCATTGGCGATTTTGTCTAAATAGCTCAATGCGCTGACCGTATACAGTGCAGCTTGTGTATATTGCGTGTTGCTCAGCTTGCTGACTGGCCCATTCAAACATAGTTCTTTGATTGAATAGCCTAAAATCTCATCTGCAGCTCGAATTAACTGAGGGTACTTGTCGAATAACTCACCGCCCATGCCCACTTGTTGAGCGCCTTGGCCGGGAAACATATACACTTTGGCGGCCGGATCGATTGCTGTATTGGTCATGCTCATATTTTTATTACCTTGTTCTGAATGCGAATATGTTGCTATCAACTCGTTGAATAAATCCAAAGTTGCTGCAAAAGGGTTAAGTAACGCAGTGATCTCACACTCGCTACGATGCCTGAGGCATCTTTTGGCAAAATTCGCCATCGTGCCTGATGGGCCTAAATCACAAAAGTGGCGGGCACCGAGTTTTTCTGCGGTGGCCACAGCCTGCGGGAATTGAATAACTTGACGAACCACCTGCCAAAAATAATCGCCATCCACTCGCTTCACTAACTCCCCGGTGGTGCTGGAGATCAAAGGAAGGGAAGGCGCATAAAATCGGTACTTTTGACACAGCTCGAGAAATGCAGATTTTGCCCGGTTGAGTTTCGAGGAGTGAAAGGCTTGGGTGACGGGCAAACGCATAAATGCATGTCCGAAGTGCGGCAGTTGTGCTTCGAGCTCAGTCAATGCTTCATTTGACCCCGACACCACAAAGTGCGCATCATAGTTCAGCGCAGCAATTTCAAGGCCGCGCTCGGCCAACTGGAGCTCGCCACACTGGTGAGGATCTGCCAGAATGGCCGTCATGCCACCCGTTTCAGCATAGCGCTCAAAAATATCAGCTTGCTCGACCACAAAGCGCATCCCTTGCTCCGGTTCAATACACCCGGCGATGGCTGCCGCCACCACCTCACCCAAGCTCGAGCCCAACACAAAATCAGGTTTAACCCCGTTTTGTATCAAGCTTGCCGCCAGTGCATATTCCAGCATGTAGATAGCGGGGTGGGTATAACGCAACTCATCAAAGACAGGGTTTAGCTGTCCTGTACTTGTGTATAGTTTGGCGAGAATTGATCTTCCCCCCGCTTCAATAGCAACCCTATCTAAGCGCTGCATGTGATCGCGAAACGCAGCATTGTTTTGATAGAGTGCCTCGGCCATTTTGTAATGTTGGGAGCCCTGCCCAACGAACATAAAGACTAGTGACATAGGCGGCTCTCTTGCGCTGCAGTCAACACGCTTGGATGGCAACAGCGGTAGGCTATCGCATTCATTTTTCGGTTATTAAACATCATTTACCTCACCTGCCTGCACTGTGGATTGCGGCGTAATTGCGTGGCGTAAGATTTGCGCCACATCCGAGACATTGGCTTTTTCTAGCACGCTGTAATGACCACCGGAGACTGAAAATAGCGGGATATTTTGCAAGCAATAGCGGCGATATTTCGCCAGCGTTTGTTGCCGGTTTTCACCCCCCATATGGCTTTGTTTAGCCAACAGTAAGGTAATACCGCCATCGTATTTTTGCGACGGCACATACTGCAGCCCCATCAATATCTGTTGTGCATAGGCGTGCATTATCTGTTGCAAATACGCCTTGCTGTGCTCAGTTGACACCGCAGCCTCATCGAGTAAGGCCTGCGCCAGTGGTGCAACGACGTCGTCACCCTGAGCCTGTTTGTGAGCCAGCGTATGTGCCACCTGTTTGTCGCGCACAAAAAATTGGAAAAATGCAGACAAGGATATGTCACCTTGGGCATACAGCTCGCTGTCCAGCATAAATATATGCACTTTACGGCCAACATTGCGCAGTAAACAGGCCATTTCATACACCACACTGGCCCCCAAGGAGTGCCCCAGCAAATAGATAGTTTGTTGCTTGGGGAGCGATGACAGCTGAGTAACATAGTCCTGTGCCATGGCCTGAATGCTGTCGTGCGGCTCACTCTGATCATGAAATCCTCGGTGGCCAAAACCATAGAGATGCATACAGCCTTGTAGCAGCTTCACCAAGGGGGAAAAACTACTTAACATAGCACCCGCGGCCGGTACGCAGATCAGCGCAGGCCCAACGCCCTCTGAACCAGAAAGTGACACCATGCCCTGTTCAGCTTGAAGGTGTTCGTCTGCCTGAAAAGCACTTAAATGCGCAGCGAGAGCACGAATACTGGTTGCGGCCATTAAGTCTTGGGTGGCAACTTGAATATTGAGTGTCTGGTGAATTTTTTGCTGCCATTGTACCAACTCCACTGAGCTACATTCACTCAAATCCAGCGCGCCAGTAAGCGTCAATTGCTGATGCTCAGCCATGCTATCTTGCGCCAACCTCAAAAGTTGCTCCTCAAGCTCAGTATCCGCAGTTGGTTGCTCAGGGTGGTGCGCTGATTGGCTGGTTTGCTGTTCAAGTTCACCAATCCAATGTCGCGTTGTTTGAAACGGATATCCCGGTAAACTCACTCGTTGCACCCGTTCACCTTGATACATGTTTTGCCACGCAATAGATAAACCGTTACACCAAAGTGACGCTAACATGCTCAGTTCACGAGATTGTAGCCAACCAGCTACCACCGTCTGCAGCGCGGTGTCGCTTTGCAGCAAAGACACAATGGGCGGGCAACTCGCACCCGTGCCTCGATATACGCTGGGGGCAGTGTATTCACCTTGCGCGACTTGGGTTAGACACTCAATGAATTCGTCCTTCGAATTGACTACCATGGCTAGCCGCTCATCCATCGCACTGCGCCCCACCTGCAGTGTGTAGGCAACACGATACAGCTCAAGTTGAGGTTCACGGTCAAGCCAAGCCAGTAAATTACGTGCTTGAATTGCAATTTGCGGCTGTGTTTTTGCAGACAACAGCATGACATAAGGGCCATGTGTTTGATGTGCGCTTTGGGTCTCAGGTGCGCGGTATTGCTCAACAATGACATGTGCGTTGACGCCACCAAATCCAAAGGCGTTGATCCCCGCCACTTTGCGGTCACGCGATGAGTCACTTGACCATGGCTCGGCCATTGAAGGAATATAAAATGGCGACTGTGCAATGTCGATGTGCGGATTTAACTCATCACAGTGCAAGTTTGCAACCAACTGATTGTGTTGCATTTGCAAGACAACCTTAAGTAAAGAGGCCATGCCCGATGCCATTTCCATGTGTCCAACATGGGTTTTAACTGAGGCAAGCGCACAACGGCCCTGTGGCGTCCCCTTAAATGCCTTTGTTAGCGCTTGGAATTCAACGGCATCTCCGATCTCAGTACCGGTTCCCTGTGCTTCTACGTAACTAACTTGCGCGGGGTCGATGTTTTTCTCTTCATAACACGCTTTGATCAATGCCGCTTGTGAATTGGTGTTCGGTGCTGCAAATCCGCTCCCTTTACCGGTATAGCCCACTTTGCTGTTACGGATCACGGCAAGGATATTATCCCCATCTTGTTTCGCCTCAGACAAGCGCTTCAATAACACAGTCGCAACGCCCTCACTGCGCACATAGCCATCTGCATTTGCAGCAAAAGCACGGCACTGACCCTCTTCGCTAAGTAAGCCAGCACGGCTCAAATTGACGTGACCTTGTGCTGTCACGATGACGTTGACGCCCCCGACTAAACATAATCGACAGTCACCACTGCGCAGCGCTGTGACAGCCCGGTGCAACGCGACCAGAGCACTGGAACACGCGGTCTCAATAGGTTCACTGGGGCCTTTTAGATTCAAAAAATAGCTGATCCGATTTGGCCCTAAAGACGGTGCGTTGATCGGCCCAGACAATTCCATCGATGCGCCCTCATCTTGCGCACTGGTCTCATTTTCTGAACCATATCCGCTGGTATGTGCAATACCAATGTACACCCCCGTATTTGACCCTGACAGCGATTCCGGCGCATATCCTGCATCTTCAATTGCATGCCACGCACTTTGCAACAGCAACCTTTGCTGCGGATCCATCTGCCTCGCTTCGTGACAGGAAATACCAAAAAATCCTGCATCAAACTGATCAATATGCGCTAAAAACCCGCCCCACTTACTGCGTGTGACTCGAGGGTCTTGTTTGGTATCGCCATATACATCTCGCCAATCCCAGCGCTCTTTCGGTACTTCAGTGACACAGTCTTTGCCTTGTGCCAAATTATCCCAAAATTGCGCAATATCATTGGCACCGGGGAATTGTCCATCCATACCTATAATAGCGATACTGTCATCATCTTGGTGATCAGCTGGATGGCGAGTTTGTTGCTCGGCCTCTTGGATATCTTCTGCCGGCGCGTTGTGCGAAGGCTCGCCGGGCTGTTGTGAATGCACTGTCTTTGCTTTTTCGACATCTTCAACAGGTACTTTCTCATCACGCGGTGAGTCAGACAGGTGCGCAGCCAGTGCCGACACGGTATTGATGTCATAAAAAATCGTGGGCGCCAGCTCTGCTTGGTAGCGATGGTTGAGCGCCTGAGCTAACTCAGCAAAGCTCACCGAGTCAAAGCCCAATTGATCCAACGGAGTATGGATGTCGAAGTCATGCTGGGCGATTTTCAACATGTCACTGATCAACACCAACAGGGCTTGTGTTATGTCTGAACCCACCTCTATTTGCGACTCAACAACGCTCACCGATGGCTGAGCAGGCACCTCACTGCTCACTTGGTGCTGCGTATCACTTAGCAACTCATTTATATGGTGAGCCAACTCACCTACACAAGTGCACTGATAGAAAACCGTGGTAGACAACTCGACCTCATAGCGAGCACTGAGGGCACTAGCCAACTCTGTCAAAGACACCGAATCAAAGCCGATCTGCTCAAATGTCGTATCTGCATCAATGCTCGCTGCAGGTACTTTGAGCAACTCACTGATCTCACCGATAATATCCCTTTCGTCACACAACTCGCTTGGCGCCGTTTTAGACATTTGCGCGACAGACTGAGTGGCCCCATGATTGAGCTGTGCTTGTAAATGCGCAACCAGCTCAGCCACTACAGTGCACTCATAGAACAACGTCGCGGAGATCTCAACCTCCAATGCCTGATTTAAGTGACTGGCAAACTCTCCCAATGAAACCGAATCGAAACCAATGTCTGAAAACGCCGTATTACCATCAATGCTTGAAGCTGGTACTTTGAGTAACTCACTGATCAGCGCAATCACGGTATCTTCACTGAGCGAAGGCGCGACCTCAGTCGTGCTGGGAGGCTGGGACACTGCGGTTGTCTGTTGTGCAGTTGAGCGCTCGTCGTCTTGAGACATATGCGATTGTATGTAGTGAGTTAGCTCATCAATTTGAGTGCAGTCATAAAATACACTGACGGGCAGCTCTACCCCGGTCGCTTGGGTCAGCACATTTGCTAACTCGCCGATAGAGACTGAATCAAAGCCAATATCAAACAGTGCCGTTGTACCATCAATGCTCGACTGAGGCACTTTCAGTAAATCACTGACTGCACGGATAACATCTTGCACGTTGAAAGACACCACGGCTTGGCTTTGTGCTGGCTGTTCAGCGGTGTAATACGCATCCACAGCCTGTAATTTTTGTGCGAAGTTTTGGTAGGCTTCCCCCGTACCATACAGAACCAGAACCTGTGATACTTGCGCGGCCAACGCGGTCGAAAACGCTTCAAGTCCAGCCTCAGTTGGCAGGGGTATTAATCCTGAAGTCTCTTTTAGCTCACGCATCGCATGACGGGGCATACGCATCCCACCGTCTTGCCAAAGCGGCCAGTTGACGGACACACTGTGGCCGAAGCATTCCCCGCGTTTAACACGCAGCGCCCTGTCGTGGGCAAACCAGTCCATAAATCCGTTTGCCGCTGCATAGTCCGCCTGACCAGGCGCGCCCAGCACACTGCTGACCGAAGAGAACAAGGCAAAAAACCTTAAATCACATGTCTGCGTTGCAGCATCCAAATTGACAAGCCCTTGTACTTTTGGTGACAGTACTCGCGCTAGGTGTTGTGGCGATTTTCTGACGATCATGCCATCTTGTAATACCCCCGCGGCATGCAAAACCCCGGTGATTTGGCCAAATTTTTCCAACACCTCAGTAATGGCATCTTCCACCTCGTTTAATCGCGTGATATCAATCGCTTGATAGTGCACCCTCTCGCCCTGCGCATTGCACTGGGTGAGCCACTGCTGACGCGCTGAGTCCAGCTCGCCTCGACCCCATAGGATCACCGTGCTGGCTTGGGTCTGGGCAAGAATGGCCTGGGTAAATATTTTGCCAAGGCCACCAAAACCACCACTGATCAGATACACACCTTGCTCTTGCCACGGCGACACGGCTTTTTCAACCGCAGGCAAAGCCTGCCAACGTCTGATGTCACATTGTTGCGACTTTAGTTCAACACAACTGGGTTTGTGTGTTTGGCCATTGCGTATGATCTGCTTTTCAGCCTCAGCACCTGAGTCTGCCATGATCACATCAGCAAATTTAATCACGTGCTCGTGAATGGCCGCTTCGAGCATTGGCAACAACCCCGCATACATGCGCAGCCCTGTACCAGATGACGTCACCACTTGGATGCGCTTTGGCTTGGCTCCTTGATGCTGAATGACTTGTTGTAAAACCGCCAGCAAGGCCTGTGCATGGTGCTGGTAATGATCTGCACTACACAGAGGTGCGCTTGGCTCTTCGCTCGCTGCATCGATGCACAGCACCTCAGCACTGGCAAAGCGGGAGCGCAATTGAGCGGACCACTGTGCCGCCTCGCCAAGCAAAACAATCCAGCTTGCATCACCAATAAAGTCACCAGTTGCTGTCGTGTCAGCTAAGGGCAGCGACCGCCACGTCGGTGAGAAGAATTTAATTTCACCGACAGGTTCTGCTTGCGACGGCCGGCGCTCCTCGGTCTGCACATTTGTCGAAGATGTCGACTGCTTCATGATCCGCGCAGTATACCCGAGCAATTGTAGGCACACATTGCCCTGTTCATCACACAACGATAAGTCGATGATCTGAGTACTGGCCGTGCGCTGCTTGGCATCAAGTATGACCCAAACTGATTCTGGCAAGGGGGCATATTCTTTCACTTGATTGAGCACAAAAGGGACCATAGGTCCTTGTTGAGAGTCGGCCTCGTCTACGCTGGACTGTTCGCCAAAGTAAAAGCCCAAGATGCAATGCAGTGCTGAATCGAGTATTTCTGGGCGCCACTTCATCGCCAGAGGTGACTGCGGCTGTGATTGCTGCGCTTTTAGCTGTCCCACCACATATGCGCCGCTGCGCTGCAGTGACTCCACCGCTCGAAATGCCGGCCCATAGTCCAGCCCAGCCTGCAAAAACTGGTCATAGAAAGCCTGCTTATCAACCTCAATCACCTTACCTGTCGCGCGCAACTGATCTAACTCTGGGACCTTAGGAGCGTCGCGCTCACCTAGATTGACAGCCCCACGACAAAAGTCTCCGCTGGATTGATCGAGCAAATCGTAAATTCTAAAGCGCGCACGCTGTCCTACTTGCGGCAGGCAAGACAACTCGATCACAACTTGTTTGCTCTGACCATCAAATATCATCGGGCGACGCCAAGTCACATTGTCTATTGAGTAATGTTGATGGTCCTCTAATAAGCTGCTTAGCGCCTCTCTTACCAACTCCAAATATGCCACGCCAGGCAGGATCGGGGTTTGGTTGACCACATGCTGTGCGATAAAATACTCACTGCCAGTCAAGGGGATAATCGATTGCAAAGGCTTCAAATAAGAAGCTGCCTGCTCGCGCACCGGCGCAGTATTCGCAGCCAGCGCTTCAAGCTGTGCTAACGGCGGGTAGGTACGCTCAACATCGGTGTCAGGAACCCAGTAACGCTGCTTGGCAAAGGGGTATCCTGGCAAACTCACTTTGCTTGGCAATACGCCGTCATATAAGGCACACCAGTCAACTGGGTAACCTTGGATCCACAGCCCTATCAAGGCAGGCCAATCCGTCTCAGACAAGAGATCGGCATACACTAAATTGTTGGCTGTAATAAATTCATCCAATGCCTTGCCTTTGATCGTTTCTCCGTACCAGCGCAGGGTCGATTGGCCAATGTCATCAAATGGATGCGCCAACACATAGGCAAGTTGCTGTGTAAGCTCGTCCACTGAGTTTGCAACAAGGGCAAGTCGGTGCTCATGATGCGTTCTACCCACTTGCAAGGTGCTGGCGATGCGACGAAGATCCTGCACATCGTGGACACTCTGGCCGGTGTGTTCAAAGGTGCTGTGCAATTGCTTTACCGCTCTGTGCAGCTGCTCTTTGGTTTTAGCCGACAACACGATATAACTTGGCACAGATGCGGATTGGTGTTCAGCGTCAGCGGGCGTCGTTGCGACATACTCTTCAACCACCATATGCGCATTCGAACCGCCAGCGCCAAATGCAGAGATACCAGCCACGCGCTTTTTCCCCTCTGCAACTTGCCAAGGCTGCGCTTCACGTGGCACATCAAACGGAGAGCTATCAAAATCGATATAGGGATTGCGCGTTTGTGAGTGAATAGAGGGGACAATGGTTTTATGGTGCATTTGCAGCAAAACCTTGGTTAATCCAGCAATGCCTGATGCACTTTCACAGTGGCCTATATTAGATTTAATGGAGCCAATTAAACACGCCGTTTCGCCCTGCGCATTTTTGGCCAGATAGCCATCTTTATATGCTCTTTGTAGGCCATCGACTTCAATCACATCTCCTATCGCAGTGCCTGAACCGTGCGCCTCAATATAACTGATGGGATCAGACGCTGTTTTTGCCAGCGCTTGGCTAATCACCTCTGCCTGTGAAGAAGCTTTTGGCACAGTATACGTTCTCGACGCGCCACCATGATTAATGGCCGTCGCCAAGATCACCCCATAGATATGATCACCATCTTCGAGTGCATCGTCGAGCGGTTTGAGCAACACTGCCCCCACCCCTTCAGAGGCCACATAACCAGTCGCCTTATCACCAAAACTATGACAGCGCCCGGTTTTCGATGAGAAACGCCCCGCACTATGTAAAATAAATTTATTGGGGTGCAGCGTCAGGTTGACGCCACCTGCAATAGCGGCTCGACAGTCGCCATTTAGAATGCTTTGACACGCCAAGTGTACCGAGCTGATTGAGCCCGAGCACATGGTATCTATGGTCATACTTGGACCGGTAAAATTACAACAGTAAGACACCCGATTGGTGATAGAGGCATTGAGGGCGGAAACCGGTGTATTGGCCTGACTGTACATCAAATATTCATTGTACTCTACCGCACAAAATACCCCAACGGGCCCCCTTTGTGAGAGTCCTTCACACGAATATCCAGCATCTTCAACGGTGTGATAAGCACACTGGAGAAATTGCCTTTCTTGAGGATCGATCAGCTCGGCAACTTTTGGCGCCATATTAAAGAACAGGGAGTCAAACTGATCGACATCATTGATGAATCCGCCCCATTTACTATAACTTTTACCATACACCCGGTTACCCGGCTGATAATACAAAGCGTGATCCCAGCGCGTTTTTGGTATTTCCGTGATGGTATCTTTGCCTTGTTTGAGGTTTTCCCACAATTCATCTAGGTTATCTGCGCCTGGGTATTTTCCTGATATCCCAATGATCGCTATTTTTTGGTTGCTCACTCCGATCCCCTTCTGTCAATATTTTGCACCGCCCCAAACCCAAGCTCTTACCAAGCACCGTGGTGGCGATTAAATTCTTTGCAGTTCGTACTTCGCGTGTTTAATGGCCGTTTAAAATTAAGTCTTCGCAGACCTCTGCGGTGTCGGTAAACAGATTGTAATGCCCCCAATTAGCAAAAATTTTATATTCGGCATCCGGAATAATCTCGGCAAGCGCCACGGACTCTTGCCAAGCGACCATATCGTCGTTACCTCCACCGACAATGAAGGTTGGGCAGCTGATCTGTTCAGTTAAGGTGCGACTGATCTTAAATTCGTGGGTGGTATTGACCAGATGGGCAAACCGTAGAAACGCCTCTTTACCGCTATTGAACGGTGCTTGGATCATCTGTTGGTACTGCTTATTATCAATACGCGCCAACTTGTCTTGCATGCTTTTTGTGTTATACGCCACGATATTTTGATGGAGAAAATCAAGCTTTTTCTCATCGTGGATCAACATGCGGCAAACCTGGCCTATGGTATCACCCGTGAGGCCCGGAGTGCCTTGATTAAAGAAATTCGGCGCATTGAATAGCACCATTTTTTCGATTAAACATGACTCTTGTGCCGCAGCAACCAAAGCAATTTGGATCCCCGTACACCACGCAACCAAAGTGAATGAGGGCAAGGCTAACTCGGTCACAATAGTGGTTAAGTCTTGAACTTGATCCTGCACAGAATACTCGCGAAAACGCTCATCGTATACACCTGGAAATCCCCGACGTCGCCAGGTCACAAAATTATGGCCCCGCGCTACCATGGCATCAGACAACGCCTGTGTTATGCAACTGTCTACACCCAGCGCATTGATAAAGACCACAGTTGGCTTGGTGCTATCAAACTGATTGAGGTTAACGTCCAGCATTAATCCGTCATGTGCTTGTACTTTCATAAAGGTGTTTCCAGTTCTAATTTTTGCTGCGCAGATTGCGCGGTCGATTGATGTGAGCTCGGCAAGTTATCTATCTTTGACCAAATATCGCAACTGCGATCTTGCCATGCCTCCACAAATGAACTCTGACGCGCGTTATACGCCTGCTCAGCCGCCTGCTTGTCGCGCCCTCTGAGCTTAAAGTACTCATCCGTGGCACTGGCATAGGCGGATATGGCCAGCACAGCTCCCATACCCGCTACAGGCGAGCCCGTTCCCGACGCATCTCCGGTCAGCATGATGTTTTTACTGATAAAGGTACTCGCGCGCGTGTATTGCACATCAATGGGTTTGCTGATCCACAAAACTTCCCCAACCTTGCTTTGCTGCGCGTCAGCGAAGAACTGCGCACGCTGTGCAAGTTGTGCTGTGCTTGGCAACTCACCATTGGCAGTGTACACCGCTACTCCGAGCTCATCTCGATTGGGATAAAAGAGCCCAAATTCACAACCTGATAGCTGTTGATCAGCATCAAATGAGAATTTGTAATTGAGTGCTGAGCTGTCACTGGTTGCACGGCAGTGATAAATATACCAACACTCCTCTCCCTTGTTGGCAGTTTCAGTGTCGTAACATATCCCCACAGCCTGCGCATTTGAACTGCACTCGCCATCGGCCAAGATCACCAATTCAGGCGTGACGGTGAAGTGTGACTCCAGCTGCAAATTACGCAATGTCACGCTGGCTTGCTCTCCCTCAGTGGGCACCACTTGTGCCTCCACATTAAAGTAAATATGCACGCCTTTATCACGTGCGGCAGTGAGCAATACATCTTGCAGATCTGCCAAAGAGATAGCCAATACCGACTCGCCCACAAATTCATCATAGGCACTCTTATGGGTGTTTCCAGGTGCATTGAATTGGGTTGTCGTTAGCTGCGCCTTATCTATCTGTTTTTGATAATAACGCGTCGACTCATTGTCACTGCGGGTATAAAAGAAGTTGTGCTGCGCAATGGGCGTGCCACGCTCCATGAGCTGCGTCAGTACACCAAAGCGCTGTAAATAGGGCAGCGCATTTTGATATATGGTGACCATTTGCATTCGGTCGACGACCTTGCGTTTATCAAACAAGTAGACCTGTTCAACCCCATTGAGCACGGCGCTCAGCGCTGCCATGATCCCCGCAGGACCTGCACCGATCACTATCACACTGTGTTCATCAATTTCGTCTAGCAGCTGAGTAGCGCTGCTCTCGTACTCAAAGCGGTAACCACTGCTCGTGGCCTGAGAAATATAGCCAGGAAGGTCTATTGGCACTTGCTTGGCCTCAGCCTCCTGGGCGGGTTTTGGCTGTGTGCATTGAATCACAGCAATGAGATCAGACACACTGTCGGCTTGAAGTAACTCACTGCCTACTTGCGTTTCGTCGAGTTGCTCCATACCATCGCAAAGCGCAGACACTATCAACATTTTAGTCACTGATGTGACACCTAGCGCTTTAAGCGGCGTTGTCAGTTGTAGCTCATCACGACCAAGGCCTAAGATTTGTCCAACTGTCTCTACCACTAACTCAGTCACCTCCGAGTGAAGTAATGGCTGCGTCGAATTGGCATCACTAGCCTGCGCAATATCAGTGGCAGACAATACTGGTTGAGTCGGTGTATCTATCTGCTGTGCACTGTTCGGTGATGGTTTTTCTGCCGGTTTGGGCAGCCAACAATGACGACGCGCAAACGGATAAGTCGGCAAGGCAATGATCTGTGGCAGGACACCATGCTGCTCACCATAAAGAGACGCCCAACTCAGGTGTCCTCCTTGCACCCATAACTTGGCCTGTTTTAACAGCTCTGTATCGTTTGCACTATCTAGCTCAATGGATGCATGGCGCGAGGTGTGTTCAATATCATGGAAAAAGACCTCCGCCTGTGCCTTACCATCTAGCCACGCTGCGAGGTAGTCACGCAACTGTTCAATGGTGTTAACCACACAACTCAACCGAGTCGGCATGGCCTCTCTGCCTTCTATCAGCGTATACGCTACATCGTCGAGATGAATATCTTGCTCCGTGCTGAAATGCGCCATATGCCGTGTCACCAACTCCTTTAGGCGTGCCTCATTTTGCGCTGAAAACACCATCACTCGATCACGGCGTACACCTGCTACTTTGGTTGCTGATTTTGCAGTTAGACACTCCTCTAGCACCATACAACAACCCGAACCACCTGCACCCAAGGTATTGATCATCGCACTTCTAGGCCGCTCAGCTGCTGCTGTCGTCCACGGGGCAAACTTATCTTGGATAGTAAATGGCGCGCTGTCTAAATCGAGTTTCGGGTTGAGCGGCTGGTGTAAGATCGAAGGGGTTAATACCCTGTGTTTCAATTGCATGGCGACTTTGATCAGCTGTGTCAGCCCTGATGCGGCTTCAGCATGGCCGATACTTGATTTCACGGTGCCGATAGGCAGCTTTATATCGCCCGCGGTGTCACAAAACACCTGCTTCATCGCTTCAATTTCAGCGCTGTCTGACACCGTCGCGCCCGCCACTGAGGTTTCAATATAGTCTATCTGCTGCGGTGCCATTTTGGCCGTTTGCAGGCATCCGCTCATTAAACGTTTTAGGGCATCGGGATCTGAGACATTAAATCCATCGGTGGTGCCTTTATGATCGGTATGCACGCCCTTGATCACCGCCAGCACGTCATCTTTATCTTGTATCGCATCGCGTAGAGGCTTCAGCAACACTGCACCGACCGTCTCACCGGGAATAAACCCACCTGATTCACCAAACCCGCGCACAGCGCTTTGCTCAGCCAGCAATTGAGACTGACTTAACGCCTGGTATTTGTAGCCGTGAATCGACAAATTCGTGGCCCCCACAATGGCCAACCGACAGGCCCCACTGAGTAAGTTTTGACAGGCAAGATAAATTGCACTGGCAGCCCCGGAGCACATGGTATCCACCGCCATACTTGGGCCATGAAGATCAAAAAAGTGAGAAATGCGATTCGCCATACTGGAGAGCGATGACATGGCGACCATGGATTTTTTATCTTGTTCGGTATCGAAAGCATGGTACTGCTGATACATAGATGCGGTGTAAACCGCCACCTTGTGATCGTATTGCTGTGCCAATTTTTGCTTGGTATAGCCGCGACTTTCCAGCAGGTTCCAAACCTCTTCTAAGAGCAAGCGCTCTTGTGGATCCATCAGCTGTGCTTCGCGCGGGGAGATCTTAAAAAATAGCGGATCGAACTTATCAACATCGTGGATAAACCCTCCCCAACGACATGCCAATGCGTTACTTTCAAGGCCAAATAACGCCGCTCGCTCATCGGGAATATCGACAATACAATCCAGGCCTTGTTGCAGATTTTGCCAAAATGTATCGACGTTCTCAGCCTCTGGAAAACGCCCCGCGACACTGATGATCGCGATATCTTGCTCGGCTACCGCAGCTGCTGTGGTCTGGCGATGTGTTGCACTCCCTGCGCGCTCGCTGTGCTCTGCGGTCGTACTCGGTGCGTTATCCATGACATTGGATGCGCGTGCTGGTGCGGCACTTGGCTGGCCAAATAGACGCTTGATATTGTCCGTCACCTCAGGTTGATGCATGGTCTGGGCATGCATAGCCAGCTCTTGTTCAATAAATGTTGGCAGCTTGTCGCGCACTTGCTGACAGAGGTGTTTTTTCAATAAAGAGACTGAGCGCAACGGCTTTTGGGCGATTAAGTCAGCCAACTCATAAGCACGACTTAGTACGCTTTTACGCGGCAGTACTTGTAGGCCCACCCCGCGTTGTTGTAATTCATCACCGCGATATTGATTGGCACTCAATAACATTTCACTGCCCAGATCCACACCCAGCTTGGTGGGCACTATCAAGGTCGACCCCATCCCCGGCGTAAAGCCATATTTCATAAAATTGAGGGTGTAGTAGCTCTCTTTGCTGAGCAACACGATGTCAGAGAATAACCCCATCACAAACCCGCCGCCAATGGCATGGCCCTGAATGGCAGATATCACCGGCACCCGACACTCCAATGGCAAGCTATAAATATTAACATCACTAAAATTGCCCTGAGTGTCATTTAGCGACAGTAGGCTATCCTGAGTGCCACCACTGCAAAAGTAGCTGTCAAAGCCTGTGATGATGACCGCTTTACAAGCGCGATTTTCCTCAATTTTTTTATATGCTTGCATCAACCCTGACAGAATATCACGGCTAAACATATTTTTATTGTCACGGTCTTCCATGGTGATCTGGACAACACCGTTATTCTGCTCGATGATGGAAACAACCGAGTTGATGATTATTTTTGTCATTGTTTTAGCTTTCCCATGGCAGCTTGCCGCTTTCCACATAACGTCCAATATTGGTTACCACAGAGGGCAGAGAAAAGGTTGCTCGATTTTCCTGTACCGCGATCGACTCGTGTTCGAGTAATTGTGGGTTCAGTGTATTCATATAGTGTTTGTGCCGTATTATGCCATCGCGAGGTAAGCGTCTCAGACGCAGTAAATGCCGTCTGAGCAACTCGTCTAAGTCATCTGAAACGGCATCGGCCAATCCCCAATTCGCAACGTCATGGGCGTTAAAAGGAGAGGTCATCAAGGTCATGTAGTTGGCTTTTTGCCAGCCAACTTTTTTGATTAAAAATGGCATGACACAGGCGGGTAAAATCCCAAAGATGAGCTCTGACAAGCTATATTGGGCACGGCTGCCTGACAAAACAATGTCACACGCAGCGACAAACCCCATCCCGCCGGCATTGACCCGCCCTTCTACCACGGCAATAGAGATAAATGGCCCCAGCGCAATGCGCTTCCACAGCGTGTACAGTATACTTGGATCGTGTTCACTGCCTTGCTGGTTGTCTGTGTACTCTTGTTTGTCCATCCAAGAAAAGTCTGCGCCGAAACAAAACACCTCCGGCAGTCCTTTGATAACCAATATATTGCTGCGCGACTCACAGTCGGAGATCACCCGCAAGCACTCCTCAATCATTTGCTTATTCAAAGTATTCTTATGGTTAGGCCGATTAAATTGGAGCGTGCATATCTCCGCATTGTGACTAACCTTGATCATCTCATACGTCACGATTGACACTCACACATTTTTATTGGAATTCATATTCTCGGTGAAAATTGTTGATCCGCTTCAAGTACAAACGTGGACTTAGCTGCTGTTGTTGTTGGATCTTATCGGTGATTGGACACTCAACCACCACATCTTGGGTGCCAAAACGCACCTCTTTGTTTTGTCGCAGAGACCTTTCATACTCCTCGATGGAGAGCTGATAGCGACTATCCAAATGCGATGCGATATCCAGTGACTTTAAGCGTGCTTGCCCCTGCTCAGTGACAATTCCACTGTAAAATTCAGAGCAGCACCCTGAGCCATAGGCAAAACAGCCAATCCGTCTGGGCGTGCTAAAATCCCCCGCCTCTATCACCCCCGCCAAAGACACGTATAGCGCACCGCCCATAATGTTACCAATGCGCTGACAATAGGTCAGTCCGGGCGTCACCCGCTGGTTATAATCGGCTTCGATTTGCGCCGGAGGTTGCTGCGCAAACTTTCTCATCAATGAACGGTGTGCGCCTTTAACCATGCCGCCAAACGGAGTATGAAATGCCAAATAATCAAATGTATGTGCGTAGTTCGCCCCGTCAACACGTTGCTGATACTGCAAAAAAGTTTGCTCACAACAATCTAAATAAGACATCAAGGAGATATCTGCATTACCCGCTTCACTGTCCGGCTGAGGTCGACAGGTGTCCATAACTTCATAGGAGTAATAACCACTGGCCCCCACATCCAACCTAAAAATTTCCGGCTTATTGCTGATCAACATCGCCACTGCGCCAGCGCCACCCGAGGGCTCCGAAAACGCCCAATCTTTTTCATTGACGTCCTCTTCCCCTAACACCATAAATCGACATAAATCCACCGCAATCACCAAGGCTTTCGCGCCAGGTGAGGTGTTAGACAAAATGAAGTTCGCCGCATTGTGTAAACCAACCGTACCTGAGTAGCACGCCTGTTTTACTTCAAACACCCGGCAGTTTTTATTCAAGCCAAGGTGATCATGCACATAGGTGCTAATGGATTTACCAAAATCAATACCTGACTCAGTGCAGGTGATCAACATTTCGATGCTGTTTTTTTCTGCCTCACTCAATGCATCCAAAATAGGTTTGGCAGCATTGACGGCAAATGTGACCGGATCTTCACTGGCCAGTGCCACAGTTTTTTCTGACATTAATAGGTTGTTAAAGCGTGCGATATCGAGCTCGCGGTGATCGATCAGTTTACGTACATCCAAACACGCCGTGCCTGCATATACATTCATCGCTTCAATACCTACTTCACTGCATTCCATTACTTACTCCTACTCAACTATTGTCAAGGCTTAGTGATACACAGCGCGGTGTTTACCCCACCAAACCCGTAACTCAAACTCAGCGCTTGTTTGATGTTGGTTTCATGCCTTGTTGTCGTCACCCAATCAAAATCTGCTTGTATGGGGTTTTCTAAATTTAAGCTGGGATGTAAAAAGCCCTGTTCCATCTGGATCAAGGTCGCGATGATTTCAAGGCACCCAGCTGCGCTCAGAGCATGACCAAATAGAGACTTGGTCGCGTTCAAAGGCACACTGCGCAGTCCGGTTTTGGCCAAGGCTTGCAACTCGGTCTCATCCCCTAGCACCGAACCACTGCCATGGGGATTGACATAATCAATGTCTGAGGCCGTCATCGCTGAATTGTGCAATGCCTGTTGGATCACGGCTATTTCCCCAGCCAAAGAGGGATCTGGATTGCGATTTCCATCCATCACCACAGCGCACCCAGGTATAGCAGCGCGCAGATGAGCCCCTCTTTGCAACGCGTGTTGATGACGCTCAAGCACTAATACGCCACAACCCTCACCATAAATAAAGCCATCTCGTTGTTGGTCAAAAGGCCGACAAGCCAAAGTAGGGGCATCGCAAAAGCGGCTGCTTCCCATAGCACCCAGTGAGGAAAATGCATGACATTCCCAGTAGGATAAATCCATCAGAGCCCCAACCACAACGCATACATCCAGTGCCCCACTTGTCACCGCTTTTGCCGCTTCAATCACCGCCAGTTGTCCACTGGCGGAGGCACCGCCGAGCGAAAAAGCACTGCCGCGTATGTTAAATAGCTCAGTGCAGATCCCACAGATGTCTGAGTCCATAAAATTTAATGCATAGCTGGGCTGAATAAAATACGGTGCATTTTTACGCTTGTCACGCAAATTATTTAAGTGTCGCTGCTGTACATTACTGCCACCGACAATCAGGCCTATTTTTTCAGGCTCAACAGTATCTAATTTGGCGTCTGTCCACGCCTGCTGCAGCGCAGCCAACGCCGCCTGTGCACTCAGTGAAAAAGTGCTCAGATTATGGGCTTCAAACTGCTTAGGCATCGCCAGTGGCGCAAGCTCTGCACCAATAAATGACTCGTCAAAACAGCGCCCCTCTCGGGTCATATATGAAAACCCCGAAGTGCCTTTTTTCAGTGCCTGAGAGATGGCTGTAATGTCTTGCCCGATCGCAGTCACGGCGCCCATGCCGGTGATCAGCGCAGGCGCATTGCGCATATTAGCGGCGATTGAGTCTGTCATGTAAGAGATCTATCAGTTCATCCAAATTGGTCGCCGACATGGTGTCAGTCATCGGTATTCTGAGTGACAATGCCGCCAAAATATCCACGATAATTTCAACCCGCTCCATCGAGTTCACACCCAAAGCGGCTAAGCTATCGCCCTGCTTAAACGTATGATCTTGCAAAGAGGGGACTAGCTGACGAATACAATCTAACACCACTGTTTGTACCTGACTTCTTTCGACATTGACTGCGATATTCATAGTACTTCTTCCATCTGTTTATGTTCTTTATGTTGACCGGACACACCTAAGTGTGCGCCTTGTGTCGCCTCATCACTGCGCTGCGCAGCTTGTAAGGCTTGGATTATTTCCTGTGCTTGTTGCATCCCTTTGTTCTCTAACTGGCTTTGAATATACCTAGAAAAACTTTCCAACGTGTTGTGTTCATAGACAATATCGGCGTTCAAACTGAGCTGCATGGTCTGATTGATCACCTTGATCCACTCCATCCCGGTAATTGAATCCAGTCCTAAATCTGCAAATCGAGTCGCCGCTTTGATTTCCTGCTCAGCCATCATCAGAACCGTTGCCAACGACGTGCGCAAAAAGTCTAACGAGGTGTACTCACTCGGCGCTTGCAATGACACTGTAGAGTCAAGCTGCGCAACATCATCCGTCGATGTCTGTGGCTCAGCAAACAGCGAAGTCAGATACTGAGAAAACGCTGCTGGCGTCGGGTGCTCATATACCGCATTTGCCTCAATGTGCGTGCCAAAATGGCCATTAATGGCGCGGATCCATTCAACCCCAACAATCGAGTCTAAGCCCAAGTCAACAAAGCGAGACTGCACGCGAATATCCCCCGCATCGAGCAACAAAGCATTTGCTAAGGTGGCGATAACGGTCGTGATCACCGCCTCATCATCAACCGTTTCAACCGTTTCAACCGTTTCTTCTAGTGCAGGTGTGGCTTGTTCGGTTTCCCTCACTTTGGGCTGCACTACCAATGTCTCGCCAGACTCACTTTGCTGCAAGTGCGCATGCAACTGATTGATGCTGGGGTACTCATGTACCCGCTCGACTGCCAACGCCAAATTGTACTGCGCATTGATGGCACGTACCCACTCTACACCAACGATGGAGTCTAAGCCAATATTTGAAAACGGCGTATTGTCGGATATTTCATCCTCGTTCATCATTAACGCCTTGGCCAAACTCGCTCGTAAAAAGTCCTTACTGAAAGTATCTGCACCTTCGCTGGCATCAGTTTTAGACATTTCACTCGCTGTCACCGCCTCTCCTGACAAGTCATGCTGAGGTGCCGAGGTTGCTACCCTTTCACCTGCCTGAGCAGGTGTTGGCAAAGTGACTTTTTTCACCGCAAACATGTGCGGATCGACCAATTGTATCTTACCCGATTTGCGCTCCTGCGGTGCTGGCAACACAGCAGGGGTGTGTGATAGGGCATTCACCAGCTGAGCACGTAACGCTTCATCGCTGGCTGGTTTCCAGTAACGTTTTGCCGCAAATGGGTAAGTCGGTAAACTGATTTTTATCGGGCTCTGGTGGCGATATAAAGCATGCCACTGAATGTCACCCCCTCGCAACCAGGCACTGACAAGCTCTTTACAACGTATATCTTTTTGCGCTTCATCGGAGCGCTTAATGGTACTTAAAAAGCTTGGGTCTAGTGACGGAGACTGCGCTTGATTATCGTCAACAACCCCAGTGCATACCGCGCTACTCAACCAGTTTTCAGTTTCCCCTGACACACTGTCAGCTGCCAAGAATAGCTCCAATCCTATGTATATCTCCGCCAAGTCGCCAGCCATGCATGCCAATCGGTAGTCAAATGTTTCGCGACCCGTTTGCAAGGTATACGCAATGCGCTGTACATCGTCTTGAGACAACTGCTCGCGCCTTAGGTGATGTAGTAAATTATTGGCCATCTCTTTGAGCTGCTCGTGACTTCTGGCAGATAGCGTGATCACTTGAACGTGCGCGCTTTGGTTCCCGTGTAACCTGGCCTGTTTAGGGGCCTCTTGGACAATAAGATGGGCATTTGAGCCCCCAGCACCAAACGATGACACTCCAGCAATACGCGGGGCATCATCACGACTTGGCCATGGCGCCAGCTGTTGCTGCACAATAAATGGGGACTGCGCAAACTCAATTTTGGGGTTTATCTGTTCACTGTGTAATGAAGGCACGAGTTGCTGATGCTTCATTTGCAGCAGCACCTTGGTCAGGCCCGCAATGCCCGCCGCACTTTCGCAGTGGCCAATATTGGACTTCACAGAACCAATTGCGCAGACATTGCCCTTGCTGTCAGCGGCTGAAAACGCTTTATTCAAAGCGGCCACTTCAATGGGATCTCCCAACGAAGTCCCCGTCCCATGTGCCTCCAAATAGCTGATCTCTTGAGGTCTAACCTTGGCTTGTGCCAATGCCCGAGTGATCACTGTCTGCTGAGCTGCGGGGCTAGGAACAGAGTAGCCATAGGTTCTGCCACCATGATTGACCGCACTGCCTTTGATCACCCCGTAAATATTGTCGCCATCTTGCAGTGCTTCACGCAATGGTTTGAGTAGTACTGCTCCCACACCTTCACTGGGTACAAATCCGTCCGCTTCAGCGCTGAAGGTTTTACAGCGACCAGTTTGCGATGCAAACCCGCCATATCCCAGCATCAAGTATTTTGCAGGATGAATAGACACATTGACGCCGCCAGCGATGGCAGCTTTACACTCACCGCTGAGTAAGCTTTGACAAGCTAAGTGAATACTGGTCAGTGACGAAGCACACATGGTATCAATGGCCAAACTCGGACCGTGAAAGTCACAAAAGTAGGATACGCGATTGGCAATAGATGACGGGCTCATAGACAATACCATAGGCTGGCCTAACATGGTTTCCTGCGCGCCATACAATTGATATTCCTGATATGTCACCCCAACATACACACCGACCGCGCCGGGCGACCCATCGAGTGCGGTGTTTTGTGCCAACGACGCCCGGGTATAGCCAGCGTCTTCAATCGCTTCATAGGCAGTTTGTAAAAACAGCCTCTCCTGTGGTTCGATGATTTCAGCTTCGCGAGGTGAAATATTAAAGAAACTCGGATCAAACTTATCTACGCCGTCAATAAAGCCGCCCCACTTCGCATATGTCTTACCAGGTTTACCTTTTTCCGCATCATAATAATGACTATGAGACCAGCGGCTGATTGGCACCTCGGTGATGCAATCTTGACCCCCTGCCAACACCTGCCAAAACGCGTGCAGTGAATTTGCTTGAGGGTAGCGTCCTGATATACCGATGATGGCAATATCCATGTCCTGTGCATCGCGGCTTTGATCCAGGCAAGCGCTGGCGACGAGCTCTTTTTGCGCTTCTATCGGTTCAGGTGAACTGGTTGTAGCGGGGATATCACTCGAACTGGGCTGTGTCGTCAGGTGCGCCTCAAGTTGAGTGCGGTGTGCAGCCAACATGTATTCAGCCAACTGCGCGATTGTATGATATTCAAAAAACAGGGTTTTTGGCAGTGCCCCATACACAGACTCCAGCTTATTGGTCAGCTTGGTCACCACCAAAGAGTCTATGCCCAGTTCATCAAAGCCAGTATCCTGATCGAGCTTTTCCTTTGCATACCCTGTCACTTGCGAGATCAGCGCAGTCAACTGTTCATATACTGACGCCAATAGGGCGTCATCATCGGTGGATAATAAGGGATCAGTGTGCCCTTGCACCACCGTTTTGCCCGCCCAGGAGTCGCTGTACGCATCGAGTAACTCTTGTAATGTACGATAGGCGTTGGCGGTGTCTAAGCTAAAATCATGATCAAAATGCTGATTTAGCTGATTGATAATGGTATGCAACTCTACGATACCAAAGCCTTGCTCATCCAGCTCAACATGCAGGTCAATGGCACTTTGTGCCACACCGACAACCACAGCGGCAGCGGCGGTAAATCGCGACATGAGTTCACGCTGCACTTGGTCAATATTCGGCGGTGTGGTGTTGGCTGGCTTTGCGATAGACTTGGCCGCGCCAATAGAGCGAGAGAAATGATGTTCAAGTTTTGCCGTATCGCCAGCAATGGCTATGGTGCGGGTACGCGTTTGGCGCATCACTTGATACAGCGCGGATAATCCCACATCGCGCTCAATAGGCTGCATACCTGACATGTCGTACAGTGCTGTGAGAATATCATCGGATACTTGCATCCCGCCATCACGCCACAACCCCCAGCCGATAGCACAACTTTGACCAAAACACAGACCCTGTTCAACGCGTTGTTGTCGCTGCTGCGCATACAGATCCATAAAGGCATTGGCAGCCGCATAATCTCCCTGCCCAACATTACCAACCATGGAAACCGCTGAAGAGAACAGCACAAAGTGCTCAAGTTCTATCTCTTCACACGCTTGTCCCAAGTGCCATGCACCATAGGTTTTTGGCGCGAGGACTCGTCGTATGCTTTGTGCATCTTTATTGCGCAGCAGACCATCTTGAATAACCCCTGCACAGTGTAGTACCGCATTGATCCCACCATGCTCACGCACGGTATTCTGAACCAAGGTTGTCACTGCGTCGAGCGCGGTCAGATCCACTGCCTCATAGTGCACCGTTGCCCCCATCTCTTGCAAACGGGAGAGTTGATTTTCTCTGTGCGCATCCAAAGGCCGCTGGCCCGTTAAAATCAAGATAGGCGCCTGCACTTTTTGCGCAATATCGCACGCACACAAATACCCCAGCTGGCCCAATCCTCCCGTGATCAAATACACCCCTTGATCGCGCCATGGATGAGGCACAGACACAGTGTCAATCACGTCCAGAGCGCATGCCATTAATTGTGATGCCTCGACTTTGAACCAGTGACAATGCGTTTGAAGTTTCGCCTGTTCAAGCAATTTAAATACCTGCTCTTGGGGCAAGTTCACGGGCAACTCAATAAGTTGCCCTGTGACGTTATCGTTTTCCAAAGAGTACGTTTTTAACAGTGCCGACATCGCTGGCAGGGTTGACTGTAAGTTGGACTCTTGGGGGACCACAACTTGCAAAATCTGATGTGACGCGCACTTTGAACGCATAATGACTTCAAATCGCGCCGTCAATTGAATGCAAAATTGCGTAAAGCTGGTAGCAGGATGTGCCGTCGAACTAGACAAGTGGACAATCCCCTCCCGTGCCGACAAGGCTGGATAATCGCACAATACAATATGTTGCTCTATGTCTTCGTCCAATAGTTCACTGTGCGTCTCATCCAGTGCCCGCCAACTTGGCGCCATCAGCAACATCCCCGCTTTACTGTGTGTTGTCGAGGATGCCAAAGCACCATGGCCATGGGCCGTTACGGGCACAAGCATCGGCGCTTTTGGGATATCAATCTGGGCAAAAGGATAACCGGGTAAACTGACACGCTGATATTGCGCGGGCTTGCTAGGGTGCCAATCGATTTCCCCCCCTTGAGTCCACAACTCAGCGATATATTGAAACTTTCTCTCTGCGAGCCAATGCCTTACCAGCTGTTGGGCTGAGGACTCCTGAAACAGTGCCTCAACGCCCCGACTTTTATCTACTTTACCTTGCCACAGCTGCGCACATACCGTGCCCTGCTTAAATGCTTTGAGCATATCGAGTAAGGCTTCTAACGAGTCAACTTCACACGCCATGCGATATGGCATGGCTTCTCTGCCTGCTTGCAAGGTATAGGTCATATTGGCCAGTGATAAGGATGGCTGCTCAGTCAAAAAGTCGATGTATTTATCCACATAGCGCGCCAGTCCCGACTCGCTTTTTGCAGACAAGACAAATAAATAAGATGACTCAAGCGTACTGCTATGTGCACCAGTAGGCGCCTCTTCAACCACAATATGTGCGTTGCTGCCGCCGGCACCAAACGACGATACCCCTGCGCGCCGCTTCGCGTTGCGCTCTGTCGTATCCAGCTGCCAATCAGTCAGCGAGTGCTGTAACTTGAACGCTGAGGCTGCAAAATCAATGTGTGGGTTTGGTTGCTCAGCATTTAAGGTCGGCGCGAGCTTTTTATGCTGCATTTGCAATAATACTTTTGTTAGCCCTGCAATACCCGCAGCCGCTTCAAGGTGGCCAATATTGGTTTTGACCGACCCTAGCGCGCAGAATTGTTGTGCCGATGTATCCGCTTTGTAGGCCTCATCTAAGCCCTTAAACTCTACCGGATCCCCCAGTAGAGTCCCGGTGCCATGCGCTTCAACATAGTTGATATCCGCAGCACAAAGCTCGGCTCTAGACAGAGCAGTACGAATAAGGTTTTGCTGCGCTAACGGGCTCGGTACGGTGTAACCGTTGACCTTGCCACCGTGGTTTGTTGCTGTGCCGCGGATCACCCCATAAATGTGATCACCATCAGCAATGGCTTTGGCCAAGGGCTTTAACAACACCGCTCCCACCCCTTCACCGGGCACAAACCCGTTTGCCTGCGCGCCAAACGCACTTAACGTACCGTCTTTGGACAGCACATTGAGTCTGGTGAACTCGGCAAATGTAGAGGGGTGAGTATAGGCATTCACCCCCCCAGCAACAGCCACATCACACTCACCGGCATAGAGGTGCAAGCAAGCTTCGTGAATGGCCGACAAAGACGACGAGCACGCGGTATCGACAGGCATGCTGGGGCCGCAAAAATTGAACCGGTAAGAGATCCGATTGGCCGCTGAAAAATAAGAGTCTTTATAATTGTCAAATCCAGCTTTTGAGATCCCAACAAAGACGCCGACCGTATCGCGTTCCAAGGTCTTAGTGGTGTATCCGGCATCTTCAATAACATGCCAAGCACACTGCATAAAGAGCCGCTCTTTGGGGCTCATATAAGCAGCTTCAAAAGGCGGTAAATTGAAAAACTCATTGTCGAAATAATTGAGTCCATCTAAAAAACCGCCCCACTTTGCCGCCGATTGAAAGCTATCACCTTCACCATCAGCTTGTGCGTCAAAGTACGCTGCTATGGGCCAGCGTTCATTGGGGATCTCGCGAATGCTGCTTTTACCAGCAGCCAGATTTTGCCAAAACTCAAACACATTGTCCGCATCTGGATATTGCCCAGCAAGCCCGATAATGGCAATGGGTTGTCTCGTGAACGACCGCTTACTCGCGGTGAATTTCCGGCGTGCACTCGAACCGCTCGTTGACTGCTGAAAATGCCGTTTACAATGGTCAATCAACTTGGCGGGAGTCGTTGCTTCAAACAACACCGCCGGATCTATCTGAGTGGCTAATTTCGCACTCAATGCTTTTGACACCCGAGATACCAATAGGGAGTCAAACCCCATATCGCTAAATTCCCGCTCAAGGTCAATGTCCCGCTCTGAAACGCGCAAATGTTCAGCCAGGATTGAAATCAATATCTCAGTAATACGATGTTCATCAGCGCCCGCCGGTACAGGCTCTAAATCCATGTGCATCGCGGTATCGTGCGCCGGTGACGCTATATCAGGTGCTATCCAATAGCTTGTTAGGTTAAATTGTGTGCCAGGTAAGTGCACGCGCTGACGCCCTTCAGGCGATATTTCAGGCCACTCACACTGGCCGGTTTCTAACCATTGTGCCGCAATCGGTTGGGCCCGCTCACTAAGCGCTTGGCTTTGCCCATGTTCAAATACATCTGAATTCGCTCGCGCCTGTAGTACATCTTCGATCTGCTGCAGTAGCTGCTCCCTCGATGACGCCAAAAAGATGCAGCGATAGTCGTGGCTGTCTCGGCCATGTCGCAATGTAAATGCCAGACGTGAAAGTGGGTATGCGTACTGACGTAATACTGCGTGTAGCGCAGAGAGTTGGGCAGTGAAACACGCTTTATTCAGTGCTGACACCGGCAGCGCCCAAACTTGCTCACCTTCGGGCTCCCCCTTAACACTCGGCTCAGACACCTGATCTAGACCTTCAATTAACACGTGGGCATTATTGCCACCCGCCCCATACGCATGGATCCCCGCCAGTCGATTGCGCGACGTCTTCGGCCACGGTATGGTGTCTGTTGCCAATTGACAGACACTGTGCTTGGGGTCAATATCCGCACTGATCTGCTCAATTCCGAGTATCTTGTGTATTTTTTCGCTTTGCAAACTATGAATGACTTTGAACAAAGCCCCCAACGAAGACGCTGAGTGCATATGACCGATCATGGGTTTTAAAGTGCTCACTTTGCACTGCGCCGGGCGCAATGCCACTCCCTGTTGCTGCGCCAGATTATTAAGTGCAAGGTTAAATGCATCCCACTCGCAAATATCGGCAACCGGATTGCCCATGCCCTGAGCTTCTATATAGTCGACCTCTCGCGGATCTATGTTGGCCTTGGCGTAACATGCTTGGATCAGAGATGCATGTGCGTTGGTATTGGGTGCAGCAATGGATGCCGAACGATTGCCGTTATAATTTACCGCTGAATTTTTGATCACAGCATAAATAGCGTCCCCATCTTTGCGCGCACGGGAATAAGGTTTAAGTAAAATACTGGCGACCCCTTCCGCTCGTAAATAGCCGTCGGCATCTTCACCAAATGATTTCACTGTCGGTGTTGGACTCATCTGTTGCGATTGCGACAATTTCACGAAGGTATCTGGTCGCAGCAATAAATTAGCCGCCCCAACTATGGCCTGCTCAATCTCCCCCGCGCGCAGTGCAACTACAGCTCTGTGTATCGCCACAGCAGCACCGGAGCACATTGTATTGACTACTTCACTGGGACCCGAAAAATCGAAGTAGTATGAGATATTATTGGCAATCATACTGTCCGATTGATGTAGACTCTCTCCCGTATCATAGCCCGACTCAATCAGGTTCAATAAATACTCATTGCGTTCAAAACCAACAAAGACCCCGGTATTTGAGCCTTTCAGTGCTTGCGGACAATAGCCTGCATTTTCCAAGGTGTTATACACCGACATCAGTAACAAACGTTGCTGGGGATCCATGCGCTCTGCATCATCGGGTAATAACTTAAAAAAGTGTGGGTCAAAGCTTTGGATATCGGGAATAAATCCCCCCCAACGACACCGCATTTTATCGGACTGAACCTCTCCATCTTGTGCTTCATCAGCATATAAACGCCAGTCAAAGCGCGATTGAGGGATTTCCTCGATCAGTGACTCATCCTTATCTAAATGCTGCCAAAACTCGGCTACTGATTGGCAGCCAGGTAAATACCCTTCCAGCCCGACAATGGCGATAGGTTCTAGTTCTGAGGAGTTGCTATTTCCTTCGTCGGCACCTTCTTTGTTGGCGGATTGAGCGGTGTGTTTTGTCGCGTATTCACGCATCAAATCCTTGATCGCCAGTCGCTGTTTTTCAATATCCAAAACTTATTTCACTCCTGTATATGCTGCTACGAGCTGCTCCAAATGGGGTAAAGAGTCCTTTACTGATGCGTAATCCACGCCAAAGTCCATTAAGCACGCAATTTCATTCACGCCGATGTCCTGCGCCTGTTTGACGATCCGCTTGCCATCTTCAACGGTGCCGAACAATGCACCGGTCTTAAAATATCGCTGAAAAGCATACTCCAAAATACTGTCTTTATCTTGCTCACCAAATTCAGCAGCGCCCTTTTTCTGCAACGAGTCACTGGCCAAGTGGGCTTCCATTGAACTGCGAATATATGCTTTGAATGGGCTTTCCACTGCGCGCTTTACTTGCGAGATGGAATCCCCAATCAAGGTGTGTAGCATCAGTGTGACCACCCCCGTCTCAGGGTCAAAACCGGCTCGTTTTCTCGCCGCCCGATAAATGCTGATTTTTCGCTCCATGGAGGCAAGATCAACGCCGTAAAGCATGGTAAATACATTGTGACCACTCGCACCTGCCTGCTCAAACCCCTTGTCATTTTGAGCGACTAACATCCACACATTCAACGACTTTTGAATTGGCCTTGGGTAGACTTTGGTCGCATAATAAGCGTTATCAGGCCCCTCAAACTCAACACTTTCCCCTGCCCACAGTTGTTTAACGATGGCGATCTGCTCCGTCATTTTCTCGCGGCGGTCATCATAGTTATGCGGGGCATAAATAAAGTCCGGTTTATTCCACCCAGAACCAAACCCCAAATCAACACGCCCATTGGACAAAATATCATTCATCGCCCACCACTCCACCACTTCTGCTGGGTGGTGCAGTGGCAAGCTCACACCCGCAGTTCGAAAGCGGATATGTTTTGTTTGTGGGATAAGGTAAGCAGCCATGACCGCAGAGTTAGGAAAAATCGCACCAAACTCGTGGAAGTGGCGTTCAGGCAAGTAAACCGCGGTGAACTTAGACTGATCTGCAAACTGCGTCAGCGCGGTGATAAAGTCGTATTTCTCTGAGCTGGTAATGTCTTTGCGGATGTCTGAGAAAAACATCATGCTAAATGCCATTTCTCCAGCCGGCTTGGGATCTGACTTCACAGGTGAAAAGTCAGTATCTATACCTAACAGTGCTTGTATCGTCATCAATAATTTTATCCTTAAATTATTCCAGCCCAAAACGACTGCGCTTCAGCACCCTATGTATCGTTACACATAAATTTTATAGCGTTGCACATGCGGCAAACACCCTGGCACTGACAATGTGATGTTGTAGAAATCGTATTTGAATCATTTTTGATTATGCAAAATTTTCCCACACAATCCAACCATTGTTCGTTGGCAAAATCAGCTTAGGAATTTTTACACGTATTTTTTGTTTCGCTCACCCCATTTTGTCTCATGCGTGAGACAAATCTTTAATTGCAATTAAGGAAATAATCTCTGTGCAATTAATCACCCGCCCCACGGACCATGTCATAACTGCGCCAAGTAGTTTAAACACACAATAAATACAATAGGTTAAACAGTTAAATTGATAACATATTTAGGCTCAGATATACAAGGGTTTTACTGTGAGTGAACACCCAATGGTGCTCGGCGCCAGTAAAAACACACGCAGAACCAATCATTCTCTTGGAAAATAATCCCATAAGTACCGTAAGCCTTTTACGTTGTTGAATTTATGGTATGATGAAATATCAGCTTATCGCTACAGCATAATGAACTCTAATTAAAGGTTACTTTGGCAGAATGAACGGCAATACTCTCGATACAGATCAGAATACATTTTCCTTTGTTGATGCGGAACGAAAAGTCCTTGATTTTTGGGAAAAACAGGATATTTTCCAAAAATCTCTTCGTCAAACAGCCAACAATCCACCCTATGCATTTTACGATGGACCTCCATTTGCAACTGGTAAACCACACCATGGGCACCTGCTGGCATCCACCATTAAAGATATTATCCCTCGCTACTTTACGATGAAAGGTTATTATGTCCAACGCCGTTTTGGCTGGGATTGTCATGGCCTACCGATTGAACATGAAACCGATAAAACCTTGGGCATGTCAGCCAAAGAGGCCGTTGAGACCTTAGGGATCAAAGCATACAATGATGAGTGTCGAGGTATCGTTCAACGCTATACCAAAGAGTGGCGCTCTACCGTTACACGTATTGGCCGCTGGGTCGATTTTGATAATGATTACAGAACCATGGAACCTTGGTACATGGAGTCTGTATGGTGGGTGTTCAAACAACTTTGGGAAAAAGACCTTATCACCCAAGGCGTCAAGGTTGTACCGTTCTCTACCACTTTGGGCACCGTTTTATCTAACTTCGAAGCGGGTTCTAACTACAAAGATGTGCAAGATCCTGCACTTGAAGTGTTATTCAAATTAGAAGACGAAGACTGCTATATCGCAGCGTGGACCACCACACCTTGGACATTACCTTCTAACTTGGGGTTATGTGTAAAAGCCGACGCCGACTACATAAAAGTGTTAGATGAAGATAAAGATATCCACTTTATTATTGCCAAAGCGCGCCTTGAAGCCATAGGTAAAGGGAAAAACTTAACCGTAGTGCAAGAATTTACAGGCGCGGAATTGGTCGGAAAACGCTATGAGCCGCTATTTGATTATTTCAAAGAATTAAAGAATGAAGGCGCATTTGTTGTCCTTGCAGACGATTATGTCACCATGGACAGTGGTACGGGTATCGTACATATCGCACCAGCATTTGGTGAAGACGATAACCGCGTTATGAAAGAGGCAAATATTCAGGCCGTTGTGTGTCCTTTGAATATGGTTGGCGAGTTTACCGAAGAAGTGACGGACTTTAGCGGTATGCACGTCAAAGAAGCGGATAAAAAAATCATTCGCCACTTAAAAGAAACCGGTCACCTCTACAGCCACACCACCATAGTGCACAGCTACCCGTTCTGCCCGCGCTCTGACACGCCGATCATCTATCGTTCTATTCCATCATGGTATGTCAAAGTAGAACAAATGCGCGACAAACTCGTGGCATTGAACCAACAGATCAACTGGGTTCCTGAGTATATTAAAGAAGGCCGAATGGGTAACTGGTTGGCAGGCGCCATTGACTGGGCTGTCTCGCGAAACAGATACTGGGGAACACCCATCCCGCTGTGGCGCAACGACGTAACTGGCAACTATTTGTGTATTGGTTCCATAGAAGAATTGGAGCACTATTCAGGGATCCGTGTCGATGACTTGCACCGTGACTACGTCGATGATATTTCTTTCAGTGTGGCGGGTGAAGAAGGCACTTATCAGCGGATTGAGGAAGTGCTAGATTGTTGGTTTGAGTCAGGCGCTATGCCGTATGCTCAGCTCCACTACCCGTTCGAAAATCAGTCGCTTTTCGAGTCTAGTTTTCCGGCTGAATTCATTGCCGAGGGATTGGATCAAACACGCGGTTGGTTCTATACCCTATTGGTATTAAGCCAGGCTTTACACGACAAGCCCGCATTTAAGAACGTCATTGTTAATGGCATCGTGATGGCAGAAGATGGCAAAAAAATGTCGAAGCGCTTGCGCAACTACACCCAGCCAGATGACATCATGGAAGAGTTTGGTGCCGATGCACTGCGGTTATATTTAATCAACTCAGGTTTGGTAAAAGGCGAACCACAACACTTTTCAAACGAAGGTGTGAAACTGACTGTTCGTCGTGCCATGCTACCTTGGTGGAATGCCTTTAAATTCCTGAAAACTTATATAGAGATCGATGGTTGGAAACCGTCAAATACCGCGCACACAATCACCAATCCGTTGGATCATTGGATACTGTCAAAGCTGCAAACATTGAAGTTAAAGGTCACCACGGAGATCGAAAACTATCAGCTATACAACGTTATTCCAGTGTTGTTTGAGTTTATTGAGCAATTGACTAACTGGTATATCCGCCTTAATCGCTCACGTTTTTGGGCTGAAACACTGACGGAAGACAAGGTGTGTGCATATCAGACGCTGTACACTTGTATCTACGAGTTAAGCTTGGCCATGGCCCCGTTTGCACCATTCTTGTCTGAGCATATCTATCAAGAAATGCTTGCCCTGCAAGAAAAAGAGGAGCAACCAGAGTCAGTGCACTTATGTACTTATCCAACCGTGGATGAAGCACTCATTCAACCAGAGCTTGAAGATGCACTCGCGCTATTGCAAAACGTCGTACTGCTAGGTCGTCAAAAACGTAATAAAGAGCGGATCAAGACCAAAATCCCTCTAATGAGCCTAACCGTGATCCACCGCGATACAGGTCTACTTCAAGAGATCAAGAAGCTAGAGTCTTACTTGCAATCTGAGCTGAATGTAAAATCAGTCGTCTACCGTGAAGATGAAGACACCTTCATCAATTTCTACGCCAAGCCAAACTCACCTTTGCTGGGCAAGAAGTTGGGCAAATCATTTAAGCAATATAAAACGCTTATTGAGGCACTCACTGGTGAGCAACTACGCCAACTAGAGAAAGACGGCAGCATTGAACTTGAAGGCATGCGCTTCGACAAAGAAGAAATCCTCACTTTCCGTGAGCCAAAAGAAGGCTCAGAAGTCATTTCGGATAGTTATATTTCCATTGAACTGGACTGTAAACTAAACGAGGAATTATTGGCTGAAGGTCTGGCCCGCGAAATCGTTAACCGTGTTCAGAAAACACGTAAGCAGTTAGACTTTAAGATCGAGGACCGTATTCATGTCGAATATGCATGTGATGACGCACTCGATGCGGCTATCGCTGCACATACAGAGACCATCTCATCGGAGACATTGGCATTGAGCTTTGAAAAGCGCGATATTGCATCGGATGACACGGTTGCGCGTTATGATGTAGAAGGCCATACGCTATTGCTGAAGTTGAATAAAGCGACATAATCTAGCGTTGCCAAGGCGTGCACAGTCACACTTTACGTGCCTGTGCACACTGCTTATTAGGCCAATAAACAGACAATTTTCTGCAAACATACGCCAACCTTCCCCTTTCACCTTGTGACTCAATACATGCTTTACATGTTATTTATCAATGTTTACAATGTTTTTCATCATTCAATTACACGGCTGAAAATACGCCGTCGGTGTGCTGTTTGTCATACATCAGAAAATCACCACACCCTGAGTGCCTAGACAAATAATAATTTAAGATCCCTTTAAACTGGGCGGTATTTCTGCGCTTATAATTCCATAAGCATCGCCTGTGTTTTGAGGTCACTTGATGCTGATCCCCTATCACCTTGTAGGCTTCCCGCCGTTCTATCAAGGATGTGTCGTCACGCGTGGCGATCGGCGTAATAGCACCTGTTTATGTCAGTGGCAATAAGCTATGACGATTTATGAGCAACTTAAAAAGGAAGCTAACCTAGTGGATAGAACATGGATTTTGGATCGTGTAAAACAGTTCGGTGATACCCTCGCGGTTGTGGCAGAAGAAAAACACATTACCTTTGACGCCATTGCCCAAAGTACTCACAACTGGCTGATCAACGAGTCGATCACAGAGCACAGTGTCGTTGTCATCAATGGCGTATTTAACGCAACAACATTAGGGTTGATGCTCTGTGCTTATATCAAGCAGTGTACAATCGCTCCCTTATTCAATAGCGAGGCTACACACCTAGACACGATCATTAACACGGTTCATCCAGATTTACTGTGCGACACACGCGACGACACCATGTGCTGCAGCGCACTAGCCCCCGTTGCAACCACTAGGCCTGCGTTATTAAAGCAACTGGACACATTGGGAGAGTCCGGATTGATCTTATACAGCTCTGGCAGCACAGGTACACCCAAAGCAATTTTACTCAGCTTGGACAAGCTTTTGCAGCGTTATCAAGTTCGCAAAGACCACCCCACTTCCACCATCGCAGGTTTTTTATTTTTCGATCATATTGGTGGCTTTGATGTCCTAATGCAATGTTTAATGACTGGGTGCGCCTTGGTCAGTATGACCGAACGCACCCCCGAAGCGGTATGTCAGGCCATTGAAAGGCACCGCATCAATGTATTACCCACTACGCCGACTTTTCTTAACATGGTATTGATCAACCGCAGCCATCAACGCGCAGATCTGAGTTCGCTTACTGTGATCGCATATGGCTCAGAAGTCATGCCACAGGCAACACTCGACTTGCTGCAACAAGCATTGCCACAAGTCGCACTAAAACAGACATATGGTATGAGCGAGCTGGGCGTACTCCCCACGGAGTCGAAGGCAGGTAACTCGCTATGGCTAAAAATAAAAAAAACCGACTATAAGGTGCAAGATGGCGTGCTGTGGGTCAAATCGCCAACAGCCATGCTTGGTTACCTCAACCAAGATAACCCCGCAATGAGTGACGGGTGGCTGTGTACTGGAGATTTGGTGGAACAACAAGGAGAGTATATACGCATTTTGGGGCGCCAAAGTACGGTGATAAATGTGGCGGGTGAAAAGGTGTTTCCAGCCGAAATTGAAGCCTTCTTATTACAAATTCCATTTGTAAAGAATTCATCCGTATGGGGGAAAAAGAGCCCGATCACCGGAAAAATTGTCGCCGCGACAATTTACACTGATGAAGAGGTCGATCCGAAGCAAGCAAAAAAACACATTTTAGATATCTGTAAGCGAACCTTAGCCCCCTACAAAATTCCAAGACACTTCGAATTTGTAAATGAGCAGTATCATAGCGAAAGGTTTAAAAAAATCAATAAGATACAAGGAACACAAACCAGTGGAAAATAAAAAGGGTACAATTGTGATCAGCGGTGGGAGCCGAGGATTGGGGTTCGAAATCGCATCCCAATTTTTGCAGCAAGGATATTCCGTTGCAACATTTTCAAGAGGCAGTACTGAGCACGTTACAGCACTTGCAGATGATCCGCGCTTTTTTTGGCAATCGGTTGACGGCAGTGACTATCAGGCTCTGACCGAATTTCTCAAACAAGCCCAGCAGCGACTCGGCAATATTGTCGGCCTAGTCAATAATGCCGCCATTGGAGCGGATGGCGTGCTCAGCACAATGCGTACGTCTGACATTGACCGGGCGCTGGATGTCAACCTCAAAGCACAGATCTACCTGTCAAAATTAGTGTCTAAGAAACTCCTGCAAAACCGCGACGGGTTTATCATTAATATCTCTTCTATCATGGGCGTAAGAGGTTTACCAGGTGTGTCTATTTACAGTGCCACAAAAGCGGCCATGGATGGCATGACAAGAAGCTTAGCGAAAGAGCTCGGCAGAAAAGGGATCCGTGTCAACTCTGTCTCTCCGGGCTATTTTGCCAGTGACATGGTGAAAGATCTGTCAGATGACATTTTAGGTAAAATTGAGCGCCGTACGCCGCTTGGGCGCTTAGGTACACAGAGTGAGATTGCCAAGTTGGTGCTGTTTTTAGCAACTGAGGGGCACTTTATCACCGGACAAAACATCGTCATAGATGGAGGTTTTACATGTTAGACGCACAACAAGTTAAAAATGAAGTATTGGACAATATTATCCAAGAAGTGGCCACGATACTGTCTGAAAAGTCGCAGCCGATCACCCAGCTGGAAAGCGCCACGGCATTTTCTGAATTGTCATTAACGTCTCTGGATCTGGCCGAGCTGATCAGCAATCTAGAAGCGCGCTATGAAGTTGACCCATTCGAGGAATTGGTTGCCATCACCAGTGTCGTTACCATAGATGATCTCGCTGCCGCCTATACACTGGGCTTGTCAGGCCAATCAGAGGAGACACATGACGCCCTCAGCGAAGAGCTAAAAGCCATAAAGAATCAAACACGGTAATCGAGCTAGACACAGACATACAAGATCATAGCGACACACAGGTCATATACACCCTCACTTTGGTGCTCGCTATGATATTTCAGCTGTTCATATCTAGCGTGACTCAGATATATAAACGTAGAAGTAAAATACATGATGGCTACAGATGATATAGCAATTGTCGGGCTCGCTTGCCGATTTCCAGAAGCGAGTTCTCCGACCCAGTTTTGGCAGAACTTAGCACAAGGACGGGAGTCCATAGCAAGATTATCCGACGCGCAATTACGTAACGCAGGGGTCAGTGACAGCGAATTCGGGCAACCCAGTTACGTCAATGCATATACCCCCCTTGCCGATGTCGACAAGTTTGATGCGCGCTTTTTTGGCATCCCTGCTGCAGAAGCAAAATTAATGGATCCACAGCAGCGGACCTTGCTCGAAATTATCTATCATGCTTTGGAGGATGCCGGTGCTTTGCAAACGGCTCAACAGAGTGAAACAGGTGTCTATGCAACTGGCGGCGGGATCACACGTAGCTATCTATATCAAGAAGCGGCAAAGCATTTTAAGGGCAATAGTGATACCGGCAGCTTGTTACAGTTACTCAACGACAAAGATTTTCTTGCAACGCGGGTATCCTACAAACTAAATTTACAAGGCCCTAGCCTCTCCGTGCAAACAGCCTGTTCAAGCTCCATGGTTGCGGTTCACTTGGCTAGAAGTGCGTTACTGAGCGGAGAAATCGATATCGGGATCGCTGCGGCCAGTTGTATCAGATTGCCGCAAGAGCGGGGCTATAATGCGGCTGAAAGCATGATCTACTCACCAACAGGTCGCTGTAGAACATTTTCTGACGACGCCGATGGCACCATTTTTGGCAGTGGCTCAGGCGCCGTGGTGCTCAAGCGTTATCAAGACGCACTGGCTGATGGCGACCATATTTATGCGCTGATCAAGTCAACCGCCGTCAATAATGATGGGGCAGGAAAGTTTGGCTTTACCGCTTCCAGTGTGCCAGGTCAAGCCAAGGCCATGGTTAAAGCTATCGCACTGGCGGGGATCAGTGCAGACCAACTCAGTTATATTGAATGCCATGGCACCGCGACAAAAATAGGCGACCCACTGGAGATCCGTTCGCTCGAAAAAGCATTTTCATTGGATACCGATAAAAAGCAATTTTGTCATATCGGTAGCGTGAAACCGAATATTGGTCATTTGGAGCAGGCAGCTGGACTGGCCAGCCTCATCAAACTTGCGCTGATGATAAAACATCGTCGACTGGTGCCCACCATTAATTTTCGCGCCCCCAACCCTAAATTAAAACTGCCGCAATCCCCTTTTAAAATGGCACTCGACTATGAAATGTGGGAACCTGAACAGCAGCGACGTTACGCCGGGCTGAACTGTTTGGGTGTGGGCGGCACCAATGTCTTTGCAATTCTCAGCGATCTTCCCACAACTGATGCGGCGATATCCAATGACAGTGACGTAACAGAGCCGGCACAAGATGTGCTGTGTTTATCAGCCAAAACGAAAACGCAGCTCGTCGAATACATCGAGAGTATCGCAAAAGACGACCCCCCCTTGCCCCTGTGCGCCCTTGCCTACAACATCAACATAAGTCGTGCACATTTACCAATACGAATTACAGTGGTGATCAACCGGGATATGAGCATAGCGCAGTGGCGCGAGCAAGCCTTGGCCAAAATCAACGCGAACAGCGAACAGCGCAGCACGACATTTGATAAACCAAGCCAGTATATATGTAACCCCTCAGAATTCGCTCACCCCAGCCAATTGGCTGCACTCACCGCTGACATGCGCTGCCAACATTTTACCATTGCCTATCAACGCTGGATGGACTCTGAAGCGCTCACAAAGATAAATGCCTCCACGGCCCCCTTTGCGCAGCAATTCGCTCAATTGTTTGCATTTGAACTGGCATTGTATGAGCAGTTAAAACATTGGGGAGTGAAGATGGCATCGTTTCTTGGTGAGGGGATCGGTCGATATGCCCAACTGTTGTTGGAAGGCGTCCCTTTACAACACTGGCTCAGTACGCTGGAAAAAGAGCTACACATACATCACAGTAATTTGAACCACACACAAGCCCGTTGCTTTTCCCAGATGGGTGAAGTAGCCATTGAGCAAGCGGTCCACCTAGCAAGTGAAGGCCCGATAATATATCGCAATCGCCCTGTAAACAACACCACAGAATATGTATATGTCTGTGACAGCGAGCAATTTACCCCCACCGACCTGTGGTCCCTGCTTGCAACTATTGTCGACAAAGGCGCGCAAGTTAACTGGCAAAACTACTACCCTCTCAAGGCTTTTGAAAAACACACTTTACCCAACTACCCATTTGAGAAAAAACGCTATTGGTTGGTTGATGAAGACTAACATTGCTACACCTAGATTAATAACAGATACAAGGAGCATGAAATAACATGAGTAACGCAGCAACATCTACAGCAAGAACATTGGTGATTGGCTTTATTGAAGAAATGAATCGCTCATCACTACGTGGAGATGAGATCCACAATGACTTTGAGCTAAAAGATAAACTCAATATCGATTCATTGAACAAGCTCATTTTACTTACCCGAGTTACAGAGCACTTAGGTATCGAGTTTGGTACAGCAGATAAAACCATTAATGATTTCACCACAGTCAACGATCTGATCTCATTTGTTGAGTCACACACCACAGCGCTAGAAGAGTCGTAACTGTTTCACCCTCGCTTTATCACGGCAGCTGGGATCACACAGGCGCTTTTGCCCTTTCTGGCTGCTACTCCATACCTGGCACCGCAATATCGTACGGGTGTATCAATCATCATCGCACATTGTGGTTTTATACATCGCCAAACGACACGATGCAGATAAGCCTGTTATATGCGTATCTGCAAAGTATTAGTCACCAGACGTCTCTCTTCTGTGCTCCCTTGCCGTATTGCCACCTTAAGCCAACTTTTTTAATCATATACGTCACCTCACCCCCTTTGATTGTGGCATACGCTGTGTTTGTTGATTTGGCCCAGTTTATCTATAGAGCGACTCAACATAACCCTTGCAGATCTCGCCGAGCTAGGATTTTCAAAAGCACCATCATTGTTTACCTATTTCTAGGGCATACAGCTGAACTCAAGGGGAGATTAGTGTGTAGGCATTTTCGGCTCCCCAGTCCTTCGGGCACTTTTTCCAGCTAGCGGTAACCGCTCTGTCATCAATATCAGTCAACTTTAAAAATATGAGCGAGTTCGTTCATACAGTACTAGGTGACTACTCAGTTATTAATGACTTAAAAAAGTGTACTTTTGGACACTCGCGCGAACACCAAGCTCAGTACAAATGAGCAGGGATTATTGGCCTTGGCACACTTTAAACGAGGGTATGCACGTATTGATAAGGCTCGATCTCTAAAGTATCAAAACATAGGGGCCTTGAGCGGTCGGGTTGAGTTCAGGTTTCAGAATATCCGCTTCATCTGCACATTACCACCATACACCTTTAATCGAAAAAGTCCTGCTAAGCGCGGTATAGCAACAAAAGTTCGAATATATTTCCCTATTTAGTGCCATCTATCCGACAAGGGGGGAGGGGACACGCTTGCGATCCCATACGCAAACCAAGGTATGACAATAAAAAACTAAAACACACCTCCTTCAATACAGAAACAGGCATACCTAAGAACTTGAAGCGCGATTTGAAAATGTCGGTACAATAAAACCTTCGCCAGATTCCCTCAGTGCTTTAAAAACTAAGAGCATATTGTTGCTCAAGCTTATGAAGCTTGGAACGACTTGTTTTCGTTTGCAGACTGCGTCACAAAAATATGTAGTCGAGATTGACCCGAGCCGTTAAGTAAAATGGAGGAGTGGAGTTTCAATACCTACGAGCCGTCCAGATAATAGTACCGTACTCAAAGTGTCGGTGTTTTAACAGCTTCATGTCGGGTTACAATTAAAAGTAAACGGGGGTTCGCGCAACAACGGCATTTGCAACAGAGCCCAAATAAAGCAACTCAGAAAGATAAATTGCGTTTAATTTTTGGCGAATTCAGTTTGAATAATTTGCTAACAGGTTGGCGAATTCAACTTGAATAAACTGATTTAATAATTTAAATCAAGGGGTTAAAAACCCCTTATTTGATTATGCAAGACGAATATTAATCTTGATAATGCTGCGCTAAAATTGCTTGCACAGAAGATTCAATCTCTTTCAATACATCTTTTTTGATCCGACCAAACTCAAATGACACTGCGCGATTCGACTCTTTTTTCCTCGCGAACATGTCTTTTGACTCAAAGCTTCTCAGAGTCGAAGTCACCACAGCGGGCTTATTGGGGCGCTCTGAGCTCAAACTTGCTTTAAGGGTTTGGCTGATAATTTCTTTATGCTCATGTACCTCGACGCCATCAAGTTGCACAGCCAACACTTCCTGAATACGAGTAATTTCATCGTTCAAGGTATCCTGATATCTTTTCATCACTTTAAAGAGCAGATCATAATCAGCGATGGATAGCTCCCCAGCGATAGGGTAGAGCTGGATCAGTCGAATATCTACACTGGCCGCTTTCAATGCTCGGCTGATCTTGGCTTGACTACAATTATGCAATTTAGCCAATTCTGCTTGCTTTAGTGCAGGGTTGTGTTTTTGCATCGCCAGACACTGTTGTCCAATCTCAAATAAATTATGCTCTTTTGCGGACTGCAACTGTTTTGCTAAATTTTTCGCATCCTCTAAAGCTAATTCGTCCCGTGTGACCAGCACGCGATATCCATCATGTTTGTGAAATAAAAACCAGGCTCGTCTTCTTGAACCATCGAGTATTTCGATCTTTCCGTTATTGTATCTAGCAACAGCCGGGTGGAACTGCTGATAGGTAAGTGAATCCAAATCAGCAACAGACTCCTCATTTAACAGCGCTTGTTCACGACCATTTATATCGAAGTTAACTTCTGTATCATTTTTTAACTGTGTATGATCGAGCACCATTTCCGTGAAGCTCGCTTCTTTTCCCGATGCCAGCTGCCAATGACTTGTTTTACCAATCGACTCAACCCCAAAGTGTTGCTTAAGATACTCAGTGACATCTTCACCGGATATTTCAATTTGCGATGATAGCTGCTTAAACAAATTAGGAATGCGAGATTTTGCATCTCGTTTTTCAGCTTCGTGTGAACCGAATGTATTGCCCAGAGGGTTGATCTCGCCACGTCTTTTGGCCATTTACTGATTCTCTCTTTGTTGTTGTGACCAAACGAAATGAATATCTCGCATGATCTGGCTAGTTACCTCAAATGCATTTTGCTGTGCGTTTTGGAATGAAGATTTTGCTTTTGGATATTCACTTTTAGACATATCAAATACGGTACTGAGTAAGGCTGATGATTGCCTAATCGCTTCACTGTGTTTAAATTCTTTCGAATAGATACGCTGCTCAAAATATTGCGTCAATTGGTTCATCAACTCAGTGGTGGTTGCGCTGTCTCTATGATTCGTCAATAAGATTTTCATGAAATCATATCCACTGTGGCCTTCATTGAGGAGCAGCGACCAAATTTTTGGAATGTAACTAAAATAGGAACACGTTGCATCAATATCGTTTTGTGTTACTGACAGTGGAAATATCACGCTTGAGGCTGCGTAGTAGGCATTATATGTTGAATAGCCTAAAGAGGGTGGGGTATCCACAATAATGATGTCAAACTCGCTCTCAACCGCTTGTATGATGTTATCTAATAAGGTGTATGGTGAAGAAAGTGCTTTATTGAACACCTGTTCGTGAAACCAGCCTTCTAATGCTCTGTCATATTGTGATGCTGGTAGGATCCTTAAATTGGGAATGGTGGTTGGCAAAAACGCATCGGAGATCGCGCTTTGTAATGTTTCCCTTTCATCTAACTCAAAGTTCTCCATCATCAAATCGCCCACAGAAAGACACCCTTGTTGAATGGCTTCAGTAGCATAATACATAGACAATGTTGATTGTCCATCCATGTCGATCAGACCCACTCGATATTCTTGAGGAAACTCTGTTGCAATCCCTGAAGCAATTGTTGCTGCTGAGACAGTTTTTCCAACTCCCCCTTTTTGGTTTTGGATCACGATTACTTGCACTTTTTGGTGCTCTGAACGAACAAACTTGGCTTCTTTGCGCAATTCTTCTGGCAATTGATCTCTGATCAAATAAATTTCTTCCAAATTTACCGACCATACAGCATCGTCATGTCTACGTGGATCAATATTTGTTTTAGAGACATATTTATCTAAAGTTTTACTATTGATTGCCAAATAAGCCGATGCTTCAGCACGGGTGAAATTTCTCTGTTCTTTTTTATTGTTGATCAACAATCGCTGATTTCGTCTTTTAATGAGCCCATCAGCACTGTCTTTAAGTGCCAGAAACGCATGGGTTGTTTGTTCAGAATCCATAATAATTCCCTTGATATTTTAAATTATACTATACACCTTAAAAAAGAGCTTACAAACAAAAAAATGATGTATTGGCTAATAATAAAGCCTCTTCTCGCTATTCAATACCTGTACCATGGTTTCTATCATTTGATAGAAAAGCACATTTAACTTAGAGTTATAACAGCTAAGGGTAATTAATAAGGTTAGTATTGGTTAATATATAGGTATAAAGGCTAGTGTCCTATTAAACCTTATAAGTATTTGACTATATTTAATTTTATTAATTTTCTCAGATCTATTTTCCTATATGTATAGATCGAATTTACTCCATGTTTTAGATCATGATTACTACATGTTAATAGCGTGCCAATATATTTAACTACAGCTTATTCACAAATATATGCACATTTTTGGCCGTGAGATCAGAATTACTCGCAGTTCTTCCGCTTGGTTATCCACATCGCTTCTATATTAAGGAAGGTATCTTCCATAAAATCATATAGAAGATCTGATCTCCTTGTTGATCAGATCGGATCTACTAGCAGTGTAGAGCATCTTATCCACATGTATAGGCTAGGCTTTTTATCTCGCTGTACTTATATAGATCAAGATTCCTCTATGTTTTTCCCAGCCACGAGTATCCATGAATCGATTTGTCGCCATATTAATGAGATCAGATTTACTCTATGTTTAGACGATAATATTATCATTTTTCTTTCAAAATTGGTTAATTATTGTGTAACAGAGCACAATTCCTCTATGTTCAATAAACGACATTGGATCTACATCTATATCAAAGAGAAACTGAAGTGGGCTTTTTGAAAAGTCTGATAATGACAATATGCCACTTTATTCAATTGGATATTGATGCCGAATACTCACCTCAGATCACATTTACTCTATGTTTGTATGGTTATTAACTAGATTTTAAAATTAAATAAGTAACTAAAATTCAATTGGTTAGGTTTTTTTAGGGGGGATTCAGAACATAATTCCTCTATGTTTTAAATCCTGAAGAGAAATCCAATATCAGTTTAACTATTTCAATAAGTTCAATTGATTATGGGGTTACAATGCAATATGGGATCATATTTCCTCTATGTTTAATCCATTTTGAAAGTGATGAACTTCTTTTTATTATGCAATTTAGTTGTATATATGAAAGGTGTTATGCAATGCAGATCAAGATTCCTTTATGTTTCGTGGCGCTCCGAAATAAGAAGTAGGGCTTTATATTCAATAAGTTATATACATTTAAATCTTGCAGATCTCATTTCCTCCATGTTGAGTGCAGAGATGGAAAGCGTTGAAACATTAAAAAATATTAGGTTTTGACTTCATTCTCTTTCCCCTTTTTGGCTTGCGGCCTTTTCCTATTTAGATCAGATTTCCTCTATGGTTGAATGGAGCAAGTCTGTGTTATTTTGAGGCTTGGTAAATTGTTTTTTGTTGCTTTGTTAGAAAAAAGTCGTGATAGGACATGGAAAGAGCACAAAGAAAGGGTGGGTATGTCGACTGGTTTTTAAGTTAGCTATACATCCAGATCAGATTTCCTTTATGTTCTGTTTATTCAGATCAGAATTCCTATATGTTTTATTTCCTCAGATCAGGTTTCCTATATGTTTTGTTTGCCCAGATCAGATTTCCTATATGTTTTGTTTTAGATCCGCATTTAAATTTTTAGTGGTATGCTGTAGCGTTATACGGAATAGTACGGAGCCGTCGGTAATGAAAACACCAGTAAAGAAAGTATCTTTGAGCAATCTACCTGCTTCCATTAGGCGAGATATTGAAACTATCGAAAGTGCACACCAAGTGGAGCAGCTTTCTTTATTTGTTGATTGCAAAACCTCTAGTGCTGGTTTAAAAAGCTCCTTAAGTAATACATTTGTCGGCTATGACCTTTGGTCTCGATTTATCAGGCATAAGCGTGAGCAGATCCCCGTTAATGCGGCCAGTGATAAGGTTATCATATCTCGTCGAGTCTCTGAAAAAGTGGACAACATTCTGTATGAAGGCGTACTTGATATTTCTCCTGCTTTGATTAAAGGCAAGGATACCGATTTTTTTGCCTGGCCTTCTGACAGAGAAGAAAAAGTCGAGCGCGCATTGGTAAGATTAGGATCTCAAGGGCGTATTGTTAAAATTTCAGGCCGGGTAGGGGAGCGTTATGCGATCGTCTTTACCTTACGCGAGCTTCAATCTGAACTTAAGTCGGTTTCACAAACCTTATCAGTGAATGAGATTAAAGAATCTCTCCTCATTCTAAAGGGCGCAGAACTGAGTATGCAGTGCCGAGAAGTGAACGGGGAATCGGAATCATATAGCGAGTCGAGAATGAACTATATCAGTAGTATTCATTTTTCGGGCGCTAACGGAAAGTCCACTGTCAAATGTGTGGCCTTTTTAAATGAGGTGATGTCGCAGCAAATTGAAGGCCTGACATATCGAAGTTATTATTTTGATCGGGTACAAAGTTTTAAGCGATCGCTAAGTCGCTGGCTAACATTGCGTCTTTACCAAGTCTTTAAATATGCTGCTGTGGGTAAAACATATCACTTTATGTTGGTAAACATGTCTTTAAAGTTTGGGTCGATCACGTCCCATGAGGATGTCGATAAAAGTCGTCTAACTGCAATCAGGCGTGATATGACTAGCACCATGAAGGATTTGATTGATTCAGATATCATCAACCGCTATACAATTGAAAATGAAAAAGATGATGATGGTAACATCGTTGACTACAAGTACGAAATATATCCAACAGCACGTTTTTGTGAAGAAATTTTGAGCTTAAATAAACAGTATAAAGCGCGCTTGGCAAAAGCTGAAAAGTTAGCGGGTATCGAATCGGATTAAAGCCCCATTCGATACTAGGTATCGTGAAAACATCATCCCCCCCTCTATTTCATCTGACTACTTTTACTCAGTGAGTGATAACAATTCCAAGGCCTGATTGTTTAACAATAAGTGGGCTTTGCTGACGACTTGTTTTGACAAGTCCATAAGAGTCACTGTAATCGATCAAAAATAAATTTGTGGTTTGGCTGGTGTCGTTACATTAGCTATGTCTTTGAGCTGGCCCCAACCCTTTAAGCCAAGCATCATATGGCGTTCGTTTCGATGACAGGTTTTGACTGTGATCTGAGAGGCGAAGTGTGATGCAAAATAAGTCTATATTTGGTTCGATTGTTGACTGTTGATATGCTATTGGTCTATATTTGGTCTTGTAGTCTAAATATAGACTCCAATATAACTTAGCTTGAAAGGAAAAGCTTATGAGAATCGCTACAATTAGCCAAATGAAAGCCAACGCGGCCAATTTGCCTGATGAATTAGGGCTTGCTCCTCTGTTTGTGACACAAAATGGCAAAGAGTCATTAGTGGTCCAAACGCACGAAGCGTACCAGCATCAGCAGGAAAAAATGGCATTCATGACGCTATTATTAAATTCAAGAAAAGATATCGAAGAGGGCAAAACCACACCAATCGATGATTTTCTAAGTTCTATTTAACATAGGTATAGAATGGCAAATGTAAATATTGAAATAACTAGACACGCACAATTGCAAATTAAAGATGCCATCAATTGGCGTTCTCGCCGAGAAACAGACAGTGCTGCAAGGGATAGTATTAAATCAACTATCATAGCATGGAAAAGCCAACTAGAAACCTTGCCAGAGAGCGGTAAAGCTTGCCAGTACTTTGACTCACCTGAGTTTAGAGAGATAGTAAAAGGCAATTACCGATTTGTATACGAAATTAGGAACACTGGTGAGCAACAGTTCAATATTTACTTACTGATATTTTGTCATGTCAGAATGGATTATCAGGATCTGATCAACCAGTTTGGTCCGTTTTAAAAAAGAACCGGTATTTAGCTGGCTCTTTTTACTTTTTAGCTGCAGGCGAAATAATTAGAACACATCGTACATTAAAGATAGCCAGAGGCAGTCAATGATACCTTGTCCATCAGCGCAAAAGAGATTTACTGAGTTGATTTATGATTTTAAATAAATGAAAGCAATGGATGTATATCCAATAAAGACAAGGATAAAAAGAGCTGTGAGCACCAATAAATAGTCGTTACCGTATGTCTATTCTTGAAACAATAAAACAGATAACGACGGCAACATAAAGAAAACGAACAAAGAAAAGAAGCCTGGTTCCTGATTGCGAAATTTTGGCATTTAAGATGTATTTTTGTTGAAAATCACTCTACGGATAGTTTCTTTTCCAACAAGCGAGCATTCAGCACTCTATAGTGCTGAAGATTCAATTTGGTGTCCCGGAATGGCAGATCCTACTGGCATAAGGCTGACCTGCGGATATAGACCAAACCCGTCTTTATAATAATTCGAGATGGCCTTCATCGCGTCAATCTGATCTGATGTAATTGGTATGGCCCTCGAGAATCGTACCGTCTCACCATCAACATTAGCAGAAACATTGACAATGGATTCTCCAACTTCCCAAAACCAACTGGCGCTCATCAAAGTACTTAACTGTTGAGTCAATGCTGGCTCCAGTAGAGTGTTTCCTATCTGTGGACCACGTAATTGAAAATCAGGCCTTGTTTGCATCGAAGTTTGCGCTGATATTGCTATTTGGTGAGTTTGAACGTCGTATTGTATGAATCTGAACAGGTATTGTGCACTGCTTGAAGGCGAAACATAGATACTTTGTAGTGGCGCCTGAAGGTTGGAATGAGAGTTTAGAGTGGCCCCGATTTGAGCTAAATGCCGAGTGTTTCCCGTGGGTGAAACCACATCAAGTTGCAAGTCCTTGAATACTATTGCAGCTGACAATGGATTATTGAATTTTATACTTAATTGGATCTCTGGAAGACCGAGGTAATGACCAACAACAATCCTCGCGTCTGCCACCTGCATAGCGGTATCAAAGTTTAATCGTGTTTTTTCTAGCTCAAATCTAACAAACATCTTTGCTTGGTGATTAATTGTGGCTGTTTGTCTTTCATATCCTTCTAGCGAAGCGCTAATTTGGTATTGATCTGTGATTCTAGATTTTGGTATAGCCAAGACAAAGTCGCCTGTATCACTTGTCATTCCGCGAGCATGACCACCTGTATCGACTTGGACGCGGGGTAAATATTTCCCACTGTTTTTATCTATAGCCGTTCCAATAATAAGCGCTTCGGAAGATTGATAACTGTTAAAGAGGTAAATACCGTTGCCAACTAAGCCAAATAGGAGCACCAGTGTAAATCCATAATGCGTGATCATTCGGTTTAGTGCATTGTTTTTTCCTGCCGAGATAACTTTGAGTAAGCCTACGACGAGAATGGCGATTAAAGATGCCAAAGCAAGTGGTGTTGTAGCGTACTCGAATGTATTACCCATATTATTTCCATTACTTTTTTTATGATTTTAACCCCTGTTTAGTGGGCTAGAGTAAAGTACTTGATCACACTTGGGGATGTATAGGTAAGAGTGTAGCTTGGAACCTATGCTTTTGCGTTATTATTCAAACTGGTAATCGTCCAAGTACGATAAATAGCAGTCGTTTTTTTAAAGAGATACCCATTATTATCAGTCTGGAAACCTTGGGTAAATAGGTATTGAATAGTGATGATTTAACTGTTCAAGGCGGCTAACTCCGGATTGTTCTTAAAGACTTTATTCACTTTTGATTGGCTATCGTATGTTTGGCGAAGACTTGTATAGGTTAAACCAAAGCGGGCTGCCTTTTTCATTAAGTGGCACATGTTACAAACAGAAGGTGTGAATGGGATCACTACTATTTTATTTGTGAGAATTTTGGGTGAGGCACACCTTTGTCCAAGTAAATTATTGTTTCATGATTTTCCTGGTACTTGGGATAGCATTAAAGATCATGACAGTGAAATTCGTTACAACTTACTGAAAAGTTGTTACTCGCTCTCTGGTAAAACAGCTCAAGCGCGTCATATTCAACTTGAATTCGCCAAATCTACGCCGTTTACAGCTGAACAAATAGGCCATTTAAAAAATGAGCGTATAAGCCATTAATAAAATAGCAAGCAGATTTTACTTTTACTGCTCTATGTATAGGTAAACTAATAAAACTTTATTATTTAACATAATAATTTACTAACGTAAATATACATTTACGTTAGTAAATGTTATGAAGATCGGCTATAGTAATGTTGTCGTATCAAATAGTTTTAAGTGCCATAAATTATGAGTTATCGTTTGTCACATATACTGCGCATACCGCCTAATGAGGTAAGTAAAGAGATCAGCGCACACTCTGGCGGGCGAAATTTAATTGTTCGTGATAATGAGTGTCCGATCTATGCGTATATTATGTCGCTTAACTCTGACAAGTCCCAAGAGACCGCAAGGCGTGTGCTTATGGCTATTGCTCAGCATCTCGGGTGCGATGATATCTACCAAATAAAATGGTCAAAAATAGATAAAAACACAATAAATAACTTATTGACTATTCTAGATAAAGTGGGTCTTTCCCCAGATACAAAATCACTTTACTTGTCGGTCATTAAAAGTGTTTTGAAAGAGGCTTTTCTACTTGGCCAAATCACCACATTGCACTATGAACGGGTTAAAAGTGTGAAAAGGTCTATGGGATCAAGGATTAAAAAACATCAGTTGATCAGCGAACAAAGCTTTCGGCAATTGCTGCGCCAGGTTGATGAGGTAAAGCAGCCTACTGCGACTTGTTTACGGGACAAAGCCATTTTTCATTTGTTGATAGGATGTGGTTTGCGGCGTTTTGAGTTATCAGGATTACAATTGGCGCAAATCAATCATGATACGCAGCATCTCACTGTACTGGGTAAAGGCAACAAAGAGCGTGAAATAAAGCTACATAATATTACCTATCTTGCGCTGCAAGATTGGCTAAATATTCATCCATATAGCGATGGCCCCTTATTTATCAGGTTGACTAAAAGTGGTCAGCCTTACTATAAAATGTCCGATACGCCGGGGCTATCAGGTCATGCAATTTATAACTTGTGCAAGAAGTATGGGTTGATCTCGGCAGCACAGCGTATCCCACCTCATTCATTGAGAAGGTCTTATGCTACCTGGCTGTATAATAATGGCGCTGATCTAAAAGTAATCTCTGTTTTACTGGGCCATTCATCGCTAAAAACCACAGAAATTTATATTAAGCATACTCAGGATGATATCGATCAGGCCGTAGTGGCCAATTTATTCAGCTCGTTTTGATGTTTAACTGAGTCATTTAAAATTTAGCAGAGTTGCTGCGTGATACCGTTGAATAAACAAAGGGTATGATGTAGTACAAAAAGAATTAGAAGCATGCAAAAAGTAACCGTCATACGAAAAATACGCTCCGATCTGCATTACCTGCAAGCGCATATTGGAGAGCTATTAACACTCCTAAAAGATGCACAGCTACAACCTTGCTCTGCTGTATACGAATTGCCAAGATTAACGGAAGAAAACATTGCCGAGCATATGCCGACAATTTTTCCCAATGCGCTGTTTAATGAACAGGCCCGTCAACGTTTTCTCCATCATGCATTGGACTTTACGCTCAAAGGCGACCATCCCGGAGTTATGGCTCGTCGCTTACCTGGTTGTTTATGCTTAAGTACGCCTCATGAGCAGGAATTGAGAGAGCGGGTGGCACATGTCAATCAATTAAAGAGTGAGTTTGACGCTTTCATTCAGCATTATGCTGGTAAAAACCCCGATCAAAGATTTGAACTTGTATCACAAGCGGTGCCATTATTGATCCGCAAAGCTGTTTCCAGAAACTTATTGCTCGCACCACAAGACGCCTTTAGTTTATCTTACAGCTGGTCTCATTCAACCAGCCGAAGTGCTGTGCAGCCTAGGCAATATTGGCATGAAAAACTGGATAGAACCTTGCAATCCAAACTGTCCGATGTGAATGCAAGTAATTGGGAAAAGTTGATAGAGCAAGAAAAGAAAGCATTGGAAAACGCCAATGATAGTGAATATTTTCGAACCGTTAGACCACTTCGTATCACTCCTATCGTCAATCTCAAATACAACCGCGCTCAAAATGGGAAATTCAATAAAACCACTATGATTGCCCACTCACCTGTGATTGTGTTAAATGACCGGCCTAAATTATCACCACTCAAACCCTATACAGGCAAGCGCATCAAAGATGCCAAAGTCGCCCCGGTCATCGCTCGCTTGCATTTGTATCGAGCCTAGAGCAGTGCGTAAAATCTCTCATGATTTTAACAACTTGAATGTAGCATTCGCTAAGGGATTACGCTATGCTGGAGTCTATCACTCTCAGTCCCGCGAGGCATGGTGTCAGGCTTCAAACAGGCCGATTTCACAACATCTAACATGCGCCATGTATTTTGCAATGAGAGATAGTTCTGACAAGAACCAGACAATAAGTTTTGGAAGGATGAAACCATGACATTAGTTCAAGGACGCTATCATATAGCCACAACAGAAGACCAGCTCAAAGAAGGGAAGAGCATGGCACTTAAAATCAACGGGTACAATGTCCTATTGTGCAAATTCGATGGCCAATATTACGCGTTCAAAAATAGCTGCCCCCATCAAAGCCGGCCAATGACAAATGCCAAAGTCAAAGCTGGAAAACTGATCTGCCCGTTACATGGGGCGAAATTTAATTTATCCGATGGCGCGTCTTTGGGATCGCTCACCAAACGTCCACTCACAAGTTATGATATTCTGGTTGAAAACAACACGGTGCAGATCAAGCTCCCCTGTGAAATAGAAACCGTATCCTGCTAATGAGTGCGGTATGACTCAGCACCTTTCAATACCGCTTTGGATTACAAAGGATGAGCAGATCACCTGCCCTGCGTTATTAGACCAATATCAATTACTGCTCAGTGATGAAGAGCGAGCACAATACCAGCGATTCAGATACGATGAGCATCGGCATCAATTTTTGGTGACTCGCGCACTCGTCAAAAGCACCTTGTCCCGATACTGCCCAGAGATTGCGCCACATCAATGGCTATTCAAAAAGAACCGTTTTGGTAAACCAGCCATTGTGAATCGCCTCAATACACCTCTTTACTTTAACCTGTCCCACACCAAAGGGGCTGTGGTACTCGTTGTTCATGGCGAAGGAGAAGTCGGGGTAGACATTGAGTGGATACACCGACGAGAGAAAATCATCGACATAGCTGCGCGGTACTTTACACAGCATGAAAAGAATACCTTAACCGCTATGGACCCTATAACACAGCACCACCACTTTTATCAGCTCTGGACATTAAAAGAGGCATATATCAAAGCGTGCGGGCAGGGTATGTCGCTCCCCCTCAATCAGTTTTATTTTCAATTTTTAAAACAGCGTATTCATGTATGTCATACCGAGCCTAGCGCCCCGGTAAGCGAAAATTACCAATTTTTGCAGTTTCAACTAGGTACAGAGTATCAAGGCGCATTGGCCATCCAGTGCACAACGCGTGATTTTTCTTCTCCCACTTTACAGTTTAGACATGTGGTGCCTCTGCGCGCAGAACAAAGGGATACACACAGAGAATTCAGCCGTTAATTGAGGTCATAACTCGTCGTTATGACCTCATTTTTTTAATCCCCCCAGCGAAACCAATCAAAACCATCCGGCAGGCCATCAGTATTTCTGTCAATACCGATCCGATAACCTGAACCCGGAGGAACTGCGGTGAAAGTCACAGGCCCATGACACATTCTAAATACTAGGCCAAGTGTCAGCAGTGGGAACCCTCTGTCAGAGGTAAATAAACCGTATTGGTTATACAAAAAGCCTCGCGGCTTGCCGTGAACCAAGCACTTTGCGACCACATCGGCTTCGACAGTTTCGCCACCGAGTGTTTTGGAAACAAACTTTTCTCTCGCACGTTTGAGCAGCAGTTTAACCCGCTCAAACCCGGGTTCCGTATAACGCTTTAATGTGATCTGTTGCCCCACAATCGGTGCTAAGTCCCCTGGAAAAGCGAACATATATTGTTCGGTGTCCAACCGCTGTTGTGCCGTTTGAAATCCAGTGCCTTTGCCCGTATCAAAGAAACGACTGGAGCCAAAAAAGTTGCCGATAGTATCAATGCCGCCGTCTTTCAAAAAGCCAAAGCCTTTGATCTGATCGCCTTTGAAGTCAAATACACTGGGATCAGGCACTGTATGCATGTTCACATCTTCATTGGGCACAATGCCAAACGCACCGACCCGGTTGGCCAAATTGCGTAAATGGGGGATCTTCAATATTTGCGGATCTTCCATATTCTGTCTGCCATTGGTACCAAAAAAACCTTTTTCGGGTTCCAATGCGTGGCACCCTTCACAACTAAAGCCACCGACAAAGTCCAATCCGGTCGTTTGTTTCAACAGAATATTATCTAACTCAGACAAAAATACCGCGCGTCGTGTGACCGTTATCTCAGTTCCGTCTGGCATGGTGACATTTTCTTTGAGACCAAAAAAGAAGTCTCTGCCATTTTGTTGAGTTGGCGTTAGACTATTGTCCAGATTTCTAACCGGGTTTGGTGGCATAAACAGTGCTTTTGTAAATGCCCAAAACTCCAGCATTTGCGATTTTGACAGCGGCTCAGCCATGCCGTTGACAGACGCATAACTTGGCGCAAAATTAATAAATGAAAGGGCTTCATCGAACGCATCATCCAAACTGGGGTTATCAGGATCTGCGGTGAATACGCCATTGAGTTTATCGCCTCGCCAATGCATGGCGCCATGTGTGCTGATCCCTCTTAGCGTCTGCGTCAACAGAGGGCCTTTAAGTGGGTGAAATTGATTGACCTCGGCATCCCCATTGAGCGCAGCTAGACGTTCAGCCCCAACGGGGTCAAATGAGGACGCAAACTCAAAAAATTCACGCAAATTGATCGGCAATGAGCTGTTTTTAACGCGCTCATTTGGATCCCCTAAATCCCATGCTATAAAGTCGTGATCACCAAAAATATGACAACTGGCGCACGATGCCTCTCCATTACTTGAGGTCAGTTTGGCATCATATAAATAGGGGCGCCCCTTTACGATAGACTCAGGCTCAGGATTAAAAAGCGTGACGTGATCAACTTCTTGCTTGGTTCTGGTATCCACCACTGAAATACCATTATCAAAGCGCGTATAGACATATAGAGTGTTATCGTTATCAGCCAGCACCAACCCGCCAGGACCTCCTGCCGAGAGCTGAATGTGTGACGCCTCGCTGGGAACAAAAGTATCATTTTCAAGGGCTGTGGTATTAAATGTGCCAATCGCCTGAGAGCCAAATGCAGCCACATATAACATCTGTCCATCTTGGCTAACGACCATTTCCAAAGGAGTGGACAGACTACTTGCCTTAACCTCTGCGGGGGCGACAGGCTGATTATAGTCAATGTGCTTATTGAGGTGACGAGGGATGACATTATTGCCACCTTGATCATGTTCATCCGCTGATGTGATCACGGTAATTCTCGACTCTGCAATATGCCCTCGCAGCGATTTGCCATTATAGCCCTCGCCAGTATAGCGTTTCATATTTTGCGCCTCGGTATTGCTCACGTAAAGCACACCAGTGCGCGGGTTCACCGCCATATTGAATAGCGTCGTGCCCACAGATTGATGAAATGCGACTTCCTGCAAATCCAATGCATCTATGACAAAAACATCTTTGTCTGGCAGGTGCATACGTACGCCATTGCTCCAGTTTCTGCCCTGTGCATCGACAAACTGGCCAGTATTGAGGTCATTATCAGCCGGTCCTGCATTAGGGTCAAACTGTACTATCAAGCTGGTTTCTGGTGCTTTGAAGCCCTCAAAGTTCTCAGCTGGCGCTGGCAACCCTCCTGGTAAAATCCCTTTGCCATCTGCGTTGACAGGGCCATTTGGTGACGCTTGACCATCCAACGTTTCACAGGGGCCTGCGTGTTCAAAGCCATTACAAATGGTAAAGTTATTCACCAGCGCGGTTCTATTATGTGAAAAGTGCGCGGCCATATAGACGCGCTTTCCATCATTGCTGAGCGCCAATGCACGGGGAGTGTCCGAGAAAAAGGACATTATTTTGAGTGGCTTTCCGCCCAGCTCGGAGCCCAATTGATGACTGTCAAACACCCAAACATCAGCACGCCCAACACCCGGTGTTGTCAATTGTGGATCACCGGCACCAGGTACATTGGCAATACTCGGGTGGGTTCGGTGTTGGCCTCGATGTGCCGTCGCAACAAATAGCCTCGGGCTGGCGGGGCCACTGCCATCAGGATCTGTGACGACAATATCACGCGGTTCATCACCGACCAGAAGTGTCTTACTAACAAACGCGCTTGCAGGGTTTCGCACGTTCACGACACTGACACTGTCCGAAAGGTGGTTAGCAACAAAGACTATGTCATTGCTTAAAACCGCCACGGCAACAGGCTCCATCCCCACCATGACTGAGCCTAAAAGGCGGGGAGTGGTGTGTGTAATATCAAAAATTTCCAAACGATTATCTGGAATGTTGGTGACAAACAAACGCTTGCCGTCAGGAGATATCGCTAAAGGTCGAACCGGACCGCTTTCAAATCCGATAAAGTCTGGTTTATTGGTGTGTGGGGTACTCATCGCTGTTGCTGGGAACAACAGGCTCATCATTAGTAAACAATACCATTGCCAATGCGCATATATGGTTTGTCGTCTATCTCTTCTCGCTTGGTACATACCTTCACACCTTCTAATTATTGTTGTTGTGAAAGCCAACTGGAGAAACACGCAACACCCAGTTGACCTGTTTTCGTTTTAATACCTTGGCGCGGCTTTGTTAACGTCCAATGCTATCGCGTAAAATGGCGACCACATCCTCTGGGTTTGGAAAAGATGGGTGTCCCACCATACGTGCTAACGAAACATCAAAGTTTTCGTGCCAAACGGGCTCGACCACCTGATAACCATCTTCTCGTAATTGCTGCACATTTCTGCGTACAGCGGGTTTCTCCCACATGCTGGCCCCCATCACTGGAAAAAACAACACGGGATAAGTCGCAGCCATAATAATGGTAGCAAGTCGATTAGGTGCACTGCCTGTTGCCACTGCAGCTAAGGTGTTGGCAGTCGCAGGCATCACAGCCACAATGTCATGATCAGCAATGATCCTAGAAGGCTTATCCGTTGGCCAATCTTCTGGCTTTTCACCACTGATCACCCGATCTGCGAATAGGGCAATGGTGGTTGCCGGAATAAAAACCTCGGCTGATTTAGTCATCAATACCGTTAAAGTACAATCTATGTTGGCTTTAATCGTTTGCAAATACTTAGGAAGTAAAACGATATCCACGGATCCAGAGACGCCTATCAGGATACGCGCTTTCTTGTTATGTTCGTCCATCTTTGTCTACCAATGATTAGTGTAATTTAGGTTAAAACTTACTCAGTTCCCGGAGGTGCTTCCCCCCATCCCCAACGCGGCACAGTTTCTCGTTTTGAGGGAGGAGCATCCGGTTGCGAGTTAGCCAGTGCTCGTCGAGATCCCCATTCGATATATGCGACAAAGGCTGAACGGAACTCGGGATCGGCAGGCAATTCAATTTCGTCTGCGGTTTGCAACATCAGTGCAACCCAGCGCTCGCGCTGTTCCGGCTGGATCTTTCTTCCCCGATGCCTGCGGATCATGGTTTTAAAGCCACCGCGCTCTTCGGTATAAATCGAAGTGCCGCCGAGTACCTCTTCAAACCACATCGCAACATGGGTGTGATGGTCATCTGCCATATGTTGAAAAAGCGGCTGCAATAAGTCATCTTGCTTCACTTTTTCATAAAATTTTTCTAGTAGGGTGGACACGGCTTCCCGTCCCCCCATCCATTCAAATAATGTGGGCTGTTGTGTCATTATTTATCTCTTTATTCGGGCGTGATTATGTCTAATCAATAGCGCATAAAGCGCTATGATCAGCCGAGTTCCAATGAGGCAATAGCTTGAATTTTGTGCTTTTCACCTTGTGGCTCTGTGCCTCTGTACATGCGAAATGTATGGAATATTTCCTCATACCCTAACGCTTTTAAGGTGTTGATAAAGCCAAGGTCCAGCGTCGGTGCATCAATCGTTACCTGGGTGCCAAGTGGCACCTGCGCCATCGCCATCGCAAACAACTTCTCGCTGACCGCTTGATTTTCCGCATACAGAGGACCGAGTCGATACCCGTCAGTTGAGCGGCGGATCCCGACCACACCTAAGACACCATCACCAGAGTCAATTAAAAAGCCGTGACGCCCCTCTCCGCTGAACCAATTTTGCAGTAACGCAGCACGTGAATAGCCAGTAATTTGCGCATCAAACTCAATAACCGCCTCGATATTGTCCGCGCTAATATTTTGCACACCTTGTGGTGCATCAACTTGCTGATTGTGCACTCCAACCAGCCTCGAAGTTTCATAATGAGTGACAAACCCGCCTTTTTTGTAATTCTCTTCCTGTTCAGGCATGCCATCGAGCCCAACTGAGCGCTTGTCACAGTGGTGAAATGCATCGTAACTCAAACGCAATCCATATCCTTTACCGCGAGCACCAGGTGCAACCAAGTAAAACCCAGCGTAGGCATATTCATCGCTATAATTAACGACTGACACCGATGCAACTGGCTCACCATTCACATAGCCCAAATAAAAGCCTTGATCATCAATATTAAAAAAGCACTCGGTATCACCTAGACCCAAATCCCATTTTTCAGCCAGTGCCCACTCATTAACAATTTGCCACTCTTCCAAAGTCGCAGGCTTTGACGTCCACGACTGGTGGTCCTGCGTTAATTTATAACTATCTAATTTTTCGCTCATTATTCTCTCCAAATTTGCTAAAGGCCAATCGACTTTCCAATAACTTCTTGCAACACTTCACTGGTGCCACCATAAATTTTCTGCACTCTGCTATTTACCCAATGTTTCCCCATGCTGGAGTCACTCATGTAACCCGAAGCGCCATGTAACTGCATGCACTGCTCAGCCACTTTAACCTGCAAATTGGTTGTCCATAGCTTGGCTCGAGCCGCGTCATCGACATTGAGTTTTTTGCGATTAAACTTGTCAATCGCATCATTGAGATAGATCCGAGCAATTTTGACTTCGGTATCTAAATTGGCGAGTGTGAACTTATTGTGTTGCAAAGAGCCAATGGGTTGACCAAATGCAATACGGTTTTTGCTGTATTCCAGCGTCTCTTTCAATATGGTTTCAGCGGTGGCCACCGCCACCGATGAAATGCTTAAACGCTCTCGAGTCATGGCCGTCATAAAATAGTAGCTGCCCATGTTTTCACGGCCAATTAGGTTGTCTGCGGGCACATGACAATCCTCAAAATAAAGCGCAGCAGTATCACTGGCGTGCCACCCTAACTTCTTCAACGCGGCACCGCGTGTAAAACCATTCAAACCTCGTTCAAGGGCCAATAAGCTCAGCCCTTGACCGCGCTGACCGCTGCCCGTTTGTACCGCGGTTACCACGATGTCTGCATTGACGCCATTGGTAATATAGGCCTTGCTCCCATTGACGACATATTTTTCACCGTCCCGCACTGCTGTGGTCTTTATCTCTGTTGAGTCAGATCCGCCCCCAGGTTCAGTGGTGGCAATCGCTGCCACTTTTTCACCACTACACAGCGCTGGCAACCAGCGTCTTTTTTGTTGCTCTGTGCCATGTGCATTGATGTAACTGGCCAGAACATCGTTGTGTGAAATAATGATAGGTGCTGTCAGTCCAGCGCTGATAAGCTCTTCTGTCAGTATCACTGTATGCGAAATGCCCTTGCGACCTTGACCGCCATACTCGGGGTCAATCTCCATACCAAGCAACCCAGCTTCACCCAGCTTTTTCCAAAATGAGCGATCCACTAATCCCTGTTGCTCCCACTGAGCTTGATAGGGCACTGCTTCCCGTTGCAAAAAATCTCGGCAGTATTCTCTAAACTCGTTGTACGAATCGATATCTTTACTCACTGCTATCCCCTCGCTTCTTTAACATACCGGTTGCTCAGACATTAACCCTTGCAACATTTCGCGCTCCACCACGTCCCAATTGTCATAAATTGCAAAATGGTCCCCAGCCACTTCTACGTGTTTCGTTCTGCCTGTGGAGTGTTCCTGCCAGGCAAAGACATCCTGCTCTGGCACATCAAAGTCTTTTGACGCGGTGATCAGGGTTAGTGGCTGCTTAACTCGCATGTGTTTTAACGCGCTAAACTGGCTTTTCACTGTGTAGTCACTGCGCAGCTGCTTGATCAGCCGGTTGGCAATCATAGGTTGATTAAGCACCGCTTCGGGGGTGCCTTTATCTCTTCTGATTTTTTCCAAGATCGCTTCATCGCTCAGCAAATGCAGATTTTCCTGCGCTTGCACGCAGGGGGCTGGCGAGGCAGAAATGATACTGAATGTCGGTCGCATCCCGTATTTACGCTCTAGCAATTGGTTTACTGCCATGCTGATCACGCCACCAAAGCTATGCCCAAATGTGATCCAATCCTGACACTGCTCTTGTGTACTGAGATAGTGCAAATGTAACGCATCGGCGAGTGTATTCACTAATTCGTCCAGCTCTTGAATGTGTGGCTTACCGCCTAAAGCCCCTCTGCCAGGGATCTCAATCGCTTTGAACAGCAGCAAAGGCTGTTGCTGTGCATACTTACTCCACGCATTATATACCGCAGCCCCAGCGCCCAAGTGCGGAAAGGCGTACACCACTCTTTTTTTGTCCACACTCATTGTAGTGCTCCTACTTTTAAACTATTGGCGATCCGCTCCGCTACCATGATGGTGGTCAAATTGGTTGGCATCGACGGGACACGCGGGAATAACGAGGTATCGGCAACCGTGATCCCTTCTAGGCCATGGAGCTTGCCCTGTTCATCGGCGGCTGTGCCCGCTTGTCCGGGCTCACCCATACACACAGTGCCAGAGGCATGCCAACCAGGATTCACCAAGTTTTTCATCGCATTGTGCATAACAACGTCATTGTTGATCATGGAGTCAGACCAGATAGGGATGTCCTCTAGACAGTCCGCAAGTTTCTCATGCCTTATCACCGACCAGATCTTTCTCACTCCGCCTATCAGGCGTTTAATATCCTCTTCATGTTGGCGAATTGGAAAATCAATCACAGGGCTGGTTTTTGCACATGTCGTTTCGATAAACACCCGGCCACGCGCCTGAGGCCGCATCAACATCACCGAGGCGCCCATAAGCATGGTATCTTCACCTTGTTGACTAAATCGCGGCACCGTTTTACTACTCACATTGTTGAGCAGACCAATCTGCACATCAATTTGACTGTCATGACCACTGGGTAATCGGGCGGCGACCTGACGCCATGGAGAGCCACTGGTGCATAGCGCTTGTTTGGGCTTGGCCCATAACACCACGGCACTGTGATCTTGTAAGTTGCCTCCCACAGCTGGTAAATCAGCCACCACAGGAATACCAAGCTTGTCTAGATGGGTCGCATCCCCCACGCCTGAACGCTGTAAAATTGCCGCGCTGCCAATCGCGCCAGCACAGAGCACCACCTGTTTCCCCTGTAGTTCACGCGCTGAGTTGCCTTGTAGCACCCTGACCCCGGTCGCTTTGTTTCCCGAAAACTGCACATGAGAGACCATCACATCGGTTAAAACATGGAGGTTTTTGCGCTCTCGCATAGGTTCAAGATAAGAGCGATACACATCCAATCGCTCAGCTTCACGGCCAACATTGGAAGGCACCAACCCGACACCTGTTTGCTCACCGTGATTTAAATCTTCAGTATAGGGAATGTGATATTCTTGACAGATCTGCGAGAAGAGCACATCCAGTGGGTGCAGCTCAGCCTCAGAAGGTCGCCGGATCCGCAAGTATCCATCTTTACCATGGCGGTCGGTGTCACCAAAATCCGCATCAGCTTCTAAATGATCAAACCAAGGTTTTACCTTATCCCATTGCCAGTTTGGACAACCCAGTTCAGCCCATGTGTCAAAATCACTGGGAAACCCGCGCAGCGCCACAGCGCCATTGACCGCTGATGAACCGCCCATCACTTTGCCCGCTTTGTAACCAAATAACTTATCCGGTACACGCTTACCCGGTTTCGCGGGCACCTCAGGCTGTTCTGACATGAAGCGGTTACTGCCACTGAGGTTCGCTTCATAATCCCAATTATACCCGTCCAAAACCAGTTGAGAGGCATCTCTTAACGGGCTATTTTCCTCGTTTGCATCGGAGTCCTGACCTGCCTCAATTAATAATACCGAGACCTGCTCATCTTCAGACAATCGAGCAGCCATGACACACCCGGCCGTTCCGCCCCCAATAACAATGTAATCAAAAACTTGATTGTGCACTTCGTCGCTGTACATTGCGCTTTCCTTATTATTCTTCTGTCTCGTTGTCCTTGTGGATGAGTTGGGCAAAATACTGAATATTTGAGTTCATAAATAGCCCTTCCACGATCTCTTGTTCGGTATCTGTGTTAATACCAAATTGCTCTCTGATCGTGCCGATTAGCGCCACTGCATGTAAGGAGTCTCCGCCAATATCGAAAAAGCCGCTGGTCACATCGACCGAATCATGCTGAAGTTGTTTGATCCAGATATCTAAAAGTGCAGCTTCAATTTCATTGCCCGCTTGCACACTCTGCTCCGCCTCATTGTCCAGATCTTGCCAAGGGCTAGGCAGTTCGTTGTGACTTATTTTTCCGTTGCTGGTAAGTGGCATCGCATCCAACACAATATAATAAGACGGGATCATATAGTTGGGGAGTTCACGCTGGGCTAGGTTTCGCAACTGGGTTTGCAACGCATCATGATCTAACTCAGCTTGAGGCTTATCAGATACAATCCATGCGACGATATGCCTCTGTCCTGTTCTCGGGTGCGCGGGTGCCCCCACCACAACATGACTAATGTGTTCATGCTCCAATAAACACACTTCCACTTCACCAAGTTCAACTCGATAGCCGTTGATTTTTACTTGATTGTCTTCTCGCCCTAAAATCTCAATGTAGCCATCGGCGATGTATTTTCCTAAATCACCAGTTTTATACAAGCGCTCTCCCGTTACTGGATGGTCAAAAAAGCGCTGGGCAGTTTTTTCTTTATCGCCAAGATACCCTTGTGCAACCCCTTCACCGGCAATGTACAGCTCACCTGTCACCCAACGCGGGCAGTGAGACAGCCACTCGTTTAATACATGGAAACGCTGGTTTGCCAATGGTTTTCCGTAAGGAATACTCGACCATTTGTCATCAACGGCTTGAATAGGGTAGAAAATAGACCATATCGACCCTTCGGTTGCGCCGCCCAAACTGATAACCTCACAGTGCGGCAGCACGTCTTTGATTCGATCGGGTAAATCAACCGGGATCCAGTCACCACTCATCAATACCAATCTGAGTTTGGACTGAGACAAATTGCTGGTGTTTTTGTCTACTAACGCTTTCATTGGTGCCGGAACACTGTTCCAAATTGTCACGTCATGTTCGATCAGCTCTTCATACCACAGCAGCGGATCTTGTGCCGACTCAGGCTTGCCAAAGACAACCCGTCCTCCGGCACCAAGTACGCCAAAGTAATCGTATACAGATAAATCAAATCCAGCCGGGGCTACGGACAGTACCGCATCATCGCTGCTAACATTAAAACGACGATTAATATCTATTACCGTATTGGCGGCGTTGCGATGGGAGATCATCACCCCTTTGGGCTCTCCGGTGGACCCCGATGTGAAGATCACATACGCCAAATCATCCAGTTCGGGAACGGGGTGCGACATAGTTGATGCCGTCTGCGCAGCATCATATCCGAATAAATCACAGTGTGGGATATCACTGAGCTGTTTAAAATCAGCTAAGGTATTTGTATCTCCAACCACGCCTTTGGCATCACAGCGCTCTAGTAATTTCACTTTTCTGGCACTGGGAAGATTTGGGTCTATGGCCACATAAGCAGCTCCTGATAACAACACACCGACTATCGCAATGACCAGATCTGGGCCCTGTTGCTGGGTGACGGCCACTATATCATTGGCGCAAATATTGACATTGCGACCGATCTGATTGGCGATCCACTGGGCTTTATTAAGCAGCTCTGAGTAAGTGACTTGGCGATCACCTTGTACCAAGGCGACCTGATCAGGATGCTTGTGCGCTGCGTTCAATACTAAATCTTGAAGTAAAGTCGGGTTGAGCGCTATCTCCGTGTCATTTGCTTGCTGCCGGGCACTGGCATCATGCTCAGGTAAATCAACGACCTCCCCTTGCTTATCAAGCAGCTTTGCATCGTTGGCGCAGGCATTTAATAGCGTCAGATAAGCCTCTTGCATCTCCTGGATCATGCCGTCTGGGAATAACTCTTCAACATAGTTCCAGTTTATCGTTACTTGTCCTTGCTCATAGGTCAGCTGATTTTCTAACCACAGCTGTGGCGTTGTATTGCTCATATATCGACTGTGAATGCCTGGCCAAGAAGGGCTTTTCACCACTTCTTGTAGGTCATAGTCGAGTGTATTACTAAATACCACAGGAAATGAAGCCGCACGATTTGATTGACTTTGCTTTGTCAGCGCTCTTAGCACCTTGATGCTATTGTGGGACGAGTGTAAGCGATTGTTGATGATGGATGACTGTAAGGCCAGCAATCGCTGTGAAAATGTCTCGTTTTGTCCCCCCTCGATAGGCAATAGTACAGGTTGTAAAAAGTTACCCACCGTGTGTTCTATACCTTCGAAATAGGGCCGACGACTCATCTGAGTCACGGTCAAAGTGAAATCCTGTGCCTTTGACCACTGCCGAACCACCTCAGCATAGGCACCAAGAAATAAGGCCTCGAGTGTCATTCCGCCACTGTTTGCAACGACGCGGAGTTGCTCAATGAACGTTGCTGGCAAAGCTTTAGATAAACGACAAAACCGGGGCTGAGACAGTAAGCTAGGCGCCTTTTTTAACGGCATTTCTGGTGCTTGTGGTAGTGTATTGAGTTTATCTTCCCAGTATGCAGCATCTTTTCGACCTTGCGCTTGATCAGTGAGTAACGATTCACAATTTAAGTAATCGCTGAAGCTAGGTCGTGATTGTGTGCTCACAGTACCAGTTTGATAGTGGCCAAACCAATCTTGTAGCACCAGGTATACGCTGTGCATATCGACAAAGATCAAATCAAAATAGATTGCTAGGCGCACCAAGCCCGTGTTCAGGCGAATGGCCTTGATCACAAAAGAAGGGGCGTTATCTAAAGGTAATAATGTGCTCTCTAGCTCATGGCGATGTGCAGCCAATGCGGCCTGCTGCTCATGCTGTTCTAAACCAGACACATCCAGTATTTCAATTTGGTAGGGCGACACCTGTTCAAGCACTTTTTGTTGACCATCACCGCTTAATACCGCGCGTAACATAGGATGCAATGAGATCACATGATTGAGTGAAGTCGTTAATGCGTCAACGTCCGCATCTTCAACATCGATCTCAATATAGAAATTGCTAGAGCGACCACCTAACTCAACGCCTGGATTTCGACCGATCACATACGCATATTGAATATCAGACAAACTAAAAGGAATTGAACTGTCAGTGCTGACATGCCCTTTTAGGTGCGCTTCATCTAAGGGTAGCTTCCCCTCTAATAATGCACGTACGTGTTGTGCAAAAAGAGCGGCATTACCATCGGTTACTTCGAGAGCAGAGCTCAAGTGGATTTCACTATTTTTTAATTGAATTCGTTGCTTAAATGCATCCATGTTCATAATATAACTTCGCACCAATAAAGATTATCTTGTTCATTTTGAGTAAACGCTGACGGCCTATCTACTCACACCAGTAAAGCATTAGCTAACAAATTTTTGCGCTCACCACTTAGCATCACTGCCAGTGTTCACATCCATATTGCTGAAGCAGAGGATACTGCCACTACATCCGTCTCACTGTACGCGCCTAGACAACACAGTGCTTACAAAAAGCACCTGCTCCCTTAAACGACAACTAACTAAGCTTTGTTTAAAGCGGGGAAACCCCACTTGTCAAAGTTTTCACTTTATAAAAAGGCTATCTAAACTAGCGGACATCACTACCCCATCTCTGGTGTATGCCACATTTTGTGTGGCCAACTTGTATCCGCCTACCAAGCCTTAACTCGTCGGTTCCAATACCTTACGAAAACCGCATCGGGTTTCATAATAAATCGGGTTCAAAAAAGCCAGTGGCCCTCTGAGTTTATCTAATTCGCTTTTTGGACCATGTACCTCATAGCGAAATATTGTCGCCAAGTGCATAGCCTGGCGATTTAACTCATCAATATTTTGCAAATGCGCCAAGACGCCTTCTGCGTCTTCATAGCACTCCTGGCAATGACCCTTGTTACCATCAAAAGAAAAAATGTAATGCATACATTTTGGCTCATTAGCCGTCTTGGCAATGAACTTATCACAAAACTCTAAAAACTCGGCCACATGTTTATCTGGGATCTCAAAATAGGGCTTTGTAGACACACATGTTTCATTGTTGACCAGCATTACTCGCCTCCTAGCTTTTTATTCATGTACAGGTTCAATGCATGGTGAAAGTGCTTGATCCGCGACTCATGATAGTCACTTAGATACACTTCCTGATCAGGTCCTGACAGCAAGCCGCCATGCATATTCTCAATATTCACCATATCTTGGTCGTACACATGACCCAGCCAGTCTTCCAAAACGCCAGCTTCTTCATAGGTATCACCCGAAGCCATATGAACCGTCTCCACAGCGGGAGACTCAACTTGGCTTTTCGGCTTATCTTCAAGAAAAAAGATATCGAAAATACATTGGCTGTGGTCATTTTTATTTGGCCTAAAGCGCAAAATAATCGGTAGCGTGATCCCGCGGAACAAAATGATATTCGGAAACAAGGTGTATTGCAGTACATCCAGAGCCTCTGCATCGGATAGATGCATATGGTCTTTGCCCGTTTTTAATGTGTGCTGGGCGCGCATAATATCTGCCATATATTGCCGAGCCGTTACCCCTTGGCCTAACTGGGGGGACGGTGTATCTGGATTGCCAAGATGCACGTTGTAATGGAAGTGATCCATGATCTCCTGCTCGGTCAGCTTTTCTCGGCCTTCACTGACTTGCAATCCAACGGCGTGAAAGCTTCTCGATATATGACGGACGCCCGGAAATGTATCATATTGCAATATATCGCTAAGATGCGCCCATGTATGACCATGAGTCTCGTGGGCATGCAATCCTTCCATAAAGGATTCCATGACAGTTTTCCAATTTGCAGGTAACACTTGCTGGCTATGTTTTACAACAACTTGCTCGCCATAAAAGTTATTTGCAAGCTGCTCAGGCAAAATTTCTAGATAGGATTTAAGAGACTCAGCATCTGGGTCCATATTAATAAACACAAAGCCATCCCATACATCAACACGCACTTCTAGCAGTGGCATCGACTTCTTTTCTATTTTGGAAAAATCCCACTCATACGGAATTTCCGTCAATTCGCCTTCTAGAGACCAAGTGAAACCATGATACGGACATCTGATGCATTGCACACTGGTGTTATGCTCAACCAGTTTACGTCCTCGATGGCGACAGGAGTTATAATATGCCTTGATTACCTTAGTCTCACTCAAGCTTTGCGGCTCATCGTCCGAAACGCGCACAACTATCAAGGATAGGTGGCCTATCTCATAGACAAAGGTATCCCCCTCTTCAGGGATATCTTCGACCCGGCACGCCATTTGCCAGACCCGCGACCACACTTTTTTCATCTCCAAATCATGGTATTCAGCTTCGGTATAGCGGGCTTTAGAGATAGAGTGAAAATCATATTGCGCCGAAGAGTGCGTATGCATATCCTCCGGCGGGGCAATTTTATCGGTTGCGATCACATCCTGATAACTTGTATATTTGCCGTTTTTTGGTGCCAATTTATTCATGTTGCAACTCTGATTCTTGCTAATTCTGATAATAGTGAAAAGGTGTCATAGATTAATACCCACCAGGATATCGCCGCTCAGGGTCCCGAGGATAGTGACCAAGGTATTTGCCAAATTGCCTGTACCCAAGTAACTGCTTGGTTCTCAGTGGTAATTTCTCGACGGTTTCTGGCGCCAGTGACAAATATGGGTTTTCAGCTTGCCTTAGCCAACCAAGGCTGTACATGGTGGCTAGTGCACTGCGCGAATGAAGACTGTCGTTACTGCCTCCACCGTGATAAGTGCTGCCCAAATAAACCACCGCGGACCCTTTGCTCATGACCGCAGAACAGGCTTGATCGTAAGTCGGCTCGTTGTGAATACTGCGATTATTTTTCACCACCAAGGTCGCACCATTGTCATGGGTAAACTCATCCAATGCGACTAAGCAGCTAAACATTAAGTTCATACCCTGCATTTGGATTGGATATTGTACGTCATCACGATGTATTGCTTGCTTATCTTCACCGGGGAAGATTTCAATGCCTACTGACTTATCTATCTGATAATAGTCGCAATGCGGTAGCAATATATTGTCCGCGATCTCAAGAACTCGAGGGTGGCTACACACCTCAATTGCTTTGTTTGAGTACTCAAACAGCCTCAGAGCCCTGCGGGTTTTAAACCCATAGAACTTGGAATTGGCCTTGCCATGAAATGCATCATACGCAGGTTCAATTTCAGCTTTTAATTGCTCTGCTTCATCATCACTGATCAACTTATCAAGAATAACGGCTCCATCTTTTAAAAGTGCAGTAATGACCCTCTCTATTGGTGCGTTATCATCAAACGACTGCAAACTATCCATGAGTTTTCTCCAAAACTTCTGACCGATAACACCACTTCATGCGCGATACCTAACTATCTGTGAATGCGCACCCAGCGGTTTTGTAACAGTATTGAAAATATGTCAGCCGTTTGCATGCTCTAGCAGCTTTCAGTCGCGCAAAACACAGCGATTGCGCACAACAGCAGATCATATTATTTATAATTGGCCTATCTAAAATAAACATTCATACACGTAACGTGTGGCGTCCACTAGTTACTATTCTTTAGCGCACCTAGCTGACATCAGACACAGGCAACCGCACAGGCATAGGGTATACGCATACGGGCAGAGTTGTGTTTATAAATTACTTTTAGATATCACATCTTAGAACGACAAAGTAGCATTAAGCAAATTCAGCTTCAACTAGCTTAGATACCGCCTTCACAAAGCCTTCAAATACAAATAAGTCTGCAGCAGACTCATCGCCTTCATTAACCCGTCCCATCCACTCACCGATGGGAATACGAATGCTGTATTTCTCATCAATTAAATAGCACACGTCCATAAAGTCCATGCTTTCTATGCCCAAGTCTGAAAACAAATTGGTCGTTGGCGTGATCTCTTCACTATCTATATTGCAAACTTCAGAGAAAGTACTCTGAACAAACTGGTATATTCCTTCCATTAACTTCGCATCCTCGAAAAATCAATTTATGATATGTCTCTAATTATGATATGCCATTGAACATGACATTTTGATACTAACCCAATAAAAGATTCGGCTCAAGTCACTCTTGCACACGAAAACTGAATGCAAATCGCCCCACACACCTTCTGCAAATTGAAACAATTCCTATATAGGATAAATGATTGCTTACCAACCGGGAAAATGTGAAAAAATTTACTTTCCTGTAGATAAGCACCTAATGGATATGATAGATTGATTTTCAACCTGTTATAAAATATATAATTTTGACAGGCGATAACAGACGAAGGAATAGACGTGGTTATGAATACAAAAAAAGCAATAATATTGGCCTTTGAAGCGGGTTACCAATTGGGGTATTCGGATTCAAACAACGGCATACACATTAAGCTAGAAAAAGTGGTAGAACGCTTTATGAATAGTGAATTTGAGCCTGCATTATCTTCCCAAAATGATATGTCGCGCTTTGCTGAGTTAGAAATGGCCAGTGATAAATAGTTAATTTGTAAATAACTATTTACGTCTCATCTGTGCCTACCCTCAATCATATTCAACTCACATTCGTATCATGCACACGGTATTTAATTCCTTCACAATCACAGACAATGTCCGTGATTTTTCGCGTTTGCCGTGCGCATTTCTGTTTTAAGCTAAGCCTTTGGGCTAGCTCTCAGGATCCCCGGCCCGCTTC
>NZ_AUXS01000087.1 GCF_001625565.1 Pseudoalteromonas luteoviolacea NCIMB 1944
AGGTCCACGTACCACTGTCTAAGTCGGTTTGGCTTACCTTCAAGCCAGTAAGTTATAGCTGTTTTCAATCAGCAAATTGGAATGGGTGTCATCTATTTTCTTTCAGTGGTAATACTTGGTATCCACCAAGCTAACTTGTCTCTTCCTTGCTATTGCCATAAAAAAGCCATCCATACTTTAACATTCAGTAAAGCATAGACGGCTTCTTAGATTATTCCCAAATTTGAGTGGGTGTCACATGTATTCTTGACCACCAAGGTCAAATAGGCGTGACCAAAAAATCGGCGAAACGCGACCAAACATGAAAAAGCCCCATCACTTGCTGGGGCTTTGGATTGGGTGTCTTAGCTAGTTGCAATAACTTCTCTGCAACCCAGCCTCTTCGGTGCTCATATGACTTGCCCGTTACTTTATCCTCTCCGCATAAAAATGCGCGCCTTACGCATCGTGATATACAGTGATAATACTTGGTATCCACCAAGCTTATTTGTCTCTTCCTTGCTATTGCCATAAAAAAGCCATCCATACTTTAACATTCATTAAAGCATAGACGGCTTCTTACACTATTCCCAAATTGGAATGGGTGTCACATGTATTTCCATTCTACTGTAGGTGTTCGCCAGTTCCTGCTATGTGCTGCAAAGTGCTCATCAGGGGTTAAGAAAGTAATGTTGTTAGGTTCACCTGCCAAATTAGGTGAACCATTGCCCTGATTTAAGATGAAACCCATTCATATTTATACCACAACTGCTCCCCTGCTAACTTCCTTGTATATAGCACTCCACTTGGACCAGAAAGTCGATAGATGCGACCGCCAAGGTCAAATAGGCGTGACCAGAAATAGAAAAGCCCCAGCGGTGCTGGGGCTTAAAGTCTATAAACAGTTCAGGTACAAATATATGCCTGTCCCAATCAGGTTTTATTCAAACAGATGAGACTGTTTTATTCTCTCTACAAGCTGCTCTGGCTTATACATTGCCTGTTCATCCATATTTATTATCTCTTCTTTAGAAGCTTGAACTCTCTCACCCTTATAATAAATGCAAAATTTTTCACGATTGATAATGTCCTGAATAAACTTCGGCTTTGGCCAACTATCTTCTTCATTCTCAAATGGAATATGGCCAATAATTTCCCACTCTCCATTCTTGATTGCTGTGCTAAAAATACCACAATCAAAAAGTATTCCTAACCCTTTCAATTCATTAACATCTGCCAGCTTATCAAAAACATTGTTATAAATCTCTATGGATGCATCATTTAATATTCGGCCATAAACAAACAAATTATCCACTACTGGAACCTTGACTATATCGCCGATTTTAAACTTAACTCTTTTCATAATTAGTTTCCAAACTCTTTATCAGCCGCCTCTCTATAAAAAGCAGCTTTCTTGTTTCTGGGCCCAACCCCGTTAATCTGCTTGGTTCCTATCCCTGCCTCTTTCAGAGCATCTATTACCTGCTGCTCTCTCCCTCTAATTGCAGGGTATGAAGTTGTAACTTTATCAGTCTTTAATGGAGAAAGATTTCGATGATGGCCAGCAGCTCTTTTATCCAAGATTTGTTGTTCAGTCATATCACAACTTCCACTACACCTACCAGCATATATTTTACCCGGATTATCCAAGTCTTCTGCTGTATATGTTATATACTTTTTATTAGCTCGCTTTGTCGCTTCTTCTGCCGAAAATCCTGCATCCATTAAAGATTGGCCATATTCAGCGGCTCTCTGCTGTGGCGTTAGATTACGCCCACCGACTAACCATTCAAGCAAGTTTTTTCCGGACTTAGCAAAGCTTTTTCCCTTCGCATTATACAAATACTGGAATGCACCTGTCACTGCAGCATTGGCAAATTTTCCTCCAGTTAACTTCGAAATTGTGCCTGAAATAACCATGGATTGAACTGTGCCCAAAATATCATTATCCATGTTTACAATGCCAGAAACTTGAGCTCCTTTGGTAAGACCTGCACTCCAAAATCCATGCCCGAAATTGCCTCCTTGGACATCAGAAATAATGCCTCCAGTTAAGGCATGTGCTCCCAAGTGAGCTATGCCTCCTTGTTTCCAAAACCCTGTCTTGGCACCAAACGCATCACCAATTTGGTTAAATGCCCAAGCTGTGGCATATGTCGTTAAACCCGATTGAAATGCTTTACCTAAACTACCAGTTTCTACAAATGATGACTGTGCAGAAAACACTGCAGAACACCAAGCTGTGCAACCTGGTACAAAGTTCAAAGCAACATTTACAATACTTCGTAATAACGGATTTTTATTGAGAAAACGATGTATGAACCAGCTTCCATCAAGTTTCATAGTTACTTTAAGAAGCTTCTTAAACAAATACCCACTCGGATCCGTAAACGACAGCGGATTATTCAGCACATAACTATATCGGTTATAGTTCTGCAAATTACTCGGCGCTTGCACAAACGGGTCGGTTTGCATAAACCGTCCAGTATCTGCATCGTAGATCCGACCATTCATATGAATGATGCGCGAATCATCGCCAAACTTAACGGGTTCGTGGCCTGTGTACGCTCTTTGGTTACTTGCTACAGTCCAAAATAGTCCTGTTTCAAGGGCCCAGTTTAATTTGTCTATGTCATTGTTTGGCATCAGAACTTCTGATTGCTTGCCAAATACGTCATAGCTAAAACGCTTTAAGAGCTTACCACTATTGTTAACCACTGCAACAACTGAGCCTTGATGATCTGTAAACAACCATTGCATGCTCTCTTGACCATGTTCATGGTAAGTTTTTACTGCATCATTGCCTATATTACGGCGAATATAAGTTTGCGCAGACAGTGCCTCTGTGCCGCTTTCTTTGACTATTTCAAGGGCGCCAACGTAGTAGATGGTTTTGTTGCGCTCAACACGTTTATAGCGTCGGTTATTGGTATCGTAACTAAATTGAACCAACTCACCATTGACCGTAATGTGCGTTGCCTTATTACGGGCGGAGTACACCACATCGCGTTGATACACAGTGCTGCCATTGTTTGTCATCACAGCGCTGGTTTGATTACCATTGCTGTCGTAGTCAAACACTTCAATCTGGCTGCCTTTCACTCGCTTGGAAATGGCATGCGG
>NZ_AUXS01000088.1 GCF_001625565.1 Pseudoalteromonas luteoviolacea NCIMB 1944
TGACTACCGTCGGCTTAAACAAAGAAATGAATACATAGAAGCACAAGGTGTTCATTTTACCTATCGAGCGGGCCAAGTTGTCACAAAGAAAGAAGCAAGAGAGGGTGCTAACGGCACAATCTACTACCTGCATTCTCATGAGGATCGCGCTGGACGTGTCACTCACTATAACAAGGGTCGCTTTGCGATGTCGGTTGGTTATAGCGATACGGGTTTCGTTAGCAGCTTGGCGGTGCAAGGCAGTTATGGTTATATCCAATCACATAGTTACCAGTTTGATGGTTTAGGGAATCTGACAACACGTGCACTTTCATCAGATGGTGGGCAAGTTGAGATCAGCCGATTTGGCTATGACGACCTAAACCGCGTAATCAAAGTCAACGGTGAGACTGAGTTTGCCTATACCGCAAATGGTAACCTGACCACCAAGTCTGGTTGGACGCAGCACTATGAAGATGCAAAGCCGCATGCCATTTCCAAGCGA
>NZ_AUXS01000089.1 GCF_001625565.1 Pseudoalteromonas luteoviolacea NCIMB 1944
TTCTTCGATGTGGATCAGGACGGCGTAGTTGATTCAAATGATGCGCTGTTAAAAGACATCAGGGTTACAATCACAGGTACTGATAAATATGGTCAAACAGTAAATACCACAACAACGACCAATGCCAACGGTGAGTTTAGCTTTACCGGTTTAATCGAATCCAATGCAGATGGTTACACCATCACGCAAACACCGAGTGCCACTTACCAAACGGGCAATCGTTATATCGGCACTGAA
>NZ_AUXS01000090.1 GCF_001625565.1 Pseudoalteromonas luteoviolacea NCIMB 1944
TCCTGATCCACATCGAAGAACACAGTACCAGCAATAGATTTATCACCGGCTTTAGGTTTTTCAGTAAAGCGGATCGCAGGGGTTGGATCTGTACCCACCACCACTTTGGCGACATTGCTCACTACACCAGATTCAGTGCCAATATAGCGATTGCCGGTTTGGTAAGTGTCGCTTGGCGTCTGCGTGATGGTATAACCATCCGCGTTTGATTCAATCAGGCCAATAAAGCTGAACTCGCCGTTGGCATTGGTCGTTACACTCTGATTTACTGCCTGGCCATATTTATCCGTGCCCGAAATTGTGATCGTGATGTCTTTTAGTAGCGCATCATTAGAATCGACAACGCCATCCTGATCCACATCGAAGAACACAGTACCAGCAATAGACTTCTCACCAGCCTTTGGCTTTTCAGTAAAGCGGATCGCAGGGGTAGGATCTGTGCCCACCACGACTTTTGCGACATTGCTTACTATGCCTGCACCTGTGCCAATGTAGCGATTACCGGTTTGGTAAGTGGCACTC
>NZ_AUXS01000091.1 GCF_001625565.1 Pseudoalteromonas luteoviolacea NCIMB 1944
TGGATATATAGTTACTCACGTAGATAGAGCTACAAAATACTTAATGGCCCAAAAAATAGAAAGTAAAACAGCGGAGGCCTTTAATAAGGCAACACTGTCAATGTTTATGCCTTTAGCTCCCTCGAAAAGGCTAACGCTTACGCTAGATAATGGAAAAGAATTTTCACTATTCAACAAGATCGAGAATAGACTAAAAATAGATATCTACTTCGCCGACCCTTATTGCTCATGGCAGCGAGGGACAAATGAAAATACAAATGGTCTAATTCGTCGTTATTTCCCCAAAAAAACTGACTTCTCGACTATAACTGATAATGAACTACAAAAAGTAGTCCATAAAATTAATAGCCGGCCCAGAAAAAGTTTAGATTATCAGACGCCGAAAGAAGCCTTTTCACTTGAAAATATGAGTGGTGCACTTGGAACTTGAATT
>NZ_AUXS01000092.1 GCF_001625565.1 Pseudoalteromonas luteoviolacea NCIMB 1944
AGCCTTGAAATCAATGAATCTCTAGGTCATAAAGAAGGTATGGCTGGTGTGTATGGCAATATAGGGATTGTTTACGATACACAAGGCGAGCTAGATAAGGCACTTGAGTATTACCAAAAGAGCCTTGAAATCAGTGAACCTCTAGGTCGTAAAGAATACATGGCTGGTATATATGGCAATATAGGGATTGTTTACGATACACAAGGCGAGCTGGATAAGGCACTTGAATATTACCAAAAGAGCCTTGAAATCAATGAATCTTTAGGCCGCA
>NZ_AUXS01000093.1 GCF_001625565.1 Pseudoalteromonas luteoviolacea NCIMB 1944
CGGCTGATCACTTTGGATCACAAAGTGAAGTATCGGTAACTCTAGGCCAAGAAGAGCAAACAGCCAAAGAGGTTGTTTTTACTGAGCAACTTAACACTGGCGACAAATCCATATCAGGCCGCGTATTTGTCGATATTAACCAAGATGGCACCAACAACGGGAATGACTTTGTCCTTGTAGGGGTTGAGATCCAGCTGACAGGTCAGGATCTTTACGGTGAAGCGGTGAACCTGCGCACCACAACAGATGCAAA
>NZ_AUXS01000094.1 GCF_001625565.1 Pseudoalteromonas luteoviolacea NCIMB 1944
GGCCTTCGCGCTTCTAACTCATCGGGCTACACCGTTACTCAAGGTACAACTGACTATGTTGAAGGCCAAGATTATTTTGGAACAGCTGCGGATCAGTTCGGCTCAAACAGTGAGATCAAAGTGGTACTGGGTGAGCAAGCAGCACCTGAGCTTATCTTCACTGAACAACTTAACACTGGCGACAAATCCATATCAGGTCGCGTATTTGTTGATATCAACCAAGATGGTGCTAACAACGGGAATGACTTTGTCCTTGCGGGGATTGAGATCCAGCTGACAGGTGAGGATCTTTACGGTGAAGCGGTGAATCTGCGCACCACAACGGATGCAAATGGCACGTTTAACTTTACAGGACTTCGCGCTTCGAACTCAGCAGGCTACACCATCACGCAAGGCGCAACAGATTATGTTGAAGGGCAAGATTACTTAGGTTCATCGGCTGATCAGTTTGGCTCAAACCGTGAGATCAAAGTGGTACTGGGTGAGCAAGCAGCGCCTGAACTTATCTTCACTGAGCAACTAAGCACTGGCGACAAATCAATATCAGGTCGTGTATTTGTTGATATCAATCAAGATGGCACCAACAACGGTAATGACTTTG
>NZ_AUXS01000095.1 GCF_001625565.1 Pseudoalteromonas luteoviolacea NCIMB 1944
TTGATTCAGGGTCTAAAGTGCTAAAGGTTACCGACAGCGAACGCAGTGAGTCCGCTTCTTTTGCGCAAGGTGAAATGAGCTCGTTTAGCTGTTGCCGAGGAAATCTTAAGCTTATCTTGTCAGCGGTGAAGGTTACTCCCTTCACCTGGCGCTAATTCGTCTCTTTATCAATGTGCATGACCTCGGCAACATTCAAGACGATTTAGCACGAAAAAAGCCCGCTGCATTTCTGCAACGGGTTTCTTTAATTGGGCCCTGGCAATGTCCTACTTTCACATGGGAAAGCCACCGCTGGCCGCCCCCACACTATCATCGGCGCTATA
>NZ_AUXS01000096.1 GCF_001625565.1 Pseudoalteromonas luteoviolacea NCIMB 1944
GTCCTTAATGCCGCTGTTCAGATTGGGATTGGGATAACATGTAATGCAGCGGCTCCGGCTTGTTTGGGGATATACAATGCTGCGCAAAGCTATGCTGTGACGGGGGATGTTGGTTCTGCGTTAAAGAGTGGTGCTATTGCGGCGGTCTCTGCTCTCGCATTCCAGCAAATAGGTAAACACTTTAAAGCTGAATTCGGTATTAAGCCAGGATCAAATTTATCATTCGGAGACTTGGAACTGGGCCAGCAATTGCAATGGGCTGGAAGTCATGCAGTTGTGGGTGGAGTATCTAGTGTCCTGTCAGGTGGTAAATTCGGCCATGGATTTATTTCGGCTGGCTTTACCAAGATGGCAATGGGTAATGCCGGGTTTAATTTGAATAACCGTGCATGGCCAGCAATTGCAGGGCGGACAGCGATAGCGGCTATTGTTGGTGGTACAGCGAGTGCGCTTACTGGTGGTAAGTTCTCAAATGGCGCAAGGACTGCGGCGATGATGCATTTGTTGAATGGGGAGATGAGGGCAGCGCTTCGAAAAGAAGTAGCTAGTCGTGCTATGAATGAAGAAAAGTCTTTGCCTGAATTGGTGGTTGATGGTGCAATATCATTTGTTTCAGATTCATGGCATGTAACAAAGCATGCAGGTAAATTTTACTATTACGGTGCATGTTCATTGGCCACAGGATCGCAAAGTTGTGCTGCAAACTTTGATATATTATACAATGACTCTGCAAGAATTGGGGGCGCAATTTATGAGTATTTACACGAGCCTAATACTCAAGCAGAGGTCAATAAAGGCTTATATGATTTATATGATATTTCCGCACAAAATGATGCATCTCAGGCCTACTTAACTGGACGAATTTCTATGACAATGGGTGTGAAATATTATGCTGGAGGACCTGCCGCATCTTTGGCATTATTTGGAGGTATGCTGAGAGCATCTCAAACATATGGGGATAATTTGAACGTAGAGCATTTAATTCAAAATGGGATTGGCATTTATGGTGAATAGCTGTAGAAATTGTAATAAAAATCTTACATTCAAAGCTTTTTTTGCATGTGAACTTTTCCCTTTCAAGTGCAAGAATTGTGGTTTTGTTTATTATAGAAAATATAGGACTGTAGGTTGGGTATCTTTTATTTCATTACTATTATCTCCACTTTTTTTAGTGCTGTACTCAATTGACTCTTTATTTGTTATTTTAGGAATGGTTTTCTTAGTTTCAATGTCAGTATTAATGGACGTTAAGCTTTCTCCTTTAATCTTTATTTCTCAAGAAGATTATCGCATTAAAAATAGAAGGAAAGATAAAAAACTGTTGCTATTTATACTTGTTACTGCGGTATTGTTCTATCTGATAGAAAATGGTTATATTGGTTGAAAATGAAAAATATAGGTGACACCCATTCTAATTTGAAGAAATAAAAAACACCCAATCCAAAGCCCCAGCAAGTGCTGGGGCTTTTTCATGTTTGGTCGCGTTTCACCGATTTTTTGGTCACGCCTATTTGACCTGTGTGGTCGCGTCTATCGACTTTCTGGTCCAAGTGGAGTGCTATATACAAGTGTATAATAAATGTGACACCCATTCCAATTTGGGGGTAGTGTAAGAAGCCGTCTATGCTTTACTGAACGTTAAAGTATGGATGGCTTTTTTATGGCTATTGAAAGAAAGAAAAATAGATGACACCCATTCCAATTTGCTGATTGAAAACAGCTATAACTTACTTACTGGCTTGAAGGTAAGCCAAACCGACCTAGACAGTGGTACGTGGACCTATGACTACAATGCATTTGGGGATTTGATAAAACAAACAGATGCTAACGGTAATGTACAAACTTTTGGCTACGATGGTTTTGGTCGCAAAACATCTCATGATGTTAACGGTGCACGCGTAGCGACTTGGGTGTATGACACAGATAAAAAGCATCGTTTAGCGTACGAATATACCAGTGACTGGTCAAAAGGTTACATTTACGATGAGTTTGGCCGCAATGTTGCCTCAGTAACC
>NZ_AUXS01000097.1 GCF_001625565.1 Pseudoalteromonas luteoviolacea NCIMB 1944
TTGTTCAGCAACAGGTGCTTGCTCAGCAATAGAAGCTTCTTCAGCAGTAACAGCTTCGCCTGAGCGTAGCTGAGCTTCAAACTCAGCAGCAGCTTGGTCAGCAACAGGTACAAAGGCGGGAGCTGATTGACGGTTAGTGGACTCGCCACGCTTACGTCTTTGACCTGCAGCTCTTAAATGGCGAGGTGAGCGTCTTGAGCGAGTTTTCGCTTCGCGCTTTTCTCCATCAACTTCGTCATCTTGCTCATCACTGATCACAGGTACTTCTGTGATGTCTGCCGTATCTTGTTCAACGATATTTTCATTTTGAACTCTTACTTCAGCGCTTTCTACCGTTTCCACTACAGTATTGTTTTCCTCTGTAACGGTAGGCTCTTCTACTGGTGCATGTACTTTTTCCTGTTTTTCCGGTTTGACAGGAGCTGGTGACATATCAGTTTGTGAAGATTCTTGTGCTACTTCAGCTTGGTTTTCAATACGTACTTTTTTGCGCAGGTTTCTACGTTGACGACGCTGTTTTACAGGCTTTTCTCGCTGCTCTTGCTGAGAGTCCTGTTTTTGATTTTCGTTATCCGTATTGGTGTTCTTGGTTTTATCTGAATCAGTACGTTTACGATTGTTTTGACGACGACGTTTGTTACGGTTTTCCGAACGCTCTTGATTATCAGTACGTTCTTTGTCTTCGCCTTTAGCTACAGTGTCGTTAGAAGTTGCGGCATCTTTTTGTGCATCGCCACGACCACGGCCTTTGCGTCGTTGATTACGGCGACGGTTGTCTTGCTTTCCGCGGCGTTTTGGCTGCTGCTTTTTCTCTTCTTCTTTCGGTTGCTCTTCCTCAGAAGAGAATAGGCTCTTAAGCCATTTGCTAACGCGTGCTAGCAGACCCGGCTTTTGTTCTTGAGCTTGCTCTGTCGCGGTTGTAGCTGCTTGTGGAGAAGCAGGTTGTGACGCTGGGGCTGGTGAAGAGGGCATTACCACGCCTTTTAACACAGGCTCTTCTTTTGGCGTCGCCTGAGTCATTTGTACTTCAACGATATCAGCTTCCGGCTCTGCTACTTGCTCATAACTTGCTAACTCTGGCACATCGTCTTTACGCAAACGAACTACTTCATAATGAGGCGTTTCAAGGTGCTGGTTAGGAATAATGACAACGTGGCAGTTATGTCTTTTTTCAATTCGCTGCACCGCTCTGCGCTTTTCATTCAATAAGAATGAACCGACCTTTACAGGCACCTGAGCATTCACTTGAGCAGTATTTTCTTTGATTGCTTCCTCTTCAATCAATCGTAAAATAGACAGGGCAATTGATTCATTAGAGCGGATTGTGCCTTGTCCATTACAACGTGGGCAAGAATGCTGGCTCGCCTCGCCCAGAGAAGGACGTAAACGTTGACGAGACATTTCTAAAAGGCCAAACCTTGATATCTTACCGATTTGAACGCGAGCTCTATCTGCTCTCACAGCTTCTTTTAAGCGGTTTTCAACTTCACGCTGATGGCGCGGAGGAGTCATATCAATAAAGTCGATTACGATCAGGCCACCTAAGTCACGAAGTCTTAACTGCCTTGCTATTTCGTCAGCGGCTTCTAAATTGGTATTAAGTGCCGTTTCTTCGATATCGCCGCCTTTGGTTGCTTTAGACGAGTTGATATCAATAGAGGTAAGCGCTTCAGTCGGGTCGATAACAATCGAGCCGCCAGATGGCAGTCTTACTTCGCGCTGAAATGCAGATTCAATTTGACTCTCTATCTGATAGTGAGTGAATAGAGGCACATCATTTTTGTATAGCTTCACGCGATTGATAAAATCAGGTCTGAAGCGTTCAATATGTGCTCTTGCTTCATCAAAAACTTTTTGCTTATCAATCAATATCTCACCGATATCACGACGAAGATAGTCGCGGATAGCTCGGAAGATAACGTTACTTTCTTGATGGATTAAAAATGGCGCTTTACGGCTGTCGGCAGCTTCTTGAATAGCTTGCCAGTGCACAAGTAGTGCTTTCAAGTCATATTCAAGTTCTTCGAAAGATTTACCTACACCGGCCGTACGAACGATAAGCCCCATGCCTTTGGGCAGTTTAAGACGGCTTAAAGCTTCTTTAAGTTCAATACGCTCATCGCCTTCGATACGACGTGAAATACCGCCAGCACGAGGGTTATTTGGCATTAAAACTAAATAGCTACCAGCAACACTGATAAAGGTTGTTAGTGCAGCGCCTTTTTGTCCACGCTCTTCTTTGTCAACCTGAACAATTACTTCCTGACCTTCTTTGATAACATCTTTAATGTTAGGGCGGCCATTAAATGTATAGCCTTCAGGGAAGTATGTTTTGGCAATTTCTTTAAGAGGGAGGAAGCCGTGACGCTCTGCGCCATAATCGACAAATGCAGCTTCAAGTGAGGGTTCAATACGGGTTATTTTGCCTTTGTATATATTGGCTTTCTTTTGTTCGTGACCTGGGCTTTCTATATCTAAATCATATAGACGCTGGCCATCAACCAGTGCAACGCGCATTTCTTCTTGCTGCGTCGCATTGATTAGCATGCGTTTCATATTCTTATGTACTCTATTTACTTTTTTACCTTCCCGCATCTACTTTGCATCGGGTGGTAAAACTCTACTTATACTATTCTTGTGCGCCATTGCAGGCAGTTTAAATGTTCCTGTTACTGATGCAGTCTCACGACTGGGGAGAAGGGAACTTAGTCTGTTTTAACACTTATGCCTGATTCATATTGTCGACGGGTTAAAAAATAGCTTTTACTTTTTGCTACAGAACTCGCTCGGGTTAAACAAACCCACAAATTTACACAAGACACGATAATTTTGCTTTTATTTACTCGTATGTCATGTCTGGCGATTAAAAGATGAACTGTTACGCGCTTCATCTTATGCCAATTACACGTAATAATTGTCTTGGGTCGGAGATAAAAGCTTTGGAAATCTTAGCTCTGATCTGTATGATCCTCCACCCAAGATGTGCATCACGACAGTTTATTTGCGATAAAAAGCAATGCTCGCAAAATTTGCGAGTCGATTATCCCACTATTAACTGTGTGATAGCAACTAAATTATTACTCAAATCAGTGATTAGGCAATGTCAGAAAAGAATGGTTTACAAGTTACCTTTGTAACTATCACCGAAGATCAGTTAGGACAGCGTATTGATAACTTTTTAGTTACACATTTAAAAGGTGTGCCAAAAAGTGCTGTCTATAAAATTTTGAGAAAGGGTGAAGTTCGCGTCAATAAAAAGCGTGTCAAGCCAGTATATAAGCTACAAATTGACGATGTAGTTCGGATCCCTCCAGTTAAAACTGCGGAAAAAACAGAATTTGTCCCTAAAAACTTGGACCGGGTAGCAAGTTTAGAAGATTGCATAATATATGAAGATAAATATTTGATTGTTATAAATAAACCTTCTGGAATGGCAGTGCATGGCGGCAGCGGTCTTAGTTATGGTTTGATAGAGGCGATTCGCGCCCTTAGACCGCAAGAAAAATCACTTGAGTTGGTACACCGACTGGACAGAGATACTTCAGGTTGTTTGCTCATATCTAAACGCCGAGCAGTCTTGAAAGGCTTGCACGAACAACTAAGAGAAAAAACCATGGAGAAAAACTATTGGGCATTGGTTGCCGGTGAGTGGTCTTCTAAGCACAAAAATGTGACCGAACCGCTGAGAAAGAACACGTTAAAATCAGGTGAGCGTGTAGTGCGAGTCGACCCAGAAGAGGGCAAAGCATCACATACGCGCTTTCGTGTTTTAGAGCGTTTCAATGGTGCAACTTTGGTACAAGCATCTCCAGTTACAGGTCGTACACACCAAATTCGTGTGCATACTCAATGTAAGGGACACCCTATTGCATGTGATGATAAATATGGCGACCAAGCATTTGATGCACAAATGCGTAAAAAAGGCCTTGGTCGTTTATTTTTACATGCTAGAGAGCTACGCTTCTTGCACCCAAAAACAGAAACCACTTTGCATGTAGAGGCTCCTTTGGATGACGCTTTGACAGCATGTATTAAAACATTACGAGAAGATAATGGGCTATAAACTGGTCATATTTGATTGGGATGGCACGGTTATGGATACCGTGCCTAAAATTGTTAACACGATTAACTTGGTTGCCGACCAATACGCAATCCCTAGAGAGTCAGAACAAAGAACTAAAAGCATTATTGGTCTATCGCTTGAAAAGGCTTTAGCTACTTTATTTCCTGCACAAGCCTATCGCAGTGCTGAATTGGCTGATGCTTATAAAGTCATCTATCGAGATGTCGATACAACCCCCACTGAGTTGTTTTGCGGTGTAGAGGCCGTTCTTAAACAATTGACAGAAAGTGGAATTAAAATAGCCATTGCAACTGGGAAGAGTCGTCAAGGTCTGAATAGGTTGCTGAGTGAATCCGGGTTGCAAAAGTACTTTCAAGTAACGAGAACTGCTGATGAGGCACAGTCTAAGCCACATCCAGATATGTTGCATCAAGTGCTGGTTGAATTAGGTGTTGCAGCAAAAGATGCGGTGATGATAGGGGACACAACAATCGATATGGAGATGGCATCTAATGCGGGTGTAGATGCCATCGGGGTGACTTTTGGCGTTGCCACGCGAGAAGAACTACAACCATTCTCTCCTGTGCAGATAGTAGATGAGTTTGAGCAGCTACTGACGTACTTGACTTAGTACATCTAAACCAAAACTCGCAAATGATTTTGTCAGCTCTATAAGCGGAAGGCCCACCAACGTATTTGGGTCTTCGCCTTCAAGCTTATCAAATAAGCATATGCCTAGCCCCTCACTTTTGAAACTGCCTGCGCAGTTGTATGGCTGTTCTATCTCTAAATAATTTGATATTTGTTTAGCTGTCAACGCTCTAAAATAAACGTTAAACGGCACAACTTTAGTAATACATTTATCTTCTTCAATAGAATAGACACTCAATCCTGTATAAAAGGTAACACATTGACTGCTAAATAATGTGAGTTGTTTAATTGCGTTTTCTTTATTGTGAGGCTTTCCAAGAATTTGGTCATCGAATACCGCAACTTGGTCTGAGCCGATGACCAGACCTTTTTGGAAGTGTTGTATCGCCACTTTAGCTTTGTTTTCGCTTAAGCGCTGCACCAGAGCTTGCGGCGTTTCACCGGATAGTAGCGACTCATCAATCTCTGGAGAAAAAGTTGTAAAAGAAAGGCCAATTTTTTTCAAAATTTGCTGCCTAAATGGCGAGCTTGAGGCTAATATAATAGGTGTTTTCATGAGTCTATTGGTGTTTAAATTGAGGATTTGACACAAGGATAAGCGTTAGTAGGCGAAAAACAATAGGAAAGTTTATTTTTACTTTGACTAAACCACTAACAATCTATATGATGCAGCCCCTATGCAAAAGGTGAAAATTCCCATCACTCTTGATCCAGGCAGGGCAGCGCAACGTCGAGCTACTTATGACGGCATTGTGTCGCTTGAAGAACTTTCTCGACTGCAGCAAGTTGTGCAGGATCAGGTAGGTGAAATAGCGGTAACTATTCATTGCGATATTGATCAGCAAGGTTTAGTTGTGATTCGAGGCTCAGCTCGAACACAAGTAACATTGGTGTGTCAGCGTTGTAATGATGAATTAGGGTTGGATTTGGCTCAAGACTTTGCGTATTCGCCAGTCGGATTAGGTGCAGAGTCGGATGATCTTCCTGAAAGCTACGATGTGGTGGAGTTAGATGAAGAAGGTGAAATCAATCTTCGACAAATTATCGAAGATGAATTGATTTTAGCGATTCCTATAGTTCCTATGCATGATGAAGCTTCATGTTCGTTTTCAAATAAGCCTGCAAGCTTTGGCGAAATCGAAGCAGAAGAAAGTAAACCAAATCCATTTGAAATTTTAAAACAACTTAAGAAAGATTCTTAGGAGAAGGCTAATGGCGGTACAAAAAAGCAAAGTGACTCGTTCACGTCGTGGCATGCGTCGTTCACACGATGCTATCAGCGGACCAGCTTTAACTGTAGACCAAGTTTCAGGTGAGACTCATCGTCGTCACCACGTAACTGCAGATGGTTACTACAAAGGCGTTAAAGTAATTTCTAAGTAAGAGATTACTTTATGCTAACCAATCTAACCATCGCGTTAGATATGATGGGGGGCGATTACGGCCCCCGTTCATCTATTCCAGCTGCTATCCTCGCAGTTGAAAAATATCCAAATTTAACTTTATTACTTTGTGGTAATGAAGCAGTCTTGCGACAAGCACTTAGTAAAGAAAACCAACTCGATCACCCCAGACTAGTTATAAAGCATTGCGAACAAGTTGTGACAAATAACTGTGAGCCTGCTCATGCGCTTAGAAACAAGCGTAAATCCTCAATGCGAATTGCTCTTGATCTTGTTAAGACGGGTCAAGCTCAGGCATGTGTCAGCTCAGGCAATACAGGAGCCTTGCTGTCAATGGCCCACTACGTGTTAAAAATGTTGCCAGGCATTAAGCGTCCGGCACTTATTACTTCGATGCCTACAGAAAAAAAACAGCCTGTCTACTTGCTTGATTTAGGTGCTAATGTACTGTGTGATCCTGAAACCTTGTTTCAATTTGCAATTATGGGTTCAATCGTTGCTGGTGAATCTTTAGATAAAGAAAACCCCAAGGTAAGCCTTTTGAATATTGGTGCAGAAGACATCAAAGGGCATGAAGGAATAAAACAAGCGGCTAAGTTGATGTGTGAGTGTGAGCATCTAAACTACCAAGGCTACTGTGAAGGCAGTGATATTTTTTCTGGGAAGTCGGATGTTATTGTTTGCGAAGGCTTTGTGGGTAATATTGCTTTGAAAACTTGCGAAGGAATTGCCAAGTTGATCATGCTAAAATTCACGAAAGCGCTTAAAAAACACTTTTTTTACAAGGCTCTTGCATTTTTACTACGCCCGGTGATAAAAAAACTCTATAAAAAGGTGAACCCCGACCAGTATAACGGAGCAAGTCTGGTAGGATTGCGTGGTATTGTCGTAAAAAGTCACGGAAATGCATCGAATAAGGCATTTTTAGCAGCGATCGATGAAGCTGTTAGAGAGGTTAATCGACGCATTCCCGAAAAAATACAATCAGCTTTTGAAAAAATGACTGACGTAGAAGAAACCTCTATTAGTTAGCACAAACACCACTTTTCGTGCATACTTCGCGTCCGTTTAAGCAAAGTTGTTTGTATATAAATATTTTTAGTCATACTTTATCAATTAGCGTAATAGCGCAAGTTGGTCTCGCTAATTGTGGGTGTACGAATTTAAAGACGAGTAAAAGAGCATCTTATGTCACAAAAAATTGCTTTACTTTTCCCAGGCCAGGGCTCTCAGAGTGTTGGTATGTTGTCAGAGTTAATAGAATCATCTGACGTTGTAAAAAATACCTTTGCCGAAGCATCTGAGGCGCTTGGATATGATCTACAAGCCTTGGTGTTAAATGGTCCTGAAGAAGAGCTAAATCAAACTCATAAAACTCAGCCAGCATTATTGACGTCTAGCGTTGCTATTTTTCGTCACTGGCAAGCAAAAAATGTTGATGCCGAACTTGTATTAGCCGGCCATAGTTTAGGTGAGTACTCAGCACTTGTATGTGCAGGTGTTATCACCTTGTCTGAAGCTGTGAAGCTAGTTGAAAAACGTGGCTTATATATGCAAGAAGCTGTGCCTGCTGGGACGGGGTCAATGGCCGCAATTATCGGCTTAGAAGATGAGGTAATTGTCAAAGTATGTTCTGAGTCTGCGCAAGGGCAGGTGGTATCTCCTGTGAACTACAATTCGCCTGGTCAAGTTGTAATTGCTGGCCACAAAGAAGCAGTAGATAGAGCAAGTGAAGCATGTAAAGAAGCTGGCGCAAAGCGTGCGCTTCCTTTATCAGTAAGCGTACCATCGCATTGCGAGTTGATGAAACCTGCGGCAGAGCGCTTAGCTGCTGATCTTGAAGGCCTAACATTTTCAGAGCCTAAATATCCAGTCATTAACAACGTCGATGTTGCAGTAGCTAAAAGTGCTACAGAAATAAAGGATGCGCTGATCAGGCAGCTATTTAGCCCTGTACGTTGGACTGAAACGGTTCAGCAGCTTGCAGCGCAAGAAATTACTCAGGCTTATGAGTTTGGCCCAGGAAAAGTGCTTACAGGTTTGGCTAAGCGAATTGATAAATCAGTTAAATGTGCTGCTGCTAACGATGTAGCATCAGTTGAAAGTGCAGAATAATAGAGAAGAAAAATGTCAAATATATTTGATCTGAAAGATAAAATTGTATTGGTCACAGGTGCAAGTCGCGGTATAGGTAAATCAGTCGCGCAAACGTTGGTTGCACAAGGCGCAACGGTACTTGGTACAGCAACAAGTGACTCAGGTGCGGAAAAAATCAGTGAGTATTTGGGTGAAAACGGCAAAGGTTATAAACTCAATGTCACTGACGTTGAGTCTATTGATGCTGTATTGAAGCAGATTAAAGCTGATTTTGGCGATATCGATGTGCTGGTAAATAACGCAGGTATTACTCGTGATAATTTACTTATGCGTATGAAAGATGATGAGTGGACAGATATCATTGACACTAACTTAAGTGCAATTTACCGTTTATCCAAAGCTGTACTTCGTCCTATGATGAAGAAAAAGTCAGGCCGCATTATTAATATTGGCTCGGTAGTTGGCACTATGGGTAATGCAGGTCAAGCAAACTATGCAGCAGCGAAAGCTGGCGTTATCGGTTTTTCTAAATCACTTGCACGTGAAGTTGCTTCTCGTGGTATCACAGTGAATGTAATTGCACCAGGTTTTATCAAAACTGATATGACTGATGAATTAACTGACGAGCAAAAAGCGGCGACACTTGCAAACGTACCAGCAGGTCGTTTAGGTCAGCCTGAAGAGATTGCAGCAGCTGTTGCATATTTAGCTTCTGATGCGGCTGCATATATCTCCGGAGAAACGTTGCACGTGAATGGTGCGATGTATATGGTGTAAAGATTACAAAATAATTTAAATTTTTGTGATCTTGCCGCAAACTAGCTTGATATTGCCCTGAAAATAGGCGATAAAGAGTAAAAATATTTAGTAACAGGTTTGACCAGACAAAAAAGTCTAAGTCAATCCTTGAATCAATACATGATGCGCCGTAAACTACGCCGCAATCTGAAATTAACGCAAAAAGCGTTTTAATAAAGGAAAGAAGAATGAGCGACATCCAAGAACGCGTAAAAAAAATCATCGTTGAGCAACTAGGTGTTAAAGAGGAAGAAGTAAAATCAGAAGCTTCTTTCGTTGACGACCTAGGCGCGGACTCTCTTGACACTGTTGAGCTAGTAATGGCTCTAGAAGAAGAGTTTGACACTGAGATCCCTGATGAAGAAGCTGAGAAAATCACTACTGTTCAGGCTGCGATCGACTACGTTACTGCTCACGCTGAGTAATTAACGGATCTGAAGGGCAGCACTCGCTGCCCTCATTCATTCTACCCCCGCAAAATTTCAAATCCCTTTTTGGAGGAAACCGTGGCTAAACGTCGAGTCGTAGTAACTGGCTTAGGTATGTTGACGCCGCTAGGTAATGATGTTCAGTCAACCTGGCAAGGCCTATTAGAAGGTCGTAGTGGCATTTCAAACATCACGCATTTTGATACATCGAGTTTTGGAACTAAGTTTGCTGGCTTAGTTAACGACTTTGATGCGACAGAATACATGTCCAAAAAAGACACAAAAAAAATGGACTTGTTTATTCAGTATGGTATTGCAGCTGGTGTCCAAGCATTAAAGGATTCAGGATTAGAAATCACTGAACAAAATGCTGCACGTGTTGGTGTGGCAGTAGGTTCAGGGATAGGTGGATTGACTCTAATTGAAGAAAACCACCACAAGCTTATCGCGAGTGGCCCGCGAAAGTTATCGCCTTTCTACGTACCTTCAACCATTATTAATATGATCTCAGGACACTTGTCTATCATGCATGGTTTGAGAGGTCCGAATATTTCGATTGTTACAGCTTGTACAACTGGCCTTCACAACATTGGTCATGCCGCACGTATGATTGCATATGGTGATGCAGATGCGATGGTCGCCGGTGGTGCTGAAAAGGCTTCTACACCTATTGGTATGGGTGGTTTTAGCGCAGCGCGTGCCTTGTCGACTCGAAATGATGATCCTCAAGCGGCCTCTCGCCCTTGGGATAAAGATAGAGATGGTTTTGTACTTGCAGATGGTGCTGGTGTTATCGTATTAGAAGAATACGAGCATGCAAAAGCACGCGGCGCGAAAATCTATGCTGAACTAGTAGGTTTCGGTATGAGTGGTGACGCATACCATATGACATCACCACCGGAAGACGGTTCAGGTGCTGCATTGGCTATGGAAAATGCCCTGAACGATGCAGGTGTGAATGCTGAGCAAATTGGTTATATCAATGCACATGGTACATCAACCCCAGCTGGCGACATTGCTGAAACATCTGCAGTTAAGTCAATTTTTGGCAGTGCGGCTAAAGACGTAATGGTAAGTTCTTCTAAATCAATGATGGGACATTTACTAGGTGCAGCGGGCTCTGTTGAGTCAATTATTAGCATCTTGTCTTTGGTTGACCAGAAGGTATCGCCTACTATCAATTTGGATAACCCTGATGAAGGGTGTGACCTAGACTATGTTCCGCACACAGCCCGTGATGCAAAGCTGGATTATGCGCTTTGTAACTCGTTTGGTTTTGGTGGTACCAACGGCTCATTGCTGTTCAAAAAGATTTAAATTTATCTTTAGTTTGATAAAGCCTGGCAATGCCAGGCTTTTTTATTTTCGGAAGGTTTATGGAAATCAGTTATAAAGATCGTGGCTTAAACTATGGCGATGGCTTTTTCACAACCATTAAAATTGAAAGTGGTCAACTACAGCTTTGGCAATACCACTTAGCGAGGCTCAGGCAGTGCCAGCAGGTATTAGGCTTTCCTGAGCTAGACCTGCAAGCAATAACAAACGCGTGTTTAGAAGCCGCAAAAGGATGTGGCTTAGGCGTGCTCAAGGTTTTGATCACCAGAGGGGTTGGTGGACGAGGTTATGGCTTACCAGAGCAGCCTGAGCCCAAGATTATAATTACACAAAGTGATTTTCCTTCGCACTATCTTAAATGGCAAGAACAGGGGGTTTGTTTGAGCGTCAGTGGCATTAAACTTGGTCACCAGCCTCTATTTGCCGGTCTGAAAACGCTTAACCGTCTAGAGCAAGTATTGATAAAAGCGCAAGCCAGTCAACAAGCGGCTGATGATGTACTGGTTTTGGATATTGAGGACAACGTCATAGAGTGCTCGGCTAGCAACCTGATCATTATGAAAAATAACCAGCTGTTTACACCTAGCTTAAAGCTGTGTGGCATTAAAGGTGTGTATCTGTCACTGCTGTCTGACCATACTCAAATAGAGTCTAAATCATTGTGTTTGCATGATGTATTGCAGGCAGATGCGGTATTCATGTGTAACAGTTTGATGGGGCTTGTTCCAGTGAAATCAATAGACAAACAGGTGTTTAACCTGCAAACTGCACTTGATTTGAAGTCAAAGATAGAAGCCACTCTATGATCCGTTTTTTATTATGGGCCGCCTCAGTGCCCGTACTTATTATCTTATATTGTGGGTATAACTTACTGGGTTTGATGCAAAGTGAAACCCTAGAATTACCAGAGCAATATACGCAAGTGTCGCAGGGGGATACTTTTCACAGCTTGTGCTCCAAATGGCAGTCACAGCAGGCATTAGAGAGCTGCTTTCCTTATAAGCTCTATAGCAAGTTGCAGCCACAAAAGTTTACTCTTAAAGCAGGTGTTTATGAGCTGAACGGCCTTACTGTAATGGCGGCCATTGAAAAAGTTCACCGCGGTAACAAGGCCGATTTTACTTTCACTATTATTGAAGGTGACACTTATAAAACAATTATCGAGAATCTAAAGAGTAGTGCGTTTTTAATATTTGACATCCCAGATAAGCCTTCAGCAGGTTTGATACAATTTGGCAACGGACACCCAGAAGGGTGGCTATTCCCTGATACATATCACTATGAAGGTTTGACCAAAGCGTCAGCGCTGTTGCAGCGTGCGCATACAAAAATGCAAAGTGTTTTAAGTGAAGCCTGGGCAAAACGAGGCGATGGTGTGCCGCTAAAAAGTGATTATGAAGCACTTATTTTAGCGTCTATTATTGAAAAGGAATCAGGACATGCTGCCGAAAGAGATATTATTTCTTCGGTTTTTCATAATAGATTGAACAAAGGCATGAGATTACAGACAGATCCAACCGTTATTTATGGGCTTGGAGCGCGATTTCGTGGTGATATAAAAAAATCTCACTTGCGTGAATATACACCTTATAACACCTACCGTATTGATAGGCTGCCGCCAACGCCTATTGCAATGCCGTCTAAAGATGCATTGTTTGCAGCTGTTCAACCAGCTGATACAGATTTTTTATATTTTGTATCAAAAGGGAATGGCGCACATTATTTTTCGAAGTCATTAAAAGAGCACAATAGGGCTGTGCGAAAATACATTTTAAATGAGCAGTGAGTTTAGTATTTAGATATAAAGTCATAAAAAGGCTGTACTTAGGTACAGCCTTTATTATTTGGTCACTTACTTTTTACTAAATTCAACAGTCAATGTTTGGTTCGCTGTCAAATTACTGAACGTGTACTGCTCTAGTGAACCTAGATTCACACCGTTGAGCGTAACACTTTTAACTTGAGCGCCAGCAGCTGCATTAAAGAAGAAGGTTTGATCTTTATTTGGTGCGATTAAGATGTCGCCAAATGTATCGCCAGTCGGTGTTACGCTACCTAAGTGAGAAACCTTGGTCGCTTGTTCTCTGGTAATGAGTTTCCAAGGGTCGTAGTCAGGAGAAAGTGCGCCAGGGATTGAGTCAGCGTACCACTTAGCTTCATAGTATTTGCCATCATGATAAACTTGGTCACCCTTTTGGTAGATGCTGCCTGGTGCATATGTCGGGCTTGCGCCAATGCTTTTAACTGTGACAACTTTTCCATCAGTCAGAGGTGTCGGGTTACGCATCCACTCAACGATATCTTTAAACGGCACGATGCGTACTACAGGTTGACCGTTAACTTTCAAACTGAGTGCATATTGAATGAATTCTTCAATTGCTTGTTGGCGCTCCAAATAAGTTGTCGCGCGTCCGCCTGTATCATACTCTGGCGCGTAGATATTGGCATGTGCGCCATATAATAAAGGAGAGCGATTACCTTCGAGTCTTAAATGCAAGTTGTGCTTTAAGATAGCAAGCACGTCATTTTTACTCATTGCGCTGCCAACCCACATATTTGTGTCAAATGCGACCATTTTACCGCCCTGCGGCTTTTCAAACACGTTTGATGGTAGCTGCCATAGACCAGGGAAGTTACCAACATCTGGTTTACCAACCCGCGTTGTCGGCGTACCATTATTCATGGTGTAAGGCCATGGATTGTTGGTGCCATTATATTGGCTGCCCCAACCTTCTTCTACACTAGTATCGTAGACAAAGTTACCTTTGATAAGAGCTGAAAACAATGCATTATTGTGATTCAAGTAAGGGGTTCTAAAGCCAATAATCTCACTAACTGGGATCCCAGGACCCGCGGCATCGTTTGCACCGTGCATGATCTCTGTAGCGTCATACGGCTTACTTAACCACGTTTGAGTAATGCCCAATTCCTGTGCCCACTGTGCTTCACTGAAGTTACCTGTATCTGGCCCACCATCTTTGTGGCTCCAAGTGTGATTGCCAATCTCGTGGCCGTCTAGCCAAGCATTTCTCCAAGCGTGTTTGACGCCCACTGCATCGTTAGCGGCAGCTTCTATATAAGAGGGTGTATTAAAGAACGTAAACCTGACTGGTGCACCGTCAAATGTCGCCGCATTATTTGAACCATTGTCGTTTTGCAATTGACGAGTAAGGTTAACTATCCAGTCCATACCGGCCTTAGAACCATTGTCGTCGAAACCAATCGAAATAAATAATGGCACTTGAACTGGTCTCAGTTGAGCAGGTGGCATTTGGCTCCAAGGTTGATTATCTGAGTAATCATAATTATTGGTTTGTGTAGTAGTCATTTTGGCATCAGCTGGTAACTCAACTGATTCAATTCCTGAGTCGTATACGCTTGCGTGTGCAATGGAAGATATACCGATGAATACGCCTAGTGACAGCGCTGACATTTTAAACTTCATGATCAATCCTTACTTAAAGTTTTTCATATTGGGATGAGGGTATTGTACACAAAAGAGCGCTAATTAAAGGTGGTGCAATAGAGCGTGAATTAGCACGGATAGTGCCTTTGATTAATGTGTTTTAAAATAATAAGTATAAAATACATGGCGTTGTGATTTTGTTGTTGTTTTTTAAATGAGTTGGATAAGCTTTCCTATATGTTGTGATTATTCATTATTATTGAATATGGAAGCGTGTCAAAAAACAAATTCGGTTGAACATGATCCAAGCGATGTAACCGCAATGAATAAATCGTTTTAAATTGCTAAATCGCAGTGGTAATTGTTGATTTGTCAGCTTACCCAGTTACCCGAATGAAAATAGAAAAAGCACTTCTGTAAGTGACTTATAAACTCGATTTATGTAGATTACTGTTGAATTTGAAATTACGCAGAATACAAGCGAACGTGGCTAAGTATTCCAACACACTACGATGACAACATTTGGGGATAAATAATGAGAAAGGTTAACGTGCTGGCAGCGGCTGTACTTTTTGCCATTACTGGGTGTGCGACAGAGTCCACATCGAATCAAGCAAATAGTGAAAACTTGGTTAAAGCGCAAAAGACAATAAGTCGAGTTGAAGTTGACACGGTCGTTGATAAATATACCAAAGCGTTTATTTCTCACCAGCCAGCTTTGGCAACATCATTGAAGCTTGAAAGTGAGGATTATGGCCGCTATGAAAATAGGCTACCCGACTATTCTGTTGCTGGCATGCAAGCGTTACAGATAGACATGACCCACGCGGCAGAGCAGCTCAAGCAGCTGCAATCTGCTCAGCTCAGTGACAAAGACAGGTTACATGTGCAAGTTAATGAGGTTATAGCACGGTATTATGCGGGCGACAGTGTGTTTTCTGCTGGATACATTGATACTTGGGGTGGGCATTTGCCTTATATCGTAAACCAGATATCTGGGCCTCTGATGGACGTGCCAAGCATATTGCAGAACCAGCATGAAATTAGCAACATATCTGATGCAAAAGCATATGTAGAGCGGTTAGCCGCATTTGCGATTATGGTAGATCAGGTCAACGAGAAAGTTGTCAGTGATGCAAAGCGCGGCATCATATTACCTAAGCCATTATTCCCAAATACTTTGTCTTATCTAAATGCATACACTGAACCAAAAGCAAATGAACATGTACTTGTGACTTCCTTCGCTACAAAGCTAGAAAACCTTGACGGTGTTAGTGACAGAGCAAAAGCCAGTTTAGTCGAAAGTGCCGCATCTGTGATGGCAATGCAGGTATACCCTGCATTTGGTCGTATCACCGCTAAAATGACTGAATTGGAAAAACAGGCCTCAGATAAGGTCGGTATTTGGGCACAACCTAATGGTGAAGCGTTTTATCAACATGCTATCACGTATCTAGCAGATTCAGATATGACGGCACAGCAGATCCATGAAGTGGGTCAAGCGGAAGTGAAGCGTATCACAAATCGCATGGATGAAATTTTAAAAGCGAATGGCTATACCAAGGGATCAGTAAGCGAGCGTATGAAGCAATTAAACGAAGAGCCGCGCTTTTTGTTTGCTGATAGCGATCAAGGTCGTCAGGAACTGCTGGACTTTTTAAAAGGTGAGATTGAAGTTATCAATGAAAAAGCACCACAATATTTTTCAACTCTGCCACCCCAAAAAGTAGAAGTTAAACGTATTCCAGTTGAGGTTGAGGCTGGCGCACCTGGTGGTTATTACTATGGCCCTTCTTTAGATGGCAGTCGCCCTGGTGTGTTTGCGATAAACCTCAAAGATATGAAAGCAGTGCCAAGCTTTGGTTTAAAAACATTGACATATCATGAAGCAGTACCTGGGCATCACTTCCAAATTGCGCTCAATATGTTGCAAACCGATATTGGCTTAATGCGCCAAAATGCGTCATTTAACGGCTATATCGAAGGGTGGGCGCTTTACTCTGAGTTACTTGCTTACGAAATGGGCATGTACGAAGGTGACCCATTTGGTGACTTAGGTCGATTACAAGCCGAAGCGTACCGAGCTGCCCGTCTTGTTGTAGATACAGGCTTACACTATAAAAAATGGACTCGCCAAGAGGCCATTGAGTATTTTGCAGAGGCAACAGGTTCTGCTATGAGCGATGTTGTCCCAGCAATTGATCGTTATATTGCATGGCCGGGTCAAGCTCTAGGTTATAAGTTGGGTATGTTGAAGTTTGAAGAGCTAAGAAAGGATGCGCAAAAAGCCTTGGGTAACAAATTTGATATGACTTCTTTTCATGACGAAATTTTGTTAAAAGGCGCACGTCCGCTGGCGCTGGTTGAACAAGATATTGCTCGCTGGGTTGAAAAGCGCAAAGCAATGTAAATTAGTAATGGCTATGAATAATGACAAGGGGCGGTATCGCCCCTTTTTTGTATTGTAAAAGAAAAGCGAGAGGTACAACTTGGTACATTTTTAAAAAAAGTTATACGTAATTTCGTAAGCAGGTTCCATATGCTGTAGGAAAATAACAATATGGATACCAATTCAATGATTTTTAGATTAAAAGAACGCCTTACCATAGCGATTGCAATATGCACCTTGAGCGCTTGTGGTGGAGGTAACAGTTCAAACATGCAAAAAGATGTACCAACATCCGCCCATCAAACTGCACTTAACTCTAAGGACAAAGCAAAGGTCGAGTTTAACTATCAAAAACTAATTGATGACCTCGTTTCAGATGAAATACATGGCATTATCTTGCATGTTTCTACACCCAATCGTACTTTCACAGGAAGCAGTGGTACTGCAAATTTAACCACACAAGCGACACTACAACCTGATGCTGTTTATCACCTCGCCAGTACAGGAAAAGTCTTCACTGCACTATTGGCTGTTCAATTGCACCAAGCGGGCATTCTAGACTTGGATGCGACAATAGACACGTGGTTATCACCAGAGATCATCGAGCAAATTGAGTATGGCACTGAGATCACCTTGAGGCAGTTATTAAATCATAGCAGTGGGGTTTACAACTACTCTGATCCACGAAGCAATGATGCGTATGTCGAATTTGTTCTGGCAAACTATGACAAAGGGATCACCAATCAGGATTTTGTTCAATTTGCACTCGGCCAACCAGCTTACTTTAAACCCGGCAAGGGGGCTGAATACTCTAATAGTAATTATGCTTTGGCAGGCATGATTTTAGATAGTGTATTAGGACATCCCAATGCGCATGCAATGCGAGATCAAATAATCGATAGATTAGAATTGGGCAATACGTTTTCGGTCGGTATTGAAAATCAATTTGGTGAGATTACCCCAGGGTATGAAAAGCAAAACGGCGAATATATTAATACGTGGCCTATTTTAAGCCATGTAACCTCCGCCTCAACGCCAGTAGCGTCAACCGTTACTGAATTATCGACGTTAATGGACAATATCTTTAACAATGAGCAGTGGTTGTCGAGCCAAGCGCGAGAAGATCTCATTGGTGATAAAAGTCGTGTTTCGGTATCTCCGGGCCTTGAATATGTTCTAGGTTTATGGAAGGAGGATATGCAAGGGTATACTGTTTATCACCACAATGGTGGTAACCATGGCTATGTGTCTAATAATTTATACATTCCTGAGCTAAATACCAGTGTGGTCTATTTTCTTAACTGTGGGCTCAATGATAAATGCTTAGATGCGTTTCAAACAATCGAGCGTGCGGTAATGGAGAGTATTTTGGCAAGGCCCAAGGTGTGATGAGATGCGCGGCGAGTATGCCGCGCAGGTTGTATTAGTCTTCGATACCTCTGAACTTTAAGAACTCACTATAGGTGCCTTTAAAGTCCGTGATTTTATTGTCTTTAATTTCAAGAATACGCGTAGCTAGAGAGTCAACGAAAACTCGGTCGTGAGAAACGAAAAATAGTGTGCCCTTGTACTGTTCAAGAGCTGTATTTAATGACTCAATCGACTCCATATCCATGTGGTTAGTCGGCTCATCCATTAACAATATGTTTGGCTTGTGCATCATTAACTTGCCGAGCAGCATACGACCTTGCTCACCACCAGAGAGGACTTTAACCGATTTCTTGATGCTGTCTTGAGAGAAAAGCATGCGGCCTAAGAAGCTACGCAATACTTGCTCATCATCACCTTCTTGTCGCCATTGTCCCATCCATTCCATCAGGTCCATATCTTTTTCGAAGTCTTCTGCGTGATCTTGAGCGTAATAACCGATATTACTGTTTTCTGACCACTTAAATGTGCCGTTTCTAGGAGTTAATTGACTGGCGAGGGTATTCAATAAAGTGGTTTTACCTACACCATTTTCACCGATTATCGCGACTCTTTCGCCCACTTCAAAAATACCACTGAAGTCATTGAACAAATCTTCCTCAAAGCCTTGTGATAAGCCCTCAACTTCCAGTGCATTTCTGAACAATTCTTTTGACTGCTCAAAGCGAATGAAGGGGTTCTGACGGCTCGACGCTTTGACTTGTTCCAATTGAATTTTGTCAATTTGCTTTGCTCGTGATGTCGCTTGTTTCGCTTTTGAGGCGTTGGCAGAGAATCGTGCAACGAAAGTTTGCAGTTCAGCAATTTGCGCTTTCTTTTTCGCGTTATCAGCGAGTAATCGCTCCCTTGCTTGCGAGGCTGCGGTCATGTATTCATCGTAATTACCCGGGTAAAGACGTAGCTCACCATAGTCTAAATCTGCCATATGTGTACAAACACTGTTCAAGAAGTGTCTGTCGTGGGAAATAATGATCATGGTGCAGTTGCGCTCGTTTAAGGTATGCTCTAGCCAGCGAATGGTGTCGATATCCAAGTTATTGGTTGGCTCATCTAGAAGCATAATATGCGGGTCAGCAAAGAGTACTTGGGCAAGAAGTACACGCAGTTTCCAGCCCGGAGCAACCTCGCTCATCAAGCCAAAGTGCTGTTCGGTAGGAATTCCTACAGCAAGGAGTAATTCGCCTGCTTTGGATTCCGCCATGTAGCCATCCATTTCGGCAAACTTAACTTCAAGGTCCGCAACGATCATACCTTCTTCTTCGCTCATTTCAGGTAATGAGTAAATACGGTCACGTTCTTGTTTTACTGCCCACAGTTCTTTGTAGCCCATGATAACAGTATCAATTACCGTATATTCTTCGTAGGCGAATTGATCCTGATTAAGTTTAGCGACACGCTCTTGCGGGTCGTAGCTGACGTTACCACCAGTAGGTTCTAACTCACCACTGAGGATTTTCATAAAGGTTGATTTACCACAGCCATTCGCCCCAATTAGGCCATAGCGATTACCTTCGCCAAATTTGACTGAGATATTTTCAAAAAGCGGCTTAGAGCCAAACTGTTGGGTGATATTCGCTGTAGAAATCAAAATTTAATACCTTAATAAATTAAAATCGGCGCAACGTTACCCGCTGCAGCGCTCAACTGCAAGTATTGATATGCAGAAAAATGAGAATTAAGTATATCAAATTACAACAACTCATGTGGTTATTAGAACTAAGACAATATTACAGTCAAATTCGCCAATTTGCGGATTGTTGACTATAAGTTTAACTACATAGACACAAAATGATTAACATCACATGCAATTAACCGTTTCGGCTCGTGTAATGAGTGGGTTTACGGCAGTTGTAGTTTTAGCTTGCATTATTTACATAGTAGCGCTGACAGGGAACATAACTATCGGTGGATCTGTTCAAAAGGTTTCTAAACAAAGTGTTCCAACATTAATATCGGGCAATAGCATGCTCCAGTCAGTCTTGCTGTCGAGGCTATCTTTGACGCAGCTAGATCAAGCGCCAACACTCAGTGCAATTAGCGCTATCCGCAATCAATACAATTTACAAAAACAAGCCAATGACCAAGCTTTAATGCAGTTATCAGAACTTACTGCATCTGAGCCTGATCTCAGCAGTCCTTTTGACAACTCCAAAAAACTCAATACTGTTTTTTTTCAGAGCGCCGATAGTGCCTTCGATAAAGCGGTTCAAGTGATCAAACTTAAAGAGCGTACAGCCGAGTTTGCCAGTGAGTTCACAGATATGGGGGATGAAACGCTCAGCTTGGCATATGACCTTGAAGGTATTTCGAATGACCAAAACATATCTGATGTAGTTAATGAACTGATAGAAAATGTTGAAAATTTAGTAGATGAGGTCAGTGGTGGTCTTGCTTCCAATATTACGTTCGAAATCATGAATGTAGCAAGCGTTGCCAAAGAGTCAATTTCGGACATGGAGCAGCAACTCGCTGCGCTAAAAAACGCTCCGGAACTTGCGAATTCGGAGGCGTTAAATTCAATGGAAGAGAATTTTTTTAAATTTAAACAATCTGTTGTCGGTTCCAATAGCGCATTGCAGTCAAGAATCAATACGCTAAATGAAAAAAAGCAGCTCAATAGCCTCGTTACAGAAGCTTCAGGTTCAGCAGGTGAGTTACAACTACAGCTAAGGGAGCTGAATGAGAAAATAGTCATGTTGACTGAAGATGCGCAACAAGAAGCTGAAGGAGCGATTGAAGAGAGTTTGCAAGTGACAACGGCATTGACGGTTGTCACTATCATATTGTCCATCGTGATAGCGTATTTTGTGATTAACAGTGTGCGCACGCCACTGCACCAGATTATCGATTCTATTAATCGAGCCGCACAGGGGGACTTAACCGTTCAGCTCAATAATTTTAAACAGGATGAGTTTGGTCGTTTGGCCGGTAATATCCAAAAGCTCATTGACACTTTAGCAAGTACGCTGAGGGAGGTAACAAGTAACACGCAATTACTCTCTTCAACGGCTGAACAAACCAATATGATTGCAGAACAAAGCTGTAGTAGTGCGTCGCAGCAAAGTGAGCAAATGAGCGCCATGAGCAGTTCTATTTCAGAAATGAAAGAAACAGTGAGTTCAGTGACTGACAGTATTCACAGCACATTAGAGCAGGTCCAGCAAGCAAGTAGTGAAGCTGCATCTGGAGAAGAGCTGTTAGTGACCAACGTACAAAACATCAAGGGGCTTGAATCTTCGATAGAGACCTCAGCAAATGCGATTAACCAATTGAGTAATGAGTTGGAAAATATAAACACAGTGCTGGCCGTGATCAGAAGCATTGCCGAGCAGACCAATTTACTTGCGTTGAATGCAGCCATTGAAGCAGCACGAGCTGGGGAGCAAGGTCGTGGATTTGCAGTGGTTGCCGACGAAGTGCGTACGCTTGCTAGTCGCTCTCAAGATGCAACGGAAGAAATCGAAAAAGCCATTACTGGATTACAAGATGGTGCAAAAGGTGCAGTCAATACCATGTCTAATTCTCAGCGAGAAACACACAATTGTGTGAGTGGTATAGAAGCTGTGCAAGGTACTTTAAGTGCAATTGTAAACAGTGTCGAAACCATCAAGGATATGAGCCAACAGATTGCAGCGGCATCCGAGCAGCAGAGCCTAGCTGCGGTGAGCCAATACGAGAATGTCCAACATATGCATGAAATTACAAACCTTAACTCAAATCATGCACAGGAAAATAAACAGGCTAGTCAGCAGTTGGCTGAAATGGCAGAGACACTCAGATTAATGATGAGCCAATTTAAAACTTAGGAGATGACGATGAAACTACTATTAGCAATTGGGGCCGTATCCTTAGTACTTAGTGCTATGCCCACTGAAGTTAAAGCTGGCACATGCGAAATTAAATATGTTAGAACGGCATGCCCAGGCAAGGAAAAAATTAGCTATAAAAAGTGTAAGGGGAAGCAGCGCTGTTCTAAATTTAAAGAGGCGACAAGTGCATCTGAATGTGGGGAAATGGCGGTTAAGTCATGTCGAAATAAGCGCCTGACAATTACCAAATCAAAAGTTATTAATGCATTATTTGATGGACAGGCGTTAAAGGCCAGTAATGGCAGTGAAGACTTTTGTACCGTGTATGCTAAAGCGTCGGAAGAGTTTAACAAGTGCGGCGGGTAGCAGTGTATTCCGTTATTAATAAAGGTTACTTTTAGGTATTTAACTGCGTAAATGCCTAAAGTACCATTCTTTGTCTTAATTGATAAGAATTTGCTGCGCAGCAGTCAATGTTGGTTGTGACCATCAATACATTGCCTATTTCAGAATTCCTTACCAATTAAGCGAGTAGCAGATTGTTTCACAGTAAAAAATTAGCCATAATCGACCTAGTTTAATTTTTTATTTAAGAGCAACCACATATTTGATTTAGTGGCTATGTGCAGTCATAGCCGAACATGTTGTTGAATGTTAGCTCATAAATATTTTTAAAAAAGGCCAGAGAATGTGTGAGCTACTCGGGATGTCAGCTAATGTGCCGACAGATATTTGTTTTAGTTTTTCAGGGTTATTGGAGCGAGGTGGGAATACAGGACCCCATAAAGATGGTTGGGGGATAACATTTTACGAAGGTAAGGGGTGTCGCACATTTAAAGATCCTGAACCAAGTTGTCAGTCTGAAATCGCAAAGTTGGTCAAAGCCTATCCAATCAAGAGTGTTTCTGTGATTAGCCACATTCGTCAAGGCAACCGCGGCCGAACATGTTTGGAGAATACACATCCCTTTACACGAGAGCTATGGGGAAGAGAGATCTCCTATGCGCATAATGGACAGCTATCGAATTATAAAGATTTGAAAACGCAGTACTATAAACCTGTCGGCAATACCGATAGCGAGCTTGCGTTTTGCTGGATTTTAGACAAAATCCGCGAAAAATATCCGAAGAAGCCCTCCAACATGGCCGCTGTATTTCGCTATGCCGCCAAGTTAGCTGATCAGTTGAGAGAAAAAGGCGTGTTTAATATGCTGCTGACAGACGGCGTGTTTGTTTTGGCATACTGCAGTAACAACTTACACTGGATCACGCGTAAAGCACCTTTTGGCAAAGCAACATTAATCGATGCGGATATGGTTGTTGATTTTCAAAAAGAAACCACGCCCAATGACATCGTAACTGTGATTGCTACTCGACCACTGACCAATGATGAAGAGTGGACGAAAATGGAACCTGGGCAGTCAGTGTTATTCAAATTGGGCGAGAAAGTATAAAACAGGTGCTGTTGCACCTGCTTTAATGCCTGCTTTATTTATTGCTTAACGGTTTGAGCCGTCATTTGAATTTGAAACTGCTCAACGCCGTCTTTTCCTTTTAGCATTTGCACCAGCATGTAGTCATATTTTGGCGCAAACCAAGCGATTGCATGGCGTTTGTTGCTGTCATAAAGGCGTTTTACTTTGATGGTTTTAACATTGCCAATAGGTAGTGTGATGGTTTCCTCTCCCACTACTTTAAAGTTATACATACGAACGTTGCCATTCTTATCTATGATTGGGTAGCTAAATTGGGTTTTGCCAGATTTCAGCTCATTGCGGAGCTGGTTTTGGTAGGATAGAACGTCTTGCCTTGACTCATCCCACTCGACTTTAAGTGGGTACTCCTGCTCTTTGGAAAACAGTTGCTTGTTCTCTCTATCAAATTTAATTTTGAAACTTTTGTCAGGACGCGTGCCTTCTCGGTTAAGGCTGTAGTGGAGTGGCTTAGTCTGGCCGTTTTCAAATTTAAACAAGCTTTGTTCAGTGCGTTTTTCTGTGAATATCATCCACTTCACATCGGTCTCATAGCTCAGCGCATAAGTATTGTCGGCAACCTGCATAAACTCTCTGGTTGCTTTGCCATGAATTTTTCCTTTTCGTAGTACATTATACTCGGCTGTGTATTCGGTGAGCGTAGAGGCATGAAGGGAAGAAGATAAAACAGCGCTTAAGCCAAATAGCAAAGCGCTGTGGATTTTTATTTTAGCTGTAATCGACGCCTTGCGCTGGAAGGGGTTGTTTATCAAAAACTGCATAGTCTGCTTCCATTGTTAGTCTGTGTTCACTGAACCACTTGACCACCAAAGGATAAATGACATGTTCTTGTTCATGTACCCGCTTAGCTAATGTCTCTGCTGTGTCATCAGGCAAAATGGTAACTTTTGCTTGGACAACAACAGGACCTCCGTCTAATTCTTCTGTTACGAAGTGAACACTAGCGCCATGGTACGCATCATTTGCGTCAATTGCTCTTTGGTGGGTGTTCAGCCCTTGGTACTTAGGCAACAAAGAAGGGTGAATGTTCAACATTTTCCCTTTAAATTTTTGCACTAAGCCAGGGGTTAGAATACGCATAAATCCAGCCAATACAACTAAATCTGGATTACAAGAGTCAATTAATTTTGCCAGTTGTTCATCATAAGCCTCGCGACTATCAAAGTTTTTGTGGCTTAAAAGGTGAGTGTTTATGTTCGCTTTTTCAGCTCTAACAAGCCCATAAGCGTCGTCTTTATTACTGATGACGGAAACAATTTCACCATTAATTTTACCAGCTTGGCAGTGGTCAATAATTGCTTGTAAATTAGAGCCACTACCAGAGATCAATACAACGATCCGAGTGGGTGCCATTACTCGGCACCACCTAGGATTTCAACTTGCTCTTCGCCGTCAACTGCATTTTGGATTTCACCAATGTGCCATGCATTTTCGCCTTGTGCCGTTAAGATTTCTAGGCTTTGCGCTAACTTCTCAGCAGGTACGACCAAGATCATACCAACACCGCAGTTGAATGTACGATACATCTCGTGAGTGCTGATGTTACCGTTTTCTTGTAGCCAGTTAAAAATGGCTGGCCATTCCCAGCTATCGCCTTTAACCACTGCTTTTGCAGATTCAGGTAGTACGCGCGGGATATTTTCCCAGAAACCGCCACCTGTGATGTGTGAAAGTGCATGAACGTCAACGTCTTTCAAAAGCTCTAGAATTGGCTTAACGTAAATGCGAGTAGGCTCAAGTAAATGTTCGCCTAGGGGTTTACCCGCATACTCTTCATTTGTATCAGCACCTGATACTTCTAATACTTTACGGATTAATGAGTAGCCGTTTGAGTGAGGGCCACTTGAAGCAAGTGCGATTAGTTGGTCGCCAGCTTTAACTTTAGTCCCGTCGATGATCTTAGATTTTTCAACAACACCAGTACAGAAACCAGCCATGTCATAATCATCACCTTCATACATACCAGGCATTTCAGCTGTTTCACCACCGATTAAAGCACAGCCAGAAAGCTCGCAGCCCTTACCAATACCGCTAACTACGTCAGCAGCAGTATCTACATCCAGCTTGCCTGTCGCGTAGTAATCTAGGAAGAAAAGCGGTTCAGCGCCTTGTACAATAAGATCGTTAACACACATTGCGACTAGATCGATACCAACCGTGTCGTGTTTTTTCAGATCAATGGCCAAACGAAGCTTAGTACCAACACCGTCAGTACCGGCAACTAGCACAGGCTCTTTGTAACCTGTTGGAAGTTCACATAGTGCACCAAAACCACCAATGCCACCCATTACTTCTGGACGACGAGTTTTTTTCACTACGCCTTTAATGCGTTCAACCAATGCGTTACCCGCATCAATATCAACGCCTGCGTCTTTGTAGCTCAGAGACTGTTTTTGTTCGCTCACAGGTTTTCCTCAAAATAACAGTATAGATTTGCTTAGAAACGCGCACATTTTACAACAATTGCGCCCAAGCGGCTAGTTGAAATAAGAGGTCAGAGCAACACAGTGTGCGTTACGACTTAGAGCACGATGTTTAATCATGATTTTCAGTATGTTGAGAAGCGTGCAATTTGCGTTAGATCAAGACTCTATACGGATATCCGCTTAGTATTTGAATTGTCGGGAGTGGGCTTGCCAGGCTGAGCACAACACCGCAAATAGTTAGTGACTGAGTAGGTAAGGACATATTGGTTCAAGTAGCGCTGTGAGATTTCAATTCAGCACCTTCAATATTTCAATAAAGCAGGAACTCAATATGTGTAAGAAAACTTGTAATTTAATCAAAGAACTACCAGAGTTTAGGCTCAAAATCGCTGAATTAGAGCTCACAGACAAAGAGTTTGCCAAACTGCTAGCTGATTACTGTGCGCTCGAACAGCAAATTACAGCGATGGAACAAAATACTGTCGCCGATTTTGAGTTGCATATAAAAGACTTAAAAACGCGATGCATAACGATAAAAGACCGGCTATATATTCGGCTTAAACACGCTCCATGAGCAAAGGCGTTATGCAAGTGCAAGTGTCCAGCAGAGTACGAATATTAAACTATAATAAAGTCAGGTTTTGTTCACAGGCGCTCTTTTTGGAAACTATTAGCCTTTGCTTAATATTGATGGGGCTGTCTTTTTTGTTGCTTTCAGTAAAGCCCGCAATAGAAATATGTCGCATTGCACAGTCTAAAGGATGGTGGTTGCTGCTTGCACTTATTTGCTTTTTTACTTTAGGTTATGCAAGCTTTGCGGCCTATGTTTACTTGAGCGTAGACAGTTCGCGAGTGGTTTTAGCCCTATCTGTGATTCTTGCCCTGGGTGGACTGTTTGTTATTGTGGTGGTCAATTTGGGCAAGGTAAGTTTAATGCGACTACAAGCAGCCCTTGATCTGGAAAAGTATAACGCCCAACATGACCACCTCACCAAACTACAAAACCGCGCACGATGCTTTGAGTGTATAGAGCTGAGAAAAAAGCATTGTGATGCCTTTGCTGTTGTGATTTTCGATTTGTATAACTTGAAACAGATCAACGAGGCGATGGGGCATTACTTTGGCGACCAGTTGCTGGTGGCATTTTCACAAGCTATCTCAAGCAGTCTATTACCAGGTAGCGAGCTGTTTCGAATCGGTGGTGATGAATTTGTGGTTGTCAGTGAAGCGCGCAATGAGCCTGCGCTTTTTGCTCAAAACAACGCCATATTAAGTGCTCTACACAATGGACTTGTCGTAGAGCATACCGCGGTGGATGTGACATATAGCTCCGGTGCAATCTTAAATATTGTAAGCGAAGATATATCTGCTTCTGAGCTTTTAAAGCGAGCAGATATTGCAATGTATGCGGCTAAAAGAAGTAAACAAAGCTTAGTCTTGTTCGATAAAACCTTGCATCAAGGGGTGGTTTCTGAATTTCACATGCTCAACGACTTTAAAGGGGCACTAGCGCGAGGAGACCTGACTGTTTTCTACCAGCCAATTGTTGATGCGCAAAACTCCACAGTGCATGGTGTAGAGGCTTTAGTCAGATGGCCATCTGAGGATGGCGAGTATATTTTGCCAGAGCGCTTTATTCCAATAGCTGAAAAGAACAACATGATAAAATATCTCAGTGCGTATGTGATAAACACAGTATTTAGCGATATTGAGTTACTTCTGAAATTAAATGATAAGTTGACGGTACATATAAATTTATCCTGCCAGGATCTATTGGGAAAAAATCTAATTAATGTCTTGAATACACAGCTCAATAGCAAAAATGTAGATCCGAAAAGGATCATATTTGAGTTAACGGAAAGTATGGTGATGACAGACGTTGAACAAACCAAAACATTGATCGAGCATCTCATTGATATGGGATTTTCGGTGAGCATAGATGATTTTGGAACCGGCTTCTCATCGTTTTCAATTCTTAAAGAGTTGCCGATTTCACAGATCAAAATAGATAAATCTTTTGTCACCCAATGTTTATCTCAGGATAAAGACCGTGCCATCATTGAAACAACACTTTTTTTAGCGAAACGACTGGGCTGTTCAGTGGTTGCCGAAGGGGTTGAGAATGATGAAACATCTCAGTATCTGGCCAATCAGGGATGTAAATATATTCAAGGCTACAATATCAGTGAACCTTTATCACTGGGTGAAATTCAGCGATGGATTTCCAGCAATGGTTTGGTTCAGACCGCGTTAAGGAAGTATTAAGGTTAGAAGCTGTATCCTCTCGCCCCTTTTTTGCATATTGAAACATTACAAAACTTTGCAAGCGTAACAATTGTCCCTGAAACCAGTATGTTAAGTTTTTAGTCAATAAAATCAATGTACAAAATCTACGGTATAGAACTTTTTGCATATAAAGCAGTGGTCGTGAACGTAAAACAGGTATTGTGCGGTCCATTCTGTTGGGAAGAATGTATCATTCTGTAAAATCCCATACAATTTTTGACAACTTTTGAGATCATAAAACCGTAATATACGCACTAGGTTATTCAGGCCAATAGGTGCGGTAATTGAATAAATTAACCAGCTCTCACATTTGAGCCGTGTGAAGCGTAAACTTTTTAGAGGAATTAAAATTGAAAAAAGTCATCAGCTTTTTATTTCTACTTGTTTGCTCAACGATGGCTGTAGCCAATGAGACACCTTATCAGCTAATCAATCAAGTAGGTGAGGGGCTCTTTGCTGACATAAAAAAAGTCAATGCAGGAGGAAAGGCAACATCAAAGGAAATGCGTAGTATCGTTAAAGAACGATTAATGCCACATATCGACACGCGGTTTGTGTCGAGAAAGTTATTGGGAAAGCATATTAAGGGGCTTAAACGCCAAGAAGCCATTGAATTTATCAATGCGGTAACACATTACCTTGAAGTTACGTATGCAAGTGCCCTTATGCAATATAAAGGACAAGAGGTTGTTTTTGAGCAAGCGCCAGCACCAAAAGACAGTAAGTATGCTACGGTGAAAGCGGTGATCAAAGAAAGCGCAGGGCCTGATATTGATTTGCACTTTAAATTTCGCAAAGGAAAAGATGGCAAATGGAAGGTATATGACCTTGTTGCAGAGGGGATATCTCTTCTGAGCGCGAAACAAAAAGAAATCGTTACGCGCATTTCTCAAGTCGGCCTTGCACAGGTCACATCTGAACTAAATAAAAAAGTTTAAAGCTTTTGTTTAGTTAGCCACGAGGAGATAGAAACTTGCCTGTTTCTATTTCTTCTCGGGTTTTCAGCGCCAATTGCTCCAGCACACCGATACTCTTACCCCGTGAAGTCAGTTCATGCTCTATATCAATAATGTCAATCTCTTCAAACCCAGAGAGCTGAGCAATTCTTGCAAATGTATAGGCATGTTTATATTTCTTTTGTTTGTAGAAAATACTAACCAGCGCTTTGTAAACCTCTAAATCTGGTGTCTGGCCAGCTTGGTTTAACTCCAGAACTCGATACAGAAAGTCGATTGTTTTGTCATCATCAAACTTCGCATAATAGGTTGCTAAGAACATCTGAATTTCTTGGCTTTCTCGCACATACGGTTCATCTTCTTGGCGCAACAGTTTATTCATGGCAAATTGGCTGTTGTTTCTTGACCAGTGATAGTAAAGCAACCCTGGGTGAGAAGTTTGTTTGGTATCCTGATAGATGCGATTCATTTCTTTAAGGCTGGTTAAGTGACCTTCAACGCGAGATGTTGTTTTCTCTTTTAGTTTGATGTGCTCAATTTGGGCTGCCAGTGATACACATGCATTATATGTCTCTAGCTGCTTTAACAGTTGATACTTATTTTCGTCAGTTGGGTCTTTGTACTCTATGTAGCGGCCTATGATTAATGATGCTCTTTCCTCTTTACAGTGACTGTCTTTATTTAAATCATTGCAAAAACCTGGAGTTTCTTCACATACCTTTGCTAATGTCAACGGTTCTTCACACCCACTAAGAAAGGTCAGAAAAGAAGCGCCAGCGACAGCAAGCATCCACCTATTAGCCATTGTTTATCCTACGTAATCTTCAATCGGGCACAACATAACACTTTTGCACCTTACGAAACAGCTTAAACGAGTTGAAGTGCAGCAAGTTTAGTTCTACAGCCGCAGTATTTACTACTAATTACTTAGTTTAGTCGCATGTCAAAAATAATAAATACGCATATTTTCTCCAATATGAAGAAAAAATAAGACATTTTTCTGTGTATTGGTCGTTCCTTTTACGAAAACAAACGGAAATATATGGGTAAGAGTGGAGAATAATTGCAGATTAAATTAGAATGGCGGTGCCCAATAGGGCTATCCGTTCAAAAAAATTGTTTATTAGGCAGAAAAAATGACCTTATCTCACGAGCAAGAATATCAAAATAGCTGGCAAGAGCGCCAAGATTACGCTGAAAATATGCAACCGATCATTGGTCGTTTGTACCGTAACTTGGGTGTTGAAATTGCTGTTTATGGTCGTCCACTTGTAAACACAAGTACTATTGACGTTATCAAAGCACATAAAACAGTAGCACGTTTTGAAGAGACTAAATTGCGTCTTCGTGAAAGCTTCCCTTTCCTAGAAGCTATCAGCAAAATGGAGCTTGCACCTGGTCGTATCGATTTAGGTAAGTTAGCTTATGCATACATCTACAAAAATGCAGGTGAAGGCCGCTCTATCGAAGAGTACTTAAATAGTGAGCTTGCTGACTTATTAAATAAAGGCACAGGCCCTGAACCTCGCGATGTTGTACTATATGGTTTTGGTCGTATTGGACGTTTATTAGCGCGCCTGCTTATCGAGCGCGGCGGCTCTCACGCTGATTTACGTTTACGTGCAATCGTTGTACGTGGTGGCCGTGATGGTGACCTTGAAAAACGTGCAAGTTTACTACGTCGTGACTCTATCCACGGTCCATTCGATGGCTCAATTACTGTTGACCACGAAAAGGGTGCGATTAAAGCAAACGGTAACTACATCCAAGTTATCTACGCTAATTCACCAGAAGAAGTAGATTACACTAAGTACGGCATCGAGAATGCACTTGTTGTTGATAACACAGGTGTATGGAAAGATGAAGATGGTTTGGGCAAACACCTTGCTTCAAAAGGTGCTTCAAAAGTATTACTTACAGCACCAGCAAAAGGCGACATCAAAAACATCGTATATGGTGTTAACAATGTTGATATTCTTAATGAAGATAAGATTGTTTCTGCGGCAAGTTGTACAACTAACGCGATTACACCTGTACTAAAAGCGCTTAATGATAAGTTTGGTATTAAGAATGGTCACGTTGAAACTGTTCACTCATACACAAATGACCAAAACTTAATTGATAACTACCACAAAGCAGAGCGTCGTGGTCGCAGTGCGGCACTGAACATGGTTATCACTTCAACTGGTGCGGCAAAAGCGGTAGCAAAAGCTCTACCAGAGCTTGCTGGTAAACTAACAGGCAACGCAATCCGTGTTCCTACGCCAAATGTATCGATGGCGATTTTAAACCTGAATCTAAATGCAGAGACGACAGCAGAAGAGCTGAATGAGTTCTTACGTGAAACATCTCTGTACTCAGATCTTCGTGACCAAATCGACTACACAGCATCAACAGAAATCGTATCTACTGACTTAGTTGGTAGCCGCTATGCAGGTGTTGTTGATTCTCAAGCAACAATTGTAGATGGCGATCGTGTTGTACTATACGTTTGGTACGATAATGAGTTTGGTTACAGCTGTCAGGTAGTACGTGTAATGCGTGACATGGCGGAAGTAGCTTTCCCAAGTCTGCCATAATTTCGCTTTGACGATGAAAAAAGCCAGCAATTGCTGGCTTTTTTAGTTTTTGATTGGCGTTATGTATGATAGGCTTTTCCATGTTTTTAGCTACATCTGGCTAACATGGATAACAATTCATTCTTTAGCAAAGAAAACGCAATATTACGGCAAGAATGATTGCCAATAAATTTAGGGTATATATGAGAATCTCCAGTAATTTTGACAGCGGAAATATCAAGGTCATTTCGGCGCAGCAGCCTCGTGATATTCAGCTTGAAATCAACAAAGACAATAACTCAGACTTTTTTCAATGGTTTCACTTCCGTCTAGAGTCAACTCCTTTTGTAGAACATAAATTACACATCAATAATTTAAAGGCATCTGCTTACCCTGAAGGATGGGATGACTACCATGCTGTTGCTTCATACGATAGACAAAATTGGTTCAGAGTGCCTTCAGAGTACAAAGATGGTCAGTTGGTTATCGACTTTGAGCCTGAATATAGCCATACATTTTTTGCTTATTTCGCGCCGTACAGTTATGAGCGCCATTTGGATTTACTTTATTGGGCACAAAGCCACGATGCATGCCAAATAGAAACTTTGGGTGAAACTATCGATGGTAGAGATATCAGCTTGCTTGTTATTGGTGAGCCAAGTGAAACCAAAAAGAAAATTTGGATCACTGCGCGTCAACATCCAGGTGAAACCATGGCGGAATGGTTTGTCGAAGGTTTATTGCATAAATTGCTAGATGATGAAGACCCTCATGCGGCAGCATTGTTATCTAAGGCGGTTTTTTACATTGTGCCTAATATGAATCCGGATGGCAGTGTTCGTGGTCATTTAAGAACAAATGCCAATGGCGTTAACCTCAACCGAGAGTGGCAGACTCCAAGTATTGAAAATTCTCCAGAAGTTTATTACGTACTTGAAAAAATGCGTGCGGTTGGTCTAGACATGTATTTGGATATTCACGGTGATGAAGCTCTTCCATACAACTTTGTCGCGGGCAGTGAAGGTATTCCAAGTTATGATGCACGCCTTGAAAGTCTAGAGAGTCAGTTTAAAGATGCATTATTGACTATCACACCTGATTTTCAAGATGTCTACGGTTATCCTAAAGATGAGCCGGGACAAGCAAATCTAACCGTTGCTTCTTGTGCAGTTGGTGAAGAATTTAAAGCACTTTCATACACCATCGAAATGCCGTTTAAAGACAATGCGGATCTGCCCGATCCACATTATGGCTGGTCTGACAAACGCTCTTACCAGTTTGGACAGGATACGTTATCAGCAATCGTAAAAGTTGTAGATAACTTACGATAATAAGTAATTAAGGCAGCCTTTGAGGTTGCCTTTTTTTATATAACAACAATTAGAAGAGGATAAGTCGTGGACGCATTAGGAAGTTTTCTTGATAGCTTAGATGCCATGCTAGGAGGCTCGTGGTGGTTTCCTTATGTATTGCTTGGGGTGGGGTTCTTTTTTACAGTTTATTTAAAGTTCCCGCAAATTCGCTATTTCAAACATGCTTGCCGAGTTGTAACGGGCAAATATGACAAAAAGTCTCTTGAAGGTGACACGACACACTTCCAAGCATTATCAACTGCTCTGTCAGGTACCGTTGGTACCGGTAACATAGGTGGTGTGGCTTTGGCGATATCAATCGGTGGACCCGCTGCTCTGTTTTGGATGTGGATGACCGCTTTTTTTGGTATGACAACCAAGTTTGTAGAGGTGACGCTCTCGCACAAATACCGTGTTAAGACAGAAGATGGCACAATGGCGGGTGGTCCTATGTACTATATGGACAGACGCTTAAACATGAAATGGTTAGCGGTGCTTTTTGCTATCGCAACTGTGATAAGTTCTTTTGGTACAGGTAGCTTGCCGCAAATTAACAACATCGCTCAAGGTATGGAAGCGACATTTGGATTTGAAAGAATGGCAACTGGTGCTGTGCTTTCAATTCTTTTGGCATTGGTTATCTTAGGTGGCATCAAACGTATTGCTGCGATTACTTCAAAAGTAGTGCCTGTGATGGCGGCTGTTTATATCCTAGGTGCGTTTGCGGTTATTTTTTACAATATTGAAAATATTGCACCATCATTTGCTGCTGTGTTTACAAATGCATTTTCCGGCTCTGCAGCTGCGGGTGGTTTCTTGGGCGCTTCATTCGCTTATGCATTTAACCGAGGTGTAAACCGAGGTCTATTTTCTAACGAAGCAGGTCAAGGTTCTGCGCCAATCGCACACGCATCAGCAAAAGCTGATGAACCAGTGTCAGAAGGTATGGTGTCTATCTTAGAGCCTTTCATTGATACCATTATTATTTGTACATTAACTGGGTTGGTTATTTTATCATCTGGGGTATGGACAGAAAAATTCGAAACAGAATTTGAACGATCGTCGATGACTTTTATAAAAGGCAATTATGATGAGAGTAATGACGCAGACAGATCTGAACTGTATAAATATCTGAATGGGTATTCTGATCATAAAGTTGAAGAATACAATGGAACAATTCAGGTCGTACAAGGCATAGCAGTAAACAAAGATTTTACCGTGCTGCATTCTCGCTCGATTGGTGAAGATATTCGCTTTGGCATTTCTGATTCGCATCAATACACCGGAGTCGTTGAAATAGAAAGTGGTATGCCCGTTGACCCGAGTATTTCTATTCAAGGTAAATCGCTTGTTCACTCAGCAGAATTAACAACAAAAGCTTTTACACGTGGGTACTTTGGCGACAGTGGTAAGTATATTGTTTCAATAGGCCTGCTATTATTTGCATTTTCAACAGCGATTGCATGGTCTTACTACGGTGACCGAGCAATGACATACCTACTAGGCCCACGCTCCGTGATGCCGTATCGCGTCTTTTATGTTGCAGGCTTCTTTTGGGCATCCTTTGCAGATACCACGTTAATTTGGAAGTTGGCTGCAGTAGGTATTGTTGTGATGACCTTACCGAACTTATTCGGCATCATGGTTTTGAGAAAAGAAATGAAAGAAACCGTGGATGATTATTGGGAAAAGTTTGAAAATGGAAAAGATCAAGCTTCAGATAGCGATAAAATCGAAAAATCTCGCGATTTCCAATAAGACAAACTAACTCAAACCAAGTAGAATAGGGCGCCATATGGCGCCTTATTTTTTATTCGGAGTAGCGAAAGTATGGCAATTGCCCAATGCCCGAGTTGTAGTAAATCGATTTCTTCAAAGCACACTGAGTGTCCTCACTGTGGTGTAGAAATTGGGAAAATAAGTGACGACGAAATACGTCGAATTTCGGCTAGAAACCGAATTAAGAAACAACAGAGTATTATGAATTACTCATTTCTGGCTCTGATTTTATTTTTGGGTGGTTTTTTATATTTGTATTGGCACCACCCAGTTGAAGGCAGCATTGAAATGTATGCAGCTAAATCCGCAATTGGCATAGGTATGGTTTGGTACCTAATTAATCGCGTGATCTTGGTAATTTTGAAAAAGAAAAAGTGACGATGAATGTAGATAATTTGGTAAGTAGCATTACCCCAGAAGTATTTGAACGCTTACAGTATGGTGCTTCTACAGGGCGTTGGCCCGATGGCACAGAATTAACTGAAGCACAAAAAGAACAAACTGTTCAACTCGTCATGTTATATCAGGCAAAAATCGCAAAATCGAACGAGCAATTTACGATTAATGAAAGTGGTGAAATGGTTCAAAAATCGAAACGCGAATTGCAAAAAGAATTTAAAGCAGAAAACGAAATAGCTAGGTTCACTGAAAATGATCTTTAAACACTTATTTACACCTAAATGGAAGCACCCTAAGGCGCAAGTGCGCTTAGCGGCGGTGGATAAATTAGATACAACCAAGGACGTCGAAGCACTAACGACTCTGGCACTTGAGGACGACTCAATTCAAATAAGAAAAAAAGTCCTCAATAAAATTGACGATTTGGGTCTGTGGTGGAAAGTCTACAAACAAGACCAAGAACTCAAAGAAATTGCAGAGCAGCATATCAGTCAAGCAGTGTTGTCTGGCTCACAAATGTTAAGCAATGATATCCGTGAAGAGTATATTGACAGATATGCTCCGCAGAAGACCTTAGAAAAGCTTGCTTTCTCAGATATTGCACAAACACAACGTGTAAAGTTATTAAAGCGGATAGCAAATGCGCGTCTTATTGAGAAAGCTTTTAGGGAAGGTGAAGAATCTATTCAACTTGCTTTGTTAGAATTGGTTTTTCAGTATGAACTAACAAAAACGGTATCGAAAAGTGCGCAAGGCGAAGCTAAAATTCAAATTGATGCGCATATAGAGCAAGCTCACTTGGCGAAAGTTATGCCGAAGCAGGTAGCTGAGCAGGTAAAACTGATTTTGGCTAAGTTTAATGCACTGCGAGAAAAACTTGATTACGAAACGGTTAGTGGCCAGTTCAACGAATTGAGTCAACAGTGGCAAAGCCTTGAGTTAAAGTGGCTAGATGAAGAAACGCTGGGTGTACAGTCTGAAAAGTACCAAAAGTTAACGGACAAACTGACCGCGCATATAGAAAAACTCAAAGCACAATTTGAAGCTGAAGCAGCGGTACAAAAAGCGCAACAAGAAAAGCAGCAAACTATTGCACAATACACGTCTCAGATCGGTGCTTTTGAAGTAGTACTGAATGAGGCAGTAAGTAAGCTGGATGTTGAGTCACAAACTTCATTACAAAGTCAATTCGGCCAATTACACAGTACATTGGCTGATTCTGCATATAATGAAACGGCGGAAGTTAAAGGTCTAATGCGAAAACTTACGCAATTAAACGACTTACTGACAACCTTGCCAGAAATGATTGCTGCAACGAAAGAGTTTCAAACTGCATTGGATGTATTGAAGCAGGTTGAGATCAGTGAAGATATTGAGCGTCTTGATGCGTTACTTGGTGAGCAAAAACGTGCATATCAAACATGTAATGTGGCGTTAAAATCTTTGCCAGGTGAGTTAAAGCAGAATGCAAAAAGTGAGTTGAATCAGGTGTCTAAATCCTTTTTAGATGGGATGAAACCACTAGTAGAGCAGCAACAGAAATTACTTAAAGAATCGCGTAAGAAAGCACGTGATGTACAGAGGTTGATTGAACAAGGGCGCTTTAATATTGCGTTTGGTGTGTTCAATGGTTTATCTGAAAGTTATGAGCAACTTACTGAAGCGCACAAAGAGCAAGTGAGCAAGCAGTACGATACATTGCAAGCGCAACTTGCAGAGTTCAAAGATTGGCAAAAATACGCATCTGCACCAAAACGTACAGAGCTCCTTGAACAGTTAGATGAAAAACTAGCAGAAACAGACGTTGATCCTAAAGTACGAGCAGCAGACGTTAAAATGTTGCGAATTCGTTGGAACGAACTTGGTCGTATCGAAAGTGAAGAAGAGAAACAACAAGCAAAAGTGTTCGACGAAAAAATAGAATTGTTGTTCGCGCCATGTCGTACGTATTTCGCTGAACAAGAAGAAGCACGTAAACAAGTCGTTGTTGATCGTAAAAAGCTCATTACAGAAATGCAAGAATTGGAAAGCTTCTCAGTTGAAGAAGAAGGCAGTTGGCGCAAGCTTGAAAGCCAGTTTAACCGGATCAATAAACTTTGGCGCAGTGCAGGTAGCTTGGATGCCCAAACTTACCAATCATTAAATGGTCAATATCGCGATGCATATGCAAAAGCAAATGCACGCCTGAAGGCGCACCACCAAAACAATGCGCAGCAAAAGCAAGCATTGGTTGACGAAGCATTGGCACAAGTTGACAATGAGAATGTGGCTGAAGCCTGTGAGGTATTAAAGACACTGCAGAAGCAGTGGCAGGGTATTGGATTTGCTGGCAGTAAGAATGAACATGTTTTGTGGCAATCGTTTAGAAAGCACAATGATGCGGTATTTGCTAAACGTGAAGAGATAGTAGCACAACAAAAACGCGAGAATGCGGCTCTTGAAACGCAGCAGCGTCAGGAGCTTGCTAATCTGGACAGTTTAGTGATCGATGCAAAAACGCAGTCTGAATTAACGCAGTTGCAGGCTCAGATTGGTAGCTTGGAAGTGTTAGGCGGTTTGAATAAAATCAAAAAGTCATTGCTTGAACAAGTTGAAGTAAAGTTGAATGAGTTGTTTTCAACTCTGAATCGAGAAAAGTTTTCAGAGCTAGTAAGCGCTGTTGAAAATAATCAAGATATCCCAGCTTGTTGGCAAGGTAAAAACACCTTGGGCTTGAGTGCTGAAAGATTGTTGTTAAGGCTTGAAATTTTGACCAATGTTGATTCACCTGAGGGGGAGCAGCAGGCAAGAATGGCGGAGCAAGTTGCATTGCTTGATGAAAAGCTGCAAGGTGATTCCCATAAGTTGGACTTTTACTTAGTCAGCTATTTTGCCCAAGCAAAAATTGAAGGGATTGATTTAAACTCAACTCGAGTTTTAAGCGTGTTAAATGCATAGATAAAAAAGGCCCTACTAAGGGCCTTTTTTAATGGCCGTTTTTTATATCTACTTTCAGCTACATAAGAACCAACTCAGTGTTTTTTAGGTCCTCATTTCACTGTACAAAATTGAGCAAGTCCAATGATGAGTTACGCGATTGTGAGCGGTGCTCAAAGATTCCTTCATACATACCGTGTGCGCTCATTATAGGGTAAAAGTTATCTTGGCACGGAGAGGCCACAAAGGTTATTTATTTTAACTCTATATCAAGTGGTTACGTTGTTTTTTTGGTTTTATTTATTTGCGTAATGAGTTTGATATTGGTTAGTCACATATCTACTTTTTGAGTAGGAAAGTGACAAATATTTATCTCGGAAATAATAATCATTATCACATAATTCTTATTTATACCGCGCATTAACTTTATAAATTAGCGTAACCTAGTGAATTTAGTGTATTTTGCGGCGCAAACTAAAACTAAAATCGCTTTTTAGTTAAATGATTACTAGCGCACTAAATTAGGGTAAAATAACCCTGTTTTATCTATGCGTATTACTGCCTGACGAGGTTCATATGAGTTTGTATACTGAGTACTTGGAAGAGATCCAAACCCGTAAAACGGAACAAGGACTAAATCCAAAACCAATTGATAGCGCAGAGCTATTATCTGAAATTATTGCCCAAATCAAAGACGCTGGGCATGAGCACCGCGAAGATTCGCTTAAATTCTTCATCTACAACACACTTCCAGGCACAACTAGCGCTGCTGGTGTTAAAGCACAATTCCTAAAAGAAATTATCTTAGGTGAAGAGACTGTTGCTGAAATCACAGCTGACTTTGCATTTGAGCTTCTTTCTCACATGAAAGGTGGCCCTTCAATTGCGGTACTTCTTGATCTTGCACTTGGCAATGACGAAGCGATTGCACAGCAAGCTGCTGAAGTACTTAAAACACAAGTATTCTTATACGACGCGGACACTGCTCGTCTACAAGACGCGTTCAAAGCAGGCAACGCAGTTGCTAAAGATATCCTAGAAAGCTATGCGAAAGCAGAGTTCTTCACAAAGCTTCCTGATGTTGCTGAAAAAATCGAAGTTGTTACTTTCATCGCGGGTGAAGGTGATATCTCTACTGACTTGCTTTCTCCTGGTCACCAAGCGCACTCACGTGCTGACCGTGAACTTCACGGCCAATGTATGATCACACCTGAAGCACAACAAGAAATCGTTGCGCTTAAAGAGAAGCACCCTAACGCAAAAGTAATGCTTATCGCTGAGAAAGGCACAATGGGTGTAGGTTCTTCACGTATGTCTGGTGTGAATAACGTAGCGCTTTGGGCTGGTACTCAAGCAAGCCCTTATGTTCCATTCATCAACATCGCACCAGTTGTTGCTGGTACTAACGGTATTGCACCAATCTTCCTTACTACTGTTGATGTAACAGGTGGTATTGGTCTTGACCTTAAAAACTGGGTTAAGAAAGTAGATGCTAACGGTAACACTGTGACTGATGAAAACGGTGACCCAGTATTAGAAGAAGCATACTCAGTAGCTACTGGCACAGTGCTTACTATCGATACTAAAGCGAAAAAACTATATAACGGCGAAGAAGAACTGTCTGATATTTCATCTGCTTTCACGCCACAAAAAGTAGAATTCATGAAAGCGGGTGGTTCTTACGCGGTCGTATTCGGTAAGAAACTTCAAACACTAGCGGCAGAAACGCTTGGTATTGAAGCACCAACTGTTTATGCACCTTCAAAAGAAATTTCTCACGAGGGCCAAGGCCTAACAGCGGTTGAGAAAATCTTTAATCGTAACGCTGTAGGTGTTGCTTCAGACGCGCCACTACATGCAGGTTCTAACGTTCGTGTTAAAGTGAACATTGTTGGTTCGCAAGATACAACGGGTCCTATGACGTCGCAAGAACTTGAAGCGATGGCTGCTTCAACGATTTCTCCACTTGTTGACGGTGCATACCAGTCTGGTTGTCATACAGCGTCTGTATGGGATAAGAAAGCGCAAGCGAACATTCCGAAGCTAATGGCATTCATGAACAAGTTCGGTCTTATCACTGCGCGTGATCCAAAAGGCATCTACCATTCAATGACTGACGTTATCCACAAAGTATTGAATGACATTACAATCGATGACCGCGCTATTATCATCGGTGGTGACTCGCACACCCGTATGTCTAAAGGTGTCGCGTTCGGCGCCGACTCAGGTACTGTAGCGCTTGCTCTTGCAACTGGTGAATCGGCAATGCCAATTCCTGAGTCTGTAAAAGTGACCTTTAAAGGCAGCATGGCTGAGCATATGGACTTCCGTGACGTTGTACACGCTACTCAAGCGCAGATGCTTAAGCAATTTGGCGGCGAGAACGTGTTCCAAGGTCGTATTATCGAAGTACACATTGGTACGCTAATGGCTGACCAAGCGTTCACATTCACTGACTGGTCTGCAGAAATGAAGGCGAAAGCGTCAATCTGTATTTCAAACAATGAAACGCTTATCAAGTCAATTGAACTTGCTAAGAGCCGTATCCAGATCATGATCAACAAGGGTATGGAAAACGAAGCGAAGACACTACAAGGTCTTATTGATCTTGCTGATGAGCGTATCGCAGGTGTTAAGTCTGGCGAGCAACCAGCGCTTGCACCAGATGACAACGCGAAGTACTACGCTGAAGTAGTAATCGACCTTGACGAAATCGTTGAGCCAATGATTGCAGACCCTGACGTAAACAATGAAGATGTGTCTAAGCGTTACACGCACGATGTGATTCGTCCTGTATCATACTATAACGACAAGCCTGTAGATCTTGGTTTTGTTGGTTCTTGTATGGTTCACAAAGGTGACATGCAGATCATTGCACAGATGCTACGTAACCTTGAGAAGCAAAATGGTTCAATTGCGTTCAAAGCACCTCTAGTTGTTGCGCCACCAACATACAATATTGTTGATGAGCTTAAAGAAGAAGGTGATTGGGAAATTCTAGCTAAGTACGCTGGTTTCGAGTTTGACGATGAGAAGCCAAAAACAGCAGCGCGTACTAAGTACGAAAACATCCTTTACCTAGAGCGCCCTGGATGTAACCTATGTATGGGTAACCAAGAGAAGGCTGAGCCTGGTGACACTGTAATCGCAACTTCAACGCGTCTATTCCAAGGCCGTGTTGTAGCAGATACATCAGAGAAGAAAGGTGAGTCTCTACTTGGTTCAACGCCGTTAGTTGTACTTTCAACTGTACTTGGCCGTTTCCCAACGATGGACGAGTATAAAGCTGCGGTTGAAGGCATTGACCTAACAGCATTTACTCCGCTTGAAGAAGAGCTAACGACTAAGTTTGGTTCTGAGCAAGCCGTGCCAGTTAAAGTTGTTTAATCGTAAAGATTATTGACTAAAAAAGCGCGTTGTAAAACGCGCTTTTTTTATGGCTTGGTTTCGACCTTTTGAGCCGAAATATTAAATATCTAGTACTTATTTTTCGCCACAATTATATTTCCCTTCAACTTCTTGCCACACATGACACATGACACATGACACATGACACATGACCATGACACATTAGCCGGGATAACAGTTGTTCTGTCGAGTTGCTGCTAGCTATTAGTTCTTAAAAATAGACTTGGTTATTTTGTATTGGAGTCGTAAATATGGCGCGTATTTTTACATGCTAGTCTAAACTTTACCTCTGTCGAATCGTTATATAGTAACATAAGTTGAGTGCTCTACTGTTTCCAAGGTACAGCTTAGTACTCTACACACCGCGCTAATATACACGCTTAAACAGAGGGACTCAGGCATTATGAATGAGCACAGTAGTTTTTATTTTCAAAGTTATGAACAGTGGCGTCATGCAATTACAGTGCGTTGCAATATCAATTTAACACCAGAATACGCAAGAGCCCGGATCCATGCGTTGAGTAACCCAAATGACCTTCATACACGAGAGTTTGCTGCCAAGTATGGAGATGCTTACTTAAAGCAGGTAGTGGCATGGTTTACTCGTGCAGAGCAAAGTACATAGCCCTTGTAGTATCAGTTAACGACTTTATACAGTTTTCTCGATTTCAGGCTTTGTTCGTATACTGCCTTAGGGTGGGCGTTTAGAGGTAATTTGGCGGTCATACTTGAGGTGAGTTTATTGTTTAAGATGATCGAACGGCTAGGTTCGATCATCATCGATTTAAAAAGCTTTGTTATAGCCCATTTCTTCAAGTGTTGTGAGAACGGACTCGGCAAACATCCAATGCGCTTGTGTATCAAATTGGCTAGCCCAAGCGATTATTCTGATATTGTAAGGTTGAAAGTCAAAGGCTAACGCTCCCCAAGAGCCTGCGTGTCCAATCATTTCTATCTGGGTATCAGAAGCGTTTAGTTCGCCAATTGCTGATTGTAGGCCCAAGCCATAAAATTCGGAACCTTGCGCATCGACAGGTATTCTCCACGATAACCATTGGGCGCGTAACTCAGGGTCTTGAATAAGTGTACCTTCATGAATCGCGCGGTAAAAGCGGTTCAAATCACCAAGTGTTGAGACTATTCCTCCGCCAGCCCAAGCAAATGAAGTATTCATATTGATTGCATTTATATTATGGTTTGCATAAAAATGCTCTGGATAGCTTTTTTCATGATTGTCTTTGCTTAGAAGGTAGTAGTGGTCAGCTGGGTCTTGGGCTTTGTGATTGCCATGAAAGTCCATAAAAGTGCTGTCCATTGCTAATGGAGCAAATACCAATTGTTCCATTAATTGATGTAGGGGAGCATTGGCGACTTTTTCAAGTACAATACCGAGTAAAACAGCATTACTGTCTGAGTAAAGGTGCTGCTCACCAGGTGCTGAATTAAGGTTGTTTGTCAGCCCTCTCTCTAGCATATTCTGCAATATTTTTTGTGGTTCCCACAGCATATTTTGTTGTTGTTTGCCACTGAGTGCTCTATCCAACTCTATATAATCAGGTGATGCAGGATCACACATATAGGATATATAATCTTTAATTCCGGTGCTTTGGTCGAGCAATTGGCGTATAGTGATTTGTCCTCCTCGCTTGACTCCATTGCTCTGGTGTAGATCTGCGACTCGAAAGCCTTGCGGTAAATCTGAGTCGCTCAATAATTCAGACAATTGAGTATCCAAGCTGAAATTTCCCATTTCAATCATTTTCATGGTCACAGCTGCTGTGATTGTTTTTGAAATACTTGCGACTCTAAATGGATGGGAAATGGTCATTTCTTGCTGTGCTTGTACGTTTGCAAACCCGGTGGCACCTTGCCATGTGTAATCAAGATCGTTAAAAGTCACTGACAAAGCCATGTTGGCAATGAGCGGTTGGTGCATTGTGTACAGGGTATCCATTAATTTATTCAGCTCTGATCCTGCAACTTCCTCAATGGGTACAACCTCGACATTTATCTCAGCGTTTGAATGACTGCCTAGTTTATCCACAGCAGTTATACGAAATTGATATTGGCCAGGTAATTTTGGCGCTAAAAATTGAGTTGAAGGCTTGTCTAGTTGCTCTATCAAGGCTTGCTCATTACCACTAATTTGTTGCCATCTGATTGAGTCTAGGTTGTTGTCAATGTCAGTTACAGTGGCAGACAGAACGCCTCGGCTATTTTGAACGACAGATATTTTGTTGTTGCTTAGTTTAATACTCGGCGCCGTATTTTTACTTTCTGAACCACATGCGGCTAAAGTTGCCGCAATCAAGACTAAAAGAGAAGTTCGACTGTATTTGTTGGTTTTTAATCTAATCATTTAATTTATTCTCATCGAAAAACTATAAAGGTTTGTCGATTGAAATATAATAAATAGCCGTTCTTTCTTCTGTATCAAGCTGTAGCTGGTTATATTGATATGTAGGGCTGTTGGCGCACTTTTAAATTTGCGTTTTTTGTGTTGGTTAATTTTAATTTAATTTGGAAGTTATAGAGATCCTTTCCTGCGTTCAGCCAATATTCCGTTTGTTGTGTGTTATGATGGTTATCGAACTTTTAGGGTATTAGTGGTTGCACCCCAAAGCACAGGCACAACATATCGACTATTATCCTCTAGAGTGCCGCAGCAGAGTCATCTAAAAGTTTGCTACAAGCGCAGTTTCAGGTATATGACTAATAAGTTTAAGTACCAACCAAACATTTCAATTTATTTATATAAGTTTAGCTCGTAACAAAGCTTAACTTATCGCTGTTGGGTGAAAACCACTCTGTTTCATAATTCACAAACTTCATTGGGGCTATTTAATGTAATATTGCCTCAGGTAAAGTCAAAGATTTAGTGTTGAAATACTTCCAGGATTGCTTCTGTAAAATCTGCAATAAATTACCCTTTTCGCGGTCACTTTGTTGTGTTTTTTTATTTTTATCATAAATATTTATTTTTATATTCATGGTTTATGGCGGTGTTACTTTTGCAGCTGTTAAAGCGGTGTCTTGTTTGTTGTGAATAATGAAATTGCTGGTGGGTTGGATTGAATTATTTTGTCTGGTTTGAGGTTTTTGTAAGTATAGAGTAATTAAGCTTTTAATATATATTGAAATTTTATTGTTTTGTAATGTTAATCTGTTGTTTTTGTTTGTTTATATTTTTTAGCGGTACTTAACAAATATAAAGGAAATATAATGAAAAAACATATCGCAGCAGTACTACTTTTAGCTCCACTTTTTACATCAGCTTCATCTCAAGAGGTTAAAGAAGATCAAGTAACTTCTAGCGCTTACGGCAAGATCACAATTTGCCAATATGAGCACATTGGTTCGTCTTTTCCTGAATCCGGTTCGTTCCCTGGAACTATGGTATCTTTTACACATCAAGGGCATATTCAGTGCCGAGGACCCGTGTATGTAAGTGGTTTCAGATATGTATTAGACAGCCAAACACATACCTATGGCCGATATCGTTAATTTTAATTGATAAGGTAAACCTTGCGACTTAATGTTGTGAGGTTTTATTTTATGTCATGGCTTCTTTTATAAACTCTCTTCCTCAAAATCGGCGTCCTCCATATTAAATGCACACATTAAGGCTGGGAAGTTCTCAGAGTTTTTTGGCTTGTGATTTAGCGTAGTTTTTATCAGGTCGTGATGGAAAGCTAACACTTTGTGCAATTAATTGCTATATCAGATAGCTATCTTAAGTTGGCTAGGGTTTATTCGAATTGAATTGAGTTGTGAATTTAATTACGTCTTGTTTTGGTAATGCTTTTTGATAATACCACCCCTGTACAGTTTCAACTTGAAGTGCTCGAACAAACTCCAGTTGATAACGTGTTTCTACGCCTTCTGCGATTAAGTGTTTATCCATTTTGTGGAGCAGCTCGACGACATATGTATAGAAATCTGCGCCGGATTCTTCTTGTGCGTTATCTAGAAGTGATTTGTCTAATTTTATGATATCAATAGGTAAGTCAGCTAACATAGACAAGCTAGAATACCCAGTACCAAAATCATCTATGACAGTGATGATATTAAATGCCCGAAGTTTTTGGATATTGCGGATGACTTTATTTTTATCACTTAAATAACCTGACTCAACGACTTCAATTTTTAATTGATTTGGGAATTTTTGGAACTTGTCACAGATGTAATTAATGAGGACATGGTCAATCATGACTTTCGGATTGACATTGATGCTTATAATTGGCGTAAACCCCTTTTTATTAAAGTATTCTAAATCTCGCTGCGCCTGTTCGATTACCCATTTGTCTATGATATCCGTTTGGTCATGTTTGATTAAAGTGTCCAAAAAGTAGGGGCCTACTAGGGACCCATTTGGCTTTTGAAGCCTCAGTAGTGCTTCGAGTCCGTTTATAGTTTCTGAAATTTGACAAATTTGAGGCTGATAAAATAGCTTGAGCTTGCCCGTACTGATATCAGTAAGCACTTGATTGAGCTCCTTACTGGCAAATTCTATATCTCTTTGATGTGAGATAAATGCTAACTCACCTGAAGAGCGCAATTGTTCCGAAATATTCAGTTTGTCGCTGAGCTTATTTATGGCGTTTTCAAAATTGATTTGTCGATTGTGCCATCTTAAAAAAGGGTAATAAACGATAGCGCTAAGTACAATTAAACAAATTTGCAAGAATGCGCCATCAAGCCCTCCAGACACTCTGTAGCCACTAATGATGGCTGGCGTCATCCAGCTTATTTCAATGTTGCTAACATCAACCCAGCCTTGGCTTAAAACAACGTAAGATACTGCGAAGTTTAAGCAAGGAACCAGCATAAAAGGTAACAACATGATGGGGTTTAAAAAAATCGGTAAGGCAAAGACGATGATTTCGCAAAAGTTAAATGCGGTAAATGGAATAGAGAGTTTGGCAATGTTGCGCTCATGTCCACTGCGTCGTAGGCAAAGAGCAGCAAGAATTAATCCAGCAAAGCAACCAGTTCCACTCACTAGTACAAAGGTATCGTAAAACGTTTTTGCTGAAATTCCGGGCAGAATGGGTTGTGATAAAAATCCTGAACTTAGCAACATATCGAATGTGTTATCACCATGGATACCGAGAAACCATAACCCGTGGGTAATAAGCATTCTTTGGAAGGCGAGCCAAGCCACGGAAGTGTTGGTCATATCGGGTGTCAGCCAATACGCTATTTCTTCACCGGCTGTATACAGCAGTGGCATAAACAAATAGAAACTAAAAAATACCACAGAAAAAGGCACAATTGTCCGTAACTTTTCACTTAAAAAATGGCTGACTTGATACAGATAACGTTCAAAACTTGGCTGTAACTCCATACAAACAATTAATAATAAACTACTGATACTAGGTATAATGATCGCAAAAGGTGTCGCGCCTGTTGGGTTTAGTTCGTAGGCATCATTGTTATAGACAATGTACTGACCATGTACAGCGAAGCAAAGCAGCGCCAGCATTGCACCAATAATACCGCTATGACCATAATTTTTGCTGATGAAAAAACCGATTGAAGTGGCTACAAATACTGGGAAAAGGCCCAAAATCAACGACGCGCCATTGAACAAGATTCGATATAGAGTATGTGTAGGTGTGAGTAGGTTGAAGTATATTGCACTGTTGAGAACCAACAAGGCTAAAGCACTACTGACAAAATAGGGAAGCAGGGAAATAAAAGCTTCGCGCAGCGATAGTAAGTACTTGCTGTGCATGATGGTTTTAATAGCATGTGAGAGTCGGGTGTAAAACAATCAAAAAGCTCTTCGTTTGATGTAGGTTTAAGTATAACCACGCTGGCTGAATCTGCATCTATGATCAGAAAAATGCTGAGCAATGAATTTGGGGTTTTGTTCTATCGCTATTTAAATTTTATTATGGCCTCGACCAATCATCGGCTGTTTTTATTTTTAGGTTAGTTAATCAGTGCTTTTGCAACACAGTTGGCAAAAGCATGATTCACTATATGGCGACTCGATCTTTTCACGGCCAAGTGTTTTACATTAGTGCATTATTTGTTTTAAGGCTTCTTCAAGAGATTGATATCTAAAGCGATAATTGGCATCAAGAGCTTTTTTGGGAATGACCTTTTGGCCATATATTAAAATGTCAGACATTTCACCAAAGGCCCATTTCAAAAAGCTTTCTGGTAACCAAAAAAAAGCGGGACGATTAAGTACTGTTGCAAGGCAATCTGAAAATTCTTTGTTTGAAACTGGGTTGGGGGCAGTTGCATTAAATGCACCTTCAAGTTCATCATGGCGAATAAGAAACAATATGAGTTGTATCATATCGTCAATATGTATCCATGACATCATCTGCTCTCCAGAAGCCATGGGTCCACCCATCCCCCAAGAAAATGCAGGCAACATCTTTTTCAAAGCGCCGCCACGGCGAGACAGTACGACACCAGTGCGTAGTAAACATACTCGCGTATGCTCACTTTTAGTTTTCAAGGCTGCTTGTTCCCAATCACGGCAGAGCTGATGGCTAAATTCGTTGTAAGGGTTATCGTACGACTCGTCAACTGCGACATCAGCGGGTTGTCTACCGTAAAATCCAATGGCGCTGCCTGAAATAAACGTATGAGGGCGGTTGTGAGCGGCGTTAACATAGGCTGCGATTTGCTCAGTGATGCCAACTCTGCTTTGAATTATTGCCTGCTTTTGTTTATCACTCCAGCGTTTATCAGCAATAGGTTCTCCAGCCAAATTGATAATAATATCGATGTCGTTAAAATCGACCTCAGACAAACATGCAACAAATCGAGAATTTTGTCCTATTTGCCCTAATAGATGCCTTGCTTTTAGCTCATTTCTAGTCAGTATGACTAAGTTATACTTATTGACTAAAAATTTACAAAGTTCTTGCCCAATTAGTCCGGTTCCACCCGTGATCAGTATATTCATTCCACGCTCAATTAGTCTCTGGTTTATATATGTTTTTTAATGTGCCCTAGTGCTTTGAATTTAAATTCAATTACAATAGTAGCAGAAACATTCGAAAGTTATGTGTTAACTTTATCTTCAACGTTGCGACTGCGCATAAGGATCAACAGTGTCATCATTGACTGGAATAAACAAGAGCCTAGTTGTTATGGCTTCATTATTCATTGTATTGGCAGGAATAAAACTGGCAAACGATATTTTAGTGCCATTTATCTTGGCTGCATTTATTGCGATTATCTGTAACCCATTATTAAAGTTCTTTGCCAGCTACCGGATCCCCAAAGGCGCTGCCATTGTCATTATTATTGCACTTGTAGCGTTATTAGGCATGAGTCTCGCCGGATTGGTTGGGCAGTCACTAAATGACTTTTCACAGCAGCTGCCGAGCTACCGGGAAGCATTGCAGGGTAAATTTATTTGGCTAGTTGATACAGCGGCGCAGTACAATATATTAATTGATAAGCAACAGCTAATATCCCTGTTTGACCCCGGTAAAATGATCGACGTTGCCACCAATATGCTTGCGGGGTTTGGTGGTGTGATGGCAAATATTTTCCTCATTTTGTTAACTGTCGTATTTATGCTTTTTGAAGCACCTATGCTAAGCAAAAAAGTGCATGTCGCATTGGATGACCCACAAATGAAGATGCAGCAAATTGACCGCTTTTTAAATTCAATTAATAGTTATCTAGCAATTAAAACAGTGGTTTCATTAGCGACAGGCACACTGGCAGGTTTGTTATTATGGCTCCTTGATGTGGACTACTTTGTTTTGTGGGGCGTATTGGCATTCTTATTGAATTATATTCCCAATATTGGATCCATAATAGCGGCTGTCCCTCCGGTATTATTGGCACTTGTTACACATGGACCTGTTATCAGCGGCCTTGTCGCGGCGGGCTATTTGTCTATTAACACTATCATGGGGAATATAATTGAACCAAAATATATGGGTAAAGGTGTGGGTCTCTCGACTCTTGTGGTGTTTGTTTCACTGATATTTTGGGGTTGGTTATTAGGGACTGTTGGTATGTTGCTATCAGTGCCGTTGACTATGGTTGTAAAAATTGGTCTGGAAAATAGTGAAGATGGCCGCTGGCTGGCGACCATGCTTGGTAGCTATGAAGACGCTAAAAATTAGCCTGTAACTCTTGCGCATGCTGCTGTAAGAAGGAAATCTTACAGCGCTTAAACACTTTAGCTGCTCTTGTTGAGTTAGGGAGCTCTTTTAGGTAACGCCATTTGCAGGAGTCTTCCATATATCGGCTCTGACTAAGCAGGCTTCGCTTAATGATGGGCATCAATTGTGTATTACCAGTATTCTTCTCAAGTTCTTCAGTATCCATGAGCAACTTGGTGATCCACGTTTGACGGCTGCGTTCAAGTAATTCAATATTACCATCTAAGCACATTAGGTATCTTTTTGCTTTTTGTGGGTGGTCTGACTCTAGGTGACTACAATCGGTTAGCGCTTCTGAACGAGCCAGCGTTTCATAACTAAATACTATTGTGAAAAATAGAAAAATATTAATGGTTTTGATCATAGTTAAACTCTATCGTAAATTCGGCGCCACCAAGCTCACTGTAATCAATAATGATTTGCCCATGGTAAGAGGCGACTAAATCCGAGACAATTGCCATACCTACACCATGTCCTGCTTCATAAGTATCTAGTCTCGAGCCTCGTTGTAAAAGCTCATCTCGTTTGTTCTCAGGAATGCCTGGGCCATCATCACCAATAACAAATGCGATGCCTTTTTTGGCGTCTGTTTTAACAGTAATATCAACTTTATGCGCACATGCTTTACAAGCATTATCGATGATATTACCCAATATTTCCATCAAATCGGTTTTATCGCCTAGAAAAGCTGCACCTTGCTCACAGTCAGTTGTAAACGCGATCCCCTTATCTAAGTATACTTTACTCATTGCATTGAGAATTGAATCCAGGACGGGTTTGACCTTAGTTTGCTTTTTCCACGTATCAGATGCGCCTGTGGCCGCTCGTTTCAGCTGGTGTTCTATCATGGCGTTTATGCGATCTAGTTGCTCTTGAGCTTCTGTATCGGCTGCCAGAGGGCTTGATTTTAGCACTGCAAGTGGTGTTTTCAAGGCATGGGCAAGATCACTTAACGATGCTCTATAGCGTTCTTTTTGACGCCTTTGCGAATCAAGCAGCAAATTGAGGTCAGCCTTTATGGTATTGAGCTCAACAGGGTAGAGGCCGGATATTTTATCGCGTTCACCTGATTCGACTTCTTTTATTTCTTTGTCCAGTCGTTGCAGAGGGCGGGCATTCCAGACAAAACCAAATGCCATTAGTGCCGCAATCACGATGCCCATAATGAGCATCCAATTGACCAAGGTGTTTCTAAATTCTGACATCAATGCAAGCAGGGCGGAATTTTTCTTGAGTAAGATAAATTTGGCTTGTTGTGATTGCTCGGCATTACCTAGAATGACGGTTAAACTTAATTGCCAAAAGTCTTCACCACTGTATCGTACTTTTTTAAATTCAGATGCACCGGCTTGGGTTTGTGACACATCAGGTGTAACGGTAAGACTAACCGCCGATTCTGAATACCAAACAAGCGTGTTTTCTTGATATACCAGTGCATACGTATCAGAATTTAAACGATTTAACTCAGGAGCGAGTATGGTTCTAGGCATAGAGATGCCATCGGAGACAAACTCTACTTCAGAGATCAAAGAATAAAGGTGCGCTTCTAATGTTTTTTCAGTGGCATCGACTAACGTGGCGTAATAGGCACGTCCAATTGAGAAAAATAAAGCGGGAAGCGCGACAATTAAGACAAAGACAAGGATAAATCCTTGTCTTATTTTGAGAGAAACTTGTGCGCTACTTACCACTGGGTTTTAAACCTATAACCTCTACCACGTAAGGTTTCTACAGGGTTTAGTGTCCCATCAGGGTCAAGCTTTTTACGCAGACGTAAGACAAAAACTTCGATTACATTGGAATCTAAGTCAAAATCTTGGTCATAGATATGTTCTGTAAGCTCTGATTTAGAAATGACCTTGTGCGGATTCACCATTAAATACTCAAGCACCTTGTATTCATAAGCGGTCAGCGACAATTCTCTATCATTGACAAAAACTTGTTGAGAGCGCGTATGTAAAGTGATTGGGCCAATGCTAATTTCAGGGTTAGCTTGACCTGCACTGCGCCTTATTAAAGCGTTGCAGCGAGCTATAAGCTCTTCTACATGAAATGGTTTTGTGAGGTAGTCATCGGCACCTGCATCTAAACCTTCGACTTTTTCTTGCCAACGATCTCGAGCGGTTAAAATCAAAATTGGAATTTTGATATCTTGCGCACGTGCTCGTCTAATCAACTCAATGCCATCTAACTTAGGTAAACCCAAATCGACGACTGCCAAGTCCAGCGGATACTCTGTCAGGTGAAAAAGGCCGTTTTCGCCATCGTGACATAGGTCAACGCTGTATTTCTCTTTTTCCAGCACATTGCGGAGGTTTTCGGCTAGCTGAATGTCATCTTCAATTACTAAAATTCGCATCGTCAATCCTTCTTCACTTCACCCGTTACTTTGTGAACTTTTACATCAATAATTCTGCCGTCGCTTTGAAGTATACGCACAACAAAGTAATCACCTTCGAGAGAAATCTTTAGTGTTTTCCCAGGCTGCTTGGTGGTTGCCAATTGTACGGCTTCTTTTTTACTTATGGTGTCTTGCGGTGTTGCATGTGCCTGATTAAAAATCAGGGAACAAACAAAAATGAACATTGCAAAACATAAAGGCAACTGCATTTTAAGCTCCACGTAGGGGTTGCTTAACATCTTGGACAGCAGGGTAAAGAGATTTGTCTTAACCCGTGCTGAACTTTTGTTAAGGGAGTACTTTCTTATATGGCTTGACTACGCTGCTCGCGTACACACCTGCTTCAATATAAGGATCTGCCTTGGCCCAAGCTTGAGCTTCTTCTAAAGAGGGAAACTCAGCAATTACCAATGAACCTGTAAACCCAGCTTCTCCTGGGTTCTCATCATCTACTGCAGGTAATGGACCAGCAGCAAACAATCTATTTTGTTCTTTTAGTTCGGTTAAACGTTCAAGATGAGCAGGTCGCGCATTCATACGTTTTTCGAGAGAGTTTTCTACGTCCGTTGAGTAAATCATGTAAAGCATAATAATCAGAAATAATGCGTAATTAATTTTGTGTTTCGTATCATAGACTGGATTGTCCCCAAATGTAAATGAAATGACGTTATCTGATCAGAATCTAGATTTATACTTGAAATCCTCAGGCTATGGCTGGTACAGTCCTTCGACTATCGTGAAAAAATAATAATAAGGTTGTTTTAATGAGTGCGAATCGCGAGCAGTTTAGCTCTCGGCTGGGTTTCATTTTAGCAGCGGCAGGGTCCGCTGTGGGGATCGGAAATCTGGTAGGCTTCCCAGTATCTGCTGCAAAAAATGGTGGCGGCGCGTTTTTAATTGTTTACGCTCTATTTGTTATATTTATCTGTTTGCCTGTCATGATCGCTGAAATGGCGCTTGGCCGAAAAGCGCAAAAAGACCCCTATGGTGCTTACCATTCTTTAACTGGCGGAGATAAAAAGTGGTCACTTGCTGGTGCGTTGGCGGTTCTGACGCCATTTATGATCGCTGTCTTTTATATGGTGGTTACGGTATGGATATTTGGGTATTTAGTGCAAACCGTAACGGGTAATCTAGACCAGTTAGCAAACCCAGATAATTTTGGCATATTCATTAATGAATACAGTGTATTTGGCTACATGGCTGGTGTTGTTGTATTGGTTAATTTGATCTTAGTTGGTGGCGTTAAAGAGGGTATTGAAAAGGCCGCCAAGCTGATGATGCCTGCATTATTCGTACTCCTTATTGGTTTAGTCGGTTATGTACTAACACTCGATAATGCGATGGCGGGCGTGCGTTACTACATAGTTCCAGATTTTTCAAAAATGGATGCCAGTGTTTTAAATGGTGCTTTGTCACAAGCATTTTTCTCGCTGTCTTTGGGTATGGGTATCTTGATCACATATGCATCCTATATTTCCAAAAAAGAAGATATTGTCGGCAGCTCCAAAATGGTTGCTGTTACAGACTCACTAGTTGCGTTTATCGCAGGTCTAATGGTGCTGCCAGCCATTTTTAGTTTTAACCCTAATGTTAATCCTGAAGAGTTATCAGATTCATCGGTTTCTATGATTTTTGTGTACTTGCCTCAGCTATTTCTGACTATGCAAGCTGATATCGGGTATGCAGGTGCATCAATTGTAGCGGGCATTTTCTTCTTATTAGTTTTCTTCGCAGCGATTACATCATTGGTATCGATTGTAGAAGTTCCGACTGCGAGCTTAATGGAAGCCAAAGGTTACAGCCGTAAGAAGTCTCTTACAGTGTTAGCGGTATCAACGGGCATTTTAACTGTTATGTGCACAATGTCATTCGGTATGGTTGAATGGCTTACCAAGTTTACCCAGTACGGTGGTGTTGATAAGAGCTTCTTTGATATTGTGTCAGACGTATTCTACGACACCATATTACCGTTCAACGGCTTGTTACTCTGCTTATTTGTTACATACCGCTGGAGAAAGGCAAGTCTTTCAGACGAATTGTCACAGGGCTGCGAAAACTATAAAGGGAGCTTTATGGAGAAGTATGTGAACTTTTCGCTGTCGACTTTTATTCCAGTCATTCTATTAGTTATATTCGTCAATACAGTAGCGACTAAGTACTTCGCTGTGAGTTTGTTCGGCTTCTAATAAATACGTAGCTGTGAGGTTGTAGCCTCACAGCTACGTAAAAGTAACTCCCGCATCCAAATATTTTCCAGCCCCAATGGTAAATATCCACAACCCCCATAAACTGTGCTCTAAAACACATACTGCTAAAGAGCGGCTATGGGCATAGGTATATGAAAACAACAGACCTCCTAGAAAAGACAATACAATGGCCATCCAGTTATCATAGACACAGTGTGCAAACGCAAATAGGCTGGCACTGAGGACTACCCTGACTGTTTTGCTAGGCAAGATACGTTTATATCGATGGAAAAAGTAACTTCTGAAAATGAGCTCTTGAGGCAGTACCGATAAAATCGGATAGGCGATGAGCAACACCAACCAATCCAGAGTAGAGTTGATCGGAAAGTCAAACCAACCCTCCTGACTGATTAAGCCATACAGCATGCCTGAGAATAATGCGCCGATAAAAAACATCGAAAACAGCCGCTTTTTTATAGCCGAAAACTGCCCTAAACTGGTTAGCCGAAAGCGCTTAAAGTGCGGATCAGCAAGCAACAGGTAGGTACATACTACCATTAGTGTGATAAGGGCTGGAAAAAGCCAGTTTGCGAGCTCCGCGCGAAAAAGATAAGCAATACAGGGAAGTAGAATAAAGACCGAAAATAACTCAAACCAACGGTATTGATGTGCGTTCAAAAGATCACCCAAATGCAAAAACACTGTTGACTAAAATATAGCAAGGGCTATTACATTGGTTGGAAATTTTTAGTGGCCCAAGTTGAGAAAGGCCTTCAGCTGTATGTGTGGTGCAGTTCCAACTATTCTAATCACTCATCTTCAGGTAGATACTTTGAAACTGTCGCAATTGTCAGCATCACCGCGACGAAGGTAATTGCCATTAACCCAAATACTTTGAAGTTCACCCAAAAGTCTAGCGGAAAATAATAAGCGACTACGAGATTCAAAACGGCAATAAAGAAAAATAATATCGACCATGCTAAGTTCAGCCGTTCATACAGTGCTGTAGGAATAGGGAGATCCTCTGCTTTTTGCCTTTTGGGCAGAGAGTCGGCATCTTCATTTGTTTGCTGCATTTGCTTCATGGCGCTATCGAGGATCCCAAGTAAAGCCTTTTTTGTCAGATTTTTTCCTAACAGGTAGTGCGATATCAGAAGGGAAGCGCCAAGTGATGCGTAGATAATTGTGGCCTTCCACATAATGAACTTTTCATCCTGAAACAGGATAGTCATTCCACCTAGCAACAAGGCAATAGCAAAAAATATCCAGTGCCGTTGAGATACCGTACCGTGTTTAATGTACTGCCAGGTCATTTGGATCAGCGATGCAATGATCAATACACCTGTAGCCCAAAATATGTCCATAAGCTTATAGACTGCAAAAAATAAAATTAAGGGTAAATACTCTAGGATAAATGCCATTTAATCACTCTTATTAACATGCCTCTATTGCGTTTTAGCAAGTTATGGAATTAAGTTCAAGATTGACTTTTTGATGCTAAACTTCTAGCCTCCGCACACATTAAAAATAATTTGAGAACTCAATGAATAAGAGTGAATTAGTTTCAGCGATGTCTGCGCGCAATGAGCTGACTAAAAAGGATTCAAAAGCTGCTTTGGACAGTATTTTAAATGCCATTACAAAACGTTTGTCAGAAGGCGATCCTGTTGCTTTATCTGGTTTTGGTACGTTGACACTAAGTTATCATCCAGCCAAACCAGGAAGAAACCCTAAGACAGGGGAAGAGATTATTATCGAAGGTCAAAATAAAGTGTTATTTAAACCAGCTAAGGCATTTAAAGATGCCCTAGCTGATTAATCACGATTACTTCGCTGTTGCAGCCTTCATGGTTGCAACAAACTCACGTAAACGCTCGCACATCAGTGCTGGCTCATTCAAGTTATCTTCAATTATTTTCACAACCGCAGAGCCTGAAATCGCACCTGCCGCACCAGATTTAACAGCTGCTTGAACGTGCTCAGGGGCAGAGATACCAAATCCTAATAATGCAGGTGCTGCATTGTAGTCATGGAGTTTATTGATCATGGTATCCGCTGGCATTTCTGCTTTTGTTTCTGTACCAGTTACGCCAGAACGAGAAAGCAAATATGTATAGCCGCGGCCATAGCTTGCACATTGACGTAACGTATCATCGCTGGCATTTGGTGTTGCTATGAATATCGGCTCGATATCGGCTTGCTGAGCGGCTTGTCTGAACATTTTAGATTCATGCAAAGGCACGTCAGCCACTAGAATAGAGTCAACACCGGCTTCTTTAGCTTGCTGATAAAAGTGCTCAAGTCCTTGCGCAAAAATCAAGTTTGAATAAAGCAACAACCCAATTGGAATATCGGCATTATACGCTCTTATCTCTCGAATAATATCAAAGCAATCTTGGGTATTAATTTTGCTCTCAAGTGCACGAATATTTGCCGCTTGAATAACTGGTCCGTCGGCAATTGGGTCAGAAAAAGGAATACCTAGCTCCAATGCATCAGCACCGCCATCGATTAAGCTCTTAACGATATTTACGCTGATTTCTTTAGTCGGATCGCCCAGTGTTACAAACGGTACAAATGCACCTTGTCTTGCATCGTTCAAGCGTGTAAATAAGTTGCTGTAGCGGCTCATAGTGCACCTCGCTCATTTAATACGTTGTGTACATGGGCAAGGTCTTTGTCTCCACGGCCACTTAGGTTTACGACAATTACGGTTTCTTCAGTTTGCTGTTCTGCATACTTTAATGCATAAGCAAGGGCATGGCTGGATTCAAGCGCCGGAATAATACCTTCATTTTTTGCCAGAGCTTGGAACGCATCTAATGCTTCGGTATCCGTGATCCCAACGTATTCGGCACGACCTGTTTCATGTAAGTAAGCGTGTTGTGGTCCCACTGCAGGGTAGTCAAGACCTGCTGATACGGAATAAGACTCTTCAATTTGACCGTCGCTATCTTGCATAATGTACGTATATGCTCCGTGCAGAATACCTTTACTGCCTTTACACAGCGCTGCACCGTGCTCATCGCTGTCTAAACCTTTACCAGCAGGCTCTATACCTACAAGTTTAACGTCTTTTTCATCGATAAAGTCTGCAAACATGCCAATCGCATTTGAACCGCCACCAACACAAGCCATTACGATATCAGGCAAACGACCTTCAGCTTCGATAACTTGTTGTTTAGCTTCTTCACCGATCATGCGTTGGAAATCTCGCACAATAGTAGGGAATGGGTGTGGACCAGCGGCAGTACCTAACAGGTAATGTGCGGTTTTATAATTGGCAGACCAGTCGCGTAATGCTTCGTTGACGGCATCTTTAAGGGTACCAGATCCCGCTGTCACTGGAATGACTTCTGCACCCATTAAGCGCATTCTAAATACGTTTGGCTGTTGACGCTCGACGTCTTTAGCACCCATGTATACACGACATTTTAATCCCAGTAGTGCACATGCAAGGGCTGTGGCAACACCGTGCTGACCCGCGCCTGTTTCAGCAATCACTTCTTGTTTACCCATGCGCTTGGTCAATAGCGCTTGACCTAATACTTGGTTGGTCTTATGAGCACCACCATGCAATAAGTCTTCACGTTTTAAATAGAGCTTAACTTTTGGGTTTTTAATTAAGTTGCGAGACAGCGTTAGTGGCGTCGGGCGACCTGCATATTCATTTAATAGTGCATAGAACTCTTCTTTAAAGCTCTCATCTTGCTGCGCTTTTTCAAACTCTTTTTCCAGTTGCTTTAGTGCTGGTACGAGTAACTCTGGGACGTACATGCCGCCAAAATCACCAAAATATCCTGTATTCATTCTATCCACCTCAGTATTTTCGAATATTGTTAAAAGCGTCGCGTAATTTTTCTGGACACTTTTTACCGGGGCTCGTTTCTACCCCTGAATTAAGATCAAAACCTGCTGCACCTAAATAGGATGCGTCGTTAACATTGTCAGCATTGAGGCCACCTGCAAGCATAAATGGCTTTTTAGCGCTCTTAAGTAATTGCCAATTGAAAACTTTACCGGTACCGCCAAAAGCAGATGCAGTTTTGGTGTCGTAAAGGTGCTTATCAACTTCGTCAAAAGGTGCCGGAAACTCATCGACAATTCCCTGTGCTTTCCAGATTTGGCAATTGACAGGTAGTTGTTTGCGCAATGTACTTACAAACGCTTGTGATTCATGACCGTGTAGTTGTACAACGCTCAATCTCAAGCTTTGTGCATAGTCTACAATTTGCTCAATAGGCGCATCGACAAAGACACCGACATATTTGAGAGGGGCGCTGTCAACAACGGCTTTTGCACAATCGAAATCTACGAATCTTGGAGATTTAGGATAGAAAATTAAACCACCGTATACAGCACCCGCTTGGTAAGCTGCAACTGCGTCATCAATGCGAGTCAAGCCACATACTTTGTTCTCACCTAAGATAAGCTTACGACATGCACCTTCTAAGTCATCTTCAGCCATTAAAGAACTACCGACTAAAAACCCATTGCAATGTGAAGTAAGGCGTTTAACGTCGCTATGCGTATAGACCCCAGATTCCGAGATAACTGTTTTATTATTCGGGATGAGTTTTCTTAATTGCTCAGTGGTTGCCAAGTCAGTGCTGAGATCTCTAAGGTTGCGGTTATTGATACCGATAAGCTTTGCATCCAGCTTCAACGCTCTGTGTACTTCTTCTTCGTTACTGACTTCTGTTAATACCGCCATATTTAGAGAGTGTGCAAGCGCGGCTAGCTTTTCATATGTCTCGTCATCTAAAACGGACAACATGAGTAAAATTGCATCGCCACCTTTTAAACGCGCTAAATAGACTTGGTATTCATCGATGAAAAAGTCTTTACAGATGAGTGGTTGTTCAACTTTACTACGCACATAGCTCAAGTAATCAAAACTGCCTTGGAAATACTTAGTGTCTGTCAACACGCTGATGCACGTTGCGTATTTGGCATAGACAGAAGTGATTTCATCTAGATCAAAGTTATCTCTGATAAGTCCTTTTGAAGGAGAGGCTTTTTTACACTCCAAAATAAACTGTATGCCCGGCTTAGACATTTGACCATAAAAGTCTCGTTCACTCGGCTTTACTAAAGATTGAAATTCACTGAGTGGCAGAGTCATTTTACGCTCTTCTAATTCAATCTTTTTGTCCGCAACAATTTTTTCTAATACATTAGCCATGACTAACCTCCGCAATGGCTTTTAGTGTTTGCGCACACTTTCCTGAAGCTAATATGTCAAGTACGTACTTAGTACCTTCTTTTAAGTTATCTACTTTACCGGACATAACTAAAAGTGCACTTACGTTCGCTGCGATAGCTGCATTGTGTGCCGCTTTACCCTTGCCATCTAAAATATCGCGAATTGCTTGGGCATTGTACTCTGGCGTATCGCCAGCAATTTCTTCCAAAGAATAATTATCTAACCCAAAGTCAGCGGGTGTCAGGGCATACTCAGTGATTTCGCCATTATTTAGCTCTGTCACCAAGGTTGTGCCATGTAGTGCAATTTCGTCACACCCAGCGCCATGCACAACCATTGCACGTTCAGTGCCGAGCATTTTTAGCGTTTCAGCCATTGGGCGACACAAACTAGGGTCATAGACGCCGAGCAATTGAAGTTGCGGTTTTGCAGGGTTTGCTAGCGGACCTAAAATATTGAACAAGGTGCGAGTTTTTAGCTTAGTACGAACTGGCATCGCGTGTTTCACACCGCTGTGATAGAGCGGGGCAAATAAAAAGGCGAAGTTGGTCTTTTCAAGGCAGTTTGCTCCTTGTTCAGGGCTCATCTCTAGATTAATCCCCAAAGTGCGTAGCAAGTCAGCTGATCCAGACTTGCTTGAGACACTGCGGTTGCCGTGTTTGACCATAGGGATACCACACGCCGCAGCAACAATTGCAGCCGTCGTACTGACATTGATGGTATTCGTTCCGTCACCACCCGTACCGCAGCTATCTGCGCAGTAAAGCCCACGATTATCAAAAGCGACGGCGTGGTCGCGCATCGCTTTCGCCGCACCCGCTATTTCAGATGCCGTTTCACCTTTTATCTTTAGCGCAATAAGTGCAGCAGTTAATTCAATTTCAGATAACTGTCCTTGCATTACTTGGCCAAAAAGCTCAGTAGCTTGCTCAAAGCTTAATGAATGCTGGTCAATTAGTTGATTTAAACTTTCCATGTTGCCTCCTAACAGGTCAAGTAATCGATGCTTTGCTTTAATAGCTTGGCACCATCTGGCGTTAAAATTGATTCTGGGTGGAATTGGTAACCAATTACCTTGTCAGTTTCATGATATACGGCCATTGGGATATCTTGGTATTTAGCGATGATCTTCAGGCAATCAGGCACGCTTGTAGCCATTAAAGAGTGATACCTAGCCACTGGGAACCGTCTACCTAGCCCTGCAAAAACAGGATGCTCTTCCACATCAATCTGGGAAGATTTACCATGTACCGTTTCACCAGCATGACCAACTGTACCGCCATAGCTTTGCGTCAGCGCTTGCTGGCCAAGACAAATACCAAGCATTGGGAACTTGCCTTTACACAGTTCAATCAGTTCAAGCAGACAACCAGCTTCGGTTGGTTTACCTGGACCTGGCGATAATACCAATACCACAGGTGCAGTTTCATTACACATTTTGTCGTAGATGGTACGTGCATCAATATGGTTACGATATACTACAAGCTCACTGCCAAGCTGAGATAGTTCATCAACTAAGTTGTAGCTAAATGAGTCAAAGTTATCTAAAAAGTATACTTTAGGCGTCATGACCCACTCCTTGATAGCTAGACTGTATAGCTTTTATCACAGCGCTCGCTTTTGCTTTGGTTTCGTCTGCTTCAGATTGCGGATCTGAATCATAAACAACCCCTGCACCAGCTTGAACATATGCAGTGTTATTTTTCACAAACGCAGAGCGTATTACGATACACGTGTCCATCGCACCGTCACCGGTTAGATACCCCACGGCACCACCATAACTTCCTCGGCGCTGTTGCTCGGTATCACGAACCAGCTGTGCTGCTTTCACTTTTGGTGCACCTACTAAGGTGCCCATGTTCATGCAGGCTTGATATGCATGAAGCGCGTCGAGATCAGGTTTCAATTGACCAACGACACGAGATACCAAGTGCATAACTTGCGAGTAGCGGTCAACTTTCAATAATTCTTTCGCATGACGAGTGCCAGGTACACTAATACGAGCGACATCGTTACGAGCCAAATCAACCAGCATTAAGTGTTCGGCACGTTCTTTTTTGTCGTCGCGTAACTCTAGTTCGATACGGCTATCTAAATCCGGATTGATAGAGCCATCGGCAAACTTACCGCGAGGTCGCGTGCCAGCAATTGGGTATACTTCAACTTGATTGCTATCTTGGCAATATTTGAGTGCAGATTCCGGAGACGCGCCAAACAACACAAATTTTTCATCACGCATATAAAACATATATGGGCTTGGGTTTTGTTTCTTTAAGTGCTTATACGCAGCTAACGGCTTTTCGCAAGGCAAAGAGAAAGTGCGAGATGGAACAACTTGGAAAATATCTCCATCAACAATGTTCTTCTTAAGCTGAGTTACCTGAGCTTTAAATACATCATCTGAGATGTCGACAGTCACATCATGTGATATTTGCTCAGGGTCTTCTTTGTAAGACTCATATGCATCACACTGGCGATTGAGCTCTTCTAGTTGTTTACCAACTTCGAAACAGTTTGCATGGACATCTGGGCCATTAAATACATTGCCAATTAACTCTGTCGTCTGGGCTTGATGGTCAATCATGACCAAAGTTTCAGCCAGATAAAATACGTAATCAGGACAGTCGTTTTTACCATCAGGTACAGCTGGCAAAGTTTCGAAGTTTGCAACCATATCATAGGCAAAGACACCACCCAGAAAAACAGAAAATGGCGTGTCTGAGTTACTTTTTATTGAATTGATACAAGTACGTAAAGCACTAAACGCGTTGTCGGCCTTCAGTTTACTGTACTCATCTAAAGATAAGTCTTGGGCATTATATGTCAGTGTCAGTACCGCGTACTCTTTAACAACAGTGCAGTTGGTTACTTGGTCTGCCAAGTAGTTCAACAGCTGCTCACCGTTGTTTGAGAGCGCGCGTACTTTCACTTCAAGGCCATTGCACTCAATACGCAGTGCGGCATCGGCCAATATAATACTTTTGACATTGTCTTTGGAGTCTATTTCTGCAGACTCCAACAACAGTGAATTGGGCTTATTCAGGGCCGCATATAAAGACAGGGGGCTTGCGATATAATCGCGCCGCTGCCTTATACTCGTCACCTCACCCGGTGTTGTAGTTATATGACTAAAAATCAAACCTCATTCCTCTTTAGTACAAAAAACCCCCCGAAGTATTTTAACTTGCGGGGGGTGTATTTAGTTACAACAATGCCTTCCCGCTAATTCAGGCACCACCACCAAGATTTTGTAGATGAATTGTTGCAAAAATTGTTAATCACTATAAAAATTCCATAAAAAAACCCGCGTACTCAGCGCGGGTTTAAAGTCGTTAGACACAACGAATCACACCCGCAGTTACGAGTGCCACCACCAAACGATTTTTGTTTTTTGTGTTAGATTCATTTGTAAAGATTTCGTTATGTCAATTTAAGTACCTACAGTAAACCCTACTCAGGTGCAAACTGTCAAGCACTATTATTAAAAAATAACCAATAGCATGGTTTACTTATAAATAATAAGCATTTTGACCTAGTAAAGGAGTCCGAGTAATCAGACCTCGCTATGTATATGGTAAATAAAACCGTACTTGGATAAGTTTGCCATGGTATACTGCGGGTGTTTGTTTTTAAGGGGAAAACTTTGATTAAGTATGACTTACACAGTCATAGCACTTTTTCTGATGGGCGTTTAACGGTACCTGAGCTTCTTGAGCGGGCAACAGAAAAGGGCGTTGATGTACTGGCTTTAACCGATCACGATACCGTTGCAGGAATACCAGTCGCACTAGACTATATTACCCAGCAAAACCTTGATTTAAAAATTGTTTCTGGCGTTGAAATCTCGACCAAGTGGGAGAGTTTTGAGATCCATATTGTTGGGCTTAATATTGAGATTAACCACCCTCAATTGCAAGCACTTTTGACTTCACAGCAACAAAAGCGTCGAGAACGAGCAAAAGAGATAGGCGCAAGGCTAGAAAAGCGAGGCTATGAAGGTATATATACGCAAGCGTTAGAATTGGCTAACGGAGCTGAAATTACCCGTGCGCACTTTGCAAAGGCGCTGGTGGAACGCGGAGTGGCGAAAAATATTCAAGGCGTATTCAAAAAGTTTTTGGCACGCAACAAAACAGGTTATGTTCCCAGCAGTTGGTGTTCAATGAGCGAAGCCATAGATGCTATTCAAGGGGCTGGTGGAATTGCTGTATTAGCACACCCCGGGCGTTATCAAATGTCCAACAAATGGTTGCGTAAACTGTTGGATGAATTCACTGTTGTCGGTGGTAAAGCCATGGAAGTTGCGCAACCTCAACAAGCGCCTAGTGAAAGACAATTTCTTGGCCAGTTATCTCAAGAATATAATTTACTGGCCAGTCAAGGATCTGATTTTCATTATCCAACCAGCTGGTTAGATCTAGGAAGAAACCTATACTTACCAAAAGATTGCCAAGGCGTCTGGCAATTTTGGGGAGCCACAGAGGAATGTTAGCATGAGTCAATTTTTTCATATCCACCCAGATAACCCGCAGGCTAGATTAATCCGCCAAGCAGTTGAGATTATCCAAAAGGGAGGGGTAATCGTTTATCCGACCGATTCAGGGTATGCCATTGGGTGTGGTTTGGGCAACAAACAGGCGAAAGAACGAATTGAGCGCATTCGAGGCATCGAAAAGCACCACAATTTTACGTTAATGTGTCGTGATTTGTCTGAGCTATCTACTTATGCTCGTGTCGACAATCAGATGTTCCGACTAATTAAGAACAATACTCCTGGTCCATATACGTTTATTTTAAAAGGTACCAAAGAGGTACCAAAACGATTGATTAACGATAAGAAAAAAACCATCGGAATACGAGTTACAGAACATCCGATTACGAGCGCGCTTTTAGAAGAGTTGGATGAACCGCTTATGTCGTGTTCATTGATTTTACCAGGAGAGCAGTTTACAGAATCTGATCCCGATGATATTCGCATGCAGCTAGAAAAGCATGTTGATCTCATCGTCCATGGTGGCTATTTAATAGAGCAAGCGACAACAGTGATTGATATGTCAGAGGATAGTGTTGAGATATTACGCCATGGCTGTGGCGATGCCGCACCTTTCGAATAGATATGACTGACGTTACTTCGCCAATACCACCGCTGGCTTTTTTAAACGGTGAAGCCGTATTAGAAAAGCCAGAAGATCTTTATATTCCCCCTGATGCGCTTCAAGTGATCCTCGAGAGTTTTGAAGGTCCTCTGGATCTTTTGTTGTACTTAATAAAGCGGCATAAGCTGGATATTTTAGAGCTGCCTATCTTGAGTATCACGCAGCAATACGTTCGCTATGTAGAAATGATGCAAGAATTGCAGCTAGAACTGGCTGGCGAATACCTGGTGATGGCTGCGCTGTTGGCCCAAATTAAGTCGAGGCTTCTATTACCAACCCATGAAGAGCTTGAAGAAGAAGAAGATCCTCGCGCGGAGTTAGTGAGACGGTTGCAAGAATATGAGCAGTTTAAGGTGGCCGCTGAAAACTTAGATAAAATTCCTCGTGTGGAACGCGATATCTTTGTTGCTCGTGCATTGATTGAAGATACCGAACAAAGTGATGAATCTTTTCCCGATGTCGAACTCAAAGAACTGCTGTTGGCAATGACTGAGGTGATGGCAAGAGCGAAGCAGTTTGAGCATCATCAAGTCAGCGCCGAAGCTCTGTCAACGCGGGAGCGCATGTCGATGATTTTGCAATATTTAGGAGAGCACACTAACCCGGTCGAATTCAGTCGTTTATTTAGTGTACAAGAGGGACGAAGCGGTGTAGTTGTGACATTTATCGCTATGCTTGAATTGCTTAAAGAGCAATTAATTTCAATTGTACAAGTCAACTTAGGCAGTGCAATTTATTTGTCATTAAAGCTACAAGAGTCGTCCTAGCTCTGTCATAATACCGCGCTTTCGACTAGCCTTATTGAAGTTAAAGTGACATGAAACGCCGAGTCAGTGATGAACAACTTGTCGAGTTGGTTGAGGCTGCAATATTTGTGGCAGATAAGCCGCTATCTAAAAAGCATATGAAAGAAACTGTGCTGCAAGATATCCATGTATCTGATCAACGAATAAATCAAGCTATCGAGACAATTTTTGAGCACTATCAAACGCGAGGTGTCAGATTAGTCGAAGTTGGGACAGGATACCGTTTTCAAGCTTGTCAAAGCTTGAGCCCATGGCTCAATATGCTATGGCAAGAAAAAGCACCGAAGTACTCACGCGCTACCTTAGAAACACTTGCGTTGATTGCATACCGTCAACCGATCACTCGGGGTGAAATAGAGCAGGTACGAGGTGTAACTGTCAGCTCCAACATTATGAAGAGTTTGTTAGAGCGGCAGTGGATAAAAGTTGTTGGTCATAAAGAAGTCCCCGGTAAACCGGCGCTGTATGCGACAACCAAATTATTTTTAGATTACTTTTCATTGTCGGGTCTGGATGGGTTACCAAAACTACCAGAGTTGCAGAGTGAGAAGCTAGATCAGATGTTAAATGATCCTTCTGTGAGAGAACCATCAGAATGAGTGAAAAGCTACAAAAAGTATTAGCGCGCGCGGGTGTAGGTTCGCGTCGTGAAATGGAAAAATATATCGATTCAAACCGTGTCAGTGTTGATGGTAAAGTTGCTAAGTTAGGCGACAGAGTCGAAGAAAATGCGGTGATCCGAGTGGATGGCCATGTGGTTAAGATCGAGCAAAAAGAAGAGCGTATTTGCCGAGTTTTAATGTATCACAAGCCTGAAGGTGAGCTGTGTACGCGTAAAGACCCTGAAGGCCGCCGTACGGTATTTGACAGACTACCGCGTTTAGAAGGTGATCGCTGGATTGCAATCGGCCGATTAGATATCAATACATCAGGCCTACTACTGTTTACCAATGATGGTGAGTTGGCCAACCGTTTAATGCACCCTAAGTACGAAGTAGAGCGTGAGTACTCGGTACGTGTATTTGGTGAAGTCACGAATCAAACATTGAAAACACTTTCACAAGGTGTTGAATTAGAAGATGGCCCAGCTAAGTTTTTATCAATTAAGCCGCGTGGTGGTGAAGGCATCAACAAGTGGTTTAATGTAACGCTAACAGAAGGGCGTAATCGCGAAGTACGTCGTTTATGGCAATCACAAGAAGTTGAAGTGTCACGCTTGATCCGTGTGCGTTATGGTAAGCTTGAACTGAATAAACGTCTACCACAAGGTGGGTGGGAAGAGCTCAAGTTAGAAGATGTCAATTACTTGCGCAAATCTGTGAGCTTGAGACCTGAAACGCAAACTAAGTTGTCTGTTATGCCTGAAAAGCGCAAAGATAAACGCGCAAAAGTTAACCGTATTAGAAAAGCAGTACACAAGCACAATCAACGTTTGAAGCAAAACAAGCGTCGATAATATTAAGCACATTAAAAAAGGGCCTTTAGGCCCTTTTTTGTTTTTAGCTTTTGATTAAATAAAGATGTCTATTTTGGCTGTGCATCGATTGATTGGCCATTTACTTCTAGTGAGTCATCAGACATCAAATATAAATAAGTTGGCATAAGGTCTTCAGCTGTCTTCAACTTGTCTCTGTCTTCGCCAGGAAAAGCGGCTTCACGCATACTGGTGCGAGTTGCCCCAGGATTAATGCAGTTGACACGAATGTTTGTTTTTCCCACTTCACAGGCCCAAGTTTGCATCATACCTTCAGTCGCAAATTTTGAGATAGCGTAGGCGCCCCAAAATTCACGGCCTTGGCGACCAACGCCAGAGGATGTGAAAATTATAGATGCGCTTGGGGCCTTACGCATAACCGGGAAAAGAAAACGCGTGATCATGGCTTGTGCAGTGACATTCACCTTCATCACGCTTTCAAAAGTCGATACACAGAAATGTTCTAGAGGGCCCATTGTTCCCAAAATTGCCGCATTGTTAAGCAAGCCATCCAGTTTACCAAACTGCTGTTCAATCGTAGAAGCTAAGTCTCTGTAGTGTTGTTTTGTCGCGCCTTTTAAGTCCAAAGGTACAATTGCGGGTTGTGGGTAACCTGCGTTAATGATCTCGTCGTATACAGCCTCTAATTTGCTGGTAGTTTTCCCTAACAAAATCACAGTGGCGCCATGTTTCGCATAATTAATTGCGGCAATACGGCCGATACCATCACCCGCACCTGTGACCAAAATCACTTTATTTTCTAACGCGTTGTTAGCTGCATTATATGTTTGCATATTGGACCTCGAACAAATACATTTGCTATATTTTATCATAGTCATGGCGCAAGTTATCGAATTTATTGCAAATAGGAGTGGCGAAAGGCTACACTTTGCGTTAAGTTAAACTGGTCTAATGTCTTATTAAAAGCAAAATTACATAGTTTTAACGAATTATTCTCGGCGGCTTATTTGTGCTTACAACATAGAGGCAAATGTAGGCGCTGACCGAGAAACAATAATAATAAAATTATGTCGGAGCCAAAACAATGAAGAAACTGTTACTACCACTTGCTGTCTCAGCCGCCCTCGCAGGCTGTGGTGGCGGTGAAACGCTAGAAGATGTAAAGCAAGACACCAAACCTGTAACACCGGTTGCATCGGTTAAATTTGATCCCTCAAATGGTGTTATTTCCGTCCCCAATGATATTCTGTTTAGCGGGACACAAGATGGCACACTAAATATACCAGGAGAGCTAGATGGTGATTCAAAGCCCCAGGTATCACGTGCGAGTTACGCAGACCCTTCTCTAGCGCTCGGTGGTTTAGACGGTTGGTCTACACAAATGCCATATCAAATTGGCTTGAATACTCCTTCAGGCGTGACAATTGACGCCGCGACGGTTGCAGCCCCAGGCGCGGTAAGAATTTTTGAAGTTGCGATGGGTAATGATGGTCAAACTGAAGCGTGTGCTCAGTTAACGCCTGCACTTGCCTGTCGTGTCGTCAGTGAGTTGACGTTTGGTCCAACTGGGGATTTCGTATCTCAGTTAAGTAGCGATGGCCAGAACATTAATATTATACCTGTTAAGCCATTTAAGACGAATACCACGTACATTACCGTCTTGACGACAAATATTAAAGATGGCATCGACGGTGGACGTAGTCTAACTCCTTCATCGACCTATACATTGCTAAGACAAGAAGCACCACTGGTGACCGACGCTCAGCAGTCGCTTCAAGCTGTCATTCGCAGCTATGAACGAGCATTGGTTGCGAGTGAATCAATTAGCGCTGAAGAGATTGTGTATACAGCGGCAATGACAACTCAGTCTACAGGTGCTGTTGTTGGTTCCATCAAGCAGTTACTTGCCGCAACGATTAATACAGAGCGCCAACCTATGGTGACGGTAGCTGAGCAAGACTTTGTTTCGGTTGCAGACAAATTTGAAGAGTTTGGTCTTGCTGCAACACTGCCTCCTGAGTTGCTTCAAGCAGCTGGTGGTATTAGGTATCTAAAAGGTAACATCCAGTTACCACAATATCTTTCAAGACCGAAAAATGGTGAAAGCGCTGCATTGGCTGATACTTATTGGCAAGCAAAATGTGACAATGGTGTCGCTGTTATGGCCGCAACGGCTGCAGCGGGTGGCCAGCTTCCAGAGCCGGCAGCTGGGTCGTTAGACGAACAGTGTCAACAACTGTCCGGAGGTCAACTTCGTGACCTTGGTTTGGATGCACAAAAGTTTGTTACTAAGTACAATCCTATTCCTGAAGAGCAGTGGGTTGCGAATGCACCAGTGCAAATCACATTCCCGTTGTCACCAGCACCCGAAACTGGTTTCCCTGTTGTGATCATGCAGCATGGAATTACCAGTAAAAAAGAAGATATGCTTGGCCTAACGTTAGCACTGTCTCAAGCTGGCTTTGCAACGGTCGCTATTGACCACCCATTACATGGCGAGCGCGGTATTGATGTTGATGGTGATGGCAACGACGAGTTCAATGCGTCGACAAAAAGCGTGCTGCACTACATGAATCTGCAGTCACTATTAGTTGCGCGTGATAACTTACGTCAATCTACAGCTGATTTATTAGCATTAAGACTGGGCTTGCATGCTATTAACGCGGCATCTCAAGTGCCACTTAACTTTAATACACACGACGTGAGCTTTGTTGGTCAGTCACTGGGCTCAATTGTTGCGCCAAGCTTTATTGCACACGCTAATTTACCGTTTACTGATGAACGTTTGAAACAAGCTGAGGCGCTGTTTAAGGTAGGGCCTGCGGCATTGTCTAGTGGTGGTGCGGGCATTGCAAACTTCCTAGTTGAGTCTGCTTCTTTTGGACCGGTTGTTAAAACTGCTGTGCTGCAAGGTGCGTCAGATTTAGCTGTGTCTAAAAAGTTTAGCGGTTACCTCCAAGAAGGTGCAGTGGCTGATTGTAGCGCGTTTGCAGGCAGTGCAAGTGCATTTGCAGCATGTGCATACAATACCTTTGTTGCTAATTTAGAGGCGGAAGGTGACTTGGCGTCTATAGGTGCGATTAACGCGACAGTTGATCAATTTGCCTACGCATCACAAACCGTGTTGGACAGCGCTGATCCTCTCAATTACGCGCCGCTTGTACGCGCAGTAAATACACCAATGTATATGAGTGTAGTGGTTGGCGGTGAAGGTGAGAATAAGGGTGACCAAGTTATTCCTGCGACAACATTACCGCGCAACCCGCTTGGCGGCAGCACACCTTTGGCCGCAATGATGGGATTAGAAACGGTCACAGAGTCACAGCAGTCAACTGACGGCACTGCTGGACGATATGTGGTTAACTTCTCACAAGGCCATCATAGCTCGCTGCTAACCCCTTCATTTGATCAGCAAACTGGTGGAACGGCTCAAGGCCACGCACAAGCGACTGCTGAGATGCAGAAGCAAGTTGCGACTTACTTAGCTTCTAAAGGGCTACAGTTACCAGTTACGGACTCAAGTGTAATTGCGAAGTAATATGAAACATCAAAAAAAGCCGCTAAGTAGCGGCTTTTTTTATGCCTGTGATCCGTCCTAAATCGCGCTGACACTTGTTAAATTTATTTTGGAGAGTGTGGTGTGAATGAAAGACTACAGCGATTGACTAAATATTCCTCTGAATATGGCTGATTTACCGATAATTGGTATCGCAATTAGCGCTGTTATTGCAAAGTAATCTTATTTAGGACAAGATGAACAATTACCGCTGAGCGGTTTTTAATTAAATACTTTTACAGCAAAGGTCGGGAGATAGCATTGGCATTTTTGTTTGAATATGGCTTATTTTTGGCAAAAGCGGTGACAATCGTAATTGCTATTGGTGCCATTATCGTTTTAATTGTGGGCGCAAGTCAAAAACCAAAGAGCAAATCTGGAGAGATTGAAGTCAAAGACTTATCTTCTCAGTTAGCAGAAACGAAAGAAGAGTTTTTACAGCAAACATTAGATAAAAAAGCATTAAAAGCACACCTTAAAGAAAACAAGAAGAAGACGGATGAAAAACCAGAGAAGCAAGCGTTTGTCATTGATTTCTCTGGTAGCATTGATGCGCATGAGGTGTCGAGCTTAAGAGAAGAAATTACTGCAATTTTGACCATTGCCAACAAGGACAAAGACCAAGTGCTTGTTAATGTGGAAAGTGGTGGTGGCGTTGTTCACGGATATGGTTTAGCCGCATCTCAATTGATCCGTTTAAAACAAGCGGGTTTGCCTCTGACTATCAGTGTCGATAAAGTCGCTGCAAGCGGTGGTTACATGATGGCGTGTGTGGCAGATAAAATTGTTGCTGCACCTTTTGCGATTGTTGGCTCGATTGGCGTACTGGCTCAAATTCCTAATTTCAATAAAATTTTGAAAAAGAACGACGTGGATTTTGAACAGATCACAGCGGGTGAATATAAGCGCACGTTAACCATGTTTGGTGAAAATACCGACCAAGGTCGTGATAAATTCAAAAGTGAAGTAGAGCATACCCACACGCTATTTAAGCAGTTTGTAAGCGAACACAGGCCGAGCCTAGATATTGATAAGGTTGCAACGGGTGAACATTGGTTTGCGACTCATGCAAAAGAATTTGACTTGGTAGATGAAATCAAAACAAGTGACGATTTGCTATTGGAGTTAAACGAAACTCACCAGCTTTTCAGTGTGAAGTACAAAACCAAAAAGGCATTGGCTGAGCGTTTTGGGCTTGGTCTGAGTATTGTTGCTGAAAAACTTGGCATTAAGCTCCTATCTCAACTGCAAACAAATACTTATAAGTAAACATTTAGTTTTTGGCCCGTTCCTGAAACTTTGACGGGCCAATTTAAACAAGCGAAAGCGCAGAACCTGACATTTCTCACCTCAACAATATAATCACTTGTTACAGCAAGTAAATACTGCCATTTGTAACTAGGACTATTGAAAGTTCTATTCTTTCCGATTTTGCGTTTTTAAAGTGTTCGCGAAAAAGTACCGTTTTCAGGTGCTTAAATTTCATTTCGGCTGTTTGGGGACATAAAATGTTACAATATAACTTTAGACTCTAATTTCTGTAACCTCAGCGAATATTTACATACGTCTATCATTTTTTAAGTTAATGTTGACGAGGATAAAAACTAAAATCAACATCGGTGGGAAAATGAATGTACTACTAAAAGCAGCTGTAGCTGTGTCTTTAGCGTGCGCTAGTTCGAATACACTGGCCGCGAAATCAGATGTGGAAAAGTCAATTTTTAGCAGCAAAACCTTTGAAGCGATGAAACTGCGCAATATTGGCCCGGCTTATATGTCCGGACGTATTGCAGATATTGAAGTTGACCAAAAAAATCCATCTACTTGGTACACTGCGGTGGGATCGGGTGGTGTATGGAAAACAGAGAATGCGGGCACAACCTGGACACCTATCTTTGACAAACAAGCGGTGTATTCAACAGGGGATGTGACCATAGATCCGAGTAACTCAAACATAATCTGGGTTGGTACCGGAGAAAATAATGGGGGCCGACACATCAGCTTTGGTGATGGTGTCTACAAGTCAATGGATGGCGGTAAAACTTGGAAAAACATGGGCTTGAAGAAGTCCGAGCGTATTTCTGACATTATTGTTCATCCGACAGACTCAAATACAGTTTGGGTTTCGGCGCAAGGTCCACTTTGGACTGGTGGTGGAGAGCGCGGGTTATATAAAACCACTGATGGTGGTGAAACTTGGAAGTTGGTGCTCAAACCAGAAGATGAGTGGACAGGTGTTACCTCACTATTAATTGATCCAAGAAACCCTAATAAACTGTATGCAGCCACTTGGTCTCGACAAAGAAAAGTAGCAACTTACGTTGGAACTGGGCCCGCTTCAGGCATTCACACATCAGATGATGGCGGTGAGACTTGGACAGAGCTAAAGACAGGCTTGCCAACTGGCAATATGGGTAAAATAGGTTTAGCGATTTCGCCTATCAACCCAGATGTCGTATATGCAGCGGTTGAAATTGACAACCGCAAGGGCGGATTATATCGCTCGGCAAACCGAGGTCAGAGCTGGACGAAGATGTCTGATGAAGTTGGTGGCGGTACAGGTCCCCACTATTACCAAGAGATCTTTGCGGACAAGCACCAGTTTGATCGTATTTACATCGCGAGTAACTACAGTAAAGTTTCCGATGACGGTGGTAAAACTTGGACCCCTATCAATACTAAGCGTAAACACGTAGACGACCATGCGATGGCATTTCACCCCACAGATCCTGATTTTGTGTTGATCGGCTCCGATGGTGGTATTTATATGTCTCATGACCGTATGGCGAACTGGCGCTTTATGGCTAATTTACCATTGACGCAATTCTATAAGGTCGCGCCTGATGATTCTAAGCCATTTTATAAAGTTTATGCTGGTGCGCAAGACAACTCTACACAAGGTGGCCCCTCGCGCACCCTACGTGAAGAAGGTATCAAGAATAAAGACTGGTTCTTAACCCTTGGTGGTGATGGACATCAACCAGCTGTTGAGCCTGGTAACCCTGATATCATGTATTCTCAATGGCAGCAGGGCAATTTAACTCGTCATGACCTCAAGACTCGTGAGAATGTTTATATCAAACCTCAGCCGCGTCTAGGTGATCCTGCTGAGCGCTTCAACTGGGATGCGCCAGTAAATGTTTCGACGCACGACCCCAAACGCGTTTATTTTGCTTCACAACGAGTTTGGCGCTCTGATGACCGCGGTGATAGCTGGACACCTATTTCTGGTGACTTGACTAAAAACGGCAACCGTATGCATATCCCAATGATGGGACGGACTTGGTCGGTAGAAGCCGGTTGGGATCTCTACGCCATGTCTGAGTATCATACGATTGCGAACTTCTCAGAAAGCCCTGTTGACGAAAATATATTGTGGGCTGGTACCGACGATGGCCTGATCCAAGTGACCAGCAATGGTGGTAAAAATTGGAAAAAGATTGATTTGAAGCGTGTGAAAGGTGTACCTGAAACTGCTTATGTCAATGATATCCGTGCAGACTTGTTCGATCCAAATACTGTCTATGTGGCCCTTGATAATCACAAGTACGGTGACTTCAAACCATATCTGATCAAGTCGACAAACCTAGGTAAAACTTGGAAGTCACTTGCTAAAGACTTGCCTGAGAATCACTTAGTGTGGCGAATTGTACAAGACCACGTCAACAAAGACTTAATGTTTATTGGTACTGAGTTCGGTATTTTCTTCACCGTGGATGGCGGTAAAAAGTGGATCGAGTTAAATGGCGGGATCCCAACGATTTCAACCCGTGATGTAAAAATACAACGCCGTGAAAATGACTTAGTGGCGGGTACTTTTGGCCGTGGTATTTATATTCTTGATGATTACGCACCGCTGCGTGCATTGACAGAGCAAGCCATGGAGCAAGAGGCTATCCTGATGGGCCCAAGCCGCCCGGTTAAATGGTTCCAACTAGATACAAACCACAGTAATACGGATGGTGATGATCGATATGTGGCGAAAAATCCTGATCATGGTGCTACCTTAACTTATTTCTTAAAAGACAGCTTACTAACAGCTAAAGAGCAGCGCCAAAAAGCTGAAAAAGAAATGGTTAAAGATGAGAAGTATCCTAAGTATCCAGCATGGGAAGACATCGAAAAAGAAAACCAAGAACCAAAACCTGTGGTCTATCTTGAAATTCGCGATGCGCAAGGTCAGTTCGTCGACCGTGTTGCAGGCAAAGCAAGTAAAGGGATACACCGTGTGACTTGGGACATGGAGTACGCAGCTAACCAAGCAATTACAGGCGAAAAAGCGTCCATGTGGGACCCGTTTGCGATGAGTACAATGGTTATGCCAGGTAAATACACTGCAACACTTTACAAGCGCGTGAAAGGGGAAATCTCGCAACTAGCAAGCCCTGTAGAGTTTGAACTGCAACCAATTACGGAAGGTGCAGTATCTGGTCCAACAGCAGAATCAATCGCGCGATTCAGTAAGCAACTTAAAGATGTACAAAGACGCTACACGTCCACAACCGCTGTATTAGGCGAAATGACAAAAACAATGGAAGTATTGCGTACCGCAATCGATCGTACTCCGGGTAATATTAACGCTCTTGAATCAGCTTATGCACAAGCCCAAGCTGATATTAATGCGATTAACTTTGAGTTAAACGGCCTGAAGTCGCGTACAAGAATGGGTGCAAAGCCAGCCAATATCTCAAGCCGCTTGGGTTATGCCATGTCTGCGCTGTGGTCAACGTATGGGCCAACTAAACAGCATCGTCAGCAGTTTGGTTTTGCTCAACAAGGGTTAGAAGACGTTATTAAGCGTGTTTCTACCTTAAAAGCAGAAACTATCCCGAGTATTCAACAAGCAATTGTTGATGCGGGCGGTCCTTGGACTAAGGGTGCATCGGTTATTGCCAAGTAGCCTTTACCTTTCAACGGCGTCGTACTTAGCGACGCCGTTTTGCGATCAAATGCTAAGCTTTATGTTAATCAAGTAATTTGGCATATTTCCAGGACGAAAAATGCTTAGCCTTTTAATTAGTTAACAATGAAGAAGTCCTGATGAAACAACGATAACAAAACGCATAATGAGTTAATTGAGCTGTACCTTAACTATGAAAACGATAATTCCATTTTTTTGCCTTTGTGTGCCGGTGGTGGTAATTGCAAATGGTGAGCAACTTGAAGTCATCGAGATTTTAGCGCCAAAAGAATCTCTTACTATTGCCACATCCAATCATACCTCGTCGTATTTAGATGAGCGCTTTACTTTTTCTTTAAATAGGACCATTGCAGATCAGCTGACATCGCTCACTGGGGTGAGTTTAAACGGCCAAGGTGGTCAGTTTCAAAGTTATGCGATTAGAGGCTTCAGTCGTGGAAGAATACGTACTGAGATTGATGGCATTCCAATCATTACAGATAGGCGAGCAGGTAATTCGGCTTCGTTTATTTCCCCTGCGCTCTTTAATCTAGGGCATGTTATTAAAGGCCCAAGTTCGACGCTATATGGCTCCCAAGCCATGGGGGGGGTTATTAGTTTAAGTACAGAAATGCCCGATAAAACACAGCTCACGGTGTCTGGACAAAGTTATAACCAAGGTGTTGATTTGAATCTCAAGCATCAAAGCAATGACTTTACCGCAGCTATTGCATATCAACACGCGAACAATGCCCATGCGGCCAATGGGGATGAACTACATACACAATTTGAGCGGTTCTCTGGGTTGGTAAGATACAAATCCAAACATGATGGTTTTACCACAACTTATTCCTGGCTGCCTAGTTATGGTCGCGACATTGGTAAAAGTAACGCGAAATATCCTACTAAGCAGATCAGCGGCTATCCTGAAGAGCTGCATTCATTAGCGCAAGTGCATTTGAATGGCGATCAAGATTGGATGGCAAAGTTTTATCACCACTATCAAAATTGGGACAGCAGGACAGCTAGATTTGAACGTTATGATGGCCTGAGTCAGTATCAAAGCCACACGATTGGTGGCCAATGGTTGCAGCAAGTAACCATGGGGGAAAATGAAAGTCACTGGGGCATTGATTGGCTATCTCGAAAAGGTGTCAAAATTACCAGTGATTACGAGTTGCTCGAAGACACAAAAAACAGTAATTCAACCAGCATAAATAATGAGTTGAATGCAGAAGAAGATAACTTTGCATTGTATGGTAAAACACATTGGAATTGGGGTAAGGTTAATTTTGATTTTGGTTTGAGGTATGACTGGTTGACGCAGCAAAGCTTACAATCAGATGATACAACAGATAGTCGTTTGAATACCTCGTTTGCAGCCATGTTGCCTCTCTCGGATACGCTGGAATTAGGGCTGGACGTGGGCAGTGGGTTTCGCTATCCAACGTTATCAGAACGGCTGTTTTACGGTCAAACTCCCAGGGGCCTTATTGTTGGGAACCAGTCGCTCAAGCCAGAAACCAGTGTTGGTAAGCAGTTCTCACTAAACTGGCATGCGTCGGAGCAACTGAGCCTGTATAGCGCGCTTTATCACTACGACTTAGATAACTACATCGATCGCTACGAGACCCAAGCTGGTCATTTGAGTTATCGTAATTTAAATCAAGCTGAAATTGTTGGCTTTGAGGCTGAATTACGGTGGTATGCCAGTGACAACATAGAGCATATCTTTGCTTATCAGCGACAAAGCGGCGAGGATGGTAGTCAGCAAAAGCTTGATGATTTACACCCAAGAAAACTCAGCTGGACCTTATTAGTGAATTTTGGCAATTGGTCGTTGTCTAACTCCTACCGCCATACTTTTAAAGTGGATGAAGTGGGGGATTCTGAATTGTCGAGAGAATCTTTTACAGTATGGGATGTATCTCTTGCGCATCAACTTAACAGTCAGCAAACTGTTAATATCGGAGTTAATAACCTCACCAATGAGCGTTACTACGGGAGTCTGGATGAAGATGCCGCTTTGCAGCCAGAGCGCAGTTTTAAACTATCAACAAGTATGCAATTCTAAAAGAAACAATGAGCTTTAATAGAAAAAATAGAAGTATTCACAGGTGGGCGAGTTTTATTATTTCGTTGCCGTTACTTGTGATCATTATTACCGGTATTTTGTTGCTGGTAAGAAAAGAGTTTAGTTTTATTCAGCCGCCCTCGGCACAGGGAGTTGGTACTGTACCAACGCTAAGCTTTACGCAAATACTAACAGCTGCAAAGTCAGTCGACGCGGCTCAAATCGAGAGTTGGGATGATATTAACCGTTTGGATGTGAGACCAGCTAAAGGGATCACTAAAATTCGTAGCAACAATAAAATAGAAATTCAGATCGACAACCAAACCGGTGAAATTTTGCATGTCGCAAAACGTAACTCAGAATTAATCGAAAGCCTTCACGATGGCACCTTTTTTGAGAAAAATGCCAATATTTGGTTAATGTTACCTGTGTCCTTTGCGACCTTAGTGATTTCTGTAACAGGGCTAGTGCTGTTCTTTTTCCCCTACCTGAAAAGACGACGTAATAGACGACATCACGCGTAACGTTGAGGTGATTAAGTCTATTTTTGCACTGAGAGTGCGTCTTGCAGCCAGCGAAAACTGGCTGCAATAGTCCTTATCCCACACTGTGATAATTTTGCCAATCTCCGGTAATTGCTAGTGTTTTAGTCGGAGAGTAGACATTGACGAATAACGTTGTACCATCTGGAGAAAAGCAGGCTCCTGCCAATTCGGTAGTGGTTCGCAATTTAGCAAAAGGATAAACAGCTCCTTGTGGTGAAACGCCTCTCAAGTGGTTGCTTGGGTTGGATGTATACTGGTCCTCACATACCAGTAGGTGTCCTTGCGGTGTCACGGTCAGATTGTCGCCAAAGTCGTACAGGGATTTATCGCTACTTTCTAAAAACAGCTGAATTTGACCGGGCGAAGTAGCCTCTTTATCTGTGCCTTCGTATGCTGAGGGTTGATAGCGCATGATCTGGCCTAACTGTTTCCCGCCGCCATTTGTGCAGCAAAAGTACAGTTCATTGTCACCAAAATGGATCCCTTCTCCGCGTGCAAATACTGCTGCACCAAGGTCATATCCACGTATTCTAAGATCGTCTTCTGGGCTTTGCGGATTGTCTAGTGTTACCCATTCAGCTTCGTACCAATTTGAAAGCGGCATATTTTGTTGTTGCCAGTTTCGCGTGTCGAACTTATTTAGGCTTTTAAATACCAATGCTTGCAATATGCCACCTTGCGCAAGCCTACCTTTTTGGTGAGGTATAAAACGGTAAAAAAGGCCATCGCCTCTATCTTCAGTCAGGTAGATTATACCTGTTCTGGGATCTACTGCTGCGGCTTCATGGTTGAAGCGCCCCATGTCTACCAGTGGTATAGGGTCGCATAAACCAGGCTGGTCGACCGGGACTTCAAATATATAACCGTGATCTTTATCAATTTCACTGTCTGCTAAACGCACTGTTTCTTCGCAGCTTAGCCACGTACCCCAAGGTGTTGTTCCGCCAGCACAGTTACGAATGGTACCGACAAGACTGTAGTATTGTTGTTCGATTTGTTGTGTATCAAGGTTATAAACTAAGGTTGTGGTACCACCTGGCAGCGCGACGTCTTGGTTGAATGTATCGTAGGCTTTTTTTGTTCTATGTGCGGCAATATCTGATGCCGCATTTTGCAAATGTTTTGGACTTAGTTCATGGTTTCTAACCAAAGCAATACGATTGCTACTAAGAGCAATACAACCCATACCATCCGCGTTGTCAGGCACGCTCAAACCATCGTCCATTTTATCATTTAACGCAGAAATAACTTGATAACTAAATCCCTCTGGCAAGTCTAATAAACCTTTTGGGTCAGGGATAAGAGGACCATACCCCGTGGTAGTTGGGGTTGGCGTGATACCTTGTTTGCGTGCGCAACCTAGTATGCTGCTATTGAGGCCTAAAAATGCCAATGCCACGGTGCTTTTTGTGAATTGTCTACGTGTGACCATGCTTAATACTCCCAAAGCAATTAACGTAATAATCTTAACGGTGCTTAATGATGCTTTCGTGTCACTTGCCGTGATACACGAAAATAAGTACTTAATGTAGGTATTTTGTGATATGTTATACTGTAACATTAATTGCGGGGTGGCAAGGAAATTAGTCTATATGAGTCAAAAAAATAATAAAAATAACCAATCTGATGAGTTTGTGGAAATTTTTAATTACGCAGGAATCAAACCAACAGAGAAAAGAATCGCGATTTTCAAAGGCCTGAAGATGGCTGGTAAGGCTCTATCTCCCTACGAGTTAGTTCAATATTGTAAGCAGAATTTGGGCTTAACGCTGCCTGCTGTGTCGATCTATCGTATTCTCGACTTACTTGTTGCGGCAGATTTGGTGCACAAATTAGATACTGTGAACAAATATATCTGCTGCACACATATCGACTGCCATAAGCCTCACCCCCATACCCAGTTTTTAATTTGCTCCATGTGTCAAAAAGTAGAAGAAGTACATATGCCTGCTGATTTGATGGCACAACTGTCTGCGCAAATCCAATCTCATGGTTATCAGTTGAACTCACCCCAGTTTGAGTTTCAAGGTATTTGTACTGCTTGTCAGGCGCTGGAGGAAGGGCAAATGGCCAACGCTTAGTTAGTGACTAGCTTGCTGTATTGTCTAAATAGATTTTTTAACGCGTGTTTAAAGGTGAAGTAGAAATGGCGAATATCCTATTAAAAAATGCTCAGCTAATAAATGAAGGCAAAGTTGAGCGCTGTGATGTAAGAATTGTCGGGCAACGGATTGACAAAATTGCAGTTGATATTACACCTACAGGGATAGAGCAAGTTATTGACTTGAGAGGTGACTTCCTAATTCCCGGCATGATTGACGATCAGGTGCATTTCAGAGAACCAGGCTTAGATTGGAAAGGTACGATAGGAACAGAATCACGCGCCGCGGTAGCTGGTGGTATAACCAGCTTCATGGAGATGCCCAATGTGAGTCCTGCGACGACAGACAAGCTGGCAGTGATCCAAAAGCATCATATTGCTGCTGAGACATCTGTAGCAAACTACTCCTTTTACCTTGGCGCAACACCTGACAATCTAGATGAGATCAAGGCGTGTGATCCCAGTTTTGTATGTGGGGTAAAAGTATTTATGGGTGCATCAACGGGAGACTTGCTCGTTGAACATCCCAGCGCACTTGAAGCCATTTTTAGAGAATGTCCGGTGTTAATTGCGACCCACTGTGAAAAAGGTGATGTGATCAGTGACAACCTAGCTAGATTAGGAGGGAAGGATCTAACAATACAAGATCATCCGGTTATTCGTGATGCCAACGCCTGTTATCAGTCTTCTTCCTATGCTGTGAGCCTTGCAAAAAAATATGGCACACAGCTTCATGTACTGCATTTAACCACTGCCAAAGAACTAGATTTATTTGAGTCAGGACCGATTGATAACAAGCAAATTACTGCGGAAGCTTGTGTACACCACCTGTGGTTCAACCAAGACGATTATGAACGTTTAGGAAATTTAATAAAATGTAATCCAGCAATCAAAGCTGAATCGGATCGACTTGCTTTGATCAATGCGATAAATGATGGTCGTTTGGATATCATTGCGACCGACCACGCGCCACACACATGGGAAGAAAAGCAGCAAGCTTTTGCACAAGCGCCGGCTGGCTTACCTTTGGTTCAGCACGCTTTATTGACCTTGTTTGACCAAGTTAAGCGCGGCACCATGAGTTTGGCACAAGTGGTCGAAAAGACGGCTCACAACCCAGCCAAGCGTTATAAAGTTCAGCAGCGTGGTTTCGTTCGAGAGGGATATTTTGCTGACTTGGCAGTTGTGAGTGCAAAACCAGGTGAAGCTGTGCGCCACGATAACACCTTGTATCATTGTCAGTGGTCACCATTTGTTGGTCATCAGTTCTCTCATCAGATCCGCTATACCTTTGTAAATGGCCAATGTGTATATCAAGATGGTGCTGTAGTTGACGTGCCAAACAACGCCATGCCACTGGTTTTTGAGCGAGATTAATTTTTAGTTTTTATAGAGTGGTGGAAGTTCTATCACTCTCCTTTGTGATCATACAGAATGCACTGCCGTTTGTAGATGGCACCTCTGCGTATACCACTTACCGTTTTCCTCTATGCTTTTTTGGCGGATTTAAATTCACATGAGTGGGTCTAGTGGCCGATGCACTTATTGTGTGTACTTATCAACGCCTAATGTCGCCCAATTAAATTTCGTTTTTATAGTTCGAATATGACTTAAATAGCATTTTTATATTCTTTTTTTTGGAATGATGTGTGCTTTTTTTTGCGAAGCAGGCAATTTGCTCTTGGCTTAATCTATCTCTGTCGAGTTTGAATGGGTGTTGATTACACACCTATGACGAGGGAATAAAAATCGTGTTTGATTGGTTAAAAAATATTTTTGTCAGTCGCGAGATTGACTCAAGAGGAGAAAGAAAAATGACGAAGGTTTTAGTACTTTATTATTCAAGCTATGGTCATGTTGAAACGATGGCAAATGCTGTTGCACAAGGGGCGCAGTCGGTTGATGGAGTTGAAGTCTCGGTCAAGAGAGTACCTGAATTAATGCCTGATGAGGTGGCAAAAAGCGCGGGTGTTAAATTGGACCAAGGTGCGCAGCTCGCAACGCCTGCTGAACTTGAGCAGTATGATGCCATTATTTTTGGGACTCCGACGCGATTTGGCAATATGGCGTCACAAATGCGCAACTTTTTAGATCAAACAGGCGGGCTTTGGGCTGGTGGAAAACTTATTGGTAAAGTGGGCAGTGTATTTACATCGACAGGCACTGGCGGGGGTAATGAAACCACAATTCAATCATTTCATACTACGTTATTTCACCACGGTATGGTGGTGGTTGGTCTGCCGTATGCGGCACCAGAGCTAACGGATATTTCAGAAGTCAAAGGTGGCTCGCCATTGGGAGCTGCCTGTATTGCTGGTGCCGATGGCAGTAGAGCGCCTTCAGAAAAAGAAATAGCTCTAGCGCAATTTCAAGGCAAACACGTTGCCAGCATTGCTACTCAATTGAGTTAGGGGTTAGTAGGCAAGGGCGCGGTAATTGCGCCTTTTTAGCGTTCTATCGACAGAGCAGGGCTGCGTTGTCATGCTTATAATTTTGGCAAGTCTTGCACAGATCAGAAAGTGTTAAGCAAGAATACCCACCATGAAAAGTGACTTTTTGGCCATTGGAAAAGGGGGATTTAGACAATATACTGAAATACAAAGTTGTTTTTCTCTCAATCTATTTAAACAGCGCTTTGAATTGGTCCCAAATACCTAATGACTCATTTGGAAAAAGGTCAATACCGAGCCAAGACTTAAACAAATAAAGGATCGCCATAACAAGCCCCAGTGTTATCAATCCAACAAGGGTCAAAAGAGTCAAAAATATCAGTGCAGCGGTGAAGCGCTCTGTGGAGCTCAAGCTGCGTTTATTCACCCCTCCAAGCAAAACAAAATAGAAGCTCCAAGGCAAAAATGGCAGTGCAAGTGTCGGTCTAAAATCAATTTTATGATTATTCCATCCGCGAGTATTGATGACTTTGTCCAGTGCTTTTCGCTGTTTGTACGTAAAGCTCGCCGCAGCTTCAGGGTCCATTTTACTAAGCAACTGTTTGACATGCGTATGCCGTTGCTTGGATTTATGTAGTGTCATCGCGCCTCCATAGCAATAAAGTCAGGTGAAAATGCCGTGTCTGTTAATACTTTTAAATGGGTTTGGTACACCCAGTCATCACATATCAATAATAGTCGTTAATCCCACACAAAACCTTATTGTGAACTACTCTTTGAGATTGTAGGCCTTCAACATAATAAGCAGAATTGTTTGATGTTGTGGCCGCTCTTTTCATTATTGGCACCCGTAAAAATTAAAACCCCAGCGCCTGATCAACTTTGTTTTTAAACTTACGCAACATGATTGAAGCTTTAGATGGGATCTCTGTTTTTGCCGAATAATCAAGTGGCTTTAGCTGAGGAAGATCTCCTTTGCGAGTGAAGGGAATTGTTTTGATTGAGAGATTGTTATTAAAATGACTACCAAAAAGGTATGACAAAGCTGGGCTAATACCATTTAAGATAGTTCGTGCGCGTTTAAATTCATCAAGCTGTACTCTCGAATTCGCCCAGCCATTGGTCTGCAAGGATAATTTTAATATTCGTTGTTTTACTGATGAGTTGTGCTCATTTAGACGGTGGTATAAATCTCGGTTCCATAAGAAGCAAGTACCTTTGCGGCCAGTTAAGTTGCAGCAACTTAGATTACTTTCGAGTGGCCCAGTTTCATATCCAGGGATGACTTCAAAAGCGCCATCATTAGTGTGCTTTACATCAGTCAAGTAAATGTATATCGAGAATGGCCTACAGCCATAAACTGACTTAATATTGGGATCGCGTTCACCCCTGTGCCAACCATCAAAATCACTATAATAATTGTTGCTGACAATATGATCCCAATCTATTTCCATACAATGACATTGAAATAGCACGGGGCAAGGGTCCAGTACTGTGATGGCACTAAGCAACTTTGTAGATATTACTTCATTGAGAATACCAAGATCCAATAGCTCATTCGATTGCACGTAGCTAGGTTCTTCAGATTTACGGCTTTGAAAAATGGGGTCTAAAAGGTGATTCCAGCGGTCAATTGTTTTTTGTGAATACATAGTTTGAAACGCTAATAACCCGTGTTTCAAATACATTGTCTGCAGCGACAGCTCTCTTTTATCTAGTTTCATTATGGTTGACCCCACATTGTGCCTAGAGTAACAACAAGTAGAAGAACAGATGACGTTCAGACCACACAGGTAACAGATACAAAAAAGTTTATACAAATCGCATCATGTGTTCGCTTGTTGCGTGGCTTACGTTTAGGTTGTTTCTCTGTGGTTGCACTTTTGATCTCATGATTTATACACAAGAGTGCGAAACCTGTGCCATAATTCACTTTTATATAAGTATCTATATATCAGTGCTTTATTTTTTTTCTTCTTTAAGGTTTAACGAAAAGTTGGTTCGAATTTGCAAAACGAAAACTAAAAGTAGAAACGTAAAAGTCCTTGATTGAATGCTGATAAAACAGTCTCAAACTACTATTTTTGAACTGAGAAACGGACATGCTCAAAGTAGTTTTACAAATCAGCAGTGCTAGGCCCAAAACTTGGCAGACACATCTCCCGGTGACATATGCAGATCTCTTATCACTGGATTTTGTTGAACGAAGATATGGTGTTGGGAACCTACCAAAGCGCATGAGAGCGCTTTGGTAGTATTGTTTTTGATTTCAGGGCCAATCTGGTGGTCAGCTTGTTTTATGTTTTTTGATTACCCAAGCTGTAAACACTCCCGCACTGATAAACATAAACAATCCGTATATGCTTGGCGCAATTGACATGACTTCATTACCTAACAGGCTGGTCGTTACTAACAGTGCCAGTGTGCCATTTTGAAGTCCAACTTCGAGCGTAATCGTGCGAGTTTGAGTGTCATTGTGCAGTAAAGTTGCGGCGATTACATACCCTGCGATCATTGAGATCAGGTTCAGTAGTACCACTGCGGGGCCAGCCATGATTAAGTAATCGACCAGCTTAGATCCCAGTTTAAAGCAGATACTGACGATAACGAGAAGCAGTACTGCGATAGAGAACCAGCTAATATATGGACTCGCTTTTTTAGCAAATTCAGGCCATTTTGCATTAATGCTCATACCAATAAGTACTGGCAGTACACCCACGACTATGAGCTGTAACCAAGCCTTTAAGATTGGGAACTCAATTACATTGCCATTTTGACCATAGTGGCTAATCGCCCATGCTGCCAAAAATGGCAAGGTGAAGGGTGTTATAAAGCCAACCACAGCGGTTAAAGATACCGAAAGTCCGACATCCCCTTTTGCTAAGTATGAATAGAGGTTTGAAGTAGTACCGCCGGGGCACAATGACAAGATAAACAGACCAATAGCAAGTTCTCCTGTTAAGCCCGTGATGGCGATGGTAGCGATGGCCAATAATGGCAAAACAGCAAGCTGGCAAAAAGCACCGATGAAAAAGCTTTTAGGCTGCAATAAAACACGTTTAAAATCATCAGGCTTAAGGCTTAGTCCTACGCCCGCCATAATGAATATTAGCGCGACTGGTAAACCTATTTCGATTAAAGCGGGTGGCATTTATTAGTCCTTGTTTGAGGTGAAACGCACTTATCTTAACAAGTGAATAGACATGTCGTCACATCCAAATTAGACAGGTACGATGTGATAAAAGCGAGGAGGTATTGGTGACAAGTGAACACTTGTCACCATAAGGGGTTAGAATTGATAAGAGACTTTTACGTAGCCACGCCTACCGACAGTGTCGTACGTAAATACGTCAGTATTGGCATCATTCCAAGACGTTAAGAAGGGGGGTCGCTTGTCAAATAGGTTGTCGATACCAAATGCCAGAGTCAACGAGTCCGAAGCGCTATAACCAACTTGCATATCGTGATATGTCACGCTAGGGACTTGGCTGCCAATTGGACCGCCGCCATTTTCATCTTCAGCGTTGCCTATGTATTGGATGCTGTAAATGCCTTGCCACTGTCCAAGGTTTACAGTTGCAGCAAGGTGAGATTTCCATTTTGCAAAAATTCCTCTATCAGACGTTATTTTCCCTAGTAGCACTTCAGTTTCCGCGCCTTCAAAAGCAGTATTGTTGTGCTTCAATAGGCGGGTTGTATCCCAATTGATCCGATACGAAACATCCTGATATGTTGAGGTTAAGTTGATATTTAAATCTATGCCAGAAACCTCTTCACTGGCTGCATTCATTGGGCGCTTTTCAAGTTTAACAACTTGGTATGTTGTAGAGTCGCGGGTTACATTGTCACAGTAAGCTTGATAGGCAACAGGATCGCTGTAGCACAGACGCAGCATGTTAGATCCGGATACAGCATTGATAGCATTGTCTACATTAATGTCAAAATAATCCAACGAGACTGAAAACAACGTATTTTGATAAACAACACCCAGTGTAAAAGTATTTGCAGTTTCTGCATCAACATCCGGGTTACCACCAACGCCGGTGCGAACGGTTGAACCATCTTGTACAAACCCGTTGGGTACGCCCGCCGCTATGCAGTTATGTAATAGTGAACCTGTAGCACCATCGCAGGGGTCTACCGTGATGAGGTTCTCTATATTTGTACCGCCAAACTGTTCGGTGATAGTGGGGGTTCTAAAGGCACTGGAGCGCACGCCTCTTAACAGCCACTGGTCGTTGACACGCCAAGTTAAACCGAGTTTATACGTGGTTTCAGCATCAAAATCTTGGTAGTCAGAGTAGCGCAGCGCAATGTCCGTCTTTACTGATTGAGCATAAGGCAGCTCACCTAACACTGGGATAGACAATTCTACAAATGCTTCTGTGACTTCTGAGTTACCCGCGATGGCATCTTCCTCGTTATTGCGTATCGCGATGGCATCAGGGTTGCGCCACCCCTTTTCTTTACGCATGGAAAGGCCTGTGGCAAATGCCATTGTCCCGGATTGCAGCTCGGCGATATCACCATTTAAGTCAACACTGAAAGATTGAAGCTGATTGCCGCCAGTCCCTTCGCGTTGATATGTGACATAGTTTATGACATCAGGAGTGAGCTCTGCGACGCCAAAGTAATCCCCGCAGGGAATCGCGGCGCCTGCTTGTGTACTGCAAATATCTGCATTGAGGGTTTGTGCAACTCGGTCATCGTCAAAATCATAGCGCCAGCCATCTGTGCCTGTATTTTTTCCCCAGTTGTAACTCGCTTGCCAAAGCCAATTATTTGATAGCTCCCCGGACAAAGAAAAGGTCAATTGGGTGGTATTGGTCTTTTGATAAAACTCTGGGTTTGGCACTTCAACATTTCGGCGGCGCTTTAAAGTAAGATCTTGCCCAGTCGGGTTGTAGGCAAAATATTTTGATACTTCCACAGACTGGAAGCTTCTCGGTGTGACAACTTGGTCCGATTGACGGTTGGCATAAAGTATCGACGTATCGAATTGGACCGACTCTGAAAGCTCAGCAGAGATAAATGTTGCCAGATTAAGGCGTTCCATCGGGCTGTATGAATTAAGTGTGCTAAACCAGTTATAGCCATGTTTACGATTGTCATAGTGCTCAAAGTGGTCGCCATTTTGTCCACCAGTTTGATTAAACTGCACTTCTTGGCCATCGGCCAATAAGGCCCGACCGCCTACGGTTGTGCCTGATAAAGTACAAACTAGCTCGCCATTTTCTTCTGTTAGGGGGCAGTGGTTACGGGTTGATTGAAGGGCGTTACCATTGTCTACATAATTGATATTGACTGTAACGTGGCTTTTTTCAAAGCGTCTGCCGAAAGAAAGGTTGAGCTCAGCATTTTCGGCATCTTTTTTACTGCTTTGACCGGCTTTGACAATGAGTTTCGTACCCTCGAAGTTTGACTTGGTAATTATGTTAACAACACCTGCAACAGCATCTGCGCCATAGATGGCGGAAGCACCGCCTTTGAGGATGTCGATGCGCTCAATCAAGCCCATTGGGATCATATTTAAATCTGGACTGTCATTAGCGCCTGTACCGCCAGCAACAACACGATTGCCATTGAGTAAAACTAGGGTGCGTTTTATCCCTAAACCGCGTAAATTTACTTGTGCAGTAGCATAGCCATTACTGGTCCAGTAGGCGTTGGTGGCGTTTCCAGCGGGACCTGCTGAGGCACTTAGACTTTGTAGTACTTCTTCTATATTAGATACACCAGTGGCGGCAAGATCTTCAGATGAGAGAGTGGTTATAGGGCTTGCGGATTCCAAATCAATATTTTGAATCTTTGAGCCGGTGACAGAAAAACGTTCAATTTGTGTGGTTTGTTGTGCAAAAACACAATGTGAAAGGCCTAGGCCCAAAAGCGTAAGAGAAATTTTAGAATACAAAAACATTAAGACAACTCACGAAAAAAACTGCGGCGAGTATAAAGAACTTAAGCGCCATTGAGATGTGACAAATTGTCGCACTTTCCGTTTTTTTCTTTATGTGTAAACAACATACGAAACCATTCATTTGAATTGTTAATTTTGGAATAATCGGTTGTGATCTAAAAAATAATCTAAAAGCTTTATTTATTTGTCATAGTATATCTAATTAGTTGTTTAAATATCTTCAGTCTATTTTTTAAACGGCTTGATATTTCTATAAAGACAGTGGCTTTATACCGCAGTTAAATCATGTTCCTTTTTTAGTTTTTAAAGTGCTTACATTTCATAATGTTGTTTTATTTCATGTTAATTTGTGGCGTTTCTCATCGATTTTCACCTCTTGTTTTGTTGTTCTTTTGGCAATAGAATGCGGCGCTTTTATACTATTGGGATGAAGTGAAAACATGATTAGAACCTCGAAAAAGACACTATTAGCTGTGCTTTCATGTGTAGGGCTGCTTTCTGCATGTACTGAAGGGACCGGAGAAGATGAGACGACGGTTGATTTAAGTAGCAGTGGGAACAGCTGTAATTTAACCGAGTTGATCTCTGATGCTGATCGAAAAGCTGCAAATGCTTGTGGGGTTCAAGCGTCATCTCAAATCGCTAATGCGGATGTGTATTTTACCGCAGCAATGAATGCCTGCCGAAGTGGTGAAACAGGTACGGATCCTGAAACTGGCCGTACAACCACTTACAAAGATACATATGACGTATACAAAAAAGCAGCAAATTACGCGCTGACAGTTGTTGATCAAATGAATTGTGGCAGCAACTCTACGGGTAATTCTGGCGGTGGGATCCAGTTGCCAGACAATCAACCTGACCAATACAACCTGTGTGTAGGTTACATTGAAGATGGTAAAAAAGCCCTTGCATCATGTTTTGGTCCGGTTAAAAAGTTTGATACTCAGTGTGGTGATAACAGAATTAACTACCTAAAAAGCTTCGACTCTTCAGCAAGCTGTATCTCTGAACGAGACACGTGGCTGAAAAATGCATTTAACAGCTAGTAGCTACCCGTGAACATAAAAAGCTTGATCGTTTTTTCACTGGGCTTGTTTGCGGGAGTTCTCCTGAGTGGGCTGTGGTTTAAGTCAGCCCCTCAAACGCAAGCAATTGCGATAGCTGAAACAGCTTCAAAACCTGTGCAGGATACGCTAACGCCAAGCTGTACGGATCCAAAAAAGTTACCACCAGTACAACACAAGACAAAGACTGTACCTGATGTGTTATCGACAGCATCTAGTTTTGCTTTGAAGTTTGCAAGCGACGAAGAAATTGTTCAGTTTGCTTTGCAGCAAGGGATTTTAGACCAAGACAGTATCGAACGGATATCTGACATAAAACAAGCGGCAGAGCGACTCAGTAAGATAGCGCTGGGTGAAAATCATGATGATGATGTAGAAATGCTTAACCATGGACCTTCACGTGTTTACTTCAGTAATGGAGAGGAGGGACTTGCAGGGTATGCCAATCAAAATGAATTTGACGCTGAGGTGAAAAAGGTTACTGCTACCTTTGAAACTGGCGCAGATCATGGCCACAAAGTGTTGGTTAAATGGTTTAATAAAGACACAAATCAAATGCTTGCGTTTAAGAATATATCAATAAAGTCTTCGGATCGTTTGCACTATATCAACATGTCTCGAAACCAGTGGCAAAGTGGAGAGTATCGTGTTGAAATATATGCTATCTCAGATGACTTTCCGATGCTCTCCAGCGGTAATTATTTTGTCCGCGCCAATTGATTTGTATAGCACCATGTTGCGAGATAAAAGCTTAACGCACTGGCAATGACAGCATTGATTGGCACGATCCCTGGCAAACTATGGCCTGCCGCTACCCCGATGAGAACACTGGTAATAGCCAACCAATTAACATTTTTGTTTTTTGCAATGTCAACGTCCTTATATTGTGTTTTGTGGGTAAAATAGTGAGTGATGATGACGCCACCGATGGGAGGGATTGCGGCGGACAAAAATACCAACCAGTCGACAAAATGATTGTATAACCAAAGTGCACAAATTGTCCCTATGATGCCATTGAACACACTGAGGTATTGACTCGGAAGTCCCGTAATATTTGCAAACCCAAGCCCAGATGCATACAGCGCATTGTCATTAGTAGTCCAAATGTTTAAGCCCAATACAATGATGGCAGGGAGGATCAGGCCTTGTAGCATCAGCACCTCGGAAATATCTGATTTGCCTGTTGCTGCGGCCCCAGCCCCGCCAAAAACAAACATTAAACTGTTGCCAATTAAAAATGCCACAATCGTGATTATCACCGCTTTTTTGGTGCTTTTTCCAAAACGCATAAAATCTGCTGTAAGTGTGCCTGCCGAGATAAATGAACCCACCACTAAAGTGATCGCTTGAGTCTGGCTAAGCGGTGCTGCAATTGGTTGCGAGGCCAAAGCTGATAGACCTCCAGCGCCGTCAACGGCCAGCCAAACGGAAAAGCCGCCAAGCAATGTGATTGCCGGAACAGCGATGGCGGAGAGTACCACAAGTGCTGAAATTCCGATGTAAGCCGTGATTGTCATCAGTATGCCAGCACCAAGAATTAACCAATTCATGTCAATTCCTGTAATTTTATTGACCGGGAGTGCAAACATGGCAACTCCGACGCCAAACCAACCGACTTGAGTTCCAGCAAGTAGGGCTGAAGGTAACCATGATCCTTTAATACCAAAAGAAAAGCGCGCTAGTAAATGGGTTGAAAGACCTGTTTTAGCCCCGATATAAGCCAAAAATGCAGTATAGAAGGCTAAGATAAGGTTTCCTATTAAAACTGCTGTAAAAAAGTCACTGGGAGACAATCCGACCCCGAGTTTACCGCCAGTCCACATACTTGCAGAAAAAAAGGTGAGGCCAAGCATCAGCATTGTCATTGCAACAGAGGAGCGTCGCGCTGCAGTTGGTACTGGGTTCAATTCGAATTCATGGGTCGCCATTGGTACTCCAATTAACTGAGTGATGACTAAGTGTAAAATGCAAATGCAGCACAAATATGGAGAGCGGTTGCCTCTGCGGTGTACACAAGGGTTGCTCAGTTTTGCTATACTGCGCGCATCTTTGGCAGTACTTATAGGCTATCATGTCTTTTCAATCTTTAAATCTTGCAGATGAATTAAACCAAGCTTTAGCGCACTTAGAATTCACTGAACCAACACAAATTCAAGCGTTGAGTATCCCACTTATTTTGCAAGGTAAAGACTTACTTGCAACTGCACAGACAGGAACAGGGAAAACAGCTGCATTTATGCTGCCTATTTTAAATAGTTTAGTGCAGAGTGACTTTGCTACCTCTGCTGTTCGTGCATTGGTTTTGGCTCCCACAAGAGAGCTGGCTCAGCAAGTTGCAAAAGATACAAAACGTTTGGCCAAGTTTAGTCATCTCAAGGTCGCTTGTTTATATGGCGGCGCAAATATTGGACCGCAAGAAAAGACCTTAAAAGAAGGGGTTGATATTGTTGTTGCTACACCTGGACGTCTACTGGACCATATGATCAAAGGCACCTTGTCTTTGAATGCCATTACCCATCTAGTATTTGATGAAGCGGACCGCATGCTGGATATGGGGTTCATTGGTGAAATTAAGCGCATTATGCGTAAAATGCCTGAAAAACGACAAACAATGCTGTTTTCTGCAACCATGGATGACAGTATTTTATCTCAGGTGAAAATGTGGTTGAACACCCCTGAACGTGTTGGTGTTGAACAGCAAAACAGCACCGCGGATAATGTGGAGCAGATATTTTATGCGGTTGATGAAGATAGAAAGCGTGAGTTGATTGCCTACTTAATTGGTAAGAATAACTGGCAGCAAGTGTTGGTATTTACCCGCACTAAAAAAGCAGCAGATGATTATGCCAGCGAGCTAAACAAAGACGGGTTGGCAACATTAGCCATTCATGGTGATAAATCTCAAGGGGCACGTGAGCGTGCGTTAGAGCAATTTAAATCAGGAAAAACACGGGTATTGGTGGCAACTGATGTCGCTGCACGAGGTATTGATATCAAAGCACTAAGCTACGTAATTAACGCAGAGCTTCCCTATGTTGCAGAAGACTATATTCACCGTATCGGGCGTACTGGTCGTGCAGGAAATAGCGGTCAGTCGATCTCTTTAGTGAGTATTGATGAGCAATGGCTACTGGAAGAAATCGAAGTATTGCTAGATACCAGATTAACACCTCAGTGGTTAACGGGTTATGAGCCTGATTTGACAAAAGAGCCTAAAGACAACCGTAAAAATACCAGCAAGTCGAGGAAACAACGAGACAAGAAACGGATTCTGGGGCAGCGAACAAGGCGAAGAAAAAAATAAGCAGCCGTCCGAGGACAAAAAACCAGCTTTTCGCTGGTTTTTTCATATACTAATTGCACTTAAAAAATGACCGGGCATTCACACTTATTTTTTCTTCCACTTTGCGTTATCAGGCAAAGATTTAGGCGGCACTTTGACTTGAATTAACGAAGGACTATCTAAGTTCTCAAGCGCACCTAGAATTGCGTTATTGAGTTCTTCATAGGTGTTGACAGTCCAGCCCTTGCATCCAAATACATCTGCGAGCTTGCAATAGTCCCACTGGTGCAAAATACATGATTCAAAAAATGGCTGATCACTTGAGAAAATCTCTGCATCGTACAGCCATTGTTCAACGCCATATACGCCATTATCCATGACAAATATAATGGGGTTGAGCTTAAACCTTGTTTGTGTTGAGAGACATTGTGGTGTCATTTGAAAGCCACCATCCCCTGAGAAAACAAATACACGCTGGTGGTCTTGTTTGGCAAGACTCATGCCCGTTGCAGCAGGCCCAATATAGCCAATAGACGAATACGTTGGCTGCGCGACAAACCCTCTAGGAGTGCCAACTTTTAAAAGCAGGCTACCAAAAAAGTTTAAGCTGGCGTCACTACCGATCAACACATTGTCATTTATGTACTCTTTATCTTGGATATAGTCGTAAAAACCCTGATATGTGATGGAGCCACTCAGGCTTTCGCAGATATTTGGTACATCGCTGGGAATAGCACACGATGGTAAGTTACTCAAAGGTTGCTGGCTGAGCGCCTCAATAAAATTGGCCAGTGGTACTTGGGGTTCAAAATAAGTACCTAGCTTGACAGTGTCCCAAGCTACCAAGGCTGTTTTGTCGTAGTTGACGGTTTGGCCAAGAGAGTTGATATCCGAAAGCCATACACCTAGCCCCAAAATAAAGTCGGATTCTTCTACTAGCTCTTGAGTGATAGCTGATGAAGCCTGACCGTCGAAAACACCAGCAAAAAGTGGGTCATTTTCTGAAAATACGGCTTTGCTGATAAGTTCGGTTACATAGGGAAGGTTCAGTTTCCTGATTAATGCATTTGCTTGATCATGAAGCCCCATTCGATCTACTTCAGCACCAAGCCATACAATTGGCCGTTTGGCCCCCACCAGTGATTGCTGAATTTTATCAACGGCTTTGTCAACGTTCTCTTGCAGTGGGATCGGCGTAAGTGGTGCGAGTTTGCCGACAGGAGCTGTACAAGGTTGTTCGACCATGTCTTCTAGCAGTTCAATATAGGCAGGCCTTTTTTGCGAGATACATTCAGTTAAGGCATAGTCAATTAACCTAGGTGCCAACTCTGGGTTATCTAATTTTATCGCGGCGGCCGTGATATTTTTGTAGATATTTAAATCTGTTTCACCATCTATCATATGGTGATATGTAAATCCCGTTTGCTGCGCGGTCAGGCGCTTCTGAATACTAGGTGCTCCATTAATAACGACCACAGGTATGCGTTCTGCGTATGAGGCGGCAACTGCATTGACAGCACTTAAGGTACCCGCTGAATACGTAAAGCACATGGCACCGATGCCTTTTAATCTGGCATAGCCGTCAGCAGCGTACCCTGCGTTTAGTTCGTTGACCTCTTCGACTAATTCGATACTACTAGGTTCAATATGTTTGTTGATCCACTCAATTGTGTAATCACCCGCGATAGAGAATAAGTGGCCGAGTCCAAGCTCTTCAAGCCGTTGAGTTAAATATTGTCCTACTGTGTATTGTGTATCCATGCTGATCCACCTATAAAATGAGTTAACATCAAGCTTTGTTAGTATTCACTAGCACCGTCAAACAATCTGGGTAAGTAAATATCGAAAATGGCAGGGCATTGCCGTGTTGGGAATTTATGCAGCATAAACTCCTTAAATGCTTCATTTTTAAGCCCATCAGCAATTGCTTGCTTGGCGGCAATGAGGTACTTAAGGTTTTCGGTGACTTCTTTTTTGTCTGCAGGAGCGCCGTGACCGGGCAAAAACAAATCGTAATCTGAGAGCAGCATATCTTCATACTGCTCCATCCAGTGGTCGAGGTATTTAGTCAGGTATAAATGTGTGCCGCTATAAATTAGATCTTGTGCAATGAATACACCTAAATCAGGTAACTTTAAGGTAATACCATAATCAATTTCAGTATCTATGATCCGTTCAATTACATATTTAACCCCATCGATAATTTCCACACCTGGATACACGGCATGTTGTGGGATCACAACCTTCTCAGGTGCTAAGTCACCTAATTTCCCCATGTGATCCTCTCGAGACTCCTCTCCGTGTTCTTTGAGGAACTCAATGGTTTCTGGCAATGTGTAAATTTCTACATCCGAAAAAGCGTCGCCAAGGCCAAACCAATGATCTGGATGGCGATGAGATAAATACAGTCTTTCAATAGGCTTTTTTAAGCTATCAGCATAATCGCGGAATTTTTTCGCATACGGGCTTAAAAACTGACCATCAATGAGCACCAGTACATTTTCGCTCTCTATGATATGTGTGGCATTGGCGATGTTGTCGCCTTCGTACGAAGAGATAAAAGTATGGATTTTCACCTGACCAGATTGTTTAACGACAATCTTAATGGGGTTAGTGATCGGTATGTTCATGGCATTTACTCGCTGTAAAAGATAAAAGTGACAAAACACCATTGCCCGGTGCTTTGCGCCAGCTGAAATAGTGAAGCAGTGGTATGTTTCAGACTAAAACTGTCTGAGGTAATTGATCTGCCAAAGGGGATTGCTGTGGTATTGGAGTTGACTGAATTAGCTTTTTCACAAGGGCGACAACACGAGCTCTTGTGCAGTATTTCGAGTGACTGAGTTGTATTCATTGCAACGTCCATTTTAAGTTTCTACCACGTCCTAAAAGCATTTTTAGCGATGCTTTTTGGCAAAATACGTCTTGATTAAGTGTTTAAACGACCACCAGTTGAGCACTGGTGGCTGTCGGTCAGTTCAAATCTTCAGGGCATTTCGTAAATCAATGGCAATGGCAACCGAAACATAACTCCAAGTTAAGTGCTCGGCACTGGTCATAAACCCATCGTAGCGACTGAATTGCTCGGATAAAGAGGTCTCTTCGCCAGCATGGATTTGTATTCGTCTCAGGTATGCATCACCCAATGCTTTTAAGCCGGCAATAATTGTCTTGAAGGTCTTGGTGCGGCTGCTAAAACATTCGCCTGTTTCAAGCTTGCAGTCTGTATCAACAAGTTTGACCGCAAGTGCTAACTGGCCGATATTGTATTTGTTGATTTCAATATTTTTCTGCTCTGTGAATAAGGCCGCGGCTTTGTAACAAATACTGCTTAGCGAGGCGGTGCACAAAAACCAAGGGTTGCCTTGCCCAAGCGGTGCACTGCCTGCATATTTGTCCTCAGGGTAACGACCAATTCCCGGTGCAATCGGATCTCCTGAAGTGGTGGTTTCAAGCGCATTTATTGAATAAAGAGGATCAAATGCTTGATGGAGTGCGTATGCAGTTGCCAGTACTTTATCTTCGTGTGGGTTAATAAAAGGGTGAGAATCAGACAGTGCTTGGCAAATACCTAAGGTCGTTGCGACATCAAGATTAGACGCTTTATAGTCCAAGCCACCAACACGATTTAAAGTTGTTAAATAATGACTTTTTTCTTCGCTCCAAAAATCGTCCATTGCGCTTTCAATGAGCGAAGCTTGTCGATTGTAGTAATCGGCAGCGCCTGGGTCATTGAGTATATTGGCAAGGTCGGCGCCTTCTCGTAAGGCAGTTCGCTGTAGCATTCGAGTATAGAAGTGTGTTCCGTCAACTTCTTCCCATAAGTCGAAACAAGGGTCTTGCCAGTGATTAGCAACAAAGTCTAAATCTGCTTTGATAATGCTAAATGAGGGTTCTTTGGAATCGTACAGGGTACCAGTTACGTAGTCTTTTTCACCATTTTTTAGCAGGATGTTTGCCCAGCGTGTAATGGTGAGTGCACGTTGTGCTGGCCCATCATTTTGCGGTCTGCCCCACGGCCCATTAAACGCTTGTCCAGTGACGTAAAACTTGGGCTCGCCGAGGCTATTACTGACAGTTGGAGTGGTTTGGTTGATCTTTGTAAACTCAACATAATCAATCATCATGTCATAGTATTTGTCTTTAAAGTTTCTATGGTCCAACCCATTTAGTTTTGCAATTTCGCTCATGGTACGGGCAGCATCTCTAACCCAATGGTAGTAATAGTTAGGATTAGTACGCGAAGGGGAGGCCAAAACAGCACCGCGCTCTCCATCGTCAGGTGAAATATTCGAGATCATTCTCTCCAAAACATGTTGTCGGGCTGTTTTCGACCACTTATCAAGGGGCTGAGCATCAATAGATGTGAGGTATTCTTGCTCTGTTTTGAGCAACGTATTCGTTTGAGTTGTCATAAGTGTTCCAAGAATAAGTCAGTTTACTGTCTCGGAATGTCGGTGTGAGAATTCAAACATACAACCTAGTTCATTCACTAACTGTCTCACATTAGCAATCCGTTGTAGTCGCACTGAGTGCATCAGAAAGTATATACACAAAAAATTGCCGGTCGCTTAAATATTTTGATTTTTTTAACAAGTTATTAATTTAATAAGAAAAACACGAATGTTTCAAAAAGGGCTTTGGATACCTAAGTTTGATTTTGAGCTTTTGCACTTAAATGGTGTTTTTATCTACATATTTACTTATTTTAGAGACCTGTTTCTGCAATTTAGACATGATCAGCTTGATGTTTTTTATTTTTTAATTGCATTTATTTTTTATCTGCTACACTGAATTTTAGCTTAAATGTTAATGCTGTTGTTAATGGAATAGGACGGGGACGCTTGAATGAGTGAAGCAAATTCAACAATAGAGCAAATAACACCTGAGCAGGCAGTTCAAAACTCAAACCATGGTAAATATGATGCAGTGATCATCGGCTCAGGGATAAGCGGTGCAATTGCCGCCAAAGAACTTACCGCCAAAGGCTTTCAAGTTTTAGTGCTTGAAGCTGCACCGGCAAAAAGCCTAAGTTATGACGGCTTTAAGCAGTATCTCTCAAATTATTATGCCAATGCCTCAAAAGATAATAATGCGCCGTACCCGGCAAACCCGAATGCACCGATGCCTAGATCGACAGATGTCAGCAAGCTCTATTTGGGGCAGACTAATTCAAAGGGCTATATGGTGCAAAGCGGACCATTAGCGCTCGACAGCACATATACGCGGGTTACTGGCGGCACAACGATGCACTGGGAGGCCAAGATCCTGCGCATGTTACCAGATGATTTCGCTATTAAAACCAAGTATGGCGTAGGACTAGATTGGCCAATTAAGTATGACGATTTAATGCCCTATTACCGTATGGCTGAGCGTGAAATAGGTGTGTCGGCCAACGTGGAAGAGCAGGGGTTTTACGGTATTAAGTATGAAAAAGGCTACGTATATCCGATGTACGGGTTACCGCCATCTTACCTAGATCAGGTGGTAGCAAAGGGCATTGATGGTGCAGAGTTTGAGCTGTTTGGGGAGACTCACACGGTAAAAGTTAGACCCTTTCCACAAGGTCGAAATGGCATTCCAAATGAGCGCTATCAAAGTGGTTCAGGGTTTACGCCTGTCGGCGCAGTTGGCGCGGTGCAAGTTGAACAAGGAGGTCGTTGCCAAGGGAATAACAATTGTGTTCCTATTTGCCCGGTTCAAGCTAAGTATGATGCACGTAAAACATTATTTGATGCGGCAAAAACAGGCAAAATGGATTTTTTGCCCCAAGCAGTCGCCAGTAAGGTGGTCGTAAGAAAGCATGACAACAAAATAAGCCACATTGAGTTTAAACATTATACAAAAACAAGTTCACCTGAGCACACGCTTGGTCAGGTTTGTGCAAAAACTTTTATCTTAGCGACCAATGCGGTGGAAAATGCACGACTGATGTTGGCTTCAGGCCTGCCCAGTTCAAGTGGATTGATGGGGAAAAATTTAATGGACCATACCTATCTACTTGCTTGGGGGTTGCTGCCAGAAGCCGCCGGTACTATGCGAGGTACGAAGTGTACTTCAGGTATCGCAGATTTCAGATATGGTGAAAGCCGCGCTAAACAAGCCCCATTTGGTGTCGACATTCACAATGACGGCTGGGGCTGGGCAACAGGTTCACCTTTCTCTGACATCGAAACCTTGGTCGATACGCAAAATAAATTTGGCAAGGAGCTTCGTCAAAGTACCGTTGACAGAATATCCAATCAGTTATTGTTTGCCTATATGGTTGAGCAAGCAGCAGATGAAAGTAATCGGATCACAGTCGATCCAGAATACAAAGATGCGCTCGGTAATATGCGGCCCATCGTTAACTACAATTTGTCTGATTATTCAAAGGCAGGCATTGCATATGCACGTGAAACTTCAAAAGTATTCTTTCAGCGCTTAGGTGCACAGGATTTTTCTAGTTATTCATTACTTGACTATGGTTCCTTTCAATATCAAGGAGAGAGCTATTACTTCCGAGGCGGCAATCATTTTTCAGGTACACATGTTATGGGGACAAGCTCGGCAAATTCAGTTGTGAATGAGCACCAGCAATCTTGGGATCACAGTAATTTATATCTTATCGGTTCTGGCAGTATGCCCAGCATTGGCACGTCAAATACCACACTAACGCTCGCAGCGCTGTGCTTCAAAACGATGGAATATATAGTTGCGGAACTAGGCAGTTATCAAGTGGATGTGGTGTCTGATACGACGTTTAAAACTGTGAAAGGAGCCAGTCAATGAGCGAGCGCATAGTAAACACAATCGAAGATTTATACCAAATGCTTGATGCTGCTATTCAATTAGAGCATGCGACAATACCACCTTATTTGACCGCGCTTTACAGTATTTACCCAGAGACAAACATAGAAGCAGCTGCGACCATTCGCGCAGTGCTTGTTGAAGAAATGCTGCACATGACGCTGTCCGCTAATGTGCTAAATGCACTTGGACGGCATCCCAATTTACTCAGCGACGGGTTTGTTCCGGCGTTTCCAACCTATTTGCCTGATGGCGAACGCGACTTCCAAGTTTCGATTAGCTGTTTCTCAGCTGACACGCTAGAGACGTTTTTGAAAATTGAGCGGCCGGGGATGCTTCAGCAAAACACGCAAAGTGGGGGACCTAAAGGGTGTGTTACCAGAGCGGACCACAGCAAATTTAACCTCGATGCAATTAAGCCACTGAAGTCTTCGACATATAGTTTTTACAGTATTGGTGACTTTTATGATGCCATCATAGAAGGCATAAAGTTTTTAGAAGCACAGGCCAATGAATGCGGAGAAACCATATTTATTGGAGATCCCAAGTTTCAAGTATCTAACAAATACTATTACTCAGGTGGGGGCAGTGTCGTTGAAGTCACGGATAAAGCTTCAGCTATCAGAGCCCTAGAGCTGGTTATCGAGCAAGGTGAAGGGCTGTCAAAAGAGATTTTTGACTCTGAAGGAGAGATCTCCCACTACTACCGATTTGAACAACTCAAATTCGGTCGCTATTACCAACTTGGGGATGAACCGGGCAAGCCGACAGGGCCTAAGTTTGATGTGGACTATGACAAGGTCTATCCAATAAAGTCGAATCCTAAGCTAGCTGATTTACCTGACAATTCAGCATTATTAAAGGCAGCACAAGACTTCAATCAAAATTATAGAAAGTTTTTGGTGACTATTAATGCAGCGTTTAGCGGTCAGCAAAACCTATTGCTCGGCGCAGTATGTGGCATGTTTAAATTAAAAGAGTATGCCAGTCAATTGATCCGCAACCCGATACCAACTAATCCGCAATTGCACGCCGGCCCCACTTTTGAAATTGAAGAGGGCAGGGTAGGCAGTACCAGCAGATCGCAAACAGTAACTCAGGGAAATCATGAGCGTAAGGAAGCCGTGCAATGAATAATCAACAGCACCAAGTTAATCAATTTACGGAATTATCGGGCGCGCTGACAGACTTCAATACATTTGCGTTGCATGGTACGGGTCAAGTGCAAAATTACTTCCAAACACTCAACGATATTGTCGGCAAGGATATCGTTGAACAATTACTAAATGTATTTGAAGTTGTTTATAAGAGTGCGTGTGACGAACAGATGTTTAACACGAGCATTAGAAAGCAAATTTTGGGTGATGTGAAGTTGGGTCCGATTGCGCGCAACATCATTAAACTTTGGTATACGGGAACTTGGTATCAGTTGCCTCATGTTTGGCGTGAAAGCTTTGGTAAAAGTGAGCATGACGTTACTTTTTTCGTTAGTTCGGCAGCGTACACAGAAGGGTTATTGTGGCAGGCCATAGATGCTAATCCATCAGGTGCCAAGGGGCCAGGGTATGGTTCGTGGAGTGACGCGCCCAGGATCAACTTCGACAATAGCTGGCAGTTTGTAAGGCAGCACTAGTTTAAATCTGCATAAATGTAAGTGCTTACTTCGTTTATGTCATCAACAGGATGTGTAAAATGAGCAGACAAACAATGTTTCCAAAGGGTGCGGTAAAGTTTGGTATTACTCCAACTGGGTGGGTCAATGACGATTTTTTAGATATCGATATCGGCATCCCATTTGAGCAAATCGTCAGTGAGATGGCGCTGGCGGGGTTTGAAGGATGTAGTCGAGGGCATAAGTATCCAAGCGATACTGCTACCTTAAAGCGTGCGCTAGATATGCGCGGATTGGTAATATCAGAGCCGTGGGTAAGCACTTACTTCACTATAAATGATATGAAAGAGCAGACGTTTAAGAGTTTTGAGCAAGAAATTCAGTTTTTAAAAGAAATGCAAAGTGGTGATTTGGTATTGGCTGAACTTGGCGGCTCATCTCATCAGCAGCCTATTGCTTTGGTCCCTAATGCGCCCAAATTCAGTGATGAGCATTGGCGTAAGTTGGCCGACGGCCTAAATGAGTTAGGCCATAAAGCCAATTGTCATGGTGTCAAAATGTGTTATCACCACCACATGGGAACAGGCGTAATGACAATGGATGAAATAGCGCGCTTTGCTGAGCTCACAGACCCTGACTGTGTTCATTTTTGTTTGGATACAGGTCACTTGTTTTTTGCAGGTGGCGACAATTTAGAGTTTATTAGGCTTTATGGTGATCGGATCAGGCATGTCCATTTGAAAAATATTCGCAAAGAGGTAATGGATTACAGCTTAGCGAACGACTTGTCATTTAAAGAAGCGATTTTAAAAGGTGTATTCACAGTACCAGGGGATCCTGCAGGTTGTTTGGATTTTAAAGAAATCCTGCAAGCGCTTGCTGATAAACAGTTTGAAGGTTGGCTCATTGTTGAGGCAGAGCAGAACCCTGCTGTTGCAACTCCGCTGCTGTATGCACAAATGGCACGTAAATACCTCGAGGAAGTGACGGGTCTTTGAACAAAGGGGTGAGCAAATGCAGCACAACACAGATATGTACTTCAGCTTCTTTATGTTTGGTTCAAACTTCTCAATAGAAGATGATGCATTTTTAGATCAAGCCATGACACACATTCGTAGGTTGGTTGAAATGGGTTACACGGGGTTTGAGTTTCACCCTGGCCGTGAAGATACGACTGCTTATGCATTCTCGACTTATGAAGCGGAACTCAATGCCTATAAAGCGTTTAGAAAACGCATGGACGAAGAGGGGTTCGCTCATATTAAAGTTGCAACAAATGTGGGGGCAACGACACAGTGCGATCCGAGTTCTGCGGATCCAGCAGTACGTCGTGCCGGAATTGAATACCTGAAATCTCGTGTCGACATAACAGCCGCACTCGGTGGTGAAATCATGATGGGACCCATGGTTATCCCCTATGGTGGATTTGTTTTTAAAGCGCCTAATGGTGAAGCAGTATGGAGTGATGACCTGCAAGATGAATTGGCTGTGCGTTATAAAACGGCACAACAGAGCTTTACTGAATTAGGCCAATATGCATCTTCAAAAGGGGTAAAGTTGGCAATTGAACCGATAAGTCATTGGGAGACGCCCGGGCCTAATAAATTGGCCCAATTGATCTCTTTCTTAGATGGAATTGATGATCCGACAGTAGGTGTGGTGCTTGATAGCGCCCAAGAGACTTTAGATGGAGATGGCCCAGAGGTGTTTGCACAGCAAATTAACTATATTGCCGATCAAGGTCGCCTGCACTATGCGCAAGCGTCTCCACCAGATAGAGGTGATTTGGTAACTTGCTGGTTGCCATGGGAAGAGATGTTTACTCCTATTTTATCGCGATTTAATGGTCCCATTGCAGTAGAGATTTTTAATGCTGTAGGTGCATTTGATCAAGGACTTCGATTGACTAGACGAAAGTTTTGGATACCTGAAGTTGATCAGCCTAATCAATACCCGGATGCCTATCAAATCGCAAAACAAGCATTTGATTTTACGCAAAGTAAGCTAGAGAATATCCGCAAAAAATTGAATTTAAATCAGTGTAAATAAGATCGCTCAGGCTTTAAGTTTATTTGCCAATTAGTAGAAGTGACAATTTACGTCACTTCTTTTTTATCGACTTAACAAAAGTCTCTTGTCGGTTTCGTTGGTGGAATGGTACAGCAGTCATCGACCGATAGCGTAATGCACATGGTGGCTGAAGCGCCGCCTCCTACAGCAGGTGTGTTAGCTTGTGCTAAACCTTTGTCTTTAAGTGATAGTGTTTTTAACTTAGATTTTTTAAGTTTTATATTCTTCATCATATAACTCCTTTATGAATGTCAGCCACAATGCTGAGAATCAAAATTACCATAAAATTTTAAATTTAGAATAAATTATCCCTATGTTTACGTGGGAAATACTGTTTTATTTGATTTGAAGCATAAAATAGCGTTTTGGGGAGCGAATTCAGAAGTGGAAAAGGTATTGTTATATGTCCAAATTGTATTAGCGAAATGAATGAGCGAGAGTAAGCGACGCCCGCGATGGGGCGGCGCAAGGTTGGGCGACGCAGATAGCGTCAAACCCACTGTGTTATCTCATCCAAAGTAGTGCCCATTGAGACCCATTGGGTTCTTTGCCGTAACTACAAATCGAGGATCCTGAGGAGTGTGGTTTATAGGTGCCTCGTGCAACCCAACAATATGGTGCAAGAATATCACCTTGCCAACCTACGGTAGAGTCGGCGACGTTGCCACCCAGGTAAGCCGTGCCAACACATCCCTCATAAACGGTTGCACCAGGTTCCAATGATGTTGTACAGCTTGGTTTATCAGAGTTTTTAGGCATTTTTTCAACACGATCTGACGCGCCCCAGTTGTAACGAACCAGTTCTAGTTCTCTTGCTGTAAAGTTCTGGCCATAGACGCTGTAGCCATCCGTGCAATTTGTTGTTGAGCAACTAACTTGCTCTTTTGCGTCAGAGAAAACGCTCAAGTCACCTTTATAAAGCCACAGTTTTGTTACATTGTTTGGGTCGGTTTCAGGAGTATTACCATACTCTTCAATGCGGTGTATGCCACCTGGCTGTAGGCGTGGATAGCTACCAACTAGCGTCCATCCGCCACCATCTCTGGTCATATCACAATACACACTTAACTTTTCACCAGTATAAGTACTTATCTCATAAACACCATCACCTTGACTAAGTCCTGCATCAAGGATATCTCGACAACTTGTCACAGTATTTGGTTGTAGTGCAGTTAAGGTCCAGTCACCTTTGCTGCCATTTGCGGCAAACCAAGTTCCACTATAAGTCCCTTGAGCATCTACATTACCTAAAAAGTACTGAGTATTTGAAGGCACTTTATTTGATAGTTTGAAATCAATAATATTGCCGCCTTGCGCGGTTTTTCCTGATAGGAATTGAGCACTAGTATGCGCCATAAAATGGGATTTATCCCCTAACAATGTGACCTCTTGCGTTGAGCCTGATTCAATAACACCGTTATGTATGTTATCAGTTGTGAGAACATAATTGCCCTCAATTGTCTGATTGGCAAAAACAAAGTGGCTTGCTAACAAGGAAGTTACAGAGAGTACGAGTAATTTCATATTTGTCCTTTAGGAATGACTGGTGTTAAAAATGGAGTCGGGCGGTGTACGACCACTTTCTGCTTTAACCATAATGATCTGCTGTGGCTTTTGTTCTGTACCGCAGTCTCATTTTTGAATGATATATTACTTATCTAGAAATTAATTAATAATCTATCTTTTGTGCTCTTTTTCAGCTTGCATGTTTTTTTTCGCGGAAAACTCGCCCTCCAGCATACGTTGCCACTGTTTTTGCAATTCACCCGAGTTTTTTAACTTTTTTAAGCCTCGATTAAAACTATCTTTGGTTGCTGTACTGCCCTCTCTTACCTTTGGAAAAAGGATGTGTGCTTGGTATTCTAGAAAAGGTTTGGGGTGAACTTGAATTTTGCTAGCCTGTTGTTGAGAAAAGTGTTGCTTGAGTAATGTTTGCATCGCTATTTCACTAAGTACGACCAAATCAACGCGTTCGTTAAGTAGCATATTTAAACTGAGTTGATCATTGCTCACCATTATGACATCCAAATCATCTTGAACAATGGCTTGATGGAACTCGGGGACATATTCATAACCGAGTATTGCGCCAATACGGTATGGTTGTAAGTCTCGAATTGTCTGCCATTTAGGGAGAGGTGTCTCTTTTCTAAAATAAAGTTTTAGTGTGCCTTGATAAACATGATCGCTGCAGTAGAAGTCTTGTTGATATTGCGGTTCACAAACCCAATAAGATGCCATTTCAAATTGTCCCAGCTTTGCGGATTGAAAACTTCGTTTCCAAGGTAAGTATACAAACTCAACCTGTATTCCCTGTGTAGCCATAGCAAGACGAATAATGTGATTGACGAACCCGTCGTCGATTAATTGGTTGCCAGTAAATGGAGGGTAGTTGCCAGTTGCAACGCGAAGGGGTTTATCGCTTGATATAACCTGAAAAGACAAAAAAACCAATAAAACATAGCGTTTGAACATAAGGGTAGCTCAAAAAATAACCTTTATATATCTATGCAAGTTTAGTTCATAACTATGATGTGAAGATCATAAGCTAATTATAAACAAGTCAAATGTTGTGATTAAAAAATCGTCTTAATCAGCACACTGCTAATTGTGGAGGTAATTTAAGTTTATGAAAAATATCTTCTTTTATATTTATAAAACTATGATGTATGTTTTCTACGGACATACCTCTCGTACTTGGAGGTTGGGAAAGAAGACAGGAAATTGGACCACGTTATGCAATGTAGTGTCATCCCATGAGAGAGGTTAAGAAAGTTAACCACAGCCTATTAACAAAATCTGTGGATAGAAATGGCTCTTTTGGTGCGAAGTGCATCGTTCTATCGAAGAGCGTTAATTCATTAATTTCATTTTTTTCAGGTTGTTGAGCACGCTAAGGCGTTTTTTCGTCATAAACAATGGATATCGGCTTTTCGGTCGGGTTTGGATTGTGGCGAGGTAGAGTTTTAGCTTTATTTCTGTTTTCTAGGTCGACCTTATTGAAACAATGGTTCAATCAGGTAAGTGTTTAAAGTAGAGCATGCACTGGCATGCTCTACTATCAGTGCTAGTTAATGAGCCAAGATTGGCCTTGCTGACTGGCGTCTAGTTCCCAGCTATACACTAAAGGCTCTTTTGTTGTGCTGTAAAACCAAATTTCCGCTTTAAGTTTTTGCTCAGCATGAGGCAATTGGATCTGAGCTGAAAAGCCTGAGCTATCGAGTGGGGCACGTAAAAAGCAGTTGTCTGCATTGGTAATGCTCTCTCCTTGTTTGCAGATATTAACAAATGCACGCTCACTAACTAAATTTTCGCCTAAGGTGACCTGTAACGATACATTGCTTCTAAAGTCAAACGATTGGTCAACTTCCATACTACCGATCCCCTCTACCTGACTAGTTTCACTTGTATTGTCGCTAGCTTGTGCATTTTCCGGTATAGCTGTGTCGCCATTTGCTTTTGTCGGTGTGGAAGTTACAGTATTCGAAGCGACTGATGCACTAGAGTTGCTTTGTCCGTCTGCGCCACCAGAACCGCCGCCACATGCAGTTAATGTAAAAGTCATTAAAGTGATGATGAACTTGTTCATGGTTTACTCCTAGTTTTGAGCTGCGTTATTAATGGTGTACTGGTAATTAGCCACTGGGTTTTCAAACCAAGTCACGTTTTTTTCACCAGTAGAAGAGGCAAATTCGACAAACTCTGGGTATGCTATGGACATGTCGACTCTTTCTTTTGGGTGTTGCCAATCTGTGTTGATGATTAATGCCCAAGGCAAGCCACTGGCTGTTTGAAAATAACCATTGGTTGTTGATGTATCATCACCTTGATCTAAGTAGCTGTTGTCAAATGCTTCTGTTGGGCTTTGATTCTTTAAATGCACCTCCCATCCGCGACCATTATTTGAGTCAACATAGGGGCCGTGATAGTGACCGTTTACCGCAAATATAAAGGGGTCTAGCTTGTCTACAGTTGCAATACTTGCGTTGTAACTAGTAGCGAGCGGCAGCGTTAATTCGAACGGAATGGGTGAGCGTTGGATGTCGCTGCAACCTTCTTCTGTTCTAAAGAATTTACATCCTTCTTGAGTTGGCACCATGTCTCTTGTGTTTGTAAAAATGACTGCGATAGCTTCATTGCGGTTCGCTTCAAGTGGACTATGTTGTGCAGCAGAACCATCAATTGTCAGTTGTAACCCAGCCTCATTTACATGGCTACGAGCGATATCTTTGAAGCGGATTGCAAATGCATTGTGGTATCCTGCGCCGACGGCCATAAGTGCACCTTCTACTTTGTATTGAACAACCTGATTACCAACTTGACCTGTAGTCGTTCTATATCTGACAACAACATCATTGAAATCGTAGTCACCAGTTTGAGGCCATAGGTCTTCAAATGCTGCTGTTTGCCACGCGGTAGATGATTCAATCAAGCTGCTCGCTACTACGCTGACGGCAATATCTTCTACTTCACCATTGCCGACCCCACCAGTTGGCGCAATGTCACTGTTGTTTGATACTCTAAACCGTGCCCAAGTGTTGCCCTCAACAGCATCAACCGGGACCGGTACTAACACGCGGTTTTCACCGGTCACACCTGAAAACCCGCTGATAATTCTTTCAGATGATTGGAATTGACCATCTTGGTTCCAGTCTATCCACGCATTGACAAAGCCGTTAGTTGACAGAGTGAATGAAATCAGTGCGTCATACCCAGTTTCAATACTTGTAACAAAGCTTACGCCATTGTCGTCATCTTGCGCTTTTGGTAAATGTTCTGCACTAACACTGTCACCAAAATAGAGGTCACCTACGCTGTGGCGAGCACCGTTTTCGTTCAATGATGTGCCGTAGCTGTCAGGCGCATCTCCATAATCCATCGTGGGGTCTTCTCCTTCGTCAATGATAGGTGCAGTTGCACAGCGTGCACCATCATTGGTATTTGAGATTGGACCATAAGCAAATAACTGTGTATTTGATGGATCTTCAATGTTTACTCGGTAAATGTGACCGTCTTGATTACGACTAATGTAGAAGTTGTTCTCAACATCAAAGTACACAGCACCAAAAGTGCCTGACTGTCCGACGTTACCAAGGGAGGTGCTAGCGCCTGTAGTGACATTGATACGGTGTAAATTGCCCGCACTGTCCACACTGTATGCAAGGCCTGCTTCTCCGTTTGGTGCAAATGCCATATCAAAGATGTTTAAGTTGAGCGCACTGCCATTGATCACGCGTGTGGCTTGCAGGTAGTCGCCGCTGTTTTCGTCCAAAGATACACGGTATAAGCCATATGAACCTCCCTTTTTATATACATAGTAGGCATTTTCATGGATAGCGACGTCACCGACATAAAAATTGGTATCAGGGAACCCAGTTGTGGTAACTGCTTCTAAATTGTAGTCTTTCCCGACTCGACCTACATCTTTGCGACTATAGTCCCACCCGTATAAGTATCTGTCATGAAGACTAAAGCCAAAGCCGTTCAACTTGTTATTAGTTCCTACATTTTGGGCAAATTCATTGTAAGCCCCTGAAACTAAATTGACGCCATACATAGAGGCTGTACTGCCTTGCACTAAGAACGCTTTAGACGGGCACGTATCGAAAGGGGTTGCACTGACACCTGCCGACAGCAAACATAAGCTGAGTAATCTGTATTTCATGTCTCTCTCCAACATATAAATTAGCTACGTTTGAGTTTGCAATTGAGATGCCAAATTTAAGTTGTTGAATTTGCTTGTATTTTTTTTGTTTTTTTAAAATGAAATTGCAATTTGCGATGCCATTTAAAAATTTAGAATATCATTTTGATAAAAAGGGAATGCACCAAAAAAAACGGTTAAGTTGTTAAAAATAATACAAAATATTTGAGTTAACGGTTTGGTGACTTTTTCTAAAAAGGGAGGTGGTTTACTTAAACTAGCCTTGCCTGCTTAAGCCGGGTAGGAGTTGAAAAAATAGTGCGGTGATAAGGTAAAAAAGCCTTCATCGTGAACAGAAGGCTTTTATTATTTATCTCGAGTTTAGAGAGCTTATTTTACCATCAAGCGTCTGAACCCTACTAAAGAGAGAATGAACAAGCTGATAATGCCAAAAGAACCACTTGAACCGTTATCTTTTTCAACTGCTTGAGTCGTGTCATTAGCCTTAGCTGCAGGCGCTTTTACTGTGATGCTCATATTCTGCGAGTGAGTAAGACCAAATGAGTCCGTCACCGTGAATGTAAATTCAAGCGTTTCGTCTTGAGTCACAGCTGGTGCTTTAAACGTGAGTTGCGCTTCGTCTTCCGGTAGGTCTACTGCTGTACCTGAGTTTTGCACCCAACTATAAACCATGCCGTCACCATCAGGATCTTCTGCCGTGGCAATAATGGTAACCTCATCGCCCACCGAAACACTTTGAGTTTCACTTGTTACAGTGGCTACAGGGGCATTATTTTTGCTGATGTTTACTTTAAGCAAGTCAGTGGTGCTTGCCCCAAAGCTATCAGTTGCAGTTAACTGGTAGATGATTGTCAAATCTTGAAGCGCTTTGTCAGCTTTCATAGCCACACTGGCTTTGTCGCCAACCACTTCATTTTGCGCTGACAATTTAACCCAAGAATAAGTGATTGCATCCCCCTCAGGATCTGTCGATGGTGATGCATCCAATGTAAATTCTACTTCGCTTCTTACGTTGATTTCGTCTTGTGCAAACATAATCACTGGGGCTTTATTCGCGGTGATGTAGACTGTGACCTGTGCACTGGTCGCTGCACCATACTCGTCAGTGACAGTTACCTGATATGTTTTAGTTTCATCAAGGGCTACTTTTTCTGCAGTGATGGCGAGCATGGCCTCTTCACCTAGCACAGTTTCCGAATCAGCCAAGTCGACCCACTGATATGAGATTTGATCTTGATCTGCATCTACAGACTGGCTTGCATCGAGTACAAATTCATGTTCACTTCGTACATTAATTTCAGTTTGTGTGAGCACAACTTGCGGATCTGCGTTTAAAAAGTTTGTAGAGATATTCTTTAAGATAACATTATCGGTACCTGCAGAAACGGAACCATCTTTTGAATACTTAAATATAATACGGTTGAGACCCTCATCTAAATTCACTGTTAAACTCTCGAATGTGCTCGGATCACCACTAATATTAACTAGCTCTTTACCGTTATGATGCACAGTTAGAAAGTCGAAATTTTGCTCACTGGAGATGAGATAATCAAAATTAAACTCGTTAATGCGAGAGTCGTTAACTTCTGCTTCTGCGACTAAATAAGTCGTTTGCGTGCCTGATGTGATTTCTGGGTTTTCGTTTTGATCTGAAATGTCACCACTGACCAATACATGTTCGCCAGCGTTAGTGATATCTGTTTTCCATGTCGCATCGCCACCAGTAGACCATTGAATAATTGTGGAGGTAGACATGTGCTCAGCTATATTGTTGTCAGTCTGAGCGACTTTATAAAAGCTAAAGTTTTCAGTGAATACACTGTCTGTTGGTGCTGTTATCGTTACATCGATATCGTAATTACCATACTTGACCTCATCAAGTGTAAGAATAGAAAAGGTACATTCTTGACTAGGTTGTAGTGTTGAATTTGAACAGTTATGGCCAATCACGAGATTGTCTGAGTGATTTTGTAATCTAAAATCAGAAATGCTGATAGCGTAGTCTAGGGTATTCTTAAATGTCCCGTCTATTTGTGCCGAAGGTTGGTCTGGAATAATAGCGATGGTGCTGTCTGTATTAAATCCAAAGTCAGTTAATTTAGTTTGAGTCCAAAACTCTAAAGATGCGACATCGGCGTAAACACCAGGTTTATTTGGTAGTGCACAACCTTCACCCCAGCTAACAACTCCGACTTGGACCCACTCGTCATTTCGCTGCACTATAAGAGGCCCGCCACTGTCACCTTGACAAGAGTCTTTACCACCATCTTCTAACCCAGCACACATCATGGTATCTGATATATCACCATTGTAATGGTTGCTATCATTACAAATTTCGTTAGACACGTAGGGAACGTCAACTTCACGTAACTTAGAGGGGCTTTCACCGCCAGAGCTAAGTCGGCCCCAGCCCATGACTTTTAAATTTTCACCGGAGGAGATGCTCGCTCTTACTTGTGCATCTGCTAGCTTAATTGGTGCTATGTTTTCAACTGGTCGGTCTAGCTCCAAAACGGCAATATCATTATTGTATTGGTAAGAATGATTGTATTGCTCATGCATCACAATCTTGGTGACTTGATATGTTTGCCATTGTGATGCTTCAGAAAGATCATGACCTTCAAATTTTACAGTAAATTCATTGGCTTGCCAGTGTTCTACACAGTGACTAGCAGTCAGTACTTTATTGTCGCCTATAAAGGATAAACCACACCAATGTGTACCATTAAGGTTTAGGCTCCCCATAAAGGGATATGAAAAAGGAGCAGCCTCCTCTCCACCGACAATGCGAGGTTCCATATGGTTCATCAACTGAGACGTACTCTGAGTCGAAACCTGTTTTAAAGGGGAGATTTTATCAATGGCATAGCCTGCAATTGGTGCTGCCGCCGTGGCAAGAAGAATAACTCCCTGTATTTTACCGAGCATAACTTTTCCTTTAAATTGTAATGTGTTGAATTTCATGGGTAATTTACACTTGTGTGTGCTTTGTTAAGTCGTTGTTGAATTATGTTTATTGCTTATTCTACAATCTAATATGTTCCATTTAAAGATACAATTGCTAAATCCGCATCAATTTTTATGACAAATATATAAAACTAGATTATGTTAGGCACAGTATAAATTGTATTAAATGCCAGTTAGGTTAAATAAGACCTCAAGGAGAAAGAATGAAATTTGAACAATTATTGAGCCACTTTGATACCGGTATCTGCATTGATCAGCTGCAAAAGGAGTCCTTATTGGACTTGGCTTTACTATTTATCGGTGTTGACGGCAAAATTGATGAAAGCGAAAAGCGTGTTGTATATGAATGGGCCAATCAATTGCAGTGGAATTCAACAATCGCACTAGAAGATTATTTGGAAGACAGCCTAAGTAAATCCATTTTGGCAGTACAACAAAATGACATAGAGTCATTTATTCAGCATCGAATGCGTCATATTGTGGATGCGCCTATGAGAAAGTTTGTAAAAGAACTTGTAATCAAAGTGATTGAAGCCGATGGGAATGTGGATCAAGCAGAGCAACGCGCGCTGGCTATTTTAGAAGCTGAACTATAACTCGGCATTTTAAAAAGGCAGGGCAGTTAAACTGAACCTGCCTTTAATAACACTAATTATTTACCCATTGCGGGAAAGGATCAGGCAATGTGGTCCATAACTGCATTCCAAGCGCCATTTCTTCTTCAGAGAGTAAGCAGTTGTCCAGCATCTCAATGATTGCTTGTTTATCAAGCTTTTGACCAATAAATACAAGCTCTTGGCGCATATCTCCAAAAGGTTCTTCCCACATCGCTTGTATTGCGTCGAGATAGTCAGGATCTGTCGGCCATTGCTCTTGTGGTACCGCTTTCCAAAATAGGCCCGCCATGCCGTATTGGGCCATGCCTCCAGCTTGATTCCAGCTGCCAGCATATTGAGGACGCGAGGCTAACCAAAAAAAGCCTTTTGAACGTATGAGTTTACCTTCTTTGTCTATATTATGCAGAAACTCATAAAACCTCTGTGGATGAAAAGGTATTCTGGCGGTGTACGTAAAGCTGCTGATCCCAAACTCTTCGGTTTCCGGCACGTGCTCGCCGCGAAGCTCTTTTAGCCAGCCTGGCGCTAGCTGCGCTTTTTCAAAGCTAAATTTTCCAGTTGCGAGAATTTGTTCTAGGGGAACTTGACCATTGAGCGCTGGAATTTGCTTGGCTTCAGTATTGAGGGTACTTAAGATACTTTGCAAGCGGCGCAGCTCGGTAGGAGAGACCAAATCGGTTTTGCTAATGACAATCACATCTGCAAACTCTATTTGATCTACCAATAAATCAGCGACATTACGGAGGTCATCCTCCCCTAAGTTTTCGCCAACTTCTTGCAATGATCTGGCTTGATCGTAGTCATTTAAGAAATTGAGTGCATCTACCACAGTGACCATGGTATCTAAAGTTGCGATGTGAGAGAGGCTTTGTCCTTGCTCGTCCATAAATGTGAAAGTTTCAGCGACTGGCAGAGGTTCTGAAATTCCCGTCGACTCAATGACTAGATAGTCATATTTACCATCTTTAGCAAGCTGGTTTATCTCTTCGAGTAAGTCTTCTCTCAGTGTACAACAAATACAACCATTACTCATTTCGACTAACTTTTCTTCAGCACGATTAAAGCCAATTTCATTTTTAACGGTTGCGGCGTCGATATTGATCTCACTCATATCGTTTACAATAACGGCAATTTTTAACCCATCTCGATTATTGAGTATGTGGTTAAGTAGTGTTGTTTTACCCGCTCCAAGAAAACCGGAAAGCACTGTAACAGGTAATTTTGACGGTGTATGTGGCATAACTTGCTACCCTCTTAGTTGCTGTGACAAGAGGCCCGTAGCGTTTAGCTACGAGCGGATCATATGTTCCTTCATTTCTTGGCAGGCTTTGACATCAATACAATACTCTGCCGTTGGCCTTGCCATTAGTCTCTGAATACCAATCGGCTCGCCTGTTTCAAGGCAATATCCATAGGTACCTAATCGAATTCGCTCAAGAGAAAGTTGAATTTTGGGCAGGAGCTTTTGCTCTCGCTCGACAATACGCATGAGTAGTTCACAATGTTCCTCCCACGATGCGCGATCATTAAAGTCGGGCAGATCAGGCGGGTTAAGCATTTCTTCTTTAGCCTCTTTGATCCTTTCTCGGGTCGTGTCATGTAGCTCAATGAGCTTGTCTTTGAAAAAAGCGAGTTGCTCTTGGTTCATATACTCTGATTCTGCTGCTTGAATCATTTTTTCTTCTGTAGATAAGGTCATAACCAATTAGCCATTATTTTGAGTTAATTGTTATGTTATAACATAAATTAAGGTTTTAACCATGAGATTTGCAATGGATGCCTATTCTAAAGGTGTTCATTGATGATCGGCAGTTATCAACACAGCTCAATCAAATGGTCTCTGAACTCTCAAACCCAAAAGCGCTCCACCAAGACATTAGCGAATACCTTCAGCTATCAACAGCAGAGCGATGGGATAAAGAGCAAGCGCCCGACGGTTTAAGTTGGGAGGGGTTAAAAGAGTCGACCAAGGAGCGAAAGACTAAAAACAAAAACTCGATTCTTCGAGAGTATGATTTCCTTCGAGATACGTTGGCTTACTTTGCCAATGATGGTGGCGTTGAGTTTGGTTCTAACCGCGTTCAAGTTGCGCTCATGCAATGAGGTGTCCCTGATGATATGGCATCAGGTCCGGCGGCTGCGCCTAGTCGTCAGTTTTTAGGACTGAGCAACGAGGGTCAAGACGAAATTATGCAGTTAACAGAAGATTTTATGATGGGCGCTGTGCGCCTCTGAGAGGCGCAAAGGCGATGGCATGATTGAGGTCAGGTTAAGAGCGTTAACCCCGTTTTGAAACGTTTTCGTAAGTGCTAGTGTAGATACGACAACCTAAAAATTAGAAGGACGCCGCTATGTTAGAAAATTTACACCAAATTACCCAAGAACTTACATCGAAGCTGAGAAACAGATGATCATCAGTAAGTCCCCCTCATTTACATGCGAGTTAGCAGTAAACGGAGGCAACGTGAACATAATTCTGAGCTGGTTGCTCACTTCGCGGACTTTACCGACCTACTAATCCAAATAGAAGTAAATGCTCCGCGCAACTACTTTAAGTTGAAAATTAATCGGCAAGTAAATCCGTTTGATAGAGCTTCCATTATTTGAATGACATTCGGGGTGTTAACTCTGTTTTGAAAAGTTTCTATAGTGGGTTTATCAAATCAACCTACTGGACCGATTGGTACTGCAATTCGCAAAGTCACTGACATTGAGAATGATGACAGCGATGTAAGCCCTAGCGTGTAGGTGGTTCCTGATGACTTTTTTAAATCCAGTGTAGATGGTCAAACAAAAGTTGTTAAACACTATAAAAAGAAAAAACCGTATACTAATACACTTCCTAGGGTTGCCACAGAAAACCCAAAAGGCAAAACGAAATAAGGTATATAAATCTCTTTCCAATCCATTTTTAATGAAAATTTGCCCAAAAAGTCAACCATACCAGCAATGTAGCCTTCATATTCCTTAATCATTAATTCAAATGTATCTCGTCTAATTTTTTGCTCTCGATTAAGAGACTTTTCAACAGCACTCAAAGTTTCTAATAATTGCATACCTATGTCGGTTGCCTTATAGACTCCTTCATAACCTTGCATAAATTTCCCATCTAACAAATTGTAATTTTTATTGATCCAGGCTGAATCCCTTTTAAGTCGATCTTTCAAACTTCGCAATGTGCTGTCGATGGACATCATGTGCTGCGCTGGTCTAACGTTTGGTGCACTAAAATCAATTTTTTCCAAACTTGAGCGAGTTGATTCAATAAAATCAATGCTGTGTTGTAACTGACGCATATACTTGTCATGTTCTTGATAGAAATTTTCTGGGTGTAAAGTTTCTTGAAAGTCATTCCTATTGGGCAAAAATTTATTTAGGGTAGCGATTCTAGACTGTAGGTCAGACATTTCTTCTTGTTTCATAAGTGCATTTTCATATTTTGAAAAGTCAATTGGCCCTATATTTTTAGTATCTTCACTTAACCGGATTGGAATCTTATTCTCAGGAATAAATTCAAAAATCTTTACTAACTGAGTAGCTGTTTGTTCTCCATGGGCAACTCTAAATTTCCAAGCTGTTAGGGACTCACTTAAGGTCAGGTAGTACATATATACCTGATACATAACAGGGAAACTCATCACCACGGCAAGTTCAAAACTATTCATATCAGGGTTTACTCTAACCCCAAAAACTGAAGAAACGCTCGTATTTTTATATGTTAAGTACATTAAGAACAAAACTACAGATGTGAAAATCATGAGCTGCAACTTATGTTTTCGACATTCTTCATTTATGGGGTGCTCGCTAGACTCAAACAAATAAATGTTAGCGATGCTCTTTTGGTTTTTTCCTTCCATTACAGAACCTTTTTTAATCCAGTTTAAAATACATTTTTTAGCTTAGACTAGAAACTGACACTATTGAAAAACACATGGTGTCAGCGATGAATAACCCCACGAGAAACCGCAAGCAGCAAACAGGACGCACTCGCCCTATGGACGGGGCTTTGTTGGCAGTTTTATCAAATCAGCCAACTGGGCCATTTGGCATTAAAAGGATTACCTTATAAATACGATGAATTCTCATTACCATTTGTGTATCATTGTTTTGTTATATTATATCAATTATTGATTGTTAAGAATGCAGGTGGATCTTAAATGATAGAAACGCAAGTTGTGATTGTTGGCGCAGGACCCGCAGGTCTTGGCTGTGCGGCGTTATTAAAACAAATGGGGATTGAAGACAAAGATTTAATCGTCCTTGAGCGCGGTGAAATAGGGGAGAGCTTTTTAAGATGGCCCGAAAGCATGCGCTTTATCACCCCTTCATTTCCAAGTAATGGCTATCATCAAACGGATTTAAATGCGATTACACCTGATACCTCTCCCGCATTTAATGCAGGGAAAGAACATTTGAATGGGAAAGAATATGCGGCCTATTTGAAGATGGTTGTAAAGCACTATCAAATTGACGTCGAAACTCATACAGAGCTGAATAAAGTGACTTCTTTAGGCCCCAGTGACGGTTTTGAGTTGCAAACACATAATTCACATATTCGATGCCAGTATTTAATTTGGGCTGGTGGAGAGTTTCAATCTCCTAATACTCAAAGCTTCACTGGTGCTGACTTATGCATTCACAATACGCATATTCGTAGCTGGGAAGCCCTTGAAAAAGGCCATTATGTTGTGATTGGCGGATACGAAAGTGGCGTTGATGCAACTTTCAATCTCGCCAAATTGGGGCATAAAGTCACGTTGTTAGAATGTAGTCACGATAGCGAACAGACTTATGACCCTAGCAAAGTACTATCACCTTACACCGCAGAGCGTATGTCATGCATAGCAAAGAATACTGACATTGATTTTAACGGGGAGTTTGAAGTAAGTGCCGTCTACAAAGAAGGAGACGCTTTTGTGGTGCAGTCGACAGACGGCGAGGAAATTCGCACTCCATTTCCACCAATCAACTGTACTGGGTTTGAGATCGATTTAGGGCCCGTTAGTGAGTTTTTTGTCTATCAAGATAACGGTTATCCATGGGTGAGTGCTTTTGATGAATCGACGAAGCTCAGAAACTTGTTTTTGGCTGGACCAAGGTTATTTCATGACCCAACACTGTTGTGCTTTATATATAAGTTTAGAGGCCGGTTTGCTGCACCTTGTAGTGTTATTGGCTCGGAGTTAGAGCTAGATATGTCCATCTTAAAGCATTATCGACAGGCTGGTATGTTGTTAGAAGATTTGAGTTGCTGTCAGCAGCAGGAGTGTTTCTGCTAATGGAGCAATTCATTGATGTACAGACCTTTTACCCTGAGAAAAAAAGAAAAAACAATTGGCTACTAATAGGAAAGGAAAGCGTTGGTAAAACCGCGTTAACAGAAAACCTCGTAGGAAAAAAGTCAAATAGGAGCAATTTTCAGGGCAGCTCTTTGTTTTGCCAAGAGTACAGCTGGAATGGTCAAACGATTACCGACACACCAGGTATCCAGACCAAGATGGACAGCGTAGTGACCTCTCAAGTGCTCAGTCGTTTAAAGGTCAGTGAGCATATTATTTTGACCGTTAAAGCGTCTGATTTGGCCAGTGATCTATCTGATCTCTGGCATTTGGTGCAAGGACAAAGTGGGATAGTGATATTAACTCACTGGGACATGGTAAAGCATAGAGCTGACGTGCAACAAGAGCTGGTAAAGCTCAGGAAAAGTACTGAACTTGCTTGGATCACCGTTGACAACCGACATATTTCATCTCAACAACTTCAAGAAATCGAGCATGCACTGGGCAATCCATCTCGGTTTCCAAAACATCCACCTAAACTGTTGGCGAGCTGGTCAGTCAAACCAAAAATATTGTTCTTTGAACAAACAGGGTTGGCGCCGCTTATATCTTTTCTGATATTGGTGTTACCCGCTTGGTTTGCAGTGACAAACGCGAATGCATTTGCCGATTGGCTGTACCCAACGATTGAGCAGCCAGTTAATTTAATTAAAAACAAGCTGTCACTGTTACCTGAGCCGTTAAATCAAATGATGATTGGGGATTATGGTCTAGTCGCAATGTTGCCATTTTTAATCTTGTATGCGCTGCCAACCGTGGTGATTTTTTCCATTATTATTTCACTATATAAAACGACTGGGCTTATAGACAGGCTGTCTTATCGACTCGACCCAGTGATGCATAAAATTGGTTTAAGTGGTCGCGACTTGGTGCGAGTAATTATGGGATTTGGGTGCAATGTGCCTGCGATTATCCAAACCCGCAATTGCTCTTGTTGTACACGAGGCAGTTGCGTATCAGCAATCTCTTTTGGCTCTGCTTGCTCTTATCAATTGCCTGCTACTGTGGCGGTGTTTTCTGCGGCAGGTAAACCTTATCTAACCTTGCCTTATTTAATTATTTTGGCTGTGACGACTTGTATTTACTTAATTGTCACCACGTCATCAGCACAGAGAAAAGCAGCAGCATCTCAAAACTTGTTAAATCGAGGTTTTTTACAACCACCAAATTGGCGTTTTGCCATGAACGAAATGAGTGACGTTATCCGCTCCTTTTTTACCACTGCATTTCCTTTGTTCATTGTTATTTGCCTTGTGGCAGGTTTTTTGGCTTGGCTTGGTGTTTTCGAGTTTCTCACAGTGTTAATTGCCCCTTTTATGAGTGCGATAAATCTACCTGAAGGTGCAGCTATTGCGGTGATCCTCGGTGCAATTAGAAAAGATGGATTGGCCATTGGTTTGATTGATAGTGGCGCTCAAGGTGTAAAGTTGGCTGAAGTAACCGATCTTCAATTGTTGTGTACCGTTTATTTAGCGGGCGTGATGTTACCTTGTTTGGTATCGCTTCTGACCATCATTCGCGAAATGCGATGGCAATTTGCAACGCAAATGGTGATACGTCAAATATCTTGGGCGATTATATTTACCATGTCTATATCTTGGGGATTTGCTTGGGTTATGTATTGGCTGTAAACAGGCCAGAGAGAAGTATTGAACAGCTCATCTGAGCTGAGAAGTTGGGGCAAGTTGTCTTGCAATACTTGGTTGTTGTTTGGTAATTCAGTGAACCAATAGGAGCGAGGGCATATTTCCTTTTTATGTGCATATTTCGCAATATAGTTGTCAGCTGGCTTTAGGTGGGTGGAATATAGTATTTCAGTTTTAATGTGTGAAATTTCAATAAGAAGGGTGCAATTAAGCGGTTTTTCTCTGTAAATTTTATCACTGATTGGTTGTGGAAGAGGGGGAGCGCTGTTCAAATTAGTACGTCATTTCTTTGTCATTGCCTAAGTCACTTGGGCGTGTTTATGTGAGTTTGGTGCAGCCAAAACAGCAGCTAATTGATGCCGGGCAGCGAGCCGCCTTTATATTGAAGTAGGGAACTGTGTGCGGGCCTTGTGCCATTGCAATCAAGGCCCGATCTTAGAATAAAAATGAAACTTAAAGGGGTTTTGGCCTCGCTTACAAATGTAGTTTAGTTGCAAGATTTGCGTGACCTGTGACTAAATCTCTCGTGAGTTTTTCATCTGGTGTTATGCCATAAGCATGTTTGACCGCTGTACCTCCTAGCACAATGGAGCCCTTGCGCGGGAACATATAAAGGTAACCTTCAGAGGTGGGTACAACATAGGAGTAGTTTATTTCGGGCTGTGGCAATAGGTGCGTCATTTGGCCTTGTATAGGATACATGCTGGTATCATCGAATAGTTTGCTTGCCCCCAATCCAGTGCAATTTACAATCACTTTTTCTTTGAGCGCCAAGACTTCATCTCGGTTATTGAATGTTGTCTGTTTTAACTGCGCACCTGCAAGTTGTGCGTCTTGCAATAATGCTGGCAGGTATAGCATAGGGTCTATCAGTAGCGCTTTCATATAGCTTTGAAATGTGTAACCAAATAAGTTGTCTTCAGTGCTTGTCGCAAGCTCTGGGTACAAATCATTACCCCCTGGCAACGGTCTTTTAAAGTGCCGAATCTCTGGCAAAAGTAAATGGTAATTGTGCCAATAGACACCATACTTAGGCCGATTGATATAGGTGAGAAAACGCGAAAATGCTCCGCGGATAATGTGTTTGTCTTGTGCTAAAAACTTATCAGATACTATCTCTCTATCGAAGTAGCTACTTGGTAGCCAAACAGCGGCAGCAATATCTGAGGTAGTATTAGGTGGAAAATCCTCAGCGTAAATTGTGACACTAAATCCTTGTTGTGCGAGTAGCAATGCTGTTGTGATCCCCATAACCCCAGAACCGATCACGGCAATGTCTCGGGATAAGGGTTTACTTGCAAGCTGGGCTGCCACGATAGAAGTACCCCAAGATAAACTAATCCCACCGCCGCCATGACCATAGTTGTGCACTACGGTTTTATTACCAAGTCGTTCAGCCTCCAATCGATAACCCTGTGGTCTAAATGGACGCAGGCCGACAATAGAGTAGGTCACTCTTTGCATCGAAGCTTTAACCGGATGATAATGGCGATAGCGGCTTTGTTTTGATTGGATCACGTTGGGGACAGCCGAGCAGGAAGCTAGGCCAAGTGCGCCAATTCCATACCCTGCACCAATTAAAAGTTCTCGTCTATTCATTGCAGAACACCTCCTTTTGCATTGTTATATTATAACGTTGTACCTAAAAAGATAAAAAAGTAAAGCGTAATACGACACACGGCTCTTTCGACCATACCTTGTGTTTGCGCCAGTAATCATCAAATGGCTCATAATAGTTAAAGTAAATATGCTAATTTTTACATTCGTTTACGGTGAAACTCTGGCAAAAATAAGTGGTATTGCTTTGAATTTATTAAGCATATATGGAAACATTTGATAATTTTGTTGTTTACGTATTTTCAGGTTATTGCGCCTTGAGCTCCTATTTTGTTAGCTTCATAGGTGTGTAGTGGTGATTGGTACAACTCAATCGTTACAGTGAACGTTGGCATTAAAGTGGGTGAGGTATGTTAAACGAGGAAGTAAAAATTGATACACCAGGGTGGTTTAAAGCGCTACATCTCGCTGTCATGTGTATATTTTCGATTGTAATCGCAAGCTTTACATATATTGGGATCTATACAGGCTTTGAATTAACCTTATTGATTGTTGCAAAGGCGATTTTTTATTCTTATTTAGTGTTTACCGTGTTTATGAACATACGGTGTTTAAAATACTATGGGGTCCATTTTGTCATCAAAAATAATAGAGTTTACTATCATAAGAGCGGCGCAATAACAAAGTATGAGCTTCATGAACTAGAGTTCGAAGAGTATGCGTTATCAGGTATATATAAAATTCAGACCAAAAATGGCGATGTGCTAGCCATTATGCATAGTTGGCTGCCAGGCGGGCAAATATTGGTGTCTAATTTAGGTCGCTGTGTTGGCTAGATTTACAAGCAATAAGACTGTAAACCAAATGCCATCATCCGAATCCTGTTTTCTGATAAGTTATTAATCACAGCGTGTTTAAGTTGTACCTCAATGAATTTAAACTCGCCTCTAAATGCGTATTTTTGTGAAGTGCTTAATATGCAGTGTTATTAAGCTCCGTTGAGTTTGCTTGAAGTGGCTGGAATTCAATCATAGCTTTATACGTTTCAGCTCGTTTATCACCCTGATAGCGCCACTGATGTTGCTCACATATACGTTGAATGATAACGCTCCCTAGCCCAAAGCTAGCAGACTGTCTGCTATCTTGGTGAGTATTAATTGGGTTGATTATACTTAGATTACTGTCGTTTGCCTCAAAGGTGATTTGGCCGTGGCAACCATGCTGTATCGCATTTCTCAGCAAGTTTGTCATGACAATTTCGGCGGGGATCTTGTCTACCATTGGTAGCGCAGTGAAATCACCGTTTTGAGAAATCACTTGACCCTGACTCGCTGCACGCTCTGAAAAGTTGGCAATAACCGCCGACAGCACGTCAGACAAACAAACAGGCTCGCACGCAATACTTCGTTGCTCTCGAGACAAACTGAGCAGCATTTCAATGATATCGCTCATACTTCCTGTGGCGCGTTCAATTCGCTTTAGGGGCTTTTGCCACTTGCTGTCAGTGACTTCTTGCATCTGTAGCAAAGATAAAGCCCCCTTAATGACTGTCACCGGAGTTCGTAACTCGTGGCTAGCAAAGCCAGTAAATTCGCGCTCACGACGAATAAAATTTTCAATGCGTTGGCTGTACTCTACAAGTGTTTTTACCAATAACCCGAGTTCATTGTCTTGGGGATAATGATACGAAATGGGTTGCTGCGGGTTGGATTGACGGGCATTAATTTGATCGATAAGCAAGTACATAGGCGCCAGTGCCCGTTTTAAAATGACATGGAAAAAGAATAAAAACACCAGCAATAAAATTAAAAAGCCGACGAGGATGAGCTGCATCATCATTTGCTCGGTTTCTTCTGACAGTTCAACCTCATTGACATCAGATAAAAAAACCAAAAACTGTTGAGGGGAGTGATTAATAATCGCGTAATGGTAGTCCAATTCATTGGGGTGATTCAATTCGTGGACACCTGCTGTCCAGTTATTTATGTATTGGCTAAAATTATTGGGAAGATCTGAAATGGACGGGTAGACACTGATATGAGGTGGTAAATAGGGCACAGCGCCTTGCTCCTTTGATGCTAAATAATGAGCGATGGTTATTTGTAACTGTTTTTCAAAAATATGATCTTCAATTTTTTTTGATGCTGCAAACACGAGTAATACACTCACCAATGATAGCAATACAAAACTCACTGAATATGCCAGCTTGATCCGTTGACTGAGACTAAAATGTGTCATTCTTGTTCCTTATTTGACGCTCGCTCAAGCCGATACCCTTGACCATGTTTACCTATGATAGATACTTCATGACTACATTTACTCAGAGATTTTCGTAAGTTGTAGATGTGACTGCGGAGAATATCCCGCTGTGGTTGTAGGTCGCCCCATAATGCAAACTCGATCTCACTTTTGGCGACTAGCTCAGGATGCGCTTTGGTGAGTAACCACATAATCTTAAAAGTGCTTGGGTTTAAATTAAGCGGGACATTGTCGATATCGGCTGATTGCGTCTTTTCATTGAGCGCGATGCCATTTACGACGATATGGTGCTGATACTGCTTTTGATTCTTTCGGACCTGTGCTTGAATTCGCGCATATAACTCAGGCATGTCAAAGGGTTTAACTATGTAGTCGTCAGCACCTGAGTTGAATCCGAGCAGCTTGTCGTCTAGGGTATCTTTAGCGGTCAGCATCAAAATAGGAATATCGCCACAGGGTAGAGTACGAATACGCTGAGTGGCTTGTAACCCATCGAGTTTTGGCATCATAACATCCATGATGAGCACATCAAATACCTCTGACTCCATAAGCGATACAGCCATTTTCCCGTCATATGCATAGTCTACGTGGTGGCCGCTTAACTCGAGAAAGTCACCAATATTTTCGGCGATATCTAAATGGTCTTCGGCGATCAGTATTCTCAATTTGGTCATATATCCTCAGCAGTATTATTACAGGCTACGGTCGCTGCGCTTCCTTATGCTGCTTAGTATACGCACTAAAATGTCAATAAAGTGTCGTCAGATCCCGAAAGTATTATTTGACCCTTCTCGCGCATTTAAGTGCTGTTTTTTTAAATAAAAAATATGTTTGCTCTATCGACACTTTATTGACATTCACCCCTTTACATTGGTGGCAATTTTAACAAGGAGCCAATGTAATGAAATTTTCTAAATCAATCACTGCAATATCGATTGCACTACTGCTTAGCGCTTGTGGTAGCGACAATGATCTTCAACAAAAGCTAAAGGGGACTATTCCAAAGAACACAGATATAGTGTCGCCGGTAGTGCAGCCCCAGCTTCGAGAACTCAGGCTTGAAGTGCCCGAACAGGATGAAATCATGGTTGAAGATTTTCCTATCGCGCAATATGTGACTTATCCAGATGACCAACAAAATATAGATTCGATATCCAGTATTGATGTAAATTGGCCCAAGATTAATGTGCATCAAGCTGGCAAAGAGTATGGCTATATAGATGTTGATGCGTCTGAATTGTTTTACTATGCAAGCCCTTTGAATAGCAGCATTGCTAATGCGGCCACAGATCTTGAGAGACACGATGATTTAGTGTGGTTTGTAACAGGCAGCAGTACACTTCACCGGCTAAATTTAACGGACAATACCAGCCACCACTGGCTGTTGATAGACAGTGATGAGTTCACCGAAGTTGCTATAGATGAATCAAACCCAAATTACATTTGGATGTATGATCAAACTCAACATGCACTCACCTATTTTAACGCGTCAACTGATGTAGCGACCAAATTTATGCTACTTGGCGAGTTCACAATTGCTGGATTGGCTTTGGCCGACGATCAGCTGATAGTGCTCGCCCATGACCACGGTGACTATATGGTAATGGCTTATCAAGCACAAGGTGCTGAAGTTGAGCATATTGCTTCATGGCATCTGGCTGGTTTTGAAGGGAAAGAATTTAATGACATAGCGCTTGCGCCAGATGGTCGTGTTGTCTTAAGTACACCAGATGTGGAAAATAATATTTATCTTGTAGCTGATAAATCTGAATTAATTGGAGATGGTCCCATCGAGGATACCGCTATCCTAGAAGTTGTGCAGAGATATGAGTTAGATGAAGCGATTGCTCAGCCTTCCGGGATTTGGCCAAACCAAGATCAGTCGTGGACTTTGATCACAGATCAAGCTGAAGTTTTCCACCTAGATAGGGATTTTAAGTTGTTGGAGCGGCATGAGATCGATTTTAACAGTGTGAATTGCAATCAAGGTTGTACAGAGGCAATAGTAGGGGCTGATAACGTATTTTTTGCATTAGCTGATGGCGGCTTAGTTGGTCAATTTAATCGAGTCGGGGAGCGCTATGTTTTGCACCAAGAGTTTCAGATTGAGGTGACAGACGAACAAGGTGCGCTCTATAGTTACTCGGGTTTGGGACATGATGCGACGTCCGGTGACTTTTACGTAGTGCCAGATCAGAACGGCGAAGAGCAGGCTGATATATTGATTGTTTTAGATGGCGAGTTTAACGTAAAAGCCAAGTACCCGATCACTTATTCGGGAGACACACAGGGCAGCATTTACCAGTTTGATGCGCAAGGGGTACACTTCAATAACGGATTTGTTTATGTTGTCTCTGAGCAATTTACCAAGGTATTGAAGTTAAACCTTGAAGGCGAAATTGTAGCGGTGATTGACCTCGATGAAGAGGATGTGATGGAGCCCAGTGATATCGCAATTCGTGATGGGCACGTCTATATTGTAGGTGACCACGAAAACGGCGATCCAGTGCCACCAATTACTGCATTCAAAGTAGAAGAGGAATAAGCAATTAATAGGTGATGCCAGCTATTCAGGTGCTGGCATCATAGTGATAAGAAGTAAAAGATAGAGTGCACAGGGTTGGCTTAAGACGGCACTGTAGTTGGTATCGAAAAAGGTCGAATATCTTGATTAGAAAAGTGTACTCTGTAGCATGGGTGTGTGCTCCATAAACCATCTGTTTTTCTTGTTTCATAATCGACACTGAAAGCGACTATTTTGCTCTCAGGTGCGTCTAGTTCAGCAGTTGTGCCACAGTAACGGACATAAATATCTCTCAGAGCCTCGAAAAATTTACCACTGGTAATAGGTCTGTCGGGCAAGCGTTTTTTATTTTGATTGGTATGCAGCTGTGAAGGTTGTTCTGCTGTGTAGTGCGCTGTACTGTCTTGCTTGGATTTACCCATGCGAATATCCCTTCCAAATATTGGTGTTACATTTATTTTACATTGTGAGTGGTTTAAGATTCAAGGTATTTTAGCGAAATGTAACCCGGTTTTGATCTTAAGCAGTTCAGCGAAAAAGTCGAAGTGATGGCTTTTTCGCTCTTAGGTGCAAGTTGCTTATATGTAATTGCAAAACGTAGTGTGATGAAAAAACGAAAAGGAAATTCAACTCCATTATACATCTAGATTAATAGCGAGATATTAATGACAATAAAAATCGTCATGCCTAAAAAGGAATAACTGATAATGGGTTAATGCTTTTGATAGACCAATTGTATTTATTATTTATTTGTTGGTTTTTATCTTTTATAAATTTCATATTTGAGAGTGCGTCGAATAGGTATTTTTTTGAGATTGGATAACATGTTATGTTTAGCCTATAAATGAGCCGATTTTCACAGCTGAGTATTAAACCGAGATGCCAGAACCATTTAAAAATGTATTTGATCGAGAACTTGTTCGTCTTATGGCGTTTCATTTTCGCCGTGTATTCCCTGATTTTAAGTCTGAAAACTTCATTTATGACATTGAAAGAGATTTAGATAAGCTAGAGTTCAAGCAGCGCAGTCAATGCATTTGCGAGGCGATGCAGGTATATCTTCCAGAAGAGTTTGAAGCCTCAGCGAAGATCATTGAGCGATCTTTAGGAGATCAAATTGAAGGGGAGTGGAGTCTGGCAGCTTGCAATGAGAATGGAATTTCTGGTTGGGCAATCATCCCCATGAGTGATTATGTAGCCACAAAAGGTAAAGGCCATTTTGAGCTTTCGATGCACTTACTTAAAGAACTGACTAAGCGAAATACCTCAGAATTCGCCATACGGCATTTTTTAATTGCTGAGCCTGAGCGCACCTTGGAAGTGATGAAAACCTGGGCTGTTGACTCGGATATCAATGTACGGCGGCTGGCAAGCGAAGGTTGTAGGCCGAGATTACCTTGGGGCTTGCAATTAAAGCAGTATATTGTAGATCCTGAACCTGTGATTGAGTTATTGGAAATATTGAAAGACGATCCCAGCGAATATGTTAGGCGATCTGTAGCAAACAATCTGAATGATATTGCTAAAGATCATCAAGATAGAGTGTCTGACATCGCCTTAGCGTGGCTTCAAAATGCCAGCGCGGAGCGAAAGGCATTGGTCAAACATGCCTGTCGAACCTTAATTAAAAAAGGTCATATGAAGACGTTAAATGCGTTTGGATATGGCGATGTGAAACTGCAATCGGTAGCGTTAAATACTTCATCACCTGTGCTTAATTTTGGCGCTCATATCGAACTGACTGCTCAGATCCTAAGTAATAGTACGGCGATGCAATCCTTGATAGTAGATTATATTGTGCATCATCAAAAAGCCAATGGCACGACGTCTCCTAAAGTATTCAAGTGGAAGTCAATTCAGCTTCATCCAGGTGAGTCGATACAGCTTACAAAGAAGCATGCTGTCAAGGCGATTACAACTCGCACCTACTACCCAGGTATACACAAGGTTGAACTGCAAATTAATGGTAAAGTTGTTGCAAATACTCAGTTTGATCTGGTGATGTAAACAGGGATCTTTGATTCACGTTTTTTAGTTAAAAACGTTTCCAACAAGAGCGCTCCAATACGCGGTTAGCAATTTGCATAATATAACTTTTAAACAAGATGCTAATTTGTGTCGTGGGGGGCTAAAGCAAGACAATAGCGAAGAGATCATAACGCTGAGTAATTACTCATCTCCTAAGTTTTTGCATCTTATGCTTGTTGCTTGCAATTATGAGTACAAAAGTGAGATTGTTGTCTAGCGCTGTCATTTTTCTGTATTATGATAAATTTTCAATATAATAAATAACTTATAAAACAAACATGTAAAGCTTCTGGCATGTATTGTGAACTTTTTTAGCTTGCATTGTGTATGTTTTTTGAACACAGTCATGCAGGCAAGCGCAGCAATAGGCCGTGCTTGTTTATTTGATAAAAGTTGAAAATTAACAACAGGAATTATTATGAAGCTCAACAAAGTAAGTTTAAAAAAACTAAGCAGCAATAAAAATTTGAATAACATGCAAACACGCCAAATCGGTGGTGGCGCTTCGGCTTACAGCAAAGACTTTGGTGCATGTCATACCGCACCTGTGTTTTGTCCCACTAAAATTATTTGCTAATAAGATCTAGCCCAGCTTAGTTGGGCTAGAACCATATTAAAAATTTATATAATTCATAGGATTAATTAACGTACAATATCGCTCAACTAACCATTTTTATGCGCTTGTGTGTCAATAGCACAAGTTAAGTAGCGTTTGAGATGAATTCACCTTTTGAGCTGTTTGGACTAACCCTTACCCTAAGCACTGTTATTTCCTTCTTTCCAGCATTATTGGCCCTTTTAGCGCTCACTTTTTTGATGCGCCGTACCGCTATTGGTTTAGCTAGTGTGTCAGTCTTACTTGGCTACTACTTTGAAGTGATTAATATGATTGCGGCCTTTGGTATCACCAGCTTATTTTTAATGAGCTACGGGTTTAATCATTTCAAGCACAAAGCGATCAAATGGTTGCTAGGGATAGGTATTTTCGTTTTTTCAATTCTGTTTTTTATTCATGCATTTCCAGGGTTCAACAACCCGTTAGTGATTGAGTCGTACATGGTCAGTAACAATGCTGTGCCTTTTTCAAAGTATTTGAACTTTGACAAGCTAATGGTTGCTATCGCTTTGTTGGCGCTGGTGGTGCCTCGCGGCAGAACGTCAATGGGCAAAGACAGTGGTAAGGTGTTTGTTTTGAGCTCTTTGGCAATCGTGTCTGGGTTAGCTGGTGGCGTATTGTCAGGGTTGGTAGAGTGGGAGCCTAAATTAAGTCCAATTTTAGTGGGGTGGATAATCACAAATTTGTTTGTAACATGCTACGCAGAGGAAGCTTTTTTTCGAGGATTTATACAAACGCAGATGAAAAATACATTCAAACATCATCACCTTGGTGACAAGCTAACGGTCTTTTGCTCTGGTGTGCTGTTTGGCGTTGTGCATTTTCCTGGTGGCCTTGCCTATACTTTAATTGCAACGATACTGGGCATTGGTTGTGCGTATGGTTACCAAAAGACCAATAACATATTAGTGCCCATATATATCCACTTTGTATTTAATCTGCTGCACTTTTGCTTATTTACTTACCCGTTTTTAGCCTGAGGTACAGTGGGTTAGACATGCTCAGTTTGTCTAAGGTGCAGCGTAGTTTTCTCGTCTTACTGCAACTTCAAGGCTCCTGACATTGGGTGTCAGTGCGCTGATCTATCATTCCCGCCTAATTGATTAAGTCGTAAAAGGAATCTAGGGATGAAAATGAACTACTTCGTAGTCGGTACAAATGATATGGCAGCCGCGATGGGCTTTTATAATGCGCTATTTGAACAGACACCTTTTAAACAAACAATTACAAATAACAGAATGACCTTTTGGCAAGGCGATGATCCTGATTCGGCTTTTGCAGTCGCCACACCTTTTGATGGCGAGGTTGCAACAAATGGCAATGGCACTATGTTGGGTTTTAATGTCGACTCTGCTGCAGAGGTGACACGGCTTTATAATAAAGCAATAGAGCTAGGTGGTACTTGTGAAGGTGAGCCAAGACAGCGAGGCCCTAAGTTTTCAGCTTACGTTAGAGACTTGGATAACAACAAATTGGTTTTTGGAGATTAGGTCCGTGGACAGTAAAGGTGTCTACAGCGAAAAGTAAATCTGTGCATGTCAGCTCAACGTGAATTAGCAGCAGATATTTCTTATCGTTATTTAAAGAACGCACTTTGACATCGTTAAAGAAGAATAGGCTATACCAGCGATAAAGCTTTGGTATAGCCTATTTGTTTGTTAGTCAGTGTACAGTAGAAACCAAATTACTGATTGGGCAATCAGCTACTGAATAACTTCCAAGTCTGGGAGGTATGTATCACGAAACGCAAGTAATTCAGCGCTATCCATATTACAATCGAATCTGACATCCAGCTTTTTTAACCCTCTGGTATAGGCCACCTTAAGTGGTTCTAACCAAGCATCACAAAACCCGTCAATATGCACATATTTAATATGTTGATTTGCGAAAAGGTCATGCACAAATTCCATGCATTGTTCTGGTATTTGAGTCAAATACAAAGTATCAATGTTTATATCAAAGAACTTGATGCCATTGTCTAAACTTAAGTATTGAATAGAGGGAAATACAACCTGTTCTTGAAACGCGACGATATCTAAAAAAGATCGGCTCAATGTCACGGTCAGGCTTTCATCATCATCACTTTGACAGGTTATTCTTCCAGTTTCTTGTTCCAATTCGTGATCAAAAGGCGCCACATCCCAATAAACAGTATGGCCATTTTCACAAAACTCATATGTTTGCGATGTGTTGTCTGTATCAATGGCCACTTCATGATAAAGAGGTGTATTCATGTGGTATGAAATACCTTCTCTTAAAATACCCTCTCGATAGACGTTTTCTGACTCGACCCAGCCATTGTGATGTGGAGAATACAGAGTGCCCGTAAAAACGTCTTCTTCGACCATTAATGGCTCAATATGCTCTGCTACTAACTCATCGGTTATGAGGTGCTGATTGATTATCGCCTGTTTAGAAAAAGGGCTTAGATAAACATCGCCAATAACACCTTTTTCAACAAAGTGTCTTTTCACAACTTTACCTTTCTCGGTAAAGATAGCAACGCCGCTAAACGGCGTGCCATCAAAGTGTAAAAGACCATTTTGCTCAACTAAAGCGTTATGTATAACGAGCAAATGTCCTTTATTAATCATAGTGTTTAATCCGTAATTATATTGAACCCTTTCAGTATACCAGAACAGTTCTGACAAGCAGGGAACGGGTTACCCGTTTTGTCATAAAGTTTGTATGTTGCAAGGGTAATATCTTCGACTGTTGCGGATGTATTGTTCAAGTACCAATTTGCCGCTCGCACTTCAGCGTGTAGCCCTGGGGCACCAGCCTGCGTAGCAATGCCATTGCCTTTTTTCAGCTCGGTGTTTAGGTAATCTAAAATCCGTTGCTTGATAATAGGGTGCAGTGGCTCCTCTCCTTTGTAGAACTCTTTTTCTATGTACTTCACGTACTGTTCAGGGTCTTTGACAAGTATACTTTTATTGACTTCTTTCCATTCAACATGTGTTTCAGCTTTTTTTACCATTTTCCCAACTTCACTTGGTTTCCCAGTAAAGTTAAAGAACTCAGGTGATTTAGCTAAATTGGTACCAGGTGCAAATGCTTGAGAAATAGCCTTACGGTTATGAGGCAATGGTGTTTTACCATCTCCGTTCTTTAACAAGTCTTTTGCTTTTGCTTGTAGAGCTTTCGCAAAATTGGTTTTTTCTAATTCAAGATCAATTTTCTTATATTGCTCTATGTTATTTTTCTTCAACAAATGACCAACATATTTAACCCCGCCAAACACCATTGTAAGCGGTGCACTTGAGAAATTTCTCAAGCTATCAATCAGCGGAACATAAGCTATATAGTTTTCTTCCTTTCTATCAAACAGCGTTCTTAACTCGGTAATACCTTGTACTGTGTCATACTGTTTATCTGAAATATCCTTTTTAGCTTGTTTAAAGGCGGTGTACGGATCTGTGTCTCGTGCTCGCTTGGCCAGTGCCCCCCAGTCGTAGTGGATAATTTGCCCTTGGGTAGATTTGTATTTGGCCACCACAGATGCACCATATTGCTTAGTCAGTTCAGCAACTTGTTCAGGTGTTCCGTTTTGCAAAGTATCCATTATGGCGATGTCTTGCAGTAACTCTAGATCGGCGCCTGTCAGTGGTATGTTTTGATAGTGAACACCTTTAAATGCGTCCGGGATATGTACACCTGCATCTAATGCTTCTTTTACAGTAAAGCGGTGTGCACGAGCATGCAGTAAAATATTGTGATGCTCTAGCACGGCAAGTAATGCTGTTGCTCTTTGGTATTGAGGTGACATCTCTCTGATCAATGCTGAACGAGTGATGGCTGTACCTTGATTTGCCGTTCTATTGATGACTTCAGCTGAGCCTTTTGCGACGAAAGCTGCAAGACCCGCGGCTAATCTAGCTAAATCAGCACTTTGCGCTTGAATTGCACCAAGCTCTTTCATCGCTTGTTTCATGCTACCCCATTGATAAATTTCTTGAGGCGTCAGGCGTGCTGTATTCATATACGCATACAGTTCTTCCTGCGACATTTGCGTTGCATCTATACCAACATGCTTCTCTACCCAAGCTGCTGTCGCTTCACCTTGTGCTGTGAGCTTGTCAACTTGAGGGTCATATTGACTTGCAACAAACTTAGCTGCTACAGAACCTGCGGCACCTGCTGCACATTGCTGAGAGCGGTTAGAGTGTTGGCTATTGACATTAGCGAGTAAACATCCTGTTGCTGCGTGCGCGATGTATTTCGCAGCAGTTGACAAAGAGGTGCTTTCTATATTGGCCGTTAAAGTTTCTCCTAGAGCGCTGACAGCACTTGCTTTGAGTGCATTGACAAACGAATCTGATAGGTCGTCAATACTGCCGCCTGAAATAGCGGTCTCAATACCCGCTTTTGCGGCAGACTCGATAACAACTTGCAGTGATTGATTGCCTAGAGAGATTAATGTGTCTGTGCTCATAAGAGGAGCGTTAGGATCGTACTCGAAGAAATCAAGTCCATCTAACTCCTGCATCACACCAGCGGTGACCATTGAAATCGCAAGCGAACGCAAGTTGTCACTTTCAGTAATAGACTTAATGGCACCATCAATACCTTCGCCATTTGCCAAGCTGACAGCTGCTTGGGTAGTAAGCGTTGCAGCACCTGCTGATAAAGCCGCAGCCGAGAAAGTACCTTTACCAACAGCCGTGGCTATAGCACCATTAGAACCTGTAATTCCGGCACCTGCTGGTCCCATTGCAACAGAAACTGCTATCGCAATGACTGCCATTGCTGCTGGGCTTAGTGCACTGGTCGTTTCATGCTTTTTGATCCTTTCAAGCTTGGTATACACGACATCTAGCATGCTGTTACACTGCTTGAACTCAGGATCAGCTTTTATTGCTTCAAACGCATAAGGATTGATATTTCTCGGCGCTGAGGTCAATGATTGTGGAGGACATGCATATTCAGGGTCATTATAAAGATCAGACATCCAGCTCAAGCTTTTACTTGATGCAAAGCCATTGACAATATTAGAGACAGACTGGCCTTCTTGTTGCCCAAATTCAATAGTGATGCCATGTGTTGCGTTAATTTTTACGCCACCAACGATTTCATTGTATACGGCTGTATCTTCAGTATCTTGGATAGTCTCTGTTTTGATTTTCCAAGTACCTTTCCTTATTTTGTGGTAAAAGTAATGATCTTGCTGCTTCGCCATGAGAAGATTAACTCTGCCATTGCGAGCATCGATGTGAGTGCCGTCGGTTGACGTGATTTCAGTTGCTTTAAGTGTGATATCGCCATATTGAGACGCAATGAGAACACCTTTACCCGCATCCAATGCAGAGCGGATAGCAATGGTTTCGAACTCTTGTTCTGTTTCTGTTGTTTTCCCCCACTTACGGTTCATATCGCGTTGATATTCGTTAAATTCATTTGCGATGTAAACCCCGTTATTTGCGAGGATTTGGATGACGCCTTTATCTGCGTGTAATTTTGCCGCATGAAGCTCGACAACACCGCCAGCAAGCAGTTTGATGCTGTCTTCAGCGGTTAGGCGAGATACGAGATGTTCAACTGTTTGCGTGTTTTCAGAGTAACCTGGTCGTGTTTGACTACCAGCATAAGTCTCTTTAGCCGACTTAATAATGATGTTGTTTCCGGCATTGAGTGCAATATTATTACCTGAAATTTGAGCGCCTTCTAGCACAATATCATTACTGGTTTTGATATAGATATTATTGCCTTCTAGCTTGGCAATTTTTCCTAGGCGTGTACCTTGAGAGTAGGGGGTTTCATATCGATGAACAAGTGTTTTCTGTACGTAATTGTTGGCGAAAATTTTAACGTTTTTCGACGCAGAAAAGTGACTAGACAGATTTGCAACGGTACCACCGGCTAAGAGGTTTAAGTCGCCATCTGCGATTATACTGCCGTCTGTGACAGTAATGTTTTCAACAGATCTTATTAACGCATTACGGTACGTGTATAGGTTAGCAGTATCAACATTGATTGATTTAAATTCATTGCTCTCGCCGTGGAACTCTACTTGGTGGCCATTGACTTCTTGCGCTTTGATGGTATTTGAAGTTAAGTGTACAACTGGTACTAGCACGTTAACTGAGCCGATTGTTCTCGATTCAGGCCAAATAAAGTTTTTGCCAAATTTATCAATTTGCGCCTGTGATATGGCATCTCCAAATTTAGCGGCACCTGTTTTAGAGAATTCATATGCCTTATTATATAAATCATTTATTTGGTTTGATTCACTGGTGTATCCAATCAGCAAATTACGATTTAGTTCGTTATATATTTGCGAGCGAATAAAGCGAGACTGTACAAAGTTGTCACCGACCATTTCTTGCAGCGGGTAATGTGGAATAATTACCGTTATTCCTTGGACTTGGATCGGTATCATAACAGGAGGCTGTAAAGCCACTTTGTAATTATCTTTAAGTCGCTTAAAGAAAGTTCCAATGTTTTGTGTGGTTGAGGTATTAACCTTATCCTCAACGTAATCTGACTTTTTGTACCAGTAGCCATCGTTAACGTACGAGCGGGTGTATTGTGGGTTTGACAATTCCGCAGCTACTTGCTCATTGGTGATTGCCCAACCAATTGTGGGGAGCATCAGCTGGCCTAACAACATGAATATGTTGAGGCAGGCCGTCACTTTTTGCCACATGGGAACCTTTTGTTCCCAAGACTCTTTTTCTATGTTTTTTTCTTTCATGATATTTGCAATTCCAAGCCTATCACTTCATTAAGGTTGCAAGCACTACAGAGGTATACACATGCTCGCTTTCAAACTTACAATTTATGCCGATTGTATTGTTGTTTGTTTCACAATCTTTAACACTAGGCTTTCCTATGTCGTCAATCGCACTGTAGCCAGACTTACGGTATGAGTAATTAACCTCTTTCTTGTCTGCACTAATTTCATAACCAGTCAATACAATAGAGGTTGGTAGCCAGTGAGAGCCAAATGTGTTTGGTGGAGGGGTATTTAGATAACCTTGAATACGCTTGTTCAGCGCGTCTTCGATTTGTCTTGCGGTATAATTCGTGCCATCGATGTCTTTATCTTTATTCTTCTGATCTACTAAAGTTTTTAAGTTCACAGTATGGGTTTGATTACTACACGCAGGCTGTAAAACTTCACCATCGCCTGGCAGAATAACCATGCGGCAGGTAGTCACAACAAAAGTTAAAATATCGCCGTTGGTAGATTGAGAGGAGACGATTGCAGTGTTGCCAATTCCATAGTTATATTCAAATGTTTTCATATACTTGATACCTTCATTTTTCTTTTCGGTACCCAGTGCATCTAGATTTGTCACATTTAAATCACTACTCGAAGGCAGATCTTCTTTGACGCCGTATACACCGCCATGGAAAGACAGCAGCGTTTCAGACTCTACAAAAGTATCTATTTTTTCGAAGCGGCAGCGTCCAGTTGTTTGACAATATTTAGTGTCAGCATAAGTGGCCGTATACGTGTCTTTTGATAGACGCAGTCCAATTGAAGAAAGCTGTAAATTATTGAAATAAGCTTTTGAAAATACTTCTGTATAAGAGAACATATTGTTGAACTCTTGTGTCGAGCGAGCATTGTGCGTGCCATCACTGACTCTTAATTTACCGAATACGATGATTCGACCAGGAGGTGAGTAGTGGTTGATTTTTGAGCGGCTCCCTTGTTCTGATGAGATCACGCCAGTTTTAGAGTCGTTGGTGTAACTGACACCCGAATAGTACCCTGTCTCTACATCTAATCTATAGCGTTCGTTAAATACTTTATTACTATTGATATCAAAGACACCAGACTGGCTTAGGCTTAGAATTGCAGATGAGTTTAATATGTACTTGGGTGCTTTAATTTCAAGCTTGTTCTCGGCTTGGAACACAACATCGTTAGACCTTGCTGAGCTTACCTTGATGCCTGAACTCCAATCAGATGCACCTCTTGGAATGTTGTATGAATTAATATTCTCAAAGGCTTGTGCATCGACTTGAATTGAGTTGGCATAGATTTTAGCGGACAGGTTTGAATGGCTAACTTCTTTTATCTTTTGAACCTGAGAGTTATGGTAGATACCCTGGGATAGGTTTTCGTGATCTCTGGTTAACTCCAAAAATGGACGTGTCGAGGTTAAGTTCTGCCCACTGCGACGAGTACCATTTGCAACAGTTCCTTCTCTTGATTTCAATATAAGTGAGTTAGCTCTGATGATACCACCGTAGCCGTTGGCAATATCTTTTTGCGTTTCTATGGTGAGGGTACGAGCATTGATGTTGTTCTGGTTTGTAAAGTAATAACCTGAAACTTTAATATCAGTTGCTTCAACTTGACCTGAATTACTTACTCCAGAACGAGAGATAAACTCTGCGGCCCCCGAGTATATGATACCTTGGTTAATGATACGTGATAGAGAAACTAACTTAAGGTTTTCATCAGAGTATAGTTTACCGTAGTTGACAATATTTGGATTTACGAAAAAGCCACGACCATGACCCCAGGATTGAGTGTCTTCTATTGCTGCGCTTTGTAGTTCTACCCCTCGTGGCTCAAAATTAAATGGGTCACCCACAGAGAGCTTGCCAATGTGTGAAATAGCAATGCCTTCACTAGGGACAAACAAGCCATTGTCTGAGTTACTAGAAGATAGCGCTTCGGTTACTGTGTTTATATTGGTATTACTTGCAATGGTGAGGTTCTTATTTGTTGCAACTGAAAAGCCAGCACTTTTGTATTGACCGTTTATCGTTGCATTATAAGTTCTTGAGTTGTATGGCAGCATTTGAAGGCTAGGGCCTGTTATTTTACCGTCAGAATAATTGACGCTATATCCCCCTAAATAAAGGGAAATACCACCTGTGCCCACCTCAATATCTCCTGATTCATCCATAATGAGGTATTCGTTTTTATGATTTAGAGCTTTTAAATTGATATCGACACGAGTATTACTTGACGTAATCAGATTATCTGTATAAAGCTCGAGGGATTGAGCACCTCTGGCATTTAACGTTTTGATGTCAATTTGACCACTTTGACTGGCGACTATTCTATTTGAGTAAAATGAACCTGAAGAAATACTAATTCGCTTTGCGTTTTCGAAGTTACAATTTGTACAAGTAACCTTATTCGCCGAAGTAATTAACAGGTTTGCAGGGTGACCTAAAACTTCTATTTTTGAGTTGATATTAATGCTGCCAGAGAACTTGAGATGAAACATGTCTCGTTTAGCATCACCATTATAGATAATTAGAGGCTTATTAAGATTAGTAAGTGTTAAGTTAACAGTAGATGAAGTACCCTCGGGAGTAATTGCATACATGCTGTCTAAGTTAGACAAGGTATTTGCGTGCGTCACGCTCGCATACAACCATGCAGATATAATAAATATGACTCGATTCATACAGTAATTTCACATATTGGTTTATGTTGATTCTTTGGTTAATGGGTGTTTCCCATAGGTTATTTTATTTGTACTGGCATTAACTTAAAAGCAATAATTTTAAATTTATTTATTTTTTGTAATTTATAAAATTATTCATACTTCAAGCGTCAATTATTAGTTGGGTTGGTATGCTTTCAAGTGGCATTAATTGTGGTTAATAATTGTTCTTTTTGTAAATTTTATATTTCATTGTGTTCGAGTTTGTGTTGGTAAATTAATTGTATTTTTGACATCGAGATACAAGGGTTATTCTAAATAAAACGAGTTTTTCACTCTATTTATGAAGAGTAATTCCGCTTAATGAGTAGATACATTTGGTTTGGGGAATGAGTTAGAAAAATCGGTTTTATGAGAAAAATATGCCAGTAATTTAATGACGAAGATGTGTGTAGATTCGTTGGCAATGGTTAATTAAATAAAGGTGCTACCCATATGCTGGTATTACGGATAGAACACTCCAAAGCAGGGTTAACAAGGCAGGAACATTCGAGCAAACACACAGAAAGTGATGAAGTAAAACGCTTAGAGGTGGATCTTAAGCGAGTGAACAGGCGAACATTCAAAATCTATGGCTTCAACAAAAAGGCAACCGCAAACTAGTGAGTAAAAACCGTGTAACGCATTTAATGACGTTTGTTAGGCTCCAAGCTAGCAGCGGATATAGATGCTACTTCATTTGCTGATTGCCTAAGCTAGAGCAGGGTGGTTGAATAGTATATCTGGGCCTACAGTTTTTGTTTTAAGTTTGTTTTGTAAACAAAGTCCGATTCTAGCAGGCCTTAAAAAGGGTATATAGAATATTATTTTGCTTGCGTTATAACCCTTTTGAAGCTTTTTGCTGCGTCATTGCTAGCTCTTTGGCATATTCTAAATTCTTTGCTGCTACTTTTGTACTGGGGTGCTCCTTTCCAAGCAATTTTTGATTTTGAGCTAGTGCCAACTCAAAGTAGGCAATGGCCTTATCATAGTCACCTTTGCAATCAAAGGGGTCAGCAATCAAAGGGGTCAGAGTCAATGATTTGAAATCAAAGCTGTAGATGACTGAGCCTGGTACGTAGCAGATCTCGATGGACTACCAAGCTAATGTTCCAACAATATTGAAAAACTGACAACTCATTGCAACTATTGGCTGTGTCCAAAAGTTAACCCACAAAAACGAGCTTAAACGTAGAAAACAATCATGATGCTATAAATGTTTGGAGAAAAATTAAAAATCAAAGAAGCTGAATATTGAAAGCAAAAAGATAAGTAATTGAATAGGGAGAGGAAAGCTGGTCGGCATAGCAGGATTTGAACCTGCGACCCCTGACACCCCATGACAGTGCGCTACCAAGCTGCGCTATATGCCGACTTGGTTTGTCACTATAATGATTTTATTTGAAAAGGCAATAACTAATTGGTTTGTTTGGACATTAAATCATCACAATACGAAAATTGCGCAATTCAAAGTCTATTTTAGGTTGCTTTATTATCAATGAGATTATCGGATTCATGTGTTGCTCGCGTGATTGCGATATTCCAGTTTGAAACTGAGTTAGTACTCACATTCATTTAACTGACCGTTGGCGTTTCAAGCAACTCCCATATTTTTCTAATACAATAATCCTAATTTTAAGGATAATTCAATAGCTTATTCCAATTTATATATGTCAAGGTCACTGGCTTTGTTAGAATGCGGTCGAGAAAAAGGCTGAAGAAACGGCTTAAATACCCAAATATAAAAGGAAAAGATATGTTAAAACAAGCTTTGCTGATGGCACCTATACTCGCAGTATGTTCGGCCAGTGCTACTGTTCTGGTTGAGAACACCGCAAATAGCAATGGTACTATTGTTAATGCTGCTGCGAATGAAGTTGTGATTGCAGGGGTAGCTAGCAATCTTGATCAACAACCTGGTGCGGTAGCACTGCAAAATAATCAGGATGGTACATTTACAATAAGCTTTAAGGAGTGGGAGTACCTAGATGGCGCTCACGCAGATGAGACGATATCGACACTTACTATGAGTGTTGGTACGCACACGATGCAAGACGGTTCAATCTGGGAAGTGGGTACGGTCAATTTGAGTACGGCTAGCCAAACTTTTAATTTTGCACAGCAGTACGACCAAGTCCCTTACTTATTTTTAAGTCCTCAGTCTGACAATGGTGGGTTTGCGTATGTTGCCCGAGCAAGCAGTGTCAATCAAATTGGTTTTAATGCCAAGGTTCAGTTTCAAGAGCTGCAAACTAGCGCAAATACGCGCAATAATCAAACTGTTTCATATTTAGCGATTTATGCACCAAGTAAGTCTGGTAATTTGGATACAGGTGAAGTGTATAAACTTAACCAGATTAAAGTGGATGAACTACCAGTGCAGTTTGAAAGCCATGAGCTGTTTTTACAAGAGGAGCAGTCTCGTGATGCAGAGCTTGAACATGTACATGAAGTGATTAACGTGCTTGATATTAATGGCCATTTATTCGCTCAAGATATTACGTCGATTGGGGGTGATACGGCCACAATCCGTGCAAATAAAAATGTTCAACCAGCGTTTGGCAACACGAGTTGTAAGGCAATTTTAGATAAAGACCCAGCTTCACAATCTGGCTACTACACACTAGATCCGGATGGGGCTGGCGGCTTGCCTGAGTTTACTACTTTCTGTGACATGGAAATGGAAGGCGGCGGTTGGACCTTAATGGGTATCCGTTATGTGCCGGGTAAAGCTTACAACCATATTCACAACTTTGAAGTACTTTTCACGGCAACACAAAACATTACATCGTTTGATGACAACTACCACTTAACGGATCCACAGTGGGTTCATTATAAAAACAACAGCCAAGAAATGATGATCACAATGCGTGATGTGGGTGTGTTTGCTATCGCTGATATTGCAGTGCTAAATAATGCGAGTTGTATTCCATTGCAAGATACATTGGGTCGAAATCATGGTATGACGGGCGAGCATCAGTTTAGACTCTTCTGGCATGAAGCATCAGGTTGTAGTGGATCCGGCTCAGACTATTCGATGCTTAACTACCACAATATCTATGCATATGCAGGTGGCGTGTACAAAGCTGGCAACGTAGCTGGTATTGCCGTAGAGCAAACAACATATATATTTGTTAGATAATATAAAAATAGGGAGCAACCTGGCGGGAGGCTCCCTAATCTTTATCGTGTCAACAGCAACTTAAAAACGCGCTACAAGCCACTCGTCGTCGCGGCTAAAGTACAAAGTACGGACTTTGCCTTTCCCCTCAACGTTTACCATGTTGACCTGTGCAGGCCACAAGTCGCGTAACGAGCCGTTATACATTTTTATGCCAGTCACTGCGCTTGGTATCTGGGTTTCTTGGTAGACCCAAAAAAACTTACCCTCTACTTCAAAACCTACATTAGTTAAGCTGATATTTTTGTCACTCAGTGTTTTCAGTTGAAAATGCTTAGCGACGTAATCAGCAAACTGCTGCTGTGTTTTTTTGGCATTGAGGATATCAGCTTTTTTATCAAACAACGATTGCACGGCATGCTCGGTATCATGCAGATAAAAGCGATGCATGATCTCCAATTGCCCAGAGTTTTTGTTGAATAAAACGGTTGTTTCCGCGGCCTTTTGTTGATGTGCGAAGACACCTGTACTGAGCAGCAGAGCAGCGGCTGTGATGATCAGTTGAAGATACTTAATCATTATTTATCCTCTTCTTTTTCATCACTTTTTAGTTCAGTTTTGATATCTTGCATAATATCGCGCTTCACTTTGGCTGTGCTTTTTTCTTTTTTGTAGGCCTCTACACGAGAAGGAATAATGCGACGCGGGTAATGGTTATTTTCTACATCAACGTCGGCAGTTTCCCAACCAGGGTCGACAACAACTTGTGTCAGCACCTTATTTTTGTCTGTGACAATCAGCTTTCGAACATGTTTAGGGGTTCTGCGCCAAATCTCTGCCGGGATATACTGGCTCTCTTTACTGCCGTCTTCATAAGTGAGTTCAAGCAGGATTGGCATCACCAAGCCACCTATATTTGAAAACTCAAGTACGTAGTAGTTTTTGTCTTCTTCTAAAGCACGAGAGAGTGTTTTACGCTCCCAAGGCTTTAAAGAATCGAGAAATTCTTTGTACTCATTGCGCTCTTTATTGGTTACGGTAAAGCGGTCATTGTCGTCATAAAAGTCTCTGATATCAGGGTTTATTTCAACCCATAGTTTTTTGCCCTCGGCTTTGTTGCGCTCAACGAACAACGAAGATGGTTTATCGTTCTCAAACTGTCGCTGACGCGAAAAGTCGATATCAGGGTCGTGGGTATCTAAGCGCATTTGATATACCTTGTCGATTGAAATATCAACATGATCAGTCGAGTAGAACCAACCGCGCCAGAACCAATCTAGATCAACGCCCGAGGCTTCTTCCATGGTGCGGAAAAAGTCAGAAGGGGTAGGGCGCTTAAATCGCCAGCGCTCAGAGAACTCTTTGAAAGCAAAATCAAATAGCTCACGACCAAGTATGACTTCGCGTAAAATATTCAAAGCCGCAGCTGGTTTAGTGTAGGCATTAGGGCCTAAATTTAATACGCTGTCAGATTGAGTCATAATCGGAACTTGGTTCTCGGACTTCATATATCCAACAATATCTCTTGGCTCTACACCCCATGGAATGTTTGGATCCCACTCACGTCCCGCGACACCATCTAGGAAGCTATTGAGACCTTCGTCCATCCACGTCCACTGGCGCTCGTCGGAGTTAACAATCATTGGGAAGTAGATGTGACCTATTTCGTGGATCACAACGCCAATAAGGAAGCGTTTCTCTGCTTGAGAGTAGGTACGAGTGCCATCGTCTTGCAGCTCTGTACGTGGACCATTGAAGGTGATCATTGGGTATTCCATGCCACCAACCGGGCCGTTTACAGATTGCGCTGTGGGGTAGGGGTAGTCAAAAGAAAAGCGTGAATATACTTCCATGGTATGGATCACGGACTCGGTTGAATACTTCTTCCAAAGGTCGCCCCCTTCTTTTGGATAAAAAGACATGGCCATCACCATTGGCATCTCTTCACCACCTTGCTGGTAGCCGCGTGCATCCCACATAAACTTACGTGATGATGCCCATGCAAAGTCACGCACGTTTTCGGCTTTGAACTTCCACGTCTTGCGTTTGTTGGTACCTTCTTTTTCGTTTTCTAGTGCTTCTTCTTCTGTGACAATAAACACTGGACGTTTAGCTGTTTCTGCTTCTTTGAGGCGCTTGCGCTGAGTTTTTGTTAGTACCTGTTTGGCATTGGTTAAAACACCTGTTGCACTGACGATGTGATCGGCAGGTACATCAATCTCAACTTCGTAGTCACCAAATTCTAAGGTGAACTCACCTCGACCTAAAAACTCTTTATTTGTCCAGGCTTCGTAGTCGGTATAGGCGTGTAGTCTTGGAAACCACTGCGCTAAGAGGTAAATATCGTTGCCACCGGGGCGCGGATCATCGGCAAAGTGCTCATAGCCAGAACGCGCAGATACGGCATCTTCTTCGACAATGTTAAATGCGAAATCAATGGCAAATTTTACCGAGTCTCCTGACTTGAGCGGTTTGGGCAAGTCGATACGCATTTGTGTACCAACGAGTGTAAAGCTCAACTTTTTGCCTCGGTGATCAGTCACAGCGCTAATTTCATAACCTAATTCATTGTCAGCCATAAACTGCTGGCGTCTTAGTTCGCCAAGGCTGATTTTTGCAGGTTTGTTTTCGTTGCCCGGCTTAGTGTAAGGTCCTCGTCGACCAACACCGCCGAAATTATTGGCCATATTTGCTATCGAATCATCTTTAAAGATGTTTTGATCAAGTTGCACCCACAGGTACTTTAATCGATAGGGGGAGTTATTATGATAGGTGATTTTCTCATGGCCAGTTAGACGACGCTTTTGTTCATCTAGTGACACCTTGATTTTGTAATCGACCTTTTGTTGCCAGTACTGCTGCCCAGGCTCTCCCGCTGCATTACGATACACGTTTGGTGTAGGCAATACTTCATCTAATTGACGGAACTTGTCTTCGAAGTCCCCTTTCGTTTGATTAATTGCTGATGCACTTACCACACTGGAAAAAATCAGTGTTGCAAAGGTGGCAATCAGGATTGATGTGTTTGTTTTCATTTTGTTTTCTTTCTTTGATCCGCTTACTAAAAAGCTGTTTTACAGCTGTGTTTGTGATTTATGTCGTGTTGTCCCTCCTTAACATGCCTTGTAAAATTGGTTAAAAATAATTTAATACGGTGTTGTTGTTAAGCAATTAGCGATGGGACGCCAAGCAATCAAGTAGAGTGGCCTCTATATCTGGACAAATACGATTGCCGATAACTTCGATGCGGCTTTCGCTACATTCATCCAACTCGATTTCCGTTGTGCCATCAGCGGTTTTGTTATAACCAAAAATGCCTTGTGCTGTGATAAACACGGCTTTTAATCGCAAAGCATCTACACCTGTGATAAATGTGCGTAACTTAGCTCGGTCAAAAATTTGATCCGGTGCGAATCGCCATCCAACGCTTGCGAAGCCTTCTCCCTCATTTTGGGCGCTAAGAAACCCCTCTTCTGGAAACGGTTCAGCATTAATATCACGAGATGAATCTGTTTGGTGATGATGATGGTGGTGGCAGGGCGGCTTGGTAGTATTTTGCGTTTTACCACTCAACCACCGAGGGTCTAACTGACCATGCGAACAAAACTGCACCGTTTTGTCGTTAAAGTTTTTGTCTGCTAAATAGTTCTCAAGGGTTGTTTTATGGTGTGCGTTGTACAAATCTAGTTTATTACCAACAATCACGTCTGAGATAGAGATTTGCTGATTAAAAGTAGGATGATCTGTGAATCGTTTGTCTTCTAGATTGCGAGCATCGACTAGCGTGATAACTTTTTCGAGGCTGAGTAGTTGCTGGTAATAGTGATTAGACAGCAACTGTAACACTTCTACAGGGTGCCCAAGCCCCGTTGGTTCAATAAGTAACCTGTGTGGGTTGGCTTCTTTGAGCAATTGATTCAGGGCAATTTGCATCGGTAAGCCCGATGCACAGCACATGCAACCGCCGGGGACTTCTCGGATAAACACTTGTTGATCTTTTGGTTTGCTAAGTAAGTTGCCATCAATACCAATTTCTCCAAACTCGTTAACAAGAATAGCCCACCTCTCGTTTTCGGGTTTGTGACTAAGAAGATGTGTGATGGCAGATGTTTTGCCTACACCCAAAAAGCCAGTGATGATGTTGGTTGGGATCGCGGTGATCGGCTCTTTGTTACTTTGCATTGCTTGCTCCAAATTATGCTCATTAGAGTGACGATTGCGCTCTAGTATATTTGAAATGTTATACTATAACAATTGTTGTTATTCACCGAATAGTAATGGAGTTGGTGGTTGGCTTTCATAAATGGCAGCTGAGACGTTGTGATTGAAACAGTGAGGGAATGCGGGGAAATCAAAAAAGCGGCAGATTGACCGCCGCTTTTTTTAAAGAGCAAATATTAATTGCGCCAAATTCCTTTAGGTAGGGTTTTAGCTATCTCTGGTCGACTACTAGGGTCAAACTTAGGCGTTTTGCCTTCTTTTAGCTGTGCCCTATAGTCTTTGGCAAGCCAAATAACAATGCCAGATAGCATAAATAGCGCAGCGACGTTAACAATGGCCATTAGGCCCATAGAGATATCTGCAAGTGTCCAAATAAGGCCTAGTTCACCTACGGCACCAAACATCACCATGCCTAACACACAAATACGGAACACCATCATCGCCATTTTGTTCTCTTGTAAGAACATCAAGTTGGTTTCAGCGTAACTGTAATTTGCCACGATAGACGTAAATGCGAAGAAGAAAATAGCCACTGCGATGAAGATTGCACCCCATTCACCTACGTGTTCAACCAACGCGGCCTGTGTAAGCGCAATACCAGTTACGCCTGAGTCGGGCACAAGCTGGTTTGAAAGTAAAACCAGTGCCGCCGTCGCACTACATATAACAATGGTATCTACGAATACACCAAGCATTTGTACATAGCCTTGTGATGCTGGGTGGTTTGGGTTAGGCGTTGCACTGGCCGCAGCATTTGCGGCGCTACCCATACCTGCTTCATTAGAGAATAAGCCGCGTTTAATACCTTGGATCATCGCCTGCATGACTGCGTAGCCTACTGCACCACCAGCGGCTTGCTCGAGTCCAAAGGCGCTATTGATGACCTGCATAAATACTTCTGGGAGCAACTCAAAATTGCTGAAGCAAACATAAAGTGCCACCATCAAGTAAGCCAATGCCATAAATGGCACAACAAGCTCAGCAAAACGAGCGATGGTTTTAAGGCCACCAAAAATGATGACAGCAGAGCCAATAACCAGCAAAATACCCATTACATACTTAGGTACATCGAATGCCACTTCAAAAGCTGCTGCAATGGAATTTGATTGTACTGCGTTAAATACTAAGCCAAAAGCTAGGATAAGACAGAGTGAGAACAAGATCCCCATCCAACGCTTGTTAAGGCCGTATTGCATATAATAAGCAGGGCCACCGCGGTAGTTACCCTCTTCATCTTTGATTTTATAAAGCTGAGCTAGTGCACTTTCAGCAAAGCTGGTCGCCATACCAATGAGTGCAATTAACCACATCCAAAAGATTGCGCCAGCGCCGCCTAAATAGAGTGCAACAGCAACGCCCGCCATATTACCAGTGCCAACACGTGCTGCGAGTGATGTACAAAAGGCTTGGAAAGAGGAGATCCCTTCGCCTGCGTTATTTCGGCTATTGGCCATGACTTTGATCATGTGTGGAAACTGGGCAAATTGAATAAACCCAAGTCGTATTGTAAAGAAAACACCAGCTGCGATGAGTAGATATATAAGAATATGTCCCCACAACAGGCCGCTGATTTGGTTAAAAAACTCAGCCATCGGATATCCTTTATTTAAGGTAACGAATAATTTTGAGGGCGTAACTTACCACAAATTGGCATGTATACGAAATTACTACGCCGAATTCAAATGTACAGTAAAGTTTGCATAGACCTCATTTACAGGGCCTTTGGCAGCAATGCGGCGACTAAGAAAACAGTTTAGGCCAAGATAGATTTTCTAAGTCAGGAAAAAAGCTGAGTGCTTGCAGTTTATCTGACCAGTCAATGAGCAGTGATGTAATGTCTGCAAAATAAGGCATAGCAAAGTAAATACAGCCAGCTGACACAGCGACCTGTGACAAGGAGGTAATAGGGTACCTTAAATCGAGCAGTTTCATTGCCGTGCCAAAAGAAGCCTTGAGCTCTTTATTGTCAATGTCGACGCTATAGCACTCATCTAAGATCAGGTGTGTTAGCGCACCCGTGCATACAAAAATGCTGGTCAACAATGCGGTGTGTAATGAGGTACCGAACAGAATAGAGCCGTGAAATGTAAGCAAACTAAACATCACAACGGCAGATATTGAATGCAGTGTTGCTCGATGGACCGTAAAGTGTTCAAAAATGGGTTTTATGAGATACATAAAGGTGACGTAGACCAGCAATCCTACTAACCACGTTTCAGTCACCGAACTAAATTTGTAATTGAGTATAAGGATACCAGCAACCAAAATTGCAAATACGCTAAACAGACTATTCAAGGATCTGGATTTGTCTGAATCAAGATCGGGCAATAGACCTGCAAGTGCACCAACGATGAACAGTCCAAGTGCCCCAAAACCATTGATCTCTCCCATACTAAGCAACACAGAGCTCAAAGTCGCACTCACTACAGTCGATGCTTTAAGGTGAGTAGAAAAATTTGCCATTTTACTTCCAAGTAATTGATTAAGTTAACGAATAAAGGACACTTTTGATTTTCGTCTAGTGTACAGCAAAAGTGACCTTGCGCACACGCCTAAGTGTGACATGAAGTAGTTTGAAGGAGTAATTGCGAAAGTATGCTGAGTTTATCGTCAAAGATATTGCATTGAGGTGTATAGCTTACACTTGGGACTGTAATAAGGTGTAATGTTCTTTATTCATACAGTTGGCTAGCCTAAAGCAATTAAGCACGCATAGACAAGCGTATTAGCCGAAATTCCATGTTGAGCCTGTCAATAAATGACACTAGGAGTGAGCCTACAATGCACTTTCTCAACCCCATGTTGCAAAATCACCCGATGGAAAGCTCATTTATTCAGACATGGCTTAATCGACTTGCGGATAAATACACACCGTCTCTAATTCAATCTTATGATAACGTCTGTGCCCACGTTGAATCTGGTCCCTATATTGATATTTACGACGCTCGCCATGGCAGCGTCATATATCGAGAGTTTTCAGAGGTTTTAAACACGGTTGAGGCAATCTCTATCTATAATGGTCAATTACTGGGTTTTGGCTCATTTGCTGATGTTTATGGCAGTGCTAAATCTCATTCGGCGATGGTGAGACTGCATCGGTTGCCGCCCGGGGAAGCCATTGCGCCGAGTTGCGTTAACGTGCACTGTTATCTTGTGGAGTCTGCATTGTGTCGACATTATGCAGATCTTGGTTTATTTGGCTTGTGTGGCAGTGCAAAGCGGGTACTCCAAGATTATAACTTAGATTATGTACACAACGCGCTTGATTACTTAAATTGCAGTTTAGACAAACATGACTGCTTATTCTGCTTTGGTTTAGATCCATATTTGCTTAATTGGGGCAAGCCTTTGGGGGAGCTGAATGTAGCGGCGCTTGATGCGCTTGATTTGGGTCGTCCAGTTTGTATTGTTAGCAATAACTTTTCAGTGGCTTTTGTCAATTCTGCGCTAATCAACCAAATCAGGCAAAGTGCGATTGGTCACTCACCTTCGTTCAAGAGCTTTATTGATTCAATAAACAAGCATGGCTACGTCAACGCTGAGGGAATGTCTATGTTGCCGTGGGCATTCAGTGAAAAAGAGTTATTATGGCATTTGACCGCTTTGCCAGAAACATTCGGTGCCATAGTTGAACTTGGGCGTAAACAAGGTGTGAGTCACTTTGAAGTGGCACTACAAAGCCACTTTGTTGATCTCTTGTTCAAAAACCTGGTATCGAATGAGCCCTCTCAGCGGGCTTTTTCAGCTTACTATACATATCAAAGTTACATAGATGAATTGGCTCGCTTGGATCACTGTGAGGTGATGAAGACTCCCCAGTTAACGCGTTTGAATAAGACCACTTCCGTCGCTCTGACGGTGGGTCGCTTAGCCACGTGTGGGTATAAATGGGTACATGACTATCACTATGACGAGCTATTTGTGCCCTGTAGCAGTATTTTACGCAACGGCAGTAATTTGTGCTTACACAGTGACTTTCCTCGAGAGCCTGTTAGCCCTCTCCGGCTAGCAGAGATAGCAACAGAGCGTGACATTGAGGCTATGCCCCACAACTACTCTTGTGATGAGCGGACACTTGACCCTGGACAATGTATTACTCCAACAGAAGCGCTTAGGGCCGTTACCCACGGTGCCGCATGGCATGCAAAAATAGCTAGTTTTAATACTGAAGGCGGCGCTGCACATTATATGAAACTTGACGGTGATCCGCTTTGTGATAAAAAAAAATGGCGTGATATCAAGGTCACATTGCTCTAGATTGTAGCGAATGTATTCAAAAACACATTTAGATACGATTTGTATCCAATTCGTGACGGATCTTCAATCAAAAAAGTGCTTAAATTTAAGCTGTAATGGAGTGTAATAATTTCATATGTCACAATGAAGTTAAGTTTCAGTGCTAGGGCGCAATTATGATTGTAACTATATTTAAATCATTATTTTTTAAAGCTTTGAAGAATGAAGCTAGTAGAAAAATAGCTAAATCCGTGGTGGATGGGTGTGTCGATAAAGGAGTCGACTATTTAAAAAATCGCGGACAAGCGAATACCTCTGAGAGCACTTCATTTGATACCTATGGTTTAATTACAGGGTTAAATAATCTGACTAAAAGAAATTTACCTGATGGTGACTACCCATTGCGGCTAGAAAAGCAGACTTTGCTTGTCACCATGCGAAACCAAGGTATTGTTCATATTCAATATATAGATAACTCAATGACGCAGTAATTTGTCCAACTTAACATCGCATACCTATTGGGCTGATATGTGTTTATAAACTCCTCGTTTAACCTGTTTTAGCTGAGTAACATCGATGCTAAAACACGTGTCTTTTGAAGAATAATTCAGTTTTCTAAATACCAAAATAAAGAATTTAATACGCTGTTTATGAAATAATAATATATAAAATATATTGTATGCAATATTGCGTTTATGTTAAAAAAGTGTTCCCGGTTAGCGGGTTTGGATACACACATAAAAAGGTAATATTATGAAACTAAAAGCAATTGCTTTATCAATGCCGCTGTTGGCATGTAGTTTACAAATACATGCTCATGACGCTGCACAGCGTACGTTTAAACCATTGACAACATCACAGCCAATTCAATTAAGCCATGGTGACGAGCATAAGTCACAGCATCGTGATGACTCACCAACGGCGCAAACTGAATATAGGCATAGCACACAAACTATTTTAACAACACCTATGATGGTATCTGCGAGCAATGTCGCTGTACTTCAATGCGATATTAATCAACTCGCGCAGGCTGGTGCTGGTGATATTGCAGCAGCAGTAGTGCAACAAGGTGCAAGTTGCGTCAATGAATTATTTAGTGCCTCCAGTACGATTCAAACATCTGTATTTACCACAGCTAAAATGAGCGCAGCTGCACAATATGCAAAGTCATTGGCTGCTAACTACGATGGCAACGGCAGTGCGGAACTTGAAGCGTTATTTCTCTTTATTCGAGCAGGGTACTATGTTGAGTTTTACAATGATTCAGTCAGTTTTGGCGCTGAGTTAAAGGCGGTTGTGCGCAGTGCCATAGACGGTTTTGTTAATAATCAGCACTTTTATAACAATTCTGATGCCCACGGTGAGGTGCTCAAAGAAGTCATCACCACAATGGACTCGTCAGAAATGCAAGACATTTACCTACCTGTTGTAAAATCTTGGTTAAAAAAATGGGACCAGAGTTATGCGGACAAGTGGCATATGCGTAGTGCGGTAAATGGAGTATTTACCATTCTTTATCGAGGCCAATGGAACAATGAATTTGTGACATTGGTGCAATCGGATACCGATCTAGTCGCAACGTTAGAAGCATTTACTAAGCAAAGTTGGATGATTGGTTCAGACGCAGAATACTTGATAGTAAACTCAGCCAGCGAGCTGGCGAGACTAAAAACTTACAAGAATGCGCCTATACAACCGCTTATCGATACTGCTCTAAAAGGGCTTTTTAGCCGTTACCAAAGTTTTGGCTACGGTGATGGTATATGGTTGGCAGCTGCCGATGTCGCCACTTACTATGCGGATTGTGAAACGTTTGGCATATGTAATTTTGAACAAGCACTGACGGAAAAGGCGCTGTCTCAAACTCATCAATGTAGCCCCACGATAAGGATTAGATCACAAAATATGACACCGGGGCAACATCTTTCGGCTTGCCAAACAATGGCGTTAGAAGAGACCCGCTTTCATAACATGTTAGCTACCAATCAAATCCCTGTAGCCGATGACAATAACACCATGCTGCAAGTTAATATTTTTGATAGCAGTGGTGATTATGGCAAATACGCCAAAGCGATATTTAAAATAGACACCAATAATGGCGGTATGTATCTCGAAGGTGATCCGAGTAAAGTCGGCAACCAAGCAAACTTTGTAGCCTATGAAGCGAGCTATGCAAAAGCGGATCACTTTGTATGGAATCTAGAGCACGAGTATGTTCACTATCTTGATGGCCGATTTGATTTATATGGAGATTTCAATGCGCCAACAGAAGCCATCGTGTGGTGGAGTGAAGGGGTGGCTGAATATGTTGCTAACTTAAATGACAATCAAGCGGCCATTGATACCATTAAAGATGGCAGCACTTATCGATTGAATGAAATTTTTGCGACCACGTATGCTGGGTTCGATCAGGATAGGATCTATCGCTGGGGTTATCTGGCTGTCCGCTTTATGTTCGAACGGCACTTTGAAGAGCTCAAAGTCATGCTCTCTCAAACTCGGCAGGGAAATTGGTCAGGTTACAAAGCCACCGTTGATGAGTGGGCACAGCGTTATGATCAAGAGTTTACGCAGTGGACGCAGGAGCTCGCTGGGGGTAGTGACAACAAAGCGCCGATTGTATCAATCAATGGTCCTTATTCTGGAAGCGTCGGCAGTGACGTAGTATTTAGTAGCCAAGGTAGTTCCGATCCGGAAGGTCAAGCTCTGTCTTACTTGTGGCAGTTTGGTGATGGTAATCAAAGTACGGATGCAAACCCACGACATAGCTATCGTAGTGCAGGAACTTTCAATGTTTCACTAACAGTGAGTGATCCGCAAGGTGCGCAAACCAGTGCATCGACTACCGTTTCAGTATCTCAAAGCGGTGATGAAGTCGTTGTATTACAAAAGGCACAGGCAGTTTCGGTAGCTGGACAGCAAGATGCGTTAAAATACTTCAAGATTAACCTACCTGCTGGTGCGACGGATCTGTCAGTGGCAATGTCTGGAGGAACTGGTGATGCAGATCTTTATGTTAGACATGGGCAACTCCCCACACTGAATGACTATGACTGTCGTCCATATGTCGGCGGCAATGCTGAGCGCTGCGACATTGCACTGCCAGTAAGTGGTGACTACTTCGTTATGTTGCGTGGTTACAATGCATTTGACAACGTCACATTAGTTGCCGATTTCACAGGGCCTAGTGCAACTCTACCAGATGTATGTAAAACTCAAGGCGGTTTATCTGGTGGAAGAGTGACAGCGGGCACACCAATTTGTATGGCAAGCCAAGAGTCACTGTGGTTTAGCTTGGAGAATGTTCAAGGACAAGGCTCAATTAGTATTGAAACTGCGCATGGCAGTGGAGACCTTAGTTTAGAATATAGCAATCAAGGTTGGCCAAATGAGTCAAATGTGGAAGCTCGTTCGACAAATGAGGGCAATGGGGAGTGCATCAACTTATCTGGGCAAAGTCAGTACTGGGGGTATCTCAAAGTATCCGGTACCCATCAGGGCGCAACGCTACTTGTTAAGTATAATGAGGGGAATTGCAGCTAACTTTATTGTTTAAAACTTGATGACTGAACGGCGACAAGATAAATTTAATCTTAGAACCGTTTAGTCATTATTAGAGTTTATGTTGCTAAAGATACTTTTGCTGTGTGGGGTTGTCTTGACGTCATTAAAAGTGATGGGGGCGCAACCTGAACGACTCAATCTGTATACATATCATGATAAGCCGCCTTATATAGAGAGCTTAACTGCTAAAAAAGGCCTGTATTTTGATATCGTCAATTTGCTGAATGAGTTTCAGCCAAATATAAAATATGAGCTGGTGCTTTTAACAAAAGAGCAGATCCGCCAAGCTCTGGATAGAGACCGCTTGGAAGGAGCTGTATTAGGTGTAAACCCGGCATGGTTTGGCGATATTGAGCTGCAAAAGTTTATTTGGAGCGATCCGCTTTTTTACGATACAGATGAATTTGTCTCGAGTATCAAAACCCCGTTTGAGTACCATGATCAAACGTCCTTACATGGCAAAAAATATGGCGGTGTTGAAGGGTACTTTTATCCAAAATTAGCTGAAGCAGAACGACGCGAAAAGCTCACACGTGTTAATGCAAAAAGTGAAAAGCAGCTGCTAGAGCTTATTTTACAGCAACAACTGGACTTTGCGGTTGTAAGCCGACCGACATTTTTTTACTTTGCTAAGAAAAACGGCTGGTGGACGAGTCTGTCACTGTCACATCAAGCTCATCAAAAGTACTACAGAGCACTACTTGTGCCAAAATCGCAAAAGCAAAAATTTACCCAGCTACTCAATACAACGGGCTCGATAGGGTTCAAAAAATACATGAAAGAGTTGGTGAGTTCTTACCATATTGCGGATTGATGTAGCGGGCTTGATACCCGCTTTGATTTAGTTACCAAGAACCCGTGTTTGGCATTGAAAGCCAAGGCTCTTGAGGGGGAAGTGGCTCATCTTTTTGTAACAGTTCAATAGAGATCCCATCAGGTGATTGGATAAATGCCATATGGCCGCATCGAGGCGGGCGGTTAATGGTCACCCCTGCTTGTTGAATTTGTTCACAAAGGGCATAAATGTCATCGACTGCAAATGCTAGATGGCCGAAGTTTCTACCGCCAGTGTAATCTTCGGTATCCCAGTTGTATGTTAGCTCAATGGTAGGTGAGAAAGTTTCTTTTGCTTGTTCAAGTTGACCTGGTGCTGCTAAAAAAACCAGAGTGAATCTACCTTTTTCGCTTTCTTTGCGTTTGATTTCTACGAGCCCCAATAGGTCGCAGTAAAACTTAAGTGATGCGTCTAAATCTTTTACGCGCACCATGGTATGTAAAAAGTTCATAAATTGCCCCTTGTGATTATGCCCAACATAATATGGGCAATCTTCAACTTCACAAGAGGCAAATTGTGCTTTGATTAATATTCAGCGCTGAGTGTTACGCCACTATATGCCTCATACGCTCTAACACCTAAGTGCCATGTGCCCGCACCAGGGTTGGTAATGGTACACGTTTCAGTATTACCATTTTCGTAAGGGCGGCACTCATAACTTGATGTAGTAGGTTGACTGTTTAAGCGAATATACAGATCGGCATCCCCCGTACCACCACTAATTTTAACTGTGAGCTTACTGGCCCCTGCGGGTACTTCAAAAGTTTTGAAGTTCCAATTAGATTTGTTCGCTGAAAGACCTGTCCATTGCTGCTTGTTACCCGGGTTAGTTACTGTGCTATAGGAGCCAACCAAAGAAACACCACTGTACGTGGCATATCCATTAAGCATGACATAATAAGTACCAGTTTGAACTGTTGAGATAGTACAAGACTCATTATTACCATCTTTATATGGACGACAGTCATAACTGGATGTTGTTGGCTCTGCGCCAAACTTAACATACATGTCGACATCACCAGTTCCACCGCTGGATGTGAAAGACAATTGATTAGCATTGGCTGGCACGTCCATGGTGTAAATGACTTTGCTGCCTTTTGCTCCGCTCAAACCTGTGGCAGGTACGTCATTTTCAAGCACATTGGGAAGCGGTTTATCTGGTGTATCAATGATAGATAATCCTGTTGCACTTTGCACCAGAGGTAATACGTCACCTAGCCCACTTGCATACCACCAGTTTACGTTACTTGGCAGTGCAAGAGGATCCGCAGCACGTTGTTCGCGAGTCAAAGTATTCGTGGAAGAAGCAAACTGAGCAGTTCTCACTTCCATTTTTGACGGGGTAACGGACAAAACTTTGAATTGCTGTATGCTTGCAAGGTCAATGGTCCATGATTTTGGGTCATTGGCTGAGCGTGCTGGTGCTCCCCAACTACCTTCTCCAACATAAACTGTACCGCCGGTTGTGGTTTTGACAAAGTTGCTGCCCGAAGGTTTTAACGCTTCGGTAATTTTGTTGATATGGGTATCTGATTCAACCACTAAGTTCATTGCATTGTCGAAAAAGCTGTTTGCCCACCAAGTATGTAAAATGGTGTTGTCCGACTTGCCTGAATAGTGCGGGTACATAGGTTTGTGGTATTGCGCGACGCGCCATTTAGCATTGCCACCTTGGCTTTGTAAGTCTTGTTTTAGCCAATTGTTCATGGCTGTCGCATAGCTTGACCAGCCGCTGTTTTTATATTGGCTATTTAACGTATAAACACGTAAGAGATTGGTCACATTAAATGCGCCATAGGTGTCCTTATTGGTACATTGACCATCGCTATCATAATCGACACCAAATACTTGACATAACGTTTTGTAGTTATCGTCTTCATGATTACCATGGGTGGCAATAAATGGGTAAACTCGTTTATAACTTTGTCCGCCGATTTGGTCACTAGAGAAAGTCAGTTGCCAATCTTTGAGGTACTCTTTCATCTCTGAAGCTGAGTTGGCATTGGTGTAGTCACCACCGTGCATAATGAACAGGGGACGAATTTTCGCGACCATTTGATTTCCGGCACGACGTGTTGTCCAACCGGTGCGAGTATCACCGCCAGCTATGGCAACAAAGCCAGTTGATGTTGTATTTGGCGCAGTTTTAAACCACAAGTGCTGGCCACATCCTGTGCTATCACAGACACGATAATAGATGGCTGAGTCAGCAGGCAGCCCAGTTAGTTTGACAAATTGGCTACTTAAACTGCCGTCAAAGGTATGGCTAGCGGTTACCGATTTGGTTGTCCAGCTGGACTCGTTTGTACTTGTGCCATATTTGACGACATGGTTTGACCCGCCGGCAGGCGTAAATCCAATAGTAGCTTGGCTACTCGGGTTTCCATCCCAAATAATACGATGATAATCACTACCAGCATAGCTGGTACCTGCCATGAGTATCGTTGACGTGAGGCCTAAATAAAGCGCTCTCATAGTGCTTATTCCTGTTTATGTTGTGTAATAGTTGTGCGACGACTTATCTGCGGTGAAGTATTTGCTGCTGGTAGATCTGCGACCAGCATCACAAATGCGGCGTTTCGATATGGGAGTGTATAGCGCTTACCAAAATGAAAGTTAATTGCGGTAGCGCCAACCCCTTTCTGTCGATATTGCTTTGGCAAAGGCTGATTATGTTCGGATGTCCAATAGTCTCCCTGTTTGATGTGAATAAAAAAGTCATTGGCGATATGAGGTTGAGCCGGCGATGTTGGGTTTTGAATTAAGCTGCTAAGCTCGGTGGCCGTGGGCAATCGCCAATTACTTTGATCACAGAGTGTTTGTTCATTGGTGCGACGGATCAGATCGCTGGTATCGCAGCGATCGGGTTCATAGTAACAGTCACCGAAGTTGCGCTTCCCTTGCACGCCATCAAACCAAGAGTAAGTCCAATAACCATCATGGATGCTTTCGTTGTCAGTTTTTACTTCCCACAATAATTGATTTTGTTTATCTAATACGCAGGCCCAAGGGCCCTGCCAAGGCGAGAGGTGTACACCGTCATAGGTCACTTTGGTAAAGCGTTTATGTTGGCTCAATTTGGGTTGAGCTTGCGGCAATAAGCAAATACCGATGAATAGGGTAACGATTATGGCGGATAGTATGAGTCTTCGGATCACAGTGAATACCTCAGCTTGATTGCTTTTATGTGGCGTGTATGCGCAATTTGTGCGTGATCAAACGCCGATACCCACATACATGTGCCTGTTTGCAGTGGAATGTCATACTGAGAGTGAGTATTGTGTTTTCTAACTAGTTCCAGCGTCCAACGCCCGTTAGACCATTCCCCTCGGGCTCGAACGTCAGCTCGATCGCCTTCAAATCGATTAGAACGATACAAAACGGAAGGTAAAAAAGTACCAACTGGATAGGTATCTTGTGTTTCCTGATAGGGTTTAGAGCCAAACCAAGGCAGTACTTCTAGGTGTGATTGCGGCGTATTAGGCAAGCGTTTTGGCGATATGCCTTTGGCGCTGTACCATTGCCAATTCATTACATAAGCACCGCTTTCTTTTCCGTCTGCTTGATATCCTGCTGAGTATCTGCGCTTGCCCTTGAGGTGCTCACTAGGTGGACCTATAAAATTATCATCGGCTAGGTACATGTCATTGGTCCTAACCGCCTTCCAGTGCCATAAGTCACGAACATGGCCGTCTAAGCTGGCGTGATAACCTTTGCCGTGCCAGTTTTTAGGCTTGTTTTTGATTGGCTTATCGCCAGAATGAAAGGTTTTGTCTCCAGCGATTTCGCATCCACTTGAAAGCATCACTGCAAATTTATCTTCGTAAAAGGTGCGCTCGTCAAATCGATAAAAGCCATTTTCCTGTACCTGCCAACCATTGTCTGTTTTTAGCAAGGGTAAGTGATTGGTACTTTTAGACTCATCTAGCCAAGATATCAGAAAGTAGCTCTCATATTGATTTGCCAGCGCTTTTATGGACACTTGCGTTGCACCATCGGTAAAGTTTGCGCCACCTATGGTAGTCACAGTAAAGGTGGGAGCTTGTTGCCACTGAGGTTCATTGGCTTTTCCATCAATGTCGATGAGTACCGAATCTTCAATGGTTAATACATTTAGCTGATGGCTGGCATTTAGGGTCAACGTATGGATAAAATATCCAACTGCGACCAAGCAGACTATCCCACTGCAGTGGCGCAAATTTAAGCGTTTAGGAAGTAATACTGACAGTACGGTACGACCTTTTTGCAATATGTACATCCACGCATGCAAAACGAAATAGGCGATCATCAGCCACATTGCAATTTGGTGGATAGGCCGAAAAATTTGGCTGTAAATATTTGCCCAAATACACCAACCAGATAGCGTAGCAGACAGCAGTGCGATATAACCTAGGTAGTTGATCAATTTGTGATATGTTGAAGGATAGCTTCGCAAGGGGCTACGAATGGAATAGCAAACGTAGTATATAATTAGGAGTGTAATACCCACTGCAAAGCCCAGATGCCATATATGCATCTCACCTTGCGGTAACAAGACAGAGATAGGTGTTAACCAATCTTGACTAATGATGGCAATTCTAAAGCCTGTTATGATGTTGCCGATAACCACAAGAATGGCAACCACATGCAAGACAATGAATGTTTGTCGGTCCATGAAGGTGTTCATATAATTATTGTTTTTGTAAATTTAGTGTAAATTACAATGTTTACATAAATGTGTCATTTTTCAAATACTGCAAAAGGTTAAAGTTTTGACTAAACTTTGAGCAGTTAGGCTTAGTGAATAGCGTCAACAAGTTACAGAGGGATACGCGATGGAAAAAATAGCTGTAGAGGCTGTAGATAGCGGCTATGTGATCGATAGCATGACGGACATAGTAGCGTGTTTGAATACATCTGATTCAATTCAACGCTTCTTATTGGATATTCATTGCATCTTACAAAAAGTAACCTACGCAGATAATTTTTATGTTGTTTTATATCAAGAGAATGGCCGTTTATCTTTCCCATACTTTCACGATGTAAAAGATGATATTCAAGCAGAAGAGCTGGATAATCTGTCCTTAGACGATATTTCGCACTCGTTGACTGCATTTGCGTTAAAGTCTCACAAGGTATGTAATTTTAAACAAAAAGACATAGAGCAGTTAATTGAATCAAATGAGGTCAGCATACTGGGCTCGGTGCCAAAGCAGTGGCTTTGTTTTCCGCTAGTTAACCGCAATCAACATCTTGGCGCGTTTATTATTCAGTCTTATCGAAAAGAAAATGAATATTCGGGAATGATTGTGGACGTGCTGTACACCATTAGTCATGTGATCTCCTCAGCGCTTGATGCATTCAATAATCAACAGGCCTTAATTGAGGCCAATCGAGCGTTGCAAAATTACCAATCTGAGTTGGAAGTGAAAGTGCAAGAGCGCACCTCAGAGTTAAAAGAAAGCTTAAACAAATTGGAACACGAAATAGAAGTCAGGGAATCACTCCAACAACAATTAGAGCATGACTCTTTGCATGATAGCCTTACGGGACTTGCCAATCGAAAGTACTTATTTAAGGAGTTGGAGCGACTGTCAGCACGTTCACAGCGTAATGACACGTTAGTTTATATTTTATATCTAGATCTTGATGATTTTAAGCCTGTAAATGATAACCATGGTCATCAAAGTGGCGATCTTGTGCTCAAAACGGTAAGTGATCGTTTAATTCAAACATTGAGAAGCTACGACTTTATTTGCCGATTAGGTGGTGATGAGTTTGTAGTAATGTTGACAGAACAAATAGAGCGCGAGTCACTGACTTTACTTGCTGAACGCATGTTACAATCACTCTCTGCACCAATTAAATTAGACTCGGGTATTGAGGTGCAGTGTGGGTGCAGTATTGGTATTGCATCAGTCATTAATCAATCATTTGATGCTCAGGCATTAATCCATGATGCGGATCTTGCCCTATACGAAGCAAAAGGCAGAGGGAAAAATCAGATCTATTTTGCCAAGTAAATGTATCGCCACAGCTTTACCAGCGTGTATGATTGCATTAGGATCAAACTTTATTTTTGTTTAGATGGTTGCTAATGGCACAAAAACTCTTCTTAATTTGTCTATTTTGGATGTGCGGATCCGCGATCGCGATAGAAGTAACAGATCTATATGAAGCAACGCTTGTGGTGGATGATAAAACCCGTGCGACCAGAGCGAAAGCGAGTCAAGATGCCCTTGATCAAGTAATTAAAAAGCTCACGGGCAAGGCGGGACACAGCAATCACCCTTTGATCAAAAAAAGTAAGCGGCGGATCTCTGACTATATGCTCAAGTATGAGTACATAGAGCACAGCAACCAAGAACTTAAGATCCGAGTGCGATTTGAAGCTGAAAAAGTTGAGAATTTAGTTCGAGAAAGCGGCTTTGGCTTGTGGGGAAATAGACGCCCACTAATTGCTATTTGGCTCGTCATCGAAGACAACCTACGAAGAGACTTTGTCACGCAAGAAAGTTATCCGCAGTTAGAGCGTCTAATATACGACACAGCAGCGGAGTGGGGGATCCCAGTGGTTGTGCCACTGATGGATCTAACTGATCGCGCTCAAGTTGGAATTGCAGAGGTGTGGGGAAATTTCTCAGAGCCTGTTGAAGCGGCATCGGCGCGTTACAACGCAGAGCGGGTGATCACAGGACGTCTTTTCAAACAACCGAACTCAAGCAGTTGGCAATTAGATTGGCGTTATACAGACGCGGATATGTTTGAATCGGTGCAACTGGTTGGCGATAAACAACAACTACTTATCGCCATGGTCAACGACATGTCAGCTGCGTTGGCGAGCGAATATATTATTGACCCAACTAAATCATATGCGACGAACAGCACAGTGATCACTGTGGATGGGCTAAGGACCTTTGACAAAATAGAACGAGCTAAAAGAGAGTTATTGACCATTAGTACAGTAAATAGCGTCGATGTGATTTATCGCAACAAACAACAAGTGCAGTTTGAAGTAGAACATTTATCGTCGGTATCAGATTTGCAAAAGTCACTCAAATTGGAGCAATCTTTTGAGGTTTATGTTGACCCACGAGCCTTTCACCAAGTGGTAAGCTCCTCGAATTTAAGGTACAGCTGGGTAGGGCAGCAATAATGTTAGATCCTATGCAGTTAGCTTTACCTGTTACTTTGCCTGATGATGAAACCTTTACCTCCTATTTTGGAGGTGAAAAATCACTGGAAGTAACACATTTAAAAAAAGCACTCAGTGATATTCAAAAAGACTTTCAGTTTACTTATTTGTGCGGTTTAGCTGACTCTGGCAAATCGCATTTGTTGTACGCAACATGTATTCATGCGCAGGAGCTCGGGCTCTCAACTATTTTGTTATCGCTGCGTGAAGTAATTAAATTTGGCCCGGATGTGCTGGAAGGGTTAGATGCATTGGATGTTGTTTGCATAGATGATGTTCATTTAGTCGCTGGTGATGACGCGATGGAAAAAGCACTATTTAATTTTTTTAACCGTTTTAACGAGGCTGGAAAGTGTCTTGTTATGACCGCCGATTTACTACCTAACATGCTCAATATTACACTGCCGGATTTAGAATCGCGCCTTACTTGGGGGACCACGTTTCAAATTCGTTCGATGAGTGATGATGATAAAGCTGAAGCATTGGTTAAGCGTGCGAACATGCGGGGGCTTGAATTAAGTGACGAATGTGCTCGATTTTTACTGACCAGATTAAGTCGAGATATGCGCGCATTGTTGGATGTTTTAGACAAGTTAGACCATGCATCTATGGCTGCACAGCGAAAACTTACCATTCCTTTTATAAAAGCCACCCTAAAGCTGTGAATTTGGGCTAGAATCTAGCCCTATCTTTCAGTTATCATAACTGATTCAGAAAAGGCAAATTACCTCAACCAGATCAGGTATAGAATGAACTTAGAGAATATTTTAGCGCAAGCGCTTGAAGCCGTTTCAAGTGCGAGTGAGATTGCGCAACTTGAGGAAGTCAGAGTTAACTACCTTGGTAAAAAAGGTGAGATTACTGGGCTACTAAAAACCCTAGGCAAGCTAGCGCCTGAAGAACGCAAAGAAGCAGGCCAAGTAATTAACCAAGCGAAAAACCAGGTACAAACTGCAATTAACGAAAAGCGTGAAGCACTTGCAAACGCCGCACTAGAGCAAAAACTTGCAGCAGAGACCATCGATGTGACTTTACCAGGCCGCGCAGCACCAGCTGGTGGACTACACCCGGTAACTCGCACGATTGAGCGTATTGAATCATTTTTTGGTGAGCTCGGGTTTGCCGTGAAATCTGGTCCTGAAATTGAGGATGATTTCCATAACTTTGATGCTTTGAATATTCCTGAGCATCACCCAGCGCGTGCTGACCACGATACGTTCTACTTTAATCCAAAGTTAGTGTTACGTACGCAGACAAGTGGTGTTCAGATCCGTACTATGGAAGCAGAGCAGCCGCCACTTCGCATTATTTCTCCTGGCCGTGTTTACCGTAATGACTACGACCAAACACACACGCCAATGTTCCATCAGGTTGAAGGCCTAATGGTTGATGAGAATGTGAGCTTTACTGAATTGAAAGGTATCTTGCATGATTTCCTACGTAACTTCTTTGAAGAAGACATGGAAATTCGCTTCCGTCCATCGTATTTCCCATTTACAGAGCCATCAGCAGAAGTTGATGTTAAAGGTAAAAATGGTAAATGGTTAGAAGTATTGGGCTGCGGTATGGTGCACCCAAATGTATTGCGTTCGGTTGGCATTGACCCTGAAAAATACACTGGTTTTGCCTTTGGTATGGGCGTTGAGCGCTTAACAATGTTGCGTTATGGCGTGAACGATTTACGTGCATTCTTCGAAAACGATTTAAAATTCCTAAACCAATTCAGATAAGAGCGAACCAAAAATGAAATTTAGTGAAAAGTGGCTAAGAGAATGGGTTAATCCAGCTATCGATACGGATGCTCTATCTGAACAGCTATCTATGGCGGGTTTAGAAGTAGACGGTGTTGACCCAGTAGCAGGCGATTTTGACGGTGTAGTGATTGGTGAGGTTGTCGAATGTGGTCAACACCCAGACGCTGATAAACTGCGCGTAACAAAAGTGAATGTCGGCGAAGAAGAGTTATTAGACATTGTATGTGGTGCTGCAAACTGTCGTGCAGGCTTAAAAGTTGCGGTTGCCAAAGTTGGCGCTGTTTTGCCTGGTGGCTTCAAAATTAAAAAAGCAAAGCTACGAGGCCAGCCATCACACGGTATGTTATGTGCATTTGAAGAGCTGGGCATGGCTGAGAGCTCTGACGGCATTCTAGAGTTACCGGCAGATGCGGCTATTGGTCAAAGTATTCGCGAGTATTTTCAGTTAGATGACGTTACTATTGACGTTGATTTAACGGCAAACCGCAGTGACTGTTTAGGCATAAAAGGTCTAGCACGTGAAGTTGGTGTGTTAAATGGTGTTGACGTTAAAGAAATTGAAATCAACACCGTTGAACCAACGATTGACGACAAAGTAGAGATTGAGCTGGTAGATAGCGATGCATGTCCTCGCTACTTAGGTCGTGTGATCAAGGGCATTAACCTTGATGCTGAGTCACCTCTGTGGATGGTTGAAAAACTACGCCGCTCTGGCATTCGTTCTATTGACCCAGTTGTTGATGTGACGAACTACGTACTACTTGAGCTTGGACATCCAATGCATGCATTTGACCTTGCAGCGATTTCTGGTGGAATCAAGGTACGTAAAGCGCAGCAAAATGAAGAGCTAGTCTTGCTTGATGGCAATACGGCTAAATTAAACACTTCTACATTATTGATTGCAGATCACGAAAAAGCGCTAGCGATGGCGGGCATTTTCGGTGGTGAGGCATCGGGTGTGAAAGAAGGTACTAAAGACATTCTGCTTGAAAGCGCATTTTTCAATCCATTAGCAATTGCTGGTCAAGCGCGTAGCTATGGATTACACACTGACGCGTCGCACCGTTATGAGCGTGGTGTTGACTATCAATTGCAACGTGATGCAATGGAGCGTGCTACAGCACTGTTACTAGAGATTGTAGGCGGTGAAGCAGGCCCTGTGGTTGAAGCTGTATCTGAGGCAGACTTACCTGCGTCTAAGTCGGTAGCGCTACGTCGCGAACGTTTAGACCGCGTAATTGGTTATCATATCGAAGATTCTAAGGTAACGGACATTTTGACTCGCCTTGGTTTAGATGTGTCATTTGAGTCTGGTCAATGGCAAGCACAGGTACCAAGCTATCGCTTTGATATCAGCATTGAAGAAGACCTAATTGAAGAAGTTGCACGTGTATTCGGTTACAACAACATTCCAAATGTTGCGCCGACAGCGGCACTTAAAATGACTGATCACCAAGAAGCATCAGTACCAGTAGCGCGTTTTCGCAATGAATTAGTTGCCAGAGGTTATCAAGAAGCCATTACTTATAGTTTTGTAGACCCTAAGAAACAGGCACTTCTTCACCCTAGCAGTGATGCACTTGTGCTACCTCACCCAATTTCAGTAGAAATGTCTGCAATGCGTGTGAGCTTAATGCCTGGTTTAGTCAATGCATTGGTTTATAACCAAAATCGTCAGCAATCGCGTATTCGTTTCTTTGAGCATGGCTTAAAGTTCATTAAAGATGACAGTGCAGAAAATGGCGTACGTCAAAGTGCGGTACTTGGCGGCATCGTTTACGGCAATACGCATAATGAGCACTGGGGCATTGAAAGCCGCAAGGTTGATTTCTTTGATATTAAAGGCGATGTTGAAGCATTACTTGCAGTTTGTAATGACCCTGCTAGATTTAGCTTTAAAGCAGAAGCGAGTGATGGACTACATCCTGGTCAGTCAGCGGCAATTTATGCTGATGGCGTAAAAGTAGGTTTTATTGGCGCGATACACCCTCAACTACAAAAATCGTTAGAACTAAATGATACAGCGTATGTTTTTGAGGTAGAAGTTGATGCAATTGCACAAAGAAAGCTGCCAGAAGCCGTTAGTATCTCAAAATTTCCATCAAATCGCAGAGATATTGCTATTTTAGTTGCAGATGATGTAAAAATAGGCGATATTTTAGAAAGCATTGAGAAAGTTGGCGGAAATCAATTAGTTGACCTAAACTTATTCGATGTGTATAAGGGCAAAGGTATTGAACCCGATTATAAGAGTTTAGCCATCGCCCTAACCCTACAAAACGTTGATAAAACGCTCGAAGAGAAAGATATCAATGAAGTTGTAGACAGAGTCGTGGCCGAATTGGCCAAACAATTTAATGCATCGTTGAGGGACTAGATATGGCGCTTACTAAAGCCGACATAGCTGAACACCTATTTGAAAAACTGGGGATAAATAAAAAGGATGCCAAAGACTTAGTTGAAGCGTTTTTTGAAGAAATCCGCTCAGCGCTTGAAAATGGAGAGCAGGTAAAGCTTTCTGGCTTTGGCAATTTTGACCTACGTGATAAGAAACAACGTCCGGGTCGGAACCCAAAAACTGGAGAAGATATACCTATTTCTGCAAGGCGTGTTGTAACTTTTCGACCAGGACAGAAGTTAAAAACTCGTGTTGAAGTAGGCACAAGCAAAAACCTGTAATAAGCTAAGTTACTGGCATTTAATGCTGGGTAATTGAGGCTTCCCTCAAAGGGTTTACTCGCAAGGGTAAACCCTTTGTCATATATTGGTAATAATAAGAATCTACACTTTCGTCACCCCTATCAGCTTGGAAATGTGAATTGCGTCAGAGAGTATCTGGTTGGACAAGCCGCACAAAAAATATTGTTGTTTCTTGGCTGATTTGCTCATTTCTTTTTGGTCTTCTCACTACTTTTATTTATATCCAACACACTGAGTCAGAAAAAGCGGATGTCAGGTCCATGGCACAGAGAGTACTCATTGACTTCGGCTCACAGTTAGATAGCGTTGATACATTCTTGCGCCAGTCAGACAGTATTGATGTAACATGTTCCGATACCACTATCAGACGAATGAGGCAGTTTGTCTTTAAGCACCCAGCAATCAGTGAAATTGGTATTGTGACACCTAAAGGTGAGTTGGTGTGTAATTCATTTGGCGTGTTGACTTCACCTATGTTCATTGAAGAGCCGCCTAAAAAAAGAGGGCTGCGGTATCATGGCCCCATCATTTCTGAATTTTTACAGGTCTCCGCTTTTGTGCTCGCTAGAACTCGCCATGATGGGTATGAAGTCAATGCGTTATTGCCGACAGATTGGATCAATGACCTTTTGCATCTAAGTAAATATAGTGAATTAGATTATATTGCCATCGTTGACAGCGACTCTGGTGTGCCAATATTTTTGCAAGGTCGATATAGCTTGCCACTGGGCCACAGCCTCTTTCCATCATCTCAAAGCAGTGAGTTTGAAGGGGGATTTGATGATCAGTCACGCAAATTTATGTACATACAGCCATTTAAAAATGTGCCTCAACTATCTGTTATTGTGAGCAAGAGTACTCGACGTATCCTCACTCCGAGCCCAATGTGGCTGGTTGTATTGTGCTTAATGTATGTGATTTCGTGGGTTGGGTTGGTATTGCTGCTCAATTACTATGATCAGCGCCTTCTAAGTAGTCGGGTATTGCTGCTAAGTGCGATAAATCGTGATGAGCTATTCAATGTATATCAGCCTTTGGTCGATGCACATAATCAACACATAGTTGGCGCTGAGGTGCTGATCCGGTGGATGCATCCATTAGAAGGTGAACTTGGTCCCGCTTATTTCGTTCCTGAAGCAGAGCGTGATGGAACCATATTAGAGATGTCTCTGTATCAAATTGACCGAGCCATTGCCGATCTGAGGCCTATTTTAGTGGCTAATCCAAATTTTAAAGTGTCATTTAACGTCAATGGTTTTTTGTTGGGCTGCCCAAGTTATATAAAAAAATTGTGTGAAGCCAAAGAAATATTTCCTCGTCTTACCATTGAGCTGACAGAGCGGGACATGTTGTCTCAAGCAAAAATTAAATCAGTATTACACCAACTGGTTGATCTCGGAGTCGAAATCGCCATAGATGACTTTGGTACTGGGTATTGTGGCCTGCAATATTTACAAAGCTTTCCAATCGATTTATTAAAGATAGATCAGAGTTTTGTGGCGTCTATTGGGCTTGATAACCTACAGTCGCCAGTATTGAATGCGGTGATAGAAATGGCTGAAAAGTTAGGCAAAAAGCTCATAGCTGAAGGAGTTGAGACTGAACTACAAGCTAAGTATCTAAAAGTGCGCGGCGTGTCTGTACATCAAGGATGGTATTACTTTAAAGCCCTCAGAATAGAAACCTTTAAAAATCAGTTAGCACTGGAGGATAGATAATTGAGAAAGCCCCAAAAAGGGGCTTTAGGGGTCATCTGTGTTAAATAGATGCAAAATAGCAACCGTAACCGGGCAGGGTTACTTTACCTGCTTTTAGCTCACCGGTATGGTGGGCAAGGTCATCCATGCTGTCCTTAATGCTTTGTTCGACAACAAATTCAGTCGTTTGTTCCGCTAAATTAAATAAACATAGCAGTTTGGTGTCGCCTAATGTGCGATAGAAGGCTAACACAGGCTCACTTGTTTCAATAAACTCGATTGTGCCTGTTAGCAGTTCCGGACGTGTTTTCCTCCACGCTAAAAATGCGCGATATTGAGAGAGTGTTGAGTTTGGATCTTGCTCTTGAATATCTACGGACGCGAGAGAATGTGGTTGTGCAACAGGCAGCCAAGGCTTGCCATCGGTAAAGCCCGCGTGGGTTTGCGCGTGGGACCATGGCATTGGCGTTCGACAACCATCTCTACCTTTAAAGTTTGGCCAGAAAGTGATGCCGTAAGGGTCTTGTAGATCTTCAAAGGCCACTTCGGCTTCGCCAAGTCCAAGCTCTTCCCCTTGGTACATGCACACGCTGCCACGCAGTGAGCCAAGTAGGGCTGTTAGCATTTTTACCTGTTGAGTATCAACTGTTTTACCATTATTAGCCCAACGGCTAGCAACCCGTTCAACATCGTGATTGCTAAACGCCCAACACGGCCAACCTTCGGTCATTACGGACTCTAATCGCGAGACCGTTTCGCGAATGTATTTGGCGCTGTAATCATTGGTAAGTAGCTCGAAACTATACCCCATATGCAACTTATCACCACCAGAGGTATATTCTGCCATTGTTTTAAGCGAATCTTCAGAAGAGATTTCGCCAAGGCTGACTGTACCTGGGTATTCATTTAATAGTGCTCTGATCTCAGCCATAAAATCTAGATTTTCAGGCTGAGTATTATTGTAGTAGTGATATTGGAATGCATATGGATTGTCTTCACTAAAACCACGGCCCTGTCTAAGGTGTTCAGGTTTAGCTGGGTTGTCTTTGAGCTCTTGATCATGAAAACAAAAATTGATGGCATCCAAACGGAACCCGTCAACACCTTTGTCCAACCAGAATTTGACATTGTCTAACACGGCTTGGCGCACGTCAGGGTTGTGGAAGTTCAAGTCTGGTTGCTCAGTTAGGAAATTGTGCAAATAGTATTGGCACCTTCTAGGTTCCCATTGCCATGCAACACCACCGAAAATAGACAGCCAGTTATTAGGAGGGCTGCCATCAGGGTTTGCATCAGCCCATACATACCAGTCAGATTTATCATTCTTTTTATTTTGACGGCTTTCAACAAACCAAGGGTGTTCGTTTGATGTGTGGCTAAGCACTTGATCGATTATGATTTTTATATCACGTTGATGTGCCTGCTCAATCAGGTTGTCGAAATCATCAATACAGCCAAACATGGGATCGATATCGCGATAATCACTAATATCGTATCCAAAGTCCTTCATAGGTGATTTAAAGAAAGGGGATATCCAAATAGCATCGACATTTAATGACTTAATGTAGTCAAGACGTTCGATGATGCCGTTTAGGTCGCCAATACCGTCACCTTTGGTGTCATTAAAACTGCGTGGGTACACTTGATAAATGACCGCACCTTTCCACCATTCGTTTTGAGCCATGCACGATTCTCCAGCTATGTGCAGTGAAGCCACTTTTAATTGCGTGGTTTTAAACCGGCTATATAAAGTGGTTCTGGTCGTTAATATTGTCGAAAAGCATACGGCATGCATGCATTTGAGTAAAAAAACTGCATACGTATGCATGTGAAAATCTATTCTTTTTTGACAAATATCAGGCAAAAGGTCATTTACTTAACCTTCTTTACCAATTTATAGTTACGAATGTTAGATATCAGGCATAATGGGCTTTAGATATGCTTAAATTGGTAATACCAATTTAATATTCATTTATTCAACGCACATCTACGTGCTATTTTTTGTGTCATTCCCTGTGCGCTCAGTACATGAGTTACAAGCTTGTAAAATATAATTGAATGCATTGCTTAAATTGTTAAATTTGGATGTTTTTCAAATAAAGTTAGCAAAAGCATGGAGTTATATATTTTAAAAGGTCGCTTTTTTAAGGAGCATGGCTGTTCATCTTTATTTGAATACGTATGCATAAAGTTGTGACCAGCTCAGTCACAGCGCTAATATGGCGGGTGACAACAAAATTAACGTCAAATGAATTTATTTTTGCAGCTTTAGAATCAATATCTGTATTGAATAAATAACATCAAAGCGACGTATAAAAAGCTAATTGGGATAAAACATTATGTCTACGTTCAAACCAAGTATGTTGACCTTGGCACTCGTTACTGCGGGTTTAAGCAATCATGCAATTGCTGCGCAAAATGAAGAATCGGTAAAAAATGACCAAAAGAAAGTGGAAGTTGTAGAAGTACGCGGCTTCCGTGCAAGTGTTGTAAAGTCAATCAATACAAAACGCTTTTCATCTGAGGTAGTAGAGTCTATTTCTGCAGAAGACATAGGCAAACTACCAGACTCTTCAATAGCAGAATCAATCGCACGCCTACCAGGTCTTACATCACAACGACTAGACGGTCGTTCAAATAAAGTGACGGTACGTGGATTTAGTGAGAATGAAGGTGCAACCACACTCAATGGTCGCGAGCAAGTATCAATTAATGATAACCGTGGTGTGGAGTTTGATTTATACCCATCAGAGATTATGAGCGGTGTAACCGTTTATAAAACGCCGAGTGCGAACCTTGAAGCAGAAGGGATCGCGGGTGTTATTGATATGCAGACAGTGCGTCCTTTGAGTATGGACGAGCGAGTATTACAAGTTAATGCACTTTATGAAAAGTCTGATTTGGGCAAGCTTAACCCAGATGCGGATGACTCGGGTGTACGTGGCACTTTTTCATACATTGACCAGTTTGCCGATGACAAATATGGTGTTGCACTAGCATTGACGACGAGCTCGTCACCTAACCAAGAAAAACGTTGGAATTCGTGGGGCTACCCTGAGTTTGAAGAGAATGGCAAAAAATACTCAATATTAGGTGGGGCAAAGCCATTTGTTCGCTCGACAACGCTTGAACGTGACTCTGTGATGTTTGTTTTTGAAGCTGCACCAAATGAACAGCTGTCTATGGTGTTTGACGCGCTCTACATCGATTTTAAAGAAGATAAAATTTTACGCGGTATTGAAATTCCTTTTGCTTGGGGCCAAGGTCTGCTGAACCCGCAAAGTGTGTCGATAGACGAAGCTTCTGGCTTTATTACCAGTGCAATAACGGAAGGCCAAAGAGCAGTTGTACGTAATGACTACGAGTCTAAAGACGCTGAAATGCAGGCATTTGGCTTCAATGCAACTTATGAGTTGACAGAGGCAACTACGATTGAAGTTGACTTAAGTCACTCTAGCGTTGAAAACAAAATTTGGAGCTTAGAGAGTTACTCTGGCACTGGTCGTGGTGATTTGCGTGGTGCTGCTGACAATATCGGTTATACCTTTAATGATGGCAACACCGGAGCACAATTTACTCATGAGCTGGATTACAGTGATTACGACTTAATCAAAGTGGGTGGGCCGTTGTCTTGGGGAAGCAGCACAGCGCTTAACGAAAAGTACGGTACAAATGTGCAGGATCACCCGTTCCAAAATACCTTGCAAGATGGTTTCATTAATGCCCCTGTATTAGAGGACGAAATTAATGCACTTAAGCTTGCTGCAAAACATGCATTAGATAACGATTACATTAGCTCAGTAGAAGCAGGTGTTTCTTACAAAGATCGTGAAAAGTCAAAAGTATCTGAAGGTTACTTTATGACTTTAAAGGATTTCTCGTATCCAGATAATACAGGTCTATTGACAGTGCCAGATCAGTATCGCTTGGGTACTGCAAATCTGGACTTCATCGGTATGGGCGACATGATAGCCTATGACTCGCGTGCAATGGTCGCGGATGGTTACTTCTCATTGCTTGCTGAAAGCCTAACGGATACAAGCCATGCCGCAAGAACTTGGTCTGTGAGCGAAGAAGTGACAGCTGCATTTGTACAAGCGAATATTGACATGGAAGTAGCTGACATGCCGTTAAAGGGTAATGCAGGCCTACGTTATGTCAAAACTGAAGTTGAAACCAAGGGTGCAAAAGCAGGCGTTGATAGTAGTGGTCAAGTTGTACTTGAAGACAGCCGTGAAAATCATGATTACAGCCATGTGTTACCAAGCTTAAACTTGTCTCTCTCCATTGATGATGAGCAAATGCTACGATTTGGCTACGCAAAAACCATTTCGCGTCCGAAAATGTCAGAAATGAACTCATCTATCATCAGATCGTATAGAGATGTTCCGGATGACAATGGTAATTTCTGGGAGATCACAGGTGGTAACCCGAAGCTTGAGCCAAAAGAGGCTGATGGTTTTGATTTAACCTATGAAAACTACTACCACTCAGAAGGTTATTTCTCAGTAGGTGCTTTTTACAAAGATCTTAATAACTGGATCTTTGATGCGAACACTGAAGAAGATCTAACGGGTGTTGTTAATCCTAAAACGGGATTAGTTCCGGAGAATCCAACTGCAACACGTAAGCTTAAAGTCAATGGCGGCGGCGGAAACTTGTGGGGCTACGAAGCTGCTGTGACATTCCCATTTACTTTAATCCACAGCAGTTTAGAGGGTTTTGGTTTAATCGCGAGTCATACTCGAATCCACCAAGACGTGGAAGATCACAATGGTGAAGAGTTTAAGTTGCCAGGTTTGTCAGAAAAAGTTCAGAGCCTGACCTTCTTCTACGAAAACAATGGTTTCCAATTTAGAACTAGCATGCGTAAACGCTCAGATTTTAAAGGCGATGTGTATGGAACAGGCTTTAAGACGGAGCAGGTTGATATCCTAGGTGAGACAATTTGGGATGCACAGATTGGGTATGATTTCGGAGAGGCGGGCTTTAAGTCTCTAGAAGGATTAGCTGTGACTTTACAGGCTCAGAATATCACTGAAGAGCCATTCACTTCTTTATCTGGTGACAATCATCTACAAATTAGAGATTATCAAGACTATGGACGAGTATTCTTGCTAGGCGCAAGTTACAAGTTTTAAGTAGAGATTTGACTTGAGAATAGAAAAAGCCTTGTCGTGTAGCGATAAGGCTTTTTTTTGCCAAAGAGGTGAGAATGACTAAGCGAATTCAAAATGTGTTAATTGTTGGCGGCGGCACAGCTGGCTGGTTAAGTGCTTCGCTACTAAAGCGTATTCTAAAAGATCAAATCAACATCACGTTGATTGAGTCTGATGACATTGGCACAGTTGGAGTTGGTGAAGCCAGCATTCCGCCAATGGTGAACTTTAATGCTGCACTGGGTCTAGATGAGCGCACTTTTATCGAACAAACTAAAGCGACCTATAAGTTAGGAATTGAGTTTGAAGGGTGGGGATATCAAGATAGCCGATACATGCATGCCTTTGGTGAGTTAGGAAAAAGCTTTCCTTTTTGTGATTTTTTTCAAGTTTGGCTCAAAGCAAAGCAACAAGGGCTAACGGAGTCTTTGGCTGAATACTCTTTAAATACTCAAGCGGCACAGGCAAACCGGTTTGCACATCTTCAGCAGATCCCAAATACGCAGTTACCAGGTCTGACATATGCCTATCATTTCGATGCGGGACTATATGCCAAGCTATTAAGTCGACACTCTCAAAATCAAGGGGTTAAGCGAGTCGAAGGGAAAATCATTGAAGTTTTAACAGATCCAAAAACAGGGTATGTTACAGAAGTCGTGATGGAAAATGATGAGCGCCATAGTGCAGATATGTATCTAGATTGTAGTGGACTTAAAGGACTGTTAATTGAGCAGACATTGAATGTTGGGTTTGAGGATTGGTCACATTGGCTTCCTTGTGATAGCGCTTGGGCGTTACCCAGTGAGCAGCTCGATGGCGATATTAAGCCTTATACGCGTGCTATTGCTAAAGAAGCCGGTTGGCAATGGCAAATTCCATTGCAACACAGAGTTGGGAACGGGTATGTATTTTCGAGTAAGTTTATTTCAGAGCAAGATGCAAAAGAATCGTTACTGCAAAGCCTACCAAGTAGCGCTTTAGCTGAGCCGAAGTTGATTAAATTCAAAACCGGCATGCGTCGTAAACAGTGGCAGGGCAATGTCTTTGCTGTGGGCTTGGCGAGTGGTTTTTTAGAGCCGCTTGAGTCAACTAGTATTCATTTAATTCAGACATCAATTCTGCGTTTGATTAGACACTTCCCATTCAACGAGATCTCGGACAACGCAGTTTCAAACGTAAATACCGAGTTTGGTAATGAAATGAAGCAAGTGAGAGATTTCATCATATTGCACTATAAACTGACTGAACGAGGTGATACTCGGTTCTGGCAATGGTGTAAAAACATGCCGATCCCAGCAAGCTTGCAAAGTAAAATTGCTTTATTTAATGATACGGGCCACTGCACAGCTAAAACCGATGACTTATTTCAAAATGTTGCGTGGCAGCAAGTGATGGTAGGGCAAGGGCTTTTACCAAAAAGCCATCACCCATTGGCAGAGCAGTTTAGCGATGAGCAATTGACAAGCTTGCTAGATAGCCTAAGAACCTTACTTCGAAGTACAGTGGCTAAATTGCCAAGCCACCAAGTGTTTATCGACAAAATGACAAAATAATGCGGTGTATTTTAGCAATATTGTTAAGGCGCGAAGTATGTATCATACTTCGCGTTTTTTTATATGAATAACAAATTAATCACCACTTTGAATACGTATGCAAGTGGTTCAACAGTGGGCTACAAGTCAGTAGACTCAATTAAAATACCAATATGACAACAATATAATGACAATAAAACCTTTGGTGCTTGCACTGAGCTTGATTTCGGGAAGCATGATATTGACTGCATGTCAGTCTGCTAACGTAAGTGAGCAAAGTAAACAAGCCGAACAACAAGAGCAAAAGCCTGTCGTTTACCAAGTGTTTACTCGACTATTTGGCAATACCGAAACAAACAACGTGCCTTGGGGAACTGCGGCGCAAAATGGTGTGGGTAAATTTGACGATTTTACACCAAAGGCGTTGGCTGAAATTAAAGCAATGGGCGTAACCCACGTGTGGTACACCGGGGTGCTACATCACGCCTTGGTAGCTGACTATAGTGCGTATGGGATTGGTATTGATGACCCAGACGTTGTGAAAGGGCGTGCAGGTTCTCCTTATGCAATCAAAGATTATTACAATGTTAACCCTGACTTAGCACTAGAACCAGCGAAGCGTCTTGCTGAATTTGAAGCGCTGATCCAGCGAACTCATGATGCCGATATGAAAGTGGTGATTGACATTGTGCCCAATCATGTTGCGCGTAATTATCAATCATTGAGTGCACCGCAAGGTGCAAAAGACTTTGGCGCACAGGATAACACTTCATTGGTGTATGCGCGTGACAACAACTTTTATTATGTAACAGGGCAAGATTTCAAAGTGCCGGAGTCAACGGACTATCAAGTATTGGGTGGCAAATCACATCCTTTGGTAGACGGAGAGTTTTCAGAATCACCGGCGAAGTGGACTGGCAATGGTGCACGTGCAGCACAGCCTCACATCCATGATTGGTATGAAACTGTAAAAGTGAACTACGGTGTGCGCCCAGATGGCAGTTATGATTTCCCAACGCTGCCAGCTGATATGGCGCAGCAAGATTATCGGGCGCATTATGCCTTTTGGCAAAGTAAAAACTTGCCTGATAGCTGGTACAAGTTCAGAGATATTACGCTGTATTGGCTTGATAAAGGTGTAGATGGTTTTCGTTATGATATGGCTGAAATGGTGCCTGTAGAGTTTTGGAGTTTTTTAAACTCATCTATCAAAATGCAAAATCCAGATGCTTTTTTATTGGCAGAAGTATATAACCCAACCCTTTACCGCCCGTATATTCATCAAGGAAAAATGGACTTCTTATACGATAAGGTCGGCTTTTATGACAGCTTGAAGCTGCTTATGCAAGGCACAGGTACCGCGCAAAGTGTGATGGATGCACATTTAAGTGTGTCAGATATTGCACCGCATATGCTGCACTTTTTAGAAAATCATGATGAGCAACGCATCGCTAGCCCAGAGTTTGCTGGTAGCGCCGAAAAAGGCAAGCCCGCAATGGTTGTGAGCCACTTGATCAGCAAAGCGCCAACCATGTTGTATTTTGGCCAGTCAGTGGGGGAAGACGGGTCGGAAATGGCCGGGTTTGGCAAGCCGAGTCGTACCAGTATATTTGACTACATTGGCGTTCCCGCACATCAGGCTTGGATGAACAATGGAAAATTTGATGGCGGTCAGCTGAGCAATGAGCAAAAGGCACTACGTCAATACTATAAAAAGTTGATGAGCTTGAGCTCATTACCTGCGATACAGCATGGTGAGCTGGTACAAATAAACACACTGGATGGGACTAAAAAACCAGCCAAAAAAGTCATGGCATTTGCTCGTGATAATTCAGCTCAACAAGTGATTGTGGCAAGTAACTTTGATGCTGACAATGTGCAGCAGGTTACTATTGAACTACCTAAGGGATGGCAAGGTAAAGTCGTCGACAAGTTGGAGTCTCATCCAGCGCTTGTCATTGAAAAGAATCAACTCACAGTGACATTGGCGCCTCTTGCCAGTGTTGTATATGAGCTAGAGAATTAACTATGCAAAAACAAAAACCACAACTGAGCTTCTGGCAAATTTGGAATATGTGCTTTGGTTTTATGGGCATTCAATTTGGCTTTGCATTGCAAAACGGAAATGTCAGTCGGATATTTCAAACATTAGGTGCGTCAGTTGATGATATCCCTATTTTGTGGGTGGCTGCACCACTCACAGGACTAATCGTTCAGCCTATTATCGGCTACTGGAGTGACAGAACTTGGACTGGGCTTGGGCGTCGTCGACCATTCTTTTTGTATGGCGCTATCCTCACGACCTTGTCATTGTTTATCATGCCCAATTCACCAACGCTTTGGATAGCTGCTGGTATGCTTTGGATAATGGATGCATCAATCAATGTAACCATGGAACCGTTTCGTGCATTGGTGGGAGATAATCTCAACAAAAAGCAACGAGCGACTGGATACGCAATGCAGAGCTTTTTCATTGGTATTGGCGCTATTATCGCTTCAGCTTTACCGTGGATGATGACCAACTGGTTTGGGATCAGCAACACCGCAGCACCTGGCGAAATACCTGAGTCGGTTAAATATGCCTTTTATTTTGGCGGCGTGATCTTATTTTTAGCGGTAGGGTGGACGATTCTAAAAACCAAAGAATATACCCCAGAGCAACTGACAGAGTTTGAATCACCTGACTTAAAACAAGCAGCAGCTGAACCTAAGAAAACCATCAACTTTGCAAAGTTTGCATTAATTAGTGGTGCAGTTGGTGGTTTGATTTTAGCCGGTGTGGCGATTTTAGAGTTGGAAAAAGAGCTGTACCTACTGAGCGCACTGCTACTATCGTTTTCGGCGATTATCCTCATTGCCGGGTATTTCCAAAATAAACAGCGTACTGACGGTGGATTTTACGAAGTGATCTACGACGTCTTCACTATGCCCGATACAATGAAGCAACTTGCAGTAGTTCAGTTTTTTAGCTGGTTTTCACTGTTCGCGATGTGGATTTATACCACTTCTGCGGTAACCAGCTTCCACTATGGTGCAACAGATGTGACATCGAAAGCTTATAACGATGGTGCAGACTGGGTCGGAATTTTATTTGCCGCTTACAATGGCTTTGCCGCTTTAGCTGCGCTGTGCATTCCATTTGTCGTGAAGCGAGTAGGACTGAAGTGGGCACACAGTATTAATTTGTTGCTGGGCGCAGGCGCGTTAATCAGCTTTAAGTTTATTTCTGAACCAAGCCTTTTATGGATACCAATGATAGGTATCGGCTTTGCGTGGGCATCAATTTTATCTCTGCCTTACGCGATGCTGAGTGATGCGCTGCCAGCACACAAAATGGGTGTGTTTATGGGGATTTTTAACTTCTTTATCGTAATCCCACAATTGATGGCAGCCAGTGTACTTGGCCTTATCTTAAGAAATGTTTTCGAGAATCAACCTATTTATGCATTAGTTATTGGTGGTGTGTCGTTTATTTTGGCGGCGCTGTCAGTTGCGCGTGTTAAAACAAATGCGCAATAAAGCAGGCCACAGGGGAGTAAAAATGAAAAAATTGTCATGTTTGTCGTTGGCATTGATTGCCGCTGGCCTTATCGGTTGTGGTAGCGCAACGAATACACAGCAAATTGAGACTGCACCCGGAGCCCCGGGTGATAAGCCGTATTGGACTTATTCCGATAAAACAGGCATCGGTACGTCTTATGAAGCATATAAAAATGGCCAGTATGTAAACGATGCAAAAACGGGTGAAGTGTCTAAAGTTTGGTTTTCAATTGCCAAAGGTATGATCACAGAAACTATGTTTGGCCTTATTCACCAAGCGCAAATTCGCGATATGCAATTTATCGTCACAGGTAGAGACTTTACCGTTACTGAGCGCGATGAATTAGATGTGTCTATTGATTACCTTTATAAAGACGAACAAGGTCGTCCGCTATCATTAGCCTATAAAGTGGTTAGCAAAGACAAGCAAGGTCGTTTTACGTTAGAGAAACACATTTTCACTGACCCCGATGGTCAGAGTTTATTTGTAAGAGCAAAAGTTGATACACATCTAAGCGGCGTAAAAGCGTATGTAAATGTAAATCCCTATGTGAATAACAACGGTCTGAATGATTCCGCTACAGTGACCGATAAAGGGCTAGTTGCTTGGGAAGCTGATAACTTTTTAACACTGCAAAGCAGTACGGGTTTTGGCCAGGCATCTGTCGGTTTCACAGGTCACAGCGACAATTTGAATGATCTTAAGAAAAATCATGCATTGACGCGTACTTACCAAAGCACTGGCAAAACGAAGGGGAATGTAAATTGGCTTGCCGAGCTTGGTGAAGTCAAGGGAACGGCTACCTTTGATCTTGCTTTAAGCTTTGGTAAATCGCAAGCGGATAGCTTTGCACAAGGCGCAGCTGCGCTAGACAAAGGTTATGATAAGGTGCTTGCCCACTATAATGGCCAAGGTGAACACATCGGTTGGGAAGACTATTTAGCCAGCCTTGAGCCTATGCAACGACTTGCAAACTATACGACTGATAGCGGTAAGCTGTTGAATGCCAGTGCATTAGTCTTAAAAGCCCAAGAAGATAAAACCCACGCAGGGGCACTTATTGCTTCACTGTCTAATCCGTGGGGGGATACAGTCGCGGCAGAGCAAGGTCATACTGGTTATAAGGCCGTCTGGGTACGTGACTTTTATCAAGTTGCGATGGCATTTATGGCCATGGGCGACCCTGATACTGCGCTAACTTCCTTTGAATACCTTGAGAAAGTGCAAGTGATGGATGGTACGCCGGGTAACCAAGGTGACACCGGGTGGTTTTTGCAAAAAACACACGTAGATGGTGAACTTGAGTGGGTCGGTGTCCAGCTTGACCAAACTGCGATGCCAATCATGCTTGCTTGGAAACTATGGCAAGCGGGCGTATTGAGCGATGAAAAACTTGTTTACTGGTACGAGCGCATGCTTAAACCGGCGGCAGAGTTTTTAGTAGATGGTGGTCTCGCCAAGATTTTGTGGAATGACACACAAATTACACCTCCTGCTACGCAGCAAGAGCGCTGGGAAGAGCAAGATGGTTATTCACCTTCAACTACTGCTGCGATTATTGCGGGCCTCGTAACGGCTAGTGATATCGCGAAGTTAGCAGGGGATAAAGCGGGTCAACAAAGATACCTAGATACAGCCAAACAATATAATGACACAGTCGAAAAGCTGATGTTTACTACTGAGGGCAACTTGCAGGGTAAAGATGCGGATGGTGAGTATTTCTTCCGTATCGCACGTGACGAAAATCCAAATTCATCAACTAAGCTAGGTGACAACAACGGTCGCGTTGGTTTAGATAAACGTCAAATCATTGATGGGGGCTTCTTGGAGCTTGTGCGCTATGGTGTCAGAGATGCCGATGCGCCGAGTGTGATAAACACGCTGCCCGAGTATGAAGATGAGACTTTACCTGAAAACTTGCGTGTGAAATACAGCTTCACATTCCCTGGCGATCCAAACACGTACCCAGGCTACCGACGTTATGGTAATGATGGCTACGGCGAAGACGAAGTCAAAGGGACCAACTATGCTGAAGGCGGCCAAAATACATCGGGTCAGCGTGGCAGAGTATGGCCTTTCTTTACTGGCGAAAAAGGGCACTATGAAATTGCGGCGGCAGTCGCTGCCAAAGGACTAGACAAAGCAGAAGTTCAGCGTATTAAACACACTTATGTACGCGGTATGGAGCATTTTGCTAATGAGGGCCTGATGTTGCCTGAACAAGTTTGGGATGGTGTAGGCGTCAACCCATTTGGCTATCAGTTAGGTGAAGGTACAAACTCGGCAACTCCACTCGCTTGGACTCATGCAGAATACGTCAAACTGGTGCGTTCTCTGGCTGACAAGAATGTCTGGGATCACTATCCTATTGTCGGTGAAAAATTGAAGTAATATTCGCCCTAGGGTGATGTACTGACAAGACATCACCCACTCAATATACGTTAGTTTTTGATGAGTTAATGCCTTACCTGCTGTACTTTGTTCATTTGTATTGGATGACGTTTAGTAGAGTCGACCTGAGCTTTTCTATCTGTCCATCATTTTTTAGTTGGTCTTCAAAGCAGTATTCAAAGTTCTGTATAATTCGATTATTACTCACGCGACTGTTTATAGCTTTTGCAAAACGGGCATACTTTATTGAGGTGGTTTAGCTTGTTGCGGAGGGTGTTGGCAGTATGAATACAGGACATTTAGGGCCATAGTTATCTTCTATGACCCTAGAACTAACAGTGCTTATGGCTCACAGCGCGCCCAATCAGTTCTGCATTCCCAAGACCAACCGCCAGCGATTTGCTTGGTTGCTTTATGATTGAGTAATTGCTTCTCACCAGATAAGTTTTTTAGATTGCCTTTCTGTAATTTTAGTTTCATGTTAATCCTTTGTTTTTTTGATTAGTTCAGAATCACCATAGCATCAGTTATTAACTTAAAACAAATAAAAAATTCAAATATTTTTGAATAATCTTACAGTGTTCCTGAATCGACAAGATGATTTGTGCTTATTAATCTGTGTGTTTCAAACTCAGTTGTCTTAGATATACTGAGTTTAAAAAAGGTGAGACTTCTTCTAAAAGATAAAACAATCAACGCACTGTTAGTGACCAGCGATTTTGCACCTCCCGTTTAGCTGCACAATTTGAAAGCAGCTATAACAAGAAGTGCAATGTATTTATATCCCGATAATGGGCATCGGCGAAATGCTGAGTAAATTGCTAAAGCCGCGTGATGCTATTGCCAAACAATCTAGCGTGACATCGCCTCGCATATTCATCGGTCATACCTGACAGATAGTCTGCGAGTACCCGCATTTTTGCGATATCGCCATTGGCATTCTGGTACTGTGATTGTGCGGTATAAGGCAGCAAGCGAATTGGGTCACTGGAAAATGCGTCAAACAGGTCAATTAACATATTCTGTCCACTGAATTCTATTTGTTGCATGGTCGGTTCGCGAATAAGACGCTGGTATACAAATTGTTTAAGAACTTTGAGAATGGCTTCAAACTCGACGTTAAGCTTGACGGTGTTTTTTAACAATGGATCATCAAAGTCTGCGTCGTGTTTTACCAAGGTGCAGTGGACAATAAATATATTAACCAACTCTCCAATTGCGTCTTTTCGAAGTGGCTCGTCATCAGAAAATAGCCTGTGGGTCAGGCTCGCAAGATTTTGTTCCAACCAAGGTGAACTGATTTCTTTAAACGCAGGCATGGCATAGTTATACCAGTCTCGCTCTGACAAAGTGCCTGTCGCTATCGCGTCTTCTAAATCATGAACTGCATAGGCAATATCGTCTGCGTATTCCATAATGGCTGCATCCAGCGATTTATAAATTGTTTTAGATTTAAACTCATCGATGGGACTGTGCGTTGTGAAAAGATCTATATCCTTGTTCGATAAAGGCGAGAGTATCCAGTCAAAAACGTCTTTATCGCAATCATAAACCCCTTTTGCGGGGAACCACTTTTGTGTGTAAATGAAACGTTCACTGGGGTTGGTAACTTGAGGCTTAATTAACAGCTTTGAGATGTAAGCCGGGTATTTGATAAACCCGAGCAAAGTCCGTCTGGTCAGGTTCATGCCATAGCCATTTGAATAGGGTTCCAACTTGGTGACGATCCGCAATGTTTGTGCATTTCCTTCAAACCCGCCGTGATCACGCATCAGGTAATTTAGGGCGATTTCACCACCGTGGCCAAATGGAGGGTGCCCTATGTCATGAGCTAGGCAGATGGTTTCGATTAGGCTAGCTGATGGAAAGTGTTCAAACTCAGGGTTTTGCAGCTTTAGATGGCGTAATAACCCTGTGCCTATCTGCGATACTTCTAATGAATGGGTCAGTCGAGTCCGATAGAAGTCGTTGACACCTATACTCATTATTTGCGTTTTGGATTGTAGGCGTCTAAAAGCTGCAGCATGGATGATCCTTGAACGATCAACCTGCCAAGCTGAGCGGTTATCATTGGGGCGATTCTTAACTTGATTAAGCAAACGTTGTTGCCATGCGGATTGGGTCATAAAGTACTCTATGGGACTGTTTATCGTCTAAATTCATCATCTTCGTTTTAGTATAGCGATGCAAAGTTAAAAATGTAATTACTTGGTCTAGATGGGAAAAAAGCGTGTTTTAGCGATGGATTGGCATAAATTCGCGTTTAACGGTGATTGTTGCTATAATCAGCCGCCGTTTTATGAGATGAACTAAGTACGACGAGTCAATATCTGACAAAGGAAATTCAGACAGCTCGTTTGGTAGGTACTAGTGAGAGGAGAATCATGCGTTCTAATTTGATTAAGATTGTACTAATTGCTGTTTGTTTATTCGCAATTATGTATCCATTTATAACTGAGCCGCCAGAGCAACCTGAGCCTGTAGAAGTTCCAGAAATTATTATTGAGACCCCGGAAGTCATTTTACCAGAGCAACCTTTACACGATGTTCAATTGCCAGACTTTGGCTCAATAAAAGATATCGCTACGAAGAAAAAGCGCTTTTTCGACTTCATTAAGCCCCATGTAGAGGCGGAAAATAAAGTGATTTTACAGCAAAGAGCTAGCATTGAAATTGCACTTATGATGCTGCAATTTGAAGAGTCTCTGAGCGATGTGCAAATACAAAGAGTTGAGAATATCTTCAAACTTTATAAGGTAGATCAACAAGAGATCACCGTTGAGAGTTTAAAATTAGCCCTTGAACGAGTTGACATTATTCCTAAAGAGTTGGCGTTAATGCAGGCGGCAAATGAATCTGCGTGGGGTACCTCTCGATTTGCACGCATTGGCTTAAACTTTTTTGGCCAGTGGTGTTATCGCGCTGGTTGCGGCATGGTCCCAAAACGTCGAGCGGATGAAGCTGCCCATGAGGTTGCTGCATTTAAATCAGTTCGGGCGTCGGTGACCTCGTATTTTAGAAATATAAACACCCATGATGCTTATCGTGAGCTAAGAGCCGTACGCGCGCAGCTAAGAGCCGATAAACAAGAAATTACAGCCACCGCTTTAACGCCGGGTTTAATGTCATACTCAGAGCGAGGCATTGATTACATTGAAGAACTCAATGATATGATCAGACATAACAAGGCTTATTTTGATGAAGAATAAGATTCTACCAATGCTGCTGTTATCAAGCAGTTTTGGTTGTTTAGCTGAAGAGTTTGTGGCTTCTTACGAAGGATTTTACGATCGTTTAAAGGTGGTTGAAAAAGGCGAGTTTGAATTTGCTCGAGTTAATTTTTATCTGGTAGAAGGTCAAAATAAGCGACCGTGTGATATAGCTGAAGGTAAAATTGTGACAGAGCAAACATCATTGCCGTTACAGTATACCAAAGGTGCTCAGCTGTTATTGCCAATAGATGACAAACTTGATAAAGATAAAGCCGTGGTAGTCGTGAAACCCAAAACGGCTGAATATTGCGAAATAAAAATTCAGATAGAATCAGCACACTTTACTAGTCAACAGCTCACTAAAAGACAAGTGTTTCAATTACATCGTGAGTTTGAAACGTTATTGAGTGACCTGTCTGGTGTATTTGTTGGCAAGTTACTGTCATTTATGTTGCCGGATCAAAAAGGGGTGACATTGGAGTTTTCAGACGATGTTGTTTTGTCTGGTGAGCACATCAGTTGTAAACAGAACTTTTGTCGCTTTGAAGTACAAGACGACTGGGAAAACGATAGTAGCCGATTCAATGTCATGACAGAGTTGGTTAGTGTAAAACCTTGGATAGAAAAGTAAGCCTGACGACTTAAAGTTTAAAAAATAAAAAAGCGACCATGAGGTCGCTTTTTGGTTCTGGTTGTTTATATGCTTAATTGAAAAAAGGTTAGGGTAAATTCCAATAGTAGATACCATAGCCGACAATTAATGCCGGAATGGCTGAATATGCGGTGGCTAAAAGCGCGGCTTTGGGTGCCAATGCGATGGCTGGAAAGAGCGCGTCGCCATCGTTTGCCACTGCATTAGCAGCTAAGGCACTAAAGGGTAATACACCTTGAATGTACAAACTGGTGACTACAATCTGTGGTCCACAGCCGGGCAGCAGACCAATCATAATGGCGATCAGTGGTGCATAGATGGCATACTCTGTAAACCACGCAGCCAGATCGAGTCCAAATAAGGCTACTGACAGTTCGTAAATCATAAAACTAGCCACCACCCAAGCGGTTACAAAATGCGTATCTTGTAGAATTTTTGCGAGCCGAGAAGGAGGTTTCACTTCTTCTTCTTCGGCGGTAATTTGTTTATAGGTCTTGCCCTTAGATGACAGCGCCCAAATTAAGACGGCAAAAATAGCCATGCCAGCGCCGAGTAGCTCAACGGGTTGCTCAAATTGCCCTAAGTCTAGGTTAAAAGCCATAAACAAAGAGATGGCAAGGCAAGGGAATAGCAGTACCTTCCAAACTGGCTCACTCATTCGGACTGCAAAAGTAGGGGGTTCACAATCTTCTATCTGTTTGTTATTTGGCTCAGGGCGGCAGTAATCGGCTTTGTGGAAGAGATTGACAGCTAGGCCACTGAGTGTACCTACCGCTACACCAAGCAAAATAATCGCCATGCCTTCAAGGGGCTTTTTAGCCAGTAATAAAAATGCGGCGTCACCCATGGTTGCGGTAAGGACTGCAACTACAGAGGCAAAACTGGCTTGTCCTTTAGTAAATTGCGTAACTACGATAATGGCACCGCCACACCCGGGTAAAGCACCAAGCACAGCTGCCATTGTGACTTCTAGTACTGGGGACTTGCGATTCAAATAACTGAGTTCCAGCTGTGGGAGTTTCTCAACTAAGTAGTAGTAAATAGCCAAAGTACCTGCAACAAACACACTGACTTGAAAAAAGGCATCTGCAAGTGTACCCAAAGCAATATCGCGAACGGGGGAATAAAACAAAGTTGCAATCAATAATAGCGGGAGTATCAACCGCTTGTTAGCTGCCAGATAGGCAAATTGAGACGCCGTTTTAAACGGATAAGAACGAGAATATGAGAGCATATAGTGCAACCGGTAACATAATAACAGTTGCACTTTAGTGTTAAATTAAATGAAAATCAATATCATTTATATTTATTTTCTTTGGAACTCGGATGTTTCGCTCCAAGTCGGCCACGCTTCTTCTTGTGAAATCAGATAACCAGCTTTGAAAAATAGTTGAAGATCTTGAACTGCGCCACTTAGATCCCACTCTTTTCTGTATCTATCACACGGTTGGTGGTAACAGCCACGTAATACAAGGCTCATACGTTTTCTATATTTTGCAGTTGCATCATCAAACGGCTCGTGACCACCACCTGCATACATTGCTGGGATACCCATATTTGCAAATGCAAAGTGATCTGAGCGGTAGTAAATCCCCGCAGATGGATTTGACTCATTTGAGATCGAACGGCTTTGCTCGTCAGCAACTTCCTTTAAAACGCCATCTAATGACGACTTGCCAAGACCTACAACGCTGATGTCTTTTACTTTACCCAGAAGGTTCAGCGCATCTAAGTTGATGTTCGCAACGGTTTGGTTTGCTGGGATCACCGGCGTTTCCGCGTAGAATTTAGAGCCAAGTAGACCCTGTTCTTCGGCAGTAACCGCTAAGAAAGTAATTGAGCGGTCAGGGCGCTGCGGTAGCTTAGCAAATGCTTCAGCCACTTCAATGATGCCGCCAGTACCTGTTGCGTTGTCATGTGCACCGTTATAGATTTTGTCGCCTTTACGATTAGGATCGACACCTAAGTGATCCCAGTGTGCCGAGTAGATGATGTGCTCATCTGATTTTTTTGCACCAGGTAGCGTTGCGATGAAGTTATATGACACAGACTTTTTAATGGTACTTTTTACATCGACAGAAGCGGTTAAGTCTCCCATGTCTACATGATAAGCACCTTGTGCAGCTTTCTTTTTCGCTTCGTCAAAGTTCAGACCAGCATCTGCAAATAGCTCTTTTGCAACATCTACGCTGATCCAGCCTTCAACTGCAACACGGTCCATGTTGTTGTTCTCTTTTTGAAAGCCAAACTGTTCGCCACTCCAAGAGTTTTCAACAACTTCCCAAGGGTAAGAAGCAGGGGCAGTCTCATGGATGATGATTGCACCAGCAGCACCTTGACGGCTCGCTTCTTCGTATTTATACGTCCAGCGACCATAATATGTCATGGTGTTGCCGTTAAACACTTTAGGGTCTTTAGTTGCGTAACCAGGATCGTTTACCAGCATCACAACTGTTTTACCTTTGACATCTAAACCTTCGTAGTCATTCCAGCCATACTCAGGTGCGTTGACACCATAACCAACAAATACTAGCTCTGAATTGTTTAGAGACTGCTCAGGGCTAATACGGCTTGTGCCCATGACCATACCTTTTTTGTATGGATAGCTGCGCTCGCCAATTTTCAGCGTCATGTTTGGATCGGCTTCAATTGATACCAGCGGCACTTCTTGTAAGAAGCTATTGCCATTGCCAGGTTCATAGCCAAGCGCTTTAAAGTGTTGGGTTAAATAAGCAAGCGTTAGCTCCTCTCCTTTACTTGATGGCGCACGGCCTTCAAATTCATCAGAGGCAAGCGTTTTTATGTGTTCACCTAATTGCTCTGCATTAATACTGTTGTATGCAGTCGCAATGTCTTCAGGTGTGTTGCTTTTAGTCGTTGCACAGCCTGCTAAAATGGCAAGCGACAAAGCACTCAGTGTTAATTTTAGTTTCATGACCTTTCTTTTTTATGAGATTACTTCCGGGCACATTAATACCATAACTGCGAAGTAAATTCGACTTTAGCCGATGTATCACATCGGAGCGATGGAAAAGTGCACATAGGGTATTTATATTTTTGCGCCTCAGCAGGGATAGGGTAAAATAAGCGCCATGATTTAGTTTTGGCGAAGTTTGTACACACGGCTAGCATGAAAAAGTTCACTCCTCCTGAAAACTGGCAAAGTCATTTGCTGGCACAACCCCCATTTGCGCATTTACAAGCAATCTTCAATTTAAAGGCATTTGACACCTGGCCAAGTTTTGAATGGTTAAACCAACAAACCAATCAACTCAATGCGCAGGGTAAACACATTGTTTTTACAGAAAACAGTAAGCTTGAAGGAGAGACTCGTTATTACGAGGAGATCATTGCGCAAACTGGTCAAGTTCCTACTCGAGAGAACAATTGGCATGATTTCTTTGGGGCTATGATTTGGTGCTTGTTTCCAAAAACGAAAAGTCTATTAAATCGCTTACATATGGAAGAGATCCAATTACATGGGTTAAAAGAGCGCAGTCGTAAGCGCAATGCGTTAACCTTATTTGACGAGTGCGGTTTAGTGTTGGCAGTGCGAGAAACACAGTGGCAAGACGATTTGCGCGCGCACTTGTGGCACGAATCATTCTTCGAGCGAAAAGCTCATTGGCACAAAAATGTGTGTCCATTTGTATTTGGACATGCGAACTATGAAATGTTAACAAACCCGTTTATAGGACTGACGGGTAAACTATTGTGTGTTCAAGTTGAAGATGGCTTTTATGAATTACCTTTGGTGGAACAATACACGCATTTGGATGAAAGCTTAGTCGAGTTGATCACTGTACATAAAGTGTTGGATGATAATAAACAGATGTCACCAATTCCTTTACTTGGTATCCCAAATTGGCATTATGGTGTGCAGGATGAAGCATTTTATGCCGATGAAAGCTATTTTAGACCAAAGAGAAGGAAGGTAAGTGATAGTAGTAAACGGACTGAAAAAGCGCTTTAAACTTGCCAAAGAACTGTTAAATACAACAAGTAGCGGCGACTCAAGACAGCGCGAAGGTTTTTTTCACTCAGTTGAAAATGTGTCTTTTAGTTGTGGTCGTGGAGAAGTTTTGGGGCTGTTAGGTCCCAATGGCGCAGGTAAAACCACGACACTGCGGATGCTATCCACTGCGCTTAAACCAGATGCGGGCAGCATTGAAATATCTGGCCACAATATTGTCAAAAACCCGCTTAAAGGCGCAAAGCAATAGGCTTTTTATCTGGTACTACAGGGCTTTATGGTCGTCTTACCGCACGAGAAAATGTTGAATATTTTGCCAAATTACATGGGTTAAAAGGCAGCGCTCTGAAATCACGATGTGATGAGCTGTTTACGCGGCTATCAATGGGCGATTTTCTGGACAAGCGCGCCGAGCATTTGTCGACAGGTATGAAACAAAAAACCAATATTGCCCGAGCGGTAGTACATCAACCAGATGTCGTCGTGTTGGATGAGCCAACAACGGGGTTGGATATAATGACCAAGCAAAACATCATCGAATTCATCCGCGACTTAAAAGCTGACAACACCCCGGTGGTTTTTTCAACCCATCATTTGGATGAAGTGGCTTTGCTGTGTGACAGTGTTTGTTTAATTGACCGCGGCACAAGTCGCTTTTGTGGTAGTATCGAAGCGTTTAAAGAAGTGGGACAAAGTGGTGAGCTAAACGACGCATTCATGAATATAGTCAAGCAGGGAACTATGCATGTTTGAAGTATTCTTAAAAGAAGTTAAAGAGCTGTTGCGCGACCGTAAAACCTTATTTTTTGTCATTGCATTACCGATAGTGATCTTTCCCATCTTGTTTGCGTTACTTGGTTTTTTGGCGTCTAAAACAACCATTGAAGCGGAGCAAAAGGTACACACCTATTATCTTGCCAACGCCTCTTTATCCCCGGATTTCGAGCAAATGCTGTTTTATCACAAAAGTTTTAAACCGTATAAAGGTAATGAGAAGTTTGAAACGATTGATGCGTTAAAAAGTGCAGTTAAAGCAGGGAAAATAGATGTTGGTATTGAGATCCCTGAAAATTATGACGAACAGGTAGCTGGCAAACATCAACAAATCAGTTGGCATGTGGTGTTTAATGATGCGCAGTCCATCAATTTTGTATACAAGCGTCTTGAAAAGCTCATCAATAAGTTTGCAGCGCAGATCCGAAGTACAAGGTTGGAAGCTTTAGGTGCACCCCAAAAAGAGCACCTAGCAATATTAAAACCGATCACCATTACTAAGGTCGATACGGCGGATAAGCGTGAAAACTATGGTGAAAAGTTAGGTGCGCTGATCCCCTATATGCTTATTCCATTAGTGCTAATGGGAGCAAGTTACCCAGCTATTGATCTTGGCGCTGGTGAAAAAGAGCGGGGAACCCTTGAGACATTGCTTTTGACACCAGTTACCCGTACACAGCTAGTACTTGGTAAGTTTTTAACAATTTTAGCAAGTTCGATATCCTGTGCTTTGGTTACCGTTTCGAGTATGGCTATTTGGGTTGCTATCGCAGGGGGAATAGGGATACTTGAAACCATTATTGATGCCTTCTCAAGTGTGACAATCACGGACTTTTTATTGATTTTTGCACTCTTATTGCCCGTGGCTGTAATGCTTTCTTCTTTGGTACTAGCCATTTCAATTTATGCACGAACTTTTAAAGAAGCACAAAACTATATGGGGCCGCTGAGTATGTTGGTATTTGTGCCCATAGTGGTGTCTGTGATGCCAAACATGTCGCTTAATACCACAACAGCTTGGATCCCCATTACCAATGTGTCATTGGCTATCAAAGAGATCATAAAAGGCACTGTTGATCACAACGCTGTAGGGCTGATATTTGTAGCATCAGCCCTGCTTGCAGGTGCATTGCTAACGTTTTGTGTACGCTGGTTTAGCAAAGAGTCTGTGTTGTTTAGATAAGCATTAGGCGGCTTTAACGCCGTCTATGCTTTGTGCTTCTAGCTCAACAACGTTCAACACTTTTTGTATATCGGACCAGTGTAAAAGCTCGATGCGCCCCTGTTCATTTTCTACCAATGCGGTGCAGTTTTCTATCCAGTCTCCGTCATTGCAATACACTATGCCGTCAGTGACATTGATACGCGGTTGATGAATGTGACCGCAAATGATCCCATCCATTCCTTGTTTCTTCGCTTCATGAACCGCGGCTTGCTCAAATGCAGCAATGGCGGCCCGAGCTTTATGAACGCGGTTCTTCAACCAAGAAGCCAAAGACCAATAGTGACCACCATAGAGTTTGCGTACTCGATTAGTCCAGCGATTTAGAAAAAGCAGAAAGTCATAGGCTTGATCGCCAATGATACTAATGAGCCTGTTGTAACGTGTCGCAGAATCAAAATCATCGCCATGCAGTAATAAGAACCGCTTGCCAGCAGAGGTGGTGTGTACATAGGTATGGTGTACTTCAACGTTAAACAAAGTCATATCAACATAGTTGCGGAACGTTTCGTCATGGTTTCCAGGGATGTAGATGACGCGAGTGCCTGACTCGGCTTTTTTTTGGATACACTCTAAAACTTGATAGTGACTTGGATGCCAGTAAAACTGTCTTTTTAAAGACCAAAGGTCAACTATATCACCAACTAAGTACAAGGTATCACAGCGGGTGCAGTTTAAAAAATCCAGTAGATAGTCTGCTTTGCAGTCTTTGTATCCAAGGTGTACGTCTGAAATCCATATGCTGGGGTAGTAGGTTTGATCCATCTTGTTTACTCTCAAGCGTAATAATGTCTACGTTAAAGGCACGAGATGACAAACTTTTATCAGTATTGAGACGCTATGATGACATTTTCATCAAAGCCAAAAACAAAAAACGCGCCATATAGGCGCGTTTTCAAATGAGGCTAGCTGGTTATGCCATTAGCTTAGTGATTTCAGCGACTGCTGAATCAATGTCTAGCATGACTTTTTCACCAGTGCGACGGTTTTTCAGCTCAACTTGATTGTTATCAAGGTTACGCTCACCAATTACCAAGGTAAATGGTACACCGACTAATTCCATATCGTTGAACATCACACCTGGACGCTCTTTGCGATCATCGAATAATACGTCAAGGCCAGCTGCTTTTAGGTCTGCATAGAATTTTTCAGCGATGTCAGGAATACGATGAGATTTATGCATGTTCATTGGTACGATGGCAATATCAAACGGTGCAAGAGCTTGCGGCCACTTGATCCCAAACTTATCATGATTTTGCTCAATGGCTGCTGCCACGATACGTGATACGCCAATACCGTAACAACCCATAGTCATTACTTGGTTTTTACCACTTTCGCCTAGTACACCCGCATTCATTGCTTCAGAGTACTTGCTACCAAGTTGGAAGATATGGCCTACTTCAATACCACGTTTGATATTTAGCGTGCCTTGACCACATGGGCTAGGGTCGCCTTCAACAACGTTGCGGATATCTGCTGTTGTAAAGTCAGCAACATCGCGGTCCCAGTTGATGCCACTATAGTGAACACCATCTTTGTTTGCACCAGCCACAAAATCAGACATTACAGCAGCACTGTGATCAACAAGAATTGGCATATCAAGGCCGACAGGTCCTAATGAGCCCGGTTTTGCGCCAATGGCAGCAACGATGTCTTCTTCTTTCGCCATTTCAAGAGGTGAGTCAACAAGCGGCAGCTTTTCAGCTTTTAGCTCGTTTAATTCGTGATCGCCACGAACGATTAAAGCAACAAGACCACGCTCGCCTTCTTCATTGGCAGCACCGTATACGATAAGAGTTTTAACCCCTTTGTGCGCTTTAACACCATGCTGCTCAGCAAGATCAGCAATTGTTTTTGCGTTTGGCGTGTCGAATGTGTTGAGCTCTTTGCTTGGTGCTGCACGTTCAATAGCAGGGGCTAGAGCTTCTGCTTTTTCGATATTTGCCGCGTAGTCGCTCTCGGTGCTAAATGCGATAGCATCTTCCCCTGATTCTGCAAGTACGTGGAATTCGTGTGACACACTACCACCGATTGAACCTGTATCTGCGATTACTGGACGATAATCTAAACCTAAACGCTCGAAGATATTACAGTATGCTTGATGCATTACTTGATAAGTCTTTGCAAGACATGCGTCGTCAAGGTGGAAAGAATATGCATCTTTCATGGTGAACTCACGTGCACGCATGACACCAAAACGAGGGCGTACTTCATCACGTACTTTGGTTTGTACTTGATAAAGCGTTAAAGGTAATTGTTTGTAACTGCTTACTTCTTTACGTACAAAGTCAGTGATCACTTCTTCGTGCGTCGGACCAAGTGCAAACGGACGGTTGTGGCGATCTGTAATTCTTAATAGTTCTGGGCCAAACTGTTCCCAACGGCCAGACTCTTCCCACAGATCAGCAGGCTGAATGACAGGCATCAACATTTCGATTGCGCCAGCTTTTTCCATTTCCTCGCGTACAATAGTTTCTACGTTACGAAGTACTTTTAAACCTGACGGCAACCAAGTGTATAAGCCTGAAGCGAGTTTGCGGATCATACCCGCACGTAGCATTAGCTGGTGGCTTACCACCTCGGCATCAGAAGGCGTCTCTTTAAGAGTCGCTAAAATATATTGACTGGTACGCATGCTTGTTCCGTTCAATGTTATGTGTTTTTAATTAGGCACGTAGTTTAACAGTGCCTAAGGTGCTAAAAAAGAGTTATTTTCGCTGTGAAGATATTTAATCTTGTGGTTTTTTGACTGATTGTGGTTTCTCAGCACTCACTTCAATGACATGGTTATGTTCATCTTCAACTTGCCAGCGAATGTTGAATTCGTACAGACTCATACCATAGCTCTGTGTTTGTTGTTTTTTCTTTTTATAAGCAGGCCTTGGGTCTTGCTTTAATACGTTGCTGATAAAGTTCATTAGCTCCGGATATTGGCGCTGTTTTTCGATGAAATCTTGAGCTTGCTCGCTATAAGAGACCGTCATTTCGGTTTCTGGACGCGTATCGGCAAATCCGGCAGAAGCATCTTGCAATGCATCTGAATAGGGGAGGTAAGGCTTTATATCTACTATTGGCGTGCCATCGAGCAAATCGATGCCAGAGAGCAATAGCGCCAATTGGCCATTTTTATACTCGACACCTTCCAGCTTGACTGCGCTCATACCAATGCCGTTAGGCCTAAAAGTCGCACGTGTGGCAAATACGCCTTTACGCTCATTACCACCTAATCTAGGCGGGCGAACTAAGGCGGAGTAACCTTTATCTGCGGTTTCATGGAATCTAAACAAGAGCCATAGATGAGTAAACTCTTCAATCCCACGGACAAACTCTTCTCGGTTAAATGATTCACTAAAGATGAGCTTAGCGGTTGCTTCAGGGACTAACCAAGGTTGCCTTGGGATCGCAAACTTTTGCTTATATGGAGATTCAATATGGCCTATGGCTTCAACTTCAAATTGCACGGTAGTGGGCTCAAACGATTAAAAGCGTCATTGTATCCTGTTGTATATGGCGCAACAAATTTAAATTCTCAATTGCTCGTGTAATAAAGTGTAATGTACACAATAAGAATTATTCGCATAATTATCCCAAAAAACAGAACGGAAAGAGCGATGTACTTTGCGCGATTTGGGAATGAAATGTTGACAAGTGACGAAATGGAGCTGATCGGAGATAGAGCTTTGGGCTTTAAAAAAAGTGTGACTGACTCAGCTAAACAACAAGGTAAGCGTACCCAATTAAATAAACCAGCGTATAGCAATGCAGAAATATCAGCTTTCATGAGCATTGTACTGCGCGCGTGCAAAAAACACCTTTGCCAAAATAGTCCAATCCGCACGAATGTGATCCTTGAATTACAAAGAAACAGACAGCCGCTTATGGATACGTTTAGCGGTATTAAAGAAGGTTTGATCAGCCCTTGTAAGTTAGACCCACTATTGCACTCGTATACTCAATCCATTTCAGCAAAACTATTACCTGAGACTCTATTGCCTGCTAGTGACCTAAAAGCGGCTGTGAGTACTATTTTATTTGACGTAGCAAGAGAAAGTATTTAGTCCACGACGCCAAACCAGTGATGTAATTCTGACTGCGAGATCCCGATTGTAATTGCTCATTTCCTGAAAAGCGTCGTGCGCTAAATTACTTGTTATGAAATCGAAAACAGCGATGTTTAGTGCCTAAAGCTTAGGTTTGAGTTGCGAAAGCTACCTAGTATTGGCTATTTTAATAAGGCAGGACAGACACAAGCAACTGATTTAAAATAACTAGTACCCTTTAAAATTGAAATTAGATATATGACGTCGACTGGTAAGCAAGTATTTCAAGGTGCCCAATTCCAAGGTGAAACGGTCATGGGGATTAAACAGTTTAGTGCCCCTTATACCTATCAAGATGGGTTAGTAAATGAAGCGAGGTTAATCCATATATTTAAAGGGCAGTCATCTTTAATTTGTGCAGGAAAGACACTGTCACTTAAAGCTGGTGATACCTTACTCATGAAGGCTGACAACTTTATCAATCGATGGTTAGATAATGGGCACTGTGGTGACGTTGAGTTTGTTGGTGTCAGGTTAACCCAGCAGCACATTCAGAAGCTGTATCAAAATAACCCTCTTGAAACATTCGCATTCGTCGGCGCAAAGCCAGAGGCTTTTGATGTTGTGCCAAGGGTATTGGTTTCGCAATCAACACTGCTCAAGAGTTACTTCACCACACTAAAACACTACATTGAATGCTCAGGCATGATGACCGACTCTTTGATCGGTTTGAAAATTCAGGAGTTGCTAGAACTGTTTGCTTGCATAGAGACTAGCGGTGAAATTCCTGCACTGTTGGCGGAGTTATTTGTGCCTAACCAGCCTATGTTGCAAGAAGTTGTACAGACACATCTATTTTCGCCACTGAAAGTAGAGGAATTGGCTTTTTTATGCCATATGAGTGCATCGACATTTAATCGAAAATTTAAACAAGTCTATGGCATGAGTGCCAACAAATACCTCGTTGCCAAGCGATTAGAAAGGGCGTCGTTATTAATAAAAACAACTGATAGAAGCGTGACTGATGTTGCACTCGAGTGTGGCTTTGAAGAACTGAGCTACTTCTCTAGGGTATTTAAGCAACACTTTCAATTGACACCGTCACAATTGAGAAAATCGACAGGTTGATTGAAAAGTGCAAATCTTTAACTCAATAGTGCAAGTTGGCTGAAATTGAATTCACTAATATGTCTGCTAATCATTAAACGAAATACAGGCATATATTTTATGATCAAATTAGCACAATTTCTATCCGCAATTTTTGTTCTCGTGCTGGGCTCTGCGGCATTGACTGCTATCTTATTTCCCTCTGTAATTAACGAGCCAAGTGGTTTTAATGCAGTGACTAATTATGGTTTTACCAATTTGCGTACACTTGGTGCACCTACACTGAGTTTGGCGGTTATTACCGCAATTGGACTATTTAAAAAAGAGTGGCTGTTGATATTACCTGCGTCTTTGTACTTTTTCTTTAACTTCTCCGCTAGAGTTATATCAACAATTTCAGAGGGTTATGAACCTATAATGTTATTTGGTTTAATGTTCACATTGACATTATTTGTGTTGTCTCAAATAGCATTACATAGTTTTAGGAAGTTAGCCTAACAAACCTTTTATTTAGGGCTGATTTAAAGTAAATCAGCCCGTGTGATTGCGAATTTTTATAATTTAATAAGCTATAGTGGTAGCTCCCACTGTGACCTCAATTTTAATTAGAGAGGGAAGTTATAACACTTCCATTGATTTAGTGCTTTACCCGTCTTAGACTCACAAGTTTGAACACCACGATGTTTTCGCAGTGGCATTAAACTAAGGTATATGAGGTTTTAGGATGAGAGGTTACTCTGAGTATTCACTGCAAGAGTTACAGCAAGTGTGTGCCGATATCGATAGGGAAGCGTTCCCTGAAAAGTATCAAGAAATTTGTGATGAACTGGATCGTAGACAGGTGCAGTCTCCACAACCGATAGAACAAGAGCTCGATAGCACCTATGAAAAACCGATTCAAAAGAAGCCTTTTGTTTCTATACCAAACGATCAGGTTATTGAGCTTAACCAATGGTTTAAAAGGGTGACATCGGTATTGACTATCGGGGGCGCTTTTTTAGGGATCACCCATATGTTATCCACCCTACCAAATATTTCTGGATTATTCACATATGGAATTTATGCCTTTTTTTTCGTGGTTTATGTATTGGGGATCGTGGCTGCGGTGAGGTTATTTGAAAAGTCGACGGTTGGCGTGATCAAAGACAATTTGATATTTTGGGCAATTCAAATACCTTTGTTTATGTCTCCATTTATTGGCTATCAACTGACCAATGGCGCATTTCTAAATATCTTTGTATCAAGTCAAACTGGACTAAATGTGGTGCCGATGTTGGGCAGCATTTTTCAGTTTAGTATCTTTCAATTTCAGCAACCATGGGCTATCGGTATAAACCCTGTCGCAATACTGGTATCAGCATATTTTTACAGGGTTCTTAAAGCGGCAGATAAGCGCTATAGCCAATAATTTAGACGGGCAATTACTAGTGCTGTGGTAATTGCTCTTCTTCTCTCAATGTAAGTACTTCGTAGCCTGTTTCAGTAACTAATATAGTGTGTTCCCACTGCGCTGAAAGTTTGCGGTCTCGTGTAACAACAGTCCACCCATCTTTAAGTGTTTTGACTTTGTGCTGCCCTTGATTGACCATCGGCTCTATCGTAAATGTCATCCCTGCTTGCAAAGTCAGCCCGCTACCTTGTTTACCAAAATGGAGCACGTCTGGACCTTCGTGCATTTCGCTGCCGATACCGTGACCGCAAAACTCTCTAACAATGCTATATCCGTGTCGTTCAGCGTAAATTTGAATTGCATGGCCAATATCTCCCAGCCGTACGCCAGGTTTAACTTGTTTGATCCCTTGCCACATTGCTTCATAAGTGACTTTAGCTAATTTTTTTGCAACACCTTGTGCATCGCTCATCAGATACATTTTACTCGAATCAGCGAGGTAGCCATCATGCTTGAGTGTGATATCTATATTAATGATATCAGTAGACTTTATTTTTTGACTGGCTTTTGGCATACCATGACACACAACCTCATTTACGGAAGTATTGATGGCATACGGATAGCCGTATTGACCTTTAGTTGAGGCAATGGCGCCAAGCTCTTGAGTGATATAGGCCTCGACAAAGTCATTGACTTCCATAGTGGTGATACCTGGACGAATAAAGTCATCAAGCGCTTTAAATACTGAAGCGAGCATCTGTCCAGATCGCCTCATTTTTTCAATTTGATTTTGATCCTTAATCGTGACTGATTTCATGCTGCTTCTTTTTCACTTGTTCCAGTTCAATTTGTATAAGTTCTGCAAATGGCTTATCGGGATTTTGCTCCGCTAGTCGGCCCATTTTCATCCAAAACTCGGCTTGTGAATTGATGGACCGAGACATAACTTGACTGGCCAAGCGGATTTCTTCATGAAGTTCTTCTGATATTTTTACTATACCCATTGCATATATGTATCGTTATATTTTGTATATAAATAATATTGTTAAAACATTGAATATTCAAGTGCAAAATACACAGGCGGTGTATATGAAGTGCTTAATGACGCACAAAGTGATGGGTTCTTGGCTGCTATTGAGAATTTAGGCATAAAAAAACGCCCAGTAATGTGTGAATCTGGGCGTAGGGGAAGGCTCATATGGAGCCGTGCGCTAACTTAAACACCTTCTATTACATAAGGGAGAAGTAGAAAGTTCTTTAAGTGTAGTTAACGCTCCACAAAAGTTACAAACAGAGTGACATTTTTAAAACATAGATAAAACAGTGTGTTACATCTATATGAATTAATAATCTTAAAGTTGTCAAAAAGTTCTAATCAGGTTATACCCAAGTTATCAACTGGCCTTGAGCAATTAAGTCTCTCGGTAGGTTGTTTTTAATCTTTGCCTTTTGCCATTTACCCAACCCTACAGGCGCATTACAAAGCGTTAAAATGACTTCACCAGTTTCGTTAGTCGGTTTTTCTAATCGGACGTCTTTCCCTTGAAAATAATCAGCTGCTTGCTGATCGCTGAGTGCATAGGCATTGGTGACAGCCAAGTGGCCAAATGCAGTCGCCAATTCATGTTCCAAACGCACTCCATTTTTATGGATTGTGCCGATTTTTACACCTAAACGTGCATATTTAATTTTATTTTGAACATCTAAAAGTTTACTTGGGAACAACCAAAGTTCTTTGTCTCTTTGCATAAGCACGCCAGGCAGTTGTTCAACTTTAAACTGTTTTTTTAAATAGCTAGTGAAAGCTTGCTGTGATTTTGTTGGAAAGGGTTCGAATGGAAAAGAGCCTTTTTTCTCTTTTTGCTTGTGATGTTCGACCGAATTTCGTTTTTTAAACTTGGCAATGAAAAACCCTTCGCTGTCGAATATCTGTGGCCAGACATGCAAATAACCCTCACTGGTTGTGGCCTTGTCTGCATTTTCGAATAGGTCATCTAAAGGTATGATTTCCACCGCATCGTTAAATTCTTCCAGCAGATATTTACAGACTTGTTGGTTTTCGAGCGGTGTCAATGTACAAGTAGAGTAAATCAGTGTGCCTCCAGGTTTTAATGCGAGGAATGCACTTCTAATAAGACTTTTTTGCACATCGGCTATGTCAATGTTTGATTCTATAGACCAGTTTTTAAGTGCGTTGGCGTCCTTTCTGACGGTACCTTCACCAGAGCAGGGGGCATCTAACTGAATATGATCAAAACACTCATACATGTAGTCGCCAAATATTTGGCCATCAAAATGAGATAAGGCGCAGTTAGCTATACCCATTCGCTTCATATTTGCAGCTAATACCTTCAACCGTGACGATGAAAACTCATTGGCGACAAGCAAACCTTTATTGTTCATGAGCGCACTCAGCTGAGACGTCTTGGAGCCCGGAGCAGCAGCCATATCCAACACCGCATAGTGATCAGTGTCCATGTTTATTAATTCTTCTCGCAGTGCTAACGGCGGTAACATTGAACTGGCTTCTTGAACGTAAATACACCCGCTTAAATGCAATGCAGTGTTGCCTATTGGCAGAGCCGCTTGTTCTTCTTCACTACGTACTACCCAAAACCCTTCTGGACACCAAGGAACAGGGGTTATCTGCCAACCGAGATTTTTTGCTTCGAGTTCAAATGCTTCGACAGACATTTTTAGTGTGTTTACGCGCACTGATAATCTCAATGGCTTTTGGCAGTATGCAATAAAATCATCTAAATTCAGATGTGTAGGTAGGTAGCTTTTAACGTCTTCGATAAAGTTTTCTGGGATGTAGGTGTTCTTATCCAATCTTAAATACTCGAAACAACTAGGATTGGCTCTAGTTTAACATTAATCGTCTTTGAATAGGCAAATTTGGCGGGAGAGGGCAAACGTCATCTCAATGTTAAGACAACGCTTGCAGGGGTCTATCTATTGGTTATGGGGTCTCAGAATCGCAGTGGTAATAGGTTTCGCATTCTTGGGTTGGGCCATTACTTAAACCCGCACCACCTACTAGTGGAGTCAGTTTCTTATCAAGGGGTAGGCTATCGTAACTTAACTTTTTCAGTGGCTTTTTGGTAACTTTAAGCTTCATAGTGATTAACTCCTTTCAATTTTACATTACTTGTTACTGCTAATTTCATGGTAGTAAATCGAAAAAAAGTTTCAAATAAAATTAATAAAAATGATACAAAATCATTACAAATTCGTGATTGCATATACGAAAAAATGAATATATGATTTATCGCATATTGAGGTCGGCATCTAAATGACCATAACTTGGTGAGCCTAGCGTATCGCTTTGGTAGATTGAACAGCACAGCAAGGCAGTCACCAGTGTTTTGTACCAATCAAATTGAATATTGGAGTAAAGAACGATGAAAGTTAAAGTAGGGATCAATGGTTTCGGCAGAATGGGTCGCTTAACCATGCGTGCGCTGTGGAATTCACCTGGGGTTGAGTTGGTAAAGATCAATGATCCAGCGGGAGATGCACATACATTGGCGCATTTGATGAACTTTGATTCAGTGCATGGTAAATGGCAACACGAAGCCCTGAGTGAAGAAAATGACATGGTCATTGAAGGAAAGCGTATTAGTGTCACTCAACAAACATCAGTATCAGAAAATGACTGGTCTATGTGTGATTTGGTGATAGAAGCATCAGGTAAAATCAAAACAAAAGAAAAGCTTGCCGCGTATTTCGCCCAAGGCGTAAAGCAAGTTGTAGTCACAGCACCGGTAAAAGAAGCGGGTGTATTGAATGTCGTAATGGGTGTTAATCATGAAGATTATGATGTTGAACAGCATTCAATTGTCACCGCAGCTTCATGTACGACTAATTGTTTAGCGCCAGTGGTGAAAGTACTTCAAGATAATATTGGTATTAAACACGGCTCTATGACAACCATCCATGATATTACCAATACCCAAACTATCATTGATGCACCTCATAAAGATTTGCGCCGAGCACGCTCTTGTGGAACCAGTTTGATCCCGACTACGACAGGGTCAGCGACAGCTATCACACATATTTTCCCAGAGTTAAAAGGCAAGTTAAATGGTCATGCTGTACGCGTACCTTTAACTAATGCGTCGATAACCGACTGTGTTTTTGAAGTGAGTCGTGAAACCAGTGCAGAAGAGATCAACGGTTGGATGGAACAAGCAGCAAACGGTGAATTGGCGGGGGTTCTAGGTTATGAAACTCGTCCATTGGTATCAATAGACTATAAAACGGACCCAAGAAGTGCCGTTGTTGATGCACTCTCAACCATGGTGGTAAACGGCACACAAGTGAAACTTTATGTGTGGTATGACAACGAATGGGGATATGCAAATAGAACTGCTGACTTAGTCCGCTTAGTTATTGAAAAGCGCTGGGGGTAATACTATGACGCAGTCACTATTGGCCAGGCTGTCTCCAGAAATCAAGCAGTACCTGGTGATCACCGGTAACTATTGGTCTTTCACCTTGACTGATGGTGCACTGCGTATGCTGGTGGTTCTCTATTTTCATCAATTGGGTTATAGCCCGCTTGCCATCGCATCTTTATTTTTGTTCTATGAGATTTTCGGTGTTGTCACAAACCTACTTGGCGGTTGGTTAGGTGCACGATTGGGCCTTAATAAGACCATGAACATTGGTCTCTTTTTACAAATTGTTGCCGTGACTATGCTGGCCCTAGATGAACAGCTACTAACCATTGCTTATGTTATGGTGGCGCAGGCTCTGTCTGGAATTGCAAAGGACCTCAATAAAATGAGCGCCAAAAGTGCCATCAAGCTTTTGGTGCCCAAAGATCAAGACAATACCTTGTATAAGTGGGTAGCGCTATTAACTGGCTCTAAAAACGCTTTAAAAGGTGTGGGGTTTTTTCTCGGCGGATTACTGCTCTCATTAATGGGTTTTCAAGGTGCATTGTGGTTTATGTCGGCAATGTTAACCTTTACTTGGTTATCAAGTTTGTTGTTATTGAAACAAGACTTGGGCAAGAAAAAGAGCAAACCAAAATTTCGTGAACTACTTTCGAAAAGCCGCCAGTTGAATTTATTGGCTGGGGCGAGATTATTTTTATTTGCATCGAGAGATGTGTGGTTTGTAGTCGCATTGCCTGTGTTTTTGGCCTCAACATTTGGCTGGGATCACTGGTGGGTTGGCGGTTTTATGGCGAGTTGGATCATTGCATATGGTGTTGTGCAAGCGAATGCTCCAAAGATCACTGCTAATAGGGGAAGTAGTTACGGGCAGGCGTTGTTTTGGGTCGGATTACTGTCAGTTATACCAGCTTTGTTGGCACTCGGTTTATGGGTACAATGGCAACCTAAAGTGGTGATAGTGGTTGGCCTACTGATTTTTGGTGCTGTATTTGCTGTTAACTCTTCTTTGCACAGCTTTTTAATTGTGAAAATAGCCGACAGCGACGGTGTTTCTATGGATGTCGGATTTTATTATATGGCCAATGCCATGGGAAGGTTATTAGGTACAGTCCTATCTGGCTTGGTATATCAGCTATATGGCTTGGAAGTGTGTTTGATGATCTCAAGTGCCATGCTGGTCATTGCTACTGTATTCACGTTTGGACTGAGCAAGCGCGATTAAGCGCTTGCATACCAATGTCCGAGTTTAATTTAATTGTTGCGGCAGTTTAAATGCGGAGGTAACTTGTTTAAGCGTTTTAGATTGTTTATCAAGTTCTAAGCTCGCACTGGTTACTTGATCTGCACCAGCTGCGTTATCAAGTGCAGCCTGTCTGATAGATTCAACATTATATGAAATCTCTTCTGTTGTGGCCGATTGCTCTTGTGCCGCTTGCGCTATTGTTTGAGCGCTCTGTGCAATTTGGTTAATTTGATTTACGCTTTGTTCCAATAACGACGCGCTGTCATTGGCCGCGGTAATTGTCTGGCGAGTCGCTTCAGCAGACGCATGCATTTCCGATACAGCAGTTTGAGATGTTGATTGCAGATTTGCAATCATGTTTTCAATATCAGCAGTGGATGCTTGTGTTTTTTGCGCCAGCTGTCTGACTTCATCTGCAACTACAGCAAAACCACGGCCATGCTCACCGGCACGAGCCGCTTCTATGGCGGCGTTCAGTGCCAATAGGTTAGTTTGCTCCGTTACAGCTTGGATCACTTCTATCACACGGCTGATATTTTGTGTATTGTACTCAACCTCTTTTATGGCTGTTTCTGAGTTTTCGACTGCTTGATTGAGAGACTCCATTTGGATCACAGTATCTCTTAGTGTTTGATTTGCAGATAACGAGGTTCTCTCTGCATCTAAACTTAAATCAGCAACTGTTCGTGCATTGGTAGCAACTTCATCAATTGAGTATGAAGTCTGTTGAATTGCCTCTGCAACTTGTTCAATGTTGGCGTGCTGCTCTTGCAAACTTGCATTTGCTTGCTCACTCGCAGCGCTTGTTTGTGTCGCTGTCGACGCTAGCTGCGTGGTTGTTTCTACGATGGTTCCAATCACACTGGTTAAATAAGCATTCATCTGCCTCATTGCACCGTACACACCAATGGCATGTTCATCATGACCGAACTCTTCACGCAGGTCGCCAGCAGCGATACGTTCGCTTATCTTACGCATTTCAATGGGTTCACCGCCAAGTGGCTTTAGTACCGAGCGAGCAATCAAAACGGTTGCGACGGCAACAGACAAAATTGTGGCGAAGAAGATAGCGGCAATAATCCAGTATAATTTGTAAACGGGCGCAAATGCTTCGGCTTTATCTATTTCAGCTAATAGTACCCACTTTAATCCTGCAAATGTATACGGAAGGTAGGCCGACAGAACTGGGTTGCCATTGTAGTCAATGATGATCTCCGTATCAGAGATACCCTGTAAACCTTTTCTAACTGCAACTGTATCTACGCCATTTGCTTCAACTGAGCCTGCAAAACTGGCGATCACGGTATGGTTGATGGGATCTAAATATGAGTCAGAACGCATGCGGAAATCGTTGCCAACGAGGTAAGATTCACCCGTTTCACCCATGCCATCTCGTTGTTGCATTATCGCATTGATAGCATCTATAGACAGCTGTAATGCAAGCACCGAATTGACTTGACCATCAATAACCACTGGGATGCCTATGAATGCGGCTGGCTCATTGTTGCTCGGAGCATAAGCGCTGTAATCAGCAAGGATAAATTTTCGCGAAGATACGACTTGAGTAAAGAGTGTGGCTAAACCGGAGTTGTTGAAAGGGCCAGTTACGAGATTAGTTTGGTAATCAGACTCTCGAGCAACTGTGTAGCTAATTAAGCCGTCACGCTCAATAACAAAGAAATCGTAAAATCCTTTTTGTGTGATAAAGGTGTCAAATAAGTCATGATAATTATGTGCCAGCTCAGCATTAGTTAGAGTTGGGTTTTGTTCTACCAGTAGCTGCCATTTTTTTGCAATGACAGATAGGTCGCTTTTTCTCGCTGTCAGATAATCATCAATTTGTTTGTGTTTTATTTGCTTGATGGAAGTAAGCTGATTATATGCCTGTTGTTCAAGCGCTGAAGACGCCGTCCATAATGAAACCATTGCTAATATACCAGCCGGTAATAAACCAATCAGCATAAATGAAATGAGTAATCGGGTTTTGATCAGCATACTTCTTTTACCTTACGTAGATACAATATTGCTTTTATGTCAATAAAATGGGTTACATATTTTAAACAAGTGGGCCTTGAATGGATACACGCAAAAAGTATGGTTTCGGCTAATATTACAGTTATATTTCGGTTAATAAATAACCAAAAAGCAACGTTTGCAGCTATTTGTTTAAGAAATGAGGGGGTATTTTACCTATTTTAGGTTTTAAGTGAAGACTTAAGTGCTGCTTTTATTAAAATAGCAGGAAAAATAGATTATATGACGTTGTTGTATATGCATATAATTTTTTATAACTGTTTATGATAAAAATATAGAAGTTAGGCACTAAATTTAATTTATTGTAAATCGTCTTAAAAAAGGCCCGTTAGGGCCTGTGGTTATAAAATAAACATAATATTTACATCAAAATTTTAGGATAGGGCAGAAATTCGCTGTTCTAAAGGCGGATGTGATGCAAATAGATCTACAACGCTTTTGCCTGATGCAATACCAAATGCTGTCATCTGTCCGTCTAACTTGGATTCTTGGTTGTTACGTAATCTTTCAAGGGCTGCTTTCATCTTATGTGCACCAACTAGGTCAGCAGCCCCCTTATCGGCTGCATATTCTCGTTTGCGGCTAAAGTAAGCAACAATCATTGACGCCAAGAACCCAAATAGAATTTGGAAGAGCAAGTCGAATATCACATAAGTCCAGCTATGTCCTTCATTCTCTTCGTCACCATTCAAAAAGCCATCCACAATATTGGCGAGCACTTTGGCAATGAAAATAACAAAGGTGTTTACTACACCTTGAATAAGAGTCAGGGTTACCATGTCCCCATTGGCAACGTGAGATACTTCGTGCGCGAGCACTGCCTCAGCTTCACCTTGGCTCATACCTGCAAGTAGTCCGCTGCTTACAGCGACAAGGCTGTCGTTTTTACTTGGGCCTGTCGCAAAAGCGTTGATTTCTGGGCTATCGTAAATTGCAACTTCAGGCATTTTGATACCTGCTTTTTGCGCTTGCTCTGCCACAGTACTGACTAACCACTGTTCAGTCTCATTGCGAGGCTGCTCTATGACATAAGCCCCAGTAGACTTTTTTGCCATCCATTTTGAAATATATAGTGAGATAAATGCACCGCCAAAACCAAAAACTGCGGCAATCGTCAGCATGCCGGCATAGCTTCTCGACGAAACTCCTAGGATAGATAGAATGATGGACAACACAACCATAATGGCCAAGTTTGTTGCCAGAAAAAGTAACACGCGTTTCATAGTCACCTCTTTAAAAGTTTACTTGCCTACTTGTTTTACTCTGATAGGTAAAAACAGCTCATACTTCCAATATGGAGACCTTGCTGAGATCTTCAAGGCTGAGTATGGCGCTGAAGTGTTACAAGATGTTGTTGTATGAAAAAGTGCGTAAATGGGCTTGGTTTTCAAATTGAGGGAGCTAAGATGCGTCGGGCAAAGAAAAAAAACCCCTCTTGCGAGGGGTTTTGGGTAACTCAGCGCCTTTGGCACTGGGAATGAGGTCGGTACAATTGTGTTAGTTATTAACTATGATGTTGAACCACGAATAATTAGGTTAAGCAAACTGCATTTCAGGTATATCGCCTTCAACGATTAGTTTACCTGCAGTCTTGCTGATTATTTCATCAACACTAACACCTGGCGCGCGCTCAAGCAAATGAAATGCGCCATCTTTAACTTCTAACACGGCGAGGTCGGTGACGATTTTCTTCACACAATTTACCCCAGTCAAAGGCAGTGTGCATGACTCAAGTAATTTAGAGTCGCCGTGTTTGCTAGCATGGGTCATAGTCACAACAATATTTTGTGCGCCCGCGACTAAATCCATCGCACCACCCATGCCTTTGATTAACTTTTTCGGGATCATCCACGAGGCAATGTTGCCGTTTTGATCCACTTCAAATGCACCTAGTACGGTTAAGTCTACATGACCACCGCGTATCATGGCAAAGCTTTCAGCGCTATTAAAAATAGCCGCTCCTGTAGCAGCTGTCACGGTTTCTTTACCCGCATTGATCATATCTGCGTCAACCTGGTCTTCTTCTGGGTACGGACCCATACCTAAAAGACCATTTTCTGATTGCAGCATTACTTCCATATTGTCAGGAACATAGTTAGCAACGAGAGTCGGAATACCAATTCCCAAGTTAACGTAGTACCCGTCTTGAAGCTCTTGCGCTACGCGCATTGCAATTTGTTCACGATTTAAAGCCATGGTGATCTCCTTACTTGCGCGTAGTAACACGTTCAATGCGTTTCTCAAAGTCACCTTTGATAACACGGTTTACATAAATGCCAGGGGTGTGAATTTCGCTTGGCTCCAATTCACCTGGTTCGACAATCTCTTCCACTTCAACAACGGTAATTTTACCCGCAGTTGCAGCCATTGGATTAAAGTTCATCGCTGTATGGCGGAATACCAAGTTGCCATAACGATCGGCTTTCCAAGCTTTTACGATGGCAAATTCACCTGTAATAGACTCTTCGAGAATATAAGGACGGCCATTAAACTCTTTGACTTCTTTACCTTCAGCAACAGGTGTACCGTAGCCTGTTGCAGTATAGAATCCTGGGATACCCGCACCACCAGCACGCATCTTTTCAGCGAGTGTGCCTTGTGGTGTGAGTTCTACATCAATAATGCCATCAAGTAGTTGCTGTTCGAACAACGCGTTTTCACCAACATAAGAGGCAATGATTTTTTTGATTTGGCGATCGTGAAGTAGGATACCTAAACCAAAATCATCGACACCACAGTTATTAGAAACAACTGTTAGTTCTTTTGTTTGTTTGCGCTTTATCTCAGCTATCAGACCTTCTGGAATACCACACAGTCCAAAACCACCGGCAATAATGGTATCTCCATCTTTGAGACCCTCCATTGCTTCTTCGTAGCTAGAAACTACTTTATCGAAACCGGCCATTAGCCCACTCCTCGTTGTCAAAATTGTCTTGTTGTTAAGACTGGCACGTATTTTTTAATGCTAAAGAAACCTTGCTGACAGGCTCTTTATTGAGTGCATCGCAAATTTGCCAACCTGCTTTTGCTAGCCTTTCTAAATCAATTTCGGTACTAATGCCAAGTCCTTGCAGCAAGTAAATGACATCCTCAGTGGCAACATTTCCTGACGCTCCCTTAGCGTAAGGGCAGCCTCCTAGGCCAGCTACAGCACTGTCGATTGTTGCAATACCCATCTCTAAAGCTTTGTGAATGTTTGCCAATGCCTGACCGTATGTATCATGGAAATGTACCGCAAGCCTTTGTGCTGGGATGTGTTCGAGTAGCAATTCTAGCAATGATCCTATTTGATTCGCGGTGCCAACACCGATTGTGTCGCCTAGGCTTATCTCATAACAACCAAGTGCCAACAATTGTTTACATACCTCTAAAACGCGCTCGGGCTCAACTTTTCCTTGGTAAGGGCAGCCTGCGATACAACTGACATAACCTCTTACTTTGATGTTGTTTTTTTGAGCTAGTTCAACAACAGGCCTGAAGCGCTCGATACTTTCTTCAATGCTACAATTGATATTTTTTTGCGTGAAAGCTTCACTTGCCGCCGTGAAAATTGCAAATTCATCAACTTGATTTTCAAGCGCCAACTCGGCACCTTTTAGATTTGGTGTCAGCGCACTAATCTCAACGCCAGGTGTACGTGTTATCCCTTGGATCACCTGAGCGGAATCTGCCATTTGAGGCACCCATTTAGGAGATACAAATGCGCCTGCTTCAAGATGTTTGAGGCCGGCATCAGCCAGCGCATTCAAGAGTGATATTTTACTTTGTGTACTGACTGAGGCTTCATTTTGTAAGCCGTCACGAGCACCGACTTCTACAATTTTAACCTTTGCCGGATAGTTGGCCATGTTATGCCTCCTCGACGATTGCGAGCATTGCCCCATGGCTAACAAGTTCACCTTCATCAAAGCAGTAACTTGATAAAGTGCCATCAAAAGGCGCGTTTAAAGTATATTCCATTTTCATCGCTTCGATTATCACGATTGGATCGCCTTTGCTGACTTGTGCACCAACTTCTTGCAGGTGTTTGACAACAGTGCCATTGAGAGGGGCTGCAAGCGGTGCTTCTTGATGCTCATGCTCGCTTACATAGTGCTTAGTCTTTAATTCGAAGGTGTGCTGGTAAGGTCCATACATGACCGTGATACTAGACTCATCGATAAGTACATCCGCGACCATGCGTTTTCCATCTACATTTGCGATAAGTTGATGGTCTTCTAGCTTTGCCTCAACGCGGTGTTCATAATCATGATAATGCACTTGCCAGTGATGGCCCTCGGCTTGAGCTACAACAAAGTGATCAATAAATGGCACGGTGAGTTTACGTGTTTGGTTGAGTCTAAAGCCGACTTGCTGCCACGGTGAATTTACTTTCGGTGCTTGCTTATGCGCAAGATAAGCAATACTTGCAAGGCACACCAAGGTATCGCTAGGTGCTTTAGAGGCAGTAAGCTCTTCAGTTTGGGTATCAATAAAGTGTGTATCGGGTGCACCAGCCATAAAAGTAGGGTGCTCTGCTAGGTGATGTAAAAATGCAATATTACTTTTTACGCCCGCTAAGTGTACTTCATTTAGTGCTGATCTGAGCTTCAGCAACGCCGTACGTCTGTCGTGGCCATGAACAATCAGTTTGGCAATCATCGGGTCGTAAAATGGGCTTATTTCATCACCTTGTTGCACGCCTGTGTCAATGCGTACGCCACGTTGGGCTTTAGGGAAACTCAAATGGGCCAATGTGCCAGAGTAGGGCATAAAGTTTTCTTCAGGATCTTCCGCGTAAATTCGCGCTTCAAAGCTATGACCTTGTAAAGAGATTTGTGCTTGAGACAGCGGTAAACGTTCGTTGTTGGCAACACGAATTTGCCACTCGACAAGATCTTGACCTGTCACCATTTCCGTAACAGGGTGCTCTACTTGTAGGCGCGTATTCATTTCCATAAAGAAAAATTCATCGCCGCACAATAAGAACTCTACAGTACCGGCACCGCGATAGTTAATTGCCTGAGCACAGCGTACAGCGGCTTCGCCCATTTCTTTACGCAGCGCCTCGCTTAAGTCAGGAGCAGGTGCCTCTTCAATGACTTTTTGGTGGCGTCGTTGTAGGGAGCAATCTCGATCTCCCAAATACACACAGTTGCCGTGATTGTCGGCGAAAACTTGTACTTCTACATGGCGTGGTTTATCGACAAAGCGCTCAAGTAAAACTAAGTCATTTCCAAAACTTGCCGAAGCTTCGCGTTTTGCACCTTCTAAAGCGCTGAGAAATTCACCGGCGTTTCGGACTACTCGCATACCCTTACCGCCACCACCAAATGCAGCTTTGATCAGCACAGGGTAGCCGACTTTTTCTGCCTCAGCAGTTAAAAATTCAGTGTCTTGTTGTTGGCCATAGTAACCCGGTACTAACGGGACGTTGGCCTCTGCCATGATCTCTTTGGCGCGTGTTTTTGAACCCATGGCTTCAATTGAACTGGCAAGCGGGCCGATGAAAGCAATGTTGTTTTCTTCACATGCATTTGCAAAAGCATCGTTTTCAGACAAAAACCCATATCCAGGATGAATGCAATCAGCGCCACTTTGTTTGGCTACTTCTAAAATACGTTCACTGACAAGATAGGAATCTTTACTTGGTGCAGGGCCAATATGATAGGCTTCATCAGCTTGCTTGACATGAAGTGCGTTGGCATCTGCATCTGAATACACTGCCACAGTGCTCAATCCCAAGCGTTTTGCTGTGCGCATGACTCGACAGGCTATTTCACCTCGGTTTGCGACTAAGATTTTTTTTAACATGTGGTACTCCTTACTCGCTTGCTGTCGGTTGCCAATTTGGCGCGCGTTTATCAAAAAAGGCACTCAAACCTTCCTGTCCTTCTTCACTGACTCGAATTTCAGCGATTCGCTTGGCTGTATGGGTGATAAGCCCTTCATCAATGGATTTACCCGCGACTTCATTGATTAGCGACTTGGCACTTTTTACTGCAACAGGGCCGTTATTTAATAGCTGTTCGATAAAGTACTCTTCGCTGTGTTCTAGGTCTTCACTAATGTCGTGGATCAAGCCTAATTCCAGCGCTTTGCTTGCTTCAAACACTTCCGCTGTTAAAAAATAACGGCGCGCTTGTCTTTCGCCAATTGCTTTGATCACGTATGGGCTGATCACGGCAGGGATCAGGCCTAATTTCACTTCACTTAAACAGAATTTTGCATTGGCTGTCGCAACGGCAATGTCGCAGCAAGCAATCAGACCTAAAGCTCCACCAAAAGCAGCCCCTTGAACCAAGCATAAAGTTGGGTGTGGTGATGTGGCGAGCACTTGCATTAGTTTGGCCAGCTCTAGAGAATCAGCGACGTTTTCTTCATAGTTGTTATCCGCCATTGATTTCATCCAAGCGAGATCTGCACCAGCAGAAAAGTGTTTGCCTTGGGTTTTTAACACCAGAGCACGGATCTCTAGTTGATTGGCGTACTCGATGGTTTTGATCAGTTCTGCGATGATCTCTGCGTTAAACGCATTGTGTTTTTCAGGGCGACTTAATTCTAAAATCGCCACCTTGCTTTTCGTAATATTTAAAGTGACAGACATGTACGCCCCCTACATTCTGAAAATACCAAACTTAGATTCTTGCTTTGGCGCATTTGCAGCCGCTTCTAGCGCAAGCCCAAGTACATTTCGTGTGTCAGCAGGGTCGATGATGCCATCATCCCACAGACGCGCACTGGCATAATATGGATGACCTTGCTTTTCATATTGCTCTACAATTGGCTTCTTAAACTCTGCGACTTCTTCATCGCTCATGCTTTGGCCTTTGCGCGCTAAGCCATCTTGACGCACTTGTGTTAATACACCAGCTGCTTGCTCACCGCCCATCACAGAGATGCGGGAATTTGGCCACATCCACATCATGGTAGGTTCGTATGCACGTCCGCACATGCCGTAGTTACCAGCGCCATATGACCCGCCTATAAGCACGGTAAACTTGGGCACGTCAGCACATGACACCGCGGTCACCATTTTGGCACCGTGTTTAGCAATACCTTCGGCTTCGTATTTTTGGCCGACCATAAACCCTGTAATGTTTTGTAAAAATAGTAGCGGGATATCACGCTGTGCACATAGTTGAATAAAGTGAGCGCCTTTTTGTGCAGACTCAGAAAAGAGAATGCCATTATTTGCGACGATACCAACTGGGCGGCCAAATATTTCTGCAAAGCCAGTTACCAAAGTTTCACCAAAGTAACGTTTGAACTCATCAAATTGAGAGTCATCGACAATACGTGCAATCACTTCACGAACGTCGAAAGGCTTTTTCAGATCGGTTCCAACGATGCCGTAGATTTCACGAATATCATATCGAGGGGGTTTAATATCTTTTAGAATTGGTTGAGTTGGGCGTTGATGGTTAAGTCGTTCGATACATTGGCGGGCAATTGACAGCGCGTGCTCGTCGTTTTCAGCGTAATGATCGGCAACACCGGATACTTTACAGTGCACATCCGCACCGCCCAAGTCTTCTGCACTTACTTCTTCGCCGGTCGCCGCTTTTACTAAAGGAGGACCCGCTAAAAATATCGTGCCTTGTTCTTTGACTATGATGCTTTCGTCTGCCATTGCTGGCACATAAGCACCACCTGCAGTACATAAGCCCATAACCACTGCAATTTGTGGAATGCCTTTAGCAGACATACGTGCTTGATTATAGAAGATGCGACCAAAATGTAGCTTGTCTGGAAATACTTCATCTTGTTCTGGCAGGTTAGCACCGCCAGAGTCGACTAAATAGATACAGGGAAGATGACAGCGCTCCGCAATTTCTTGCGCTCTTAGATGCTTTTTAACCGTGAGCGGGAAGTAAGTACCGCCTTTTACAGTTGCATCGTTGCCGACAATCATACACTCGACACCTTTGACACGGCCAATACCTGCAACAACCCCGGCACATGGAATATCTTGCTCATATACGCCAAATGCAGCAAATTGGGAAATTTCTAAAAACGGTGAACCTTCGTCGAGTAGTGTATCTATTCTGTCACGGACAAACAGTTTTCCGCGACTTTGATGGCGAGCAATGAGGGCTTCGCCGCCACCTTGGCTTAAATTTGCGACCTTGTCATTTAAATCGTCAACCAATGACGCCATGGCGTCATGGTTGTCTTTAAACTGTTGGTCGTGCGTATTAACAGAAGAATTTAATACTGTCATGGCACTTCTCCTTAACGGCTTTCGTTAAATAGCTCACGACCAATTAGCATGCGGCGTATTTCCGAAGTACCTGCGCCAATTTCATAGAGTTTGGCATCACGCAATAGGCGACCAGTAGGGTATTCGTTGATATAACCATTACCACCTAGTAGCTGAATGGCATCTAGTGCAAGTTTGGTAGCCAGCTCTGCAGCATATAAAATCGCACCAGCGGCATCTTTTCGTGTTGTTTCACCGCGGTCACATGCTTTTGCTACTGTGTATACGTATGAACGGGCGGCATTCATTTGAGTGTACATGTCGGCAATTTTGCCTTGAACAAGCTGGAACTCACCAATTGACTGATTGAACTGCTGACGTTCATGAATATAAGGTACAACCACATCCATACACGCTTGCATAATGCCTAGTGGGCCACCGGCAAGTACGACGCGCTCGTAGTCTAGGCCGCTCATTAGAACCTTAACACCTTCGTTCAATGTGCCTAAGATATTTTCTTCCGGTACTTCACAGTCTTCAAATACCAGTTCGCAGGTATTGGAGCCGCGCATGCCTAATTTATCGAGCTTTTGAGCTGTAGAAAAGCCAGGGAAATCACGTTCAACGATAAATGCTGTAATACCGCGAGGGCCTGCATTTAAATCTGTTTTCGCGTAAATCACAAAAACGTCCGCATCTGGACCATTGGTGATCCACATTTTATTGCCATTTAAAACGTACTTGTCGCCTTTTTTTTCTGCTTTTAACTTCATAGAAACAACGTCTGACCCTGAGTTTGGCTCACTCATAGCCAGTGCGCCGATGTGCTCACCGCTGATCAACTTTGGCAAATATTTTTCTTTTTGTGCTTGATTGCCGTTGCGGTTTATCTGGTTTACACAAAGGTTAGAGTGTGCGCCGTAGCTCAAGCCAATTGATGCACTTGATCGGCTGATCTCTTCCATTGCGATAACGTGCTCAAGGTAGCCCATATTTGCACCGCCAAATTCTTCGGGCACAGTGATACCGAGCAAGCCCATTTCGCCAAACTTTGGCCATAGCTCATTTGGAAATGCGTTGTCATGGTCGGTTTTTTCTGCCAGTGGCGCAATTTCGCTAGTAGCAAAATTATTGACATGATCTCGGATCATATCTGCGGTTTCACCAAGTCCAAAATTGAGTTCTTTATATAGTGATACTGTGCTCATCTTGTTGTCATCCTGTGTGAGGGTTTGTGTTGTCACCCTTGCGGGTTGCTGAGGCGGGTTTTGGCAGACGCCCCAGCAAACAAATTTGTGTATTGATTAGTCTTGTAATTCTTTTAAAGTATCGAGGCAACGTCTTTCAGCAGTAACTAGTTCCATCAACACCACCTTAATGTCATCCATTTGTTGACTCAGGTCGGCTTTTTTCTCTTCTATTAATTGCAACATGGTATGGAGCTGTTTTTCACTGGATTTATCTGCATCGTATAACTCAAACAATCTGCCAGTTTCGGCAAGCGTAAAACCTAGTCGCTTACCGCGCAGAATAAGTTTAAGACGCACTTTGTCTCGCTTTGAATATATACGGGTCTGACCATTACGCTCTGGCGAAAGTAATCCTTGATCTTCATAAAAACGAATACTTCGTGTGGTAATGTCAAACTCCTTAGCGAGTTCGCTTATTGAGTAGGTTGGTTCTTTATTGGTGTCTTGCATTATTTACACACTTACTTCGAAACTGATTAGACCAATATAAGTGAAGTTTACGTAAAGGTAAAGTGTCGTTTTTGCATCATGCTTTAGTCGCATATGCAAAATCTGGATCTTGAACTACTTTTAGCTCGCATAAGGCACTATATGCTTTGTTAATTAGCTCTTCGACATGGGATATAGCAAGGGAATGCGCAGTAAACTGCCAACTTGGCAACACAGCTGTGCAAGTAAACTTTACATTTTTGAAAATCGCAAAGCGCTTGTTTTTAGATTTACGTTGGCGTAAACGTAAATTTTAGGTATGCTCGACGTAAGAGATTACTAAAAGCAAGCAATTTGCTTGTTAACAGGAGTTTTAAATGAGTAACGAAGCCGTAGTCATCGTAGCAGCAAAACGTACACCTATGGGTGGGTTTATGGGTAGCCTTTCAGGCGCGTCCGCGACTGATCTAGGTGCAACTGCAATCAAAGCTGTCATGAATGATACTGGTTTATCGGATGCCAGCATCGATGAAGTTATCATGGGATGTGTTTTACCAGCAGGTTTAGGTCAAGCGCCAGCGCGTCAAGCGACGCTGCACGCAGGTCTTGCACGTTCTACAGGTGCAACAACTATCAATAAGGTATGTGGTTCAGGTCTAAAAGCAGCAATGTTCGCTCATGACTTGATCAAATCAGGTAGTATAAAAACTGCGGTTGCAGGTGGTATGGAGAGCATGACAAATGCACCATATTTCATGCCTAACGCTCGTGGTGGTATGCGCATGGGTCATAACCAAGTTATTGACCACATGATGGCAGATGGTCTTGAAGATGCATATGATAAAAAAGCAATGGGTTGTTTTGCCCAAGACACTGCGGATCAATATGGCATCACTCGTGAAAATATGGACGAATTTGCGCTTAACTCTTTGAGTAAGGCAAACGCGGCAATTGAAAGTGGCAGTTTTGATAACGAAGTTATCCCACACATCATTTCAACGCGAAAAGGTGATGTAGAGGTAACAACGGATGAACAGCCAGGTAATGCACGTCCAGATAAAATCCCTTCACTTCGTCCAGCTTTCAAAAAAGATGGCACTATCACAGCAGCTAACTCGTCGTCTATTTCAGATGGTGCAGCGGCACTGATCCTAATGAGCGAATCAGAAGCAAAAGCACACGGTCTTACGCCTTTATGTAAGATTGTTGCACACGCAACACACTCTCAGGCTCCAGCTGAGTTCACTATTGCTCCTGTTGGCGCTATGAACTCGTTGCTTGATAAAGCAGGTTGGTCAAAAGAAGATGTCGACCTTTGGGAAATCAACGAAGCATTCGCTATGGTAACTATGCTTGCAATCAACGAAATGCAGCTAGATAGCGCTAAAGTCAATGTTAACGGCGGTGCGTGTGCACTAGGTCATCCAATTGGTGCAAGTGGCGCACGTATTTTGGTGACACTAATCCACGCACTTCGCAATCGCGGCCTATCTAAAGGCGTTGCATCACTATGTATTGGTGGTGGTGAGGCGGTTGCACTCGCAGTAGAAGTTTAAATCGTCAAGCGCCGCAACAATACTAACTTTTAACGCGGCGCTACTTTCAGTTTTTTTGGGGAGGAGTGCAAAATGCACCAGGTACCATTATACATCAACGGTGAATTCACACAGTCGCAGTCTGACAAATGGTTAGACGTTGTTAATCCAGCAAATCAAGAAGTACTTGCACAGGTACCTTGCGCTACGTCACAAGAAGTACAAGCAGCAATTAATTCTGCTCAAGAAGCCTTCCAAACATGGAAAAATGTACCTGTACCAGAGCGTGCACGTATCATGATGCGATATGCAGCACTGTTAAAAGAGCACCAAGAAGAAATCGCTACCATTATTTGTCATGAGCTTGGCAAAACATTTGAAGATGCAAAAGGTGACGTTTGGCGTGGTATTGAAGTAGTTGAACAAGCCGCTAATGCGCCTGCCATGATGATGGGTGAGACAGTAGAAAATGTTGCTCGCAATATCGATACTTACTCGTACATCCAGCCTCTAGGTGTTTGTGCTGGTATTACACCGTTCAACTTCCCGGCAATGATCCCATTATGGATGTTCCCTATGGCGATTGTGTGCGGTAACACATTTGTACTTAAACCATCTGAGCAAGATCCATTGACGCCGATGCGCTTAGTCGAGCTATTCGAAGAAGCAGGTGCACCAAAAGGCGTACTGCAAGTTGTTCACGGTGGTAAAGACCAAGTAGACCAAATTTTAGAAGCGCCGGAAATTCGCGCCGTATCATTTGTTGGTTCGTGTGGTGTTGGTCAATATATTTACAGCAAAGGCACTGAAAACCTAAAGCGTGTTCAAGCATGTGTAGGTGCTAAAAACCATATGGTGATCATGCCAGATGCTAGCAAACAGCAGACTATCAACAACCTAGTTGGTGCATCAGTGGGTGCGGCAGGTCAGCGTTGTATGGGTATTTCGGTCGCTGTATTTGTTGGTAAGTCTCAAGAGTGGGTTGATGATTTAAAAGCGGGTCTTGAAAAGGTTCGTCCAGGTATCTGGAATGATCCTGAAGCAGCATACGGTCCACAGACTTCAGCAGCTGCAAAGGCTCGTATTTTGTCTTTGATTGAGTCGGGTAAAGCACAAGGTGCAACTTGTCTGCTAGATGGTTCTGATTTTACAGTTGAAGGTTACGAAAAAGGTAACTGGGTAGGCCCTACATTATTTACCAATGTGACAACAGACATGGACATTTACAAAGAGGAAATCTTTGGTCCAGTACTAAACTGTGTATTTGTTGATACCCTTGAAGAGGCGATTACGCTTGTCAATAACAGCCCTTATGGAAATGGTGTTTCACTATTTACAGCAAGTGGTGCAGCTGCACGTAAATTCCAACAAGAAATTCAGGTTGGTCAGGTAGGTATTAATATCCCAATTCCTGTGCCGTTGCCTTTCTTCTCATTCACAGGTTGGAAAAACTCTTTCTATGGTGATGTTCACACATACGGCAAACAAGGTGTGCGTTTCTATACTGAAACTAAGACAATCACATCTCGCTGGTTTGCTGATGAAGCAGTCACTGGCCCAAATATGAGTATTAACCTACGTTAATTCTGCAAAATCCCAAAGCCCAGTACCTATGCTGGGCTTTTAGTAGTACCGCCTGACGCAGATCAGGTGCAACAAGAATAAAAACAAGTGATGTATATCACTTGATACGACAACAAGAGAGGTCTTTTATGGACTTTAATCTGAACGAAGATCAACAGGCATTCGCCGAAACCGCTTACCAATTTGCTATGACCGAACTTGCTCCTAATGCAGCGCGCTGGGACCAAGAGCATATTTTTCCTAAAGATGTTATCAAACAAGCAGGCGAGCTTGGTTTTTGTGGCCTTTACACGCCAGAAGAGGCGGGTGGTTTAGGCTTATCTCGCCTTGACTCAAGTATTATTTTTGAGCAGCTGTCTATGGGTTGTACAGCGACAACTGCGATGTTGACTATCCACAATATGGCGACGTGGATGATTGCAAGCTTTGGTACTGACGAAGTGAAAAATCAGTATATGGACCAGCTGGTTATGGGTGAGTTGCTTGCATCATATTGCTTAACTGAACCAGGTTCAGGTTCAGACGCTGCATCACTGAAAACTAAAGCCGTATTAGAAGGCGATGAGTATATCCTGAACGGGTCGAAAATGTTTATCTCGGGCGCGGGCGAAACAGATGTTTTAGTGGTTATGGCGCGTACCGGTGAGGATGGCCCAAAAGGGATCTCTGCGTTTGTTGTTCCAGCTGATGCCGCTGGTGTTATTTATGGTAAAGCCGAAGAGAAAATGGGTTGGAATGCACAGCCGACTCGTTTGATCACTTTTGAAGACGTTAGAATTCCCGCTGCGAACTTGATGGGCAAAGAAGGCGAAGGGTTCAAATTTGCCATGCAAGGCCTAGATGGTGGCCGCATTAATATCGCAACTTGTTCAATTGGTACTGCGCAACAGGCGTTGAATACTGCCAAAGAATACATGCAAGAGCGTCAGCAATTTGGCAAGCCACTGGCTGCTTTCCAAGCATTACAATTTAAAATTGCTGATATGAATACCGAACTTGTTGCGGCACGACAAATGGTGCGTTTGGCAGCATTTAAACTGGATAGCAATGATCCTGAAAAAACCACTTACTGTGCGATGGCAAAGCGCTTTGCAACCGATGTAGGTACTAAAGTGTGTGATGATGCCCTGCAAATCCATGGTGGTTATGGTTATATCAAAGAGTACCCACTTGAGCGCCATTTACGTGATGTACGCGTTCACCAAATCTTAGAGGGCACAAATGAGATCATGCGTGTGATCATTGCCCGTCGAATTTTAGCTGAAGGCGCTGCAAGCGTTTTATAAGGAGCGAATAAATGTCTGCACAATTAAAACTTGAAAAACGTGGTCACATTGCAATTGTAACTATGTCTAATCCACCCGCGAATACTTGGACGCGTGATACATTGGTTGGCTTAAAAGAGCTGGTTAATGAACTAAACGCGGACAAAGAGATTTACTCTCTTGTTATCACAGGTGAAGGTGAAAAGTTCTTCTCAGCAGGCGCTGATTTGAATGTATTTGCAGATGGTGACAAAGGTGTTGCGGCTGACATGTCACGCGTCTTTGGCGAAGCATTTGAAACTCTGAGCAACTTCCGAGGCGTATCGATTGCAGCGATTAATGGCTTTGCAATGGGTGGCGGTCTAGAAGTCGCGTTGGCGTGTGATATTCGTATCGCAGAGGCGCAAGCACAAATGGCGTTACCAGAGGCAAAAGTGGGCTTACTTCCTTGTGCTGGTGGTACCCAGAATCTATCCTGGTTGGTCGGTGAAGGTTGGGCGAAGCGCATGATTTTATGCGGTGAGCGCCTTAAAGCTGACAAAGCAGAAAAAATTGGCTTAGTTGAAGAAGTTGTTGAGCAAGGTCAGGCACTAGAAGCGGCTTTAGAGCTTGCAACAAAAGTAGAAGATCAAAGTCCTGTTGCAGTTACTGCGTGTAAGTCACTTATCCAAAAAGGCCGTACAGGTACCATCGATAGTGCACTGCCGTTAGAGCGTGAGTTATTCGTAACTTTATTTGATACACAAGATCAAAAAGAAGGCGTCAACGCATTCTTAGAAAAGCGTAAAGCAAATTGGGTGAATGGCTAATGGTTGAATTACAGTTACTAAACCAAGAAGACGCGCCGGTCGTGTTTCAATTGGCGCACTGTAATAACGACATGAAGGTCGCAATTGCGACCTTAAATGCGCCAAAAGCGCTGAACGCGCTAAATTTAGACATGATCCGCTTACTGGCTCCTCAGTTGAGTGAATGGTCGGCCGATGACAGCATTGCGATGGTGGTACTGAGAGGGTCGGGTGATAAGGCCTTCTGTGCTGGCGGCGATGTTGTCAGTTTATATAAAGCGATGGCAGCCGACGATGGAAATAACTTCCTCGAAACTTTCTTTAGCGAAGAGTACAAACTCGATTACCAAATCCATAATTATGATAAGCCTATTCTACTTTGGGGTAATGGCATCATTATGGGGGGCGGTATGGGCCTGATGGCCGGGGCTAGTCACCGTGTGGTAACAGAAACGTCGCGTATTGCCATGCCTGAAATCACCATCGGTTTATATCCAGATGTGGGCGGCTCTTATTTCTTAAATAAAATGCCAGAAGGTGTTGGCCTGTTTTTAGGTTTAACAGGCGCTTCTGTGAATGCCAATGACGCTAAGTTTGTTGGTCTGGCAGATCACTTTATCAATGCTGATCACTTTGACATCTTGTTGCATAACTTAAGTGAAGTAAATTGGGGTAAAACCAATGTGCTGAATCACGATAAATTGACACAACTATTATTGTCAATTGAAGAGGGCGCTCACTCACTGCCTAGTAGCGCGCTTAAGCCGCTAGCAAATGAGATTAAGAAGCTAGTGGATTTGCCAAATTTATCTGCGCAAGTAGAACATATTTTGTCCATTGACAGCAGCGAAAACAAATGGCTGAGCAAAGCTCAGGCGGGCCTAAAACACGGCTCACCGCTGAGTGCCGTATTAGTCAGTGAACAACTTAAGCGCCTTGCGGGCCAATCTTTAAAAGCTTGTTTTTCACAAGAGCTGGCGATGTCCGTTCACTGTGGAGAGGTGGGTGAATTTCAAGAGGGCGTGCGTGCATTATTGATAGATAAAGATGGCAAACCAAACTGGCGCTTTAAATCCATTGCTGATGTAGACGGTGATGTGATTGAGAGCTTCTTTGTACCTAAGTGGGATGACAAAAACCACCCATTGGCAACTATGTAAGGAAATAAAAATGGCAAAAGTTGGATTTATTGGCCTAGGTAATATGGGTGGCCCAATGGCCGCAAACTTAGTGAAAGCTGGTCACAGTGTGACGGTATTTGACCTTAATGAAGAAGTTGTAAATCAACTAGTTGAACAAGGTGCTAGCGCCGCCACAAAAGTATCTGATACCTGTACAGGTGCAGACTTTGTGATCAGCATGTTGCCAGCTGGCAAACATGTTCGCTCAATTTATACTGGCGAAGATGGATTAATCAACTACCTTAGTAAGTCGGCACTGGTTATTGACTGTTCGACAATAGACGCAGAGTCCGCCCAATTTGTTGGTAAAGAGCTGGCAAATGCAGGCGTGTCTTTTGTTGATGCACCAGTGTCTGGGGGTGTGGCCGGAGCTGCTGCTGGGACGTTGACTTTCATTGTAGGTGGACGCGACGAAGATTTTGCCAAAGCGCACACAGTGTTGAAGGATATGGGTAAAAATATCTATCACGCTGGGGACATAGGTGCCGGGCAGGTCGCAAAAATTTGTAATAACATGCTGCTGTCAATCTTAATGGCAGGGACCAGCGAAGCACTCCAAATGGGTGTAGATCACGGCTTAGACCCCAAAGTATTGAGTGAGATTATGCTCAATAGCTCTGGGCGCAATTGGACACTTGAAGTGTATAACCCATGCCCGAATGTACTGGACAATGTTCCTTCTTCAAATGAGTACAAACCGGGCTTTATGGTGGATTTGATGGCAAAAGACTTAGGACTTGCAATGCAAGCCGCTCAGCAGACAAATTCAGCCACCCCAATGGGCGCACTGGCTAAAAATCTTTATAACCTAATGCAAAACCAAGGCAAAGGGGCGGAAGATTTTAGTGCGATATTTAAACTTTTCTCTGAAAAGTCTTAAAACGTAAAGGTTTAAAATTTAGTTATGAATGTAGAAAATAAAACGGTTGTAATTACAGGTGGTGCACAGGGCTTAGGTCTTGCAATGGCACATAAAATGGCAAGTTTGGGCGCAAATCTAGCGCTTGTTGATATGCAAGAAGAAGTTTTGCAAGAAGCAGTAGAAGAACTTAGCCAATTTGATGTAACCGTTAGAACTTATGTTGCGAATGTCAGTATCGAGAGCAATGTAGAAGAAGTATTTGATAAAATCGTTGAAGATTTTGGCTCGTTATCTGTACTGATCAACAACGCGGGCATTTTACGTGATGGATTGTTTGTAAAAGTAAAAGACGGTGAAGTGGTTAAAAAGATGTCTCTTGATCAATTCCAGTCTTTAATGGATGTGAATCTCACTGGTGTATTCCTGTGCGGACGAGAAGCGGCTGTTAAAATGATTGAGGCAGATCAAGGTGGCGTTATTATTAACATGTCCAGCGTGGCGCGTGCGGGTAATATCGGCCAAACTAACTACTCGGCAGCAAAAGCGGGTGTAGTAGCAATGACGACAACATGGGCGAAAGAGTTAGGTCGCTATGGTATTCGTGTCGGCGCAATTGCACCTGGTGTTATTCGCACTAAGATGACTGATGCGATGAAGCCTGAAGCGAAAGAGCGTCTGGTTAAGATGAAGCCTGTTGGCCGTTTAGGCGAAGCGCAAGAAATAGCCCACACGGCACAATTTATCATTGAAAATGAGTTCTTTACAGGTCGAGTTGTTGAAATTGACGGCGGTATTCGACTTTAAAAAAATTCGAGTGTTTTCGTTATTTTGTCATAAAATATCGTTAATATTCAAAGTATTCGCATACTTATGTTCCTTTATCTTCGAAAGAAGAGAGTGTGTTGAATAAAGCGGTGGGGGTGTGTCCCGCCGCTTTTTTATTTTTAGACTGCTATATTTAACACTTTATTCGTTTTTACTCTTTTGATTGCAACGAGTTATCCTGACTCAAATTATAATTCTTATTATTAAATTGACCGGACGTCTATCATGATACAGAAGTTACTTCTTCTAATTGTATTGATCACACTACTACCTGCGTGCCAATCTAATCGCGCCATTATTAAAGATATTGATGCGATTCATAAGCAGGAAACAAAGGGTATCAAGCTCTACCATCAAAAAGCATATCCAGAGGCATTTGAGGCGCTTAGTGAGCTCGCTACATGGGGCTATAAGGATGCACAATATTACTTGGCATTTATGTTTTTAAAAGGCCAGTACGTTGAACAGTCAACGATAATTGGTATGGGGTGGCTAGGTGTGGCTGCCGAGTCCGGTATTGAAGAGTGGGTAAATTTTTATGATGCGCTCTATGTCAAGGCAACGCCTCAGATGCAACATAAAATAGACAAAGTGGTTGCGCATTACAAACGTAAATTTGGTTTGAAAGCGCAATTTGTAACTTGTCGAAATTCAATAAGCGTTGGCTCAAATAAAGTGGCTACGAAATGTACCAAAGAAGATAAAATATCTAAAGTCTACCCCCTAGATCTGAACGAAGCGCAACTCAGTCTCGAATAGTTATTTGCACAAAGATATAGCAATCAAAGCATTTATAGAAGTTACTGTGGTTGATTAATATACGTTTATTGGGTCATATAGTTATATATTAGACACTTAGTTTTTTGTTTCAATCAGAGTGTAACCTTCTGCTTTATATGTTTTTAATTGTATTTCTCCTGACGGTTTCCTGATAAAAGAGTTTGTTCACTGGATGGATGGCTCAGGCCGTTATACAAAGAAGGCACAGGAGGAAAAACTATGAAAAAAACGAATGTGATTGTAACCTTATGTGTTGCAACAACCTGTGCGCTTAATACATTTATGACCCAAGCAAGCAGTGAAAAGTATTTACAGCCTGAAGATTACTTTGAGCTTAAGTATGTTGATCAGATTGATATATCAGACAGCCGAAACGATATCTATTTCGTAAAAAACCAGTTTGATAGAGTCAATGATAAAAAACTAAGCCAAGTATGGTTTTACCACAATGCCACACAAACACTACAGCCTGTGGATACAGGGACCTATACCAGTTTCGCACCGTCTCTCAGCCCAGATCAAAATACGCTGGCCTATATTGCAAGCAAAGAAGGCAATAAGGCACGTATTCACTTTAAAGACCTCGAAAGTGGTCAATTGACTTATACCCAGTGGTATGAGGGTATACCGAATAACTTAACTTGGTCACCAGACAATCAATCGGTTGCATTTACGATGTTTGTTGAACAGCGGATAAACTCGCCAATACCACTATCCTCAAAGCCACACAATGCGAACTGGGCCCCTGAGCCAAAACTGATCCAATCTACTCGATATCGACTTGATGGTACGGGATATTTGAAATCGGGTGCGAGTCAAATATTCATGCAATCAGTGAGAGAGTCTTCCCCTAAGCAGATTACTTCAGGTAAGTATAGTCATACTGGTAAACTCAGTTTTGCAAAGGACGGACGCGGTATTTATTTGTCCGCTAAACGTTACGCAGAACCGGCGCTCTCACATTTCAATACCAATATTTATTATTTGGATTTAGCAACACATAAGATTTCTGGCGTTGTTGAGCGTAAGGGCCCAGACGATATGCCAACAGTATCACCCGATGGTCGTTATCTGGCTTTTATTGGCTATGATGACAACGGCATGATTTATCAAAACAAAGAGCTGTATATCAAGGATTTGCGAAGTGGTGAAACCAAAGCGCTGACTACGGGGCTTGATAGGAGCGTTTCACAATTACAGTGGAAATACGACAGCTCCGGTATTTATTTCAGCTATGACAATCAAGGAAAAACACATCTCGGTTACAGCGGATTAAAAGGTGATTTTAGAGTGCTGACTGAGCAGTTGGGGAACATGACTTCGGGTCGCCCATATGCTGGAGGGGAATTTGATGTTGCCGGAAATGGTATGGTGGCATTTTCATTGGCTGATACTCAAAGACCGCCTGAATTAGCTACTCTACAGGGAAGAACGGTAGATAAAATCAGCGATTTTAATGGAACTTTTCTGGATAACATTAAGCTTGGTAAAGTTGAAGAGCTATGGGTTAATTCGGGACATGATAACCGCCCAATACAGGGGTGGGTTATTTATCCGCCAAGTTTTGACAAAAATAAAAAATACCCTTTAGTGCTAGAAATACATGGCGGACCGATGGCCAACTATGGACCGCATTTTACAGCAGAGCTACAGGTGCTTGCGGCAAAAGGCTACGTGGTTCTGTATATGAATCCAAGAGGCAGTGATTCATATGGCAACGAATTTGCGCAGCTGATCCACAATAACTTTCCCAATCATGAGCATGATGATTTAACCAGTGGTGTAGAGTACTTGATTGAGCGTGGTTTTATTGACGAAAAGCGACAGTACGTTATGGGCGGCTCAGGGGGCGGTATGATAGCAACTTGGATGTTAGGTAAGACACAGCGGTTTGCTGCTGCGGCCATAATGAAGCCAGCGGTAAATTTATATAGTTTTGTGTTGACGTCTGACTTTTACCCGATGTTTACGCAATATTGGTTTAATGGCAAACCTTGGGAAAATACAGCGCATTATTTAAAGCATTCCCCTATAACATACATGGATAATATAAAAACCCCGAGTTTGTTAATGACAGGGGAGGCGGATTACCGAACACCAATTTCTGAAACGGAGCAATTTTACCAAGCGCTTAAGTTACAAAATATCGACACAGCGATGGTAAGAATGCCAAACATGAGCCACGCGCTGACCGCTAGGCCCTCATATTTGCAGCAAAAGTTAGAGTATATCCTTTGGTGGTTTGAGCGTTATGAGCGGGATTGAAACGTAATGTCATCCAAAGCAGTTGTTGCTTGCGTCGCTCAGTGCTCCGCGAGCAACAACGAAAGACACCGACTAATAAGTGTCTTTTAGTTCGGTCGTAACTTTAATTTCATTGTGCAGTGTTTTATGTACCGGGCACTTATCTGCAATGCGCAAGAGTTTTTGCTTTTGTTCGGAGGTTAAGTCACCTTCTAACTCTATCTCTCGTGATATATGCTCAGCGTAACTGTTGTTGTCGTCGCAGTTATCGCAGTCCTGATGATGGTTTTTTTGGTGGTGTAAAGTCACTTTAATGTCTTTTACTGGCAGCTTTTTGTAATTTGCATACATGCGCATCGTCATCACAGTGCAGGTGCCAAGGGCTGCTAACAAGTGCTCATAAGGGTCTGGTCCAAGATTTTTCCCACCGACGTGAGTCGGCTCATCGGCCAACCATGTATGACTATCACTGACAACATTTAAGGTAAACTTATGGTCTCTTTCACTTACGACTAGATGGCCGTTTTCAACAGCCTCTGTTTCAGCTTTGGGCTCAGGATGAGGCGTAATGTACTTACTAACCCATCCAGAAATCGCAGTTGCTGCGTATTCAGAATCACTTGCCTTACTGAGTAAGTGGTCTGCACTATCCAAAGATATAAAGCTTTTCGGGTGCTTCTCTTTGGAATAAATGGCTTCTGCTTGCTCAATGCTCACGACGTCGTCGACAGGGCTATGCATTACTAGGAGCGCCTTTTTATTTAAAGTATTTTGCTGTGTTTTATGGGCTGCTAAGTCATCCAAAAACTGTTTTTTTATACTAAATGTACGCATACCTAGCTGGACTTGCGCTTCGCCAGTTTGGTTGATTTGATCGACATGCGCTGAAAAATTGTGGACCACGTGGTGTGCATTGGCGGGGGCTCCAATAGTAACAACTGCGCTGACTTCTTCAATTTGGTTGGCAGCGGCCAAAACCGCTGCGCCGCCTAAGCTATGGCCGATGAGAATTTGCGGTGCATATAAGCGCTGGCGTAAATATTCTGCTGCAGCATACAAATCATCTAGGTTAGATGAAAAGTTACTATTGGCAAAGTCGCCATCGCTATTACCTAGCCCTGTAAAATCAAACCGCAGTACAGCATATCCTTCTTTTACCAAAGCTCTAGATATACGCGATGCTGCTGCGATGTCTTTTGTGCAGGTAAAGCAATGAGCGAAAAGTGCAACCGCTTTGATATGGCCGCTCGGGCGCTCAAGCAGGCCCGCAAGGGTGTTCCCATTACTAATAAACTCGACTTTTTCTCTCATGATGTTGTCCGTTTTTGAATAGGCTAAAAACTCACCTTAAATAAGATTTGAGTGTATTTACAAAGTGCGCTTTGTGGGCAAGGGCACATACTCAAGATTGTCATACTTAATACTAGGAAAATCACCTTGCTGCCAATCTCGCTTCGCTTGTTCTATACGATCTTTACTAAATGACACAAAATTCCAATGTATATATGGCACGTTCTCCCATTTATCGCCACCTAGCAAGACCAGACGCGCATTTTTTGACACTGAAATGGTTTTGTCTGAGGCTGCAAGTAGCACAAAGTCGCCAGGGTTATAGGTTTGGCCTGCGACTTTAACTTCTCCATAAATCAAATAAATTGCCGTTTCTTGCTTCGGATTAGGGACCTCTAGCTGATTTTGTGCTGACGCGATGATATCGACATAAAACATTGGAGAATAAGTAGCTATAGGTGATTGAAGTCCATACGCTTCTCCGGCGATCACTCTTTTCATTACTCCCTTGTGTGTTATCTGTGGCAAGTCGTGTCTACTGATATGCTCAAAGCTAGGCTCTATGTCGCTATAATGTTCAGGCAATGCGACCCACAATTGCAAGCCATTCAGATTATGCTGGCTAGCCCGAGTTTCAAAGCTTTCTCTTTCTGAATGCACTATTCCTTTACCTGCAGTCATCCAGTTGACATCGCCGGGGGTGATTTCAATACAATTGCCCAGTGAATCTCGGTGTAGTATTTGGCCTTCGATTAAATAGGTTAGTGTCGATAAACCGATATGGGGGTGAGGTTGAACTTCAATGCCTTCACCGACAGGAAAGCTTGTTGGGCCCATATGATCGAAAAAGATAAATGGGCCAACCATGCGCTTTTTCATATGCGGTAGTAGTCGGTTGACGGTCAATCCGCCAATATCATATGTGGTTGAATTGAGCAATTGAGCCACGGTATGAAACTCCATTAAGGTGAAATTAAGACAATGCTTAAGTTAGATGGTAGTTTTAAAGAACAGCGGCGTAAAACCGAAAAATATGGACATATAGTTCGATTTTGTAGAGTGTTTTGTCCGCTATGCGCACAGTGAGGGAATGGATAAGTGCGCTTTGATGTATATTTGGCTTTCTAATTGTAGTAAATAGAACTGCTCATTCCTTGGTTTCAACACGCTTCTTCCTCTTTATAGCTGCGTCAGTTTCTGTAACTACAGTGATGTTCAGAGGTTTGCAAAACCTGACAATTCATAGTTGTTTCCTGTTTGTGGTATTACAAAAAACTCTAATTAAACATGTTTCATGATCAGGTAAGTGGATAACGACTCACGTTGTGGCTAAAAAGGTGCATGAAAAATACACTTCGTATTTGAGTATGACAATTTTATTGCTCACTGACGGCACCATTCTTTTTTTTCGCAAAGAATAGATGCGCGTATTATTTCATATAAGCCGAATTGACATGCACCTATAGGAAATATTTTTGTTTTTTTGAGCGTAACCAAAACTTAATTGTTGTAAAAAGGTGCACTTTATTCGGGTTTTTATGTTTGTACCTTATGTGGTTACTTGAAAAAATGGAAATGTTTACACAAAAATGTAGGTGTACATAAAAGTATAAAATTATACTTTATATAATATTTCTAAATTAATCTATTCACCAGTGTCTATTCATTTTTACGACATAATTTTTTAACCTTTGTAGGTACAGTCTCTTGTTTTGGTTCTTTCTGTTGGTTGAGTTAATATTCTATTTTAATTTGTATGAGTTTATTTATATGGGTGTTTAAAAAGTCAAATCTATTTTTATTAATTTATTATAAACCTTCACCTTTCTTATATTTTAAACTTTATCGTAATAATCTGGTCATCACTTGAAGTCTTTTCTAGCAGTTCAGCTTACAAATGTTAGCTGAAAAGCACGTCTTTTTTGTTAAGTTCAGGGTGGTTTACTTTCCCCTTTGGTGTTTGTTTTTTGTTAAATCAGGTTGTTTTATCCACTATTTTGTAAAAGTTTATAGCAATAAATGTTTTCGGTGTAATTCTTGTGGGTACTATTGATTGATTAAATGTAATGGTGTAAAAAATGACACACACGCTTTTGAGTGAGTTGATCAGTATCTATTTGCACCTTTTTGAGGGCAAAGGAAGACCATATGAGCGATGAGAGTGGCATAACGATGATAATAGATATTACGTCATGAAATGCTTGGGAATACATGCTCGATTTATATTTTCGCGATTATAAATTTTAAATATAAAACTTAGATGACCGTTTTTTAATTGTTAAAGGAAGCAAGAAAAATGAGTAATGAACTCTCTTTTTCAGATTCAATAGTTGAGTCTGAAAATAAAGTAGTATCCACAATAGATATAGACTTAATAAGCCAGCTAACACTTGAAGATATAAAGAAGTTTATCTACGAGAATTATCCGAAAGTGCAGTTGAATGGAGAGGTTCACAAATCACTCATTGAGAATAACCGGAAGTATATAGATAAGCGTATTTCGGATAGAGAAGACATCTATGGTGTAACAACTGGGTTTGGTAACTCTGCGAGTAACCGAATTTCTCCAGCCATGTCTCAAGAGTTGCAGAAAAACCTATTGGCATATCATGGGTGTGGCGTAGGCGAATATCTAAGTGAACGTGATTGTGCAGTAACTCTATTGATCCGATTGAACTGTAATGCGAGGGGCTATTCAGGTGTCAGTTGGGAGTTATTGAAACAAATGGAGTTATTTTTACAACATAATATTTTTCCAGCGATCCCTGCGAAAGGCTCGGTAGGTGCTAGCGGAGATTTAACTCCACTGTCTTATATTGGCGCAGCACTTAATGGGCAGCGAAACGTTTATTACCAAGGTGTGATCAGACCGACATCTGAAGTGTTTGAAGAGCTCAATATCACGCCTTATGAACTAAAAGCGAAAGAAGGCCTAGCAATCATGAATGGTACTTCTGTCATGAGTGCAATAACTGCCAATACGATTAATGAGCTTGATAAGGCCATTGATATTTCGTGTAAGTTAATTGCTTTGTTCGTTGAACTGATTGACGGTAGAGCATCCCCTTTTCATCCAAAAGTGCATGAGTTGAAGCCACATCAAGGGCAAAGATATTGCGCTGACCTGATTTATAAACGTCTATCAAATCCAGAGCTCAGGTTAGGCCGCAGACAGCGAACAGATAAAGTGATTGAACACGGAATGAAAGAAACTTTCCGTTTGCAAGATAGTTATTCAATTCGTTGCTCGCCACAGGTATTAGGGCCATTGGTTGATACGCTGAACTGGGCAAAGTCAGTTTTACAAGTGGAGATCAATTCAGTCAATGACAACCCTCTAATTGATCATGAAAGTGACTTGATACTCAACGCAGGCCACTTTTATGGTGGACATATTGCTGCAATCTGCGATGCGCTAAAGCCTCAAGTTGCAAATATGGGCGCGTTATTAGAGCGTGAGCTGGGTATTTTAGTTGATGACAGGTTAAACGGTGGTATTCCAAATAACCTCGTTGCAGTGGATGACTTGGGAGACAAGGCTTGGATCAATCATGGATTCAAAGCAATGCAGATCAGTGCGTCAGCTTTGGTGGCTGAAGCGCTCAAGCAATCTGGACCGATGTCTGTCTTTTCTCGTACGACTGAAGCATTGAATCAAGATATTGTGAGTATGGGCACAATTGCTGCTCGTGATTTGAAGAATATCCTTTCTTTGATTAAGCCTGTTATCGCCATTCAAGCTATGGCAATTCGCCAAGCATATTATGTCCTTGATAAGGACCAATCTGCTGAAAAGTTAAATGGGTTATCTCGTGCGTTTTTTGATTCTCTAGCTTCTACTTTCTCTCCGGTTATCGAAGACCGCGCGCTAGACGGTGAAATTGAAGAAATGGTTGCCTTTTTATTCGATTAAATAAAGCGCTAAAAATTTTTTAAATCTAAGGAAGAACAATGAATAGTACACAAGAAATTATCACATTTATTAAACATGACATTTTAATCGAAGAGTTAGAAGTTGCAGACTCTCTAGAAGAAATCGACGAGCATGCAGCACTAGTTGGTGATGGCTTGGATTTAGACAGCATTGAGCTTTTGGATTTAGTGTCGGCCGTTGAGAAAAAGTATGGACTTAAGTTCAAGGAGTTTCCCAGTGAATTAGTGCAAAAGAAAATGGCATCAATTCATTCTCTTAGCGAGTTTATTTCCGAGCAAGTTGCGGCATAAAAGTTGAGAAGACGATGACTCTATACACGGCTGGAAAAACCTATAGGGAACTTAACGAAGGAGATAGTGCTGTTCATTCTAAAACTATCTCTGAATCAGACGTATACAGTTTTGCTGGGATCACAGGTGATTTCAATCCATTACACGTAGACAGCGTTTTTGCTCAGAAAATGGGGTTAGCAGGACGTATTGCTCATGCAGGGATCGCGCCAGCCATGGTAGCGCAAGTAATTGGTATGAAACTACCTGGGGTTGGTTCCATGGTGACTAATATGACAGTTAGCCACCATGCGCCTTTGTATATTGGCGATACCATTTATGCACATGTCCAAGTGACGCAAAAATTACCCAATCGGCATGTCAGGCTGACTATCACTATTTTAAATCAGGACAACGAACTGATTTGCAGTGGTGAGGTTGAAGTCGTACCGCCAAAAGCGTCATTCAAAAAGCGCGTTGCAGCCATTGATTTACAGGAAATAGTAACTGAATGAAGGATTTTGAAGACTTAGTCCAACAGGTGCGCCAACAAATCGTAGATTCAGTTGAGCTAGAAGAGTCCGAAGTGAAGCAGCTGTCCAATGAAGATGATTTATTGGCCAGCCCTTTATTTCTTGATTCGGTTGATTTATTGCAGGTTTACTCAGATTGTCAACGAAAGTTCAATGTCGTGTTTAACAATGCTGATTATGATGGTACTCATACAGTAAGCAATATTTCAAAGCGTATTGTAGCCGCAAAAACAAAGGGTGTATTAGGTAATAACAACGCCGCTTTTTATTCTTCAAACGGTGACAGGTATAGTCGTCACGAATTTGAGCAGTATATAACAACTCTGATAGCTGCGATTGGACAGGTAAAGATCAATCGCCACGAGCCTGTTAGAGTACGAGATACTGATCCGGTCAAAATGATGTTGATGGCCGTTGCTTTGGTATTTAGCGGTTGTAAACCACTCCTCAGTGCCCAACCAGAAGGGGACAATGCATTGGGGTTTGACGAGTTGATGTCAACTCATGCAACTGCACCTTCTGAAACATTGAGCAGCAATTTATATGCTCAATTGGAGCGTGTGCAAAATAATGCCGTGATCGGGTTTGAAACTTCAGGCAGCACTGGTGTGCCAGTTCAAATTGAAAAATCGCTAGTGAGCATGTTGCACGAAGTAGATGAATTAACAACGTTGTTTGACTTTAAAGCGTTAGATCTCGTTGATGCATATGTCTCACCGGTGCATATGTACGGGTTTATTTGGAGTTTTTTACTACCGCTAAAACTGGATATCGCAGTGGTATATCAATCAAATACCCTGTCTCGACCTGCTCCCTCAGGGTATGAGGCTATTATGGCGGTAAGTGTGCCAGCTCTATGGCAAAGTATTTCTGGAGGGTTGTCCGATAGGTACCACTATGTCGTTAACTCTGGTGGAAAATTCGGCCAACAAAGAGATACACAATTTGCCAGTCTCAATGCAAATAGAAAAACACAGTTGCAGGGGATTGATGTACTTGGAAGCACGGAAACCGGCGCCATTGCGTATCGCATGATGGGGCTAGACGACATTCAAACATATCGACTACTTCCGACCGTGAAATTGATGCCAAATGGTGAAGAGCACATTATCTATTCTGACTTTTTACCTTATGGCATCGAGTCAGCGCCTTTGGACGACAAAATTGAAGTTTTACCTAACAACCAAATTCGACATTTGGGCCGCAAAGACAACGTATTTAAATTTAAAGGCAAACGCTACTCTTTAAAAGCAATTGAAGAAAAGCTATCCCAGCTCTTTGCTGGGCATGCCCTTAGGGTTTACTTCATCGAACAAGAAAATAACGTACGCGGTGGCGAGCTCATAGCTTTTGTTGAAAAAGTAGCTGCTCAGTTTGAAACCACTGAGGAGATAAGAGCGTTATTCCAAGATTTACCCATCCCCAAAATAGAATTCATTGATGAATTACCTACCAATGCAATGGGCAAAGTCACATTGCAAGGTTTACAGGAGAAAGTAAGAAATGCCAGAGTTTAAATCCCATGCAGTAATAACTGGATATGGCGTAATTTCTTCGTGTGGCGATAACGCACACGAGTTGTATCACTCAATGCAATCACAGCGATCAGGAATTGCTTCTTTAAATTGTTTTGATGTAACTGGCCTTTCGAGTGATATCGCAGGCATTGTTCGGTCGATCCGTGAAAAACACCAAGATGAAAGAGATGCATTACCTGATTTTTCTACCTTGTTTGCGATTAAAGCGATAGAGGAAGCATTGGAGTCGGCAAACATATCTCGAGAAACTTTGGCACAAAAACGGGTGGCGCTATGCGTAGGTAATGCCAATACCGGCATGGAAAAGCTAGAAGACGGCATTATTGAAAATAAGCTAGCGGCATTGATTGAATATCCTGCTCATAAGCAAAGTGACAACATTGCTAAGCACTTCGGTATATTGGGACCCGTATTGACGTTTACCAGCGCATGTACATCGAGTAGCAGTGCAATGGGGTTTGCTAAGCAGCTAATCGATAAAGGAGTTGTTGACTTAGTCATCGCTGGTGGTACCGATGCGCTAGCTAAAACCATTTATGCAGGATTTCATTCTTTGCAGTCTGTGGCACCTCAAGTGTGCTCTCCCTATGACGTAAAAATGGGGCTGAGCTTAGGGGAAGGCGCTGGCTTTGTTATTTTAGAACCCCAAACACAAGCTAGTGAGCGAGGACAAAAAGCCATTGTTCAACTAGCTGCTACAGCGTCTAGTTTAGATGCATATCATGCAACCGCGCCCGAGCCATGTGGTGCTGGTGTGAGACGCTCTTTCGCCACAGCAATGGCGAAAAGTGACGTGACTGTAGAAGATATCGATTATATTAACACCCACGGTACGGGCACTCCTGCGAATGATGGTGCTGAACTTAAAGGCATATTCGCAGCCCTGCAACCACGAGCCAAAAATTCTTTGCCTGTATCAAGTTCTAAGTCATATTTTGGCCACACCTTAGGCGCTGCGGGTGCCATTGAATTTATTTCTGCATTGGTTGCCATCGAGCAAGGAGAAATCCCTTCCACACTCAATGGCGATGATATTCGAGAAGACTGTCAAGGCCATGACATTGTTGTTAATGGGTTAAGAAAGCATAAAGTAGACTGTTTTGCTGCTACAAACTCGGCATTTGGCGGCCACAATACCACCTTACTTGCACGTAAATTGGTCTCAGATATTCCTGTTGCAGCAGAGCAAAAAGTATATGTGTTGAGTCACAGTAATATTGCAAATGAAGTGGGTTACTCTAGTGGCTCAGAGCAACAAGCTCTGAGTTATGACAAGGAATTTTCCCTTAAGCAATTTCAGCCAAGTCTGTTCCGTCGCCGTATGAGTGCGATAGGTCAATATTCAATTGGCGCATCCTACTTGGCATTCAGTGGTGCCGATATTGATTTTAGCGACAGTGAAAAACCCCCAATGGGAGCGTACTTTGGCACCACTGTTGGTGCTTCTCAGGTACAGCAGCGCAATCTATCTGATCTACTGCAACATGGCCCTTCTGGGGTTAAAAGCACTTTGTTCCCCGACACTGTACTCAATGCGCCATTGGGCAACCTAGCTTTGGCATTTGGTTTAACGGGTTGTTCAGCGAACTTTAGCGACTTAGGCAATGAAGGTATGCATGCTTTGTGGCATGCCTATAACGACTTAAGTGAAAATAAGATTTCTTATGCGTTAGTGTGTAGTGCTGAAGACCAAAGCGATAAATCAGATTTGGTTTGGCAACAAATGCAAGTGGATGAGCAGAGGCTGGGAAGTGGTGCCAATGCAATGATCGTGGTTAACCAGCAAGACGCGCGTGCAAACCGAGCATTGGCCCAAATTCACCAGTTTAGTGGTGGGCAGTGGTACTTCAAAGATGACGTTCAGCAATGGCTTTGCTCGGCACTAGAGCAATATACCGCAGTGCCAGATGTCATTGTTTTAAGCATGGTAAATACGCATCACTATGAGGCATTTTCGAGTGTACTCAAACAGCATTTTCCTTCAGCGCACATTATCAATAGCAGAGATTACAAAGCATCAGGTGTGGCTTGCCAAAGCTTAGATGCAGTGAGCGTAGCAACAAGCTTAATTAGAGGACGCACATTTATGGGTCGTGAAGTGGGATTACAGGGTCTCGATGCGCCTGAGTCTGTGTTGGTCATGAGTGTTAATACGCAGCTGGGTGCATCGACGTGTATCGTATCGAAAATCAAAGGGGATACTCATGTCAGCGGTCATTGATGTTACGGATTTGAAAAAGTCTTACAGCAAAAATAGTCGCCTTGTCTTAAAGGGGCTGTCTTTCAAAGTTAACAAAGGCCAATGTTTTGGGCTATTGGGGCCAAATGGGGCGGGAAAGTCAACCACATTGGAAATATTACAAGGGCTAAAGAAGCCAACGTCAGGCAACGTCAGCCTGTTTGGCATGGATTGGAAAACCAATGAGAAGCAGATCCGCATGAAGATTGGCGGTCTACTACAGTCCAATAGTTTGTATGGTAGAACCAAGGTTAAAGAAGCGATCACCTTGTTTGCGAGCTTTTACAAAGAACCGATGGACGTAGATGAGCTAATTGAAAGGTTTGGTCTAACAGATAAAGCCAATGCATGGCTCGATAGCCTAAGTGGTGGACAAAAACAGCGGGTATTTCTTGCCATGACAATTGTTGGCAAGCCAGAGTTGATCTTTCTAGATGAACCGACAACCGGGTTAGATCCCACCAGCCGTCAGAGCTTCTGGGAAATCATCAAGTCGCTCAAAGAAGAGGGGATGACGGTGATCCTCACAACACACTATATGGATGAAGCAGACTATTTGTGTGATGAGTTATTGATCATTGAGCAGGGCCGTATTATTGAGTCTGGCACGCCGGATGCAATTATCCACCGCACCTTCAAAGATCCGGTAATTAGAGAGCCACGCAAAGCAACCCTCAATGACGTGTTTTTAAAGTTAACAGGCCACGATATTCTAAAACAGGAACGAAGTCATGCCTAGTAATGTACTGACAAGAAAGCCATTTTGGCAGCTCATGCTGCTTAATATTCGCCCGTTTTTTCGTGAACCAGCAACTTTATTTTGGACCTTCGGTTTTCCCATTTTTATGGCACTTCTTTTGGTTCAAGCGTTCTCTGGTGAAAAGCCAATGGGGCCAGTCAATTTGGTTGTCATAGAACAAGAAAAAATAGATGCCGATTGGTTTCAGGCGATAGAGAAGGACAAAAAGGTCAGCTTAATAAATATTAACGACTCAAATCTAATCGCTCGTATCAATGACCATTTTGCCAAGCCAAGCACCGAAGTGTCACCCGGTGAGGACCTAGCATCCATTTTATCCAGTTATAACGATGTCTTGATTTTGACTCCAAGTGGTCTATTTTCAACGCGAAATAGCCATGAACAAGCCATTGCATTTAGCTATGTAATGGCGCTGCAAGATCAAATGCGTAAGCCTTATCTTGAGGGGGTGATTGATCTAAAAGGGTTTAGGTATATCGATTGGCTGATCCCCGGTATTATCGTGTTACAGATAATCGGTATTGGCATTACATCCATTTCTAATGGGCTGGTTTCTGATCGGCAACAAGGTTTTTTCAAGCGCCTTAAATTATCTCCGTTTAGCCGCTTAGACTACGTCATTGGCATTGTCTTCGCCCGCGTCTTCTTACTGGTCTTTCAGCTAGTTGCCTTGTTCGCTACCTTCTACTTTTTATTTGGTTATCAACCCATGGGGGACTGGCTGAGTATTCTAGTGGTGCTGCTATTGGGGTCGATTGTATTGTGTTTAATCGGGGTTTTGGTTGGTGCTCGCAGTCAGAAAGTTGAAGTGGCAACGGGAATTTCTAACTTGCTGTACTTTCCACTGATGTTTTTATCCGGGATCTACTTTGATACCTCCAACTTTCCGCAAACGATTCAAAACATTGTGCAATGGTTGCCTTCCACCGCCTTTTTGGATGCATTTCGACTCACTGCAAATCAAGGGGCTTCCCTTGCAGAGGTATCTACGCAAATTCAAACCCTGTCTGGTTTCACCCTTGTATTACTTGTGATGGTTTTCTTTTTATTCGACTGGGGAGATGAAAAATGATTTCACCGGATAATTTACCGCATAAGCCGCCATTTAAATTTGTTGACCGCATTGTTGAGGTGCAGCCCAATGAGTCGATCATCGCACAAAAATTTATTGGATATAACGAACCGTGCCTTGAGGGCCACTTCCCAGATGAGCCTATTTTTCCTGGCGTGTTAATTGTGGAAGCCATGGCGCAGGCCAGTGGGTTGTGCATTACAGGGAAGTCAAAAGGCGTGATTGCGGGCATTGACAAGGTCAAGTTTCTTACTCCCGTTTTACCCGGTCAGATTTTGGAACTGCGTGCATCAGTTGATACTGCGCTCGGAGAGCTGGTGAAATTTAAAGTTGCAGCTTGGGTGAACGATGAAGAAGTTGCCAGTGCTCGGATTGCCATTCGGTATTTAGAACATGTGGGAGCGAAGAATGTTTAACGACAAGGTTGTTATTGTTTCAGGGTGCTCAAAGGGAATTGGCTTGGAGATTTGCATTCAATACCTTGCCGAGGGCGCTAGCGTATATGGTATCGCGCGTTCTAGTGTTCCAGACGTATTGGCGTCTCACCCTAAGTTTACTTGGTTGCAAGGTTCGATATCAGAGACTGGCTTTGTGCTAGATAGTGTTAAATCGATTCAATCACAGGAGCAGCGGATTGATATTTTGGTTAATAACGCAGGGATTAATCACGATAATTTAATACAGCTAATGGCGCTAGAAGAGTGGCAAAAAGTACTGACGACGAATTTAAAAGGCACTTTTAACTTATGTCATCAAGTACTGCCGATTTTTAAAGCGCAGCAATTTGGCCGCATTATTAATATGGTGTCAAAAAGTGGTGTGGTTGGACGCGAAGGCCAAATCAACTATGCAACGTCTAAAGGCGCCATTATTGGCATGACAAGAACCATTGCGCGTGAGTATGGCAAAGACAATATTTTGTGTAACGCCGTTGCACCAGGTTTGATTGAAACCCAAATGGTGGATAGCGCAGAGCAGTCCATTGTTGCTCCCATTATTAACTGTACCAGTGTAAGACGAATGGGGCAGTGCAGTGAAGTTGCACGTACCGTATTGCACCTCACATCAGACGAGCCTAATTATCAAAACGGAGAAGTTATCCATCTGGACGGAGGATTTTTAATATGAGTGCAGCGCAATCTTTACTCTTAGTACAAGCGCAAAGCGAGTTTGATCAGGCTGTGGTTGATCACTACCTTAGTGCAAACGTCAATGTGATTTTGATAGCACCCTCGGAGCAATTTGAATCGCAAAATTCAGCACTACCAAGCCTGTCACTGGCGGAAATTCAAGGGCAAGTCGAACCTGATATTCAGCTGCTATTGACGGAAAAAGGGATGCTCGAAGATGGGCAATCACTGGTCGTTATTCAAGGTGTTCAGTGCGCAAATGAGCAAGCGCTGTTTACGGATGAGCGTTGTTTGGTGCAAATAACAACGTACTTAGATAGTACGTTTGTTATCTATCAAAACTTGGCGGGTTGTGTCAAAGAAGCGGGCGCGAACATTGTCTTTCCGTTGTATTCGGACAGTTTAAGTTATCTTGGCCAAGAAGTGAATTCGGTGGTCAACCATGCACTGAATGCATTTATGAAAACTTTAGCCAGAGAACTTACCAGTGACAAGGTGTTCATCAACAGTGCTGTGATCCCCTATTTGGCAAAAGATGAAGCAGAGCGAAAAAAAATGCGCCGCGCACTAAAGCGTTCTGTATTCGGTATGCGCCCAACTGTGTTTTTACGCCAGGAGTTTATCGAGTTCATCGCACACTTTTCACACTATAACAAAATGATGACAGGGCAGTGTATGACCATGCGCCCGAGCACAGAAATATCCGTTTAACAATTCAACATTGAGTATACGCATATGAGCCAAAAGTGCCTCGGTGCTTTTGGCGTGACGTGGCCTTTAAAGAGAAGAAGCATAGTAATGGAAACAATGAATATTGATGGGGCTCCATTAAGAATTTTGGTGCTTGGTGCAACCTCAGATCTCGGGCAGAGAACCTGCCATGATTTAGCAAATAAAGGTTACGAACTGCTACTAATTGGGCGAAATGAACAGACCTTGGGCGAGTTGGCGGTGTCTTTATCTGGGCAGCATAAAATCGCCGTCGCTGATTTGAGTACACCAGATGAGTTGACGCCAATCATTATCGACAATGCAAAGCAATATGGTGCATTTAAAGGGGCTGTATTTTGTGCTGGTGTGCACGCAATGACCACATTGCGTCAATCTAGTTATGCAGACTTTGAGAAGATTTATCGTATTAATTGCGGTGGTGCACTGGCCATGATTAAAGCTTTTACACGCAAAAGCGTTAGAAATACAGAGGGAACAACGTCAATTGTACTACTGTCATCCGTCAGCCAGTCTGCAGGTGAAGCAGGTATTTCTGGCTATGCGGCCAGTAAAGGTGCGCTGGGTAGTCTAAGTCGATGTGCAGCATTGGAGTTGGCCAAGGATCGTGTGTTGGTGAACTGTATTGCAGCAGGCATGATCCAAACCAAGCTCAATGATGGCTATCAAGGCATGGCGAAGCCGGGTCACTTTGACAAGTTGGCTAGCATGCACCCCTTAGGATTTGGCTCACCGGAGCATGTATCAAAAGAAATCATTAATTTATTGGAAAGTGAATGGACCACAGGTAGCACTGTGTATGTTGATGGAGGTTATACATGTGCCTAAATACTCAAAGCGTTCAACCACATCATGGCGCTTTCTGCGTTGACCACCCTTTTATGGCATCACGAAAATAATAATGGAAGTATAAACCCAATGCGTAACGATAACTCTCAATCACTTTCTCAGCGTCAATTGCAAGTTTGGCAAGGTCAAGAAATTGCACCAACTAGCCCTGTTTTTAATGTCTCTAGCGCACTCAAAATTACCATGGGCGATTGTTTTAATCGGTTGCAAGACGTGCTAATTCAATTGCAACATCGCCATCCAGTGCTCCACAGTAAAATTGAACTCTCAGCGGATACACCTGAGCTTATTTTCAAAGATGGCCAAGTGCAATGGTTGGCCATGGAGGGCACTGATATTAGCGCATCTGAGCTGTGCGATCAGTACAATGTGCAGTTTATAGATACCAGTGAGTGTAATTTTGAATTTTATTATCAGGTGCTGACAGATTCAGAGGTGATTGTGTTGATCAAAGGTCACCATATTGTGTGTGATCAGTGGTCTTTGCAGATTTTGGTGAATGATTTGCTGAGGCTGTTATCGAGTGAGGATGACTGCTCAACACTTAAACCTGATATTGAATATTACGCTGCCAAAGAGCAAGACTTTGCTGACGTGCAAGTGAGTCCTGTGGACTTCATCATGAAAAAGCCACACAACACTGATACCAATGATGATGTTGCCGTCCTGTTAGATAATACAACAGCGTGCATTGAACCAATAAAGCAGGTTGCTGCTGAGCACGGTATCAGTCCTTATTGTGTAATTCTTGCGAGTACCGTTTTAACACTAAGCCGTTTGACCAACGATGAAGACGTCACCATTGGCGTACCAATTGCGAGAAGAACGCGTAAAAATCGTTACCTATTGGGCCACTATGTTGATTTAGAAGCGCTGTCGGTCTCTGCGGTTCATCAAAAGTCGCTCATTGAGCTATTGCAGACCATCAGTGAGCAGCTCACTGCGCTGCTATTGAACAAAGCCCCATCAGGCTTGAGCAGCAAAAATATCAATGTAGTCTGTAACTACCTTGCGCAGCTAAAAACATCTCATATTATTCCAGGTTTGATGCAGGTGCTTGCTGGACTGCCTGAACAGCAGCTCAGATTAGGTGAAGATAATGCGGTCACCGTGGAAGGGGTGTTGCTAACACCTGCTGTGGCGCAGTTTGAATTAGATTTCACATTATTTGAAACAGGCTCAAAATTGCTACGAAAAATTGTCGCAGCAGACGCACAATTTAACACTGAGACTTTGCAAGAAATTGGTGAAATACAAAAACGCTTTATTACACATTTAGCGCAAGATAATGCCCATCAAATATGTGGCCGCATCAGCATACTCACTGAGGCGCAAGAACATCGCATTGAACACCAGTGGAATGATTTTCCTGCAAAGTACCCAGAGCATAATTTAGTTGATGGCTTTGACTTACAAGTTGCGCAGTACCCTGAGCGCGTCTGCGTGATCACGGCAAGCCGTCAAATTGATTATCATACCTTGAGCGAATATCGCTATGGTATTGCCTACCAATTGGCCACAAAAGCAGCTAAGCGCGGTGAATTGGTCGCTGTTATGTGTGAAAAGAGTGAATATCAAGTGGCTGCACTGCTTGCCGTTAATACCGCTGGTTGTGCGTATTTACCCATCAATGTGGCTTGGCCAAATTCACGTATTCATCAGGTTTTATTGGCGGGGGGCGTGAAGCAGGTATTAATTTCGAAAGTGTTGTTCGATCGCATTCAAAATGAGCCGTGGTTGAGCGAATTCCAATTCACTTTGGTTGAAGAGGCCGCGATAAAAAGCGAGCTTGCTGATACCCAGTGGCGAGAAAGTCTCGTGCTACCTTTGCCACACGAGATTGCCTATGTGATCTTTACTTCGGGTAGTACTGGCCAGCCAAAAGGGGTGGTGATCACTCATGAAAGTGCCATGAACACCATCTTCGCCATTAATGCACGTTTTGAGGTTATGCCAGAAGATCGTATTTTTGGTATTTCGGATTTAAGCTTTGATTTATCTGTATACGATGTGTTTGGCGCGTTGGCCGTGGGGGCAGCTATTGTGCTGCCTGAGCAAGACAAAGTGCAGGACACAGATCATTGGTTAGACATGGTCGAAGCGCACCAAGTGACAATTTGGAATACGGTTCCTCAGCTTGCGCAATTGCTTGCGAATGAGCAAGCACTACAAGTGCGCAACGTTGATAGTTTGCGTGTTTACATGATGAGTGGTGACTGGATCCCACTTCGCCTACCTACGCAGCTCAATGCTATGACGCCTCATGCGACAGTGATGAGTTTGGGTGGCGCTACCGAGGGCAGTATCTGGTCAATTTGGCATGAAATAAACACAGTTGAGCCGGATTGGCAGAGTATTCCATATGGTTTGGCAATGCCGAATCAAGCCATGTGGGTGCTGGATCAATATGGCAATCATTGTCCAGCGGGTATTTTAGGTGAAATTCACATTGGTGGCATTGGGGTAGCTCAAGGGTATTTTAATGACCCAGAGCGCACCAACCTTGCCTATTTTGAACACCCTACACTTGGCCGACTATACCGTACTGGCGACAACGGCTGTTGGAATGAAAAGGGTTACATTGAATTTAAAGGCCGTAAAGATTTTCAGGTCAAAGTACGTGGCTATCGTATTGAAATGGGTGAAATTGAACACTGCTTATTAAAGCGCCCAGAAATAAAACACGTTGCGGTGATTGATAAAGAGCACAATCAGCAAAAAGCCTTGGTGGCTTATCTAGTTGGCGAGCTCGATGCATCGATTGATTTAGATGATGTGAGAGAGTTTGTGGCAAAGCAGTTGCCAGAGTATATGGTGCCAGCTGCTTTTGTGGTTATTGATGCATTACCTTTGACCCTCAATGGCAAGTTAGACAGAAAAGCATTACCAGAGCCTGAGTTTAGTGCCAGCACTGAATACCAAGCGCCGCGCAATGAACTAGAGACTGAACTATGTGACGTTTGGCAAGGCGTACTGGGCCTTGAAAAGGTAGGGATAAACGATAACTTTTTCCAAATTGGTGGCGACTCAATCGTCAGTATCAGTCTGGTCTCAGCGCTAAGACGCGCTGGCTACTCCCTTAAAGTAAAAGATATTTTTGTCGCGCCAAGTGTGGCGGAGCTGGCTGAATTTATTATCGACAATGATGATGTTGCAAAAGTAGCTGTGTTATCAGAGCAAGGGGTTTTACAGGGGGATTTTGACCTGCACCCAACACAAAGTTGGTTCTTTTCACAAAATTTTGCCAATGTGCATCACTTCAACCAAGCATTTAGTGCCTATTGTCCGAATGATTTATCTAATGATGACCTAAATGAAGCGCTCACCACCCTGAGCTACCAGCATGATATGTTGCGCAGCCGATGTGTTGTTGAGCGCAAAAATCGCTATTGCGAAGAAGTGCTGTTTGAATTAACTGAGCTGAATATCTCTCTGTTGGATGAGGTACAAGTCAGTGACACCTTGAGCGCTGTACAAGCCAGCTTGGATATTTTTGCAGGCCCTACATGGCGTGTGGTGAGACTAAAAGGGCATAGCGATGGCCGCGATAGACTGTGCTTTATTTTCCACCACATGATCATAGATACCGTGTCTTGGGGCATTTTACTTAACGACCTTGAGCAAATTCTTGCTGGACAAAGCCTGTTGGCAAAGCAAACCAGTTACCGTCAGTGGGTGGATGGACTGTCGCAATACGCAGTGCGTAACCAAGCACAAACGGCTTATTGGGCTGAGGTGATGGCTGGGCAGCCAAGTCCACGGCCTTTGCATGCAATGCAGCAATTGTCACTGTCTTTATCGGTCGAGCAAACAGAAATTTTGTTGCAGCAAGCTGCTCAAGGATATAACACGCACACGCAAGAATTATTACTCAGTGCCCTTGCCATTGCCATGGAAACCGTATTTGGAACTAAGTCTCATCATATTATGCTGGAAGGTCATGGTCGAGAAGCCATTGATGATGCGTTAGAGATAAACCAAACACTAGGTTGGTTCACTAGCCTGTATCCCGTTAAGCTGGTATGTGCGCAGTCTGTAGAGCAAACCATTGCTGCAAACAAAGACATGCTGCGCGCCATCCCTGACAAAGGGATTGGTTTCGGTGCGCTTTTCCAATTCGACCCTGCAAAGTTACCAGCGCCACTCCCTAAAGTATGCTTTAACTATCTTGGTCAGTATAAAACGGCTGAACCTGCCGATTGGCAAATTACAGGGGAGCCTGTAGGTGCACTGGTTGGCGCTGACAATGACAGTGATTTAATGCTCAATGTATTAGGGTTAATTAAACAGGACGCGTTGAGCATTGAGGTTGAATCAAGGCTTGCGCCAGCGCAAGGCGCGCTATTTGTGCGCGCTTTTGAACGTGCACTTGAGCAGGTCATTGCTCAAGGTGTGACGGCGATGCAAGCTGGTGGGGTGAGTACACCAAGTGACTTCCCGCAGGCGCAGATTAGTTTTGAGCTGCTGCAAAACCTACAGTCACATACTCCTTTAGAAGCTTTATATCCTGCCAATAGTTTGCAACAAGGTTTTATTTATCATGCCTTAAATCAGCCTGATGATGATGCATACCGAGTACAGTTGCTAGTGGACTATCATACTCAGCTAGACCTTGAACTGTATCGTGCGGCTTGGCAACTAGCGACGGATAAACACCCAGCATTGCGCATGGCATTTAATTGGCAAGCGCAGATGCTGCAAGTGATCAGCCAAAAGCTTGTTCTCAGTGATACTCACTTCAATGTCGTGGACTTAAGTGCTTTTTCTGAAAGCGAAAGAGTTCAGCAAATGAATGAGCTGCTAAAACAAGATAGGCTCAAAGCATTTGATTTGGCAGATCCTGGGCTCTTTAGAGTGGTGGTGTTCAAGCACAGCGACACGCATTTTAGTGTGCTTAAAACTGAACATCACAGCATTGGCGATGGTTGGAGTGTGGGTAACTTACTGGAGACCGTCAATAATTTTTACAACCAGCTTAAAGCAGGTGAGCAACCGACTATCCAACACGACCATGCCTATCAAGCTGCACAGGAATACCTGTATGAAAACAAAGACCAAACGGATGCATTTTGGCAGCAAAAGATGTCTGAGTTTGAGCATGCCAACGACGTCAATTACCTACTGAGCCAATCATTTGATTTGGCGAATGAACGGGTTGTCTCCGAGCCTGAGCGTAGTGCGTTTGTGATCACAGGTAGTGAGTTTACTGCTTTGAATGAGGTTTGCAGGCAATCAGGTGTGACACTTAATGCCGCGATGCAGTTTGCTTGGCACAAGTTGTTGCAAAGCTATTGCCAAGATCTGCAAACGATTGTGGGGACTACGGTTTCTGGGCGAGACATACCCGTTGCAGATATTCATGCAAGTGTGGGCTTGTTCATCAATACTTTACCTTTGGCAGTTAATTGGCAAGCGGATGCAACCATTGCAGAGGTGATGTCACAAATTCAGCTAGAAATTGCGGACGTAAATACCCACAGTGGCGCAGAGTTATCTCGCGTGCAAAGCCAAGGGGATGCGTTATTCCATACTTTATTTGTGTTTGAGAACTATCCAATCCCAAAAGTGCAAGAAAGCGACCGTGAGCGTGTAGAGCAAGCAATGCAGTATCGTGAGACGCGCGAGAAAAGTGATTACCCGATCACCGTTATCGTAACTGCCACGCCTGAGCAGGTTGAGTTTTCTTTGAATTATTGTGCGCAGCAAATTAATACGTGTCAGGCAGAGCGATTAATCGCGCAGCTGCAAATTATCATTAACGCCATCGTTGATGAGACTGAGCAGCCGCATAGTCAAATTAGTTTGCTGTCAAAGCAGCAAAGCCATGAGCTGTTGATGCAAATCCAGCCACAAATTGCGCCACTACCTGAGCGTGGCAGTTTGAGTGAGATTTTTGCCGAGCAAGTTCAAAAGTACCCCAATAATACGGCGCTAAAGTTCCAAGACAAAGCGCTTAGCTATCAAGCGTTAGATGCGCAGTCGACGGCATTGGCCAAGGCGATTTTAACGCGAGATCCGAGCATTGCATCTGCCACAAACCAAGCGCCGGTTTACATCGGGCTTTATTTTGCACCCAGTCTCGAATTGTTGGTGAGCATGGTGGCAATATTAAAGCTAGGGGCAACGTATGTACCGTTAACGCCAGAGTACCCGAAATCGCGTAGCCAGTTTATTTTGAGCGATACGCAAACGCCAATATTACTTTGCCAAGCAGGTCTGGAGGTTGAACTCACTGAAGTACTAGATGGGTTAGAGTCTCCTGTTCAGGTGCTAAGTTATGATGAGCTCAATCAGGAAGAAGCGGATATCGACTTATCGGATATAAATACTTCGGCTGATGATTTGGCATATGTCATTTATACTTCAGGCACCACAGGCCAGCCTAAAGGGGTGATGCAGCCGCATCACAACGTGGTAAGGTTATTTGACTCTTGTGAACAGGAGTATCAATTCACAGCACAAGATGTGTGGGTGATGTACCACGCTTGTACCTTTGATTTTAGTGTGTGGGAAATATGGGGCGCGCTGCTGCATGGCGGTTGTTTGGTGATCCCTGACAAAGCCTGCACCCGTGATCCGCGTGAGTTTATTGCCTTGTGTCAAAACCAAGGCGTCACGGTATTAAACCAAACACCGAGTGCTTTCTATTCATTTACCGATACCGCGGTATCGCAAAATGCGGATCTACCTGCGCTGCGTTATGTTATTTTTGGTGGAGACAAGCTTAATATGGCGCGCCTTGCGCCTTGGTGGCAGGCTTATGGTGATACGCACACTAAGTTAATCAATATGTACGGCATCACAGAAACCACAGTGCATGTGACATATCAGGAACTCTCACCAGATAACAATCAACATCAATCACTCATTGGCCGTCCGCTCAGTGATATGTCAGCGTATGTGCTTGATGCCAACCAAAACCTCGTGCCAGTTGGAGTTGTAGGTGAATTGTATGTAGGAGGGGCGGGGCTTGCGCGCGGTTATTTAAACCGCGAAGAGCTGACCCGTGAGCGCTTTATTGAAAATCCATTTGCTGCGCAATTGCCTGCTTTTCAAGAATCTCGCTTGTACCGCAGTGGTGACTTGGTGCGCAGACTTGCGGATGGTCAGCTAGAGTACATTGGCCGAAATGATGAGCAGGTTAAGATCCGTGGCTTTAGGATAGAGCTGGGGGAAATTGAAAACATTCTCATTGCACATCAAGATGTGAAGCAAGCAGTTGTGATCCCGCGATTGCTGCAAGGCACACAGCAACTGATTGCGTATGTGGTATCACAAGGCGAAACCGCACTTAACCACGACGTGCTACGCACGTATTTAGCTGAGCAATTGCCAGAGTACATGGTGCCCAGCGCCATTATGGCCATTGAGCAAATACCGCTGACTGTTAACAACAAAGTCGATCGCAAAGCCTTACCAGATCCTGTATTTGATGCACAAAGCGATTATGTGGCACCGACCACTGAACTTGAGAGCCAGCTATGTGATATTTGGCAGGCGTTACTTGGCCTTGAAAAAGTGGGGATTGATGAGCACTTCTTCCGTATTGGTGGCGACTCAATCATTAGTATTCAATTAATGTCACAACTGCGTTTGTTGGGCTATACGCTCAAAGTGAAAGATATTTATGAATCACCCACCATAGCGCAATTGGCGAAAAAGCTTGAGCAATTGCCGCAGGCTGAGACATTGCAAACAGAACAAGGGATACTAACAGGTGAGTTTGATTTACTGCCTGTACAGTCTTGGTTCTTTGACTTAGGCCTGTCGCAACCTGCGCATTGGAACCAGTCATTTATGCTCACCGTACCAGAGGAGCTGACAACCGCCGACATCGGGCGGGCATGTCATGCTTTGATTGAGCACCACGACATGATGCGCGTCCGTTTTGCGCCGCAAGGTGATACTGATCGTCAATCTTATTTATCTCTTAACGAGTTAGATTTGGCTGCTTGGTGTGGTGTCGCTCAGTTAGATGTGACAGGGCTCTCTGATACGCAAATTGGCGAGCAGTTGAACCAGTGGCAGCAAAGTTTTGACCTCAAAGGTGGGCCGCTATTTAAGCTGGTGCACCTGCAAGGTTACGGCGATGGTGTTGCGCGGGTTTGTTTTATTTTTCACCATTTAATCATTGATGGCGTCTCGTGGCGGGTATTGTCACAAGACTTGCAAACCTTGCTTACCGGTAAAACATTGGCTGCAAAAACCAGCAGTTATCGCCAGTGGGTGAATGCTATGCAAACCTACCCAACTGATCACAGCAGTGAGCTGAATTACTGGCAAAATGTGGTTGAACATAGCAATGCACTCAACGTTACTGAATCTGTCAGTGAGCATTCATTATCTTTGTCGGCCGCGCATACAAATATGCTATTGAGGCAATCAAATGAAGGCTATAACACTGAAATCAACGATCTATTGTTAGCTGCGTTGAGTTTAACTTTACCGCAAGTGTTGTCAGGTACAGAGCATGTGATCACTCTAGAAGGCCATGGCCGAGAAGATATTGATGAGCGCTTAGATGTATCACAAACTTTAGGGTGGTTTACCAGCTTATATCCTGTGAAGTTAATGGCTTATGAAGACCTTTCTACGACTGTTGTGCAAACCAAGGAAATGCTACGCGGCGTGCCAAACAAAGGGGTAGGCTATGGTGCTTTTTTCCAAGCAGGTCAAATTACGCAAAAGCTGCCTCTTATCAGTTTCAACTACTTAGGGCAATTTAATCGTAGTGCAAAAGGGGTTGAGAGTTGGCAGATTGTGCAAGAGTCCTGTGGGCAACTGATTGGCGAGCAAAATGAAATGGCTTTGATGCTCAATATCAACGGCATGATCGACTCAGACCAATTGGTGTTTTCAATTCAGTCGCGACTAGGCCAGCAGGCCAGTGCTGATTTTGAACGCTATTTCATGACTAATTTACAACATGTGATCGAACATACCGCACATATCGCCGAACAGGGGGCTGTTGCGACGCCAAGTGACTTTATCGCCAATGACTTATCAGTAGAACATCTTGCGCACTTGAATAGCGTGCTTGAAGAAGCAGACATGAATGAGCAAGACGATACCTGCGACGACAACATCATGGAGATTTAAGCAATGTTACTTATCAAAGAAATAAGCGCACATAACCTGTCTATTTGGGCAGAGCAAGGTAAGTTAAAATTGGCTTTTGGCAATGCGTCTCCGGATCCGCAGTTAGTGAATAAAATCAAAGCCAATAAGCCAGAATTAATTGCGTTTTTGAGTGAGCAAAACATTGACTCGGCGAAAGCCTTTAGACGTTATATTCAGAGTCAAACTGCGCCTTCTCGTAGGATTGAGTCGGTGAGTCCGGCAAACAGCTTGCAGCAAGGGTTTATCTATCATCATTTGAATCAGCCAGACGATGACGCATATCGCGTACAAATGATGTTGGATTATCAAGAGCCGCTCAATGTACCTTTGTATCAAAAGGCCTGGGAGTTGACCTCTTTACGGTTCCCTGCACTGCGCACTTTTTTTAACTGGGATGAAACCCTGTTGCAAATTGTCTCCCCCAAAGCGAGTATCGACAGCAATAGCTTTTACTATGAAGATATCAGCGCATTAGGTGAAGCAGAGCGTGGTGCAAAGATAGATGCGTTGCAGCAAGCGGAGCGCGCAAAAGGGTTTGATCTGTCAAAGCCGGGCTTGATCCGAATTTCACTTATCAAGCAAGCAGATGACTTATACACCTTACTAAAAACGGAGCACCACAGCATCAGCGATGGCTGGAGTGCGCCTTTGTTGCTGCGCAGTGTCCATGAATATTATGAACAGCTGTTAGGGGGGACGATACCAACTGTTGAGGTCGAAACGGCCTATTTGGCAACGCAGCAGTACTATCAACAGAACCAAGCACAGACACAGCAGTATTGGCTAGAAAAGAAGCTGCAATTTGAAGGGGCAAACGACATCTCGGGTATGTTGAGTGCCCCCCTTGATTTAACCAAACCAATGCAGGTCACAGAGCCAGATACGCAGCAGCTGATGATAAGTGGTGCTGAGTTTCATAGACTCAAATCCATGTGCCAAAATGCGGGCGTGACATTGAATGTCGCGTTGCAATTTTGTTGGCACAAGCTTATTCAAGTCTATGCGGGAGATGAGCAAACAACTGTGGGGACTGTTGTCTCTGGTCGCAATTTGCCGGTTGACGGCATCGACCACAGTGTTGGATTATTTATCAATACCTTGCCGCTGCAAGTGTTTTGGCCACAAGATGCCTCTTGTGCGCAAATCATGACTGACATTCAGCTGTCGATTGCCTCCCTCAACAGTGCCAGCAGTGTTGCTTTAGCGGAGTTGCAACCTCAAGGTGAGCGGTTATTCCATACCTTGTTCACATTTGAAAACTATCCGATCAATCATCAAGGGGATACTCGAAAATGGCAACTCAAAAAGGTGGTAGAGAAAATTGACTATCCGCTGTCAATTGTCGCGACAGAGCAGGGTGATACGCTCGATATTGCCATTAACTACAGTGCAAATTGGTTAGATACTGACAAAGCCACTAAGTTGGTAACTCAGCTTAAAGTTCTGCTTGAGCAGCTGGTGGATGCGCCAGAACAGCCGCATCAGCAATTAGGGTTGTTGACACCAGCTGAGTGTGAGGCAATCACTCAGCAGTGGCACTGCCAACAAACGCACTTTGAATTTGAAACTGACATTGCGGGCTTGATTGCCCAGCACGCGCAAGCTATGCCAGACAAGGTGGCTGTTAAAGCGGGGGAAACTTCTTTAAGTTATCACCAACTTAATGAGCGAGCTGAGCATTTAGCAAATAACATTTTGCAGCGCCTTACTCAGCAAGGGGAGTCGGTGCAAGCCGATACACTGATCGGGCTGTATTTGAGCCCAAGTGCTGAAACCCTTGTGGCGATGGTAGCGGTATTGAAATTAGGTGCGGGATATGTGCCTATCTCCCCGGATGCACCTGAGGACAGAGTACAGTTTATTTTGGCTGATACAGACACACGCTTGGTGTTGACTCAATCTCAATATGCCCATCGATTAGATACTTGGCTCACGGGCACCCAAGTTGGCTTTATCAGCTGTGATAAACCTATGTTGGTAGCAAATAACCCACAAGGCTTTGCTGAGCGTCGCAGTCGTATAAATAACATTGCTTATGTCATTTATACCTCGGGTACCACAGGTAAACCAAAAGGCGTGATGGTAGAGCAAGGGCAGGTGCTGAATTACTTTTTTGGGGTGCAAAGTACCTTATTAGATGCTCTGGATGTAACAGACTTTTCGACCAACTATTGTTTTGATTTGACTGTGACAACCACCTTGTGCCCACTGATGGCGGGTGGCACAGTGTGTGTTTACCAGGATGATATTGCCAATGTGTCAGCGTATCAGGCACATTTGACAAACAATCAAGTGCGTTTTGTAAAAACCACACCGAGTCTTGCGAACATATTATTGACTGGCAGTGGGATAACCTTACGCAGCTTAATGGTGGGCGGTGAAGCACTGACTAAGCCGGTGATTGATAAGCTCTCAATAGTCACCGATACATTGATTGATGAATATGGTCCGACAGAGGCGACCGTTGGTGCCATGAATAAGCGCGTTGACCCAAGTCAAGTGGTTAATGGTATCGGGCATGCTTATCCCAATGTTGCGCTGTATGTTTTGTCATCGGTACTTAAACCTGTGCCAGTAGGCGCAATCGGTGAGTTATATATCGGCGGTGCTGGTGTTGCCAGAGGTTACTTAAATAGGGAAGATTTAACCCAGTCGCGCTTTATTAAAAATCCGTTTGTAAGTAGCGATGATACGTACAATCAGCGTATATATAAAACTGGCGATTTGGTTCGTTGGCTCGACAATGGTGAAATTGAATACCTTGGTCGAAACGACAATCAAGTTAAAATTCGAGGCTATCGGATTGAACTTGGTGAGATTGAGCATGCTATATGTGACGTTGCTGGTGTTCACAGTGCGGCTGTCATTGCAGATAAAAGTCATGCAGACGGTGCGCTACATGCCTATTGGATTGCCAGCGCAGACAGTGCCGCCTGTGAAGAAGATATAAGCGCATATCTGGGATCAAGGTTACCAAAATATATGCTCCCAGCCAGCTTTACTCGACTAGATGTGTTCCCTTTGACTGGCAATGGAAAGCTGGATGAAAAGGCGCTGCCTATTCCTAATCAAGGTTTCGCACATAGCTATAAAGCGCCGAGCAGTGAGCTTGAGTCGACTTTATGCGAGCTTTGGCAGCAGGTGCTCAATGTTGATACTGTGGGTGTGGATGATAATTTTTATACGTTAGGTGGTAATTCAATTACGGCAATTCGTCTGTCTGCGGCCAGCCGCAAAGCGCTTAAGCGTGATATTCCACTCGAAATGTTATTCACACATAATACGGTAGCAAAACTTGCCAAAGTAATTGATGCATCACAGGCCATTGTGATCCCACGCAGTGACTGCGAGGTTTTACCGCTGTCATTTGCACAAGAGCGGTTGCTCTTTATCGACAGTTACGAAAAGGGCAGTAGTGCATATCACATTCCAGCCCTGTTTGAAGTGGGGGAGTCGCTAAACCTTAGTGCCTTACAACAAGCGCTTAATCAAGTAGTTGCTCGCCATGAGGTATTAAACTCGGTATTTAATACCCGTGATGACGGCGTCTTAAGCCAATGCGCATTACGCAAAAACATTGCCATTTTACAGCACACAGTGGTAGATGAAGTTGCGTTGGCAGCTTTGGTGAGTGAACTTGCTGTACAACCATTTGAGTTGTCAAAAGACAGTCCAATGCGGGTGTATCACATTTGTTGTTCATCCACGCAGTATTTGCTCTTTGTTTGGCACCATATTGCGTTTGATGGCTGGTCGACTTTTGTATTCACCGACGAGCTAACGAAAGCGTATATAGCGGCACTGGATGGTAAAACTGCACAACTGCCAGAGTTGAGCATCCGGTATGCGGACTACGCAAAGTGGCAAAGAGATTATCTTCAAGGTGAGACACTAAACAAGCTGCAAAGCTACTGGACAGGTGCGCTCAAAGGTTTCGAAACGCTTGAGTTACCTTATGACAGAGCAAGGCCAAGCCAAGTGAGTTATGCCGGAGAAAATCTCGATTTAACCCTTGATAAAGACTTATCCAAGCAGGTTGTGGAGATTGCCAAAGCACATCAAACAAGTGTGTATACCGTGATGTTGAGCGCTTTTTATGTGACTTTGGCCAGTGTATCTGGCCAGCAAGATATTGTAGTTGGTACGCCTTCTGACAACCGACATCATAGCCAAGTGCAGGCCTTAATCGGATTTTTTGTTAACTCTATGGCGCTGCGCAGCCAAGTCGATAAACAAGCCAGTGCTAGCGAATTTATTCAACATACCCATCAGTTGGTAACACAAGCGAAAGTACACCAAGAGCTGCCGTTTGAACAGGTAGTTGAATTGTTAGAATTGGAAAGAGATAGTTCTCGTCACCCTATTTTTCAGGTGATGTTTAGTGTGCAGAGCATGAATGCTGAGTCGATTGTGCACGGTGATATGCAGCTCACCCCTGTGCTAAGCGATATGCTCAATGCAAAGAGTGCAAAATACGACTTAACCTTAATGGTGGATGATAGCGCTGAGCAGCTTGGTTTGCAGTTTAATTATGCAACCAGTTTATTCGAAAAGGTGACAATTGACGCACTTGCAGGCCGTTATTTGCGGATACTCAAAAGTATGTTGGCCGCGCCATCTGAGCCATTGCACCACATTAATGTGCTGAGTGACGTTGAGCGCACACAGTTGCTTGAGCACTTCAACGCACAGCCAGTGCATAAACTGAGTGAACACTCGATTCAGCGTGTATTTGAGCAGGTTGTTCAACAACACAGCAATGACATTGCCGTGGTGTGTGGTGACGAACAATTGAGTTACCAGCAGCTTAATAATAGGGCCAATCAGCTTGCTCGATGTATTCGACAAGCCTACGAGACTGAGCAAAAATCAGCGATCAAGCCAGATACATTAATTGCACTGTACTACCCTCAAAATATCGATATGGTTGTGGCGATTTTAGCTGTGTTAAAAGCCGGTGCTGCTTATGTACCGCTGTCGATGGATAATCCAGATGAGCGCACGCGATTTATTGTCGACGATGCGAATGTACCTTTGATACTGACACACGCTGATTATTATGCTCAGGTGTCAGGGATCTTCAATACGGACGCAGGGCCAAGGGTATTGGTTGCCGAGCACGTTGGTGGCGAGAACACCGCGAATTTGGATGTAGATACTGAACTGACTAGCTTAGCTTATGTTATTTATACTTCTGGGACCACAGGTCAACCCAAGGGCGTAGAGATAGAGCACCATGCTGTGAATTCCTTTGCATTGGGTAATAACTACTTGGATGCATCTAAGGTGAGTAATATCGCAAGTATGTCATCTTATGCGTTCGATGGTTTTATTTTTGATGCCATGTTCAGTTTGCTCAACGGTTTGTGTGTGCACTTAGTTGATAAGTACACGCGACTATCTCCTGAGTTATTTGCGCAGTATGTTCTAGAACACGATATAGATGCGAGCTTTATGACCACTGCATTATTTAATGCGCTGGCAACCAGTGGGCAGCTTAAAAGTAGTTCGCTCAAGCACATTTTATTTGGTGGCGAGCAGGTCAATTTAAATGTGGTGAATGCCTTTAAGCAAAGTACACCGCAAGTGAAGTTAAGTCATGTCTATGGCCCGACAGAAACCACAGTGTTTGCCTCTGTTTGCCATCTCGATGATAGTCGAACTAATGCGCCCATTGGTCATGCTTTGACTGGCAAAACTTTGTATGTGCTAGATTCGATGGGTAACCCAGTACCTGTGGGTACACCGGGTGAGCTTTACATCGGTGGTGAGGGCCTTGCCAGAGGGTATTTAAACCGCCCAGAACTAACCGCTGAAAAGTTTGTAGAAAACCCATTTGTAAAACCGATTGCAGGAAGCAATGCAGAAACTCGTATGTATCGCACAGGAGACATTGTTAGGTGGCAAAGTGATGGCAATATTGAGTACGTTGGTCGTAATGACAAGCAAGTGAAAATACGCGGGTTTAGAATTGAGTTAGGGGAAATTGAAAGTGCTATTTGTAGTATTGCTGGGGTGAAGCAAACCGCGGTGATAGCAAAACAAAATGGCACTGAAAAGTATCTCGCGGCGTATGTCGTGAGTGACGATACACGGGCTGATAAAGTAGAGCAGATCTTGGATTATTTACAGAGTGCGCTACCTGATTTTATGGTGCCATCCGCAATAACGTTACTTGATAAGATCCCACTCAATGTCAACGGCAAACTGGATGTGAAGTCCTTGCCAGAACCCAATTTTATTTCCAGTGATACATATGTTGAGCCACGGGATGCCCTCGAGCTTAAGTTATGTGAGTTATGGCAATCAGCACTAAGTCATTCGCAAATAGGTATTAGCGATGACTACTTCAAATTGGGTGGGACCTCAATCGCGGCTATTAAGCTCACACAAATGATAAACCAAACCATCAATTGCAAGCTTTCTGTGGCAGATTTGTTTAATTCGCCTACGGTGCAAGGCCTTGCAAGTTTGATTCGAAACCAAGCGCGAGACGGGCAGTTAGTGAAGCGTTTGAACAATTTTAAAGCGGGTTTGCCAACCCTTGTAATGATCCATGCTGGCAGCGGTGGTTGTGAGGTTTATCAAGGGCTAGCAGCAGAGTTAAGTGGGTCGTTTAATTGTTTGGGCATTGACAATTACAACCTCATCAATGATCAAAAAATTAGTCAGTTAGATGTGCTAGCTAAGGTTTATTACGACGAAGTTTGCACCCATATTGAACTTGATAAAGTTCAGCTAGTTGGTTGGTCACTAGGTGGTAACATTGCACTAGAAATGGCTGGTTTGTTTGAAAGAAACCACAACGCTGACATAAAAGTGCTGCTTTTAGACACTATTATCAAGTCAGGTAAGCTCAAATTGCTTACCCAAGAATTTGAGTCTGAAAATGAACAATTGTTTATTACACGTATGCAAGAGCTTGGGCATGGAACAGAGAATATCGACGCCATGATAAAAGCCCGCAAAGCGGAAGGGCTGTTGGACTTGTGCCCATTAACTCAGCCATTAAAAACGACTCAGGTGCATCTATTAAAAGCAGGTCAATACGAGGCACAAGTCTCAGAAATGTTGACACATGAGTGGTCGAAAACATTGGATGCTATTGTAGACAACAATGTTGGAGAGTTTGTTGGAGGCAAGGTTGATTATACTTTGCTTACGCAGCGAAATCATGGAGATATTTTGCAAAGCCATACTGAAATTAGCAGGGTATTGTCCAATATGATTGATACAGACTGTGAAGATTAAAAGGTATTTGTTATGAATAAAAAGGTATTGTTGTCATCTTTAATTTGCGTACTGTTAGCTGGGTGTTCGTCGACTTCCAACATGAGTATTAATAAAGTGAAAGGTGCCCCAACCGATGTCCGGATTGTGGTAAATCATGTGGAGAGCACCGAAGGCCAGCTGCTGGTATATTTGCATGACAATGCAGGCTCCTATTACAGTGATGATAACTACAGTGCTTCGAGCATTAAGTATTTTCATCGCATAGTCGTCAAGCCCAGCATACCGGCAACGGAAGTTGTATTGACGGATATCCCAGCGGGCAAGTACGCCATCAGCGTTGTTCACGATAAAGATAGTGATGGCACACTCGATCGCATGGTTTTTCCTTTCATCGGCATGCCAAGCGAGCCATATGGTCTGTCAAATGATGCTTATAGTGCATTGTCTAAGGGTAGTTTTGAAGACGCTTTAGTGGATATTACGGCTCAAGCTCAGCCTATTGAAATTAAACTGGCAACCCATCTATCCAAAACGTTTGGTGGTTAAAAGTTGAGGGTTGAGTCTATGAACAATCATAGGCTCATCCATGCCAAAGTTGGCTTTTTCCGCAATCCATGGGTTTTAGGTAGAGTATTTGGATCCCAATTCCCGTCATTGCGGGCTTGCTCCGCAATCTATAGGTTTTGGGCGGTGTATTTGGATTCCAACTCCCGTCATTGTGGACTTGTTCCGCAATCCATGGGTTTTAGGTAGAGTATTTAGATCCCGAATCAAGTTCGGGATGACAAAGGACGCATTATTACAATGTTGGCCCGTGGTACAAGACTTACTTTCAATACAAAACGGACCCATGACACAAAATGAGCTGTCTGTACATAACTGACCTTCGGATCGATTCCCATCTCAATTATCTTGAATTTGACATTCTCTTCACATACATAAGAGTAAGCTCCGCTGATAAATCAACTTAATGGAGGTGAGCGGTGAAGTTATTCGTGGTTTTACTTGGAGCAATGACGCTCAGTGGGTGCAGTGTTGCTAATTATATTCGGCTGAAGTACGAAAACGATGATATCCAGCCACATTGGCAAGCTGGACAAAAAACAACGCAAGTGGATGCACAAATTAGCGCTAAACCTTATGTATATATGTCTATCAACGGGGTTCAGGGCTTCAAAATGATGATTGATACAGGCGCGTCTATTTCAATTTTAAACGATTCCAAAAAGGTGAAAGCCTTGGCATTAAAGGAGGGCTACTCACTTGAGTTAGGAGGGTGGGGAGATGGCAAAAATTCTCATGGTTTCCAAACCGAAGTTAGCGATATTCAACTCGGTAAAGTGAATTTTAAAAATGTGAGTTTTGCCTATATGCCTGTGACCGAAAGCGAATACTTTTTGAGGGATGATGAGGCAGTGTTCGATGGTGTATTGGGTCATGATATTCTTAAACATTTTACTTGGTATATTGATTCGAAAGCAGGGACCATTGACATTTCTCGTGAGCCTTACCAACCGTCCGAGCAAGATATATCAATCCCTATGCGCGTATCTCTCAGCAAACTTTATTTTGACAGTGAAGTTGATTTAGGTGACAACCAAATAATGTCTCAGGAGCTGGTACTTGATACTGGCAGTCGCCACTATTTCAAGCTTAACAATTACCATGTCCGTGACTTGGGCTATGAATTTAAAGGTAAAACAGTCACTGGTTCTGATTTTGGCTTAAGTGGTCAAACAATTCATCAACGCGGCACTATTCCATCACTACAAATTGCAGGGCTAGAATTAAGCAATGTAAAAACTAATTTTATTGAAGGTGGCGATGACGGAAAGTCAGTGTTAGGAAGCTCTATATTGTCCCATTTTAATTATGTAATTGATTATCACAATGTGAGCCTACACTTAAAGCCTTATAATTCAGTCCTATTTAATGCTCGATACAATTTACTTGGGTTAGAGTTGAGAAAGTTGGTTAATGGTGCTTTTGTCGTTCGGTACATAATGCCAGATATGGCCGCTTTTGGAGCGGGTATCAAAGTTGGTGACGAAGTGCTTAGCTTCAATGGCATTGAAGCGCACAGGTTATCGCAAAAGGATTGGATAGAAGTTTCAGCGACCCAAGGAGAACATGAGTTATGTATTTCTAGAGATAATTTATGTTTCAAACTCAGTGCAGATCATGTAGCAGGCTATAGTAACGATTTTAAATACTAGTTGTTTAGTCGCAAACCTGAGTAATTTAACTATACTGAACGAAGGTCTCCCACCGATATAAAACGGCAAGATAATTATCTTGCCGTTTTTTTATGCAATGAGTGCTGGTTGACGAGAGCTAAACCTGCCAAGAATTTTGTCCTCACTAAATTGTACAGATTAACCCTTGCGGTTATGTTATATTGTATCATTTTGTGGGGCGCAAAAAATGGAGCAAGAAAATAACGCTAGCGGGCACATAGCAGAAGTGCTTGATAATTATCTTAACGCTTTGAAGGGACTAGGTTTTGAAGGAGAGATAGACAGCAGCTATTCAACCAAGTTAGTACACTCAACGGATAACAGTATCTATCAGCAGTACCCTCAGGCAGTGATCTTTGCCAAATCAAATGATGATATTCAAAAGGCGCTGGCTCTGTCTGAGCGGGCAGAATTTAGCGTACTTTCTTTTGGACCACGAGGTGGCGGAACCGGAACGAATGGACAATCTCTAACTGGCGGTATTGTACTTGACTTGTCCCGCCATATGCGGGAAATCCTTGAAGTAAACACCCAAGAAAAGTGGGTAAGAGTTCAAGGCGGTGTGGTCAAGGACCAATTAAACGATTATTTAAGGCCGCTAGGTTTCTTTTTTGCGCCAGATCTATCTACCAGCAACCGAGCTACGATAGGCGGTATGATAAATACCGACGCTTCAGGGCAGGGCTCTTTGGTTTACGGTAAGACCAGTGATCACTTGATATCTCTAAAATGCTTTTTGCCCGATGGGTATGAATTAGATACGAGTAAAATGAGTACCTTGGCAGCAAAAGAAATTGCTGCAAAACAAAGCCGATTAGGACAGGTTTTTCGTGATGTTATCGATAGTTGTGAGCGAAACAGAGCAAAAATTCTTGAGGTATTTCCTAAACTGAATCGTTTTCTCACTGGGTATGATCTTAAAAACGTATTTAGCGATGATATGGAGACGTTTGACCTAACGCGTATTATCGCTGGTAGTGAAGGCACATTGGGTGTTGTTGCAGAGGCCAAGCTTAATATCTTACCTATCGAGCCATACAAAACACTGGTGAATATCAATTATGATAACTTTGACTCTGCACTTAGACACTCTCCTTTTTTAGTGAGTGCGCGCTCGACATCGGTGGAGACTGTTGATAGCAAGGTACTTAACCTTGCACGTGAAGATATGATTTGGCGAAGTGTTGCCAAGTTTTTAGACACGCCAGCAGATGTTACATCTGACGGCTTGAATATGGTTGAATTTAATGGTCAAAATGAGCAAGACATCAATACTAAGGTTGACGCGCTCGCAGTTCAATTAGAAGAGCTTATCGCTAGTAACAAGTCGGGCGTAGTGTCCTATTCAATCACAACGGATAAAGCGGACATCATTAAAATTTACGCCATGCGTAAAAAAGCGGTGGGCCTTTTAGGCAATACCAAAGGCGCACAAAAACCCGTTGCATTTGTCGAAGATACAGCAGTGCCTCCTGAACATTTGGCTGATTTTATCGTTGAGTTTAGAGCACTACTTGACTCGTACAATCTGGCCTATGGCATGTTTGGTCATGTGGACGCAGGGGTGTTGCATGTGCGTCCTGCTTTAGATCTATGTGACACAAATCAGCAAGCTATGCTCAAACCTATTTCTGACAAAGTGGCGCAGTTAACTAAAAAATATGGTGGACTATTTTGGGGAGAACATGGAAAAGGGTTTCGCAGTGAATACGGTCCTGAATTCTTTGGCTCTGATTTATTTTTAGAGCTGAGAAAGATAAAAACGGCGTTTGATGCGAACAATAAGCTCAATCCAGGTAAAATTTGTATGCCACTAGATAGTAACACTGTGCTTGCAAGTGTCGATGGCCCTTTAAGAGCGCGCTTCGATAAACTTGTGCCTATCAATATCAAAACTTCATTTCAAGATACTCTGAACTGCAACGGCAATGGGCTGTGCTTCAACTACAGTGAGCATACTCAAATGTGTCCGTCCTACAAAGTGACTAAAGACCGGCGAGACTCGCCCAAGGGGCGCGCTATGCTATTTAAAGAGTGGACTCGATTGCAAGCAGAGCAGGGTGTCAACTTACCATTGCAGCAATCGACGTATTTCAGTGATGCTAAGCCCAAGGTGGAAATATCGGAAGCTGGAGAGTTGGCGCAATTGAATCATGAAGTAAAGCGGGCAATGGATGCTTGTTTAGCGTGTAAGGCTTGTTCAACTGCTTGTCCAGTTAAGGTGGATATCCCTAATTCCCGGGCTTATTTTTTGCATTTTTATCATCAAAAATATGGCCGGGGGCTTAAAGATCATATGGTCGCTAACATAGAAAGGCTATTGCCTGTTATGTCCCGTGGTGCGGCAGTGTTAAATACACTGATAGGTTCAAAGTTGGCGAATAATTTAAGTAAGTGGGTTTTGGGTTATCAAGACTTACCTTTGTTGAGTAAGCGTCAGCCCAAAGGCATGGAGTACGATTATGAAGTATTGAGCAAGTTTAGCCAGTCGCAAAGGGATAACTTGGTGCTGGTGGTACTCGATCCGTTTACTTGGTTCTATGAAGCTGAACTCATTGCAGCAGTCATCAAGTTGGCGAATAAATTGGGGAAACAAGCTGTGCTGTTGCCCTATCATGAAAATGGCAAAACCAAGCATATAAAAGGGTTTTTACCTGAATTTAAGTCAACAGCGATAGCTACCAGCGCTTTTTTGCAAAAAGCCGCCAGTCTAAACATCCCCATGATTGGTTTGGATTCAGCTATGGTATTTGTCTATGACGATGAATATCGAAAAGTACTTACGTCACAGCAGCGCGGCGACTTTCATGTTTTAACCGTACATGAATGGCTTAAACAACAAAACCTTTCAAAATTAAAGTTTACCGGATCTACAGTGTCATTGACGCTCTTACCTCATTGCAGCGAAGAGACGAATACTCGTGCAAGTTCGTCGACTTGGCAGGAAATATTCAAAAAACTTGGTGTAGCGGTTAAAAGTCCTAATGTAGGTTGCTGCGGCATGGCTGGAACTTTCGGTCACGAAAGTAAAAATCAGCTTGCATCAGAAACGCTTTACACCGCGTCTTGGCAGCAATACGTGAAGGCAGAAAAAGTTGTGGCGACAGGCTTTTCATGTCGCAGCCAAATCAAGCGCTTTGAAGGGCAAAAGCCTATGCACCCGGTTGAGTTTATCGCAGTGCATTTATCGTAGTTGGTTTGTCGCTATGCGCAGAAAGTATCAAGTCCACTCTGCTAAAAGCGGGCTTGATACATACTTTGGATTTTTCAATAGACGTTTAGAGCTTTTCGTCCGAGTTCGCCTTTGCTTCTTTTTTCTGTGAAGCTAAAAAAGCCTCATACTGGGCTTGCATGCGCGCAATATCAATATCTATTCGCACGTCCCAGCTTTGTCCAAGGTCTGACGTACTGACAACTTGCCCTTGATCGCACAAGAAGAAGAGAGTTGAGCCTTGTGTTAGCTCCGCGAGCTGAGTGGAACAGTTTGCTTTGAGTTCGCCATGTGGTGTCCACTTGGTTTTATCACTCGCGTTTTGAATATCAGCAGTAATAATACGCAGTTTGTTTTTTTTACTTCCTTTAACCGTTTTTACTCTGCCCACCGAGGCGATTTGATTATTGGGAAGCAGCGCAGGGAGGGTTGCGTCCGCTTTGGCATCCCCAAATAACCTTGTTGAGCGTTCTATTGTTTGCCAGCTTTGTCCATAATCAAGGGAAATGACCTGATCTCCAAATCCATCCCACTGGCTTACTTCAACAGCGATAAGCTCACCGGTTTTCAATTGTGAGAATTTTTTGAAGCTTTTATATTTAGTTGCTTGCCAAGAGTTTGTGGCTTCATTAAAAGATAAAAGCTTGTTGTCGTTGATTATCTTTGGTTCACCTTGCGCGTCGAAGAACACAAAAAGTCCGCCATTTTGTACTAGCCAGTTATTGTTCGCCTTCTTTTTAAACTCGCCGATTTTTTGCCAACGGGTATCTGCACCTGCAAAACGATATAGCACATGCTGTTTTTGAGAGCTGGCCAGTGCATAGCCAAATCCGTTGGCTGAACCTAACCATACAAAGGCTTCTTTTGCTGAGATTGGCTGACTAGATTGCCATTGACCGTTTTGAGCTTTACTAAATAGTAAACCTCGCTCACTTCCAACCAGCAGATTACCTTGGAAATGTAGGCTTGACGTGAGTTGAGAAGATGTAGGAAGCGACTCTGTGGTCAAGTCTCCTTGTCCATTGATTAAATGTAACAAACCAAATCGTGCTGCCAGAGCGTTTAACTCACTGCCTTGCAGAGCAATTGCCCGTTCACCGTACGCATTTGATTTGGAGAGTGAACCAAGTTTCGCTCTGAGCTCGGTAAATGGATCTTCTTTCCAGGAGTTAATCGAAGAAAAGTCCATTGAACTGGCCAAATTTTGATAGTGATGTTTTACAAATGGCGCTAAGTCTGTATCGCCACTGAGGCGAGTGACGTAAGCTCGTTGTTCTGTACGATTGCTCCAAAACGAAGGTTCTTTGGTATTTAACAAAGGCTGAAAGACGATTGTGCCCAAGTTAGTCAGCTGTGTTGCCTTCACTTCAAATACGCCAGCGGATTGAAACACAGGCATGGTGATCCAAGAAGACATATTTCCGTCATTATAGTAACTATACAGTGACCCAATGAGATACTCACCTTCGGGCATTGCACCGACAAATAATTGGCTTGATACTGTGCCTTTTGAATTTGGTCTTAAACTGAAGTACTCATGCTCCCAATCAACGGCTTCAGGATCAAATGTTTTGCCCTTTTTAAGTGCTTTCTCTTTGGCTTTAGCGATGGCTGCTTGTTTTCTTTGTTCTTCGTTATCGATTCGGATAATAATGACTTCGCCCCAATTGGGGTGCAAATTTCCGAGTCTGTCGGTGTTATTGATTAGCTCAAGCGCTACAACGCCCTGGCCTAATTTCAAGGGGTGTTGATCGTTTAGTTGGGTATTCTGTATAGGGTTGCTTGATTGGCAGGCGGCTACTAATACGGTCATTGCCAAGACCAAGCAAATTCGAATTATGTTTCCATGCATTTAGTTTGCTCCATTAATGTTTTCGCTATTGTAACTAATTAATTACATTTTAAAAGTTCAGCCTTCGTATTTTTCAATAAAGCTAAAAAGCTGCCAAACAATGGCTATGAAAAACGAAAGGTATTCGACAGCTTCCGATATAATAAAATCCTTACAGTTAGTGGCAATATTAAACTTTGGTTCAATAGGCGAGAATTCGGTGCACGACCTATTTACACTATGGGGTCATGAATAGGTAATGAGTTTAATTTGTCTGTCGTGGGAAGCTAACTTGCAAAGGGGGTTGAGTCCTGATGTTGAGAGATAGGCAACCTAATGGAAAAGTTAAAAGCTGTCATAGCTAATCGAATTCAGTCTGCCAAAGAGTTAACTTTAAAAGCTATTAGTTTTAACGCGCCTACTTAGACTCGCCTAATGTATATGTGGCAAAGCAGAAAGTAAAATAAATATATAAGGCTAATGTGTTTATGTATTAGTTGGTACAATTTAAATGTATTTGAAAGCTATGTTTTACACTGATGATTTTACATTCGAGAGTAAATGAAAATACGTTATTGGTAGCGTAATTTATTATCGGTATAGTATAAAGGTATGAATGTTGTATTCTGTGAAGCTTCAATGTCCACTTCCGAGACTCATGCCAAAATGGGATAGCAAAAAACGGTTATTCCGATATAGAGTGACTTTTACTCTTTACAAATTGAGTTGGGGGGTCGAGTTGAACAAGCGTCTTTTTCGTCATAGTTACTAAGCTTCTGTCTCGTAAAGTACGTATAGAATGCGCTTTTAAATCGAATCAGTTAAATATATAATAATTGCAAATAACTTTATAAAACAGCGAAAACCTAAAGGCATTGCCTTTGTGAGTTAATTATTTACCAGTTTTTTATATTTAGGAATAACTATACCTTTCTCTTAACTGACAAGCTTCCTCACATACATAATGCTCTCTAAAATAGTTTTTCGACTGTAACTTAACAATCAGGAGTAGAACAGTAAACTTGGCTCTGTACTACTGTTAAAAAAATAGCCAAGTAATAAAACCTCCTTTTCGAGGAGGAGTTAATGAGAAGTAATCATGTTCAAAAGAAGTATGACGGCCGCCGCTATCTTAGGTTTTAGTTTATTTTCAAGCAATGCTTTAGCAGGGTATAAGTTTGAGAGAAATATTAAGGAAATTCAGATCTACTCGGATAGAATACGAATTAATATTGATAGACCTACATATGGTTCGTGTAAAGAGAATGATACATGGTGGGGTTGGAGCACGTCAGATCCTGCCTCTGATAAATGGTTATCTCTGGTGCTTTCTGCGGAAGCTCAAAAAAAGCCTATAATTGTTTATGATGTTCAGGGGTCATGCGCTGGATTTTCAGATGCGATTGGCTTAGAAGCCATTTTTATGAAATCGGTGTAAGTTGCCTGTATTGGCACAGCACAATATTAAACGTTTGCAACGTTGTTCATTAAAAGCCATGTCTGACATGGCTTTGTTTGTTTAAGTGCTTATTTTTTTATTAAAACAATTTAACTTTAAAGTGTTAATTATCAATCGAGAGCGTGGCAAGAATATTCGCCCGAGTGTTGACCTGCGCCACCAGCGACTTTGTCGGTTTTTGATTTTTGAATCTCTTTATTATTTAGAGATAGTTTTTTTATAATTGTTTTATTTAATTTCATTTCAATATTCCTTATTTTAACCCAATTTGCTTGGGTGGTTAAAACGTATCAGAGCTAATTTTTAAAATCAAGTGTGGTTTTGTTTTTATATTTTCTTTCTCAGTTTTTGTAAGTGGAATTCAATTGTTGGAAATGGAGCTTTATATTTGAGATGCTGTGGCATTTTAGTGTCTCTATGAGCTTGTGTGTATTAGTTCATATAAGGGGGAGTATGCTTGGAGCACTATCTACTAAATATAAACGTTCAAACAAATGTTAAAACCCTCATCTTTGTTAAAAATGCAGTTAAAGCCATTAGGTGGTTGAAATTAAATGAATTTTCTTGCTTTTGAATTGCAGGGTTTGGGTGGTGGTCACAACTTTTTCCTAGTTTTTTATTGATAAGTTTCGGCGTGAAATTACTCGTCGGATTAGAATTGAAAAGCGTGTTTTATTTAAATTGTGATTAAATGATAAATATATTTATTTTTTAGCTTTGGTTTTTGACTTAAAATGGAAGGCTATAAAATTATAAATAATTCGTAAGTGAGCTGGCTTGCATTCTGCTACTAATTAATAGTAAAGAACAGGGTAGATAAATTAATTTCTACACTCTTAAATGGTTATCCTTAGTAACATAACTCTGTGTCTGCGGGCGAGGAAGCAAGCAACATGAAAAAATTCGGCGGGCTTTTAAAGGAGATATTTTTCATCGACCAGCGGCAAATTAAACCATATTAATATCTTGCCAATTATCAAGCAGGTTACAAGGCTATTCAAGCTTTGAATTTTGTGTATCATTCAAACAATATCAATCTTTGCATGTGTTGTGTTAGATTGAGTAACTACAACATTTCCAATTAAAAATTGGGTTGAGTTTTAAGGGGTTAAAAATGCGATTTTTATATATTCTGGACCCAATGTGCGCTTGGTGTTATGGGTTTCAGCCTGAGCTGGAACGGTTTTTGGCCCAACATCCTTCATTAGATATAGATTGGATTATGGGGGGGTTAGCGCCTGATAATAAGCAGCCCATGGAGCCAAGTTTAATGCGTACCATCGCTACATACTGGCATCAAATAGAGCAGCGCACCCAAGTGACATTCAATCATGACTATTGGGAACTAAACACGCCTTATCGATCGACTTACCATGCGTGTCGTGCAGTCATCGCAGCACAGAGTTTAAAAGATAAATGTGCCCAGCCTATGGTTAAGGCGATCCAGTCTGCTTATTACCAGCAAGCGCAGAACCCTTCTCTAGAAGGCACGCTTGTGGCATGTGCAAATTCACTGGGACTTGATAAGTCTCAATTTTTAGCAGTATTGAATTCAAATGAAACCGAATCCCAGTTGCAGCAGCACTTAGATATTACGCGTCAATTACAAGTAAGTGGCTTTCCTGCTTTATTTTTTATCTCTGATGCGAATCAACTATTTCCATTAGCATTGGGCTTTTGCCAAGCTGAAGATTTAGATGAACGTTTCAACAAGGTGATTGCAGGGATCTAATCGTAAAAATCGTGCTAAAACGTAAAGGGTTATTTGGCTTATCTAATTTGAAAAATTGCGCCCGTTAAGTGTTAAAACCTAACTTTTTAAACTTTTTCATTTAAAGAGTTAATGCATATTTTATTTTAATATCAGATAACTATCTGATAAGAATAATTAAGTTTTATTTTTTCTATTTTTATAAGTGCTGTAATAATGCTTTCACTTCAAAAACTTAAATTAGGCTGTCGCTGGAAAGGCGATAAAACTGACAACTTAAGGAAAAAGAAATGAAAAGCTATATTAAAGCTCTATCTGTCGCGGCAGTGCTTTTTGCAACTCAATCTCAAGCAGCTGTTGTGTTCAATTGTTCAGGCTATGTAAAAAATGTTTTCTCAAAAGGAAATAATACTTATGAGGTTCGATATTCTCGCTATTCAGATGGCGGTTTCGAATTAGAGCCGGTTATTATTTATCCAGAGCAAACATATTTACTTGGCCCTGTTTTAGAAGCTGTACGCCAATCTCAAGAAAACCAAGTTAAGTACACGCTAGTTGTAGAAAATCGCGACAGCGGTAGCCGCAAATGCCATGATGGCGAAAGTGAAAACGCGCTACTAGCTATCACTAAGTACTAATATCGAATATTTAAAAGGTGCATGACGCACCTTTTTGTTTTTTAGCGCATTAAACCTATTGCTGTGGCCCCGCAATCACTAATTCTAGCGTGCTTTTATCTTGATAAAGGCCTAGGCATTTTTACGGCTTTAACATATAGCCATTGCATAGTGTGCAGGTAATCATCGGGCAGGGCTTTCATCGCGAGATTAAGAGTCTTTAGTGCATCGGTGAGAGCTAGGTGAGGAAGGCTTTTGTTCGCAATTGCTGGGATTTTATAAAACTCTATCCAGTCAGTTTTAGTGACGAGAACCTGCTTGGTAAGTACTTCTGGGACGCTAAAACCATGACTTTTGATAATATCAATAAGCTTGTTTTGGCAGTACTTTTTTGCAGTACCTCGGTGGACTTTATTTGAAAAGCTGTTAAGTGCCAGTTGTTGATCTATCAACTGATACCTTAATTTATCTTGCGTGCCATCTTGCAAATCCCATTCTGAAAAGTTCACAAGCAACCCGCCATTACATTTCAATTGTGCTCGAATGCGTGAAAGCGTGTCTTCAAAATCAAACATCCAAAATGCAGAGTTTGCCAAAAAGCAGCACTGTGAATTTGACTCGAATTGAATATGTTCAGAGTTAACAGCAAGATACTTTGCATTTGGGTGGATGTTGTCGCGTTTTGCGACCTCTATCATACCTGTGGCGGCATCCGTGCAAACTAGTTGTCTATGCGGTTTTCCCCTTAAAAGGGCATCTGCAATTAAATTAGAGGAGCCACAGCCTAAATCTACAAAGTTTTTATAATTATACTTGTCCAATATTTCAGCGCTGAATTTGGCCGTATCTCGATAAAAGCTAATTTTAGGGGCCGATTTGGCATATTGCTCTGCGCTTTTACTCCAAATACACTGACTCATTAAATTCTCCTTTTCTAACATGGTATTAGTTTAATTAAGTGATAAAAGTTGAGTTAATTTGGGATGTTAATTCGGACATAGGAGGTGCTAATTGATTCTAATCACTTAGGGTGATGTAATTTGTATTTTTCTATTTTATAGGCTGGTTTTATTAAGGCGTTCCCCAATGCCATGTCACTTATCAAAGCGACTGCAATCAAGTAGATGTCAATTTTGTCAAAATAAACATGTGATAACCAAATTCATTGGCGTACTGAGTGCATATATTCACTTCTTCCTCTATGTCGCGAAGTGCTGCTGAGTTAGGCATATCTTTTTTTAGTGTGGAGACTCGACTTTGCAAAGGGGAGTAGTAGTTATCCCACGCCCGATTGCTTTGCCCGAAATGTGTTGTGACTTTATACCCTGCTGTTCTAATTTGCGCTAATCGTGTTTCAACATTTTGCATATCAGGGTAAGCTTTTGACCAATATTTAAATGTGTCGCGACTTGGTGTATCAACTTTCCAAACTAAATCACTGAATACCAAAGCGCCATGCTGAGCAATAAATGGCTTCCACTGTTTTAATGCATTCTCAACACCCATAATATAAGCGCTGCCTTCGGACCAAATTAAATCAATACTTTCGGTGTCAAACTTGAGTTCTGTCATGCTAATACACTGGGTTTGCAACCTATGAGCAAAGTCTTGCTGCTTAACGCGCTGTGATAATGTGGTGAGGACGGGTTGCTCATTATCGATAGCAACAACATGTGCTTGCGTATTTTTTACTAATAATTCAGTTGCATATCCTTTTCCACAGCCTATGTCTAAGATAGTACTGGGTTCGGAGGGGATAAAAGATAAAGCTTTGAGTGTATCTTCGTCGCTGCCAGGAGCCCAGCGAGAGAGACCTGAAAAGACAGTCATAAAATCAGCCATATATATGTCATGTTCATTCATATCTTTTGACAACCATTTTAGTCTGAGCGCTTCTTTTTCACTGAAACCTTGGTTTATGAGCCAGCTGAGGTGGGCATCTGGCGCAATAGCGTTCAATTCTTCATGCCAACCTTGTTGGGGAGTATCACCCAATATAGCGAGCAGTAAGTCGTGAGCTTGTTGCTTTTGCTGTATCTCGCTTTTCAATGTAGTTAATCGGTCTCGTAATAATTGGCGGTTAATTTTGGCATCAAGGCAGGCTTTGCACTCTTTGATAGTTAAACCGCCGGCGAGTAGTTTTTGGATCAATCGTACCCGTTGGAGATCTTTGTCAGAATAGACCCGATAGCCATTGCTGAGCCGTTTTGCTGTGAGCAGTTGTTGCTTTTCATAGTAAAGTATTGCAGTGCGAGATAGCCCCACGCACTTAGCGAGTTCTGAAATCTTGTACACGTTTGCTTGCCTGTCTATATTCAACGTCTCCTAGCTTAAAGTATAAAGCGATAGACAGGTCAATTGACAAATAATGTATTTGAATGATGTTTGGTGAAAACTCAAAAATAAAAAAGGGGCTTAATTGCCCCTTATTTTAGTTATGTTTAACGCTTAAGAAGCAAGGGTTTTTAGGCCAGTGCCGCTTTGTTCAATATTAAAAAAGTCCATTGTGCCATTCATACTATTGGCTTGATCTGCCATTGATTGGCCAGCAGCGGTTGCTTGTTCAACCAGCGCCGCATTTTGTTGAGTCATTTCATCCATTTGTGTGATAGCACTGTTGACCTGAACAATACCTTCAGATTGCTGTTTTGATGATTCGGTTAAATCTTGCATCATAGCGCGCACTTTTGAAGTTGCTTCAACAATTTCTAATAGGGTTTCACCCGATTTATTGACCAATGAAGTACCTTCTTCAACTTTGGTTTGGCTGTCTCGGATCAAATCTTTGATCTCTTTTGCTGCTTCAGAAGAACGCTGTGCAAGGTTTCTAACTTCCCCTGCAACCACCGCAAAACCTCGACCCTGTTCACCAGCTCTAGCGGCTTCTACCGCGGCGTTCAGCGCCAATAGATTTGTTTGGAAAGCAATTTCATCTATCACACCAATAATTTCAGAGATCTCTTTACTAGAGTCATTGATTTCCTTCATTGCCGTTACAGCCATATTGACGACTTGACCGCCTTGCTCAGCGCGGCGCTCGGCATCAAGGGAGAGTTCATTGGCGTTTTCTGCCCGTTTACTGCTTTGTTTAACACTGTCGGTCATGGCTTCCATACTGGCCGAGGTTTCTTCAAGGCTTGAGGCCTGCTCTTCGGTACGTTGGCTTAAGTCCATATTGCCTTGGGCAATTTCATTGGCGCTTTGAGAAATACTACCAGCGGAAGAGCGAATACTAGATATAATTTCTGTGAGCTTGTCCGCTGTGGTGTTGGTGTCTTCTTTGAGTTTTCCAAATTTACCTTGATACTGATTAGTGATCCGTTTACTTAAATCGCCATGGGCTAGGGCGCCGAGCATTTGCATGACATCGTCCAAAGCCACCTCAACCGTGCCTAGTAGGTCGTTAAGCCCCTGACTTAAATTGCCAAAGAACCCTGACTTACCTGTTGGGTCTATTTTTTTACTTAAATCCCCTTGAGAGGCTGCCTGCACGATCTCATCTATTTCTTTTTCAATATTCACCTCGGCGGTGCGGTCAACCCACTCTAGAACCGTCCCGATGCGCTTGCCATCTACTGAGATCGGGTTTGCAGTGAGGGCAAAGACTTTATCGCCGATATGTTCAACGCTGCGGTGTGTATCTTGCAGATTTTCAAAAACGAGGCGTTGTTGCTCTGGCTCTAGGTAGAAGTCATGAATAGCAAAACCGATTAGATTGTTCGCCTCAAACATACCCATGTGCTGTTTAATATCTCGTTCAGATTCTGACATCATATTTTGCAGTGCATTGTTGGCGTATATGATATTGAGTTCTGGATCTGCGATCATGACATTGCCAGAAACGCTATCGAGAGCGTATTTGACCCGAGCGTTTTCGGAGGCAACCCGAGATTTTTCGCGCTCAAGGGCTAACCACTGAGTTTTATCTTGCCACTCGATAACGGTGCCTACACGTTCTCCCTCAACTTTTACTGGGCTGGCGACAATGCTGAAGGTACGTCCTGCGATAACAAACTCGCTTTGGTGGCTAGTGGCCAAGTCGTCAAATTCCGCCAATAAATTGGTAAAGTGTGTAAAGTAGTGGTCTATTGGATTGTGTTTGATGGCCTCAGGGTCAAAGCCAATGAGCTCGCTCGAAATGTCTTTTTCAGCAGCTCTAAACATTTGTTCTAGCGCACCATTTAAGTAAATCACTTGATATGTATCGTCAGTTATCATGACTTGCCCTGATGAGCCATCGAGTGCGTATTTTACACGCGCATTTTCTGACGCGATTCGGGCTTTTTCTTTTTCGCTGGCAAGCCATTTAGTTTTGTCTTCCCATTCGTATACAAGGCCTACGATATTACCATCTACGATTACAGGACTTGCTACAATGTCGAATGTTCTGCCTGCGATATTCAATTCAGTGTTGTAGCTATCGCTTAGGTGCTGCACTGCGTCTTCTAATTCCGAGAAGTCTGGCAAAAATTGACTGAGCGGGTGGTTAAGCAGCAGCTTACTATCAAAATGAGCATGAACAGAACAAATATCTGTACTGGCAACATCAAACATGGCGTAAATGGCGTCATTTAAATAGATCACCTGATTGCTTGTATCAGTTATCATTACACAGGCACTGGCATTGTCTAGCGCACTTTTGATGCGCGCATTTGCACTCGCAATTCGTTTTTCTTCACGTTCTTTTTCTCGTATTTGGCGCAGGCTTTCTCGCATCGCCATCATGGATTTGAAAACACCTTTTGGCGTGCGTTCATCATATTGTTCATCTAGGTCACCGCGAGAAATTGCGAGCGCGACTTTTTCCAGCTCATTCGGATCCTTGCCCAGCTGAGCCATGACATTTCGTGTTAGTACAAACACAATGCATCCACTGAGCACCAATGCAATCAAAAAGGTGACGAGGATATTGCCAACAGCTGATTCGTTTTCTTCTTTGAGTCGTGGTCCAAGTCGGTCTTGGTCTGTTTTCACCGAGAGTTTTAGATCATCAACCAGCTTAGCAAACTTAGGACCAAGCACATCTAAGGTATTGGTTACCTTATCGTTGCGATCTACAATGATATCGTGAACACTCAAATACGCCTGTTTGTACTGTGCTTCTAAGACCCTCACTTGGTTGATTATGCCACGATTGGCTGCCGTATTTGTCAGCTGCTCTATCAAATCCATTTGTTGCTCAAAAGCACTAAATTCTTGTTTAACCCGTTGGTCAGCGCTCTCATCGTTGCTCTCGAGGTATTTAATGACGTATAGCCGGCCCAGTAGTAAATTCCGCATGGCGACACCTGTTAAGTAGGCAAGCTGGGTGTTATTACTTTCCGATGCACTAAACATTAACTTGGTCAGCTCTCTTTCCATTTGCGGACCAATTACGTTCAACTTATTGAGTACTAGGTCATTACGTTGGACTCGGTAAGATTTAATCAAATCGAACGTCTCGTTATATACCGCAATTTTGGCGATCAGCTCGCGTACCATCTGAGCGCGTTCAGGTTTGTTGATTTCTCGTGTTGCATCATCAAGTAGGCTCTCTACTTGAGTAAAATATTCGTCGTATTGTTGTATGTCTTTATCGCTGCCGGTGAGCAAAAAATCTTTCACATTCATACGCACCATCAACATGTTAGATTGTAAAATGCCTGCAAGATTGCTGTCCCGAGCAAGCTCTCGGTAATCTTTAAAGCCATCTGATGCCATTTTCAGTGCAAAGTAGGAAATAAAGCCAATCACGGCTAACGTGATCATGACGGCTGAAAAAGCTGCTATGAGCTTCGCGCGCAGTGTAGAAATGAGGTTGAAAGGTATGGAATTAGCCATATTAAAATTCCCTTGTACCGCAGCAGTTGCGTGAAATAAAAAAGTCCTGAACTCAAGTATAGAAGCTAAATCGCAATGCGTTTTATTATTGACAACAGAAGTGCTCAGTTGGCCAATAGATTGCCTTAAGTGGAGTAATAAAATTGTTGGGGATGCTGTTTAGGTGATTGATTAATATCAATTAATTTGTATTTTGATAAGTGCAGAGGTAGTTGAAATTAGATTCGCATCAAGTTGTGACACTGGATTTAGTCATTTCGTATCCAAATAGGGAAATTCAATGAATATGCAGTGTAATAGGCTGTTACCTCGAATCGCTGGTATTTAAATTAAGTGTATGATATCAAATCGTTTAGATGTTTTTGTTTCAGGAGCAAACATATTGTGAGTAGTATAGTGACAATTAGGCTGGCAAAGGACGATGAAATCCATTGGGTAAATGATCAATATCAACGGGTCGGGTTTAAATTATCCAGTATCGACAGTGATGTGATAGCAATCGCGCTTATTGATGGTCAAAAAGTTGGAGTTGGACGAGTTCAACAAATTACTGAGCATGCCGCAGAACTAGGTGGTATGTATGTTAATCCAGACTTTAGAGGTGTCGGGGTGGCTGCAAAGTTGGTGGCATTTTTGGTCGACAATGCGTCACAATACGCAAATGTGTTTTGTTTACCTTTTGCTCATCTTGCTAAGTTTTATGAAAAGTATGGGTTTAAGCCGGTAGAGGCTGATGAACAACACGTGCCTGATATCGTATTGAGTAAACACCATTGGTGCAATGAAATGTATGAGCACGAGATCCTATTGTTTGTCAAAAACAGTAAGAGTTCATAATTGGCGATTGTATGGATGAGCTAGAAAATAGGCTGTTTTTGACGCAGCTATTAATGCAAGTCGTTCAGTTTAATGAGCATGAAATAGAATTGGCACTCGATTTTTTTTCGTTTAATACGTTTGAGCCTGAATCGCACCTTTTTGTTAGCCAAGATATTGTGACAGAAGTGCATTTTGTATTGTCAGGTATTGGCCGTTATTACTACCTGGATCGCGACGGAAAGGAGTTCAATAAGTCTTTGGTGAAGCAAGGCGGGGCATTTACCAGCATTGGTTCGCTTGTAGACAACAGTCCAAGTCCATTTTATGCCCAAGCACTAACCCAATGTAAAATAGCGTCGATACGTTATGACGAACTGGTTACCCTGGCAGAAGAAAATACCAACTGGGGTCGATTTGTAAGAAAGGTTTACGAGCGGCTAGCGCTTAAAAAAGAGCGTCGTGAGGCCAGCTTTTTGTTATTGAATGCGCAGCAAAGATACGAGCAATTTCTCATGGAGTTTGGCAGCGAAAGCGAAAATATAGCGCTCAATCAAGTTGCAATGTATCTTGGTATCACAGATGTGAGTTTGTCTCGGATTAGAAAAAAGATGGGCTTAACTTAGGTTAAGGCAATATGTAGGGCAAAAAATTATTGTTATGTTTTTATCGACAGGAAACATGACATGCAAAAACTACTGCCACCGTATTTATATTTGATCACCCTAGCGGCGATGGGAATCACCTGCTGGTTATTTTCTAACGCACATTTAGTAACTTATCCATACAATTTAATTGGCTTGCCCATTGCTATATTAGGAATTGTATTGTCTGGCGTCGCGAAAAGAACCTTCTCTCAATTGAATGTGAACGTACTGACTTTTAACGAGCCAAGTCAGCTTGTCACACACGGTGCATTTCATTACTCTAGAAACCCTATGTATTTAGGGTTTGCTGTATCCTTGCTGGGATTTAATATTTTGATGGGCGTTAGCTTAATCGCGCTGCTCCCATTACTAATGTTTATTGTGATTACTGATCGTTGGTACATCCGCTTTGAAGAGCTTGCCATGCATAAGAAGTTTGGTAAAAAGTATGCATTATACTGCGCACAAGTGCGGCGTTGGCTGTAAGAATATAATCAAAATTTTGAGGGGGAGGGTGGTTGCTGTGAAGTGACAGCTCAAAGGAAAATGAAGCACGTAGTAACATTGAGAAAATTAAAAAAGACAGATCAAGCATACTTGGTACGCCACCTTAATGACGCAAAAGTGACGCAATATTTATCAGCTAGGATCCCGCAACCTTATACGCAACAAGACGCTAGCTGGTGGTTGGAAATAGGATGCGAGCAAAATGCAATAAATAGGGCAATAGAAATCGATGGTCAGTTTTGCGGCGTAATCGGGGCGTATCTGCCAGAAAGTAATTTATTGTCTACTGCCGCAGAGATTGGATATTGGGTTGGTCATGAATTTTGGGGGATGGGGGTAGCGACACAGGCGGTAATGCTCTTTACAACCTTAATATTTAACGACTCAGATGTCGTTGAGTTAATTAACCCTGTTTCTTCCCCTAATAAAGCATCCATCCGGGTTATGGAAAAAGCGGGGTTTAAATTAAAGCTGGTGAGCGAGAAAACGGCCAAACATCAACAGCGCCTGTTTGATGAACATGTATATGTGCTCAATCGGCCTGCTGCTCTCGGTGCAGTCTAAGGCAAGGACACTCTATGTCAGCGCGGTTAAACAGGACTGCTGCCTTCTTATTTTATCTCTTTTTTCAGTGATTAAAATGGATTAAACAAAGCGACCTTGAGCTCAAAAGGTCGCTTGTTTATTACTCAGTCGTTCATCGCATTATTGAGGAATGCAAGCTTGCGGATGAGTACATGCCCAAATAGAGCGACATGCTGCACGCGTTTCTACTTGAGGCTTTCCGCCAGCAACATTAGGTGTAAGGTCTTTGTCCAAAGGACGGTTGTTAGAAAGGTTTTTTAATGCGTTTTTTTTCATTGTTAATTTCATTTGTATCTCCTTGATTTGTACTTAATTGTACATTTACAAAGCTAACGAATACTTAAGCTTGATTCAACGCAAATACATGAACTGTTACATTCATTGAATATTTGGAGGGGGAATAATCTATTTGTGGCCATCAATAAAAATATGTGTATTTGCTGATTTTTTTATGGGCGTTTTTAATGAATTGTTTTATATACTTTCTTTTTCTTGAATAGTGTTTTTTGTTGATTAGTGACAATTGATGTGAAGGTATTTTCGCAATTGTTACAGTTTGTTTCGATACAGGCATAATGGAAATATTTCATCCGACTGACACGATATGACGCACGTGATACAATCGCCCGTCAAAATTATTGGTTGTATTTTTGCCGTTTGTAGAGAGTTAAATAGTATGAGTGAGTCGTTTGCAGCGATTGGATTAGTAAACCCTAAATCGCCTACTAATGTTGGAGGGGTGCTGCGTGCAGCAGGGTGCTATGATGCAAATGCTGTATATTTTAATGGTAACCGTTACGCAAAAGCTGCTAAATATCATACGGATACAAAAAATATTGCCGACAATATTCCAATCCAACAAGTAGACGATCTTACCAGCTTAAAAATAGCAGGCAGAGCACTTGTGTGTGTCGAGTTGGTTGAGGGCGCGACGCCATTACCTCAATTCAGCCATCCTGAAAATGCGCTTTATGTTTTTGGCCCAGAGGATGGTAGCTTGCCACAAGATATTGTTGATGCGGCAGATGCTGTGGTTTATGTACCAACAACGGGGTGTATGAATTTGGCTGCAACTGTCAATGTCTTGTTGTATGACCGTATGGCAAAGCGCTCGACAAACTTTGATAAAGGCCAGATATTAGCAAGCCGAGATACCAATAACCGCCTAACGGTAGGATAATTCCGAGTGTGAAGGGTGCTTATTGAACAGATAAAATGAGTGTCGAATGTATGTTTGCTGCAATGAAAGTTAATTGGCAACGGTAAAAGCCGCGCAACGGCGCGGCTTGTATATATTTATTTGAGATCAAACCTGTCTAAGCGCATGATTTTAACCCAAGCTTTGACGAAGTCATTGGCAAATTTTTGTTTGGCATCGTCAGATGCATAAACCTCAGCGATGGCTCTTAACTCTGAGTTAGAACCAAAAATTAAATCGACTGAGCTTGCCTGCCATTGTAGCTTACCTGTTTTTCTATCAAAACCCAGATAAATCCCCGGTTGTGATTCAGACTTTTGCCACTTAGTGCGCATATCTAACAAGTTTACAAAAAATGCATTGTTTAAGCTGCCCGGGGTAGCGGTAAGCACACCTGTTTTAGAGTTGTCGGTATTTGTTTCAAGTACACGCATGCCACCTAAAAGCACAGTCATCTCAGGTACTGACAAACCCAGCATGTTGGCTTTATCGACGAGCATTTTGGTTGGCGACATAGATGCGTCATTGTGGTAATAGTTCCTAAATGCATCGGCTTTTGGCTCTAAATAATTGAACGATTCTATGTCCGTTTGGTTCTGTGTTGCATCAGTTCTGCCCGGAATAAATGGCACAGATACAGACAACCCTGCTTTGCTAAGTGCATTTTCAAGACCGGTTACGCCAGCAAGGACAATTACATCAGCGAGGGAGACTTGACGACTTGCACGTTTGTTAAATTGAGTTTTGACTAGTTTTAACTTTGCGAGCACCTTTTTCAGCTGTAGAGGGTTATTGACGGCCCAGTTGTTTTGCGGTGCAAGCTGGATCCGGGCACCATTAGCACCGCCTCGCATATCCGTAATGCGGTGGCTAGACGCTGCTGCCCAGGCGGTTTCTATCAGATCAGCGTTAGGTAAACCGGTTCGTCTGATGGCGGTTTTCAAGGTATCAATATCTTTTGTCGTGATAGTTTCCCCTTGATGACGAGGGATTGGATCTTGCCACGTAAGTGCAACTTGAGGAATTTCACTACCCAAATAGCGTGCTCTTGGGCCCATATCTCGATGTGTGAGTTTAAACCAGGCTTTTGCAAACGCCAGTTCATATTCCTTAGGGTCGGCGCGGAATCTTTCGATAATTTTACGAAATGCAGGATCTTCTTTTAGGGCGAGATCTGTGGTGAACATTATAGGTGCACTGCGTTTATTTTTAATATGCGCATCAGGTACTAGGTTGGCAGCTGCCGGATTGTCAGGGATCCACTGAATTGCACCTGCAGGGCTGGTTGTTTGCACCCAGTTGAAGTTCATGAGATTGTCCAAATAATTGGTTGACCACTGTGTAGGAGTGACTGTCCACGCGCCTTCAAAGCCACTGGTACTGGTATCAGCACCTTTACCGGTTCCACATTTATTTTTCCAGCCGAAACCTTGCTGCTCTGTTGGAGCGGCGGCTGGTTCTTTACCAATACAATTATTCGGCTTTTTGGCGCCATGGGCCTTGCCAAAGGTGTGGCCTCCGGCAATCAATGCGACAATCTCTTCATCATTCATCGCCATTCGGCCAAACGATAGGCGAATATCAGCAGCGGCTAATAGGGGGTCGGGTTTGCCATGTGGGCCTTGTGGATTCACGTAAATCAACCCCATCTCGACCGCAGCCAGAGGGCCTTTCAATTTGCCTTTTTTATCGCGGCGCTCGTCCGCTAGAAATGCGGTTTCTGGACCCCAGTAGACTAGATCAGGCTCCCAGTCATCGCTTCTTCCTCCAGCAAACCCAATGGTTTTAAAACCCATAGATTCGAGCGCAACATTGCCAGCGAGAACCATTAAATCAGCCCAAGAAAGCTGTTTTCCATACTTTTGTTTTACAGGCCACAATAAGCGCCTTGCTTTGTCTAAGTTAGCATTATCAGGCCAGCTATTAAGTGGGTTAAAACGTTGCTGTCCGCCAGCAGCTCCGCCCCGGCCATCATGCACGCGGTACACACCAGCGCTGTGCCACGCCATGCGGATCATTAGAGGGCCATAATGCCCCCAATCAGCTGGCCACCAATCTTGCGAATCAGTTAGGGTTGTTTTGATATCAGCTTTGACCTGTGTAAGGTCGAGCTTGATAAACTCCTTCCTGTAATCAAAATTTTCACCATACGGGTTGGATTTGACGCCATGTTGTCTAAGTGGGCTGAGATCTAATTGCTCAGGCCACCAAAATTGATTTGTTTTTATTTGAGTTGCAACTGAGGAGGCAGTGGCGGCGTTTGTTATTACCATCGCGACACCTGTTGCAAGTGTGATCAGTTGAGTACGCATAAATTAAGCTCCAAAAGGGTTATTTGACCCGCTAAGTGCGGTCTGAGTGGTGACCTTTTAGAGCCTATGTGGACAGCTAGCAATTGAAAAATTGAATAACTTAAAGATAGTTATCAGTTTTTTAGAATGTTTAAAAAGCATTCAAAAGAAGAATTTTATCTTATTGAATTTTATTACTTTATTTTTTTACATCGCTGTGATTTTTTAGCTTTGCTTGAAAAGCGCTCATTCCAGCAGGTGCATATATGAATTTATTGATTAAACTAGTCAAAATAATCAATAAAAAAGAACGTAATAATGGTTTCTATAAAACAAATTGTCTATGCACTGGCCGTTGAAAAAACACTGCATTTTAAAAAAGCTGCAGATGCATGTCACGTTTCACAGTCTACGCTCAGTACTGCAATCCACGAACTGGAAAAACAATTGGGCACTGTGATTTTTGAGCGCAATAATAAACATGTTTTTGTGACACAGCAGGGTCAGCAACTCTTAGATAAAGCGCGTAAAATAAAGCTCGAAGTAGACGAGTTCATGCTGTTATCACAGTTGAATAACTCGCCTTTGTCTCGGCCTATGAAGATTGGTGTGATCCCGACAATTGGGCCTTTTTTACTACCAAAAGTACTACCTGAAGTTAGGCGGCAATACCCTGAATTTAAATTGAAAATTGTTGAAGAACAGTCCCACGTATTGACTGATATGTTACGTCAAGGTGAATTGGATGCGGCTATTCTCGCTCTGCCATACCAGATTGATGGACTAATGGCTTTTAACTTTTGGCAAGAAGACTTTTATTGGGTGAGTCACAAAGATGAAAGTGGTGCAGGGTTGCAAGAGATCACCAGTGAGCAATTCGATATCGCAAAATTGATGTTACTCAAAGATGGGCACTGTTTGAAAGATCATGCATTGAGTGCATGCAACTTACCACACGATCAGAAAGATACCTCTTTTGATAGTACGAGCTTGCATACGCTCATTCAGATGGTTGCTGGCAAGATTGGCACCACTTTGGTACCCCAAATGGCGTTAGACCAGCTGGTCAAAGGAGAGTCAGAGCTTGTGGCACTGCACCTCAATGAACCTGGACCACATCGCACGATTGCAATGGTAGTGAGGCCTAACTATGTTCGCACAAACGATATTACGATACTTCAGAGATTGTTTGAAAAGGAGCTTAACAAGCATTGTGTCATGAGCTACTGCGGTATATAAACTTCGCCAGCTTGGGGCTGCGTTTTGGTCGTTGACCGGGATTTTACGAATTTCCCATGAGCCGATTCTTGTTGTCTACTAACTGGTTGTTACGCATTTAGCTTATTAGTAACGCCCGGCAACATCAAAGCATGGAAAAGTAACACTCAATAACAACTCGCTTGGATTGTTGCCAATATACTCTAACCCAAAGCCTATTGGAGGAGAGTATAGTGAAGTTAATCAACAGTTTAGTACTATCAATTGCAGTATCGGTTTTAGCCGGGTGTAGTAGTGATGATACCTACACCGCCGATGTAAGTGCGATCAATTTGGTCAATAGTGAAATAGATGTTTATTGGCAGTTTGACAAAGAGCAAGATGAAATGTCTCTATCTGATGGCAACGGGATGTTGTTTGGCGATAAGTCGGCTGAAAAGCTTTTAGTCCAAGATAATACGGATGGTGATGTGTTTTCATTTTATGCCGTCAAAGGGAACTCAAAAGAAACTGCGATTAAATCTACACGGTTCCGTTTTTCAGAACATGGTGATTATGTTATATACAGCTATGGTCGGCTGGACAACGACTCTACACAGGCTGCGCAGTTCGATGCTGTTAAAATCGATAATGGAGAAATAGCGACGAGTAAATATCGCGTCATTGTTGTTCATACTTATGTCGCTGATATGGGCAAGGTTGATGTGTATATGGGAGACCAAAAGCTTGTCGAAAATCTAGAATATGGCGAGGCAACTGAGTTTGTGGATTTATCGATTGATTTGAACGAATTGATTGTCGTCAAAGCAGGTCAGGGTGCAAACACTGACGCGCCAATAGCCAAAGTAACATTGTCACCGCAAGCTGGAGATATACATTTAGCTTATATTACAACAACTTCTGATAATGAAGGTAATATTAAATCGTTCAACGTAACCCCTGCAAAATAGCACTGTTGCCTGCGCCTCAATACCCCGTACTTAAAAAGTGATTTCCTAACAAAGCGGCTTGTGCCGCTTTTTTTGTGCACCTTTAAATTAAATTCTTAAAAATAGAATGTTCAGCTCTAATATGGCTAATTTTATTCCTAAAAAAAGATAGTAAACTTGTTTGCAAGTAAGGCAGTTATGCCAGACGAACAAATTTAAGTTTAGGAGCAATACAATGAATTTAGTGAATATCATTTCAAACAACGATGGCTTGTCCAATACCGCCAGCTTATTAGGCCGCATCGGTTTATCAGTCATATTTATCTTAGCTGGCCTTAATAAAATCCAATACTTTGATGGCAATGCACAGTACCTAGCATCGGGTGGATTACCTGAGTTTTTACTTCCACTGGTGATTGCGTTTGAGTTGATTGGTGGTTTATTTATTCTTTTTGGAGCGTTTACACAGCTGACGGCTTTGGCATTTGCTGGGTTTTGTGTAGTGAGCGCACTGGTATTTCACAATAACCTTGCTGATCAAATGCAGTTTTTTATGTTTTTTAAAAATGTCGCAATGGCTGGTGGCTTTTTAGCCTTGGCATCTGCTGGCGCTGGTCGTTTTAGTGTCGACTATAAGTTAGCAAACGCTAAATGATACGAGTAGGGCCAGTTCAGTGGCCCTATATATTTGCAGTTATGTTGGTAATTTAAGTTTGCCAGCGTGGCATAGTATTTTTAGCAACACGTATAGGTTATCAGCAGGTGTTTAAGAGTAGATTAGGAGCAAAGCAATGGGTTTATTAGTGAACGGACAATGGCATGACAAATGGTATGACACAAAATCAAGTAATGGGGAGTTTAAACGTGAAGCGGCACAGCTACGAAATTGGATTACGCCTGATGGTGAGCCCGGTCTAAGTGGTGAAGGTGGTTTCACGGCGCAAAAGGGTCGCTATCATTTGTACGTTTCATTAGCTTGCCCTTGGGCGCATCGAACGTTAATTTTTAGGACAATTAAGGGGTTGGAAGATTACATAGACGTATCAATCGTGAGCCCTGATATGCTTGAGAATGGGTGGACGTTTGACAAAACTGCAAATAGTACAGGAGATGCGCTATACGACAGTGAATTTATGCACCAGTTGTACTCAAAAAACAAAGCAGATTACACTGGTCGAGTGACTGTGCCTGTTCTTTGGGATAAGCATCAACAGCGTATTGTCAGTAACGAATCCTCTGAAATTATTCGTATGTTTAATAGCACATTCAATCACTTAACGGGAAATGAGTTGGACTTTTATCCTCAGCCTTTGCGAACTTCAATTGACGAGATAAACGCCTTTATTTACGAAAATATTAACAATGGCGTCTATCGTACAGGTTTTGCAACCAGCCAAGAAGCGTATGATCAAGCCTTTGATAAGCTGTTCAATGCACTTGATAAAGTGGAGCATATATTAAGTGAAAGTCAGTATCTAGTCGGCGATACATTGACGGAAGCAGATTGGCGTTTATTTACCACATTAATTCGTTTTGATGCGGTTTATGTTGGCCATTTTAAGTGCAACAAGCGCACAATTGAGAGCTACCCGAACCTGTCGAACTATATTAGAGCGCTTTTTCAATATTCAGGTGTGGCTAAGACAGTCGACTTCTATCATATCAAGCGCCATTATTATTTTAGTCATACAATGATCAACCCAACACAAGTAGTGCCACAGGGGCCCGATATTGATTACAGTACTGGTCACAACAGAGGGTGATAACGAACGCTGCTCCTTCGCGAAAGTCAGTGATAAAAAGTTAAGGGCCAGTTCAGGCCCTTTTAATTTTTGGCATCCTTTTGAGCTAACAGGGTTGACTGTGCAGATATAACTTGCCATTTATCGCCGTGTTTTGCCCAAACCCGAGAAAATGCAAAGTGGCCATTTGCACTTTGACCGTTGTACGTGCCAGCAATAGAGGCAAACGTGTGCACAACACACGTTTCTTGCAGAGTTATCAGATCAAGGTTATACAATTCGATAGACTTTATATTCAGTAAACCAGAGCGATGTAAGTCTAAATCATCGTTTTTTGACAGCCTTTGTCCGAGGTGATTGGTAAAAATGAGTTGCTCGCTCAATAAATTGTCTAGAGCGACAATGTCTGATTTTTGCATAGCTATTTTTAATGCCTCTTCTGCCTGCAATATTTGTTGTGATTGATCATTGCTCATAATAAGCCTACGTGTTTGCAGCTAATTTTACATGTTATGGTAAAAGGGAGTGCATTGTTATTCTAGTACCAAGGCGAGCAGAAAGATAAAAATTCCCACGAAATACATGCTATTTATGATCTTAATATTGACTAAGCCGTCGACGTTTCCTTTCCATGACTCTTTAAGTGGTATAAAGAGTATTTTCGGTTGTAAAGCGAAACTGAGTAAAAGCACAAAGACCCCGCAAGATTTGAGCATTTCAAGAGGTTGATTTGCAACGATGATAAAATCGTAAATGCCACTCAAGAGAATAATAAGAGCAAATACTAACCACACTAATGAAGCTATTTTTTCTTTAACTGCCAAATTCTTTATCATATTCCGCTCACAAACATGTCGTTTTTTATTTTATTAAATCAAAAAATGTACTAGGTTAAATAATCAGACAGGGGTTGTTTTATTCACCGTATTCTTATTTTTCTGGAGTAACTTGGCGCTTTATACAGCGTTAAGTTGACGCATTATTGGGTTTATATAGTCAGTTAATAAGCCGCAAGTTAAAGCTTTAGTTGCGGCTCACGTCTAAAAAAGTTTTAGAACCTATGGCGACAAACTGCGACTATTTGGTTGCCGAAAAAGCCGATTACTGGATAATAACCTGTTGCTCTGGCCCATTGTGCTGCATTTTCTGATATCAACCCTTTTTGCTGCGCATAGTTGATTGCTAATTGATAGTTTGGGTAGTTTGATAAACAGCGGCCTGTTTCAGTATACGCACGGTGCTGGTACTCAACTAAGCTCATTGCTGCCAGCGAATTAAATGATAATAAAGAGAAGGTGATTGCAAAGAGTGCTTTTTTATTAATCATGATGGTGTCCTGATTCGTTTTGAGTTGTCAAATAGCAGCCTACTAATTGGCTGGGTTAGGCCTTGCAAATACCCGAAATGACAAATACAAAGGCGTCAATCACAGGATAGTATCCGTTACTTGAACCCCACTGTGCTGCGGCATCCGTGATTAGGCCTCTGTCACGGGCAAAATTATTGCGGAATATGACTTCTGAAGGTCCAACAGGTGCGCCCGGTCTTCGCAGTTTACATTTTATAGCGTGAATTGAACTCGCATGCGCGATGTATTCATCCAATGTCATAGGGGTGGTAGAAGCAGCTGCTGGCATCGCGAGTGACGCCACAAATAAAAGCGTTTTAAAGTACATTTGAATTTCCTTATTGAATTAACTTATATTTTGAGAATAATTTGTATGTGCTAATTTTTGTTTGTATACGAGTCAAGATTAATACCGCAAATAACTGCAATAGTACCATCGTAATAATCAATAACTGGGTAATAACCAAATGCTTTGCCCCAGTATGATGCTCGTTCAGTGATCAAACCTTGCTGATATGCGTAATCGATATAAAACTTGACCCGCTCATAGCTTGGCGGTCTAGCGTAACAGCGAACCATACTATCTTGTTCGGCTCTTGCTCGATATTGTTCCAATGTCATTGCGGCAAACGCGTCACTTGATAACAAAGACAATAACCCAACAGCGGCGAATAGTTTTAATTTCATGATAAACTCCATTTTTTCTTTTTTAAAAGGAGCTGATATATCTTACTCCTTTAGCGATTTAAAATTAGAGAACAAGTGGTCTAGTTAACTTGTGTTTATTTATCTAATACACATTTATTAAACTATATGTTTGTAGTATAAATTTTTGATAAGTAGATGAATCTTTAGTTTTAAATAGCGTGTGGTAATAGTTTTAATTAAATAGGTTTTGAGTGCGAGATAAAACATATCAGGTGAATTCTATCTCGAGAGAAGAAATCGACTATTGGATAGAATCCATTTCTTATGCCCCATTGAGAAGATTGCTCAGTGATTAGCCCTTGGTCACGAGCAAACTCATTACGTAATCTAATTTCTTCTATTTTACGGGGTCTCATATAGCGAGCCTCCCAACATTGGTACCTTTCTTCATATGAAGTTGCCCGCTCGATATATTCATCTAGCGACAATGCAGCAGATGATTCAAATGTAAACAAAGAGAGTGCTCCTGCTAATGCGAGCGTCTTAAAAGTCATAATAAATCCTTTATATTGTGTAGTGTATTTAACTTGTTATGGGATCCAAATTTAAATAATAAGTGTTTAATTCCACTTCAATTAGAATGCTATTGTCATGTCGCCTTGCTGTTAAGGTTTGCCAGCAGAGCAAACTGCGCCGACCTCTCGCCGAAACATATCGATGATGGGGTAGAAACCATTGGCCCTTCCCCAATTGGCGGCACGTAATGTAATAAGTCCTCGATACAGTGCGTCATCAATATATTGCTGCCAATTAGAGGGGACTGGGAAGGTATTGCAGCGCGAGTGTGGCTGACTGCCTATAATGGCACGATATTGATATTCGGATATGTTCATTGATGCAAATGACTCAAATGAGAGTATAGACAATACACTTGCAAAGGTGAGCTGTTTGATGTTCATAGTGATTTCCTTATGAAGCTTAAGCGCTCCAGAATAAATTAAAGCGCTGATATTTTTGACTAGATGCCTCTGCAAATGGCGTTAATTCTGCCTGAGTTAGGATCAATTAAAGGGTAGAAGCTGTAAGCTTTACCCCAATAAGCTGCTCTTTCAGTAATTAAGCCTCTGTTATGTGCATCGTCAATTCGTCTCGCTAATTCTTGAAATGAAATAGGTCCTGCATAACACGTTCCTGGTGGACCGTTGCCTTCAAGGGCAAAGGCGCGATATTGAGCTAACCCCATAGCAGCAGAAGCATCAAATGAAAGTAATGACAATAGCGTTGAGAAAGCGAGAGTTCTGTAAATCATATTTCTGTCCTTTTTTAGCAATTCCCCCTGAGTACAGTTTTTAACCACGGCATATTGCCAAAACTGACCGAGTATAAGTGTCCACAACAGGGTAGTAGCTATATGCTTTTGCCCAAAACGAAGCTCGTTGAGTTATAAGGCCCATCCCAAGTGCGAAATCTATTCGAGCTTTGACTTCAGTGTATGATGTAGGTTTTGAGGTACAGCGACCTGCAGCTTGTGCATCTCTTAGCGCCATAGCTTCATAGGCAGCCATGCTGATCGCTGCATTAGAGTCAAATGACAGTAAAGCGATAGCGCCTGCAAAGGTAAGTGATTTAAATGACATGGAGCAGCTCCATTTAAGGTTTGATATTACCGCCTTAGTTTTATTTACCAAGGCGCATTCGATTAGAGGTAAAAATTGACTTCTGCCTTATCTACTGCCGCTTCCACTGCAAACTGCGCCTATAGTAAAGCTAAAAAAATCAATTACAGGGTAGTAGCTATAGGCTTTACCCCAATCTGCCGCTCTTTTGGTAATAAGCCCCTGATTAACTGCCCAATCAATGCGCCTTACCATTTCATGGTATGGGAGAGGGCTATATACACATCGCCCTGTTATTTCTGAGTCTATCTGAGCGCGACTCTGATAAGCTGCTAAGTTCATCGTTGCGGCAGATTCGAATGACAGCAGGGATAATGCGCCTGCGAATGCAAGAGTTTTTATCATCATGATAATTTCCTTATTTATTAACATTTAGTAATTAGTGATTATTTTTTAAATACTTATATAAGCACCTTTATAGGGCTATTAACTTAAGCCTTATCTTCCACTACAAATTGCGCCTATTTTAAAGATAAAAATATGTATAACAGGATAATAGCCATAAGCTTTACCCCAATAAGCCGCTCTTTCGGTAATTAGTCCTCGGTTAAATGCCCAATCAATGTGCATTGCCAATTCTTGGAAAGGGATTGGCTTGTTGTTACATCGCCCTCCAATTCCTGAGTCAATTCGCGCGCGATGTTCATAAGCTGCTAAGTCCATGGCTGCGACAGATTCGAAGGACAGCAGGGATAATATTCCTGCAAGTGCCAGTGTTTTTATCATCATAGTAATTTCCTTATTTTTGGCTTTTAGTTCAGACAGATTAACTTTCAGGTACTTATGTGAGCACGTTTATAGGGGTTATTGATTTTGGCTTTATACACCTTTACAAATAGCCACTACAGATCGGTCAAAAAAATCAACAAGAGGATAATAACCATAAGCTTTGCCCCAATAAGCTGCTCTTTCGGTAATTAGTCCCTGATGAAATGCCCAATCAATGCGCATAATAAACTCTTGATAGGAGATAGGGCGAGTTGAACACCGACTAGCCATATCAGAGTCAATACGGGCGCGATATTCGTAAGTTGCCAAGTCCATTGCTGCGAAAGATTCAAATGACAGCAGAGATAGCGTCCCTGCTAATGCTAGTGTTTTTATCATCTTAATAATCTCCTTACTTTTTAACATTTAGCGATAACGGGTTATTTTTCATTGATTAGTATTTTGGTGTTTATCTGGGGTATTGACTTTAGCCTTTGCAAACAGCGGCTATATTTTGGGAAAACATATCAACAACGGGGTAGTAGCCATAGGCTTTACTCCACCAAGCTGCTCTTTCAGTAATTAGTCCTTGATGAAATGCCCAATCAATGCGCATTTTTAATTCTTGGTAAGGGATAGGCCTATATACACACCGCCCTGGCATTTCGGCATCTATACGGGCGCGATGTGCGTATGTCGCCAAGTCCATTGTTGCGAAAGATTCGAATGACAGCAGGGATAATACTCCTGCTAATGCAAGTGTTTTTATCATCATTATTATTCCTTATCAGATTTAAACGCATTAAAAATACCGCTCTAACAGTGCGAAGGTTATGCATTTGGTTGTCATTATGTGTTCGAATATAAATTAACTCTATTCGGCATAGCTGCGGAATATCCCGATCAAAAGCAGCTCGATTTAGGTGCATCGACACACATATGGTGGCAGAGTCAATTAAGCTAAATACGCAAGGAAAAAAGTGAAAACACCCACAAAATGGTTTTTTCATTGTCTTTCCTATTTGACATTAGTTTATCGAGCATATGCAGCACGTCGCGACATGCTGCATATATCCAGTTAAATACTGAAACGTTTTATCAATATCATGTTGGTGAATTATGCGCCTCTACAAACAGCAACGACTTGATCTGAAAAAATATCTACTACTGGATAGTAGCCATACGCTTTACCCCAATAAGACGCTCTTTCTGTAATGAGCCCACGGCTATAAGCCCAGTCAATCCGTCTTTTAAGCTCGTTATATGTAATAGGGTATCCTCGGGCACAACGTCCTGAACTTCCATTGTCCTGATAGGCTCTCACTTCATATTCAGCAATATCCATTGCGGCGAACGATTCAAATGAAAGTAGAGAAAGTACGCCAGCGAAAGCGAGGGTTTTAATGGCCATAATGATTTCCTTATATTTTGTAAAAGTAAATTAATCTTATTAATTGTGTTTACCCGGTATTTAAAGCCTAGGGACAATTTTCACCAACCTAAAATCCTGATTGAACAGTTGCCCCCCGACATTTAATCCAAAGAAGTAAAGGTCCTAAGGTTGACTCGGCAAACTCCCACAGCCTTGTATTCGTACATATCTATCACTGGGAAGTAGTAATTACTTTTGGCCTGTCGAGCGACATCGGGTGTAATAAGCCTGTCAGATACTGCCATTTGCAAATACTCTGAAAATGTCATCGGTACTCTATAGCTATAACAGGCATGGCTCCGTGCATTAGGGTGCTGCGCACCTTCTATAAACTCAGGCAAGGTCATCATTGCGTGTGATTGGAAAGACAATATGCTTAAAATAGAGAGAGCTTTAAGATTCATTTTATATCCTTATTAAATATTTCATAAATTCTAATAAAACTATTTACGTTTTTAGTATTGTTGTAGCTTTGGCCTAGCGCCAAAGCTACACACTGCGACTATCGTGTAATCAAATACATCAATGACTGGGTAGAAACCAGCTATACGGCCCCATGATGCAGCGCTAGAAGTAATAAGCCCGTGGCTCTGCGCGAAGTCTATACGGTGGTAATAATCGATAATATGAGGTGGGTTTACACAGCGTCCAGGAGTTTGTCGATCGATTAGAGCCTGCCTTTTGTAGCTTTGCAAGTCCATTGTTGCATATGAATCGAATGAAATAATACAAAGCAAAAATATGAATAAAGAGGATTTTAATACCATATGAATTTCCTTATATAAATTAATTGAATTTAAACTTTTAGTATATTTGTATATTGCGATTATTGTTTGGTTTCGATTTGTGCATCGATGTAAATACTATAATAGTAAAGCAAGTGACACTTTATCAGTTACAATTCATTATATGTTTTAACATTGATTTAAATTGTGATCAATAAATAAACAGACTTGGTTGTTGAAGCTTGCTCTTTAATCATAATAATTAAAGAGTTAGGTTTAAATTCATTAGAAGAGGCGGAACTGAAGATATAGATTATTATCGTTAATGTAGCGTTGAAATAGGCTAGTTAAATTATAGTGTTTTTGTTTTTTAAATAGTGTGGAACTTTGTATGTTGCAAATGGTTGAATTTTGCCGTGATTCTCATTCTGTGGTGAGATAGTACTCACCACAGAATGCGCATAATTACATGGCCTGTAACAGTAAGGCAACGCCTATGCCTGCACCTGTGCCAATGATGACGCCCATCAGCGCCATCAAGATTGCAACTGGTACTAGAGTTTGGCTATATGCTGCAGCAAGAACGGGGGAAGAGGCAACGCCACCGATGTTTGCGAGTGAGGCTATACCACAGGTAAATAGATCGAGTTTAAATATTTTGGCGATAGTCGTGAGTATTACGCCGTGAATAAGTAGGATAACAAAGCCAGCTAAGATGTACGCAGGAGCTTGAGTTAACTCTGCAAAGTTTGCGTTGGCCGCAATCAGCCCAACAAGTGTATAAAGTAAGACATTTGAAAGTTGTGGAGAACCTGGAATTTTCCCAAGAGGTGTCATTGCGCAAATGACACCTGCTAAGGTCACCAACATAATACTCCATGTTGTACTCGTGAGGACCGCGTTATGTGGTAATAAACCCGATACGTAGATTGCCAGTGCAGACAAACCAAATGCACAGCCGAGCAGTAGCATTATATCTGGAAAAGTAGTTTCTTTTCTTATCTTATCATTAGACAAGGTGAGTTTGTGTTGCAGCTCATCAAGGGTGCTGGTGTTTGCCTTTGTCCAAGCATTAAACTTATGTGCAAAAGGTACCAGAGCCAGTAAAAACATGATCCACATTGCGTAATCTATTGAGTCGATCAATAGGGTGTATCCCATTCCGGCATCATTCAGTCCCAAAGATTGTTGCACAGCAACCATATTTTGAGTACCGCCTATCCAGCTGCCAGCTAGAGCGCCAAAAGTAAGCGCAGCATTGTCACTTAAATAGCTTTGGAATAACGCAAAAGAAATGATGAAACCAAGTACAATGCTTAAAGTTGCAGCAAAGAAAGTCCCTAATAGCTTAGGTCCAAGCTTAACAATGTCGCGTAGGTCTGCCCTCAATAGCATTAAGAATATCATTGCTGGCAATATAGCGGTTTTTACTTCTCCACGGGCTTGTTTGACTGACTCTGTCATTTCCCATACGCCCAACGTTGACATTACCATCGCTGAAAAGTAGATGATAATGACAGCTGGAACATATTTGAAAAAAGGCCCATTTTTATATTTGTCCTCATACCAAATCACAATACTCGACACAAACATTAAGAATGCGATGAACGAAAAACCATCTTGGATCATATGTCCCTCTATTTTAATTATTATAAATTGGCAGCTATGCTAGCGGAATTTGATGAGAAAAACGACGATTAATAATCATACTTGACCAAGTTTGGAGTTTGGAGTTTGGAGTTTGGAGTTTGGAGTTTGGTCGTAAATGCAAAACTATTGAAAGGTATGCTATTTATTTTAAAAGTGTGTCTTTTTAACAGGTGTCATGTAAGAGTCGGGTAATTGTCGGGTAGTGTCGATACCATTTCGTGACCGACAGATGATAATATCAGTCACTCTCCAAGATGAGCGAGTAAGAGGTAAAACCGTGGTTCTAAAACAACTTAGATTAAGTCGCAGCCTTTCCCAGGAGCAGTTAGCTCAAATGTCTGGTTTGAGTGTTCGTACTATTCAACGAATTGAGGCTGGTGGTAATGCGAGTTTAGAATCGCAGAAATGCCTTGCTGCTGCGCTCAATGTCAGTATCGAAATATTGAATCAGGAGAAAGTGACCATGAATAGACGTTCTGAAAATTGGCAAGGCCTGCCGATTATTTTAAAAATTTGGTTTGTGCTTAATTTTTTACAGCTTAGGCCAAAGCGAGATACAGCAAATCGCATCACGTGGCTGGGGCATATATCAGGTTTTATATTTTGTTGTGTGGGTGTTGTGAGTGAAGCTGCATTGGTCGGCGGTTTGCTAATGTTACTGACTGCTTACTTATTTGCTTTGTTAAAGTGGCAAGGGGACAAATACGATATTTGGGATGAACCTAAAGTAACAGCGCGCTGAGTTGTGAATGATTATGAAGGGAGATGTCTCTTTGGTGTAGGTATGAATTTGGCGTAGCGTGACACCAAATTCATACATCCAGCCTTAAACTCAGTGCATTGCACATAAATTAACTGTCAATCAGGTGAGGACTAGAATTCATCAAAAAAGGCTTTTTGCACCGGGTGTTTAAGCGCTTTGGGCCTGAGTAGTTGTACCTGCTCAATGATAGCTTGATGATCGTATCCAAGACGTTTCATCAGCAGCGCTATAACCAGCCCTGTTCGGCCTGAGCCTCCTTTACAATGGACCGCGACGGTGCCTTTTTGCTCTACAATGGATAAGATCGCATTGACATGTGTATTGAATGCATCAGTAAAGTCTTGATTAGGGGCATCGTCATCTGGCAGAGGTAGTTGAAACCACTGTAGCGCGAGTTTTTCACAGGCAAGTGGTAATCCTTGAGCACCATTTTTTTCCATTTCGTTGTCGTACATCAGAGTGACAACAGCTTGAACTGACGCGCACTTAAGTTGCTCGACAGCTTCGATTAATGGCACTTCTTTTGTGCCAGGGCAAGGAGTGAAAATGAACGTCCCGCCGTTATTCAGGGCTAGTTTGTCAAATGGGTGTGTTTGCATAACAGTCTCTTGGTGAAATTATGGGTTAAACCAATGCTTGGTTTTATTGACGATAGCAACGAGAGACAGCATTACAGGTACTTCTACCAAAACGCCAACTACGGTTGCAAGTGCCGCGCCTGAATGCAATCCAAATAAAGAGATCGCGACAGCAACAGCGAGTTCAAAAAAGTTCGAGGTACCGATCAGACAAGCTGGAGCAGCAATATTGTGTCTAAGCTTTAATTTCAAAGCAGCAAAATAGGCGATAAAAAATATCCCATAGGTTTGCAAAATGAGCGGAACTGCAATCAGGACTATGTTCATCGGTTGTGAAATAATGGTATTAGCTTGAAATCCAAACAGCAGTACTACAGTTGCCAATAAGCCAATGACTGAAAACGGCTTTAGCCTTGCTAATAAGGAATTGATCGCAGCTTCATTTTTGTTCGAGCCATTGAGTTTTTTACGAGTCACAACTCCGGCAACAAGCGGTAACAAGACATAAAGTAAAACTGAGATAAGCAAGGTATTCCATGGAACATGAATATCCGACACGCCCAACAGCAAACCTGCAATCGGAGCAAAGGCAAATATCATGATCACATCATTGACGGAGACTTGCACTAACGTGTAATTCGCATCACCTTTGGTCAACTGAGACCAAACAAACACCATGGCGGTACAAGGAGCGACTCCCAGTAGTATCATACCTGCAATATATTCTTGTGCCGTTTGTGGGCTGACATAGCTGGCAAAAATACCTTCAAAAAATAACCATCCAAGGGCTGCCATGGTAAATGGCTTTATAAGCCAATTTATTACGACGGTTAGTATCAAACCTCTGGGGTTTTTGCCGACCTCTTTGATGGTAGAAAAATCAATTTGCACCATCATGGGGTAGATCATCACCCAAATTAGCACCGCGACTACCAAATTAACATTGGCGAAGGTTAAAGCAGCAATAGACTCAAAAATTGCCGGGTAAATTAAGCCGAGCCCAGCCCCAGTAGCGATGCTGGCAGCGACCCAAACGGATAAGTAGCGTTCAAAAATTCCCACTTTAATACCTTTTAACTACACAAGTTTGAATAACGAGTAGGGCGGTCCCCCATAGTGTTGAGTCGAGACAGTTCTTGTTCTATGAAAGTTGGTTCATTGATAACTGTCGACGTGATCGTGTGTTTCATCCACTCGGGCAGTGTAGGGTTGAGTGAATAAAATACCCATTGGTGATATTTGCGGTCTGATAATATGCCTACTTTTCGCAATTGAGCGAGGTGACGTGAAACTTTAGGCTGGCTGGGTTCGTCCAGTGCGGTCATAAGCTCGCAGACACATGCTTCTTTTTCTACTGCAATGATAAGTAAAGCTTTAAGCCGAGTTTCGTCTGAAAGTGCCTTATAAAATGCCATGGGCTCTACGGTAGCGGGCTTTTGAGAGGCGTTATCCACGAGTAAAGATTGTATTTTTTCATTGATCTCTTGCAACGTTTTTTCAAACGGGTTGTCACACTCGCGAGTCTTGGGTTCATCAATATCCCATGCTAGGCAATTTATGCCATTGACTCTGCCTTCACATTCCTTGGTTGCACTAGCACAGAGGGTGATCACGTAATCGAAATGCATGTTGGCAAATTCATCTATATGTTGTGATTCAAGCCCTTGACTCTTTAGCCCAAAATGTTCAATAACAGCGAGAGTACGAGGGTCAGCACCGCTTGGTTTTGTTCCAGCACTGTAGACCTCATATTTACCTTTCCCATGATGTTTTAGCAGGACTTCTGCCATCAGCGATCTCGCTGAGTTCTCGGTACATAAAAAGAGTACTTTCATATCAATGCTCGTTTTGAATATGAATATAATTAATTTATTATATACTATCTTTGTTATGTATGACTCGCAAGCAGTTTTAATTTGAAGTTTTGCCGAAGCACTGATTTTTTTCTTTTATTTGATAAGCGACCTATGCCCGGCAACTGACGGGCATAGGGAAATTTATAGCTTTCTATTGGCAATTAGAATGAGTAATTCAGCCCAACATAAGCCATTTGTGGCGCGCCGGGTTGGATACGTTCTTTGCCATATCTGAGTTCAGCCTGTAAGGCATACTTTTTGTCAGTGACATTTGCCAATCGTGCGTGTAGCTTGAGTGACTCAGTGACTTGATAGTTGGCCTTGAGGTTTGCGATTGTATAGCCTTCATATTTACGTGTGTTTTCAGAGTCCATCCAGTAGTCTCCAATGCTCTTAATCTCAGCTGTAATATTGAGGCCAGACACCAATTGGCTCGTGTAATTTAAGCGCAGGTTTGCAACGTATTCTGGGGCCATGACTAAGCTATTACCAGATAGGTCGATTTCTTTACTTTCCCCCGTTTTGAAATCGATTCTGCCTGCATCTTGTACGTAGTGTTGAAATTCATGATTGGATTGACTATACGCTAGCGCCATAGACCAAGCCGGTGAAAAGGTATAAGTCCCACCTATTTCGAATCCTTGATGTCTCACTTCAGAGGCATTAACGCGAAAGCTTGAACCAAAGTCATCATAGGCTGTCACAATCGCGTCTTTTACATCCATAATATAATAAGCTACTTCTATAGAGAGTTTGTCGAAGTTTGCTTTGTAGCCTAGTTCGTATGTATCGGATGTTTCCTCACTGATTGAGTCCAATTGTGAACTGGTTTCTTTGGTCTTTAGATGGTAAATCTCAGAAGCCGTGGGGATCCGAATCGAATTAGCATAACGAGCATAAAGACTGGACTGTGCGCTGAGCTGGTAGTTTAAACTTGCTTTAGGGCTCAAGTGCTCAAAAGTATCACTGCGACTTGTGATAGAACGATTACCAAATCCATCGTCATCGTAAGCAGACAAGGTATTGTCAAAGTCGTATTGGTTGTTGTCGTATCTTAACCCGATTGAATAATTTAGCTGTTCAGTGAGTTTACCTAGGTGTTGAATGTAAGGAGATATGCCTACAAAACGCGTGGAGTCGTTATAAAAAACGTGCCCTTGCGGGTAGGTCGCAGCACCCCAGCCAGTTGTTGTTCTGGTGGTCGGCTGATAGGAGTATGCATCGCCTTCTGAGCGTTCTAGGTCGATGCCTATTGTGGTTTCAAAATCCGGATTGTGTCTAAAGTTTGTTAAGGCCAGCAGGCCAATGGTTCTAACGCTTGATTCGACTTTCGGCATATTCGGTTGCCAAGTCGCAATATAATCGTTACTACGGTAGCGTAAATAAGGGATCACCGACGCATAAAAGTCGTGATCTTCATATTGATATTCTGAGCTGAGTCGTACGTAGTCCGTGGCTCGGCTAGGGTCAATGGCTAGTACTTCATCGGGCAAACCAGATTGCGATGGATCTAGGTTAAACTGCTCTTCAGTAAGTGCGTTTAGCATTTGCTGATCTAAGGTTGACGTGATCAAGCTGGTTTTAAGGCTTTGTTTGTCATCTATCTCAAGCTCATGGAGTACATTAAACTCTGCTTTTTCAACACTGCTATGCTCTCTCCAACCATCATTATTTAAGTAGGCACCACTGATCCGAATACCATTTGAGTTTGAGAGTGCGTGAGTAATGCTGCCGTTTATTCGCTTATAGCCATGTTCGCCTAACGTAGAGGCCAACTCATTTTTACCCTCTCCGATAGGGGCTGAAATCACATTCACAGTGGCTGCAACTGCACCGGAACCATACAGGCTGGTCCCGGCACCTTTAAGTACCTCTAATCGAGATATTGACGAGTTGCTGCTCGCCCACCAAAGTGCATTGTGATTGTAAAATGCTGCGGATTGCAAAGGCACATTGTCTTGAAGGTATAATGTGTAACCACCATAGTTTATTGGCATGCGTATCGCGGCGTTATGCCCTTGTCCACCAGACAGCTGATTGAGCAATACGCCTGAAATAGTTTCTAGAGACTCAGATAGGTGTTGTGCATTGTCATTTTTTATAATCTCAGTGGATACACTGCCGACACTCAGTGCCAGATCCGTGTTAGCTTTGGCTGTTCTACTTGCTGTGACGATGATCTGCTCGATATCCTCTGCCTGTTGCTGTGCGTATAGTAAGTCAGCCTGCAGTAGCGCGATGGCAATGAGTGAATAAGAAAAGCCAGATTTCATTATGCTTGTTCCTTAGTTATTTCTAATATTTCGTTATTTTGTAAATTGCGATGTATTTTTGCCCGACGCTGACGCAGTAATCTTGAAAAGTACAGTGAAGTACCTAATAAGGCAATAAATGCTAATCCGAGGCAGATCAGAGTAATGATGCTATCACGAATACCTTTACCTAAAGGGTTTAAAAAGTGGTACTTATGTAAATAGCCAAAATGCCAACTACGCGCGTTTTGCCACGTGTCATCAACTGCGGCTATGTACCCGGTGTGAAGCTCAACGCTATAGCGCACTTCTGGAGATTGTTCGAAACTCAGTTGTTGCACAGGTAGCCGCTTGTTAATAAAACCATATGTTGGGCCGAACTTATCGATTTTTTCGCTGTGTGTTAGCGCTCCAGTAATATTTAGTTGGTTTCGTAACGCATTTTGAGCAAATGTTTTATCATCATATTGAGTTTGGTTACTTTGCCAATATGCAAAGTGCATCGATTTATTTTTATACGATACGATTTGGCTAATGACTTGACCTGAAATATTGACCAACTGGAAGTTATGACCATTTGCTGCTGCGAGTGTTTTGACAGGATCATGATTGATGGCATCTGTGGCAATTTGATTGCCAGGAGCTAGATTTTTAAACTCTTGCAAAAAAAACTTATCAATTAAAATGTGTGCACTACTACTCGCAAATCCGAGCATGCATAAACTTAAAACTAACCCCGAAACCCTATGTAACGACCGCTTATTGAGCTGTTTTTTTTTAATTCGTGGCCACAACACACTGTATGTCAGCAATCCAAAAACGGCCATAACAAATAATGTGATGCTGATTATCAGCATAGGGATGATGCGCCATAGGCTGTGTCTATCACCAGCAAACTGCCAAGTATGTAACTGTTTGAACCAGAAAGATAGCGACTCTCTCAGTGGTGTATTGTGCGCGGTTATGCGCTTGCCCAATGTATCTATATATATGTTATTCCCGCTGCTCATACGCAACTTATAAACAGGCAATACCCGGTTTATTTCAGGGTAAGCAGAACTGAATTGTGTGACAAATTCACTCTTTATAACGTTATGATTACTCCATTGTGTTGCCAGATAGTGCGCATAATCAACATCATTTAAGCTGACATTGGTTGCTGATAAAGGGAGGTAATGCACCGTTGTACCATCATCAATTTGCTGTTGAACTTGATAGAAGTAGTTTCCTTTAAACTCTACCAAACTAGCATGGCTGAAGTGATGGATATCTTGCTGCTTTAAAGCGTCTTTCAAGTGTGTGTAATTATGCATCCTATTCAATTCAACTTTGATAGGGTCAGGCTTAATATGTGGCGCTTTCGCAAAATGAGACATTGCAGGGTGCAATAGCCCTGAAAGCGCCCAAATTACAAACGGAATTACGCATAAAAGCGCCAGTCGTCGATGCCAAGCGAGCAGTATTTTTAGCATGTATTGTTATTGATTTGAGGATAATGGTTGGATTATATGTAATAAACTTACTTCAAGGGATGTGACAAATTGTCGCACAAGATTTTGATTAGTATGACGAATGTTAAAGCTTCTGTAAGTTGTAAGGAAATGTTAAGTGGCTCTATACAGGTTGAATTTCGATTGATACATTAATCAATGTTAAAATAGGTACGAAAAATAGGACAATGATGTTACTATTTTGGATACATGAAAAATGCGCCCAATAAATAACAAAAGGAACTCGCCATGTTTATCGTCACGCTTAATTATCTCGTTGGATTATCAGAAGTAGAGAAGTATTTGCCACTGCATATTGAGTATTTAGATCAGTGCTATGACGATGGTATTTTTTTAATGTCAGGCCCAACTGAGCCGCGCACCGGAGGTGTCATTTTAGCTGCTTCCACATCGAAAGAATCACTAGAGGCAACTTTAAACGAAGATCCATTTTATAAAACAGGTATTGCTGAGTATCAAATAACGGAATTTGTACCAACTAAGTCAATGAAAGAGCTCAATTATCTTATATAGGTAATCAAGGGCCAATTGTGAGCCGTTCGGTACAAGGAGGTATCAAACTAAGTGCATAAAAATATACTAAACACACTTCGCTTATTAGTTAAGCAACCAAATCAAGTTAAAGGCAAAATCAATAAACAGCTTACGCTATTTAAAGATTCGGTCGCTGGGCTGCCGTTTTTAGCCTCTTGCCACAAATCTAAACTGTCAGACTATGACGAAAAGCATTACTTTGTCATCCCTATTGAATTGGGTGAGCATAAAGTTGCCTTACATACTTTAAGAAACCTGCCGGATGGCGTACCAGAAGTAAACACGCTACCAAAACGCCGAGTTTTTCACTTTGCCAATGAACATGCTGAAGCGTTATTGACAAATATTTTGTCAGAACAAACGGAATCTTTAGTAAGAAAACAGCCAGTAGGGCAGGTAAGTCGGTTAGAGCTGCTGGCAAATGATATAGATAGGTTAGATACAAAACTGACCTACGGTATGCAGCTCATTTGCGGGGTTTCTGTATTTGTGAACCGCGCAATTGGTGCCGCTATTGCAGCAAAGGCGGCACTGCCAAGCATAACGGGTCTGTTAAACAAACATGGTATTTGTCCACGAGGTCAAAAGTACACGCAAGTTGCGCTCAACCAGCATATTTAAGAGGCTCAAGATAAGGTGCTACAGGAGTTTGCTGAGGCGGATACAATAAAATTGATAAACCCAGTTTTGAGTCGATTGTACCGCGCACTTGAAACGTATGAGCCGCTATTAGACGATGCATTTAATGGGGGAGACTTAGGTGAACATGAAAAAGAAGAATGGTTAGAATTGACGGTTGAGGCATTAGCACATGTCTATGAAGACATACTTCAACAGTCAAAGTTGCACCTTCAAGCATGTTTAGGCGAAGAAGATATACGCTGGTTGAATTACCTCTTTAAAGGGTATCTGGGGTGAATGACATAAGGAGGCAATAAATGGGAATAAGGAAGCAAGTTTGTCAATTTTGCAGCCTATTTGGGTTACTTTTTAGTATAAATACCTTTGCAAGTGTAGATATCTATTCTCAGATAGCATCTGACACTTCATGGCAAGTTAGGCACGCGGTGTCATCACCAACGGGGCAAAGCGTTAAGCTCAAAGTTAACGTATTGGCTGAGGAGCAAGTGAGGTGGTTTCAAATTATTCCTGATACCAGCCAATACTACAAAAACGCCAATCATCCATGGGAGAAAAACCCCTATAAATGGGCTGGATTTGGCAAAGTAAACTACCACAAAAAGCGTCTAAATCAGTTTGATAACTTGGCTGAAATAGAAGTATCGGGGACATGGTTAAACAAGAATAATGTGTTTGAGTCTCCATATTACCATGCCAATGTTGGTAGCTTTTGGTTTCAAGTAGAAGTAATTGGAAAAGACGGTCGCCGCCGTAAAAGTATGGGATTAGAGAACAACGACCATCGCGGCTTAAATAAACAGGTGCTACGAGTTTCTTTCACACAAGGTGAGGGGTATTTGGGTGTGCTGAGTAGCTTTTTTAATGTGCCGGCCATTTTCGGGTCTGTACCTTACCAAAGCCAGCATTATTTGGGGTTGACTGCGCAGATGTATTAATGGCTGCAAATGCGATAAAGGACAATGGCAAAGTATTTGACCGCAATGTAGCTTGGTTGGTTACAAATTTAAAGCACAAAGCGAAATTACGTGGATTTACAGGTTCCAACACTAAGTTGAAGTGGGACAGTGACATTTTTCCAGGAGATTTTATAGCGGTCAGGTACCGTCAAAATGGGCAATTTGCACATATAGGCGCGCTCTATCAAGATAGTAATAACAATGGCGTACTCGATGGTGAAGATTTGGTTATGCACGCCGGGCCCAATGCGCTGAGTTATAGCACAGTAGCCAACGCGGGGTTTTTAGGTGAGGTTGTGGTCCTTGATAACCAAGATTAAGCCCAATATTACAGCCGAGAACTTGAAATATAGACATGCGTAAAGTGATAAGTGCTCACTTCTTACATACACTATGGATAACCTCTCACTATGATTAGAGAAGCTCAGCTTCAAGATACAAACAGCCTCGCAGCACTCGCTTTGCAGGTGTGGTTAACGACGTATACACCAGATGGGATGCGTGATGATTATGCACACTTTGCATTGACGACATTTACGCCTAAATACTTTAGCCAATTAATTGATAACCCTGAGTGCAAAGTAATGGTTTATGTGCGAGATAACGCCCTAATTGGCTTTGCGGTCGTCAATTTTGAGTCTCAATATCAAGAAAATGATTACGGGTTTGAGATTGAAAAGCTCTATGTTCATAATGCGTTTCAAGGGCAGGGGATTGGCAAAAAATTACTGGCTGAAATTCAACGTCATTGGGGCGCTGAATTTTGGCTTTATACATGGGTGGAGAATACGTCGAATTTGTTTTACCAGCGCCTTGGCCTTGAACACATTGGCTCTTTCAATTTTGATTTCTCAGGCACTCAAATAGTCAACAATGTATATCGTAGTAAAAAACACAAGTCTATATTTTCTAAGTAACTTTAGTCTAGGTCTAGCGATTCCATTTTAACACTTTGTTGAACTAACTAGTTTATTGTTAACTAAACTAGTTAGTTCAACGTATAACGCATAATTAATATAAGAAATATTAATTTTTTAATATTGAAGATATTCAGTATCAAAATGTTGTTGAAATGTGATTTTTGTGTAAAGTTATATGTTGAATTTAAATGGATGGAAGGTGCGTAATGGATTACTTACGGATAACGCCAATTTTGTTTGGCATTTTTTTAACGCTAATAATAACTGGTTGCGGAGGCGGCAGCGAGGGGAATTCCTCTGAATCTGGCTTTCAAGATAATCAACCTACTTTACCAATCAATGGAAAACTCAAATTAGAAGCTCGCTACGGTGGCAGTTTAGAAGTTGCTGAAGTTACCAACAAAAACTTTGCTTTAATAGCACATGACTCTGTGTATTGGAATGATATAAAGAACTTTATTCTGTACGATGATACCGATGGTTTTTCAATTGGCCACCCTAAATTCTATAAATACGACGATAGAGCCTACATACTTTCTGAGTCTCAAAATTGTGAATCGGGAACCATCGATCTACCAAAGGTTGATGCAGACAACCTTAAGTCTAGTTATACAGCGAAATTTAATAATTGCAAAATTGGGCCAATAATATCCAACGGTGTCATGAACTTGCACGTAGTTAAAAATGTAGGAGGTATCCCTGAGAAAATAGCATACGAATTTGCGGCTGCATTTTCAATACAAGACATCGAGTCTGATGCTTCCTACACATTGACTGGATACATGGTGCAATCCGTGTACGATACTTTACTTGAAGCGAGTTTTGTTTTTCACCAAGGCGGTAAAGTGCGTGCTTGGGTCGATGAAAAGTTTGCAGATTCTGGTGAGTCGTATAACCACATTTATTTACCTGATTATGGCCGAGTAAGTCTAAGTGAATCAAGTGCGGCTCCGTCATTTCCGGATACAATATCAGGGGACATTGACATATCTTTTCGAAAGCGCTTTAACAATTATCTAGAATTAGGATTATGGAATACAAATGGCTCACTCTATGGTCCATCCAATCCAAAGTTTTCATACGGACAAGAGCCCCTAGAGGAGAGGGTGATTTATGTCCCGTATGAGCATTTTTCTCTTTCATCGCTATCTGAAGATAACGGGCCTCATATTCCTGTTATACAAGTTCCTAACGTAGTATCACCCAGTGAGCTCCATACTATGGAGGTGACTGAGTTAAGGGCCGCAGATTATGATTTGTCGCAATTAAATTGGGTAATAACAGATGAGTTTGGCGAAATTTTATCAGAAGGTGAGCAGCGGCAACATCGGTATACGTTTGAATCACCGGGAGAGTATACAGTTACGTTAAACGCAATAGACAGTTCAGGAAACATTGGCACTGCTGCTGAGCAGGTTTATGTTACTGGTAAAAAAAGAGAGACGCTGATTATTGAAGCGGATATTTCAGTAAAAAGTGAACTGAAAGAAGGAGAGTTGTTCACCGCACAGCTCAACATAGAAAACCTCGATAACTACACAATTAAACTCACATCTGGACCAAAATCTATGACGCTTTCCCCTTCAGGTGAAATAAAGTGGGATGGTCAATTAGATGACGGCTATCACTTTGCCGATACAGTATATTACTCAATTGAAGTTATTGATGAGGGAGAGAACAAGTCAGAAAATGTAAAGGGGGTAGTTGCAATACCTACAAATACGAAGGTCAGTTCGGTATTTCACTATACAGGAGACTATCCAACTTATAATCGTTCTTGGCCAGTTGGGTCTGATAAAGCGGCTCAGTTATTGCCTTCTTCTGACGATTATAGAGACGGTATATATTGGTTAACAATACAAGATGACAAACTTAAGGTTGATTCAAATTTATTGTCTCGAAACAGTGAAGGTCCAATACTCGATGTAAGCTACTCTGACGATACGCAATCTATGGTCTATTTATATGCTAATGAAAACAATTTGTCTGCGGGTACGGGAGGCTATAAGAGCTTTCAAAGTTCAGCTGATACAAACCATATTTTTGAATTCGCAACACCCCGTGATTATCCAGCACCAAGACTGGTTGATTTGAACGGGGATGATACATTGGAAGTGGTCAATATGATTGGTAACAATCGTGTTGAAATATTCGACGCTACATATGTGCGTAGTGAACATCAATTGCCAAGATACTTAACATTTTTCACCTGGCAGTCATGGAAGGCGTGTGATCTTGACGGAGATGGCAAAAAAGAGCTTGCATTTTTTGCAACCAATCCAACCTTAAAAGAGGTTAAGTTAGTACTTTCTAGCTTTAAAGACAACGCATTAACAGACTTTGAAGTACATCAACAGGGTTATTATCAGTGGCATGGCAGCATAGTTAACAATACTTTGTTTGTCGATCAGGACAACAACGGGGTATGTGAAGGGTTGCTGACGTTAGGTGAAAATGAAACAGGTGAGCAATATTTAAGTTGGTATATCTATGAAGAAGGCAGTCTTATTAAAAAAGGGCAGCTCAATACCAATGAATTTGGCAGCCTCTATCATGATGCTTTTGCGATAGTGGATGATTCAAGTGGGGTGGGCGGTATATTGTTTCAATCTGATAATGGTTTAACACTCGTTGGATATGACCAAATAAAACAAGGTTTCATCGCGAATGCCTATAGTTATGTTGCTGGGCTTGAAGTGATACCTAATGTCAACAACTCCACCATAATTGGTCAATCAGATATCGATGGTGACGGAGCTCGCGAACTTATTCTTAAACATGTAGTGTCTAGTGAAGACGCCATTTCATCTACGCTTCTTAATTGGCAGAATTCAAGTTCAGGCAAAGATACTTATCTTATTGCTGCTAGTCTTGAAGACAATAAGATTAAGCCAAAATATATAAGCAATTTGAGCACTCGTTACTCAAGAAAGTCGACAGCCGCAGGAAGTCGTGTTGTACCGCTTAATGACGGAAGCCTTATGATTAATGTGTATGAATACACTGACATTATTGATGAGCGAAACAACTTTAGAAAGAGACATTTTTCGCCAGGATATGGAAATAGTATGGTTATGAGAAGTGATGGTAGTTACTATCAAGAAGTCGGTTCTGAGTACATTTTATATGACGTTGATAGAGTAGAACAAAAACGTATTCCCATACCCAGTAGCGAACTTTCTGATGGTTATGTGTTATCAGCTCACGATGGAGTAGAGTTGGTCAGGCTGTCCAATAGGTTGGGGTCTCAGCAGAGGCACTTTTTGATCAATGGACATTCCAGCCAAATTGAGGTGCTGGAAGATGTAAAGCATGTATCTCCACACCCTGAATTTAACAAAAATGGCTTGATTTATGTTTATTGGCAAATTCCATATTGGAGTCAGCCCACATATAACGAAGCTGTAACCAAGATAGACAACGGCTATAGGTTTGGTCAATCGGGTATTTATAAGGTGACTAAAGACAATATCGAGCTGGTTGAATCTTGGCAAGAAAAGGTCTTTAGCATTTATCAGGAGGATGTTTTAGATGTCTATTGGGTCAATGTCGATGACGACCCTGAATTCGAATTGATCCACCACGTCATTGAAACGAGCAAGTGGGGGGGAGTTGAGCGAGACTCGAGTTATGCATTTGTTGCCGACCAAAATGGCGATAACTTAAAGTACATTCAGACTTACCGCTATAATAAGGATATAGTTGCGGAAGAAGTCTTATCGAACGGAAAGTGTATAGATAATGCTTGTCGCAACACCATGAGAATAGAAACATTTTTATTTTCAAATACGTGGAAGTTGTTCGGTTACGATAAGGTGACAGGTTATACATTGTGGTCCCGAACCATCTCGAAAAACAATAAAGAGGGGGCATTAGCTTATTTTGACAAAGAAAAAATATATTTCTGGCTCAATGGCTTACATATAATAAAATAAAATGATAGAGCTAGCCCCTTTGAGGCTGGCTCTGTTTTAGGTGGTTTTCACTAGCAGTATAAGTCTCAACTTGCCTGATCTGTCAGGCTTATTAGGACTCAATCAAATCAGACAGTCGAATATGTGCCAAGATTATCTAATTACACAGTTAAAACAAATGCTCTGTAACGCTTCTAGCCGAGGTTACAGGCTCACTGGCTGCCTTACTGAATTGACTGATTAGGTACTTTTACTAATTTTGCTGAGGTGTGAAACTTTTCGTCAGATTCATAAATAAACAAGCCTCTTACCAGCAGATAATTATATTTGTCATCAACGATAGCTGCATGTGTATAACGAGTTCTCACTCCTGGATATACAAATGTATGTTCCCACATATCTGCTATCCAAGGGGCATCTTTAATTTTGTGGGGTAGTTTAAGCTGCTTATTAATCTTATTGTCGCCTTCTTCCAAAGGTTCTCCTGACTTAAGTCCTCTGAGGCTAAACTCTAACTCCGTAAGTTTTATTGGAACAACCCCTTTATTGTCTAGAGATGCAACAATCTCAACTACATGCTTGTCGTCTTCTTTTCCTACAAAATTAATTTCAACGTCAAATTGAACCCTAGGAAAGTGTTCGTCTCTTCTATAAAACTTGTAGATTGCAAATAGACCGCCAATCACACCTAGCAATAGACTTACAGATTTAATTAGAGATGAATAGTCCACGCGATACCTTAAAGGTTGCTAGTGAGCACAGCGAAATGAGCCCAAAAGATTACTGAAAGAGGGCCTTTCCAATGCCAATTAGTTATTAATAAAAGCCATAAAGCAAGCAATATCGAATACAAAAGTCAAAACCACTTGGGCCGTCAGTAAATTACTCATTGTTGTCAGCCAGATGACATATAACCCAATTTTTTCAAACAGTAAGGGATGATATGAGCTACTTCAACTACGCCGACTGTTCTAACAATTGCGAAATCACCTCTCTGGCTTGATCAAATTCAAAATCTTCAATGAGTTCCACAAGTTCAATGCAAGTAGACTCATCAATTTTATGGTTCGCTTTGAGCTCATAAACTTTTTCAACGGATTGAGTATCACAACTGAGTAATAGCTCTTCCAGTTCTAAGAAATCCCCACGCGTAACTTTAAAACTCACAATATTTGATGTGCTGGGAGCTGGGGTCGCTGGCTTTTCATCACTTTGCAGTTCACTTAGGCTTTTGTGCAGCCCTCTTAGGTATTCCGTTAGGACTTCTACATCTTGTGGTTCAACCTTTTGCTCATTAGCGATTGCTGCTTCGATGTCTGAAGCTTGTTTGGAGAGTTCATCGATGCACAAATTTGCACTGGCCCCTTTTAGTGAATGAGCAATACGCTCTGCATGTTCCATGTCTCCGATGACAAGCGCTTGATTGAGGTTAATGGTTTCTTCAATTTGATTGCGCGCAAATTTTTTAATGATGTTCCAAAACGCTTTTTCATTGCCCCCTAACCGTTTTATTGCCCGCTCAATATCGACCCCATCTAACTTGATCTCTTGTTGCTCTGCATTTGTTTCTACTTCTGGCTGTTTGTCGTCAGCGCTCTCAACTACTTGACGTAAATTAGTGTCGTCTTGGTTAGTCACTTTATACAAATGTGCGTGTAAGGTCTCAGTCATTTGATTGAAATTAATGGGCTTACCAATATGATCATTCATGCCTGCAGCTTTACATTTTTGTAAATCTTCTTTCATGACATTTGCAGTCATGGCGACAATTGGTAAACCATCGAACTGACTGAGTTCACGTATTTTCTTCGTCGCAGAGTAACCGTCCATAACAGGCATTTGTATGTCCATAAGCACGATATCAAAGGTGTTATCTTTGACCATATCAACAGCAATCTGACCGTTATCTGCGATGGTTACGTCTAAATTTAAAGAACTAAGCATCTCATTGGCAATTTCTTGATTTGTCGTATTGTCTTCAACAAGTAGCACTTTTTGTTTCTCGAATGAATGTTTCACCCCACTGTCTTTGTTCGACACATCTCCGTTTCTAGGCTGACTTGCTAAGTTAAATGATTCCATAATGGCATCTAACAGAACTGACGCATTGACGGGTTTGAGAATTATGGCATCGATTAAGTCGTGGATTTGTGAGTTCATACCAATGTCGGTGCCGTATGCTGTAACAAGTACATATTTGGGCTCAGGCGTTAATTCAAGTGAACGAATGTGTTTGATGGCATCAATTCCGCTCATATTCGGCATTTTCCAATCCATGAACACAATGTCAAATTTGCTGCCTTGCACAAGTTCGATTGCGCCCGCACCGCTTGACGCGCAAGTGACAGTAAACTTCATCGCTTTGAGCAGGTTCGTTAATATTGCGCGAGCACTTTCATTGTCATCAACGACTAATGCGTGTTTACCAGCTAACTGGCTATCAGGACAAATGACATTGGTCAGTTTGGCCGACTGCAACCCGCAGCGAACTGTAAAGTAAAACTCAGAGCCTTGACCTTGCTCACTGTTAACCCCAATTGTACCTCCCATTAGTTCGACCAGCTTTTTAGAAATACTCAGCCCGAGTCCGGTTCCCCCATATTTGCGAGTAATGGAGCCATCAGCTTGTGAAAATGCATTGAACAACTTGCTTTGCTGCTCTTGAGACATGCCAATGCCAGTGTCTTTTACAGTAAACTTCAAGGTGGTTTGGTCATCTTGCTGTTCAAGATTGGTGACCGAAATGGTAATTTCTCCACGTTCTGTGAATTTGATGGCATTGCCACATAAGTTAATTAAGACTTGGCCCAAACGAAGTGGATCGCCGACAAGGCTAATTGGTACATCAGGAGCAATGTCCAACAGCATTTCCAAGCCTTTTTCTTGCATACGAATGACGTTGATATTAACAACGTTATCCATTACTTCTTGCAAAGAAAAATCGATATCTTCAATTTCTAATTTGCCTGATTCTATTTTAGAAAAATCTAAAATGTCGTTAATTATCCCGAGTAAACTCTTAGCCGCTTGGTCTATTTTATTGACATAACCGGATTGCTGGGTGGTTAACTCAGTGCGAAGTGCCAGATGGCTCATGCCAATAATTGCATTCATTGGTGTGCGAATTTCATGGCTCATATTTGCCAAAAATTCTCCTTTAGCAGTACTCATTTCATCCGCTTTATCTTTTGCTAGGCGTAGCTCAAGCTCCATTTGTTTGCGTTCTGTTACATCAAGTAATAAACCAACCACACCAGCAAGTTCATTTTCGGCATTGGTAAATACAGCTTCATAAACTATAAAGTTGCGGGGGTCGCCTTGTGCATTATCAATTTTTATTTCGTAGTGTTGGTTTGACTTACCATCAAGTAAATCTTGGTGTGACTGCTCAAAAACTTGTGCAATTTCATAATTAAAAATATCTTCTGTGGTGGCGTCCAAAACATCTGCATCGAATGTCCCAAAATATTGATGAAAAACACTATTAACACCTAAATAATTGCCAGAGCTGTTTTTGTAATACATTGGGCTTGGAATGGCATCGAGAATTTTTTTGTTGAGCTCGAGTTGTTCTACAATACGTTTTTCGGCCTTTGACTGTAAGTCGATGTTTTGTGTAAGCTGTAGACTAACTGCCAAATCGTTTATGACCGATTTCACCCACTTATAATCTTGATCAGTTAGCTCAACTAAGCTGCCCAGCTCTAACAAACCAATACTGTCATTGCTGACGACCAAGGGGAAATAATATAACTCGCTTATAGAGAGCTTTTCTCCATTTAACTCAATGGCATACTGCTCCTTTTCAAACTTCATCGAATAGGGCTTTTGAGTGCTTAATACATGAAAGTGAATGGAGTCATAGTTACTATATGTTCTTGCGCAATTGCAGCTGTATCCGGTGCCAGCAACGCGAGTAAGCACTTTTTGTTCTTCAAAAACATATAAGCCTAAAAGGGGAACTGAAAGCCTTTGCTCCAAGAACTGCAAGAGTTCTTCTCCAAGCTCGTTGGGATTTTTTTTCCCTCTAAGTGCTAACCCAAAGTCTTTCATGATGGTGTTGAATTCGAGCTGTTCAGACAAGTCGTTCAGGAGTTTGTTCATTGATTTTGACAGATCTGATAGGTCGCCTTTCACCGATTCATCAAGCACGAAGTTATAATTGCCTTTTTCTACATTGCTCACTACTTGTTTTTGGATTGATGCAACTGGGTTTATATAGAGTTTCCAAAGCAGGTAAAAAGACAATGCGATATTGATAAGTAAAATTAAATTGAAAATATTTCTGAGCAAATAGGTGTTGTTTAAACTATTTTGGTGACTCTCAAGCTCAGCATTGAGGCGATTAGTGATAGCTCTGTGTGCTTCACCAATTGCCGACATGATTTTCGATTTCTCAACTAGATAGTTGTCGCTGAAAAGAATTTTTTGAGCGCTTACTAAGTCTGGTGCTGCGTCTTTGACCCAATTACCGTATTCGTCTTTGTGTATGCCCTCTATGGCGTTAAAAGCCCGACGCTCAAGACTAACCAAAGCATTGGATGTAGAAAGCGCATTTTGCATCTGCAAAAGTTCAAAGTCCTGCGCACCCAACTGTTGAAATCGCTCAATTATATTATGTCCATCGTTTACTCGGATCGTCTCAGGAACGCTGGAGTGAGGGGCTGCTAGGCTATCCCAATAGTCATAGGTGTTGGCATTGTCCGCTCGAACCTTGCCATCTCGCACTAGCAAAGTGTAACTGAAAAGCTGCTGCCATTTATCATTGCCTGTCACTGCATAGGCTCTTGCAAAATTTGTCAAATTGTCTGAACTCAGCTTTAGTTCATGGGCAAGCTCCGTCAGCTTAAAAAGTTGGGTCTGTTTATCAGTCAAAGCGCTGACTTCTGATTTGACGTAATAGGACATTAACCCAATCCCAATACTGACAAGCAACATTATTGAGAATGTGATAAAGAAGCTGACTCTTAAACTTTTCATCTAATCCAATCCATGCTTGGCGTTTCAGTAATAATAGACCTATATTTTTGTGTGTGATGAATAATTGTCTAACAATTCAATAGAAGAGCCTATGGAACAGCTTAAAACGGTGTTGGTAGTAGATGATGTGAAGGAAAACCTGGCTTTCATGACGGAAATTATCAAAGATAAATATCGTGTCTTAGCGGTAAAAAGTGGTGAAGCCGCTATTTCCGTGGTTGAAAAAAACAAAGTTGACATCATTCTTCTTGATGTTGTTATGCCACAGATGAATGGCTACGAGGTGATCAAGTACTTAAAGTCGCACGAGGTATACAGTGAAATACCGGTGATTTTTTTGACTGCAAAAACCAGTGTTGAAGATGAAGAAAAAGGTTTTTTGTTGGGTGCATGTGATTACATTAACAAGCCAATTAGTCCGCCAATACTGCTTGCTCGCCTAAATACACACTTATTGAACAAAGAATCCAAAGACATTCTAAAAAACAAAAACGATTATTTGGAAGAAGAGGTTCAAAAGCGCACGGAGCAAATGTCTCGCCTTCAAGATGTCACTATTCAGGCAATGGCTAGCCTAGCCGAAACCCGAGACCAAGAAACCGGTAATCATATTCGCCGTACACAGCTCTACGTAAAACTATTGGCAACTATTTTGTGCGAGAAGGAAAAATATAAAAAGGTACTCACTTTAGAAGTGATTAATAATTTTTATAAGTCTGCCCCGTTACATGACATTGGCAAAGTAGGGATCCCAGACAATGTTCTGCTCAAACCAGGTCGGCTTACAGCTGACGAGTTTGAAATCATGAAAAACCATACCGTATTTGGTCGCAACGCCATAGAGACTGCCGAGTCTGCGCTGGGTCAGGCAAATAGCTTCCTTAAAACTGCGAAGGAAATCTCTCACTATCATCACGAAAAGTGGGATGGCTCCGGCTACCCTGAAGGGTTGAAAGGAGAAGAAATCCCACTTAGCGCACGCATGATGGCGATAGCGGATGTCTATGATGCATTGATCAGTCGGCGAGTTTATAAAGATGCGATGGAGCATGACAAAGCAATTGCAATCATGAAAGAAGGACGGGGGAGTCATTTTGATCCTGAGTTGTTGGATGAGTTTTTGGAAAAAGAAAATTTATTTTTTGATATTTCTCAGCAGTATCGAGATTAAAGCCTATTGGGGGGCGTATGTCGTACTCAATTTTGTTAGTCGATGACGATGAAGTTAACCATGATATTGCAAAAACAATGCTTGGTGAATCACATGATTACTTCTCAGCGCATAACGGCGAAGAAGCACTGACATTATTTCATGAGCGTAAATATGATGCGATTTTGCTGGATGTTGTGATGCCGGGTATGAACGGATATGAGGTTTGTAAGGCGATTCGCAGTAACCCTTCTAACTCCGATACTCCGGTTTTATTCGTTTCCTCAAAAGATTGTATTGAAGACAAACTTGAAGGGTTTAAAGCAGGTGGTGATGATTACATCACCAAGCCATTTGATGCAGCTGAACTTAGTTTTAGGATCGACAGATTGGTTAAGTTCAGTAGTGAAATTGATACCTTAAAAGTGAATTGCGAGGCTGCCGAAGAAGTTACCTTAACAGCCATTACCAGTTGTAGTGAATTGGGTTTATGCCTTGAGTTCATTGAAAACTCATACCAATGCAACACCTTGGCGGATTTATCGAACGCAGTTTTATCCGTTTGTCGAAACTTGGATTTAAATGCATCTGTACAGTTGGGGCTATTGGGCGAATTTAGAGATTTTTGTAACTTTGGCGTCATTAACCCGTTAGAAAGCGAGCTTCTTAAAAAAGGGCGAGAGAGTAAAACCGTCATTAACATCGAAAAGCGTAGCTTTTTCAACAGCGCATATTGCTCATTATTAATAAAAAATATGCCCATTGATGACGATGAGAAATACGGAAGGTTTAATGACATATTGGCACTGGTGGTTAGAGGTGCAGACGCTAGACTAAAAAGTTTAGAAACCAACATTCAAGCTATTCAAGCGAAGAATAAGGGGCTCAGAGAGCTTAGTCAGGTGGCGAGTAAAGACTTAGAAGACATTGAACTTATTTTTAAAAACTATAATCAATCATGCCAAGAGCTAGTTGAAACGCTTATTTTTGACGTAGAAGATTCAATAATCTCTTTTGGCATGAGCGAAACGCAAGAACAAACCCTACGAGAAACTCTAGACGGCGCGAAAGAAGATCTTCAGAAAATACAAGAGCACTCAGAAGACATGTCTGCCACATTCAACGATTTCTTTATTAAATTGGACAAGTTAATAGATTAATCAATTAATTTTTCTTTATTTAATATTTACGTGTGAGAAGAGGGTTCTCTCATATTGATTTTTTCATTATTTTTATTTTCATGTTGTAATGGTTGAGGCCATTTGTTAGCTTTATTTATGATTATTTTTATTGGAAGAATAAACATTAAGATGCTAATTTGGGGCTTTAATCAATATTGTTTGATATAGATATCAGCTTTTTAATCTATTATCAGCAAATGGACTTAACAGCTGGTTTTCATCATGTATTGAATCAAGTAGTACACAGAGCGTATTATTTAGGACCAAAGGCGCACTTCTAATTAAAAAGGGTTGTTGTGAAGGGTTATCTAGTCGAAGCAACGTGAGCACATATTTGCGTTTTGCTTTCAGGCTTATCCTCAACCCGTATTTATCTGGATGCTATTAATAAAGGAATTAAAAGTGTGCCCCAATTTTAAGTCTCTTGAAGCACAGTGGTTTTTTGAATTCCATGTAACATTGTTTGCTGTTCTGGCTTTTTTTGCCATGATCATATTGCCAGCGCTTAGGATTTTACTCCACTGCTATACTAAAAAGGAAAATCTACATTCATTTATTACATTATTTACGACACGAGTGGTCTCAAATAGTAAGCTCGAAGTTTTTGCTTTGTTAGTTTTGTTTTTTTATTTCATATACTTTTTTAGTGTGTTTATTTTTAAATTCTGTATGCAATGATATAAAACTTATCGTAAATTGTGAGTGATTAATGGTTGTTTAAGGTGGTATCACCGCGTTGATTGAGAAGGGTGTTTTTCACCTTATGGATTATTAGAATGGTATTGATACACCTCTGCTCGGTTATCCAGCTTCTATATGATATTACTTTTATATTTTATAATTGATTAAACTATTTATTTAACAAGGTGAGTGAACATTTTCTAATTTGAAAGTCACTTATAACGACATGGGTTTGTTAGAGGAAAAGCAGCCCATTCAAGCTGCTTTGTTTTGGTGTTTACTTAATAAAATAAAGTAGTTTGTCTTGTTCTGTATGCGCATAAATTGTGCTGTACGGCCAAATAGCAAATGGCCTTTCAGGATTACCGTCAAATGTGGCGGTTAGATCAGCGGCTGTGTTATCAAGTAAACTCTGGCATCCATTACCGGTTGGGTTGGTGACGTTATGTGCGGAAATCATAGATACTCGCTGATGTTCGTCAATAAACATAAGCCCTTCTGTCATTGTGGCTCTCAGTGCTTGCCAGCGGGCCGATTCCAATACACCATATTGATCTATTTTTACTGGATCGCGCATAAGCTTGCGTTCAATACCATCTGCGTGATTTGCAAAGAGCGTCCAGCCTCCGCCAAGGGTATCCATATCGCAATACACAGCAAAGGGAGATACACCTTGCTCGCCATCCGGGTCTATTTGGTAGTAACCTGAAGACGCTCCAGGGTTATTTGTGAACTTGCTCTTTGGCTCGTTTTCTTGCGGCACATCGCTCTAGTATTGCAGCTTTCTCTAGTGCACTTTTGCTTCCCCAGCCGACAATTTCATCTATGCTTCGAAGGCAGCCAATACAAATATCTTCGGCATCCAAACAGCAATTTCGTACGCAAGGAGATTGCGTGGCATTTAGCTGTGGAGGTAACTTTTGGGCCATGATGTATCGACTTTAGTGGTTGTTTTCAACGACTATTATGACGGTTTTTTAAATAATAAAAAAGTCGTGCATTTGGCTGGTTTTTAGTTAACGAAATGGAGGTGGTTAATCTCAATTCTGTGGGGGTTCATCGAGTTTCAAGATTTGCTGGGAACTCTGAAGATTTTCATTGGTCTTGATAATTAGATGAATCAGCTATTTGCAGTAGCATTTTGCTCAATTAAAGCAAATAGTGTCTGTCTAAATAAAAAATAAAACCAAATAGCAAGGAGTTGATCACGCGCTATGACATGCAATAGATCACAAGATTTGAGTTATTCACCTGTTCAAGCTTGTCGCAAGCAACGTGCAAGGGCTGTAAAGAAGCGCTGGATTTTAACCGGTTCTACCAGTGCGGTGTTGAGACAACTGACGGTACCTATGTTGTGGGCTATTTTGGCTTTATTTAGTGCGGACTTGATTGAGCTTTATTTCGCATCTCGCTTAGGAGTCGAAGAGCTCACTGCAATGAGTTTTACGCTGCCAGTGCAGGCAACTTTATTTGCATTCGCCATAGGGCTTGGCATTGTGGTTGCGACGCGCTTAACTCAGGCGCGAGTAGTCGAAGAGCTTGCCGCAGTCAGCTTGATATTTACCGTCTTGGTTGGTGCTACGATAGCATTGGGTATTTGGTTAAACTTATTACCTATTTTAAACTTACTTGGTTTTGCTGACTTCTCTGAACGTGAAAAAGTTTGGGGCCCTCTAAATACTTATATGCAGTACCGCCTTGGTGCTGTAATCTTCTTTTTCTTAATTATGGTGATTTTTGGCGTATTGCGTGCCTTTGGGAATATGCGAGCGGCAGCGCAGCTTCTGGTGGTATTTGCAGGTATGCAGGTGCTCACCAGTGCGGCATTGTTTTCACCATGGGTAGGAGCTGATCTTGCGATCAGTGGCTTAGAAAAGTTGGGTATTGCACATCTGGTTGCAGCTGTAACTGGCTGTATTTGGGCGCTTTATTTACTGATAGTTAAAGAAAACATATCCATAAAAATTAATTTGCTCTCTACGCAAAGTCGGCAAGGCTTTCGCTGTTTGTTTCGTCTTTTGATCCCAATTGTGTCGATGCAGCTGCTCACGCCGCTGGCGCAGTCTATATTGATGGCAATTGTTGCGACACAAGGCAGTGATGCCGTTGCTGCCTATGGTGTCGTGATGCGCCTAGAGCCACTTGCGTTGTTATTGCCCATGGTACTTACTACGTCACTGCCAATCTTTGTAGGGCAAAATTGGGAGGCAAATAAAGCGTTAAGGGTCAGGCGTGGAATTAAATTGTCGGTTTTAGTATGTATTGTTTGGCAATTGGTTGTCTCTTTGGTGCTATTTTTTGGCGCGGATCTGTTAGGAGTTGGCTTTTGTCAGAAAACTTTTGTCAGTAAATCTATTGAGTTAGCGTTAACCGTATTACCACTGTCCTATATTGCTTTAGCTGCAACCATGTTGTATGTCAGCTGTTGCAACGCTACTGGACGCAGCATGATTGCATTAAATGTGAGTATCTTAAGGCTATTTGGTTTGTCGATCCCATTCGCATATTTTGGCGCTTATGTAGCTGGTTTTAGTGGTATTGTGTGGGGTCTTGCGCTAGCAAACGTCATACTTGGGTTGGGCTTGCTCGCGTATTGTGTTTTACAGCGTGAACGTTTGATGTTATCAAAGCAAGCAGCCATGAGTTAAGCTGTATAAATTTTGTATTTATTGTTTAGTTATTCGTCATAGCTGCGAAGAATAACAAAAGGAATAAATATGAAACATATCGCTTTAAAATTGGGGAGTTTAGCGTCAATTGTGGTATTGAGTGGCTGTAACTCAGACCCAGATGTATTGCTGGGCTATAGCGCCAATCAACTGTGCTCAAGGCATTTTATATCACAAGAACCCATAGACTTTATTAAGCAGCGGGTGATCCCTGAGGCGCTAGGCGCATTGCCAAATACACCTGTGTTGAGTGTTGATGAAGTTGCAAAACAGGTTTCGATAACAGCTCAGGTTGACGGCTCACCTCTGACTCGAACTTCAGTGTTTCGAGATGGCTTCGGTTGTACTCTACTGCATGAATTGACCCCTGCGCAATTGCATGCGCAATCTCAAGGTGTGACGGTCCCACAACCATTGCCAAGCACTCCTATTGCTAAAGCGCTGGATCCGGCGCTATCGCTAGATTCATTTTTTGCCACAAATAATAAGGACTATACATGGAGCGACAATACATTTGCAGTTGCTGTAATGTATCAGGGACAACTCGTTGCCGAGCAATATGACCAGTTTCATGCTGGCGATACCCGAATGCTAAGTTGGTCGATGGCAAAAACTGTAACAGGGCTATTAACTGGCGTATTGGTTGACCAAGGTAAGCTCACCTTAGAGCAATCATTGGAGTTTGGTCATCATGAAATGACGGTAAAGAACTTACTCAATATGAGCTCAGGCGTAAAATGGGCGGAATTGCCTGATATTCACGGGTATGAAGATTTAGCGCCGATGTGGTATCACACCGGAGACTCGGTCAATTACGTAACTGGTCTGCCAAAAGATTACAAGCCGGGCAGCAAATTTGAGTATGCAACTGGCACAACTCAGCTACTAAGTAAAGCGTTGATGGATGCGTCTGGTGGTGACTTATCATCTATTAATAAGCTGTATCAGCAAGACTTTTTTGCGCCGCTTGGGATCAACAATGCTATTGCTGAACTTGATGAAGCTGGCAACCTCAGAGGTGGTGCGAGAATGTTCTTAACAGTACATGATTGGCTTAAAATAGGCCAACTGTTTGTAAATAACGGTCGCTGGAATGGAGAACAAATCGTTTCCGAGGCTTGGATTAAAGATGTAATGATGAGCAAGGGAGTTGATAAGCACTATGGTGGGCAGCTTTGGTTGAATGATATGAGCTTTTGGTTACCTAAATTGCCAAAAGACACGGTGTCGCTGCGTGGGCATAGAGGCCAGTATGTAGTAATAATTCCTTCTAAACAGCTTGTTGTTGCGCGTTTTGGTGCTTATGGCGCGGTGGTTAATCAACACATTGGGCTAGCTAACAAACGGTTGTTTAGATCAGTGCTCGATATTTTAGAACAACTAGAAAAGTAGTATTACAGGTAAGGGGCAAGCTTTATCTTTGCCCCATAAATGCTTGTTTTAGTTTAGGTCAATGCTGAGCGCGCAGTGATCGCTGAGCATTTTCTTTGGTTCCATATTGTCAAAATAATGGAATTGAACGCTGCCTTTCACGTAGGTTGGTTTCAGAGTATTTGACACCAAAACGTGATCAATAGGTGCAGGGTAGTAAGGATGACAACCCGTTAGCATTTGATTTGCATTGAAGAAAGTCGCCTTAGAAAGGTTGTTTGGTGCCTTATCTGCAAGTCCATCAGGGTGATACAAGTCGCGGCTGACGCGGTTATACGGTGCGGTCAGTCTGTGGTTAAAGTCGCCTAAAACGATAAAGTTGGCTTGCTCAGCGCTTTTCGATTCAACCCAGTTATCCAGTAGAGGCACTTGCTTTGCTAATAGCTGACACGATTTTTTGTCTGAACGGCGATAATCATCCACAAAACAACCACTTTTTAGGTGTACATTAAGTAAGTCTAATGTTTTGCCTGCATAGCCAATTTGAACTTCCAAGCCACTTCTCAACCCAACTTGTATATCTGAGAATTGATTATGATGAACAACTTTTTCAACGTTTAAAGGCTTTTTAACAGCGAATGCGACTTTTTGTTGTGTTGACGTCAATCCATTGCCACGGCAAGTGTAGCTAGGGCTGTCTTTACGGTCAGATATGATCAGTTGCCATTGAGATGTGTCGAAAATGTTTTCAAGGGCTTTGATTGAGCCAACTTCTTGAAATGCGATAACGTCTGCTTCTAGAGAACTTGCGTATTTCTTCAGTGCAGAAATTTCATTTTGCGTTCTTGGCTTACACCCCTTGGTGTTGTCAGCAGCTAAATGTTCGATATTCCAAGTTACAATTCGCAATCCTGCATCCGATTGAATATCACTTGGATTGGTTGCGTTACAGGCACTTGTTAGTAAGGTACACAAGGCAAGTGCACTGAGTTTGATAGGGTGGTTCATAATTCTAAGTACTTGAATATTTTTAATAGCCACATAGTGTATCAAAAATATTTCAAATAGATTATATAAAATTTTTAATTCATCGCGAATAATGCGATGTTTAACTCAGATGAGATAAATGCCGTTTTGGAGCTGCAATATCAGAGGCTTAACTATCATAATATTGCAGCAAATGCGGTTACTTGTGTGTGTGTTCGTGCCAGTGTTTACACTTGCTCGTTTTACCAATACCTGGGTTGAATGAGTTAGTTGGATCAAGTTTCTTGTAGAAGGATTTCAGAGCATCTTTTGCAAAATATTCATGTCCGACATTGTGCTCGGCAGGGTATTCGGCGCCACGTTTATCAAATGTCTCTAAGATCTTATTTTTAACTGCTTTGGCGTCTACACCCGGTTTCATAATGTAGTTTTGGTGCATGACGTGGCAAAACAAATGCCCATAGTATAGTTTAACAGCGATCTGCTCATCTATTTCTGGAGGCAGTTGTTCGAACCAGTCGGTTTCATTACGCGGAAAGGCGACATCAATGGTCATGATTGCACCCATTTCTTTGCTGTTCATAGTCTGCATTCGGCCTATTGCACCGCCTGCTACAAAGCGATGTAGTATGGCTTTTTCACCTTCGTCTTCAGTACACTCAAAGTAGCTGCCATCGTTCGTTTTAAAGAATTCATCAAAGTATGCTTTTGCCTCTGCAACACCAGCGTTGCTCATCTCTACAATCCAGTGATGTTCATAGCGGTCGCGATACTCTTCCATGCGTTTTGGCAAGTGATTAGGCCATAAACAGCTCAGATATTGCATAATTCGATCAGAAAACTTGCTGGGTAGAAACTTAAAGTTGTCAGCTATACGGTCAACAGTACGTTTGATGCCAAACATTTTGGGAATATATTTAGACCCCAGTTTATCTATTACTAAGAAGGTATCTTTACCGTATTTCTTAGAGGCGTCATAGCAATCCCTATGAAGATATTCACCAGAGACTGGCAAGTTTTCAAACTTAGATAGGATGTCGCGACGGATCTGAGCTAACACGGATGGATCATTAGTACCAACATAAAAGACTTGGTGCTTTTCAGGTACCGGATAGGTGTCTAATCGAACCGCAAAAACCGCAAGCTTACCAGCACAACCAGATGACTCATATAAGCGGCGTCCATCATTGTTAAAGCGCGAAGGGGTCTCTGCGTCGACGTCCCTAACACGTTCATGGTATTCATCATCAGATGCCCTAAGTTCTGGGAACTGAACGTCAGCATCTGTGTAGTTTTGCTCTTGTAAATTAGTCAATATCTCTTCAGGTGTATCGCCCAAGTTAATACCTAAATTATTAACCAGTGACAAGTTACCCAGTTCGTCAATTTGCGCAAAAAGTGACAGTTCGGTATAGGCGGGCCCACGTTGTACCAAAGCCCCCCCTGAGTTATTACAAATTCCACCGACAATTGATGCCCCAATACATGATGAGCCAATGACAGAATGCGGTTCCCGACCGTGAGGTGCAAGCGTGTCCTCTAGGCCAAACAAGGTGCTGCCAGCTAGTCCGACAATCTGCTTGGCATTATCTATCAGTTGAATACTGTCAATCCGCATGGTGCTTATGATGACTATGGGGCGATCATAATCTTTGCCATCAGGTGTTGAGCCACCTGTCAGGCCTGTATTGGCTGCTTGCATGATCACAATGACATCAGCTGCAACACATGCTTTTAACGCTTGCCAAATTTCTAAAAGAGTCGCTGGTCTGATAACAGCAAGGGCATCACCTGATCCAAAACGAAATCCTTTGGTATACGGCTGCTTTTTGGTGTCATCGGTCAGTACAAAGCTGTTACCGACGATAGACTTTAATTCTTGAATTAGTGAAGTATTTGGCGCGTTCTTGGTCATGCTGTTCTCGGAAATTGTATCTGCTTTCACATTTTTGACGAGGGATTGGGAACTAGTATACAGCAAGGTTAAGATGGAGTGAAACCAATGATTTGCATGTTGCATAAGTACCTTTTCAAGGGAATTTTGGTATAAATGAAGAAATTTAACAGCATGTTGTGACCCAGCTTCTACAATAAAGCTAAGTTCAGGAAGGGTGAAAAGGAGTGGATTAACTATGCCAAATTGGGTTCAAATAAACTCATTGTTAATCGTTACGACTTACTTTTTTTTAAGTATGTTGCTAGCAGGGTGTGAAGGAAAGCAAAATCAACAACCAGCTCAGGAGGGGCCAAGTCAAACCTCTAAGTCTGATTCTCATAGTAAAGAAGTACACAATGTCACTCAAGATGACACTCAATATGTCATGGGAGCGTGTGTTGAGCTGGGATACCCACTGTTGCAATCTGGCGAAAGCGGAACTGCCCAAGAAACGTCAGCATGCGAGCGAAATTTAACCCATAAGTTTGATGCTGGCACCAAGGCGTCAGACACCAAACTAAAATGGCGAGTGCGCGTAAAAGGCCAAATCATCCAATGCCAGTGCGCAGGTTACGCTACTCAAGTTGGTAAAGGTAACTGAATGCACAATCGTTGTTAGTCGCAATGAACGATACGGCCTTTAGATCATTACAAGGCCTTTTTACTTTGTCTCAAACTCTTTAGCGACTTTCAATTGGTATTGACGATATTGACCCTGAACGCCTTTAACTCTCAAATATTTCATCAAGCCTATATGTTTCATAGTGAGCCGATTCTGACATCGCGACCGAGACCATTTTTGTGGCAACTTGGTTGCCTGAAATAGGGCGATACTTTTTTAACCCGGGCAGTTTACAAATTAAGGGTAGCAAGTGGTTACCTATGGATTCTGCTACTCGAGTATCTGGTCTGTGGCCAATGAGTAGAGAAGGTTGAAAAATACTGAGATGTCTAAACCCGAGTAGTTTTACGCGATGCTCTAACTCGCCTTTCATTTTAAGATAAGGACTCACGCTATTTTCATTCGCGCCGCTTGATGAAACTAATAAATAGTGTGTAACATTATTTTGTACTGCGAGCCTTGCCGCCTGATATTGGTAGTCAAAATCAACACGCCTTTGCTCGGCAATTGAACCTGCCTGTTTGCGCGTTGTGCCTAAACATGAAAACAGTATATGTCCTTGGAAAACGTGCTGATAGCGACTTAGTTTGGCAAAGTCGACAACTTCATTGACGATTTTTTCTGAGTCATACTGAATAGGCCGTCGCGTAACCGCAACAACTTTTTCAATGACTGGCTGCTGCGCCAAAATTTGGGTAACACTTTGACCTATAAGCCCTGTGGCGCCAAGTACTATTGCTGTTTTCATACTGGTGATTACTTATTCTGTGTTGTTGCCTGTGTATTAGATACAGCGTATTTACCAATGGCAAGTCAATTTTCTCATTGTTGACAGTCGTCTAATGTCAGCTGCATAAAAACTGAGCTAGGTTCTGCGTTATACTGGCCAAATGTGCCGCAATGCCTAAAACCAAATGACTCGTATAGCTTGATGGCTGCGGTCTGTTGCTCCCCGGTTTCTAATTTTATTTCGCCGATCTCTTCGCGCTTAGCGTGCATAACCAGGTGTTCAATTATGGCTTTCGTCATTCCTTTTCCACGTTGTGATGGTTTGACGTAGATACGTTTTAACTCGGCATATATGCCATTGTCCTCTTTTAAGACAAAGCTACCACATGCGACAAGCTCACCGTTATCATAGTGGCCTATGATGTAGGTTTGTGGGTTATCTATCTCATTTATTGGCACTAAATCATTGGCTTCAGCTGGGTATAAGCTATTCATCAACAGATCTATTTCCTCGAATAGCTCTGCAAGACCCGTACTTCGGCTGTTTAACTGAACAAGCTGCATCGACATCTCCTTGACATAAAAAGCAAATATATCAGTTTCAATATAGGTACGGTCAAGGTTTAGTCTAAAAATAAATGCCTGATATAGTGAGTATTCTTTGCACTTAGTTGAGCCCATGACTGGATATTTGCAGAAAACTCGACATACCCCGAGGTGACGACATTGTCTAAATCTGGTGCTCCCAGTAAATTGGCAACGGCAGTTATGGCGGGATTGTGCGTGACAACACAGATGTCAGAACAGTGGAGTTCTAATCGCGTCATTGCAGAAAAAAGTTCGTTTGGTTCAAATGTGTAAAGTTTATCAAGGGTTAAAACAGGCGTATTTGGCATACAAATGGTGTGTATTATTTGAGCCGTATCGAATGCTCTTCTCGCGGGACTGGTGAGCAATTGAACGTGAAGCAGTGGACCCAGTATCTTTGCGAGTTTGGTCACTCGGCGGATACCTTTGGGCTTCAAAGGGCGATCAAAATCGTCTAAAGACGCATCTTGCCAACTTGATTTTGCATGACGGACCAATCGCAGAGTTTTCATCTTCACTCCTACACCGGGTAAATTGAGCACATGTAGCGCAGGTCCGTCACTAAGCAGGTCGAATGATCAATACTAGTCAACAAACAACTGATTCTCTAAAGTACGGCCGTTGACAAGTTGTTTGTATGTCCACTTATGCTCGTGAATTAAAGCCAGTAAAGATAAATCAAAAGGTTGAGGCTGTTTTGTATATTCAATGACGAGTTCGTCTGATTGAGTCTGTTTGATGTTACGCACACCACCTAGCTGGGAGATTTTATCCTGCATATCTGTATCCAAGTTGAGCATTTGTAACGTTACAAAGCTACCTTGTTCGGTTTGATGCAGATCGCTTTGGTGGCTGGAGAGTTGTCCTTGCTCCAAGTAAAGTACAGTATCACAAAGGCGTTCAAGCTCACTGAGATCATGGGAGCTTAAAATGAACGTAATGTCGCCTTGTAAAGAGGCAATAAGGTTGCGAATGGCCTTTGCATTTTTTGGATCTAATCCTGCTGTCGCTTCATCTAGCAGCACTATTTCTGGGCTACCGAGCAGCGCTTGTGCGATACATACGCGTTTACGCATACCGTGAGACAGTTCACTTGTTTTTGAGTTTGCAACATGTGCTAGGTCGACCAATGCTAATACGCGTTTTGTATCTTCCAGGGCAGCTTTTCCTGTCATACCTTGTAGTTTGGCAAAAAAAGTGAGTTGCTGTAGCACCGAAAATTTGGGGTCCAACTGTGCATCTTGTGGCAGTGCTGAAATTTTACCAAATAATCGAGCATCCCCCGGTTGATGACTAAGGATATCTATCGTTCCGCTACTTGGTTTCAGGTACCCACATACAATACTAAATAGAGTTGTTTTCCCCGCGCCATTGGGACCAACGAGGGCGACTGAGCTGCCTTTTTCTATTTTAAATTCAACATTGTCTAAAGCCCGCTTTGTACCAAAAGTCTTGCTCAGTGACTTTACTTCAATAACTGTGCTCATAGATCTCTCCCTTTCAGTAAAACATGCCCAGCACCCAGTAGTACCGCTGTTTGACACGCCGGGAGCGCATAAGAAAATAACGGTGTGTTTTGCCAACCAGTCAGCTCGGCAATTTGATGTCCCGGAATAATGTAGTTTAACCAGCTTAATACTGGGTATTGAGCTCCGACATAACCAATCACAGAAGCGATTAAAGTAAAAAATAAAATGGCGAATACAATGCTCATTCGCGCCGAGTTATTAATTAAATTCAAGAGGCTCATAAGCGCAATAAATGGCAAACAAGTAAGCAACAATTTGGCCCAAATAGCCATCGACTTGGCGATTGCAGAAGGAAGTAAGCTGGCATCTCGATAGAGCAGCATGATGAGGGTTGCGATTGTAACCAGCGCAATTAAAGCGGCTAAAATCATAACTTGGCCAATAAAACGACCCAGTAGTATTTCCAACCGAGTGCTACGCATTGTCAAAAACCTGAGTGTGCCTCGGTTTCTATCGCCAACAGTCTGATCAGCGGTGACGAATACAGCAAACATTGGAAAAGTGAACAGGCCGATAATCCAAAACATTGCGAGCTCAGCTTCAGGCCAAGAAACGAGCGCAGACAGCCCTATGGTGCCAGCTATTTGGCCAACAATATCAGAAAACTCATAACTGTTAATGAAAGGGACTGCATTATAAATTGGGTAACGTAAGACCATGAGCCATACGAGGGAGAATGCGGCAATAGCTAACCAACCTCGTTTTGTGGCAAATAGGCGAGTAAGTTCAAATTGGCCAAATAGCCATGTGCGTTGTAGATTCATATAGTCTCCTCATTCAGATCAATACATTAGCTTGAATTTACCAGAGGAGAAAGGAAAAAAGTGTTGCAGAATATAGCAACAGAAACAAAAAGCGCAGCAAAATGCTGCGCTTTTGTCATGACAGTAGAAAGTTGTTACCAACCACACTGACGGTTTTTGTTTTGCTCGTCTAAATAAGCTTGTAGTGGTGCAAAGTAATCTAGGATGGCTGTTGCATCCATTTGCTTGTTACCAGTAACTGTTTCTAGTGCTTCTTGCCATGGGCGGCTGCTACCCATTTCCAACATGGTATTTAGACGCTCACCTGCTTCTTTTGAGTTGTATACTGAGCAGCGGTGAATCGCTTCTTTGCTACCTGCGATCTCACACAAAGACTTGTGGAACTCAAATTGCAGGATGTGGGCTAGGAAGTAACGCGTGTATGGTACGTTACCAGGTACGTGATATTTAGCACCAGGGTCAAAATCATTTTCGGTACGTGCTACAGGCGCTTGTACACCTTGGTACTTTTCACGTAGGTCCCACCAAGCTTGGTTGTACTGTTCAGGGCTAATTTCACCGGAATAAACCTTCCAACGCCACTGGTCAACGAGCAAACCAAATGGGATAAATGCAATTTTATCCATCGCCATTTTCATAAGTAGACCAATGTCTTTAGACTCATCAGGTACTTGCTCTAATAAACCAATCTCTTTCAGATAACCAGGCGTTACTGAAAGTGCAATTGTGTCACCGATAGCTTCGTGGAAGCCATCATTGGCACTTTCTTGGTAATACAACGGCAGCTTGTTATAGGCGCGTTGATAGAAGTTGTGACCTAACTCGTGGTGAATAACTGAGAACTCTTCACCTGTTTGCTGGATACACATTTTGATTCGTAAATCATCTTTGTTGTCTAAGTTCCACGCCGAAGCATGACACTGAACATCGCGATCCTTTGGCTTTAAGAACAATGAACGAGTCCAGAATGTCTCTGGTAACGGCTCAAACCCCATTGATGTAAAGAACTTTTCTGCGCCTTTGGTCATCTTAAGCGCATCGTAATCATGCTGCTTTAATAGCTCAGTAAGGTCGTAGCCAGGATCCGCATTTTGCGGGGCCACTAGGTCGTATACATTACCCCAAGTTTGTGCCCACATGTTACCTAGCAGGTGAGCTGGAATAGGCTGGTCTTGAGGAACCTTGTCTTCACCGTATTTTTCGCCCAATTTAGCACGAACGTGACAGTGAAGAGAGTTGTATAGTGGCTTCACTTGGCCCCAAATACGATCTAACTCTTTGGCAAAATCGTCAGCTGGCATGTCGTATTTGCTTCGCCACATCGCGCCTGTGTCTGCATAGCCCAGTTCATTGGCACCTTCGTTGGCCAATGACACAAGATCGCTATAAAGTGGTCTCATTGGTTTTGAAACTTCGCGCCAACCTTGCCAAATATCTAGAAGTTCTTCATAGTTGCGGCTGGTGGCCATTTTGGCGGTCATGTCGCCAAGGCTCATGCACTTACCGTCTTTGCAGTACTTGCCCTTACCATATAAGCCATCTAGCTCAGCAGATAGCTTTGCTAATTCAGCCGTTTTTTGCGGATCTTTTGGGGCAGGTAGCGTTAAGTTTAGTTTTAACTTATCAAGCTTACGACGGTTATCATAATTTAGTTCAAGGTCGTCAAATTTAGCTGCTTCATTGGCAAGCGCGACAAGTGCAGCCGTATATTCTCGGCTTACTTCAGCTGACAGTGCTGCGGTGTCTTCAGTAATAAAGTTGGCATAGATCCAAGCTGCTCGACTGCTCCTTACTGAAAGGTCTTGTAATTGCTTTTCTGCTTCAGCAAGAAATACTTCTGCATCTTTCTCTGTTAGTTTTTCACTTGTTGTTGAGTTACAGCCACTCAGTGAGAGTGCCCCAGCGACAAAAATAGCGCTTAGGCTGAGTTTAAATTTTGCTGACATATGTTTTCACTTTTTGTTATAGAGAGCGCTGATGATAACAGCCTCTTTACCGGTGCTCAATTAGCGCGTTTCAAAGTTCATACAAAATAGTGACTGGGCGCTTTATCAACATGGCTTACCAATCTAGCTGAATTATTGAGTTAGCCGATTTTTCATCCATACTTATCGTTAATACTCAGTTGGGGAACAACTCTTATGTGGCTAATTTTATTATTGATTATTGCAGTATGGATTATATTTTCGGTTAAGGACATTCGAATTAAATGGATATCGACGCCCACATTTAATTACTTTAAACGTGCCTTGCCTGAACTATCAGATACAGAAAAAGAAGCAATGAAGGCAGGAGATACCTGGTGGGATGCAAGTTTATTTAGCGGTAAGCCGGATTGGAATATGTGGCTTAAGTCAGGTAGGCCTCGATTGTCTGATGAAGAATTAGCATTCGTAAATAATGAATTAAATACACTTATGGGTATGCTTGACGAGTCTGAAATTACAGCGCGAGGAGACTTGTCGGAAGATACATGGCAATTTCTAAAAGAAAAGGGCTTTTTCTCACTGATCATTCCGAAAAGCTTTGGCGGTAAAGAGTTTAGTGCGCAAGCAAACTCTGTCATTGTATCTACTATTGCTACAAGGAGTTTATCCGCTGCCGTCACTGTGATGGTCCCCAACAGCTTGGGACCTGCGGAACTGTTGTTGCATTTTGGTACGCAAGAACAGCAACAAAATTGGCTACCTAAACTGGCAAGTGGGGAGGCACTACCTTGCTTTGCTTTAACTTCTCTTCATGCGGGCTCTGATGCGGGTGGTATTACTGATCACGCGACAGTATGTCACCAAGAGTTTGAAGGGGAAAGTGTACTTGGTTTAAGGGTGAGCTGGTCAAAGCGTTATATTACACTTGCCCCAGTGGCCGATGTACTTGGGCTGGCGTTTAAAGTATATGATCCAGATAAATTACTGAGTGAACAACTTGAATGCGGTATAACGTGCGCTTTGATCCCCACATCTCACGCAGGTGTGAACTGTGGTGATCGTCACGATCCTATGGGGCTTGCATTTATGAATGGCACGACATCAGGCCAAGATGTCTTCATACCTATTGACTGGGTCATAGGCGGTCAAAGTGGCGTTGGCAAAGGCTGGCGCATGTTAGTTTCTTGCCTTAGCGCCGGGCGGGGGATCTCTTTACCAGCGCTGAGTGCAGGAACTGCGCAGTTGTGCGCAAAATCAACCTCTGCTTATAGCCAATTACGTTATCAGTTTAAGCAACCGATTGGACAGTTTGAAGGGGTTCAAAGCTCTGCTGCTCGTATTTATGGATTAGCCTATAGTATTGAAGCTACAAGAGAAAACACCGCATTGGCGGTTGATTTAAAGAAAAAACCGTCGGTGATCACTGCTATTGCTAAATACCACCTAACAGAACAAGCGAGAGTGATCATCAATGATGCAATGGATATTCATGGCGGCAAAGCGATACAAAAAGGTCCGCTAAATTATCTGGCTCATCATTATGCAGGCATGCCAATAAGCATCACAGTTGAAGGCGCTAATATATTGACTCGAAACTTGATGATATTTGGTCAAGGCGCGAGTCGTTGCCATCCGTATATATTGAAGGAAATGGAAGCGGCACAAATGACAGACACCGATCAGGGGCTCAAATCATTTGATAAATTGTTGGTTTCGCATATTGTTCATTCAGGTAAAAATGCGGTGAAAGCGCTTTTAAATGGTATCACGGTCGCTCGCTTTGTCCGTAGCCCAGTGAGTGGAGAAGTAGCGCGGTATTACCAAAAGTTAACTTGGTATAGCCAAGTACTTTCTTCTTTGAGTGATATTGCCATGCTGAGATTAGGTGGCAAGCTTAAGTATCGTGAAATGCAATCCGCTCGTTTGGGTGACATGTTAAGCCATTTGTATTTGGCGTCATGTGTTTTGAAAAAGTTTGAAGATGATGGCCACCAATGTGGCGATTTGCCGCTGTTGCACGCTGCAATGTCTTATCATTTATCTGGCTATAGCACGGCGGTAAAAAGCTTTATTGATAACTTTTTACCCAGAGGGTTGCGTACGATTGCTAAACGCTTGTATTTCCCAATCGGTACAAGGGCGAATGGCATATCAGATGAACTAGTAAAATCGGTATGTGCGAGCATCAGAGAAAACCATACAACGCGAATGCGAATAAGCGCTCTTTGCCACTCCCAAAACATGCCTGGTCTCGAGAAATTGGAGCGTGCGTTAGCTCTGTCTAAAAAGACGGATAGTGCTTACCATGACTTTTTGAGGTGGCAAAAAAAGCACAGCATGAGTTTATATAATCAACCCATGGCAGATCAGCTCTGCGCAGCATGTGAAGCGGGTGTTTTTTCAGAAGGTGACAAACAAATGTTGGAAGAGTGGCTTACAGTGCGTGATGAAGCGCTGAGCGTTGATGCCACAAGCGCTTAATCAAGTAAATACATTATCTGGCGTAAGGGTCTGGGTTTATTTTATCGACATACCAGTCACCTTTACGTTTTATCATTTGCACGCTGCGCATATCGTCAATTTGGTCGCCATGCAGTTTGCCAGTGAATATAAGGTTTACTTTCGCGTTTGTACCATATTGCTCACGAAGGCTTTTGTTAGTCATGTCTAATTCGATTGTGACATGGTCAAATTGCATATTGACTAAGTTTCTAGTGAATTGAGAAGGGGTGCCATAAGAGCGCATAATACGTGCAAGTCTGGGTGTAGCTAATTTAAGTGCCGCGTTCATGTCTTTGCGATTATAAAGCGCATCGAAGTACATGGTTGCAGTATACCCAGGTGTATCTTTGTCACCTCGGCCTGCATCTTCGTTGCCACAACCGGTTAAAAAAAGAGTCATACACGCGAGAATTAAAGCGAATAATTTCATAATACGAGATAGTTGCGAGACATTAGCTCTAGTTTGTCTCCATTCACGGCGTTTGTAAAGAAAACTAGTTAAAATAACCTAATCTTTAAGTCTTAATTAGTATAAATATATTATCTTTATGATTGTTTGTAATTAAGCCATATATAGTGCTCACCTTTGAATTCACAAAGGTGAGCAGAGCAGTTTATTAGTCGAGCGGGCAGTTAGTAGAATAGGAGCGTTTGGTTTTATAGCATATTTTTTCCTCTTTCATGAGCAATGTAGATACGAACCTACCAGCGCTTTGGAAGACTTTTTCCTCTCCTTGATAACAATGTATTTGACCATCACTGACAAGACAGGTTTGATCATTGACACTCAAAACTTGGTGCACTTGGCCTGATTGCTTTATTAGGTCATCAATTTTTGTGGCATTGCCGCCCCAGCATTGCCAGCTTGCATCCGTAAGCTGTGCACATACCGTTTCTGTATCGACAGCGTTGAGTCTCGCGACAGATTCAAGGTTAGGAACTTCGAGAGCTGGGTTGTCTTTAAAGCCTTCACATTGAACTTTGCCATCATAGCCTAACAAGCAAACATAGCTACCTCGTGTTACCACTTGCTTCAGTTGCTCTGGTGGAGTCAGAAAATTTATTTGGCCATTGTCACTGGTACACTGTTGCAATACCCGGTCTCTCACTTTGCAGTTATAGACTTCGCCATTTAAAGTTAAATTCTCAACAAACTCGACAGCTAACTCGCTTTTTGTTTCGGTATTATTTTCGTCTTGGCTCGATAGTATTAGTTTTACTTTTTCCATTTCAGGTCGGAAAATGTCTCGCATTGTTGCTTCATTTATTGCTGATTGAGCATTTACAAATTCAAAGCGCAGAGTATCTGAAGCCCAGTTGCCAATATAACCATTCTTATTGTCTGCATGGATCAATTGCCCAAAGACGGAAATACTTCGTCCTGCTATGAATACTTCATCTACACCTGAGTAGGCACGTAACAAAGAGTCGTAAGCCTGCGCAGTTATAGTAAATTCCTTTTCAGCGGCACCAGCTTTGGTTAGCACTTTGAAAAATCGTGTCCCCGACAATTGAGGGGCGTTTTTAAGCACAGTTATGGCTAAGTTGTTGTCACTATACGCTGATTCAAGTTTGTCGTAGGTGTGTGTATCCCATGATGAGACAACACGGACACTCTCTAGGGGAACACTGCTTGTTAGGGTGTAATTGGCTGTGACTTCTTTTTGTGGGTAAATCGAAAACTCTTTATATTTATCGCTGAGTTTAATGTCATTTTCAGCAGCTGACTTACTGAGATAAATCAGTGGGATTTGTGATTCGTGCACAACGCCTGAATTATATTCAACAGTATAATACACAGTGTGGAACTTTTTGATGTCGTCAGTTGGTGGGATCTCTATGGTTAACTGGTTGTGCTCTTGGGTATACATGGCTTTATCAAAGCCATTGTCAATATCCCAAAGAACAGACTTTACGTTTGTGGTGTCTTCTAAATTACTTGTGATGATCACCGTTTGGCCAACCGTTGCGATCTCATGTGAGCTTTTCAGGGTCAATGTGTTATGAGCAGGTATGGACTTAACTTTTACCTGTGTCTTGGCTGATTGTTTTACATCCCCTTTCATTGTGACGTTTAATGTCACGGTAAAGTCGGTGTCTTGCTCAACATTTGGCGCAATGAACTGATAAATCTTTTTGTTGGCAGTTGGCTCTGTCGGTTGGGGGTTTGGCTCCCATAACCATTGGTAAGAAGTTATCTCGTCAGAATTTGAAATGGTAGGCACAATACTTAACTGGCCTTTCGAGGATACGGATAAGTTTTGTGGCAATGAAACGGTTAAAGAAGGGCCATCCGCTGGAGAGACTTTAACGCGTGCAGTTTGCTTGTGTACACCAGCTTTGGTTTTGATAGTAATCGTTAAATAAAACTCTAGCACTTCGTCAACCGCAGGAAGCTGAAGCTTCAATGTTGAGTCGCCATGATCAGACGTTAGGCTATTAATAACCTCCTGATAGTCTGGTTCAAGGCCCTCTATCATCCATGATACTTCCTCAATTTCTGAAGTTGTCTTAAAAGGTACATTGATACTGACGTCACTCCCTCCTTTGAACTGATATTCGTCAAGCATTTGAATTTGAGCACCGACAGTCTCAGGGTATAGCGTCACGTTGAAATTCCTTGTGACAGCAGGGTTCACGCCATCTGATACCTCACAAGTGATCACCACTGATTGCTTTTCAGTCACCGTAGGGAATGAAACGACGGTTTCAGCAAGAGAGTTTTGTTGGAAAGCTACGCCAGCAAGAGAACTTTTCCAGCCGACAGTTAAGGTATCTTGTTCCGGATCTCTAAATTGAGTCGTTAAGGTGATTGATTCTTTTGAAAGCGCGATGCTTTCTCCGGCTAAAGTAATTGTAGGTGCTTGATTTATATTAGTGTTAGGGCGGGATGGCTCACTATTGTTTGAGCCTCCACTTCCTCCGCCGCCACACGCACAGAGGATACCGAACAATGGAGCTATGAGTAATTTACGCATTTTTAATCCTTAATATATGCTGTTTTTGTTTTAGGTAATACTATCTAAATATTAACCATATGCAAGATAGGGCCAGCGAATTGAATGAAAACTGAATAGCTAGGTTGAGAAGTGTTTAGAGATTGTAATTAAGTGTAAGAGCCGGCCTTTCGGCCGGGCTCGTTCAGGAAGGGAAGGGGGTTAGTTTATATTAGATTGTACTTGTGGTTGCTCCGTTTTGGTCTTACCTAATACTCTTCGCACTAGTTGTTTAATGTCCTCTAACATCACGTATTGGCAAGGAATTAACAACAAGGTAATGACAGTGGCAAATAACACACCGAACGCCAATGATACTGCCATTGGAATAACGATTTGTGCCTGCAAGCTAGTCTCCATGATAATCGGCACTAAACCGATAAAGGTTGTTAGAGACGTTAGCAGGATAGCTCTGAAACGACGGCATCCTGCTTCAACCACAGCCTCTTTGATACTCATGCCTTGTTCACGCGCTTTGTTGACAAAGTCGACCATTACCAGTGAATCATTCACTACAACACCGGCAACAGCAATGATGCCAAACATTGAAAGCCCACTCATTGTCATACCAAGTACCATATGGCCAAATACAGCACCCACTACACCAAATGGGATCACAGACATAATCAATAGAGGTTGTGAATATGAACGAAGTGGAATTGCAAGTAATGCAAAGATGATCATCATTGAGATGGCAAAGTCTCTAAATTGCTCTGCAACGCTATCCATTTCTTCTTGAATACGACCAGCAATATTACCTGTTACACCCGGGTAACTTTCAAGCAGGCTAGGTAAGTATTCTTCGTTAATTTGCTCCGCAATTTTAAATGGCTCAGCTTTATCGGTATCGATTGACGCCCACACACTGACCGTACGTTTAGAGTTTTCACGGCGAATACTGCTTACGCCTTCAACGCGTTTAATGTCAGCAACTTCGATCAGTGGTATCTCAGCACCGGCAGGCGAAATGATACGTACATCTTGAATGTCGCTAATGGCATCACGCTGTGCTTCAGGGTAGCGGACCATCACTTTGATCTCTTCACCATTTCTGAGTATGCGCTGTGCTTCGATACCGTAGTAGCTAAAGTTAACCTGAGAAGCTACATCGGCAAGTGTTAAACCCATGCTGTAAGCAAGCGGCTTTAATTCAAGCTGAATTTCATCGGTTGCAGATTGCATTGAGTCATTCACGTCACCGACACCTTCGATTGTTCTGAGTTTGTCTTTTAGCTTTTGTGCAACTTCTTTTAAGGTGTCTTTGTTTTTACCTTCTAAGCGGAAGCTAATGTCTCCGTCATCACGACCACCGTCAGAAATACTATCTTGAATAGTTAAGCTCTTGACGCCCGGTAACGGCGGCATGTTTTCACGCCACATGGCACTTAACTCAAATGTATCTATGGGGCGTAAATGGGGCTCAACTAATACCGCACGAATCGTCGCATTGGTTCTACCATTCATGTTAACGGCGAAGTTTTTAACCATCACTTGGTCGTATTCTTCTTCAATTTGATGTTCAACCTGATTCAACATGGTTTCAATCTTATTGATTGTTTCAAGTGTCGCAGTTTCTGAAGACGACAGGTTCATCTCAACTTGAACGCTCGGAAAGTCATGAGGAATTTTCGGGTTAGCGACAAATTTGATAAAGCCACCCATAAACAGACCAGCACTGACAATTAAAATACACACAAAACCGACAATCACTGTATAGCGGTAATGAATGCACTTTTCGATACAGGGTCTGTAGATGTTTTCAATGAAGTGTTTTAGGCCGTTGTCTAATGCTTCACGCAAGCGGTGGAATGGATTGTTAGGGTTACTCGGCTTGTCTTTCATCGCTGCAAGGTGAGCAGGTAAAATGAGCTTTGATTCAATCAGTGAAAAGATTAAACACAGGATGATGACGCCACCAATTGCTTTAGAAAACGCGGCTTCAGGTCCAGTAGAGAGTGTTTGTGGGAAAAATGCAGCTATGGTGGTCAATACACCAAAAGTCGCTGGGACTGCAACTCGTTTAACGCCACGCACGACATTGTTCAAGCTATGGCCGTGTTTTTCTATTTCAGCATGCGCGGATTCACCTACTACAATCGCATCATCTACCACAATACCCAGTACGAGAATGAAGGCAAACAAAGAAGCCAGATTAATAGTAATGTCAACGGACCCAGCAGGCATAAGTAAAAAAGCCCCTAAGAAAGAAACAGGTAAGCCCATCATGACCCAAAACGCCAAGCGAATTCTCAAAAATAGCGCTAGCATAAGCATAACCAGTGCGCCACCAATGATCATGTTTTCAATCATCATGTTGAGGCGACCTTCTAGGTAGTAGGTAAAGTCTAAAAATGGTTCTAATTTAACGCCTTGAGGTAATTGTCCCTGCTTTTCTTGAAGGTAGTTTTTAATGATGCCAGCGATGTTGGTGATATCTTGATCTTTCGACGCGCGCACTTCATAAATAAGAGAGTTTTTGCCATTATAGAGAGAGTACATCAAGCCTTCTTCAAAGCCATCAGATACCGTAGCGACGTCACCTAATCTAATTTGGGCGCCATCTTCTAATGTAATCAACGGCAGCTGCTCGAAATCATGTCCGCGATAGGCTTGGTTTTCCACTCGCATTGATATGTAGCCATTATCCGAGCGGATCTGGCCGGCAGACATATTTGCTGAGTAATTACGTACGGCATCAGCAATATTTCTAAAAGTCAGACCATATTCACGCAATTTATCAGGGCTTACTTCGATGCCGATTTCATAATCAAGGCCGCTGTTAAATGAGATCAAGTTGACGCCGGGTAAAGCCAGCATTTCATCGTGTAAATTGTTACCAAGGCGTTTTAGCTCCTGAAAGCTCATGTCACCATTCAAAGTAAGTAACATGACTTCTTGTTCATTTTTCTCATTGCGAATAACTGGGCGTTCCATACCTGCAGGAAACGTTGAGATTGCATCAACTTGCATTTTGACTTCATCTAGTACTTCTTTTGGTTCGTACTGATGGTCTACTTCAATCCAAGTTTGAGAGAAGCCTCTATTTGAGTAGGTTATCAGTCGTTTTATCCCTTCCAGGCCTTCCATCGACTCTTCAACTTTGATGGTAATCCCTTCCTCCACTTCTTGTGGGGCAGCGCCTGGGTAGACTGCTTGAATACTTAGCCAGTAGTTTTTACCTTGCGGAAAAAGTTGTTTTTGAATTGTAAATGCAGTTAATAACCCACCTACTAGGATAAAAATCATCAGTAAGTTTGCCGCAACAGGGTTGCGTGCAAACCAAGCTATTAAGCCTTTTTCTTGTGTCTCCATTGGCCATTACTCCTCTTTTAATGCAAGGGCAGTAGATGGTGATGCAACTTGGCTATCATCAAGGCTTAGCTGCATGCCCTCTGTAGGAAACTCTAACGAGGAAGTGATCAGTTGTTGACCCGTTTCAAGTCCCCGGTTGGCTACAATGAGACCGTCGTACTCTCTAACAACATTGAGTTTCTTGAATGATAAAGTACGATCTTGATTAAGAATGGCGACTTGTCCATCGCGTACTAAATGATGAGGGATCTCTACAGCATTGGTTAGTAATTTACCTTTGATCTGGGCATTTAAATATGCGCCAAATCGCAGTGGTGCTTGTGCATTATCGTAAGGGCGTTCTACCTGAGCAACCAGATAAGTCATGCGACTTCGGTTATCAATAACACCTTCACTACGGACAATTTTACCTTTCCAACTTACGTCTTGGCCCGCTACTTTAGCGGTCAGCGTCACATCCGCATTTAGGCCGTTTTCATTGAGGTGTTGCAGCTCATTGTCAGCTACGGGCAAGCGGACCTCAGCTACCGAAATTGCGTTCAATACGCCCACTGAGCTACCTAAATTGACCACACTCCCCAAGCTTAATGCTCGGTTTTCGATAATTGCATCATAAGGAGCTTTTACATAAGTGCGTTCTAAATTTCTTTTGGCTCGTTTTACACTTGCTTGAGCAGCTTTGAATCGAGCAAGCTTTTCGGCCAATTGCGGTTTTCTAAGATATAGTTCAGACGGTATTGTAGAGTTTGCGTTACTTTTTATACGTTCCCACTCGGTTTTTGCAACATGCGCTTGTGCTTGTTCGATTTCTAATGCTGAACTCGCTTGAGCGAGTGTCGCTTCGGCATCGATTAGTGCTGCTTCGTAATCATTTGGGTCAATACGCGCTAGCACTTCCCCTTTTTTGACAAACCCTCCTTTAACAAATTGTTCGGAAAGTTCAATGATTTGACCACTAACCTGAGCGACTAATTGGGTGCTGTATTTAGGTTTTACAATGCCATAAGAATTAACAGACATTTCTATGGGGGCAACATTAATGGGGGTTACTTCAACCAGCGGGTGGATAACTTTTTTAGGTTTTTCAGCTGGAGGGGTCTTCATTGACGAAAATGCAATTGCGCTTGCAATGCCGCCAAGTAGTACCACACCAGGTAAGATAATTTGTTTTTTACTAGCCACGATGTTAATTCCTTCCTGAATTGACAAATTAGATACGTAGGCACTGACCGTGAACGCATCGGTTAGTTAGAATAATACGTCAATAGTTATTTCAAGGTGTTTTGATCTGTGCTCAATATGTAACAAAGCATTGCGATATAAATAACGCAGTTACAATTGCAAAAAATTGTACATTTTTTTGAGTTGAGATACATACATCGTATTATACGCAGAGTATAATGAAGGCTTTTTGATGGTTGGTTCAAAATGGACTGTAGATTAGGTTGTGGTGCGTGCTGTATAGCCCCGAGCATCAGCTCGTTAGAAAAGGCTGCTAATATCCGCTGTGAATACTTAAATGACAACAACTTATGCTCTATTTTTGGGCAACCTGAACGTCCTAAAGTTTGTAGTGATTTTAAAGCTGATAAGGAAACGTGTGGGAGTTCCAATGAAGAGGCAATGGCAAATTTAATCTATTTAGAGGCCGTTACCTAAACTGCATTAAACCCAATTTAGTCGGTAAAAATCACTCAACAGGTTTAAAACTATGGCAGTAAGTCGGCTTTGTGGTTACTACCATATTGCATTGTCGTTATTGGTTTCTAATATTTTTTAGATAATGGAAATTCAAAAAAAGAAACTCGCTTCCAACCAAACTTCATAAAGTTGCGAATGTTTGCATGGTCATTACCATCAGTGTTTTGCAACACATCTTGGCGGTAATAACGTCCAAAGCAATGCAATGTGGCTTGCTCTGATAAACCATGTAATTTGGCGAATGCTAAAATTTTACAAGAGCCAAGGTTGGTTCCTGCTTCATTTTCTTGCTCACCGTTTGTAAAACTTGTTGGCGTAAATTCAAAATGGGTGTCGATGAGTGAAATGGTCTGCTCAAACTCTACCGATTCCCCTTGCTCAGTTACACGACTAATAAAGCGCTCAACACTTTCTGGTTGTATATTTGCCATAACGCAAACTCCTGCTAAAAACCCATATTATCCTTTTTTAGGGAAATGAAGCATAGTGAATTTTCGTCTTGTTCACTTTACTTTTAATGGCTTAAGCCGATGTTAGCAAAGGATTTGTGTTATACTTACGGGGTGTTAGAAAGAGGAGGTAAATTATTCGAGTGAGCACCGCAAAACTAAGCCAAGACGAAAGCCTATCATTTAAAATCAATTATCAGCTCCTACCAAAAGAGACAAATCAACTTGACCTATACTTTTCCATCCCGGTTGATATGGGGATCAATGCTAATACACTCAATGAAGTAGACTACTTCAATGCAAACATAAAATGCCATAGCGCCTATTACTCTGAGCAATTGCATTTGCCATTAGTTCGAAGTCGTTTTATCAGTCAAAGCAAAGGGCAAAAAAGTGATTATCGCGTCAACTTAAACTTATTTTGCTATCAGATCAGGATTGCACTGGATGCCGACGTAAAACAAACCCTTAAACTTAAACAAGCGGAAGAGTTTTACCCTGCAGCGATAGAGCTTGTGGAGCAAACATCAAAGCTGCTAGTGAAGTTGCGCCGTTATACACCACCGGACAACCGGCTTAAATCTTATTTTCAAAATGCTGATAACTATTTAAGTTGGCATACCGAGCAAGCCTTTTTGAAGTTACTTGCCAGAGGCCCTAAATCAAGTGATTTCAGTAAAGAGCGCGGTGATGTTATTGATTTTTGTAAACAAGAAAACCGCTATCGAGAAAAACACAGTTATAACTCGCAAGTTACACTTGAGGATCCCAATCGCATTACCAATAAAATGCGCTTACTTGAAAGACTGATAGAGTATGGTGTGGTTTTCAACAAAGAAACGGTTAATCTGGGGGCAAATCTAAAGCGCCTTGCTCGAGGGGCTGTTACTGCGGTTATTATGGCGTTTGTGATGTATTTGGTACTCAATGCACGCTCAAACTTTGAGGAAATTACCGTAGCTTTAATTGCGCTTCTCGGTGTGATCTATGGTCTAAGAGAAACGTTTAAAGATGATTTAACGCAGTGGGCGTGGCGTAAGGTGCAAAAAGGCCGGCCCAAATGGCGCAACAAGTTCAAAAACTCAGTCAATGATGAAACAATTTGCACCCAAACGATTTGGCTAGAGCATATTAAGAAAAAAGACATTCCGGAAGACGTTGATATACTTCTCAAAAAGCGTGGTCGACAAAATCGACAAGAAGCCAATTTGTTGCACTTTAGCTGTAAGAATTCGGTGCAAATAGATGAGTTTCTACCTGGATATGAAGAGGTACAGCAACGTATAACGTTTAATATGAGTTCGTTCGCTCGCTACCTTAAAAAAGGGGCTGGGAAGTTATACAGTCTAGAGGGCCACAAAGTTTCTAAAAACTCGGTAGAGCGCAGATATCAAATAAATCTTGTAATGCGTTTTAAATCAGGCGAAGACATACAACTGGAGCGTTACAAACTGACCATGAACCGCTCTGAGATTGTTGCGATAGAGCAAATGAAGGACTAGTCAAAGCTATAGTTATTGTTTGTGCTGTTGGTGCCTTACCTGTTTTAGTTCGACTGGAAAAATATAAGCTTATTGCCAAACGGATCTGAAATAGCCATTTCTATCCCCCAGGGCTGCTCGCTAATTCCAGGTCTTGCATGTTTGAATTGTTTGGCGATTAACTGTGTATGGTAGGACTTAAGATCGTCGCATTCAATGCGAATGCTTACCCCAGGTGACGCATCGCCATAGTGTTCTGAAATATGCAATATGCAGCTGTCTTTGGAAATTTGCATGTATACGGGTAAATCAGCTTCAAACTGGTGTTTCCAGTCTAACTTGAACCCCAAAAATTCAAGGTAAAAAGCGTGTGCAGCATTTTCATCAAAGCTGCGAATAATGGGGATGATCGAATGAAGTGCCATAGTAGCCCTCTACTAACAGAATCTAAATGATCCGCAACAGCTAACAGCACACTGTGCGGCTTCGACTAACACAAAGTTAGACGAAGCCAACACAAAAAGATCAAGGGGTTTGTTGTTTGTTGCTGTGTAGTAGCTCAATGATGGCTTTAAAGTTTCGTTTCGACGTTTCTTGTTTTAAAGCCGATTTCAATGTTGCTTTTATACCATCTTGATGCTGTTGATTAGCAAGTGCTTGGATTGCTGCGAATCGGTTTTCTGCGGTGGGGTTGTTGACGGCGATGGCTAAAACGGCATCACTGGCAGCGGGTTGCAGTTGATAGTGAGACAGGGCTTTTAGCAATGCGACTTGGTTCTGATGAACTGGTTTAGCTAGCTGCTTCTCTAAGCTGTTGTATGCGCGCTGTGTTTGCATCATGCCAAGTGCGCGTATAGATGCCTTTTGAACACTGTTATTGTGATAGTCAAGGTAGCTGTCAATTTGTTCAAAATGTCGTTCGTCGCGACTATTGCCAAGGGCCGTTACCAGTGCGGATTTAGTCGTGTTCTCGCTGACCAGTGACAACTGCTCTGATAGTGCGTCATGCAATTGAGATGATTGCAAGTTGGGCTCACGGCTATGCAACATAGCGCCTATCGTCATGTAGAAACTGCTGGTTACTTCGGAGTCTAAACTGCTAAAGCCATTTTCTATTTGTGTCACTAGCAATGTGCTTAATTGAGGACTCAGTGGCTGGTGGCCTTGAGATAGTGCTCGCAGGGCACGAAATTGCATCAGTGGATCTTTGTCTGCCTTGATAAGTAAATTACCCAGTAATAGTTGGCTATTGGCACTATCAAGTTGGCCTAACGCATTAAACAGACGCATTTGCGCTTCATCAGAGAGCGCTTGTTGTAAAAAGACACCTTCTAAAGAACTTATTACGGCATCAAATTGTACTAACTGTTTTGCCAAATCATAGGCTGAAGTGTCGGTTAAATCGGGCTTTTTAACCAAATTGTGGAGCGATATTTTAAGTTGTTTTAGCGCTTCTGAGCTCAGTGGTTTATTTGTATTTGGCCAATTGTCTAAAGTCGCTGGAAGCGAAAAAAGGGCAGAAGGGAATGCAGTTGTTGTGGGTCCAATTTGGTATTGTTGCTTGGTTTTTAAGTTTAAACTCTGCCCTTTGCCAGAAAACAGCAGCGTTTCTTGGCCTTTACGTGATTCGAAAAAGCATGCATTAGGGGTAATAGTATGGCCTGAGGATGCAACTTGAACCGTTTGCAATGCTGTTTGTTCGGCATCGCGCAAGAGGTAAGCGTGTTTGTTTAATTGAATGCTCGAATCTTTAAACTGATAAGATACCGTATACTTACCCAATGTATCTTGCTCTTGCTGGTGTAATTCACTTCTGACTCGCTGGAACTGGAAGTAGTATGCCAGTCCCTTCAGCTGTTCTAGATTTTGTTGATTTAGCTGCGTAGGAAACCAGAAGTCACTGATAAGTCCATTCGATGCAAGTCTAAAAGCAAAAGGTAGGGTATAACTGGCCAACTCAGAAGCAAATTGGCCTTGTCCTGCGGTTACATTGTCGGCTTTTATAGCCCACCAACCAGACTCATCGTTATGTTGGACAGCCTTTATGGAAATGAAGCCACTGAGCTTCAATTGGGTTTGCTGACCTTGTTGACTCACTTGGTCGTAATTAAATGTCGTTCGTGTATCGATTGCAAACTGATACTGTGCAGAGCAATCCGCATTTGCAGTACCTGAAACAGCCAGTGCACAAAGTGCACTGGCTAATGTCGCTTTACTAAGCGTGATCATAGGTTAATTTCACCTTCTTTGGAGTAAATTGTCCAAGATTTATCAAACACACTTTTGGTTTGATACAGCCACAGATCATAGCGCGATGTTTTCTTACCACATGGGTATGGGATCCCCCATTTTTTACACCATTTGACGCCATACGTTTCTGCGTATAAGCCGAATTTTCCTGAGATCACATCTAGATCATTTTTCAGTTCAATGCCGTAATAGATATGCGGGTTGCTGCTGTTGTTTGTAAGTAACGCAAAACCAGCATTTGATTCCATGGCAAAAGTATTGTCGATTAAAGTCAAAATTGCTTGTACACCTGCTGAAGCAACCAGTAGGTTAACGCCACCACGACCAAATGCACCGAAATCTACGTGGAATAAGTCACCTTCAGCGTATAGCTCAGCGTTATAGCCGACAGTCAGCTCAAACCCTAAATTACCAGTGACGCCAGCTTCAACCTTGATAGGAATTGGGCCGACGGTAAATGTCGCTTGGGCAAGCGTTTTGTCTTCTTCCCATTTCTTTTCCCAAGACTTTTCATACTTGGCTGTGAACTTTTCATCTTCAAAAACCACATTGTTAAAAATGATCATCTCAGACTCATAGCCCGTATTTTGGCCACTGATGTATGCACTGCCGTTATACGAAATACTAAAAAGGGTGTTTTTAGCTCTGAAAAAATAGGCTTCAACTGTACCTTCACCGGTAATACGGCCACCTGGATCGCCTGTTGGTACTATGAATAATTGGCCCTGTAAGTCTACACCAACACTAAATTTAGATTTGTCTCCGTATGATTTGTCAAATTCGCTTTGGAAATTGATATTGGCAAGGCCAACGGCAGCAGGTGCAACCGCTTGTTCAGTAAAGTCTTGTCTTGCCAAGCGACTAGCAGGTTCATCGGTTGCATCTTCTTGTTCGAAGAAGTATAGCGGTATTGATGTCAGAATTTGGTTGTTGTCAGTATTGGTCTCTGCATCTTGTGCCGCATCAATTAATGTAAAGCGCATTTCAAGTGTGTTATCGACGTCTGCATTATAGTTATCATGCAAGCTTTGTAACAGGTCAGCTTCTAGAGCGATATCAAAACCGATATGCTCGTTGTGCAGTTCAGCAGTAAATTCATGAGCAAGTGTGTCTGTATATTTGCCAGCCGTCGCGTCCCAAAAGTGTGTGCTAACCCAGTTACCAGCGACCATTACTTCTGCTTTTATGTGGGATAGGCCTAAATTTGCACCCTCATAGTCCGCTTCGAAGTAACCAATCAAATCGGTGTGGTGCTCACTTGCGCCATTATCGGAATTTGGTGTATCTAGGATCAATGCAGCTTGACCGAATTCTGCACCTAGAAGTTTGTAGTCGTGGCCAGCTTGCTCTCGTACCACAATGTCAGCGTGTGGGAAATTACCTTCCAAGTGAGGGTCATGATCGACAGAAGGGTGGTTGTCTTCTTCAACGTCTTCGACATGCAGGTCATGGGGATCAATTTGCGCCAAGATGTGATAGTTGCCACCTTCCAGTGAATTGGGCAGGGTTAGTTCAATCTCATGTTCAGAAGCACCTTGCGCAAGCCCCGTTAACTCGACAACTGCAATTTGCTGAATATCTTCAATGGCTGTTTCTTGGTCGTTTTGAATATCTAGTTCATCTGAGTGCATTAGATAAAAATGAACTTCGACATCGACGTTATTAAAACCCGTCACATCGACTGTGTAGTATGTTTTCACAGTGTCATTTGGTTCCAAAGTATCCAAAGGACCAGTTGAAATATCAGTTATTTCTAAATTACTTTTAATCTCTGGTGTAGGTGTTACAACGGTGATTTCCGGGGTGTCGTTATCGCTAAATTGGCACCCGGTCAAAGTAACCAAACCAGCAAGAGCAAATGGGATCAAGCGCATGTTATTTCTCTATCTTGTCTAAAACATCTTAAGTGTATCGTAAGATTATGGATTGAGTGTGGACACATGTAGCCGCTACATTTGTATTATAATTAAATAGGCGCTCAATCAGCTTTATCTGCCATTACAAAACTGTTAAGGCTGTGATATGAATAATGAAACCAACATTTTTATCGCAAGTGCTGTCAGCGTGAGCTTGATAACCCAAATGAGCTTTGCGTTATTACTAGAGAGTCGCAGTTTGCTGCCACAGTATGACCCCGCAATGGATCCAAGAACCATGTATAAGATGAGTGAGCCACTTTGTAAAAGTGTTGACGAAAGCATTGCAAAAACAGGCACTTTTGCCAAATGGCTGAGAGTCATAAAGACAGCACTGGTGGCGATGATTTCATCTTTACATTTGAGCTGTTTAGTAAGTACAGAAAGAGACAAAGGCCCGGTGGCACCTACCAATAAACCTAAGCCAGTTTGCAGCACGCCGATGACATAATAGTTTTCGAATTGGCTAACGTAGTTTGCAAATGGCTTGTACCAAATGTTGAGCAACAAGTAGAGGCCAATTGCCGCAGGGATATAAGTCGTAGGTAAGTTGTATAGAACCAAACCAAATAGCAAAGTCCCAATGACTGACCCAATGAAGAATGCAGGCAATAGTGACCACTTCACATAAGAAATCGAAAACAGCGCTCTTGATGTGTTGCTGGCTATCTGTGTAATACCATGAATGGGGATGATTAAAGCGGGACTTAAAAACATGGGAAGCACTGCGATAAGGAGCATTCCGCCACCAAAGCCAATGATTGCAGCTATCAGTGACGTCGTGAATGCGATTATGCCTAGCAACAGTTCCATGTTGGCGACCTTAACTAATCCTGTTTATGTTCTGGTGGCAATCGTCACGCCTGAGGCGGACAGTAAACTACCTGCTAATTTGTTAAATATGTTCAAACGTTTTGAGTTTGAGACCAGCTTTTTGGCTTTGGCCGAGACATACGAATAACCTAAGTTAACAGAGCCAAATGCTAAGGTTGCGCAGGCAAAAATACCTAAAATATCTGCTGTGGAAATGGTCTTAAAATCGACAAATGCCGGAAACAGTGCAACATAAAAAATAATGGCTTTTGGATTGCTCATTGTAAGCAAAAAGCCAGTTAATATGTCCATATGGTGCTTATTGTTAGGAACGGTTTGCTCTGCCAGTGAAGGTTTTGAGAAAAATAAGTTGACGCCCATCCAAATTAAATAGCCCGCACAAAGATATTTTATAATCGCAAAAGCGTTCCCCATTGACTCTGCGATATATGCCAAACCAGAAACCGCCAATAAAATAAATACATAGTCAGCGAAAACGAGTCCTACGGTTATCGCTGCACCACGACGGAATCCTCCAGTCATTGAGGCTGTTGTTATTGCGATAACGGCAGGGCCGGGAATAATGCCAACAATGAACATGGCAAAGAAGAGGGCAATATAGCTTTCGATAGTCATGAATGGTCCTTGAATGCAAAACGGGTAGGTGATGCCAGTAGCATATCATAGTAGCAGTAAGAAATATTTCTCTTACTAAACAAGAAAGCCTAATAAGAGAAATAGATAGAAAGCCCTAAGGGGCTTTCTGTGTACCCAAATAATTGCTTAAATTTGTTATGCTCAAAGACTGTGTTCTACCATACAAGACACCTTTTTGGCTGTAGTCGAAGTTAATCTTAACTCTGTATTTAGTATGGATAGGTAAACACCCCAAAGACACATATTTGTTTCTTTCAATTTGGGTGTCTAAATACGTCGATGATATCAAGGTTCCATCACTTTGGTACATTTCAGCTGTGACCGTTAGCTCAGAATAAGCTTGATGTCGCTTTAAATGCAAAGGGGAGTCAATCTCAACAATAGAGCAAACAGAATTATATTTTGCCTCAAGTTTGGTAGCTGAAATACTAAACGCTTCGCTAAGCGCCAACTCAGTAGTTAGCTCCTGTGCAAAGGTTGCAAGTGACACAGTGGGGCCCACAATAATTAAAGCAATATTACGCATTATTGACCTTTATTTGGATTTAACGTTACCCATGAGCCACCGTTTGCCACGCCATGCGAACCATCAGGATAAATCTCGAACAGGTTGTTGGGAGCCGTTACGGGTTGTCCAGCTAAGTTGGCCAATTGCTGTGCAAAAGAAGCATCACCGCCTTTACCTGTTTCGCAAGCATATAGTTTAATTGGTTGTTTACCATCATATCCTTTCGATTTCATCAATGAAAGAAGCTGTGCAGGTGTGAGAGGCTTACCTATTTCATTAATTATTTGACCGGGGTTGCCATGTGCACCAATTGAGAAATCATTTGGACTGTTGTCAACATGTCTGAACATTGCTCGCCAATGTTTAGTTTGTGTCATTGGTACTAAGTTGATATCTGGATTTAACCCAAGTAAATCGGTAAATTTGACAGGGTTACCACCAACGTACACATAGGTGTTTATGCCACCAGACATACCAATTGGATCAGATTGAATATATCGGCCCGTTGTCGGGTCGTAGTATCGGTTAATGTTATACCAAAGCCCAGACTCCGTATCCAAGTATTGACCAGGAAAACCGAGGTTAAACTCGCCAATTGTGCTGTGTACAACAGTACGAGTGAAAGGCTCTAGATGGGCGCGCCATACAATGTTTTTTGCGCTATTTGTAACTACTTCAGGTCGGCCAAGGTGGTCATTGTGAATATAGTAAACCTGATTATTTTTCAACATCGCAACAGGCATACCAAATAGGTAGACATAGTTTACATTGCCATTCTCAGACAGCAGTCTTGACTCTGGTGTGTAAATAAAGTGAGTTTCTACACCCGAAGATTGCTTAATGGCTCTGATGCTATATGCATCATAGATATAATTCCCTTTGTTGCTGACACCTGTTAAGCGGCTTTGGATGTCATATTGATACGAGTTTTGGTTAATATAATTGAGACTTTGCGTCTTGATATTGCCATTCGCATCATAACTATATCTAACCGTGTTGGACCCTTTTGTGCGACTTAACAGTCTATTTGAACTACTTTGATAACGGTATGTTTCTAAAGTAGTACCTGAGTGGTTCACACTGGTTCGATTACCAGATTGATCATACCTGATGGAGGAGTGAGGTCGACCGTTTTTCAGTATATCTGTGAGTCTGCCTTTCGAGTAAGTATAGGTCCAATCATTTGTTGAATTGATGTGGTTATCTATGTGTGTGATTTCGCCCTTTTGGCTTGTATAAGTCAAAGATTGGACATTCGGCACCGTTATACTTCGAACTTGACCATTTGCGTAAGTCATATTTCTTGTCAGGCCGTTACCATATGTGAGCGATTTTAGGCCAAGGCTAGGTAATTTTGTGATGTTGCTCGCAATTGGGATACTGCGGCCATTTATTGTTGCGGTAATGCTAGATATACCGGCAGCGTTGTAAGTGTAGTTAGCTTTATTACCATTTGGGTAAGTTATTGAAGTGAGCCTGCCGTAGGCGTCATATTGCCATTTGGTCGTGTAGATTGCATTTCTGCTTCCACCATTTATGACCTTGCGCATTTCAATCAATTGATCAAAAGCATTATACGTTAGGGTTGTATTGCCTGATTTATCGGTATAACTTGTCGGCAGCTCTCTTGAATTTAACTGGTATGACTCAGATCCTCCGATAAATGATTTGGTTACTTTTTCACCTTGATTGATTTTGCTGTATTGAATATTGATGGTACCGAGTCCAGTGATTAGCTTTTTGAGTTTTTGACTCGGACTGTAGTACTCGTATGATACATTGCCTCGATCAGGGCTAGACTCTTTGAGCTCTTTACCAAAGCCATTGAGAGTGAAGCTGGTGAGTTGATTGTTGGCACCTCTAATGTAGTCGAGGCCGACAGTGTCATATCCATAAGTCATTGATGTATTTGTTACATCTACACTTTGTAAAGGCCTGCTAAATTCATCATAACTTAAGACATATTGCTGACCGTCAGCTTCGGTAAAACTAACAAGTCGGTCAATTTTGTCATATTTATATCGATTGTTATTGTTTCCTTCTGTCTTAGATATTAAACGACCAAGTTCATCATATGAATAGTAAATAGTGCGATAGGGGGCTGTACTGTTTTTATAGTAACGCACTGTTTTGGCGTTCCCCATATTGTCCAGCGTATATTTTATAGTTGAATTGTCCGCACTGTTACGCTCTTCAATTAGACGATAAGCACGGTCATAATAATAGGTGCGTTGAGTGCCGTTTGGTAAGGTCACATTTGTTAGCTTTCGCTTTTCATTGTAGCTATATTGAGTAATTCGGTTAATACCCGGACCTGTTTCTTTGACTGATTTAACATCTCCCCTAGGTGTATAGGTATAGGTTTTTACCAGACCCGACGGCAATGTTTCTTTGGTCAATCGGCCATTGGCATCGTAGGCGTTGAATGTGTGCGCAGTGCCAAACTGATCGTTTGTTGTGGTTAGTTGTCCTTTAGAATTATAGTTTTGCGTTGCGCTTTCTCCGCTGTCGTTAACTGATCGAACTTGGCGAATATTACCGTTGCTATAAAAAGAGTAAGAGTTATTGATTTCATAGGAGCGTATTGGCTCACCATCAGATCCAGTTGTCCTGAATGTTTCTTTTAGGACTTGGTTTTTGTCGTTATAAGTAAACTGTTTGATGAAGTTGGGGTTTTTCTCTTCCTTAATTAACCCTGAGTCCGCATGCCAAAGGTAGTGAGTTGTAAACGCATTGCTCGTACCATATGCTTGTGTTTTACGTTTTAGCTTGCCAGTTTTGTAGTCATAAAGGTAATCGGTTGTGATCCCCTCTTCATCAGTTACTTTTGAGACATGCCCTGAATTGTCATACCAGTATTTTTTAGTAGAAGCTGCGCAATTTGAAGTAGGCAAGCCGTTTTCAAGTTCTACGACTGGGGTCCCACTTTTGTGAAGGTTATCAATAGAATAGACACTCTTTCTACCTAGCGGGTTGGTTACGGTAACACCGTCTATCCCTTTGTTGTTTTTAGTATAGCTAAATGTGTACTTATCGATACCGCCATAATGGCTCGACTCAACGGCATGTTTGCCAATACCGCTGTCATATTTAAACCATGCATATTGTTTATTGTTATAAAAAACCCCTGTCAGGTCTTTATTACTGTCGTATTGATAGCTTGTGTTATTGCCATCAGGAAAAGACACTTTGGTGAGCAAACCCATAGAGTTATAACTATATTGATACGTTTGATTCAGTCCATCTTTAATCGTGTTTACACGGCCATTATTCCAAGTAAAAGTTAAACTAGAGCCTGAAGAGTGGGTGATTTTTGTAAAGTATCTGGATGAATTAGAGTAGTGAAACTGGTGGGAACGACCGTGTTCAAATTCAAGCTTGTCTAAGCGACCGTCCGATTTAAAGTAGGCCGTTAAGTTATCCGACATTTCGAGCTTAAATCCACTGGCGATTTTTTCGAGATATACGGTATCAGGAGATCTATCGAAATAGTAACCACCTGTGTTGTCTTTGACCATATGATAGTCATCACCAAAGTTATTGGCATGTGGCATATTAAGCTTCGCCGTATTAAACCGAGTAAACTCAACATGCATATCAAGTATAGATTTCCACCTTTTACCAAATATGCCTACTGTGATGCCATATCGGTCAACGCTTTTGTCGTAACTACGTTGAATAGATAAGGGAGAAAAATCACCACCTGTATAATCTGTAAACGTTTCGACTTTTTTACCCCATCTAAAGTCAATTGGGTTACCGCACAAGTTATCGTCGGAAGCATGGTCTTCGCCTTCATTTTGAGAGCCGTACGAGTCATAATCAATGGCTGGCCCAGTATCGATTGTGCGCATGAGTGCCATCATAACCTCAAGTTCGTTTTGGCGGCGCGCGGCGTCGGGATCCCCATATACAGTCATTCGATCGTGAATCGTTTCTAGAGACTCTCGAGCATGTGCATCATATGCTTCTTGATTCTCTTCGCATCCCCCAGTTGCATCAGATGAGTCGCAGTCGGTTGTTGATGCGTGGCTTTTACTCATGCCCCAGCCCCATCCAGCACTGATCAGGCTCTCATTGTCATCTAAAAACTCATCTGTCGGGTGCTCTTGCACACCACCTAATAAAATTGCACTACCGAGTAGTGCTTTACCTAATGTTTTCATAATATCCTTTTTACTTAAAAAGTAGTTTTTCAACATTCTTGTACAAATTAACCAGTGCAACATTGTGATATACAGGCTGCAAGGTTCGCTTTTTTATACGGCTTGGTTGCAAAATATTATATGAAACAAGCGTATTGATAGACTTACCAACATCATATATGGGTAAATCTAAAGTCTGAGATATATATGCTTGGGTAGTGATTGGCTGTTGCCAAAGGTGTTTAATGATAGAGATATCTACCGAATTCAAGGGAGTTAATAACGTTTGGGTATCGAGAATGTTTTTTGCGTTTTTTATTAACTCTAGGATTTTTTCTGTTGCAAAGTCTGACCAATCGTAAGCACGTTGCCAAAATTCTGTATTGGTTAGATAGGTTTTAGGGGAGGCTTTAAAGTTATGAGCTTCACCTATATATAATTCGTTTTCGCCGTGTTTATACCGATAAAGTGTGGCGGGTACCTGTATCCCCATTTTACGCTCTTGTGCAATATGAAAAGCACGGGCGACTCGGCCATTTGCATCTTGAAATGGGTGTATGGATAGCAATTCCATAAATGAATATACGTGCTGCAATGGCTGTAAATGACTGCTTGAGTTGTGGTCATCTACCAAATATGAAAGTGCTTGGTCGATCTCTTTCACAGAAGCGACTTCGGGGTATTTGGATGACGCTTTATCTGGGCCAATCCAGGATTCATTTTTTCTAAAACCACGAGTATCAGTGCCAGTTAGCGTGCTATGCGCTTCCAATAATGTGCTTTTTGACAACGCTAGATTTGAAAATAGCTCGACTGCATGAGAGAAGCGGTTAATCCTCATATCCAATAAAGCGCCTTCGGGGTAATCAAGCCCTAATCTTGCTAGTAAAAGTTCGGTACGGCTCACGTGTCTGAGTTGGCGCATTGAATCACCACCACATAAGTATCGAATACAAAACTCAGAGAGTGGGAAAGGATAAAACTCATAGTTAGTTTGGTTTGTAACTGGCAATTTATTTCCTTGTTTTTATTTTGAAATTTATTATTTATTTAATATCTTGTTCAAGAGAATATTTGTAACAAAATTATTTGTGGTATATGGCTATTTTAATTTATATAAATGGTGGTTTGTTAAATAAATGATAATGTGCTTTTGGTTTTATTGAGGGGCTAGGTTTGCTTATTCTGCTGTTCAATGCCGTAGATAAAGCTTTTGTGCTGGAGCTCCTTGTTTTAAAAGCTAATAAATATGTAATTTCAATGTTTGTTCAATTATAGGCCCTTGTCCAAGGGCCATAGAATAATCCTGCTTTTTTAAATTAACCCTCAAACTAAAAATATGGTGCGGTTATTGCTGAGTATTACTTCTAAATAAGAGGTTACCACCTTACTTTACAGCCTTCGTGCAATAACAAGAGCACTAAAGTTTGGTTTCTATTACTTGATTTTGGAGTCTTTGAGGCGGTGATAAGCCATTTAACAGTGCAGACATCAAAAGGAGATGACAATGCAGGTTTCAAATACAAACAGCACGCAGTATAGCTATCGACCCAATACTGCAAATAAAGCACAAACCACTCAAGGTGAATTTAAACTAGATGAGTCAGGTGCGAACTCTGCTAAAGGTATCGATGTCAGGGGTAAGGCCAATCTTATTTACCTGCTTGAGAAGAAGGATATCGTACAGCTTTCGAAAGATGAGGTGAGCTGGCTAGCAGATATTAAAGAGTCTTTCATGTCAGTGCAGGAGACTGAAAACTATTTCAAGTCAAATGGCCAGAAAAAGGAAATGAATGCCATCATATATGTCGAAGGTAATGTTGTATCTTATCAGACTCAAGACGGCGGTGTGTATTACACAGATAGTAAAGCGGAAGAAATTTTCCGCAAAGCGGGGTTTGATGCTGAAAAAGTGAAGGGGCTAGTGAAAGAAATGTATCCAGATGGTGCCAAGGTGCAATTTTTTGAGGCAGGTGAGGGACCTTCAAATGCACAACTGTTTGAACAGATGCATGGCTATTCATACAACGAGTTTGTTAGAAAACAAGTAGATAGCTTAAAGCAGTCAGAGCTTAATCAACAGTTGCAACAAGAAAAATACTATCGAAGTAAAGTTCTGTTTGAGCAATCACCTCAAACCGAGATTTTCAGTGTGGGTGGTCAAGTAGTCGCGAGCCGTGGCGAAAATGGCTATATAGATGTGGGCCAGCACTTGTTGGCGCAGGCGGATGCAAGGGGTATTAAAAGGAGCGAGCTAAAAGAGATATTCACAGTATCACCTGAGCGCACTGCTGCACAATATCAGGCATTGCTTCAAGATGTTTTCGGCGATGAGGTTACACTTCAATCATTTCACTTAGGTGATGCTCCTACTCGTGCCGAAGTTAAGTTGATGCAGGCTAATAATAGCTCTGTTTAAAAAGTGTAAGCCGCTTAAGTTTCTATAGTAATTCAAACATGGATCCTGAAACAAGTTCAGGATGACGAACTTTGGGTCAGGAGGGGGGTCTCTGGTTCATGGCAACGGTTTTTGGTGTAGGTGAGGGCCTGTCGTATGGGAATGGCACAGCTTAAGGAGTGTCACAGCTGCCAAGGCTGTCATTGTGGGCTTGCCCCGCAATCCA
>NZ_AUXS01000098.1 GCF_001625565.1 Pseudoalteromonas luteoviolacea NCIMB 1944
CTCGATGGCCAATTGCGCTATTGTCGGCGCTTCAAAAACCTGTTTAGGGCTAAGGGTAAAGCCGTGTTGGCGCATCGCAGCAACAATTTGTAGGCTGAGAATGGAATCACCGCCCAGTGCAAAGAAGTTGTCATCACGACCTATGGGGCTGTGTCCAAGCACCTGCTGCCAAGTTTGACACAGCAATTCCTCGCGCTCACCTTGTGGCGCCTGATAGGCTGTTTGCGCCTGCCACTGTGGTTTAGGTAG
>NZ_AUXS01000099.1 GCF_001625565.1 Pseudoalteromonas luteoviolacea NCIMB 1944
AGGTGGTAGCCTTAGCAACTACCAAAACGGCTCACTTCACCTTGTGCAAACTGAACGCACTTGCTTCGCTCGCAGACGTTACATCTTAGTCGAAGTTAAACTTGTCTATATCTCTCAGCTGGAGGTAGTAGTGTTTCGGGCTCTGGATGAGGGTTATCCACAGCTGTATGTGTATAACATGTGTGCCAGGTTGTATTTTTTGAGGTTAACTAAATAAATAAATTTATTAAGAAAAAAGCGAAAAAAACGCTTGCGCCAATCTTAAATCTCCCTATAATGCGCATCCACTGACACGGCGGGCTGCAAGAGAAAACGCAAACCAAAGT
>NZ_AUXS01000100.1 GCF_001625565.1 Pseudoalteromonas luteoviolacea NCIMB 1944
TGCGCATTATAGGGAGATTTAAGATTGGCGCAAGCGTTTTTTTCGCTTTTTTCTTAATAAATTTATTTATTTAGTTAACCTCAAAAAATACAGCCTAGACACACATGTTATGCACATATAACTGTGGATAACCTTCATCCAGAGCCCGAAACACTACTGCCTCCAGCAGAGAGATATAGACAAGTTTAGCTTCGACTAAGATGTAAAAGGTTAGCAAAGTGAATTCGCTCTTTTTACGCTAGGTGATGAACGTCCAAAAGACCTACGGCAGCAAACGCAGTGAG
>NZ_AUXS01000101.1 GCF_001625565.1 Pseudoalteromonas luteoviolacea NCIMB 1944
ACAAAGTCATTCCCGTTGTTGGTGCCATCTTGGTTGATATCGACAAATACACGACCTGATATGGATTTGTCGCCAGTGCTAAGTTGCTCAGTGAAGATAAGTTCAGGCGCTGCTTGCTCGCCCACTTCTACCTTGATCTCACTGTTTGAGCCAAATTGATCCGCCGATGAACCAAGATAATCTTGGCCTTCAACATAGTCAGTTGCACCTTGAGTAACTGTGTAGCCTGCTGAGTT
>NZ_AUXS01000102.1 GCF_001625565.1 Pseudoalteromonas luteoviolacea NCIMB 1944
CCACAATGACGGATAGGCAGGTTAGTCTGAATTTAAACTCGTGACCTTGAGCCTAAACCCGTGATCCTGAATCCAAACCCGTAGCCCTGAACCTAAACTCGTCACCCTGAACTTGTTTCAGGGCCCACAGCATTCATTACTAAACATGGATTACGGGGCAAGCCCACAATGACGAATAGGCAGGGATGTGCATAGTTAGTCTGAACTTAAACTCGTGATCTTGAACCTAAACCCGTGATCCTGAATCCAAACCCGTAGCCCTGAACCTAAACTCGTCACCCTGAACTTGCTTCAGGGTCCA
>NZ_AUXS01000103.1 GCF_001625565.1 Pseudoalteromonas luteoviolacea NCIMB 1944
AGCCATTTTGACCATTGCTAAAGCAATCACCTCTAAAACCTAGCTAACATCAAAAAACATGGATCCTGAAACAAGTTCAGGATGACGAGGTGCAAAAGGTTACCGACAGCGAGCGAAGCGAGTACGTTCAATTTGCGCAAGGTGAAATGAGCAGTTTTAACCGCCGTTAAAGCAGAAAATAAACATAAAAAAAGCCGCTCTATGAGCGGCTTTTTAATATTCGTATATCGAATTAGTTAACGCGTAACTATTACTCGATGATTG
>NZ_AUXS01000104.1 GCF_001625565.1 Pseudoalteromonas luteoviolacea NCIMB 1944
CTGACTTTTGTCAGGATGACGTTGTATTGTCGATAATTCGTTGCAGTTTTGAAGTGTAACCTAACTGTCATCCCGAGCTTGCCTCGGGATCCATATTCAGGGCGCAGTTGAGTTTGATGGCATAGAGTGAGATGGATCCTGACTTTTGTCAGGATGACGGCTGAGGCGCAGTTGAGTTTGATGGTATTGGGCGAGATGGATCC
>NZ_AUXS01000105.1 GCF_001625565.1 Pseudoalteromonas luteoviolacea NCIMB 1944
CTCTAGACGAAGGGGACACAAATTCAATTTTAAACATTCGAAGTTTAAAACTAAACAATGTCACTAGGACTTTTTTCAACGATTATGCTTGGTGGAGCTAGGCGGGATCGAACCGCCGACCTCCTCGCTGCCAGCGAGGCGCTCTCCCAGCTGAGCTATAGCCCCTTATTGCATACGGGAACTTGTCACCGTGCATCGCTGAGTGCGGGGCGCATTCTATGCAGGGAGGAAAATAAAGTCAACAATTTTTAGTTAAGTTTTTTCTAACTGCTTCAAAAAGCGCCCAAGAGGACACAATATATACAAAACCTTCCAAACATTCAATCAAAGCGCTTGTTTTAGTTTGATTTTTATACAGAAAGACAGGGGTTCCCCTGCCCTGATTCATTCACATACATTGTTTTAACTTAATAACTTAAAATAACCAGATTGGAATTGAATAAAGAACAATAATCCATTCACCCTGACTAAGCCAAATCACAATTTGTCGTTTCTTTGTGGGCTAACAACGATAACTTGTACCACTTATAATTTATGTTATTTACACTCCTTATAATGAAGAGCAATTGTAATTTTGTTAATTTGCCTATAAATACAGCAAGCAAACGAAAATTTCATTTTTAAGTATTGACTCCTTTGCACGGCTCCCTATAATAGCGCCCCACAGCAACGCGGTGTTATGCACAATGTTTGTTGTAAAATTAGATATGGGTTGTTAGCTCAGTTGGGAGAGCATCGCCCTTACAAGGCGAGGGTCACTGGTTCAAGTCCAGTACAACCCACCATATCTAAAATTCTATATTGGGTTGTTAGCTC
>NZ_AUXS01000106.1 GCF_001625565.1 Pseudoalteromonas luteoviolacea NCIMB 1944
GGTGCACTTGGAACTTGAATTTGGGGAGGTTTATTTGTGATTTGAAACTAGCAGGGATGTAGTTGTGGTATAAATAGGATTGGGTGTCATGTTAATGTTCGCAATGAAGTCTGATGGCTCTATACAAATATCAAGTGGGACTTATGATTTTACGCTCAATTTGAGATCGCAGTATCGTACTTGGATACAATACGGAGTTGGAAACACTTTAACTTATGGTGGGTATTATTTGGCTTCAATTGCGGGGACAAGATCTGGATTAGATTTTACAATTCATTATTCAGGCTCACCAAAGTATATAGTAACTAAATAGGGAAAGAATGAGATATACAATTATCATTTTAATAGCGTTTTTTTTGTCAGGCTGTGGTCCGGGCGTAAAAGATGGTACCGTTGAAATTGCAGCAGAATATTATTTTGCATTTGCGGGTGGAGAACAAAACTTTATTATCTACGAGGGGGAGGAGAGAAGCAAAGGCGTTATAATTTTAGCTTCTTTATCTCAATTTTTATTAGTGGACAATGTAATATATGCTTCAAGGAAACCTCTTATATCCCAGGTTATAAACGACGTTCTGAAAGTGGTCGGAAAAGGAGAGTGTGAATATTATTTTATAAACACTTTAGACCACACAGTAGATGGGCCCTTAAATGTTAACCAGGTAGCAAAAAGTAAGAATTGGGAAAAAGTCAATGTTGAACTTGATATACAGAAGCCGGTGATTATGAGTTCAGAATGTAATTTGAAGAGCGCTAGATTATTAAGTAAATAGACACACAAAAAAAGTTGAGGTGACATCCATTCAGAGAAAAATAGATGACACCCATTCCAATTTGCTGATTGAAAACAGCTATAACTTACTTAATGGCTTGAAGGTAAGCCAAACCGACTTAGACAGTGGTACGTGGACCTATGACTACAATGCATTTGGGGATTTGATAAAACAAACAGATGCTAATGGTAATGTACAAGCTTTTGGCTACGATGGTTTTGGCCGCAAAACATCTCATAATGTTAACGGCGCACGTGTTGCGACTTGGGTGTATGACACAGATAAAAAGCATCGTTTAGCGTACGAATATACTAGTGACTGGTCAAAAGGTTACATTTACGATGAGTTTGGTCGCAAAAAAAGAAAAGAAAGAAATGTGCCTGTCCTATTTTTTCTTAACTTTTAACCATAACTAACTAAGAGTTATTGGGTTACTCATGTCTAAAATCCTTCGAAAGCTCAAATTTAAGCAACGCCAGAAGCAAATAAAAGCTAATCCAACATGTTTGTGTGATTTGTTTCTGTTTTGAAGTTTCGGAATGTTACTCATCGTCTATTGATACAGAAATAGAAGGCCGACTCCATTAGCGAGTCGGCCCAATGCTTATTTAACGTAGTACAGTAAAGAGTTTTGTTCCGCACCACTGTATACGCCGTTGTTATATGGCCAGAGGTCAAACTTAACATTATGCTGATAGAGCGAAGCGCCATTGCGCGTGTAACCATCACCGCGGCTTGTTGGCTTTGTACTTAAACTGATAAATGAGTAATCAAGACCGGATAGGCTACATCCGGTTCCTTCATGTTGCCAAAGTACAGCCGTATCATAGGGGACTTTGGGCTGGCTTAAATCGGCATTTTGTTGCAATAACGGAATACATGTGACACCCAACCAAATTTGGGAATAGTCTAATAAGCCGTCTATGCTTTACTGAACGTTAAAGTATGGATGGCTTTTTTTATGGCAATAGCAAGGAA
>NZ_AUXS01000107.1 GCF_001625565.1 Pseudoalteromonas luteoviolacea NCIMB 1944
TCGCTTGGAAATGGCATGCGGTCTTGTGTCTTCATAGTGCTGTGTCCAACCAGACTTGGTGGTCAGGTTACCATTTGCGGTATAGGCAAACTCGGTCGCACCGTTGACTTTGATTACGCGGTTTAGGTCGTCATAGCCAAATCGGCTGCTCTTAACTTGCCCGCCATCTGATGAAAGTGCACGTGATGTCAGATTCCCTAAGCCATCAAACTGGTAACTATGTGATTGGATATAACCATAACTGCCTTGCACAGCTAAGCTGCTAACGAAACCCGTATCGCTATAACCAACCGACATCGCAAAGCGACCCTTGTTATAGTGAGTGACACGTCCAGCGCGATCCTCACGAGAATGCAGGTAGTAGATTGTGCCATTAGCACCCTCTCTTGCTTCTTTCTTTATGACAACTTGGCCCGCTCGATAGGTAAAATGAACACCTTGTGCTTCTATGTATTCATTTCTTTGTTTAAGCCGACGGTAGTCATCAAACTGTTGGAACACCCTGCCAAATTCATCAAATGTTGTCAGTTGAACAACACATTGGCTGCTATCGACAGATGCAAGATCAGAAGATATGCGCACATCTTTACTAGAAGGGAATTGGGGTGGATGTCAACTGTATTCTTATTCCTTGCTATTGCCATAAAA